>JACWDM010000009.1 GCA_014654065.1 Pelagibacterales bacterium SAG-MED15 | reverse complement strand
TTTTACTTTAAAGAATTTTTTAAAGAATTTTGAAAATAAAATTGATTTAGTTTTTACCGACCTAAATTCACAGCAAAAAAATATTAGCTTTGATAGTGTAAATAAAAATCCAATTTGTGTAATAGTTGGACCTGAGGGAGATTTTTCTGAGTCGGAAAGATTAGAAATCTTAAAATTCAAAGACATAAGATCATTGAAACTAAATGATAATATATTACGCTCAGAAACAGCTGTAATTTCGGCGTTATCCGTTATTAATTTTATTATAAATTGATAAATTGTCGCGAAAACATTGGTGTAATTTTATTTAATTGTCTTTATATAGATCTCAAAGATGAAAAAAATTTTTATAAATGTAATATTATTGTTTACCCCAATTGCTCTTCTGGCAGACCAACCTAAGAAATGGCAGATGGGTTTCCAGGAACCAGCGTCTCAATCAATGAGAGACATAGTGTGGTTTCACAATTACATGCTTGTTCCAATTATTGTTGCTATAAGTGCTTTTGTTTTATTTCTAATGCTTTATGCAATGGTTAAATTTAGAGCCTCAAGAAATCCTAACCCATCAAAAAGAACACATAATGTTTTGGTTGAGGTAGTATGGACACTTGTACCTTGTTTAATTTTAATTGTTATGGCTGTTCCCTCTTTTAAAGTTTTATACTCTCAAGATGAAATACCGAAAGCAGATTTAACAATCAAAGCCATAGGCTATCAATGGTATTGGGGATATGAATATCCAGACGAAAATATAATTTTCGACTCTTATATGATAGAAGAGAACGATCTTAAAGAGGGTCAGCCTAGATTATTAGCTGTTGATAATGAAGTTATTGTTCCTGTAAACAAAGTAGTTAAAGTATTAATTACAGCTAATGATGTTTTGCATGCATGGGCACTACCAGCTTTTGGAGTTAAAAGAGATGCAATGCCAGGCAGAGTTAATGAGACATGGTTCAAGGCTGAAAGAACAGGAACTTTTTATGGGCAATGTTCTGAGCTTTGTGGTATTAAACACGCATTTATGCCAATAACTGTAAGAGTAGTGTCAGAAGAAGAATACCTAGATTGGCTTAAAGAAGCAAAAATTAAATTTGCCAAAGAAGTAATTGAAGATAATAATAAATTAATAGCTAGTAAATAAAAAAAATGTATAGCCAAACAACAACGCACGATCATCATAATCCATCAGGTTGGAAGAGATGGGCATATTCAACTAATCATAAAGATATAGGAACAATGTACTTAATCTTTGCAATTATTGCAGGATTAATAGGTACTGCTTTTTCTGTCTTAATGAGAATGGAGTTAATGCATCCAGGTGATGGAATTTTAGGAGGTGACTATCATTTATATAATGTTTTAGTAACTGGTCATGGATTAATAATGATATTTTTTATGGTCATGCCAGCAATGATAGGAGGATTTGGAAATTGGTTTGTTCCAATAATGATAGGTGCTCCTGATATGGCTTTTCCTAGAATGAATAATATTTCGTTTTGGTTGTTACCAGTTTCATTTATTTTATTATTATCTTCAATATTTGTAGATGGTCCTCCAGGTGCGCAAGGAGTTGGTGGAGGTTGGACTATTTATCCTCCTTTATCCTCAAAGACTGGTCAGCCAGGTCCAGCAATGGATTTAGCAATTTTAAGTTTACACATTGCCGGTGCTTCTTCAATTTTAGGTGCGGTTAATTTTATAACAACAATTCTTAATATGAGAACTCCTGGAATGACACTTCATAAAATGCCATTATTTGCTTGGTCTATTTTAGTAACAGCTTTTTTATTATTATTATCTTTGCCAGTTTTAGCTGGGGCAATTACCATGTTATTAACTGATAGAAATTTTGGGACAGCTTTTTTTGAAGCTCAGTCAGGAGGTGATCCAATGCTATTTCAACACTTATTTTGGTTTTTTGGTCATCCAGAAGTATATATTTTAATTTTACCAGGTTTTGGAATGATTAGTCATATTGTTTCTACGTTTTCAAAAAAACCAGTTTTCGGATATTTGGGTATGGCTTATGCCATGGTTGCTATTGGTATAGTCGGTTTTGTAGTATGGGCTCATCACATGTACACGGTTGGATTAAATACAGATACCAAAGCATATTTTTTAGCAGCTACCATGATCATTGCAGTCCCTACTGGAATTAAAATTTTTTCATGGATTGCAACAATGTGGGGTGGCTCGATTTCTTTTAAAACTCCTATGGTTTGGGCATTAGGTTTTATTTTTCTATTTACTGTTGGCGGTGTTACTGGTGTAGTTTTAGCAAATGCTGGCGTTGATACAGCCTTACATGACACTTATTATGTAGTAGCTCACTTTCACTATGTGCTTTCTTTAGGAGCGGTTTTTGCAATTTTTGCAGGATTTTATTACTGGTTTGGAAAAATGTCAGGTTATGAATACTCAGAGTGGCTTGGTCAATTGCATTTTTGGCTTACTTTTATTGGAGTGAACTTAGTTTTCTTCCCGCAACACTTTTTAGGATTAGCGGGTATGCCAAGAAGGTACGCAGATTATCCTGATGCTTTTGCTGATTGGAACTATATTTCTTCAATAGGATCTTACATTTCAGTAGTTGGCTTAGGTGTATTTTTAATAAATCTTATTTATGCTTTCGCAAAAAAGAAAAAAGCTGCCCAAAATCCTTGGGGAGAAGGAGCAACGACTTTGGAATGGACAGTTCCATCCCCACCAAACTTTCATACGTTTGATGAGCTTCCAAAATTTGAAGATTATGAGGGTACAGAAAAATCTAGCAGTTAGATTTTTATTAGAATATATAAATTAAAAATGTCGACCACAAATATCAGAATTAAAAAAAATCAGTCTATAGATATTAAGATAGTTTCTGAGCTTTTAAAATTAATGAAACCAAGAGTGATGTCTTTAGTTATATTTACTTGTGCAGTAGGTTTGTTAATATCACCAGTTACTATTCCTTTAAAAGAAGCAATGTTAGGTATTTTGTTTGTTGCAATGGGGGCAGGAGCTGCTGGAACTTTAAATATGTGGTACGAAGCAGATTTAGATAAGCTCATGTCCAGAACTTGCTTAAGACCTATACCAAGAGGAAAAATAAATAGAAATCAAGCTTTAGTTTTTGGTATTTTGTTATCAATTACATCAGTAACAAGTCTTTATTTATTTACAAATTTTCTTTCTGCTTTTTTATTATTTTTTACTATTTTCTTTTATGTATTTGTTTACACAGTTTGGTTGAAAAGAAAGACTTCTCAGAATATTGTTATTGGTGGAGCCTCAGGGGCCTTACCTCCAGTAATAGGATGGACTATTGCTACTAATTCTTTATCACTAGAACCATTAATACTTTTTTTAATAATTTTTATTTGGACCCCTTCACATTTTTGGGCACTAAGTCTTTATAAAGCAAATGATTATAAAAAAGCAAAAATACCAATGCTTCCTATTACAGATGGTATAGAAAATACTAAAAAAAATATTTTAGTTTATTCTCTGTTAATGCTTCCTATTATTATCTCACCTTATATTGTTGGTTTTGCTGGATTAACTTATTTAGTTCCTGCTTTAGCTCTTACGCTTTATTATAATTATATTTGTTTGAGCCTTTATAAATTTAAAAAAGACAAATTTGACATTAAAATTGCAAGACAAGTTTTTAGTTATTCAATTTTGTATTTATTTTTATTATTTGTATTATTTTTATTTGACAAGATTATTTAATGATACCTGACAAAAAACTTAAACGAAAAAATGTATGGACTGCAGTTGGTTTATTAATATTCATTGTTTTTCTTTTTATTTTTAGTCTTTATAACATAGGGGTTTTTGATAGACCTATATAGACAATGAAAAAAAATACTCTAACCCCTTTAATACTCTCAGGAATCTTTGTATTTATGTTGGGACTATCATTTGCTGCGGTTCCATTATATGACTTATTTTGTCGAGTTACAGGATTTGGAGGCACAACACAGGTTTCGAAAAAGCCTCCTAAAATTGTTTTAGATGAAATCATAAGTGTCCGACTTGATACAAATGTAAATGGTAACTTGGCATGGGATTTTAAAGCTAAAAAAAACTTGTTAGATGTTAAACCTGGCAAGGTATACAATATAGACTTCGAAGTAGAAAATATCGGGAACGAACCTTCAGCTGGGGTTGCTAGCTACAATGTTTCGCCGTCTTCTTTTGGGCAATATTTTAATAAGTTAGGTTGTTTTTGTTTTGAAAAACAGGTACTAAATCCAGGAGAAAAGGCAGTTTACAAACTAGTTTTTTATTTAGATCCAGAGCTTGTAAATGACCCAAAAACCGCAAATATAGAAGATGTTACTATGTCATATACTTTTTTCTCATCTGATTATTATAAACAATCAAAGAATTTAAATTAAGATGTCTGCGGGAGAACAAAAACACGATTATCATTTAGTAGATCCAAGCCCTTGGCCAATTTATACTTCATTTGCAACGTTAGTGACAGCGATAGGAACAGTTTATTATTTTCATAGTGAAGTTATGTGGGCAATGATTTTGGGTTTTGTTTTACTAATTTACGGAGCCTTTATGTGGTTTAGAGATGTAGTTATAGAAGCAGAACATCAAGGCCATCATACCCCAGTTGTTCAAATACACCATAGATACGGAATGACTTTATTTATTGCATCAGAGGTAATGTTTTTTGTTGCATGGTTTTGGGCATATTTTGATGCAAGTTTATTTCCCTCAGAATTTGTTGGTAATGTGTGGCCACCAAAAGATATAGAAACTTTTGATCCTTGGGACATACCTTTAATTAATACTTTAGTTTTACTTCTATCGGGAACAACTGTCACTTGGGCACACCATTCATTACTTGAGGATGACAGAAAAGGTTTTATTCAAGGTTTAAGTTTGACAGTATTTCTAGGTGCTTGTTTTACAGCTTTGCAGATTTATGAATATCATCATGCGACTTTTAGTTTCTCAGGACATATTTATGGAGCTACCTTCTACATGGCAACAGGATTTCATGGATTTCATGTTCTTATAGGTACTATTTTCTTGGCAGTTTGTTTATGGAGAGGAAAACTGGGTCATTTTAATAAAGATCACCATTTTGGTTTTGAAGCAGCGGCATGGTATTGGCATTTTGTTGATGTAGTTTGGTTATTTTTGTTTGCTGCTATTTATATTTGGGGTAGTTAATAAATCCTTTGAGGCATAAATTTTTTTTTTCTGTATTCGTTTATTTTTTTATATTGGTATTCATTTCATTAGGTAGCTGGCAATTGGTAAGACTTAATTGGAAATTGGAATTAATATCAGAAATTGAAAATAGTATAAATTCAGAGCCTGTGAATTTTTCAGGTGAAAATCCAAAAAATTTTAAAAAAGTAAATTTTAGAGTAAGTTTAAATAATTCAAGGTTGATATATTTATATAGTTTGAACGAAAATGGAAAACCAGGCTTTGATATAATTAATACAATAGTTATAGGAAATAAAAATTTTCTTTTAAATAGAGGATGGATACCTAAAAATTTTAAAAATAAAAATTTTAATATATCAAATCCCAATTTAACAGGAATTTTAAGAAAGAAGTCAAATAAAAATTATTTTAAACCTGAAAATGATATTTCGAAAAATTATTGGTTTACTTTAAAAGATGAAGATCTTTTAAAATTTACTGGTAAAAAATTTTCCAATTATATTATTTATGAAACTCATGATAGATCTTCGTTTCCAAAAGCAAAAAAAATTGGTGCAAATATTTCAAATAACCATTTAAAATACTCACTTACATGGTTTTCATTAGCGATTTCAATTTTTTTAATATACTTATATTTTAGAAAAAAAAATTACTAATGATTTACGTAAGTACAAGAGATAACTCTAAAGAATTCAGTTTTGAGGAGGTTTTTATAAAAGGCTTAGCTGATGATGGAGGTCTTTATGTTCCAAAATCATTAAAAAAATACAACTCCCAAGAATTATCAAAACTTAAGAACTTAAATTATAATGAAATCTCTACTGAGATAATTAATCAATTTTCATCCGATTTTATCTCCAAAAAAGAGCTTTCTTACTTGATTAAAAAATCATATTTAAAATTTAGAGAAAACGAGGTTGTAAAAATTTCAAATATTGGAGAATTGAAATTATTAGAATTATTTCACGGTCCTACATTAGCTTTCAAAGATGTAGCAATGCAATTTATTGGAAATTTATATGAATATTATTTAAGTAAAAATGATAAAAAAATTAATATAGTTGTTGCAACTTCGGGCGATACAGGTGCGGCAGCAATAAATGCAATTCAAGGAAAATCAAATTTAAATATTTTTGTTTTACATCCAAATAACAGAATTTCTTCTGTACAAAGAAAGATAATGACAACAGTCGAAGAAAAAAACGTTTTCAATATTGCTGTTGAAGGTAACTTTGATGATTGTCAGAACATTGTTAAAAGTATGTTTTCTGACTTGGAGTTTTCTAGGTCCATAAATATGTCAGGAGTAAATTCGATCAACTGGGCAAGAATTATTGCTCAAACAGTATATTATTTTTACACATATTTTAAATTAAACAAAAAAAGTATTTCATTTTCGGTGCCAACTGGAAATTTTGGTGATGTTTTTGCCGGATATCTTGCAAAGAAAATGGGTTTGCCGATTGATAAACTAATTGTTGCTACAAATGAAAATGATATTTTGCATAGAGCTATTTCAAATGGAGACTATATTTCAAAAAAAGTAAAAGAAACACTATCACCAAGTATGGATATTCAATTAGCAAGTAATTTTGAAAGATTAATTTATTATATTAATAATTCCAACTCTGAAAAGACAGCAGAAATTATGAAAAAAGTTAAGCAAAATTCGTATCAAATTGAAAAGAACAATTTAGATATCATACAAAAAGATTTTTTATCTGAAAGTTGTAATGAACAAGAAACTTTAGAAATTATTAAAAAAAATTACGAAATAAATAATATTGTATTAGATCCACATACTGCAGTAGGAGTAGGGGCTGCTAATAAATTATCATTTAATGATTGTGTTGTTTTATCTACAGCTCATCCAAGTAAATTTCCAGAGTCTACAAATAGTGCAATAAATAAACGTGAAAAATTACCCAATGAACTTCAGCATGTGCTTGATAAAAACGAGAATTTTCAAATATTAAAAAACAATACAGATGATGTAAAAAACTTCATTAAAAGTAAAATTTAAATTTTACCGGAATTTAAATTAACTTATAGATTGGCAGCTTCTCTAGCAATTAAATCAACTTCGTTGTTTAATTTATCAATTGAATGCGCTTTTACCCAGTTCCATTCAACATTAAAGTCATTAGAAAGCGTATCTAATTCTATCCACAATTCTTTATTTTTAACACTTTGCTTACTAGCAGTTTTCCATCCATTTTTTTTCCAATTATGTATCCACTCAGTAATACCTGACTTTACATATTTTGAGTCAGTAAAAATCTGAGCTTTACTACCTTTGGGAATTTTTTTAAGGGCGTTAATAGGGGCAAGCAATTCCATCTGATTATTCGTAGTGTTTTTTTTACTTCCTTTTATATGATTTTTTTTACCATCAATGATAATTATTGCTGCCCATCCGCCATTTCCCGGGTTACCTAAGCATGAACCATCAGTGTATATTTTAATCATTACTTTATATAATTTTTATAAGAATTTATTTGACGATGAAAATTTAATTTTTGAATATATTCTTTTGGGTCTTTAATCTTAATAATTGCATTTTTTGGAGTATTTAAATAATCATAAGCCCTAGTTAGAAGATATCTTAGAGCTGAACCTTTACACATAGTATTAAAATTTTTTTTTTCTGAATTCGTTAATTTTCTAATACCTTCGTAACCTTTAAGAAGATTTGAGGATTTTTTTTTATCTAAAATATATTTATTATTTCTTTTTTTAAAACATAATGCATTTACACACGTAGCGAGTTCATATGACAAATAATCATTACATGAAAAATAAAAGTCTATAAAGCCATGAAATTTTTTCTTATAAAATATAATATTATCAACGAATAAATCTGAATGTATAATTCCACTAGGAAGATTTTTAGGCCATTTCTCCTTTATTTCGCTTAATTCATCTTTCATAAGTTTTTTTAAATTTTTAGATAATTTGTTAATTTTTATGCCTATTTTTGATAATAAGTTAGGCCAAGATGAAATCGATAAAGAATTTTTCCTGTAAAGTTTTATTTTTTTTGACGCCATATGCAATTTAGCTATATTTCTTCCAACCATATAACAATCATTGTAGCTTAGTTCCTTCTTATCATTACCATCAAGAAATGAGACAATACATGCATTTTTGTTTCTTATCTTAAATACAAATTTACCTTTTTTGCTTTTTACTGGGTTTGGACATTTTACCTTAAATTTAGAGAGACTTGACATTAAGTTCATAAAAAAAGGAAGATCGCGAGAATTTACTCTTTTTTCAAAAATAGTTAAAATATATTTTTTGTTTCTAATATTTATAAGATAATTAGTATTTTCAATACCTTTTTTAATACCTTTAAACTTTATAATTTTTCCTAAATTAAATTGATTTTCAATATTCAGGATATCCTTATTATTAACTTTTGTAAAAACTGCCATTAGTTCAATCTTCCTGGGATCTTAAAAGTAATATCTTCTTTTATAATTTCTACTTCTTCAATATTTACTTTAAATTGTTTTTTTAATTTGTTAATAAAATTTTCTACTAGAATTTCAGGTGCAGATGCACCAGATGAGATTCCTATGGTTTGACATTTTGTAATTTTTTTCATAGGTATATTACTTTCAGAGTGAATTAAAATTGCTTCTTTACAGCCAGAATTATTCGCAACCTCTACCAATCTCACAGAATTTGATGAATTTCGGCTACCTATAACAAAGAACATATCGCAAAGTTTTGCAATTTTTTTAACTGCTGCTTGTCTATTTGTTGTTGCATAACAAATATCCTCTTTTTTTGGTTCTTTAATATCTGAAAATTTTTCTTTGAGTGCATTAATTATATCTTTTGTATCATCAACGGATAGAGTTGTTTGAGTGACAAATGCTAACTTTTTATTTTCTTTTTTTTTGAAATTTTTAACATCTGCAATATTTTCAATTAGATCAATAGTGCCCTCTGGAATTTGCCCCATTGTTCCTACTACCTCTGGATGATTTTTGTGACCAATTAATAAAACGTGATATCCACTTTTATTTAAGTTTTCGGCTTCCCTATGAACCTTAGAAACTAAAGGACAGGTAGCATCAATATAATCCATTTTTAAGTTCTTAGCCTCAGCAGGAACCACTTTTGGAACTCCATGTGCGGAAAAAATAACTGGCCTTGTTTTATCTTTTATTTCACTTAATTCTTCTATAAATATAGCTCCAATTTTTTTTAAACTTTCAACCACATGTTTATTATGTACTATTTCATGTCTGACATAAATTGGAGTACCATATTTTGTTATACTTTTTTTTACAATTTCAATTGCACGGTCAACACCAGCACAAAAACCTCTAGGTGAAGCTAACAGTATTTTAATTTCTTTATTTTTCATCTTTTTCTTTTCTAAAGAATGGGATTAAAAATATAAGACAAGCAACTAAAAAAAATAAACTCCCAAACATTGCCCAAAAACTTCCAATACTTGAAATCGTAAAACCAATTGCAGAGATTATGAATAAAATCCAACCTAATAAATTTATGTTTTTATTTTTCATTTTTTTCAATTAAATATTCGAGCAATATATGCGGAAAGGTTAGGGACGCCAAACCAATAAATATAACCTTAAATATAGCCTCATTTAATTGGTTTAGATCAAGTAGAAAAAATAAAGATAGAATAAAAAAAATTGCTGTAATTAATGACAAAGGTAATGCTTTATTAAAAAATATATTTAAACCTTTTTTTATATTTGTTTTGTTAAGTTCATGGCTTAATGAAATAATATGTCTTATAGAATGTAAAAAACAAAAATAAATTGTAAATGCAAAAAATGGAGTAAAAAAATAATTTAATGCTAATATTGAAGGGATTTCAAAGATAAATGCAGTATATTCTTTTCCAGAAATTAAATAACAAGATAAAAGAACCAAACCTAACATTACTTCAAAAAAATAATATTTATTTAAAAAAAGAAGATAATTTACAAAAAGATCACTTGAAATTATTTTAAAAATTTCAATTGTTTCATTCGAATGAAAAATAATAGGTGAAATAATGATAATTGATCCTCTTGAAAAATAATAAATCTTTTTTAATTGTAATTGATTGACCTTGCTTAAACTTCTGAAACCATCTTCTTTACCAAAATGGTAAGCTGCAATTAATAAAAAAATAGATAAAGTAAAAGAAGGCAAAAATTTCCAAATAAATATAATAAAAATAGCTATAAATATATAACTTAAATAAAAAATGATTGGACTTTTTAATTTATAAAACTTTAGAAGTTTTTTACCCTTATAGTTATCCAGAGATCCATGAGAAACTCCAATTGTTGCTATTAAAAAAAAACATATTAAATTTGTGATACTATTATTTATTATTAGATTATTTTGAGTAAACAGACCAAATAAAATTATTACAAGTACAGCAAACCACATACCGTGGCGAAATTCAAAATCATCAAATTCAAATTTATTCATTATTTAAATAAAGCCTTGATAAAAATCCATTTTGGCATTTTAAAAATTATAGTTAAATCTTCCAATAAGTTACTTTTGTTGGATAAAAATTTTATAACAGTATTTGGCGAGGTCTTAAACATTTTAAAGAAAATATCAGGCATTTTTTCTGGATGTTTTCTAAGTACTCGTAAAAAAATTTTGTCTAAAAATTGATATTTTTTACTTATCTCATAATTTTCTAATTTGGATATATTTTCAATGTTTTCCCTTATATATTTGCTATGTTCTTGAATGTTTAAAAAAGTATAACCAGTACTTAGTCTAGTCATTCCACCCGCAGTCCCAATATTAATATTTTTATTTTTATTAGTATTTGAAGGATAAAAAAGTGGTATTGCACCCAATTCTTTGTAAACAATTTTATAATTTTTAATTTTTAAATTAGTTTCAATATAGTTTTGAAGCTGTTTATCATAATTTTTTTCATTATTAGACATTTTTGATAACCAAGTGGTTTCTACTAATGCTTTATTTTTGGAGTATGGAAGAGTATAAAAAAAATGTACACTTTCTCCTTGATCGCAATCAAAATCCATTAAATTTATAATACTGTCATCAAAAATATTGCTTTTTGTCTCTATTTCTATTCCACAAAAATGTTGCCATAAATTATCATCATTATTTTCAATCGGTAAAGGAACGCTATTAAAAACAAATGAGTTCTCTACGTTGACTTCATTAATATTTTTGAAAAATTTGATATTTTTATTCTCCCTAAGCGCTGAATTAATTTTTTTATAAAATACACCACTGTTAATGCTTTGATACGGGTAATCGTTACATTCTAAAAAATTTGTTTTTGAAGGAATATTTATTGAAAAATTTTTCCAGTTTTTTTCAACACAGTCTTCAAAATTATGTGGGAACACTTTCCAAAATGACCAAGTTTTATCTTTCTTATATTCAGTCCTAGGCTCTATAATACCCAGGGTTTTATTTTCCAGTTTCTTATGAATTTGTAATTCATACGCTAATGATAACCCAGCACAACCCCCACCAATTATTATATAATCAAAATCTTTCATCTAAATTTATTTTTTCATTAATTATATTATGTTCATTTTTTCGTAAATGTTCATCTGACTTTATAAATAGTAGTTTAATAAAGTCTAAAATACTTAAAATAGTTTGATTTAATTTACCCAAATTAGAGACATAAATCTTTCCTGAATGTTTATAGTTTTCTATATTTTTTCTTTTAAGAATTTCATTTCCTATTTGCCTGTATACTCTTCTTGCAACTAAAATTGCAAATCTGCAACTTAGTGGAATTTTATTTATTGATTTAAATGAACTTTCATAGAATGTGTCAGCTAATTTCAATGTTTCCCTTATCTTATCAAAGTCAAGAGTTATATAGTTTCTGCTTCGATTACTATCTTCAATCACATCTCGTGCAATATTCGTAAGCTGCATGGCAATACCAAGGTCTATTGCCGATCTAAGCGAGTCTTTTGATTTAACATTGAGTATTTTTGCCATCATTAGACCTACAGTGCCCGCAACCCGATAGGAGTATATAATTAATTCATTATTTGTCTCTAATTTTACACTGTCTTTTAAATCTGACTCAACCCCATCAAATAAGTCTAAGATTATTTTATTTGAAATATTAAAACTTTTAATCAATTCATAAATATTATTGATAATTTTGTTATTTAAATTTTTATTTATAAAATCTTCTTTAAAATCATTGAATAATTTTTTTTTAATTTTTAAATCTTGGTTTTGATCGGCTATATCATCTAAAGTTCGACAAAAATCATATAAATCAGAGCATTGTTCATAAGTTTTTTTAGGTAAAAAAAAACCAGCCCAATTAAAAGACTTCGCATAAATTGATAAAAAATTTTGGGACATCAGAGAATTTTGTCTAAAACTTTAGCTGAAGACAGAACTCCCGGTACACCAGCTCCTGGATGTGTTCCCGCTCCTACAAAATAAAGTCCATCATAAATTTCTGATTTATTATGAAATCTGAAATAAGCTGATTGTGAAAATTTTGGTTGAATAGAAAAACCTGAACCATATTTTGTGTTTAGATCTTTTTCAAAATATTCTGGGGTTAAATAAAAATCATCAACAATATTTTCTCTTAAGTTTGGCATTAAATCTTGTTCCATTTTTCCAACTACTAGGTTTTTCATTTTTTCTCCTTCTATAGACCAATCAATTTTTGATTGATTATTAGGAACTGGAACTAAAACATAAAAACAATCTTTTCCCTTAGGAGCCATAGATTTGTCAGTTGCCGAGGGTCTATGTAAATAGTAGCTGATGTCATTATTCAATTTTTTATTATCAAATATATCATCAAGGTGCTCTTTATATTTATTGCCAAATTTAATTGTATGATGTTCTACATTGTTATAAGTTTTTTTAGTTCCAAAATAATAAACAAATAATCCCATGGAATATTCCATCCTATTTTTTTTCCATTTAAAGAATAATGATTTATTTGAATTTTCATTTAGTAGTTTTTCATAAACTGCAGGAGGATCTGCGTTGCATATAACTTTATTTGTTTCAATATTAGTTTTATTATCTAATTGGATACCAGTTATTTTTTTTCCATTGGTAATAATTTTTTTTACCTCGTGGCCTTTAATTATTTTTATACCAACTTCATTCATTAATTTTTCAAGACCTCTTATGATATTTCCTGTGCCTCCCATAGAATAATGTATTCCCCATTTTTTCTCCAAATATAGAATTAACCCATAAATAGATGTTGTAGTGAAAGGATTTCCCCCAACTAAAAGTGGATGCATGCTTAGCATTCTTCTTAATTTTTCATTTTTAATATAAGATGAAACTAATGAATAAACTGACTTATAACTTTTTAGTTTTAATAGTGCTGGTAATTGTCGCATCATCACAAAAGGTTTATCAAAAGGCACATCCGCAAGTTCTGTAAATCCTTTATCAAAAATCTTTTTTGTAAAATTAACTAATTTTTCATAACCCTCTACATCATTCTTTTCTATTTTTTCAATTTGTTTTTTCATTTCATTTTCATCACCCGAATAATTAAATTTTGAATTATCTTCAAAAACAAATTGATACCAGATACTAAGAGGGGATAATTCTATATAATCTTTTGGATTTTTTTTGAACAATTCAAATAATTCATTAATTAAATAAGGCGCAGTAATAACAGTAGGGCCACCATCATAAGTAAATCCATTTCTTTTAAATACTCTTGCTCTACCCCCAAGATCTGGATGCTTTTCAATTAAAGTTACATTATGACCCTTAGACTTTAAACGAAGGGCGGCAGCTATACCTCCAAAACCAGAGCCAATAACAATCGAATTCATCTTTATAATTTATATTATTTTTTTAAAAAGTAACGAAATTATCTTAAGAATTTATTTTTTTAAATAAGACCTTTGCTTCTTTTAAGTCTTTATCAAATAAATTCTCTAGTTTAGACTTATCAACTGAAGTTGATAAAATCTTTTTGACCGCATCTATTGCTATCTTTGCTGAAGTATTTTTAATATCTTTAATTGCATTATTTTTCATTTGAGAGATTTTAGTTTGAGCTAAATTTTTTTTAATTTCTGCTAATTTGTGAAATGTCTCATTCATTTCAATTATAAGGTTTTCGCTGTCTTTTTTTGCTTGATCCTTAATTTTTTGAGTTTCTTTTTTTGCACTATCTAATTTATTTTGAGCATTATCTAAGATAATTTTAGACTCACTTCTTAATTTTTCACTTTCGTCTATTTCACTTTTAATATCAAATATCATTTTATTTAAAAGCTCATTTATTTTGTTAGGAACCTTTAAATAAATTAGTCCTAATATAAATATAATAAAAGATACCGCTACCCAAAATGTAGAATCAATTTCCATAGTATTTTAATTTATTTTTTTTTGATAAATCTTCAACTATTGCTGAAATACTGCTGTTATTCACATCCTCACCAATGAGTAGTTTCATTAAATCTGATGATGTTTCAATTGCTATCCTATTAATTTTTTCAGGAGCTTTATCAATTAGATCAATAACTTCTTTTTCTGTTCTCTCAATTTCCTTATTTAAATCGTCTTCTAATAATAATCTTTTTTTATTTATATCTTCAATTATTTTTTTTCTTGCATCATTAAAGTAATTTTTAGCTTCATTTTTACTATTTAAAATTAAATTTTCATAATCCTTTAATTTATTCTCACTCTCAACTTTTTGCTTTTCTGCAGTTTCAATATTATCAAGTATTTGAGATTTTCGAAGCTCAATATTATTTCTAATTTTTGGAAGAATAAATTTTGATAATATTACAAATAAGATTCCAAAAGAAATAATTAACCAAAAGATTTGGGAAATCCAAAACTCTGGATTTAATTGAGGCATACCACCGCTCTCAGCACTATAACCATTCCAAAAAGTTAAAGTGCTAAATACGAACGTTAATAAAACAATCTTTCTTTGCATTAATTAAAATGCAAATAAAATTATTAATGCAACTACTAATCCAAACAACCCTGTTGCTTCTGCCAAAGCAAATCCTAAAAGTAGATTAGGAAATTGTTTTTGAGCTGCAGATGGATTTCTCATTGCGCCCGAAAGGTAATTACCAAAAATAATTCCTATTCCAACTCCTGCGCCTGCTAGAGCAATAGCCGCTAAACCTGCTCCAATCATTTTTGCTGCTTCTAGTTCCATTATACCTCCTATTGTTTAATGGTGTAAATTTAATGCATCATTTAAATAGATGCATGTTAAAATTGCAAAAACATATGCTTGAAGAAAAGCAACTAAGATCTCCAAACCAGTTAATGCAACTGAAAAACTTAGTGGAAGCCATCCACCAACTATACCAAGGCTTATCACAAAACCTCCAAAAACTTTCATCATAGTGTGTCCAGCCATCATATTAGCAAACAAACGAACTGATAAACTTACTGGTCTACTCAAATAAGATATGACTTCTATCACCACAATAAGAGGCAATAAAATTAGTGGTACGCCACTTGGTACAAAAAGTTTTAAATATCCTAAGCCGTGTTTTATAAAACCAATAATAGTAACCCCAATAAAGATAAAAGCTGCAAGAACAAAAGTAACAATTATATGACTAGTGACAGTGAAAGAATAGGGTAGCATCCCAAGCATATTGCAAAAAAGTACAAACATAAATAAAGAGAATATTAAATTAAAGTAAGGCTTTCCTTTTGTACCCGCAGTATCACTTATCATTTTTGATATAAATGAATAGCTTAGTTCCGCTATTAATTGAATTTTATTTGGAATAATACTTTTTTTTGACGATCCTAAGTTAAATACTAATAGTATTGCAATAGAACTAATAATCATAAATAAACTAGCATTTGTAAACGATATATCAATGTGATTTATTTTTATCTCAGGGCCAATCCGATAAACTTCGAACTGGTGCATTGGGTTTGTAGCCATAAGTTTACTTTATTTGCATATTTTTTGCAGATTTTACTACGTTTAAAATTCCCGCCACAACACCTACAAAAAAAAATATTAAAATTAACCAAGGTTTAGTACCAAACCAATTGTCAAAAATAAACCCAATAATAGTCCCAACTGCAACTGCGGCTACAAATTCAGTGCTCATTTTAAAAGCTGCACCCAAAACAGATGATTTAT
Organism: Pelagibacterales bacterium SAG-MED15; assembly: GCA_014654065.1. Lineage (GTDB taxonomy): Bacteria > Pseudomonadota > Alphaproteobacteria > Pelagibacterales > Pelagibacteraceae > Pelagibacter. The sequence continues at coordinate 29,696 of JACWDM010000009.1, read as the reverse complement.
TTACAGAGTTTTCATTATTTTTATTAGCAAACTTCTTTTTTGCAATTTCTAGGCGAGTTTTGAATTTTTTTTCGGACATTTTTTATATCTAGGCGACCATGCTCTCAGCTTTTTGTAAATCTACAGCAACTAACTGACTTATACCTTTTTCAGGCATCGTGACACCATACAATTTATTCATTTTTGACATCGTTAAAGCATGATGGGTTACAATGATAAATCTAGTTTGTGTTATCTTAGTTAATTCTTCTAATAAATTACAAAATCTTGTTACATTGGCGTCATCAAGTGGCGCATCCACTTCATCTAAAACGCATATTGGTGAGGGGTTTGATAAAAAAACTGCAAAGATTAAAGATAAAGCAGTTAAAGCTTGTTCGCCACCAGATAATAGGGTGATTGATTGAAGTCTTTTTCCAGGAGGACTAACAAGCATTTCAAGACCCGCTTCCAGAGGATCATCAGAGTCTATTAGTTCAAGTTTTGCGTTTCCGCCATTAAAAAGCTTAGTATAAACTTCTCCAAACTTTCTATTTACCCTTTCAAACGCCTCCAAAAGTCTTTCCCGGCCTTTTTGATTTAATTCATTTATACTTTCTTTTAATTTTGAAATTGCTTGTACAAGATCTTGTCTATCTGTTTCCATTTTTTTAATTTCTACTTCATATTTTGTAGTTTCTTCGTCAGCTCTCAAATTGACTGATCCTAACTTTTCTCTTTCTCTTTTTTTTGCATCTAACACTTCTTCTTGTGAAACAGCATCTGGAAATTCATCTTCTTTTTCTAGATTAGAAAATTCAAGAATATTACTTTCATTTAAATTGAGTTCAGTATCTATTCGCTCCAATAAGTCATTTTTTCTTTTATTCAAACCTTCAACTGTTGCACTTGAACTGGCTTTTCTCTCTCTTGTTTCGATTGAACTTTCTTTTGTTTTATTTAACTCATCTCTTAAATTAGAAATTTCGAAATCAACTTTTTCAATTAAAGTTTCATTTTCGCTTTTTTCTTTTTCAGATAATCGTAAATTTTCAGAAATTTGACCTTTTTTTTCTGCTTGTGATTGTGGTTGTTTTTCTAGTTCGTTTAATTTTGTATCCAGCTTTTGCTTTCTATCATTGAGTTCATTAACCATTTTCTCAGAATTAGATAATAGATTTCTCCAACTATTTATTTCTTTATCTATAGTTTTTATTCTTTCATTTCGTTTAATAGACTCTTTTTTAAGATTTTGATTTTTACTGTAGTTATCCGCATATACTTCTTGAAGGTTTTTTATAGTTTCGTTTTTTGAACCTATATCAGATATTTTTTTATGGTCTTCATTTTCATTAATTGTTTGTACAAGATAATTTAATGTTGTTTTACAAGTATCAAGTATAATTAAAGCATCAGAACTATTATTAGAATTTACCAATTGAATAATTTTATCAATATTTGACCTTATTTCATTAATTGTATGAATGTTTTTTTTTAAACTTTCTGAACTAAAATTACTTAATAAGAAATCTACTTTTTCTTGCTCTTCTTTTAAATTATTTTTTGCAATATCTAAATCATTATTAGATTGTTTTTCTGTTTCATAATATTTCGAATCTATGTCTATTAAATCCTGTTTTTCTTCCTTTAGTCTTTTTTCGTTAGAATTTGCGTCAATAATTATACTTTTTTCTCTATCAGTGTCCTCATCAATTGTTTTAAGAGAAATTTTAATACTTTCAATTTCATCTTTTATCCTATCATTTTCGTCATCTAAACTTTTAAGTTCTAAATTTAGTCTTTGAATTTTGGATAAATTTTCGTAATTTTTATCTCTAATAGGATTTACTTTATCTGTCTCTTCTTGAATTTTTTTTTCAATTTCTGCTATTTTATTATTAAAATTTTGAACTTCTTTGTCAGCATCATTATTAATCTCATTTTCTAATTTTATTTCTTGATCAATATCTTTCAGCCTTAGATAATATAATCCTGCTTCAATTTTTTTTATTTCTTCTGATATGATTTTATATTTTGTAGCTTCTTCAGCTTGTTTTTGTAGGTTCATTAATTGTTTTTCTTGCTGCCTTCTTAGTTCATCAGCTCTTTTTAAGTTATTTTCTGCTGCTCCCAGTCTTAATTCCGCTTCATGTCGTCTAACGTGTAGTCCCGCAATACCTGCTGCCTCCTCTAGAACCGCTCTTCTATCTGTAGGTTTTGCAGTTACTAAGGCTCCTATTCTTCCCTGACTAATAATAGATGGTGAATGTGCACCGGTGGATAGATCAGCAAAAAACATTTGAGCATCCTTTGCCCTTACTTCTTTTTCGTTTATATAAAATTTTGAACCTTTGTCCTTTTCTATCTTTCTTTTTATTTCAATATTCTCTAAATTTTTATATTGAATTGGACCATCTTTACTTTCATTAGTGATATTAATTATTACTTCAGCAATATTTTTTGAAGGTTTGTTCGAAGTTCCAGAAAATATTACATCTTCCATTCCTGAGCCCCGCATACTTTTTGCAGAGGTTTCTCCCATACACCACCTTAAAGATTCTACTATATTTGATTTTCCACATCCGTTAGGTCCAACAATTCCAGTTAAACCATCATCTATAATAAATGTAGTTTTTTCAGCAAATGATTTAAAACCATTTAATTGAATTTTTTTAAACTCCATAAAATGATTATATCATTTTTTGGAGATATTTTTTTAAATTTTTAAATGTAAGGCTTTCTTCAAATTTTTCGTTGTTTATAATAATAGTAGGAGTTGCATTTATTTGAAATTTTTTAACTCCATCGATTCGATCAGAAAGAATATGATCCTCAATCTCTTTATTTTTTAAACATTCATCAAAATTAATATTAAAATTTTTCAATTCTATAACATTAAGTAAGTTTTTATTTAATTCTTCTAAATCTTTGCCTTTGGCCCATTCGTTTTGATTATTATATAAAAAATGTAGAATCTCAGAATTTCCATCGTTTTTACAATGAGCAATTTTAGATGCATTAAAAGCTGCCATATCGAGCGGGAAGTTCCTAAATTCAATTAATACCAAGCCAGAGTCTACAAACTCACTTTTAAGCTCAGGATAAACATTTTTATGAAAATCTGCACAATGACTACATGTGAGTGACTCATATACAATTATTTTTATCTTAGCATCAATATTTCCTTCTGTAATATTTTTAATTTCTGAAGCATTACAAAAGGTAGATAAAGATATAAGTATTAAAATTTTAAATAATATTTTTTTCATATTTTTTTGAAATATTTACTCATTTCAAGCAATGAGTTTTTAATCTTATCATTTTTTATACTAGAGATTTTTTTTGTATATTCGCTATTTGTCGCTCTTTTTTTAATTTTTAATTCAAATTTCTCGTTATTATCTTCAAAAGTTATTAGTTTGATACTCTTTAAAACGTTTTGATTAAAAAAATTATTTACCCTATCAACCACTTGTTTTTTTGAATATTCCATATCTACTTCGTGTCCTCTTTTAACCATTATTTCTAAAAGACTTCCTCTAAATCTGTTCTCACTCTTAAAAGATTTTGGATAGCAAATTTTAAACAAATCATCTCCAACAATACTTCTCCAGTTATCTAGCAACTCAGAGTAAATGCGTCCTTTTTTTTTAATAATTCCTCTTACTTTTACAGGCAATGTATCTTTAAAAGATCTTAGACCTTGAACAGATCTCAATCGTTGCTTACTATAAGATTTTAATTTCATATGAAGAAAGACATCTTATCAAAAAAAATTCTCTATTGGTATGATAATAATAAAAGAAACTTACCATGGAGAACCCATCATTCAAAAAAACAAAAACAATATTTTATACTTGTGAGTGAATTTATGTTGCAACAAACACAAGTTAAGACTGTGATTCCTTACTTTAAAAATTTTATAAGAATAATTCCAAATTTAAAAAAACTATCTAAAGTAAGTGATAAAAAATTAATGAAATGTTGGCAAGGGTTAGGTTACTACTCTAGAGCTAGAAGTCTAAAAAAAACATCACAAATTATAATTAAAAAGCATAAAGGAGATATTCCAAACAATTTTGATGATTTAAAAGCATTACCAGGCGTTGGAAACTATACTGCAAGCGCAATTCTAGCTATTGCTTTTAATCAGCCTTATATTCCATTAGATGGAAATATAGAGAGAGTTTTAAAAAGATACCTATATTTAAAAAAAGAGAGTGAAATTAAAAAAGATAAACTTGATCAAAAAAAATCTATTTTTGGAACATGTAAAAGATCTAGTGATTATGCCCAGGCTCTTATGGAGATAGGTGCTTTAATTTGCAAACCTACTAAGCCTTTGTGCAACCAATGTCCTATTCAAAAAAAATGTATGTCTTTTAAAAAACAGGATTTTGAATTAACAAAAAAAAACAAAAAAAATATTAATAAGTATTTTATTCTTAAAGTTTATAAGAGAGATAAAAGATATCTTGTTATCAAGAATACAAAATTTAATTTTTTAAAAAATTTAAATATATTCCCCATGGAAGAGGTTACTAAAACAAAAAAATTTAATGAAAATTTGAATTTCAAAATTTCTAATATGAATATGAGTATTAAAATTAAGTATTTGAAAAATTACAAAGATTTCCCTTTCTCTAATTGGATTGATCAAAAAAAACTAGATAATTATATTTTACCAACATTTACAAAAAAAATTGTAAGATATTTACAAAATAATTAATGAAAAAAATTGCAATTATAGGAGCTGGGATTTCTGGATTATTTATAGCAAATCTTTTCAAAAAAAATCCCTATTATCATTTCACTATTTATGAGAAAAATAATGTTATTAACCTTGATGAGGGATACGGAATTCAATTATCAGTTAACAGCATTAAACTATTGAATGAAATTGGATTCGACAAACTAGAGTTTAATAAAAAATTTAATCCTGAAAACTTGGATATCTATTCAATCAACGAGACAAAAAAAATATGTGAGTTAGAAATATCAAAATTTAACTCAGAAGATTGCAGGTATACAACTTTAAAAAGATCCGTTTTGACTAATTTTTTAATAAAGGATTTAGGAGATCACATAATTACAGGAAGTAAAATTTCAAAAATAGATCAATTTAATCAAAAAATAAAACTTACTTTTGAAAACAATAAAAAATCTGAGTATGACCACTTAATCATTTCTGATGGAGTTTTTTCAAAGAGCAAAGGTCTTATTTCAAAAAGCAAGATACAACCAAAGTACAATAACACGTTAGCAATAAGAGGCTCATTAAATAAAGTACCAAATTATATAAATGATAAAAACATCTCCTTATTTTTATATTCAAATTTTCATTTTGTGATTTATCCAATTAATTCAAATGGTGATTTAAATTTTATAGCTATAATGAAATATAAGATGTCTTCCGAAGATCAAAAAAATTACTCTTTATTTACTAAGGATACGTTTATTAAAAATATTTTAGAAAAAACACCTCCTGCAGTGAAGGATATTACTAATAATCTTGAGGCAATAAGAATTTTTCCAGTTTTTGTAAGTGATAATTATTATAAATTACAAAATAAAAATATTCATTTAATAGGTGATGCGTTTTTTGCTTTTCCACCATCCTTTGCTCAAGGTGCATCACAATCAATAGAGGGTGCATATGAATTATTTGAAAATATTAAAAATAACACAGAGGCCAATTTTTTAAATAATCGATTAAATAAAACAAAAATGATTAATAATAGATCAAAATTAAATCAGTTTGTATTTCATTTATCTAATCCACTTACAATTTTCTTTAGAAATTATCTTCTAAAAAAACTAGTTAAAAATGAAAAATTTTTAGAAACTTATCTTGGTAAAATTTACAAATAACCTTTATTTAGAAATTTCTGTCTTAAACTATCTATTGGAACTATATTGCTGCCAACCTCGCAATGCCAATAGGTCCATCCATTACAACTTTCAGCACCTAAAATTGTAGCTGCTACTTTATGAATTGATCCTTCTGTTTGAGCGTGTTTAATACTTCCATCAACCATAATTTTTGCACTAATTTTCTTTTTATTATCAAAAATGGTTGTACCGGGTTTGATTATTCCCAGTTCGACCAGGGAGCCAAAAGGTATTCTAGGTTTAGATCTATTGTTTTCAAGAGTATCTAAATAATCATCTTTGATAGTTTTTGTTTCATTTAATCTTTGCTCAGCGGCTTTACAATAGATTTTGTCTTTTTCTATGCCATAATAGTTTCTTCCTAATTTTTTTGAAACAGCAGCTGATGTTCCTGAACCTAAAAAAGGATCTAAAATGAAATCGTTTTTATTAGAAGTTGCTAATAAAATTCTATGCAACAAAGCTTCAGGTTTTTGAGTAGAGTGAATTTTTTTTCCATTTTTTTTTAATCTCTCGGAACCATTGCAAATTGGTAAATCCCAATTAGATCTCATTTGAAGATCATCATTTAAACATTTTAATGATTGATAATTAAAAGTATATTTTGATTTTTCTGATTTAGAGGCCCAAATTAATGTTTCATGTGCATTGGTAAAACGTGTTCCTCTAAAATTTGGCATTGGATTTTTTTTATTCCATATAACATCATTTAGTATCCAAAAACCCAAATTTTGAATTGCAGTACCAACCCTAAAAATATTATGATAACTACCAATTACCCAAATTGCACCGTTTTTTTTTAAAATTCTTTTACATTCATTAAGCCATGCAAATGTAAAATCATCATATTTTTTAAAACTTTCAAATTGATCCCATTTATCGTTTACAGCGTTAACCTTTGATCTGTCGGGTCTGGTTAAGTTATTCCTTAATTGTAAATTATAGGGTGGATCTGCAAAAACCAGATCAAAACTTTCGTCTGGAATTTTTTTTAATTCTTTCAGACTATCTCCATTAATAATTTTATTTTTTAAATTTTTTTCAATCATTTTTAAAAAATTAATTAGACTCTAGCTAAGAGTCCCAGTCAACTTGAGATTGAATTTTTTCTAGTCTATTAGTGGTACTTATTTTTTAAGACTCAATATATTGTGTATTGGTTTAAATTTCTTTCTATGATGTTTTGTTATTCCAAGTTTTTTTATAGCTGAAAGGTGATTTTTTGTTCCATATCCAACATTTTTATCCCAAGAATATCCAGTATATTTTTTTGACATTTTTTTTATTAATTGATCACGAGTTACTTTTGCAATTATTGAAGCCGCAGAAATTTCTGGGATTTTTCGGTCGCCATTGATTACATATTTGAGATTATAGTTTTTCATTTTTGGAACTTTGTTACCATCAACCATTACGATTTTAGGTTTTATTTTTAATTTTAGAATAGCTCTTTTCATTGCTAGAAGACTTGCATTCAAAATATTTAGTTTTTCAATTTCTTTAAGAGATGCCGATGCAATAGACCATTTTGAATTTTGTTTTATATATTTATTTAAAATTTCACGTTTTTTTTTCGATAAACTTTTTGAGTCCTTTAGTTTTTTCTTATCTATCTTATTATTCAAAATTACTGCGGCAGCAAACACAGGACCGACTAAACTTCCTCTTCCGACTTCATCTACTCCAGCTAAAATTTTAACCATTTTAAAAACTAATATTTAATTCGTCCAATTTTTTTTTGATTTCTTTAAGATCATTCCAGGAATATTTTTTTTGGTCTGGCTGTCTTAGTAAATATGAAGGATGAAATGTAATAATAGATAAATATGTTTTACCCTTAATAATTATGTCTTTCCATTTACCTCTTTCTTTTGAAATTTTATAATTACTACCTACCAATGTTTCCATCGCAGTGCTCCCCATAATTACTATTATTTTTGGATCAATTATAGAAATGTGTTCATATAAAAATTTAGAATATCTATTTATTTCCGAGATAGTTGGTTTCCTGTCATCTGGTGGTCTATAATTAATAACGTTTGTAATATAAATATTTTCTCTTTTAATGTTTATTGCTTCAAACATTTTATTTAATAAACTTCCAGCATCACCAGCAAAAGGCTTACCTACCTCATCATCTTTTTGGTCTGGACCTTCGCCAATAATCATCAATTTACTATTAAAATCTCCATCATTAAAAACTAATTTTTTGGCATTATTTTTTAAATTGCAGCTTTCAATTTGTGAAATGTTTATTTTGAGGTTTTCTAGCTTTGATTTAATTTCATTTGGTTCCAATGAAATTTTTAAGCGACTTATTGGATTATTGCTAAATTCATAAATTGAATCTATTGATTTTAAAAACTCTTCGTTTAAAAATTCTTTATTAACCATATAAATAAATGATATCAAAACTTTTTAAAATTATCTTTATTATCATATCTTTTTTTTTCGCCAATCAGGCGAAGTCCAAAAATATAGATTATAATTTCAACAAAAGTGAGTTATCAAATTATCTTTCTGCTATAATCTCATTTAATAATCACGAAAATGAGCAATCACTTAATTATTTTAATTCATCAAAAAGATTACTCAGAAGTCATGAAAATTATTTAAAACAGTATGTTTTTTCTTTGGTAGTCAATCAAAAAGTAAAAAGAGCGATACAAGAAATTAAAGTTTTAGAAAATAAAGAAAAGGTAGATTTTTTTGAGTCATATGTGCTCTTAAGCTTGGATTCAATATTAAAAAAAAAATATAACAAGAGTGAAAAGTATATTAATTATTTATCAAAGTTTAAAAATCAAGGGGCATATGAGAAAGCGATTTTAAATACTTTAAAAATATATACATCTACTTTTAAAAATAAAAAATTGAGCTTTCAAAAATCAAACTTTGAAAATTTAGACTTATTAAATAATACTTTTTTAAAATGTTATCTAAATGACACATCTATAAATACCTCATTTGATAATTTAATTAATTTTGCAAGTGTAGATTATTCAAGATATTTATTTTTTTATGCAAATTATTTACTCCATGAGAATAAAAAAGATGAGGCGAAAAAACTTTTTTTAAATCAAGATCCCCTAAATAGTGGTTTGCTTCTCCTGCAAACAAAAGATTGGTTAGTTAATAATCAGACAAAGAAAATAACATCTATTTTTTCATGCAAATCTGAGAAGGATCTTTTAGCAGAATTTTTTTTCTTGATTTCAAATTTATATGCAACACAAAATGATTTAATCAAATCAAATTTTTATTTGGGTGTTTCAAATTTTTTAAATAATAAATTTAAAGCAAATAAATTATTAGCTGTAGAAAATTATTATAATTTAGGTAAATTTGACGAGACCAAAAAAATTTTAAATAATTTTACTGAAGAAGATAAAATGTTTTATTGGTTTAAGGTAAAAATTAATACAAAAATTATTGCCTCAATGCAAAATAAAGATCAAGCATTTAACTATGCTGATAGTGAATTTAAAAAAATAAAAAAGAAAACTGATAAAATTAATTTTGATATGGCTAATATTTATAAAAATTTTAAAAAATACAATAAAGCAATTACTTTATACTCAGAATTAATGAAAAATTTTGAAAAAAATTCAGATAATTATGCTGATTTATTGTTTAGAAGAGGTGGAAGTAATGAACGATTAGGTAATTATAAAAAAAGCGATGAAGATTTATTGTTAGCTCTAAAAATTTCACCGAATGAATCTTATACGTTAAATTATCTTGCTTATTCTTGGCTCGAAAGAAAAATGAATATTTCCAAAGCAGTTAAAATGCTTGAGATTGCGAATAAAATTAATGAAAACGATCCATACATCACAGACTCAGTAGGGTGGGGATACTTCCTTACAGGTCGATATGATGAAGCAGAAAAATTTATGAGGAGAGCAATTATTCTTATGCCAAATGATCCAGTTATAAACGATCATTATGGAGATATTCTTTGGAAACTAAATAAAAAATTACAAGCAAAATTTTATTGGGAAAGTGTATTAAATTTAGAAGATACAGAAGACGATATGATAGAGAAAGTTAAAATCAAATTATTAAAAGGTTTAAAAATTGAGAGCAATAGTTCATAATTTAAAATCATACGCTAAAATAAATTTGAGTTTAAATGTATTAGGCAAAAGAAAATCAAACAAATTACATTCAATTGAAAGCTTTGTTTCATTTATTAATTTAGCTGATGAAATTAAAATTAATGAAGTAGACTCCAAAAATCATAAAGTTATTTTTATAGGAAAATTTTCAAAAGGTATCCCTAAAGTAAATACAATTACTAAATTATTAAAATTAATGGATAAAAAAAAACTTTTGCAAAAAAAATATAAATTTTTAATAAAAAAAAATATACCCCAACAGTCTGGGATGGGTGGAGGTTCAATGAATGCAGCAACAATTTTAAGTTTTTTTAAAAGTGAAAAGGTATTAACTAAAAAGCAAACAGAAAATTTTGCCCAAAAAATCGGTTCAGATGTAATATTGGGGCTTAATAGATTTTCTAAAATTTATTATTCAGAGGGAAAAGTATATGAAATAAAAAAAAGTCTTATGTATTATTTGGTTTTAGTAAAGCCAAATTTTGGATGTTCCACCAAAAAAATTTTTTCTAACAACAAAGTTTTTTCTAAAAAACAATTTTCAAAATCAAAAAAAAACATAAGTAAAAATATAATATTTAATAGCAAAAATGATCTAGAAAACTCCGCATTCAAGGCATATCCAAAACTTAAACAGTTAAAAAATCAGCTAATAAATTGGAAAAAAGCTGAATTTGTAAGAATGACAGGATCTGGATCTACTTTAGTGATGTATTTTAATTCAAATGAATCAGCAAAAAATGCATTGAAAACTTTTAAAAGAAGATTAAATAATTCTTGGTGCATTTTATCAAAAGTTATATAAAAATTTAATTTTGAAAGAAAATAAATTAACTTTGGGGCGTAGCCAAGTGGTAAGGCAGCGGTTTTTGGTACCGCCATCCTAGGTTCGAATCCTAGCGCCCCAGCCAAATATGTTTAACTTTTTAAATAAATTTTTTGCAAGTTCTAATAATATAAAATCAAAGTTTTTTGATTTGCAAAAAAACTCGAGTGTTAAAAAAATATTTGAGGCATTTCAAGATTACTCAACAGACTCAGAAATAAGATATGTTGGAGGTTGTGTTAGAAAAATCCTTAATAATGAAAAGGTTGATGATATTGATATGGCAACAAATCTCAATCCTGAGGAGATCAAACAAGTTTTAAAAAAAAAAAATATAAAGTTTTATGAAACTGGTAAAGACCACGGAACAATCACAGCACATATTAATGATGAGAAATATGAAATTACACCTCTTAGAAGTGACGTGACTACTGATGGAAGACATGCCAAAGTTCAATTTACAAAAGACTGGCGAAAAGATGCAGAAAGAAGAGATTTTACAATAAACTCAATTTATTCAGACATAAATGGAAATTTGTTTGATCCTTTTGAGGGAAAAAAAGATCTTGAAAATGGAAAAGTTATTTTTGTAGGTGATGAAGATAAAAGGATTAAAGAAGATTATTTAAGAATTTTAAGATATTTAAGATTTTTTTCAAATTACAGCAGAACAGAACATAATTTTATTACGCTAAGAAACATAAAAAAAAATTTAAATGGAGTTTCTAAAGTATCTTCAGAAAGAATGTTAGATGAATTTAAAAAAATATATATTTCTCAATCATTATATCAGCTTTCCTTAAACAGAGACTCATTTGAGCTATTACAACTTATATTCCCGCAATTTAAAAATCTTGAGAAAATTAAAAAATTAAACCCTTTAGCAAAAGAGAAGTTGAAGGATATAGATTTTATATTCTTGTTAGGATTATTAACTATAGATGAAACAGATAACTTAGACTATTTCCTTTTTAAATATAATATTTCAAAAAAAGATCAAAAAAGGTTGATAAATATTAAAAGCTTTTTTTACAGTAAGAAGGATACTTTTAAAATTAATTTTCAGTCTCTTTGGAAGTATTACTATTTGTATGGCCAACAAAGTTTAAATGATATTTTAAACTTTAAAATTTTTATTTCCAAAAAAAATGATAAGAAATTTATTGATTTAATTCATTATTTTAAGAATAAAAAAGCTCCGGTTTTTCCAATTAAAGCAGAAGATTTAATGAAAAAGTTCAATTTTACTGAAGGTAAAAAATTAGGTGAAAATCTAAAAATTTTAGAAGATTATTGGATAAATAATAATTTTAAAATAAACGAAAAAGATATAAAGAAAATAGTAAAATATTAAATATATTTTACATCTTTAACTTCAAAATTTTTAGTTCCTGCTGGTGTTTTAATTTCAACTAAGTCACCTTTGTTTTTACCTATTAAACCTTTTCCAATTGGTGACTTAAAATAAATTAATTTATTTTTTATATCAGCTTCGTCTTTTCCCACAATTTTATAATCAACCTTCTCATTATTATCTAGATTAATTAAATAAACACTTGATCCAAAAATAACTTTACCATCGTTTGTAAGTTTAGTTACATCAATTACATTAGCTCTTGCAATTAAATCGTTAATTTCCTCAATTCTTCCTTCGTTATGAGATTGTTGTTCTTTTGCAGCATGATATTCTGCATTCTCTTTTAAGTCCCCATGTGATCTTGCTTCAGATATAGCAGAAACAATTTCTGGGCGTTTCTTTTCTTTCCTGAATATAAGTTCTTCTTTAATTTTTTCTAATCCTTGTATTGTAATAGGCTCTTTATCCATAATTATTTCCACTTAGCTATTGGAGGAAGTGACATTAATATTCCCTCTACATTGCCTCCGGTTTGTAATCCAAATTTTGTTCCTCTATCGTAAATTAAATTAAATTCAACATATCTTCCACGTTTTAAATACTGGGTTTCTTTTTGTTTTTTTGTCCATTTTTTATTTTTATTTTTTATTATAATATCGTTATATATATTTTGAAATGTTAAACCAACATCTCTAACAAAATCAAAATCTTTTGACCAATTTTTTTTTTTATAATCAAAAAAAATTCCTCCAATACCTCTAGACTCGTTTCTATGTTCTAAAAAAAAATACTGATCACACCACTTTTTATATTTTTTGTAGTAATTTTTATTATGTTGGTCACAAAATTTTTTAAGTTTTTGATGAAAATTTTTTTTCAAATTATTATTTTTAATACATGGAGTAACATCCATTCCTCCTCCGAACCACCCATGAGAAGTATATATATACCTCGTATTAAAATGCATCGCGGGTACGTGAGGGTTTTTCATATGCATTACTACAGATATTCCAGATGCCCAAAAGTTTGAGTTTTTACTTGTTCCAGGAATTTTATTTTTAAACTTTTTTGATAATTTTCCATGAACTTTAGAAAAATTTACTCCAACTTTATCAAATACTTTTCCACTTTCAAAAATTCTAAATTCTCCCCCACCTTCATTTTTTTTTTTATTTCTTACCCAAGTTTTTGATTTAAAAATTTTTTTCCTTCCCTCTAATTTTTCAATATCTTTACATATTGACTCCTGTAAGATTTTAAACCAATTTGAGGTTAGTTTTTTTTTTAATTGTTCATTCATTTAATTGAGTTGCCTTAAACATTCTGCAATTGTGATTGAAACTGAAGTTGATAAATTTAAAGATCTTTTATTTTCTAACATAGGAATTTTTAGTTTATAATTAATTAATTTATGTATTTTTTCAGGTACACCCGAACTTTCATTACCAAATAGGATAGTATCATTTTTCTTAAATTTAAAGTTAGTATATTTATCATTTGCCTTAGTTGTCATTAAAATTATTCTTTGATTATTTTTTGCTTTTATAAAATCATCTAAGCCCTTATAAAAATTAATATCCTCAATATTCATATAGTCCATGACAACTCTTTTAAATCTTTTATCATTTAATAAGAAACCACATGGCTCAATAATTTCAAGCTTAGCCCCCATGCATGAGCAAGTTCTTATTATAGATGCAGTATTTTGTGGAATATCGGGCTCATAAAGCGCTATTTTGAAGGCTGAAATGGGTTTATGTGTCATTGTATCAGTAGAAATTATTCATTTTTATATTATATGAAATCATATATTAGATAATCGTAACTATAATTATAAATGTCAGATAAAAAAGTAAATAGAAGAGATTTTATATTTACGGCTACTTATGCCGTAGGTGCAGTAGGTGTGGGTGCAACTGTTTGGCCGCTTATCGATCAAATGAACCCAGATGCATCAGTAAAGGCTTTAGCTAGTACAGAGGTAGATGTTAGCTCAGTTGAACCAGGTAAAACAATTACAGTCTTATGGAGAGGAAAGCCAGTATTCATTAAAAGAAGAACTCAAGAGGAAATTAATGAGGCGAGGGCAGTTAAGATGGAAGATTTGCCCGATCCTCAAAAAGATGAAGATAGAGCAAAAAATCCAGAGTGGCTAGTAATGCTAGGTGTTTGTACACATCTTGGATGCGTGCCCTTAAATGATAAGGGTGATTATAATGGTTGGTTTTGTCCCTGTCACGGTTCACACTATGATACTTCTGGAAGAATTAGAAAAGGACCTGCTCCTACAAATATGGCAATTCCAAATTATCAATTTTTAGATAACAAAACTATTAAGATAGGATAACCAATTAATGAGCGATCACAATTATACCCCAAAATCAAAATTCGGTAAGTGGTTCAATGACAGACTTCCATTAATGTCGTTGGCAAACCATCTTACAGATTATCCTACACCAAAAAATTTAAACTACTGGTGGACATTTGGAGGTATTTTAACTTTTTGTTTAATCACACAAATAGTAACAGGTTTAACATTAGCTATGCACTATATTGCCCATGCTGACATGGCTTTTGATAGCGTTGAGCATATAATGAGAGACGTGAATTATGGATGGCTTATAAGATATATCCATTCAAATGGTGCATCCATGTTTTTTTTAGCGGTTTATATTCACATATTTAGATCATTATTTTACGGATCTTATAAATCTCCAAGAGAAATTATTTGGATACTTGGGATTATAATTTATTTGCTAATGATGGCAGCAGCTTTTATGGGTTATGTTTTACCTTGGGGACAAATGAGTTTCTGGGGAGCAACCGTAATAACAAATCTTTTTAGTGCAATACCATTAGTTGGAGAGGGCATTGTAACTTGGCTGTGGGGAGGCTACTCAGTAGATAATCCTACTCTGACTCGATTTTTTACTTTACATTATTTGATACCTTTCTTAATTTTGGGTTTAGTTGTCTTACATATTTGGGCTTTACATGTACCTGGAAACAATAATCCAGTTGGAATTGATATAAAGAAACCATCTAAAGACACAGTCCCGTTTCATCCGTATATAGTAATTAAGGATACTTTTGCATTGTTGATGTTTATGATTATTTTTGCATTTTTTGTTTTTTATTCTCCCAATGTTTTAGGTCATGCGGATAATTATATTGAGGCTAATCCATTAGTAACGCCAGCTCATATTGTACCAGAATGGTATCTGCTACCTTTTTATGCAATTTTAAGATCTGTTCCAGATAAATTGTTAGGTGTTATAGCTATGTTATCTGCAATTTTAATATTAGCAGCTTTACCATGGTTAGATACTTCAAAAATTAGATCAGCGGTTTTTAGACCTTTGTACAGACAATTCTATTGGATTTTAGTTTTAGATGTCTTAGTACTTGGATATGTAGGTGCAATGCCAGCCGAAGGTTTGTATTTGTTAATTGCTAGAGTTGCAACCGCTTATTATTTTGCGCATTTTTTAATTATACTTCCACTTTTAGGATTTAAAGAAAAAACATTACCTCTTCCATTTAGTATCTCGGAACCAGTTTTAGGTGGATCTTCCAATTTATCTATGGCAAAAAATGAGAAAACTAGGGAATAAATAGTGAGAAAAGTTTTAATAATCTCATTAGCAATACTTTTATCTCTATCAATTCAACTAAAGATTAACAGTGCAGAAAAAGTCGAACTGATGAAGACAGATTGGACATTTAAAGGTTTACTTGGAAAATTTGATAGGGCGTCATTACAAAGAGGTTATCAGGTTTATACAGAGGTCTGTGCAGCATGTCATTCGATGAAATATATCAGTTACAGAAATTTAATGGAAAAGGGTGGACCAGAATTTTCAGAGGCACAGGTCAAAGCGATAGCAGCAAGTTTTGAAGTTACAGATGGACCAAACGCTGATGGTGAGATGTTTTTAAGACCAGCAAGATTATCAGATAAATTTCCTATGCCATATCCAAATGAGAAAGCTGCTCAAGCAGCCAACGGAGGGGCTTATCCTCCAGATATGTCGGTTCTTGCAAAAGCAAGGAAAGGAGGTGTTGATTATCTTTATTCGGTTTTGTTAGGTTACGAAGATCCACCTGAGGGAGTTACATTAGATGAAGGTGTGTATTACAATAAATTTATGTATGGAAACAAAATAAAAATGCCAAAGGTATTAGAGGATGATTTAATAGAGTACAGCGATGGGACTTCTGTAACAGAAGAACAGATGGCAAAAGATGTGGTTACATTCTTAATGTGGTCTGCAGAACCTCATTTAGAGACCAGACATAAAATGGGATTTAGGGCCATAATTTATCTAATTATTTTGACAGTTTTAGTTTATTTCAGTATGAAAAAAATCTGGTCACGTGTTGAATCTGAAGTTTAATATATCACCATCTTTTACAATATAATCTTTTCCCTCAAGTCTCATCTTTCCACTATTTTTTGATTGAACCCATCCACGATTTTTTATGAATTCTTCATATGAAACTGTTTCTGCCTTAATAAAGCCCTTTTCAAAATCAGAATGAATCTGCCCCGCAGCATTTGGTGCAGTACTATTTTTTTTAATTGTCCAAGCTCTTGTTTCTTCAGGTCCAGATGTAAAAAAAGTATCTAACTTTAAAATATCGTATCCTTTCTTTATCATTAACTTTAGACCCGTTTCATCAGAGCCTATCATTTTCATATAATTTAACTTCTCTTCATCTTGAAGTTGATTTATCTGATTTTCTAAATCAGCTGATACAATCATAGTGTTTTTTCCGCCAAATTTCTCAATAAAATTAGATGTGTATTTATTTCCGTTTTGAATACTTTCTTCATCAACATTGCATACGAATATTTTTGGTTTAAGCGATAAAAGACTTAATTGATTCAAATTCTTAGAATCAAACTTATCATAAAGTACTGATAAATCTTTATTATTATTTAAAATTTCCGCTGTCATCTCCAACATATCTTTCTGCTCATTTTCCAGATTTTTTTTATTTTTTTTTTCAAGTCTTTTATTTATAGACTCTAGATCAGCTAACATCATTTCAGTTTCAATGATTTCTAAATCTCTAATAGGATCAACATTTGGATTTACGTTTTGAATATCAGTTGAATCAAAGCATCTAATCATATGAATAATTGCGTCAACCTCTCTTATATGAGATAAAAATTTGTTACCAAGGCCTTCACCTTTAGAGGCTCCTTTTACCAAACCAGCTATATCGACAAACGAAATTGTAGTATTAATTTTTTTTTTTGAAAATGATACCTTGGCTAGCGCATCAAGTCTTTGATCAGGAACTGGAACAATACCTATATTTGGATCTATCGTACAGAAAGGAAAATTCTCTGCTTGAGCTTTACTGGAATTTGTTAAAGCATTAAATAGCGTAGATTTACCTACATTTGGTAATCCAACTATCCCACACTTAAATCCCATTATTTATTATTAACAGTAGTAGAAAATAAATCTAACTTTTTGTCTAATAGAATAGTAAGAGACTCAGTTATATTATTTGTTATTTGTCCAATTTCCTCTTTTTCCTCGTCATTAAAATCCTGAAGAACATGATCTCCAACCTCAATATTATTTTGAGGCTTTCCAATTCCTATCCTAACCCTAGAATAATCTTTACCAATAAACTTATCAATCGACTCAATTCCATTATGTCCTGCGCTTGATCCACCAAATTTAGTTTTTATTTTTCCAAAATCTATATCTAGATCATCATGAAAAACTATAACGTCTTCAGGTCCAATCTTAAAGTATTCAATTAGTTCTCTTATACATATACCTGAATTATTCATAAAAGTTAGAGGTTTTATAGCGTAGACTTTTTTTCCATTAATAGTTCCCGTAGTAAGCAAACCTTTAAATTTGGGTTTTTGTTTAGATAATCCAAACTTTTGATTAATAGCATCAATTATTTTAAAACCAATATTGTGTCTGTTATTTTCTGAATTTGGCGTGGGATTACCTAAGCCTACGAATAATAGCATATTATTAATTATTTAAATTTTTCAATAAATTTATTTTTTATCGGCTACAGTTTTCTTTTCATCACCTTTTTTAGTATCATCTTTTTTATCACTATCAGATGCTGATGCCTTTGTGTCAGCCTCTGCACCTTCAGGAGTAGTAGCCTCTCCCTCTACGCCTTCAGTACCCTCAGTTGTTTCTGCAGGTTTTTCAGGTTCTTTAATAACTGTTGGAGCCGCAAGTGTAGCAACAACAAAATCTCTTCCTCTAATTGTTGGCACTACATTTTCTGGAAGTTTTATTGAGGATATTTTGAAGCTTTGTCCTATATCAACTCCATCTAAATCTACTATTAACTCTGAAGGAATATTTTCTGTAGGACAACTTAATTCAACTTTCCTTCTTACTATATTTAATACACCACCTCTTTTAAGGCCTGGAGAATTTTCACTATTAATAAATTTAACTGGAATTTCCAAATTAACTTTTCCTCCTTTAACAATCCTTAGAAAATCTACATGAATTGGCTCATCTGAAACTGTATCAAAAACCACTTCTCTAGGTAAAACATTATAGTCCTTTCCATCAATTTTTATATTTATAATATTTGATAAAAAATTTTCTTTATCAATAAGAATTTTAAGAACTTTTTTTGAAAAAGAAATATTTTGATTTTGATCCTTGCCACCGTAAACTACAGCAGGAATTTCTCCATTAGCTCTTAAAGTTTTAAGATCACCTTTGGTTTTAGTCTGCCTTGTGTTTGCTTCAATAGAATTCATAAAAACTATGGGGTTTTAACCCAACTCTTTTAATAACTCAAGTAAATTATTTGAACAAATCTGAAACTGATGTAGAATTTGAAATTCTCTTTAAAGCCTCTCCTAATAAATTAGAAATGCTCAATACTTCAATGTTTTTTACATTGTTTATTTTTTTTGAATTATCAATTGTATCTGTAATAACTAAATTTTTTATTGGTGAATTTTTAATTTTTTTAACTGCTTCCCCACTGAGCACACCGTGAGTAATATAAACATGAATTTCCTTTGCACCTTTACTTTTGAGCATTTTTGCAGCGTTTACAATTGTTCCACCAGAATCAATTATATCATCTACTATGATACAAATTTTATTTTTTATATTTCCAATAATATTCATAACTTCAGATTTTCCAGGCGCAGGTCTTCTCTTATCTACAATTGCCAAATTTACATTTAAAAGTTTACTCAAACCTCTAGTTCTAGCAACCCCACCAACATCAGGTGATACACAAACTAAATTATTTAATTTTAATTTTCTTTTAATGTGTCTATAAAATATTGGTGTTGCGTATAAGTTATCAACTGGAATATCAAAGAAACCTTGAATTTGACCTGCATGCAAATCAACTGTCACAACTCTATCTGCGCCTGCTTTGGTAATTAAATTTGAAACTAATTTTGCAGAAATAGAAGTTCTTGGCACGACTTTTCTATCTTGCCGTGCATATCCAAAGTAAGGAATTACTGCAGTAATATTTTTGGCTGAAGATCTTTTTAAAGCATCTATACATAAAAGCATCTCAAGAAGATTATCATTAGCAGGGGAGGATATTGATTGAACTAGAAAAATATTATTACCCCTAATATTTTCATTAATTTCTACATATATTTCGCCATCAGAAAACTTTTTGATATTTGAATTAACAAGTTTTGTTTTGAGAAACTTTGATAGTTTTTGACTTAAATGCTTGTTACTGTTACCAGTTAATAATTTCATTGAGAAATCCTAATTAATCATAATTAATGAAATATTTCTACCATAATCATCTTCTTTTTTCTTTAATGATCGTCTTGCGCTAAAATAACTATTATTACTAGAAAAAGTGTCTTTTTTTATAATTTCAATTTTTTTTACACCTAATTTTTTAATTTGTTGTGCTAAATATTTTTTTAAACTAAATAAAATTTTGTTTTTACTAAACTTAAAAAATACTTTATTCCTTTTGCTTTGTGTGAGAAACCTTTTTAAAAAATCTTCTTTTATTTCATAGTTGTTTTGTGAGATACATGGTCCAATTACTGCTATAATATTACTAGGTTTTGATCCACTATATATAAAAAATTTTATCACTTTTTTTACTATACCATTAAGTGCCCCTCTCCAACCAGCATGAACTACAGATATAATATTTTTTTTTGGATCATACAAAATAATGGGTGCACAATCAGCAGTTAGTACTCCAATTGGTATATTCTTTTCTTTTGTGATTACCGCATCACATTCGATTCTTTTTTTTTTCGAAGAATTAGTTAGTATACAAAATCTATTACTATGCACTTGTTTTGGTAAATAAATATTTTTATTCTTTGATTTAGTTTTTTTTAAAACTAAAAGTAAGTTTTTCTTTATATCTTTCTTGCTATCTTCAGAGCCAAGACCACAATTTAAACTTTTATAGATCCCTTTGGATACGCCTCCATTAGAACCAAAAAAACCATGAGATATATTTTTTAATTTCGACAATTTTTTTGATTTTATCAATTTTAAAAACCAGTTTTAAATTTAGTTTTATTATTAGTAAGTAACATTACTTTAAAAACATCACCCATAAATTTTTTTCCTATAAGTTTTTCAAGTCTATAAAAAATATTTGCCTTTTGGGTAAATGGTAATTTTTTTGAAATAATCTCAGCTCTTTCAACTATTCCTAGTTTTCTTAAAAAACTCCCCTGTGTGGTCATACCTGAAATGTTAAAATCATTGTTCATTGCAATTTTTTTTAAAAAATTAAATGATAAGCTATATGTTATGTCACATTTTTTATAGTATTGTAAAATATTGACGATTTTATGATTAGCAAATCCCCGTAATGTATTTTTCATTTTTTTGTCAAAATATCCGTAATCTATAATTAAAAGCCCTCCATTTTCTTTTGAAATTATTTTAGATATTTTTTTTAAATAATTAATTGTACTTTCTGAATACTCTAAAAAGTTTTGATTTTTAGTAAATTTGAAACCGACTTTTTTTTCTAATAAACCAATATTTGTTTTTTTATCAACAAAATATATATTTTCATTATTAATAAATTTAACTTTTCTTTCTTTCCAGATCCCATTTTCTCTAAGATACTGTTTAATTGGCAATGCATCAAAAAACTCATTAGCTAAAAATAAACATGGTCCTTTTTTAATTTTTTTTAAATTGTTAATCCAAAGAACCTTTTTATCTTTAATTTTTATCTTTTGTTTTTTTTTTAAAAATTCACTTTTCTCATGAATGAAAAGATTAAAAGAGTTCTTAAAGCTTGGAAATTTATTTAACGTCTGAAGTATATTAAAAGACATCTCACCATTCCCACCTCCTAGATCTATTATATTTATTTTTTTTGGCTGATTTAATTTCTTCCAAATACTCAAAATCCAAATGGCTAGCATTTCAGAAAAAAAAATTGATATATTTGGGGAAGTTATAAAATCCCCTTTGGGACCAAAAGGGTTTTTTGACATATAATATCCGTCATTTTTATTATAAAGCGAGTCTTTAATAAATTTGTCTAAAGCTATTATTTTGTTTTTTTTATGTTTCATTTTTTTTTAATAAAACAATTCCAATTATAAAAAAAACAAAGCATAAAATCTGCCCCATAGATAAATTAAATATTAAATATCCTAATTGATTGTCTGGTTCTCTAAAAAACTCAACAAAAAATCTAAAACTAGAATAAAAAATTAAAAACAACGAAGAAATTAAACCCCTTTTTTTTAAAAAATTGTTTTTTACTAGAATTAACAAAATTAAAAATAATATCATACCCTCAAGGCTTGCCTCATAGATTTGTGATGGATGTCGAGGCAAATTATCAACTTTAACAAAAATAACTCCCCAGGGAATATTACTTACTTTTCCATATAACTCAGAATTTAAAAAATTTGCGATACGTCCAAGGAAAATTCCAATAGGTGAGACAAACGCAATCAAATCTAAAAATATATAAGGATTATATTTATTTTTATTGCAAAATATAAAAGTACTTATAACAATTCCTATTAGCCCACCGTGGAAGGACATACCACCCTTCCAAATCATCACAATTTCAAAATAATTATAAAAGTAATACTCAAGATTATAAAAAAGCACGTAGCCCAATCTACCACCTAAAATTATACCAATAATAATATAAGTTAAAAGATCTTCTAATTTTTTAAATTCTTGATGCTCTTTAGCTAAAATATTTTTTAATATTAGCCAACCAGACATGATTCCAAAAACATATGCGAGTGAATACCACCTAATTTCAAGAGAAAAAATAGTCAGAGCAACTGGGTCAAAATTATTAATAAACATTTTTAAAAATATAATATAAAGATATAATACTTTACTTAAGCATTATATGACAAAATCAAAATTCGTAATTGATAAAATTGCCAAATTGTTGGAACAAGGATTGATTTCTTATAAAGACTTAAGTCAAGAAATAGTTAACGTTTTAAAATCAAAAAAAGATGAGATTATTTTTAAACTTGATTTATCCACGAAAGAAGAACTAGAAATTTTGAAGAAAAGGGTAGATTTACTTGAAAAAAAAAGTGTCAAAAAAAAATCTAAAAAGGTAAAAAAATCTTAATTCTTAATCCTCCCAATGATGATTTTTCTAGTTTAATATTACCACCGTGTGATTGAATTATATCTGAAGCAATAGACAATCCTAAACCTACGCTTGATTTTGAATCACCTCTACTTTTATTGATTTTATAAAATGGTTTAAAGACATTTTCATATTCATTTTTGGGTATACCAGGACCATCATCATCAATTATTATTACAATATTGTTTATACTTTTTTTTAAGTCAACAATAATTTTTTCTCCATATTTAAGTGAATTATCTATTATATTATTAATACATCTCGTTATTAGGTTTTTTCTTCCGTTATAAATTATTTTATTATTATTATTTTTGAAAATAATATTATTGTTTTCATATCTATATATTATGTTGGAAAGAAGTTTAGAAATATCAAACGTTTCATCTTTTTCATTAGAACGTGTTCTCGAAAATTGTAAATATTCATCTAACATTTTCTCCATTTCAACCACATCATCAGATAATTTTTTTGACATACCTTTATCTTTAATAAACGCAAGCTGAAGTTTAATTCTTGTTAATGGTGTTCTTAAATCATGGCTGATACCTGATAGCATCTCAGATCTTTGATTAAGATGTCTCATTATTCTTTTTCTCATTTTATCAAATTCATACCCAGCCTGTCTAATTTCTAAGGCACCAGATGGTCTATATTCGCCTATATCTTCTCCTTTACCAAACCTCTCAGATGCTTTTGCTAATTTAATAATAGGTCTTGTTTGGTTTTTTAAAAAAATTAAAGCTATTATTATTAAAAGAAAAGCTGGTAAGGTAATCCATAAAGCAAAAATCCTTGCTGAGGAGTTTGTAACTCTATCCTTAGGAACGATAAACTGTAAATATCCATTTAAATATTTGATTTTTAAATCTATAAAATTTTTCATAGAGATTGTATTAAACCAATAATTTAAAAAATTTGATTTTAATTCTCTTCTCAAAGTTCTGTCCATAGGACTAAACCATCTTTCTAAGTCTTCTTCAGGAAGATTAGAGAAAGGAAAATATTCAACTCTAATTTCATGTGTGTCTAAAAATAGTTCTGTCAAAGAATCTTTATTATATTGTTCATTATCATATGCACTAATAAAAAATTTTATTTCACCCATTAAAGAACGCGTAAGTCCTTTGTTAGTTTTTATCCAAAGGCTATCAAAAAAAACTATTGAAATTGTTATTTGTAATATAATTATAGGAGCAGCAACTATAAGTAGAGCTCTATAAAATAATTGTTTTGGTAATAATTTTTTTACTAATTTACTCAATCCATAAAACATAACCTGATCCTCTAATAGTCTGTAGATATTTTGGGTTTTTAGGGTCTGACTCTATTTTTTTTCTCAGTCTAGTAATAATAACATCAACCGACCTTTCTTTGTCTATATCAATTAAATTACCTATGTAGTCTCTAGAAAAAATTTCACCAGGTGAATTTATCATTTTTTCAAGTATTACTTTTTCTGTGTTATTTATTTTGAAACTTTCATTAAACTTTTCAATACTAAGTTTATTCAAATTAATTTTTATATTATTAAATTCGATTATCCTCTTTATATTTTTAGTTTTTGTTTTGCTTATAATATTTCTTATTCTTAAAACAAGCTCTTTAGGGTCGAATGGCTTAGATAAATAGTCATCAGCGCCTACTTCAAGTCCTTTTACTCTTTCCTCCACCTCACCTTTGGCAGTTAATAAAATGACAGGAGTATTAATTTTTTTTTTCTCTACTGAAATAAAATCCAATCCACTTTTGCCTGGCATCATTATATCTAGTATAATTAAATCAAATTTTATTGAAGATATTTTCTCTTTTGCATTTTCTGCATTTTCAGCTGTAGTTACTAAAAAATTTTTTTCATTAAGGTATTTTTTTAACAGTTCTCTAATACCATCATCATCGTCAACAACTAAAATATGAGCTTCAAATTTTTTCATTAATTATTTTTTTTAAAACTTTGTAGAAATTGTTAACTTCATTTGATGTTGAACTTAGCAATGCATTATAAATTCTTAATTTTTGAGAGTAAAAAATTTCTTCAGAAATTTTAATACCTTTTGTAGTTAAAAACACATGTTTTAATCTTGAGTCTTTTTCTCCTCTTTTAAATTCAATTATTTCAAACTTCTTAAGATCTTTAATTACTCTGTTCAAACTTTGTTTTGTTATTTTTAATTTTTTTAAAAGATCTGAAATTACGATACCTTCATTTACAGATAACAGATGAATAACTTTGTGATGTGCTATCCCCAAAGAGTATTTATCAAGGGTTTTTTTTGCATCATTAAAAGACTCTCTATAACTTACAAAAATTTTCTCAATAAACTCTTTTAAATGATCATCTTTCAAATATAAAAGATCTTTCATATTGGTAAGTTATATTGACATATTATATTTAGAAAGATATTTTTTTAAAAAATATAAAATTCTTTATGATACCCTACGATAAAAGAACTGGTAAAATTTGGTATAATGATAACCTAGTTGATTGGGGAGATGTTAAATTACATGTTCTTAGTCACGGACTTCATTATGCGAGTTGTGTATTTGAAGGCGAAAGAGTTTATGATGGAAGTATTTTTAAACTGGAAGAGCACACAGAGAGATTTTTTCATTCAGCCAAAAGAATGGGTTTCAAAATTCCATATACAGAGAGTCAAATTAATGAAGCAAGTAAAAAAGTTATTTCTGTCCAAGGAGTAAGTAATGGATATGTGAGACCTGTAGCCTGGCGTGGAAGTGAAATGATGGCAATTTCAGCTCAACAAACAAAAATTCATGTTGCAATAGCAACATGGGAATGGGGATCGTATTTTGATCCTAAATTAAAAACAGAGGGAATAAAATTAAATATATCAAAATGGAAAAGACCTTCACCTGAATCAATACCGTGGGATACAAAGGCATCAGGTCTGTATATGATATGCACACTATCTAAACATGAAGCCGAAAGCCAAGGCTACACAGATTCCTTAATGTTAGATCATGAAGGCAAAGTTGCTGAGGCAACTGGAGCAAATATTTTTTTTAAGGATAAAGAAGGTAATTTACACACTCCTATACCAGATTCATTTTTAGATGGAATTACCAGAAGAACAGTAATTGAAATTGCAAAATTAAAAAATATTAAAGTATTAGAAAGAAAGATAGAGATAACAGAGCTAGAAAATTTTGTAGGTTGTTTTTTAACTGGGACTGCGGCTGAGGTGACTCCGGTAGCATCAATTGATAATTTTAATTTTAAGGTATGTAATACAATAATTGATCTCTCAAAAAGTTATCAAGAAATTGTTAGAAAAAAAATTGCAGCTTAATTTTTATTATCTTCAGAGATTGCATGATCGATACCTTTTCTTAAATATTCGTAACCTGTGTAAAGTGTTAGAAAAGCAGATAGCCACAATAATATAATTCCAATTGTTTGTGCATTATAGTCCTGAAAATTAATTAATTTATTTCCAGTGTCTCCCGTCAAAAGAAGAGATATAGAAAACATTTGAAGAAATGTTTTTAGTTTGGCTAGATTGGATACAGGAAGTTTTATTTGACCTTTCGCTAAAAATTCCCTTAAACCAGATATTAAAATCTCTCTAGTTAAAATAATAATTGCAGCAATTACCTCATAATTTCTTATTGTCCCATCCATCACTAATAATATTAAAGCTGTAGCGACAATTATTTTATCTGCTATAGGATCAAGAAGCTCTCCTAACTTAGATTCCTCCTTAAACATTCTTGCTAACAATCCATCAAGGAAATCTGTAAAAGATGCAACTAAAAACAAAGTAAATGGAATTAAATCTCCATAAAATCCAGGAAGGTAAAATGTAAAAACAAATACAGGAACAATTATTATCCTTCCTATAGTCAAGTAATTAGGTATTTTTATTTTCATTCGTGAAAAAAATTATATATTTTTTTTGCAACTTTTTCTTCAACTCCTTCAACAGATTGAATTTCATCCAAACTTGCAGATTCGACAGCACGCGCTGATCCAAAATGATTTAATAAAGCTCTTTTTCTTATTGATCCAACGCCACCAATTTGATCAAGCAAGGATCGGGTCATACCCTTTTTTCTCTTTGCTCTGTGGGCGCTTATAGCAAATCTATGGGATTCATCTCTTATTCTTTGCAAAAAGAAGAGTGTCGGATCATTTTTTGCAAATTTATATTCTTTACCGTTATGAAAAAAAGTTTCATTTCCACTATTTCTAAACTTTCCTTTTGCTATTGCTATTATAGGAATGTCATGAAGTCCTAATTCATTTAAACTTTCTCTTGCCACAGAATACTGTCCTTTACCTCCATCAATTAAAACTAAATCAGGAAATGTTAAAAAATTATCTTTTTCTTGTATAGCTTTTTTAAATCTTCGATTTAATACCTCTTTCATCATACCAAAATCATCTTGTTTATTTTTTTCAATTTTAATATTAAATTTTCTATATCTTTTTTTAATAAAACCTTCTTCTCCATAACTAATTAATGCACCAACACTATTTGTTCCTTGTATGTGACTATTGTCATAAACTTCAATTAAACCTATATTGGTTTCTAAATTAAATTTTTTAGATACAGCCTCGAATGTTTCTTTATTATTCTGACTTTCATAAAGCTTTCTATTTAAACTATCTTTTGCATTCTTTATTGCCTGATTTATAACTTTTAATTTTGAACCTTTTTTAGCAGTAGAAATATTTATTTGTTTATTTTCTTTTTTAGAAAGTGCTTTTTCTATGAGAACTTTTTCTCTTATGTCATTTGAAATTATTATAGAGGCTGGAACACTCTTATTTTCATAAAATTGAGAAACAAATGAATTTAAAATTTCTTTAAGATTTTCGTCAGGGTCATGCTTTGGATAGAATGCTTGATTTCCCCAGTTTTGTTTTGATCTATAAAAAAATACCTGGATACAAGTTTTACCAGACTCTTTATATCCAGCTATTACATCAGCTTCTACTAGATTTGCCTCATTTATTCTTTGGGATGACTGAATAATATTTAATGCTTTTATCCTATCTCTTAGTATTGTGGCTTTTTCAAAGTCAAGATCCTCACTTGCTTTTTCCATTTGAGTAGAAAGGTTTTTTTGTATTTTTCGTGATCTTCCAGACACAAATTCAATGGCATTCTCGACCGTTTGTTTGTAATCATTTTCTTTTATATACCCAACGCAAGGTCCAGAGCATCTTTTAATCTGATATAAAATGCATGGTCTTTCTCTATTTTTGAAAACAGTATCGTCACAAACTCTTAAATGAAAAATTTTTTGTATCATTTTAATTGTCCAGTTTGCTGAACCTGCAGAGGCAAAAGGACCAAAGAAAAATCCTTTCTTATCTTTTTTACCTCGATGTCGTTTTATTTGAGGCCATTTATCTTCATTCCCTATGAATATAAAAGGAAAAGATTTATCGTCTCTTAATAAAATATTAAATTTAGGCTTAAATTTTTTTATTAAATTTGCCTCAAGCAAAAGTGCTTCACTCTCATTTGAGGTAGTTGTTATCTCCAGTTTTTTTGTTTGAGATAACATTCTTTCTGTTCTTATAATATGGTTTTTTTCTGATATGTAACTTTTTAATCTGTTAGGTAGATTTTTCGCTTTTCCAACATACAAAATTTCATTTTTTGAATTTAACATCCTGTATACTCCAGGAAGTTTTGGAATGAGAGGTAGTTCTTTTTTGATTACTTCTCTTCCAATATTAGAGCTTAGCATAACTTCTTTTTTTTGAAATTTGGATCCCAACGGAAGAACAATCCTTTATTATTTCTAATTTCTCTATTTGAAGTGATATTTTGTCTATTCTTCTATCCTTAAACAATTCATCAAAGACATCCTCGGCCAGTGTCTCAAGAAAGTTGTAATGTTTATTTTTAACTAGTTTTTTAATAAGTTTAACAAGCTTAGAGTAGTTAACTATAGATTTTAAATCTTTATCATTTGTAGGCTTTTTGTCTTGGTAGTTTACTTCTAAACTAAATTTTACTTTCTGTGGGTTTTCTTTTTCAAAGTCATAATATCCTAATTTAAGATTTAAAATTAGCTCTTTAATTAGAACTTTTTTTTCATAATTAAATAAGCTTTTATTTTTATCTATTTTTATAATTTTAAAATTATTTTTTTTCATTCTTTACCACCCATTATATCTGGTGTTTGCCAGTTCAAATTTTGTCCACTGTCTATTGCCAGTACCTGTCCTGTAATAGATCGATTTTTAATAAAAAAGTCAACAGCATTACAAATTTCACTTACATTTACCTGTTTTTTAAGGGGGGTGGATAAATATTGTTTTTTAAAGTGTTTTTCGGATTGTCTTTTATTTTTTATTGTTGGTCCTGGAGCTATTCCATTAACTCTTATATTTGGAGCCAAACTCATTGCACTAGTTTTTGTCAAAGTATAAAGACCAGTTTTACTTATTGTGTAAGAAAAAAAATATGGAGTAAGTTTAAATACTCTTTGATCAATTATATTTATAATATTGTTATTTTTACCTTTAATATTTCTTGCAAATTCTTTTGATAATAGGGCAGGAGTCCTTAAATTTGTTCGTAAATGTTTGCCCCAGCTATTGGTATTAAAGTTTTCTAGTTTATCATTTTCAAATAGAGAGGCATTATTTATTAAACAATCAAAATATTTGAGTTTAAATTTTGAAAATTTTATTATTTTATTTAGGTCAGACTCTTTACTTAAATCTCCTTTTACCAAATGAACTTTTGCACCTTTGTTTTGAAGCTCTTTCTTTAATTTTTCTGCTTTAGATTTTGATTTATTAAAATGAATTACAATTTCTACATTTGATGAAGATAGTCTTCTTGCAATTGCTGCACCAATTCTTGTTGCCCCACCTGTAATAATTATCTTTTTTGCTTCCATTTTTTATCTCTTTTTT
>JACWDM010000008.1 GCA_014654065.1 Pelagibacterales bacterium SAG-MED15 | reverse complement strand
GTTTCGGGACCTGGTCAATTAATACTCAAAAAGCAAGACTTTAGCTGGGGCGGCCTTAGTAATAACTTCCTCAATAATAATTTTCAGGAGAGAAATCATACTTAAAAAAAAACCAATTACGGTAAGACATGAATAAAAAACCTAAATATTGGAATAGCGCACTAAAATATCTTTCATCAAAAGACTCAGTAATGAAAATATTGATCAAAAAGTATAATGACAAAACACTTACCACACGAAAAGATATTTTTTTTTCCTTGTGTAAAAGTATAATAGGGCAACAAATTAGTGTTGCAGCAGCAAATTCAGTTTTTTTAAAGTTTAAAAGAGTTTGCAAAGGAAAAATTACACCGATAGCTGTAAATAAAAAAAGAACTAGTGAATTAAAAAAATGTGGCTTAAGTAGACAAAAAGTAAAAGGAATTAAAGAGCTTTCAAAAAAATTTTTAAATAAAGAATTTAATCCAAATTTAATAAAAAATATGAATGATGAAGAAGCAATAGTTTATTTATCTAGTCTTAGACAAATAGGACGTTGGTCAGCAGAAATGATTTTACTTTTTACTTTTAATAGAGAAAATATATGGCCTATTCAGGATGTTGGACTTTTAAGAGCAATTTCTAATAATTATAAAAAGAAATATTTACCTCCAAAAATTTTTGTTGAAAAATTAAAAAAAAGGTTCTCGCCTTATTGCTCAGTTGCTACTTGGTACCTATGGAGATCAATCGATGATGAACCAATACAATATTAATTATTTTTAATAATTTGATTTATCAAGTAATTTAAATTTTTTTTTATATTACCATTTGTAATTGATCTTCCAATAACAATCCAATCAGATTTATATTTAAAAAAAGCATCTTTAGGTGAAGCTATTCTTTTTTGATCTGTATTAGATTTAAATAACTTAATTCCTGGTGTTATTACCTCCTTTTTAAAAAATTTTTTTACATATTTTACTTCTAATGCGCTACAAACTAATGCATCCAAGTTTGCCTTATTAGCCAGTTTTGCTTGATGGATAACTAATTTTTTAAGAGATTTATCATAACCAATTTCTTTTAAATCTTTTTTGTCCAGTGAGGTTAAGGTCGTTACTCCAACAATTTTTGTTTTGCCACAAACTTTTTTTACTGCCTTAAGCGATTGTAATCCAGAGCTTATGTGCACGGTCAAATAGTTTGCTTTAAGATCTTTTAAAGCTAAAACTGCTGATCTCATAGTATTTGGGATATCATTCAACTTAACATCTAAAAAAATAATTTTATTCTTTAAATTAGAAATAAAGTTTCTACCATTTTTGGAATTTAAAAATTCTAGACCAAATTTATAACCAACTTTTATTTTCTTAACCTTAGAATTATGAATGATATTCTTTACTATTTTTATATTTGCAGTATCGCACGCAATAAATATTTTTTTTTTACTTGTCTTCATTTACTCTTTTTAATAAGTCTTTACTTATCTTAAAATGTACTGTCTTTTTTTCTGGAGTATTTACTTTCTCTCCAGTTTTTGGGTTTCTTGAAATTCTTGCTTTTTGAGTATTAATTGACCAGGTCCCGAAACCTCTAAGCTCTACTCTTTCCCCTTTTTTTAAGGAATATTTAATTTCACTAAGTATTATATCAAAGAATTTTTCTAGATCTTTTTTGTAAAAATTTGGATAGTTTTTAAATATTTTTTTAAGTAGCTTAGATTTAACTATTGCCAATTTTTAATCTTTCTTACTTTTTTTTTCTTTCTTATCAAGTTTATCTGATAATGATGAAAATGGCAGTTGCCTGCCTGATAATGGATCTGAGCCCATTTCCAAAGCTTTTTTGTTCTGAAGTTCTTCCAATAGTTTAATACTAAGGGAAACCTTTCTTTTTTTTAAATCAATTTCTTGAATAGCAGCATCAATTCTATCACCATTGATAAATCTCGAAGGTCTAGCATCTGCTGCATTGATTGCAATTTGCGATTTTTTAATTTGCACTTCTATATTACTTCCTTCAGGTTTAACAATTAATCCTCTATTATCTGTGTTTATAATTTTTACAGTGAGTGTATCATTAATTTTTTTGTCTTTAAACCATTCAAAAGGATCTGGTTGAAGTTGTTTTAATCCAATTCTAAGTTTTTGTTGATCTGATTTTACCTCTAAAACTATTACTTTTAATTTATCACCTTTTTTATATTTTTTTATTTCATCTTCAGGATTTTTATCATAAGTTAAATCGTTAGCATGTAAAAATCCATCAATATCAAATCCATCAACTTTTAAGTAAATTGCATAATCATTAATACTACTTATTGAACCTTCGATTGATGTATTTACTGGATGTTTTTTTTCAAAAAGAGTAAATGGATTTTCTTGGGTTAATCTATGAGATATTGATACTCTTCTTTTTTCTTTATCTATTTCAGTTATAACACATGAAATTTCATCACCAATATTAAACATTTTTTTTGCTGAAGGATTTTTTTTAGTCCAACTTAGTTCACTCGAGTGAAGTAAAGTTGTTAATCCAGCTTCCAATTCACAGAAAGCTCCGAAGTCCATTAATTTAACAACTTTGACCTTATACTCTTTATTAAGTTCATAATTTGAAATATGTTCAAAAGGATCTGGTGATAACTGTTTTATTGAACAGCCAACTTGTTGCTTTTCTTTATCGACAGATATAACTAAGAGGTCGTGTTTTGCACCTATACTAAGCAGTTCATCTGGATGATTAACTCTAGAATAAGATAATTCAGAAGTATGAACTAGTACATCTAATTCTGAATTAACATCAAAAAAACAACCAAAACTACTGTACCCTTTGACAATTGCATTTTTAATTACATCACCAACTTTATATTTTTCAACTATTTTTGCTCTATCTTCTTTTTTATTTGAAGAAATAATTTGTCTTCTTGAAACACATGCATTTCCTCTAACTTTATCTAATTTTATTAAAGCAAATTTTTGTGGTTCATTCATTAAGTGGGAAATATCTTTTAAAGGTTTATCAGAAATTTGGGATCCTGGACAAAACATTAAAGAGCCAGTATCAATATGCTCAACGATGACACCTCCTTTGCATTTACTTGTAATTTTTCCTGTGATTGGCTCATTATTTTCAAAGGCATTTACTAGCTTATCCCAGCCTTTTATTTTGACTGCTTTGCTTGCTGAAACTACGACTTCTCCATTTTTATCTTCAATTCTTTCTAATAGAACAGAGATTTTACTTCCAACTTTAAGGTCATCAACCAAACCCAGAGATTTAATCTCATTCACATCAACTATAGGCTCAGATTTTAACCCTTCTATAAATAAAAATATAAATTTTTCTGTAATTTTTGTGACTTTTCCGTCTATTATCTTACCTTCAGCAAGATTTTTAGTTTTTGAAAGCTGTCCAGTTAAAAGTTCTTTAAACTCTTTCGAGGCTTGACTTTCTAGGGAATTATAAATTTCCATTAATTTTTAGTTTTCTCTCTATTATTTTTTTTATTTTTAAAAAACATGCACTTTTAGATAAATTTGTCGTATTAATCAAGATAGAATCATGTGTTTTTTTAAGTGGTGATATACGCCTATTATAGTCATTATAATCGCGTTTTTTAATACTTTTTAAAACGTGACTATAACTAATTTGTTTATCTGACTTAGAAAGTTCTTTATATCTTCTTATAGATCTTGTCTTTATGTTCGCAGTAATAAAAAATTTAAAATCTGCATCAGGAATGATTTTATATGTAACATCTCTACCATCTAAACATGAACCATTATATTTTTTAGGAAATTTGTATGCACACTTTATCTGAAAGTTATGAACTATTTTTCTAATACTCAAATTTTTTGCTAATTCTGATGCCAAGACTCCAATATTATCGTTAGACAAAGTTTTATTATTTAATTTTTTTAATTTTAAAGATCTAATTTCTTTTTTTATTATCGAAATATTAAATTTTGGACCGTATTTTAATTTTAAGTATGCTAAAAATCTATAAATTTTTCCAGTGTCTAAATATAATAGATTAAAATGTTTTGATATACTTTTTGCCAAAGTACCAGCCCCAGCAGCTGCTGGAGAGTCAATTGCTATCTTAATTTTTTTTTTTAATCTTCTCATTTAATTTTTCCACCTAAGTTCTTAATTATTTTTAAAAATGAAGGAAAGGATGTCTTTACAGATTCTGGATCAAATATTCTCCAACTACCACCTAGAGAAAGTGCAGATATAACTGCCATCATCATTATTCTATGATCTTTAAAATAATTTTTAATATTAAATTTTTTTTTCAATATTAAGCCAGGGTTTCCAAAAATTGTTATTGATTTATCAGTAGACTTTACCTTGACACCCATAGACTTAAGTATTTTTGCAGCTAGTTTTAATCTTGGACTTTCTTTTTGATTTAACTCAGATAGATTGTTAAAGTAAGAAATACCTTTAGCTTTCGCTGCTACAAGAAAAATTACTAAAAATTCATCTATAGCACTGGAATTTAATTTAGTAGGGCACTTAATTCCTTTCAAACTTTTTGTATTTTTTACAAATATATCTGAGCACCTTTCTCCATTTAAAATTTTAATATTTCTTAATTTTATTTTTGCTCCCATTCTATTTAATATTTTAATTATTCCCATTCTAGAAGAATTAATATTGATATTCTTTAAAAGTAAAGTTGACTTCTTTGATAAAATTGTAAGAACTATAAAAAATGCTGCTGAACTAATATCACCTGGTATATTGAAGTCTATTTTTTGTATTTTTTTTGGCTGTGATAATTTTATTAAATCAAAATCAGTTCCTTTTATTAATTTAATTGGTAAATTTAAACTTTTGAATAATATCTCAGTATGATCTCTTGATTTTTTTGCTTTTATGATTGTTTGTCCAGGCGTATTAAGAGATGCCAACATAATACAACTTTTACATTGTGCGGACCCTCTATTCTCTAAATAATTTATAGGTCTTAGAAATTCGCTTCCTTTAATAAATATTGGTAACTTATTTTTATTTTTTGGATAAAAGTTTACTCCTATTTTTTTTAGAGGTTCTATAACTCTTGAGAAATCTCTTTTAGATAAACTTTTATCTCCAGTAATTTTAATTTTATATGGAGACTTTATTAATAAAGCGAGTATTAATCTACCAAGAGTACCTGAATTACCTGCATTTAAAACTATATTTTTCTTAAATTTAAAACCATTTATTCCTCTTCCATAAATATAACAATTATCCTTTGAGTTTAATATTTTTACACCCAATTTTTTAAGACATCTTAGTGCATCTTTAACATCATCAGATTTTAAAAGATTTTTTGCCCTAGACACTCCTAAAGCTTGAGAGGAAATTAAAGCCCATCGTATTGATAGACTTTTGTCGCCATCAACAATAATTTCTTTATTAAATTGTCCTATTTTCTCTTTTATTTCGATAAATTTTCTTTGCATTAAATGTTAATTAATTTTAAATGCATCGCCGAAATAAGCATTTCTAGCTTTAGAATTATTTATTAATTCTTTTGGGGTTCCTTGAGCTATAATTTTACAGTTTGATAATATCATTGCTATATCCACGCAAGACAACAAATCTCTAGCTTGATGATCACAAATAATAATTCCAATTCTTTCTTCTGTTTGTAGATTTACTATAATTTTTTGCAACATTTGGATTGTTAAAACATCAAGGGCAGCAAAGCACTCATCCAATAACAATATTTTTGGATCACCAAGAAGTGCAATTGCAATTACCAATTTCTTTTTCTGCCCTCCTGACAAGTAAGAAGATTTAATATTCCTAACATAGTCAAGTTCAAACTTTGAAATCAAATACTCTATTTTAGAGTTTTGTTCTCTTGGATCATTAATTAAAATTTGAGCAATTGCTTTTAAATTATCATAAGTTGTTAAATCTGAAAAATAACCACCATATTGAGGTACGTAACCTATATTAAACTTTCTAGTGCGCATATAAATAGGAAAATTTGTGGCGTCACTATTGCCAAATAAAATTTTTCCAAATTCAGGTTTTAAAAGCCCTGTGATTAAATTAAAGATTGTTGATTTACCAGCGCCATTTGGACCAAGTAATCCAAGAATTTCACCCCGATTTACTTTTATTGAAACATTGTCTAAAATTTTTCTATCTCCAAATGACTTTGAAATATTTTTAAGCTCTAATAATGGTTCATTTTTTTTAAAGGATTTAATTCTAAATTTTTTAATAATTGCCATTTTCTATAATTTCTACTTTTACTTTTTTTTGATCTTGTAACATATAAATCTTTGATTTTTTACTTATAAGATCAATATCTACTACATCTGCAGTAAGCTTATTTTTTTGAACTTTGTAAACAATATTATCTTCGATTTTTACCTCTTTATTTGCATAATTAAGATAGATTTTTTCACTAGTTACATTATGTTCATTATAGATCAGTTTTACACTATCATAAAAAAAAGTGTTCAAATCAAGTTTGTTATATATCGCATGGTCAGAATAGATAAAAATTTTATCTGCATCATTTAGAGTAATTACAGCATTTACAGCTTCAAGGTTAAGTACATTTTCATTTTCTTTAGAAATTTGACCAAAGTCTGATGTAATAACATAGCTATTACCCTCTTTATCAGAAGCAGTATATTTTAAGTCAATAATTTTATTTTCAACATTTGGTTTTAATTCTTGATTAGTTTTTAAAACATCAACTTTTAAAGTTTCAAAATAATAAGAATAAGCGATAAAAATTATTAATAATATTAAACTGAATAATCCAATTTGAATAAATATTTTTTTATTCATCAACTTATATTAGCATTAAGAATATTGTGAATATGTATAATACCTACAGTAAAATTTATGTTTTTGTTTTTATGTACGCATAAGCAGGTAATTTTCTTTTTTGATGTCATTATACTTAAGGCTTTGGCCGCGAGTTCATTTTGTTCAATAGATATAGGGTTTTTAGACATGATTTTACTTAAAGATAAATTTTGAAAATCTTTATTTTTTTGCAAAACTCTTTTAACATCTCCATCAGTAATTATTCCTACAGTCTTTTTATATTTATTTCTAACAACTAATACACCCAAGTTTTTTTTTGATAAAATTTGTAAAGCATTTTTCATATTTGATTTTTCATTTATATAGGGTACTTGTTTTCCTTTAAACATAAGATCCTCAACAGTTTTTAATTTTGTACCCAAAGTTCCTGCTGGATGAAATTTTTTGAAATCTAATTTTCCAAAATTTTTAGAGTTCATTGATGCGATTGCAAGCGCATCTCCTATAGCCAGTTGTGAAGCAGTTGAAGAAGTGGGAACTATTCCATGACCAGACTCTTTTACTTCAGGAATATAAATTTTAACATCAGACGCTCTATAAAGAATAGAATTTTTTTTTGATACTATTCCTATTAATGTAATTTTATTTCTTTTTGCATATTGAATTACTGGCTTTAACTCCTGTGTTTCACCTGAATTGCTTAATAAAATAAGTAAATCTTTTTTGGAAATGCTTCCTAGATCACCGTGTGAACATTCACTAGCAGATAAAGCGAAGGAGGCGCAACCCACAGAGGATAAGGTACTACTTATTTTCGAACCTATAATAAAACTTTTTCCAACACCACAAAGTATTATTTTTTGTTGACAGCTTGATATTAACTTAACTGCTTGATCAAATGAATTATTCAAAGAATTTTTTAATTTTTTTAACGCTTGTATTTCCAAATTAATTACTTCTTTACCAATATTTTTAAAATTATTTTTTTTCATTTTTAATGCTCAAATGTAGAAATTTTGTATCCCGCTACTTCCATATCAACAAGTATTGGTATAACTTTAATACTTTTCATAAATAGTTCTATTCTTTTTTCTCTAGATAACATACTTGTTAGTTTATTTTTTATTTCAAACAAAAATTCTGTATCTTGAGCGGCATAACTAATTTGTTTATCAGAGAGATTTGGGTTACCCCAATCGCTCTGCTGCTCCTTTTTCGAAATATCTTTACCACAAATTTCTTTTACAAGATCTTTGTAACCATGATTGCTTGAGGCAGTTCTTGCAATTTTTGATGCAAGTTTTGTACAAAAGATATTTTCTACATTAATACCTAAGTGATATTTTAACCAAAGTAGATCTTGTCTGGCATAATGCATTATAAATTGAATATTCGAATTTTTTAAGACCTTTTTTAAATTTGGAGCCTCATAATTATCTCTATTAAGTTTTATTAAATAATATTTTTTAGATTCCAAACCTAGTTGAATTAAAGTCAGAGGGTCTCTACCTAGTACCAAACCTAGTGCCTCACAGTCTAAACCAATAGACTTTTCGTTTGATAAATCAATATCATTTGGTAAATCATGTTCAAATATTTTGATGTTATTCATATTCAAATTTATATATATAAAGACAAACAATATTGTCTATTTTTTGATAAATGATAAGAAAAAAATTACTAATCTTTGGAGCTAGTGGCCAAATTGGCAGATATTGTATTAGAAAATTTACAAAAGAAAATTACAAAGTTACCGCTGTTACAAGAAATAAACACCAAAAAGCATATATTTTAAAAACCCAAGCTCCCATCGGTTATCTTGATATAGAGCAGTGTGATATTTTTGATGAAACAAAAATTGAGAATTTAATATCTCATTCAGATATTTGTATAAATTTAGTTGGAATTTTATTTGAAAAAGGAAAAAAAAATACATTTGAAAATATTCATTCAAAATTTCCTAAAATGATTGCCAAAATTTGCGCAAGAAATAATAAGCATTTTATACATTTATCAGCTCTCGGGTTAAATGATGCAACAGACTCCCAATATGCCTTGAGCAAGATAAAAGGTGAAACTGAAATTAGAAAAAATCTTCCCTCTGCAACAATTATAAAACCCTCTATAGTTTATAGTGTTAATGATAAGTTTACTACAAAGTTTATGGGACTTTTAAATCTACTCCCTATATTTCCGCTATACTATAACGGAAATACAAAATTTTGTCCTATTCATGCTTCTGATCTCTCAAATATAATTTATAGTATTATTAATGAAGAAATTTTTCATAAAGATATTGAAGCAATTGGTCCGGAAATAATAACTTTTAAAGAGATTTTGCAAAAGATATTAGTAGCAATAAATAAAAAAAGACTTTTGTTACCATTACCTTTATTTTTAGCAAGAATTAGTGCATCGATGTTTGAATTTTTACCCTCCCCATTAATTACAAATGATCAACTAAAATTATTAAAATATGATAACATAAAATCAAAAAATTCAATTACAAATTTTGATATTGGATTGCCGAGTAAAATTTTTTTTGAAAGTGGAATTAAAGAGTATGCATATAACTGGCGTGAGGGTGGAAAATATTCTTTAGAAAATAATAAATGAGGAAAAGATGATAATAAATATAGTTTATGTAATAATTTTATTAATATTAATATATGTCATATATATTGCGATTAAAGCGATAAATACGGGTATGGAAGCGAAAAATTCTAATAAATTACAAAGTGAAAATACAAAAGAGGACGAGCTACAAGATGGTATGAGACAAAATATTACTGATGAGCTTATTAAACTTGATGGCTTATTAAAATCAGAGATTATAACTAAAGAGGAGTTTGAAAAAGCAAAAAAAAAGTTATTAGATAATTAATTTTCAAGCAGATTTAATTTTCTTCTCTATAAATTTTGGGTCTTCATCGTTGTTTTTTTCTGCGGCATCATCTTTTTTACCTTTTGGCTGAAAAGCATATAGCAAATGTAATTTACAATAAGAAAAATCTTTAAGAGATGATCGGCCACAAAAATAAAAAGATTTTTCATCTGGATGCCCTATAGGCCATTTACATGTAGTATCATCTAAGTCTTCAAGTTGCTTTGGATTTTCTGGTTCAAAATCATTCTCTATCAATAAAGATTTAAATCTAGACCTTGATATTTTTTTGGGTTTATCATTAGACTGCTTAAAATCCTTTTTTACATTATAATTATTTTTTTCGTTATATTTTTTTGTTTTTATTTTTAGAGATAAATTTAGTCTATGAGCTTTTCCAATGACTGCATTTCTTGTAAGACCACCAATTATTTCAGCAATTTGACTAGCTGTCTTACCTGTACCCCAGAGTTCTTTTAATTTATTTACTTTTTCTTCAGTCCAACTCATTTATATACTATATATAGTAGTTTAAATTTTAACATATACTATATAAATACACATATAAAAATTAAGAAAACAAGTATTTTTTTTGTTTTTTTAACAAAATTTAAAAAAAAAAGATAAACATATTTACTAATGGTTGAATTACAAAAAAGATATAAGATAGGTGTACGTCAGTTCGGTAGAATTAATTACGTAGGCTTAGTTGCATTGTGGTATAGAGAATGTAGTAGATTTTTTATAGTTTGGGCTCAAACTCTTTTATCTCCATTAGTTTCAAGTTTATTATTTTTATCAGTTTTAACATTAGCACTTGGAAATGATAGAGGCTATGTTTTGGGCTATTCATTTATCACATTTTTAGCACCAGGATTAATAATACAATCTATGATACTTCAAAGTTTCTCACATTCTGTGAGCTCGTTTATGATTTCTAAAATGCAAGGAAATTTAGTTGATATACTTTACGCACCCTTATCATCATTTGAGGTTTCTTTTGCAATTATAATGGCCGCTGTAACAAGAAGTATATTAATTGGATTTATATCTATAGTTGTATTTATATTTATAGTTGAGTTACCTATAAAAAATATTTTTTATATTTTGTATGCTGCTTTTTTCGGATCATTCTTTATTGGAAGTTTAGGTTTTATAACTGGTTTGTGGGCTACAAAATTTGATCATACTGCAACTGTTACAAATTTTATATTACAACCATTGAGTTTTTTATCAGGTGTTTTTTATACAATTGATAAATTACCAGAATTTTTTCAAATTATAAGTTCTGTAAATCCTTTTTTTCACATCATTAATATTTTTAGATATGGTTTTTTAGGTGAATCGGATGGAGATATGTCATTTGGGATGATATATATACCACTTTTAGCTTTAGTGGGGTGGCTTGTAGCATTTTATCTATATAAAAAAGGTTATAAAATAAAATCTTAACCATGTCATCTCTAGCTAAGAATTATAATAGAAGAAAAATTTCCTTCACCAGAGGTAAGGGCAGTTACTTATATTCAGTAAATGGAAAAAAATATTTGGATTTTATTCAAGGTATTGCGGTTAATTCTTTAGGTCACTCAAATAAATATCTTATTAAGGCAATTAATAGTCAAGCAAACAAGGTTTGGCATGTGTCTAATGCATTTATAATTCCTGAAGGTGAAAAATTAGCTAAAAGACTAACACAAAAAACTTTTGCTGATGCAGTTATTTTTCAAAATAGTGGAGCTGAAGCTACTGAAGTAGCAATAAAGGTAGCTAGAAGATATTTTTATTCTATTGGCCAAAAGAAAAAAAATAGAATTTTATGTGCAAAAAATTCTTTCCATGGTAGAACTCTGGCAGCAATCTTTGCCAGTGGATCAAAAAAGATGACGGAAGGGTTTGGACCTAAAGTTGAGGGATTTGATCATTTTAATTTTGGAGATCATAAATCGTTAACTAAATCAATTTCAAGTAAAACAGCAGCAATAATGATTGAACCAATAATGGGAGAGGGTGGTATTAAAGTAATACCTGATTGGTGTCTCAAAGAATTAAGAAAAATCTGTGATAAGAAAAAAATACTTTTAATTTTGGATGAGGTGCAATGTGGAATTGGAAGATCAGGAAAATTTTTATCTTATGAATATGCTAAAATAAAACCTGATATAGTACCAATTGCAAAAGGTATAGGAGGTGGTTTCCCAATTGGAGCTGTATTAATGAATAAAAAGGTTGCAAAATATATGACCCCTGGCTCCCATGGTAGTACTTTTGGCGGAAATCCACTAGCGATGAGTGTTGGAAATGCTGTCATGGATCAAATATTTAAAAAAGGTTTTTTAAATAAAGTACAATCGTCATCAAAGTTTTTTTTAAAAGAATTAAATGAAATACAATCTGACTATCCAAATGTAATTCAAGAGATTAGAGGAAAGGGATTACTTATCGGTCTAAAATTAAAAGTTGAACAAGCAGATTTTATTAAAAAACTATTTGATAATAAATTACTTACAATTAAGGCAGCAGATAATGTCATAAGAATTTTACCACCATTAAATGTTTCTATTAAGGAAATTAAAATAGCTTTAAATGTTCTAAAAAAAGTCTGTAAGTCATATTAATAATTATGAATCACTTTACAAATATAAAAGATATTTCTTATAAAAACTTAAGAAAAATTTTAGATGACGCAAAAAAAAGAAAATTTAAAAGAAAGAATTTAGAAACTCTAGAGATTGATAAAGATAAACCCCTTAAGGGAAATTTATTAATTCAAATGTTTGAAAAATCATCTCTTAGAACAAGATTAAGTTTTTATCTAGCAATAAGGCAACTTGGAGGATCAGCACTCACATTAAGACCAGATG
Source organism: Pelagibacterales bacterium SAG-MED15 (assembly GCA_014654065.1). Taxonomy (GTDB): domain Bacteria; phylum Pseudomonadota; class Alphaproteobacteria; order Pelagibacterales; family Pelagibacteraceae; genus Pelagibacter. The sequence goes on along the minus strand of JACWDM010000008.1, from coordinate 34,266 downwards.
AATTACACTTATCAAGAGGAGCAGAGTCAGTATCGGACACTGCAAAAATACTATCAACTTATGGAAATATTTTTATGTTAAGAACCGATGATGAAAAAAAAATAAAAAGTTTTAGTAAATTTCTTTCAATACCTTTAATTAATGGACTAAGTCCAGAGTCTCATCCAGCTCAAATTTTATCTGATATTTTTACAATAGAGGAAATAACAAAAAGAAGAGTATCAAAATTAAATATTTGTTGGATAGGAGACTCAAATAATGTTTTAAATTCTTTAATTGAAGCATCGATTAAATTCTCATTCAATCTAAATATTGGATGCCCTAAGAATTATAATCCCTCAAAAGAAATATTAAATTATATAAAAAATAATATTGGTAAGGTAAAAATTTTTAATAAAGCAAATGAAGCAATTAAAAATGCCGACGTTGTCTTAACAGATAAAGTAATATCAATGAATGATAAAGTAGATAAGAAAAAAAAAATTAAAGATTTTTTGAAATTTAAGCTAAATTCCAAACTGATGTCTCTTTCTAAAGATGCATTTTTATTACACTGTTTGCCAAGAGGAAATGAGGTTACTGATGAAGTTTTTTATGGTAAAAATTCAAAAGTTTGGCAACAAGCACTAAATAGGGTACACGTGCAAAAATCAATTTTGTTGTTCTGTCTAAATAAACTAAGGTAAAGGTAAAGGAGTATCTGAATATTTGTTTAGGTACAATATTACTGAGGCTCTATCTTTTTCTTTTCTTAGACCAGCATAAGCCATTTTAGTTCCTTTAATCCAATCTTTTGGTTTTAACAAAAAACCATTAAGCTCTTCGAAGCTCCAGTTTTTTTCATATTCAGCTAACGCTTTTGAATATTTATAATCACTTAATGCACCAACTTTTCTTCCAACTACATTATAAAGTGCTGGGCCAATTTTATTTCCACCACCACTTTTAATTGAATGACAAGCTGCACATTTTTTGAAAACCTTTTCTCCATGCGCAAGGTCCCCAGTAGAAAGCACCGCAACAATATCTACTTCTTCTTTTGTGGTTTCTTTTTTAGATTCGACAGCTTCCCCTTGCTCAACTTCTAATTCAACTTTATAACCAGCTTTTTCGGGCTTATTCACTTTAAATACCATGTTTGAAATTTTACCAATTCCAATCACAAGGAGGGCTACAAGCAGAATAGCCCCAATAATTTTGTTTAATTCAAAAGAATCCATTGATTTATATAAGTATTTCTACATATAACATGATATTTTTAAAATTACTTAATTTAAATTAAACAATAATTTGCGTCTGTTGGACGCATAAATATATTTATGGCGAATACAATTATTTTAATTCCTTCGAGGATGTCTGCACAAAGATTACCCGGAAAGCCATTATTAGAAGTAAATGGGCTTCCAATAATATGTCATGTATTAAAAAAAGCACGAGAGACCCAAATTGGTGATGTAATTGTTGCTACTGAAGATCAAGAAATATTCGATCAAGTAAAAAAATATAAAGGAGACGCAATTTTAACATCAAAAAAGCCTAAGACTGGAACTGATAGAATCTGGGAAGCATTTAAAAAATTAAACTTAAAAGATGTAGACTATATAATAAATCTACAAGGCGACGAACCATTGATAGATATAGAGGATATAAAAAATTTAGACAATCTTACTAAAAAAAATAATTGTGAAATCAATACACTTGCAACTCAATTTGATAATCAAAAACTTATAGAGAATAAAAACATTGTAAAGGTTCAGACAGAAAATAAATTAGAGATTGAGAAGTTTTCGGTAGCTCAAAATTTTTCAAGACTTTTAAAAAATCAGTCTCAGAATATTTATCATCATATTGGAATTTACGAATTTAGTATTTCGAGCTTAGAAGCTTTTACAAACTTAGATCAATCTGAAAACGAAAAAAAATATAAATTAGAGCAGCTACGGGCTATGGATAATAATATTAAAATTAATGTATCATATGCATCAAGTAAAGTAATTGGTATTGATACTAAAGAAGATTATATAGAATTAAAAAAAATAATGGAATATAAGAATTAGGATGAAAATTTTATATCAAGGTACTAAAGGAGCATATTCACAATTAGCGGCTCAAGAAGTTTATCCAAAAGCAGAAACAATTTCTTGTAAAACTTTTGAAGAATGTTTTAACAAATGTTCAGAAGAGGAAAATTTAAAATCAATAATTCCAGTTGAAAACTCAATAGCTGGTAGAGTAGCAGATATTCAATATTTGATGAACAAATATAAACTGCAAATTTATGCAGAACACTTTCATAAGGTATCGCATAACTTGATGTCGTTACCAGGAATTAAGATTAAAGATATTAAAAACGTAAGGTCTCATTCACAAGCAATATCTCAATGCCAAAAAGTTATAAATGAAAATAATTTAGAACCAATTATAGCTGCAGATACCGCTGGTAGTGCAAAGTTCATAAGTGAAAATTTTAAAAAAGATGAGGCTGCAATCGCATCAAGCTTAGCTGCAAAAATCTACAACCTTGATATTTTACAAAGCAATATTGAAGATGATAAAAAAAACGTTACCAGATTTTTGATTATGGGAAAAAAAGCAGAGCACCCTGAATTCAAAAAAGAAAAATATATCACAAGTTGTATTTTTAAAGTTAAAGATAAACCAGCAGCCCTTTATAAATGCTTAGGAGGTTTTGCCACTAATAATATAAGTCTTAGCAAGTTAGAAAGCTTTTCAGATCAAAGTAGTTTTGAACAATATTTATTTTTGTGTGATATTATGGGGCATATTGAAGATCCTAAAGTTCAAAAATCCTTGGAAGAGCTTGGATTTCATACTGTAAGTTTAGATATACTTGGGGTTTATAAAGCAAGTCCATTTAGAAATATTTAATCATTTTATCTTCTTGTAGAATAAAAAAAATTACTGGTATAATAGATGTGGAGGCTAGAGGTGAATGCTGCTTGAACCCGACCAGATCTTAACGGAAGCAGTCGTAAAGACAGTTTTTCAGGTTCTAGTCTCCTAAAAAAAAATGAATAAGAATTCAAAAGTACTGGCTTTAAAATATAGACCAACTATCTTTGATGATTTAATTGGTCAAGATGTTGTAAAAGAGACTATAACCAATGCAATAAAGGATAATAAAATTCCTAATGCATATCTCTTTACAGGTATAAGAGGGGTAGGAAAAACCACAATTGCAAGAATAATTGCTAAATCTTTAAATTGTAAAAATGGAATTGATAATATTGGTAATCAAAATTCTTGTGAAAATTGCCATTGCGAGTCTATAGCAAATTCTAATCATATTGATGTTTTGGAGATGGATGCAGCAAGCAAAACAGGTGTAGACGATGTAAGAGATCTAATAGAATTTTCGAGATATGGACCTTCAATTGCTAAATATAAAATATTTATAATTGACGAGGTACACATGTTAAGCAAACAAGCTTTTAATGCCTTACTTAAAACTTTAGAAGAGCCACCAGAATATAAAAACGGAGGTAGTCTTAAATTTATTTTTGCAACTACTGAAATAAAAAAAATACCTGTAACTGTAGTATCAAGATGCCAGAGATTTGATTTATCAAGAGTTAAATCACAAGAACTTTTTAATTATGTAAAAAAAATTAAAGATAAAGAAAATGGCAAAATAACTGATGAAGCCCTTAAACTTATAGTGAAAATATCTGAAGGCTCAGTAAGAGATGCGCTTTCTTTGCTTGATAGGGCAATTATTTCAAATGATAAAAAAAATGAGTTAAATTTAAAAGAAGCTCAGCGGATTTTTGGTTATTTTGACAAATCAGTTTTAATTTCACTTTTCGAATATTTACTAAAAGGTGAGGAGAAGAAGGTTTTATCACAATATAGATTAATCTATGATCAAGGAGTTGAACCACGGGTTTTCTTAAATGATTTTTTAGAAATGCTTTATTATTTTAAAAATATAAATTTTTTAAAAATTGAAAGTACTAATTTCTCACTTAATGATGAGCAATTTAATTCAATAAAAGATTTAGCAAATCAAATTGAAGAAGATGTTTTCGTACTATTTTGGCAGTTCACTATTCAAGTTATTCAAGAACTTGATATTGTCGTAAATCAAAATCTTTCTGTTGAAATGTTTTTGATAAGGTTAATGTATTTGAAAAGTATACCTTCATCTGCACAAATAAATATTAATGTTGAACAAAAAAAAGAAAACTCTCAAAATAATATGGATGTTAAAAATGAAACTTCATTATTAACATCAAAAGCTGTTGAACAAATTAAAAATATCGCACAGGAAGAAGAGAAAAAAAAAATAGACTTAAAAAACAATGATCACAATGCTAAGGTAGAAATATCTTCTTTTGAAAATTTAATAGAATTATGTAATTTTAAAAAAGAAGTTAAAATTAAGTATGAGTTAGAAAATAACGTAAACCTTGTAAGTTTTCAAAAAAAAAGAATTGAAATTTCTTTCAATGAAAACTTAAGTAAAGATTTTATTAAGCTATTATCTTCTAAGCTTTTTGAGTGGACAAATGAAAGATGGATAATTACGCTTTCAAAGGAAAAAGGTAAATTAACTAAAAAAGAAATCCTAAGAGAAGATAAAGAAAAAAAAATTGAAAGTTTAAAGAAGAAATCTATATATCATAAAATTTTAAATACTTTTAAAGATGCAGAATTAATCGAAATAGAGGAGGATATAAATGACTGATTTTACTAAAATTTTAGATAAAGCCAAAGAACTTGAAGCAAAAATGAAAGAAAGCCAGCAGAAAATTAAGGAAATTAGAGTAGAAGGCGTTTCTGGATCAAATTCTGTAACAATAACCCTTGATGGCGAAGGTGAAATGCAAACAATAAAATTATCTGACGAAATTATGAAAGAGGACAAAGCTATTATTGAAGATTTAATTGTTGCCGCTCACAATCACGCTAAAGCACAATTAAAATCAAAGACTTCTGAAGAAATTTCAAAAGCTACTGGCGGATTTGGTATACCAGGTTTTAAATGGCCCTTATAATACATGCAAAATATTACCGAGATTGAAGAATTAATAAAATTAATATCTAGGTTGCCTGGCTTAGGACCAAAATCAGCAAAGCGAATTGTTTTGAAATTAATAAATAATCGTGATGAGCTTACCAAACCCCTGGCAAAATCATTAGCAGATGTTTATAAAAATATTTCTAGATGTCAAATTTGTGGAACATTAAAACCTACTTTAATCGAATGTAGTTTTAATAAATGTAATCTAGTTAAAAAAAAATTTGATAAAATTTGTGTTGTTGAAAATATTGCAGATCAATGGAGCATAGAAAGTTCAAGTATTTTTGAGGGATATTTTCATATACTTGGAGGTACTATAGGTTCATCAGGACAAAAGAAGGAACACCTCCTAATAGAATCATTAATTCAAAGAGTGAAAAATGAAAAAATTGATGAAGTAATTCTTGCAACAAGTGCAACTGTAGAAGGACAAACAACTGCTTACTATATACAAGATAGTTTGAAATATTTTAATGTTAAAATATCTAAACTTGCCCAAGGCTTGCCAGTAGGTGGAGAGATAGAAAGTCTTGATGATGGAACTTTATACTCAGCGTTCAAAAATAGAATAGGTTTAAAGCTAGACTCAGATTGATTTCTTCATTATTCTGTTAAAATGCAATAATGGTTCAGTATACCCTGAGGGTTGGAACTTACCATGAAAAACTAAATCACAAGCAGCTTTAAATGCAATAGATTTGTCATAATTACCTGCCATAGGTTGATAAGGGTCTTGACCCTTCATACTCCTATCTTTTAAATTTTGATAATCAACAACTTTTGCCATTTTTTTCATTATTTCTAAAACTTGCTTTTTGCTGCATATTCCATGGTGTAACCAATTTGATATATGTTGACTACTTATTCTACAGGTTGCCCTATCTTCCATTAAACCAACACCGTTAATATCAGGAACTTTTGAGCATCCAACTGATTGATCAATCCATCTAACAACATATCCCAATATTCCTTGGGCATTATTTTTAAGTTCTTTTTCGATTTCATCTTTTGTCCAATCTGGATTAATTTGAATTGGAATAGTAAGTAAATCATCTAAAGATGCATTTTTTCTATTTTGTATTTCTTTATGTTTAGAGAAAACATCTATTTCATGATAATGTAGCGCATGTATTGCTGCAGCTGTTGGTGAAGGAACCCAAGCACAATTAGCACCTGATAATGGATGAGAAACCTTTTGAACCATCATTTCTTTTAGCAAATCTGGCATAGCCCACATTCCTTTACCAATTTGTGCTTTTCCAGAAAATCCACACGATAAACCTACATCAACGTTATTATTCTCATATGCTTTGATCCATTTTGTTGATTTCATTTGCCCTTTTAAAACCATCGGTCCTATTTCCATGGATGTATGTATTTCGTCACCAGTTCTGTCAAGAAAACCAGTGTTAATAAAGAAAACTCTTTTTTTTAAAATTCTTATGCATTCTTTTAAGTTAATAGAGGTTCTTCTTTCTTCATCCATTATTCCACATAAGATTTGATTTTTTTTCAGTTTTAAAATTTTTTCAACTTTTTCGAATATCAGATTTGTAAAAGAACATTCTTCTGGACCATGCATTTTAGGCTTTACAATATAAATTGAACCTGTTCTTGAATTTCCTTTTCTTTTAAAGTCATGAAGTGCAGCTGCAGACGTTATAAATGCATCAAGTATTCCCTCTGGGCATTCAGAACCATCTTTCAAGAGAATTGCAGGATTAGTCATAAGATGACCAACGTTTCTATTAAGCATTAATGACCGACCATGTAATGTAATTTTTTTTCCATTTGGGGAAAAATATTCTTTATCTAAATTAAGTTTTCTCTGTATTAATTTTCCATTTTTTGTAAATTTTGCGTTTAAAGTACCCTTCATTAAATTAAGCCAATTTCTATAACCTAAAACTTTATCCTCAGCATCCACCGCCGCAACACTATCTTCATGATCACAAATAGTTGAAATAGCTGACTCTAAATAAATATCATGTATTTTTAACGGGTCTTGGTTTCCATCAGGATTATTGATTTCTAAAATTCCACTTTGATCAAATAAAATATCTATATGAAGATTATTATTAACAAATAATAATGAAAATAATTTATTCTTAAGTTTCTTATAGCCAACAAATTGTTTTTGATTTTTTAACTTAATATTTAGATTACCTTTTATAACTTTTGGTATTCTACTTAAACTTTTCCACCTATCATTTTTCAATGGTATATATTTGTCTAAAAGATCTCTAGAGCACTCAATAACTTTTCTTCCTCTAATTGGATTGTAAGTATTTCCTTTTAATGCTCCCTTTGTTTCAGGAATTATATTTGCACCATAAAGACTATCATATAAGCTAACCCATCTAGCATTTGCAGCATTTAGTAAAAATCTTGCATTAGAAACTGGACAAACTAGTTGTGGACCACATATGCTAGAAATTTCTTTATCTAAATTCTTTGTTTGAATTTTAAAATTTGGCCCATTATTTTTTAAATAACCAATTTTTTTAAGGAATTTTTTGTACTTTTTGATATTTAATTTTTTCCCTTTATTATCAAGATTATAAGAGTCTATAGACTTTTGTAGTTTCTCTCTTATTTCAATTAAATGCTTATTTTTAGGTGCCAGATCGTGGATAACTTTATTAAAACCACTCCAAAATCTACCTTTTGATATTCCAGTGCCAGGTAGTAATTCTTTATTAATAAATTTTAAAAGTGTGTTTGATACGGATAAATCAAAGACTTTATAAAATTGCTCTTGTTTTCTCATATTGTTTTTTTATCATTTTATTATCTATTTTTAGTTTATAAAGGTTATTATTAATATATGAAAAATTATCTTAATTTTGAACAAGATATAAGAGATTTAGAAAAGGAATTAGAAAACCTCAAAGACCCGTACAATAATGAGGGATTATCAGAGGTTAATACTGAAAAAATATCAGAATTACAATCTGATATTGATAGCAAATTAAAAAACATATACTCAAATTTGAATCCTTGGCAAAAAACTTTGGTTGCAAGACATGAGGATCGACCAAAATCAAAATTCTTTATAGATAATCTCTTTGAGGACTTTATATCTTTATCTGGAGATAGATATTATGGTGAAGATAAATCTGTGATTTGTGGATTTGCCAAATTTAATAATCAATCAGTGCTGGTTATAGGTCAAGAAAAAGGCGAAGATCTAGAAGGTAGAATTGAGCATAACTTTGGAATGATGAGACCAGAAGGATACAGAAAATCAGTCAGACTAATGAAGCTTGCTGATAAATTTAATATACCTATTATTATTTTTGTTGATACTCCAGGAGCTTATCCAGGTGTAGGAGCTGAGGAAAGAGGACAAGCGGAAGCAATCGCAAAATCAATTGAATGTAGTATGGAGTTAAAAGTTCCAACTATATCAATAATCATTGGAGAGGGAGGTTCAGGTGGGGCAATAGCATTAGCATCGTCAAGTAAAGTAATAATGTTTGAGAATGCTATATACTCAGTTATTTCACCAGAGGGGTGTGCAACAATACTTTGGAGAGATCCAAAAAAAACATTAGAAGCAGCAACAGCTATGAGACTTTCTTCAAAAGATTTACTTGATTTAAAAGTAATAGATGAAATTATTGAGGAACCAGTTGGTGGAGCCCACAGAGATAAAAATTTCATTTTAAACAAAGTAAAATTAGTATTAACAAATAATTTAGACAAATTTTCAGCTTTATCTAGAGATGAAATTTATAATCAAAGGAAAGAAAAGTTCTTATCTATAGGTAGGAATAATGGGTTTACTTCAACTTCAAATAAAAGAAATTCTTTGTCAATCGATAATAATCTTATTTATAATTTTTTAAACAAAGTTAAATCTAAAAAGATACTTTTGATTATAGGAATTTTAATATTTTTTTTTTCTATCTCCATTTATTTTATTTAAAAACGTCCACAGCAATGTTTATATTTTTTGTTTGAGCCACAAAAGCATGGTTCATTTCTGCTCATTTTTTTTCCAATATATTTTGGATCAATTTTTGAAGCTTCCTTGCTTTGATTTTTTTCGACTGGTTTCTCAACTATAACCAAATTTAAAAGAATAATTATTAGATCAAATTTTAATTTATTTAACAAATTTTCAAAAAGCTCAAAAGCTTCTTTTTTATACTCAACTAAAGGATCTCTTTGGCCGTAAGATCTTAAACCAATTACCTGTCTTAATTGCTCCAGATATTGTATATGAAGTTTCCAGTTTGCATCTATAGTCTGTAAAAAAATTTTTCTTTCTATTTCTTTAGATTGCTCATTTCCAATTAGTTTAGCTCTTTCATCCCTTTTATTCTGAAATTTTTTTTTAAAAAAATCTTTGAATTTATCATCTGTACTATTAACAAGCTCATTAATTTCATCTTCACTAGTTTCTTTATTCGATAGTGATTTAATTTTGTTAAGTAGTTCTTTATTATTTTTAAAATTAACAGTTGAATTCTTTTGACTTATTAATTCTTCAACTGCCTCATCTAAAAAATTTTCAGAATAATCAAATATTTTATCAGTTTTAATGATGTTTCTCCTTTGATTAAAAATTACATGTCTTTGATCATTTAAAACGTTATCAAATTTTAACAAAGTTTTTCTTATATCAAAATTTCTTGCCTCCACTTTTTGTTGCGCTCTCTCCAAAGCTTTATTTATCCATGGATGATCAATACTTTCTCCATCTTTTAATCCTAATTTTTCAAGTATATTATTCATTGACTCTGAACCAAATATCCTCATTAAATCGTCTTCCAAACTTACAAAGAAAATAGAGCTGCCCTCATCTCCTTGGCGACCTGATCTACCTCTAGCTTGATTGTCAACTCTTCTTGACTCCATTCTTTCAGTTCCAATAACAAATAAACCACCAAGAGATTTTATTTTATCCTTTTCGGCTGAAAGCTTTTTATCATCTACACTTCCTTTTTTTCCACCTAATTGAATATCGACTCCTCGTCCAGAAATACTGGTCGTTATTATCACTGATTTTAATTTTCCTGCATTTGCTATAATTTCAGCTTCTCTTTCGTGATTTTTTGCATTTAAAACTGTGTGAGGAATTTTTTCACTGTCTAAAAGTTTGGAATATTGCTCTGATTTATTAATGCTTGATGTAAAAACAAGCAATGGTTGCCCAGTTGAGTGACACTCGCTTATTTTCTTAACAATTGCAATATTCTTTTCTTTTTCCGTTCTAAATATTTGGTCATTCCAATCTTCTCTAATCATTTTTTTATTTGTTGGAATGCTAGTTACAAGCAAATTATAGATTTCTGAGAACTCTTCAGATTCGGTCATGGCAGTGCCTGTACATCCAGATAATTTTTCATAAAGCTTAAAATAGTTTTGATAAGTAATTGATGCCAAAGTTTGATTTTCATTTTGTATTTCAATTTTTTCTTTTGCTTCGAGTGCCTGGTGTAAACCATCTCCATATCTTCTTCCCTCGAGAATTCTTCCTGTTAATTCATCAATAATTTTTAATAAGCCGTCTTGAACAATATAATCTCTTCCCTTTTGATATAAATGATTTGCTCTTAAAGATTGGTTTACGTGATGAACTAATGATAAATTTGCAGGATCATAAAAATTTCCATTACGTAAAATATTAGCGTCTGAAAATATCCTTTCTACATTTGAAATACCTTCATTTGTTAAAAAAATATTTTTGTCTTTTTCATCAATATCAATATCAGTTTTTTTTAATTTATTAATTAACTTATCTATAGCAATATATTGACCTGTCTTATCTTCAGCAGAACCAGAGATTACCAAAGGGGTTCTGGCCTCATCTATTAAACATGAATCTATTTCATCAACGATCGCAAATTTATGTTTTCTCTGAACAAGCTCATTTAATGAAAATTTCATATTATCTCTTAAATAATCAAAACCCAATTCACTGTTGGTTGCATAAGTTATGTCACAAAGATAGTTTGATTTTCTTTCATCATCATTCTGTTCATTAGAAATATATCCAGCCGAAACTCCCAAAAAATTATAAATTTTACTCATTTCATAACAATCTCTTTTGGCTAAATAATCATTAACTGTTACAATATTAACACCATCCTCGTTAAGTGAATTTAGATATGCTGCTAAGGCAATTGTGATAGTTTTGCCTTCCCCTGTTTTCATTTCCGCTATACCACCTTGATGTAATACTATACCTCCCATTATTTGTACATCGTAGTGTCTTTCACCTCTGGTTCTTTTTGAGGCTTCTCTTACTAAGGCAAAAGCTTCTGGTAGTATGTTATCGATATTTTCTTTATTCTTAATTTTATCTTTTAAATCTAAAGTTTTCTTTGGAAAATCACTATCACTCAAAATACTAATTTGGTTTTCAATATCATTTACTTTCTTAACAATTTTCTGTAATTTATCTAATTGCTTTTGATTATGTGATTTAATTAGTTTCGAAAGGAAATTTAAAGGATTAAGCATTTACTATTATTTTGATATATAAATTAATTTATTCTAATAATATAGGAAGAAAATAATATTTTTAAACCTAATGACATTAAATTTTAAGAGTTTATTTACTGATAAAAGAAAAAAGTCAAAATTAAGTGACTTTCAGGATCTTGATCATATAAATGGAGTTGCTTTATCAATTACAAGCGCAAAACTTTACAATCCTCCGAGGGATGATTTGGTGTTATTTTATTTTCGAAATGGGGCAAACTATGCCTCAGTTTATACTCAATCAAGTATCATTTCAGAAAATATCAGATGGAACAAATCAATTAGAAATAAAAAAATAAGAGCTCTTTTAGTAAATACTAGAAATGCCAATGCATTTACTGGAAAAAAAGGATTTTTGGGTCTTAAAGAAATAGCAGAAGATTTATCTGAACAGTTAAGCTCTAAACAAAAATTAGATGAAGAGAAGCCAGAAAAAGTCAAACCAAAAGAAATTATATTTGGCTGCACGGGAACTATAGGAGAAGAATTCCCAACAAAAAAGATTAAAAATTGCATCTCAGATATAGTTGAAAAAATTAAATATAATCAAAATAAGTATGTTTGGACAAAAGCTGCCTTAGGAATTTTGACAACCGATCTAGTGCCTAAATTAGCAATGGAGGAATGTAAAATTGGCAATACTAATGTAAAAATTTATGGGATAGCTAAAGGGTCAGGCATGATTTATCCAAATATGGCAACCACATTAGGATATGTTTTCACAGATGCTCAAATATCTCCAAAGGTTTTAAAAAAATTATTAGACAAAAATATAGAGACAACTTTTAATGCAATAAGTTGTGATGGAGACACAAGTACAAATGATATGGTCTCTATTTTTGCCACTGGAGCAGCAAATAACTTAATTATAAAAAATATGAAGGATGAAAGATTAAAAGATTTTGAAATAAGTTTTCACAATGTTTTATTAAATCTTGCAAAAAGAGTAGCTGCAGATGGAGAAGGTGCTACAAAGTTTATTACTATCAATATAAAAAAAGCAAAGACTGAAAAAGATGCAAAAAAAATTGCATTTACAATAGCTAACTCCCCTTTGGTGAAAACAGCAATATCGGGCGAAGACCCAAATTGGGGGAGAATAATTATGGCAATTGGAAAATCAAAAGTTTCAATTAAAACTATGAAGCTAAATATAAGCTTTGGGGATATAAAGATTGTTGAGAGAGGTAACTTAGTTGAAAATTATTCTGAAGAAAGTGTTAAAAATTTAATGAAAGAAGAAAAAATAGATTTAAATATAGATTTAAATATCGGTAAAAAAAATTTTACAGTTTATACAATGGATTTATCGAAAAAATATATAGAAATAAATGCAGATTATAGAAGTTAGAATATTGAAAAATTTTTATTGAACATTATATAATATTTATGATTAAATATAGTCTTATATGCGAAGATTGTGAGAATACTTTTGATAGTTGGTTCAGTTCATCAAAAGAATTTGATAAATTAAAAAAATTAAAATTAGTTAATTGTAATTCCTGTAATTCTTTAAAAGTTAAAAAGTCACTGATGTCACCTCAAATTCTAAAAAAGCAACATAATAATGATAAGAAAATAAAAATATTTAAAAATAAAATGAGAGAATATCAAAAATTTATAAAAAAAAATTTTAAATATGTTGGCGAAAATTTCACTTATGAAGCAAGGTCTTTACACTATGATCCCAAAAATAAATCAAAGGGTATTTATGGAAAAGCAACAGATCAAGAAATAAAAAGTTTAAATGAGGAAGGCATTGAAATACAATCGATACCCTGGCTCAATGAGAAAGATAACTAACGTTTTGTAAACTGTATTATATAATTTACTGAATTATCTTTTCCAACTCTCCAACTATCTTTAATTGGATTAAAAATCATTCCATCAAGATTTATCATTTCAAGATAATTATTTTTACCCAGTTTTATCAACTCATCTGGAGTCAAAAACTTATTCCATTCATGTGTTCCAATGGGAAGCCATCTTAAAATATATTCCGCCCCAACAATAGCAAACAAATAAGATTTTAATGTTCTATTTATTGTTGCGACAAACATTAACCCATTTTTTTTTAGAAATTTTGAACTTTGTTTTATAAAAAAATTAACATCCTCAACATGCTCAACAATCTCCATATTCAGTATTAGATCAAACTTCTTCAAAGAATTAAAATTTTCTGGAGAGCAGCAATAATAATCAATATTTAAATTATTTTTACTTGAATGAATCTTTGCAGCCTTTATATTTTTATCTGATGCATCTATACCAGTAACTTTAGCCCCAAGTTTTGCGATAGGTTCACTGAGTAGGCCACCACCACAGCCTATGTCTAAAACATTCAAGTTTTTAAAAGGAGTTTTTTGATTGAGTATTTTATAATGTTTGGATGTTCTTTCTTTAATATATTTTATTCTAGCTGGATTAAATTTATGTAAAGGTTTAAATTTTCCCTCAGGGTTCCACCAGTCCTCGGCAATTTTTGAGAATTTAACTATTTCTTTTTTATTAATTGTGGTATTTTTCATTGATTATTGACATTACAATCAAGTTGTATTTTATCAATATATATTAAATTTTTAATAAATTTATCAATGAAAATAATAGTCTTAAAATTTGGTGGAACGTCAGTAGGAACAGTTGAAAGGATTAAAAAAGTTGCAAAAATTGTAACTAGTTATGTTAAAAAAAAATTTAAAGTAATTGTTGTATCTTCAGCAATGAGTGGTGTGACAAATGATTTGATTAATAAATCGAAAAAAGTAAGTAAAGAATTTAGTCCCGCAGAATATGATGTTTTAGTTTCTTGTGGAGAACAAATGGCTTGCGCTCTAATATCAGGAAGATTAAATCATATAGGATACAAATCACGTTCATGGTTAGGATGGCAAATCCCAATTATAACAGAGGGTAGTTACAAATCTTCAAGAGTATCTGAAATATTTAAAAATAAAATTATGATATATCTTAAAAGTGGTGGAATACCCGTGGTCACAGGTTTTCAAGGAGTTAATATTGAAAATCGTGTTACCACTTTAGAAAGAGGGGGCTCAGATGCTAGCGCAATAATGATTGCAAAATTTTTCAACGCTGTGAGATGTATTATATATACAGATGTAAATGGAGTTTATACAACAGATCCAAAATTGATCAAAAAAGCTAAGAAAATTGAAAAAATTTCCTATGAAGAAATGCTTGAAATGTCTTCGTTGGGCGCAAAAGTGATGCAACCAGCATCAATTCAAGATGCTAGATTAAATAGAATAAATGTTGAAGTTAAATCATCTTTTAACAATAGGTCTGGAACTTTAATTACAAAAAGAAAAAATATAAAAAATAATAAAATTATTTCAGGAATATCATTTACAAAAAATGATTCTAAAATAACTTTAGTGGGGATCGTTGACAAACCAGGAATTGCAGCATCTATATTTGAACCTCTGTCAAAAAACTTTATAAATGTAGATATGGTTGTGCAAAATATCTCTTCGAATGGAAAAGAAACAGATTTAACTTTTACAATTAAGAATGAAAATATAAATAAAACAGAGAAACTTTTAAAATCAAATAAAAAAATTAAATTTAAAAATATTTTAATAACTAAGAATGTATCAAAAATATCAATTATTGGAGTTGGAATGATCACAACTCCTGGTGTAACATATCGTATGTTTAAAGCGCTTGCTAAAAAAAAAATTAATATTCAAGTAATTTCAACATCAGAAATAAAAATTTCTGTATTAATAAATAAAAATTTAGTAAATAAAGCAATCAAAACACTTCACCAGGAATTTGGATTAGAAAAATGAGCATAAGACCTTACAGAGATATCCAAAGAAGAAAAACAAAAGTAATTAATGTTGGAAAAGTAAAGATTGGAGGTGATAATGCAATTAGTGTTCAATCAATGACTAATACATTAACCAGTGATACGACAAGTACAATAAAACAAATACAAGAAATTTCTGAAGCTGGAGGAGATATTGTTAGAGTTTCATGTCCTGACGAAGTTTCTACTAAAGCATTAAAAGAAATTGCAAAACATATCGATATACCATTAGTAGCCGACATTCATTTCCATTACAAAAGAGCTATAGAAGCTGCAGAAAATGGAGCAGATTGTTTAAGAATTAATCCTGGGAACATTGGAGATAAGAAAAAAATTAAAGAAGTTATTCAAGCTGCTAAAAATAATAATTGCTCAATTAGAATTGGTGTAAATGCCGGATCTTTGGAGAAAGATATATTAGAAAGATATAAAGAACCATGTCCTGAAGCTTTGGTTGACAGTGCATTAAGAAACATAAAAATAATCGAAGATTTTGATTTTCAAAATTTTAAAGTAAGCGTGAAATCTTCTGATGTTTTTTTATCTGTTAAATCATATGAACAATTATCTAAAAAAACTGAATATCCTTTACATCTTGGAATAACTGAAGCTGGCAGTTTTATACCAGGAAGCATTAAATCTGCCATTGGATTAGGAAACCTATTAATGGAAGGTATTGGGGATACTATCAGAGTATCATTATCAGATGATCCAGTTGAAGAGGTTAAGATTGGAAATGAAATTCTAAAATCCATTGGATTGAGAAACAGAGGTGTAAAGATCATATCTTGTCCATCATGTGCGCGACAAGGTTTCGAAGTCATAGAAACTGTCAAAAAATTAGAGGAAAAACTTTCTCACATCAAAGAACCTATAACCTTGTCAATTATAGGATGTGTAGTTAATGGCCCTGGTGAAGCTGCATCTACAGATATTGGTATTACTGGCGGGGGAGGAGACAGCAATATGCTTTACTTAAATGGGATGCAGTCTAAAAAACTAAAAAATAATGAAATAATATCTAAGGTAGTAGATTTAGTTGAAAAAAAAGCTGAAGAAATTCAAAATCGTAATAAATGATACCTATAGAAAAAGTAAAAGAAATTATTCAAAAACACTCAAAACTAGAAACTAATCTTTCGGCAGAAAATATTGATAAAAAGAAATTTGTGGATATGTCCAAGGAATATTCTGAATTAAATGAGATTATAAATGAAGCTAAATTTTATAGTTCATTTGATAATGAACAAGAAGAGTTAAAAAAGATAATCGATGATAACTCTAATGATACTGAAATTAAAGAATTAGCAAATATTGAATTAGCTGAACTAATAAAAAGAAAAGAAAAAATTGAAAATAAAATTAGATTATTTTTATTACCAAAAGATGAAGCTGATAGAAAAAATGCAATAATAGAGATTAGAGCTGGAACAGGAGGACTTGAAGCAAGTTTATTTGCATCAGATCTTTTTAAAATGTATGAAAAAATAAGTAATAAAAAAAAATGGTCCCTAGAGATAATTAGTATTTCCAGAAGTGATGCTGGAGGATTAAAGGAGGTTATTGCCTCGATAAAGGGTACAAATATCTACTCCACTTTAAAATATGAAAGTGGAGTTCATAGAGTTCAAAGAGTTCCAGATACAGAAACTCAAGGAAGAGTTCATACTTCAGCTGCGACGGTTGCAGTATTACCAGAAGCAGAGGAAATTGATGTCAAAATTGAGGATAAGGATTTAAGAATTGATGTATTCAGAAGTAGTGGACCTGGTGGCCAGAGCGTAAATACAACAGACTCAGCAGTTAGAATAACGCATATACCTTCAGGGATAGTTGTAAGTCAGCAAGATGAAAAATCACAAATTAGAAATAAAGAAAAAGGTTTAAAAATTTTAAGATCAAGAATTTATGAATTTGAGAGAAAGAAAAAAGAAGATGAAAGATCCAAGGATAGAAAAAGTAAAATTGGAACAGGAGATAGATCAGAAAGAATTAGAACGTATAATTTTCCACAAGGTAGAGTTACTGATCATAGAATTAATATGACATTACATAAACTAGAAGAATTTTTGGAAGGTGAAATATTTGATGAGTTTATTGAAAATCTCAATTTGCAAGCTCAAGAGGAAAAACTTACAAGTCTAGTATAATATGAATATTATCAGTTTAGTGTTAAAAAATGGATCACAATATTTGAAAAATAACTGTATTAAAAATTATCAACTTGATGCTGAGTTAATTCTTGGAAAAGTTTTGAACAAAAGTCGAGAATATCTATTAATTAATGATAATAAAGTTTTAAATGAAGATGAAGTTAAAAGTTATCATAATTTATTAGATAGAAGAAAAAAAAATGAACCTATTGCTTATATAACTAATGAGAAAGAGTTTTGGAAAAGCAAATTTTATATTGATAAAAATGTATTAATTCCAAGGCCGGATTCTGAAATTCTTTTAGAGAAAGTTTTAATGTATTATAAAAATAAAAGAAATGTATCTGCTCTAGATATTGGGACTGGATCTGGATGTCTCATTATTTCTCTTATGAAAGAAAAGCAAAACTTTAAAGGCACAGCAATAGATATATCAAAAAAAGCCTTAAAAACCGCAGAATATAATGCAAAAATACATCAACTAGATCATAGAATTAAATTTTACAAAACATCTGTTGACAATTTTTTTAAAGGTAAATATGATTTAATTATATCAAATCCTCCTTATATTAACAGTTTAAAGCTCAAATATTTGGATGAAGATGTTCATAAATTTGAACCAACACAGGCCTTAGAAGGTGGTTTAGACGGTTTTAAAATTTTTAGAAAAATTTTAAGAAAATCTTCGTTGTTGCTTAAAAAAGGTGGAAAGTTAGTGTTAGAATTTGGATTTGATCAAAAATTTGAAATTATAAAATTAATTAAACAGGAAAAATATTTTATTAATGATATTTTTAAGGACTACGCAAAAAACGATAGATGCATAATATGTACAAAGCTATAACTTTTTTCATATAACATGAGACCATTTAGAAATAATAATAAAAGATCCAGATTTAGGCAGAACGGAGAAAAAAATTTCAAGAGGAATGGTTCAAATTCCACTTATATGGATAATCAGAATTTTCAGAGAAAATCACCAGGTCGAAACAATCAAAATGCATTTAAACTTATTGAAAAGTATAGTGATTTAGCAAGAGAAGCATTATCGCATGGAGATAAGATTTTATCAGAGAATTACTTCCAACATGCAGATCATTTTTTACGGATTTCTAATGATAAAGATAAAAATTTTGTAAAGTTTAAAGATGAAAACAAAAGTTTAGATGATCCAAATGAAATCTCATCTAGTGAAAAGACAAAAGATTTAGAAAAAAATATTTCCTAAATATTAATTATACTTTAAAATTAATTCTGATTTTAATACCTCAGTTTTAATTTTTTGAACCTCAAATTTTTCTCTAGAACTTCCTTTTAAGATTTTTCCTGAAGGTAATTTTAATTTTTGTGAATTAATCCTTTTTCCATTAAAAATAACCTCATAGTGTAAGTGAGGTCCAGTTGATTTTCCGGTTGATCCTACATAGCCAATTATTTGTCCCTGTTTAACTCTATTACCAACTTTAGAAATACCTGAAAATTTTGAAATGTGAGCATATACTGTTGTGTAAGAAGAATTATGTTTTACTTTTACACAATTACCACCACCACCACACCAACTAGCTTTTATAATTACACCATCACCTGAGGCCATTATAGGTGTTCCTTCTGGTGCTGCGAAATCTGTTCCTCTATGCATTTTATTAAAACCATCAATAGGATGCTTTCTCATCCCATATGGTGAAGAGAGTCTTGCACCATTTATAGGAGTTTTCATTAAAGCTTTTTTGGCACTTTTACCATTAAGATCATAATGACCTATTTCACCTTTTTTATTAAAAAAATATAAACTATTACTTTGATTGCTTAGATTTAAATCTGAAAATAAAATATTTCCAGTATTAAAAGTCTTTCCATTTTCATCTTCGTATATTTCAAATATAATTTGGAATGTATCGTTTTTTCTGACATCCCTTTGAAAATCGACCTGAAATCCATAAATTCTTGCAAACTCTATGATTATATTTGGTGGAATTTTTTGTTTTGTAGCACTTCGATATAAACTTTGCTTTATAGTGCCCTCTTTATAAATAATTTTCTTTTGAAGATTTGTGACAATTTCTGTTATTACGAAATCATCTTTTTCATAATTTCGAATTAGTTGTATTTTTTTAGTTTTTGAAATTGGAATAATAAATTCAATTATTTTCTTATTAGAATTATCTATTTTTAATTTTATTATTTCGTTAACCTTAATTTTTTTCAACTGATTTAATTTTTTTAAATTTATATTTACTAAATTAAGTTCTTTTTCAGAAAGATTATAATTCTTAAGAATGCTAATAATAGATTCATTTTTTGAAATTTTGTGTTCAATTTTCTGATATTTTGGTTCAAAGTTTTCAAAAATATTATTTATTGTTTTTTTAAAATAAATATTATTAAGTAAATCGATATATTCATTTTTCGAATGATTTTTTGAAAAGTGAAAAAATTGAGTGATTAAAATGGAAAATAAAATTAATGAAAAAACAAAAAAAAGCTCTAAATTTTGCTTAATTTTTTCTTTAAAATATTTGGGAGTTAATTTCATTATTTTTCAATTAATAATTTAGAATCCTAAAAAAATCAAAAAAAACCGCAGATTTACTTGATTTTTTAACATTTTTTTCAGCCCTAAATACTTGATTTACTTTCATTTTAGCCTATAAGCATCGAACTTCTCAATTAATTTATTGTACTCAATAATTATGTGAGGATTATTGAGCCTTAAAACCTCAATTAGCTATTAAAATTGTAAAGAATTTAAGAAGAGAAGTGTGGACGGTTAAGGTTACCAAAATTTGTCGTACACACTTCAACATATATAAATTTTATTCTTAGAATTTATATGAAGCTAGTGTGCGCCGTTTTTAAACTTGAGAGTTTGATCATGGCTCAGAACGTACGCTGGCGGCACGCCTTATACATGCAAGTCGAACGAAGTAGCAATACTTAGTGGCAGACGGGTGAGTAACATGTGGGTATCTTCCCTATGGTGAGGAATAACACGAGGAAACTTGTGCTAATACCTCATAAGTCTTTACGGAGAAAGCTTTATGCGCCATTGGATGAGCCCGCACTTGATTAGTTTGTTGGTAGGGTAACGGCCTACCAAGACTGTGATCAATAGCTGATTTGAGAGGATGATCAGCCACATTGGGACTGAGACACGGCCCAAACTCCTACGGGAGGCAGCAGTAAGGAATCTTGCACAATGGAGGAAACTCTGATGCAGCGATGCCGCGTGAGTGAAGAAGGCCTTTGGGTTGTAAAGCTCTTTCGTCGGGGAAGAAAATGACTGTACCCGAATAAGAAGGTCCGGCTAACTTCGTGCCAGCAGCCGCGGTAATACGAAGGGACCTAGCGTAGTTCGGAATTACTGGGCTTAAAGAGTTCGTAGGTGGTTAAAAAAGTTGGTGGTGAAATCCCAGAGCTTAACTCTGGAACTGCCATCAAAACTTTTTAGCTAGAGTATGATAGAGGAAAGCAGAATTTCTAGTGTAGAGGTGAAATTCGTAGATATTAGAAAGAATACCAATTGCGAAGGCAGCTTTCTGGATCATTACTGACACTGAGGAACGAAAGCATGGGTAGCGAAGAGGATTAGATACCCTCGTAGTCCATGCCGTAAACGATGTGTGTTAGACGTTGGAAATTTATTTTCAGTGTCGCAGCGAAAGCGATAAACACACCGCCTGGGGAGTACGACCGCAAGGTTAAAACTCAAATGAATTGACGGGGACCCGCACAAGTAGTGGAGCATGTGGTTTAATTCGATGCAACGCGAAGAACCTTACCAACTCTTGACATCCTCATCGGGGCTTTCAGAGATGAGAGCTTTCAGTTAGGCTGGATGAGTGACAGATGCTGCATGGCTGTCGTCAGCTCGTGTCGTGAGATGTTGGGTTAAGTCCCGCAACGAGCGCAACCCTCACTTTTAGTTGCCATCATTTAGTTGGGCACTCTGAAAGAACTGCCAGTGATAAGCTGGAGGAAGGTGGGGATGACGTCAAGTCCTCATGGCCCTTACGTGTTGGGCTACACACGTGCTACAATGGCATCTACAATAGGAAGCAAGATGGCGACATCAAGCAAATCCTAAAAAGATGCCTCAGTTCGGATTGCACTCTGCAACTCGAGTGCATGAAGCTGGAATTACTAGTAATCGCGGATCAGCGCGCCGCGGTGAATACGTTCCCGGGTCTTGTACACACCGCCCGTCACACCATGGGAGTTGGTTCTACCTTAAGGCAAAGCTTAAAACCTTTGACCACGGTATAGTCAGCGACTGGGGTGAAGTCGTAACAAGGTAGCCGTAGGGGAACCTGCGGCTGGATTACCTCCTTTCTAAGGATGATCAAAAAATTTATTTTTTGATCTAAATATTTAACAGGTAATGTTGACCGTCCTCATTTCTCTTCTTAATTTTTAGTGTTTCTCTTTACTGAATAAGGGCCGGTAGCTCAGTTGGTTAGAGCACACCCTTGATAAGGGTGGGGTCGAAAGTTCGAGTCTTTCTCGGCCCACCAATTAATTTGGGGGATTAGCTCAGCTGGGAGAGCGCCTGATTTGCATTCAGGAGGTCAGCGGTTCGATCCCGCTATCCTCCACCAGAAACACTTAGTTATTTAAATTGTGAATAAAAATTAATAATATCAATATCTATATCCGATTGTTCGAATAGATGAACAATCATTGAATGTTCGAATATATGAATATTCTCAAAAATTTGATTCAACACAGAATTTTTTTCTGTGCATAAATCAAGCGTTTAAGGGCGTGTGGCGGATGCCTTGGCACTGAAAGACGATGAAGGACGTGGTATACTGCGAAAAGTTTCGGGGAACTGTATGCAAGTTTTGATCCGAAAATTTCCGAATGGGGAAACCCACCACTTTACGTGGTACTTTAAACTGAATACATAGGTTTAAAGAGACAACCTGGAGAACTGAAACATCTAAGTAACCAGAGGAAAAGAAATCAATTGAGATTCCGTTAGTAGTGGCGAGCGAAAGCGGATTAGGCCTGTAAAATTATTAAAAAAATCTGAATAGCCTGGAAAGGCTAACCACAGAGGGTGATAGTCCCGTATGAGTAATGTTTAATAATTTTCTTGAGTAAAGCGGGACACGTGAAATCTTGCTCGAATATAGGGGGACCACCCTCTAAGCCTAAATACTCTTCAGTGACCGATAGTGAACTAGTACCGTGAGGGAAAGGTGAAAAGAACCCCTATTAGGGGAGTGAAATAGAACCTGAAACCGCATGCCTACAATCAGTCGAAGCTCTTTTTAGAGTGACGGCGTACCTTTTGTATAATGGGTCAGTGACTTAATTTATTAAGCAAGCTTAAGCCATCTAGGTGTAGGCGCAGCGAAAGCAAGTCTTAATAGGGCGATTAGTTTAATGAATTAGACCCGAAAACGAATGAGCTTACCATGAGCAGGTTGAATGCAAGGTAACACTTGCTGGAGGACCGAACCAGTTGACGTTGAAAAGTCTTTGGATGACTTGTGGTAAGGGGTGAAAGGCCAACCAAATTCGTAGATAGCTGGTTTTCCGCGAAAACTATTTAGGTAGTGCGTTGAGTAAATAGATGTTTAGAGGTAGAGCACTAAATGGGCTAGGGGGAAGAGATTCTTACCAAACCTAATAAAACTCCGAATGCTAAACATTGTTCCTCAACAGACAGACTGTGGGTGCTAAGGTCCATGGTCGAGAGGGAAAAAGCCCAGACCACCAGATAAGGTCCCGAAATTATGATTAAGTGTGAAAGGATGTGGAAATTCCTTAACAGCCGGGAGGTTGGCTTAGAAGCAGCCATCCTTTAAAGATAGCGTAACAGCTCACCGGTCTAATAGAGTTTCTGCGCCGAAGATGTAACGGGGCTCAAATCATATACCGAATCTGTGGGTTTATAAAACTTTCGAGTTTTATAAGCGGTAGCGGAACGTTCTGTAAGCCTGCGAAGGAATACCCGTGAGGGATTCTGGAGGTATCAGAAGTGCGAATGCTGACATAAGTAACGATAAATAAAGTTAAAAACTTTATCGCCGAAAATCCAAGGGTTTCTGCGCAAGGTTAATCCGCGCAGAGTTAGTCGGCCCCTAAGGCGAGGGCGAAAGCCGTAGTCGATGGAAATAAGGTTAATATTCCTTAACCTGATGGTAGTGACGGATTTTGTAAGTTGTAAGTTCTTAATGGATTGAACTTGCCGCGAAAAAGTCCCAGGAAATAGCTCCATCATAAGACCGTACCCTAAACCGACACAGGTGGATTAATAGAGTATATTTAGGCGCTTGAGAGAATGATGTTGAAGGAACTCGGCAAAATGCTTCTGTAACTTCGGAATAAAGAAGACCTTTTTCTAGGCAACTATGAAAAGGTGGCACAAGCCAGGGAGAAGCGACTGTTTATCAAAAACACAGGGCTCTGCTAACACGTAAGTGGATGTATAGGGTCTGACGCCTGCCCGGTGCTGGAAGGTTAATGCGATGGGTGCAAGCTCATTTCTGAAGCCCCAGTAAACGGCGGCCGTAACTATAACGGTCCTAAGGTAGCGAAATTCCTTGTCGGGTAAGTTCCGACCTGCATGAATGGCGTAACGATTTCTCCGCTGTCTCCAACATCAACTCAGTGAAATTGAATTCTCCGTGAAGATGCGGAGTTCGCGTAGTTAGACGGAAAGACCCCGTGCACCTTTACTGCAACTTTACATTGGTATTAGGAAAAACATATTTAGCATAGGAGGGAGACATTGAAACAAAAGCGTCAGCTTTTGTGGAGTCGCCAGTGAAATACCTCTTTTGTTTTTCTTGATATCTAACTGATTGCCGTTATCCGGCATCAAGACATTGTATGGTGGGTAGTTTGACTGGGGCGGTCGCCTCCCAAATAGTAACGGAGGCGTGCGAAGGTAAGCTCAGAACGGTCAGAAATCGTTCGTAGAGTGCAATGGCATAAGCTTGCCTGACTGTGAGACTGACAAGTCGAGCAGAGTCGAAAGACGGTCATAGTGATCCGGTGGTTCTGAGTGGAAGGGCCATCGCTCAACGGATAAAAGGTACGCCGGGGATAACAGGCTGATACTGCCCAAGAGCTCATATCGACGGCAGTGTTTGGCACCTCGATGTCGGCTCATCACATCCTGGGGCTGGAGCAGGTCCCAAGGGTTTGGCTGTTCGCCAATTAAAGTGGTACGTGAGCTGGGTTCAGAACGTCGTGAGACAGTTCGGTCCCTATCTGCTATGCGTGTAGAAGAATTGAGAGGAGCTGTCCCTAGTACGAGAGGACCGGGATGGACGTACCACTGGTGGACCGGTTGTAGCGCCAGCTGCAGTGCCGGGTAGCTAAGTACGGACGAGATAACTGCTGAAAGCATCTAAGCGGGAAACTCACCTTAAAACTAGTTCTTCCTATAGAGCCGTGGTAGACCACCACGTTGATAGGCTGGGTGTGGAAGTGCGGTAACGCATGTAGCTGACCAGTACTAATAGCTCAATTGGCTTGATTTATGCACTGAAAAAAATTTTGTTAAATGTAACTGTTAAATTTACAAAGAATAAGAAATCGATAATATTAAACCGCATCATGGTAAAAATAAAAAAACTGAGAGCGGAACATGTTAATGCTGATTATATAAGAACAATAAATTCTAATTTAACAAAAAAACATATAAAATTTGCAAAAAAAGGTCCTACAAAAAAAAGCAAACACGATTTAGTGAATTACATAAAAAATTTACCTAAAAACGAATATTTATATGGAGTCTTTGTAAGAGATACTCATGTTGCAAATTTCAAATTTTCAAAATTAAAAAACAAACTTTTTATTGGTTTTCTAGTATTTATTAAATTTCAAGGCAAAGGTATTATTAAGAAAAACTTTCCAAAAATATTAAAATTAACAAAAAAAAATTTTTATAAATATAAAAAGCTGTACCTAGGTGTTGACACTGATAATTATAAAGCAATTTCGCTTTATAAAAAACTTGGTTTTAAGCGCGTACCTAATAGCAAAAGAGAAATGAGCTTAAAACTTTAAAAAAGTAATAGTTTATTTAATAAGTTTTAATATATTTACCGGATCTTCTCTTGCCATCTCAAGCTCTGATTGATTTATTTGAAATCCTTTGGGGGCTTTTGAGTGAGATCTGAAACCGCACAATATTCCTATATTGGTTAAGATTTTTAGCGTATTTTTATTATACGAGTCTAAAGGATGAGACATTGATATTGGCTTCTTTTTTAAAATTCGTTTCAAATAATTAAAATTTTTTAAATATTCCAATCTTTGTTTTTTTATCGTTAATTTTGACATTTTATAAGGATGTGAAAACGAATGCATTCCAATCATATGTCCTTTTTTATTTAAATTTATTAAATCTTTTTTATCAAGCCAAGTATTCTTATAAAAATCTTTTACATTCAAATTATAAAATCGAAAAAAATTTTCCATAATTTTTTCAAATTTTTTTCGTGGATAATAAATATCTCTTAGAAATTTATACTTTACTTCGTTTTTTGAGTAAAAATTATGTAAACTAATTATCTCTTTGTAGTATTTTTTGAAGCTTTTTGACTCAAATATTTCTGAATCTATGTTCAAATATTTAAAGAATTTATCTAAAAATTTTTTATATATTTTAAATTTTTTAATAATTAAAATCGAAAATATTTCACTTTTATCAAAGTTATTAGGCCGTGTATTACAATGTATGAACCAAAAAGCTTTTAAGTTAAATCTCTTAAGCACAGGTAAAGCTATTTTAATTTGGCTCTTAAGACCATCGTCAAATGTTAAGCATATATGTTCTTTTTTTAATTTGCCCTCACTTAATTTTCTAATCCATTCATCAGGATTTAGAATTCTTTTTTTTCCAACAAACTTAATTAATTTAGTAAGACATTTTGAAGTAAGTGCTCCATGAGCAGAATCTTTATTTTTAAAATCTTTGAATCTATGAAACATAATTCCATGAGCAAATTTAGAATTATAAATCATAAATGATTAATCAAAATAACTTTCTAGCTTGCTATCTCTTACTGTGTCAAGTGTTGCACAGTGTATACCTCCACCTTGTGTATACATATGTCTAAGAGTTATAGGAACAACCTTATACTTTTTACTTTCTAATAATTTGATTAGTTTCTCCTGCCTTTTATCTACTAATACAGTTTCTTGATCAAAGGATAATAAGTTCATGCCTACCCAAGGAGAAGACATTACGTCTATATTAGATGAAAAACCTAGATCCTTTAATTTATGAGCTATAGGATCTCTAATTTCTTTTTGAATTTTTAATTCAACTTCTGAAGTTGGTGCAACTTCCTCAAAATAAATTTTATCCCAATTTTTTAATATTGGAGGGCAATTCTTTTCAGATACTCTAGCACTATTCATTAATATCTGGCCTGGTCTTAAAGCCATTAAAGTAGAGTCTATGTGACTAGATCTGTATAAATCATTTGTTATGTGAACTTTATATTCGTCACCTAATACTGATTGTAGCCATTTTGCTCCAAGATAATTTCCTGATGAGGATACCAAATATAATAAATCTTTACCCATTCGTAATGTGTTAGCAGCCTCAAAAAGAATTTCTTTTTCTGCTAATCTGTGAAGTTTTTCCAATCTTCCTTTGGTCAGATTTTTGTGTTTCAAATCTTCAGGTGTCAATTCTCGATTTTCATGATCTTTAAAATATGGAAGTTCAACATCGTAATCTAATTTTGGTTTTGGGCCAGCAATCCATTTAAATCCTTTTTCAAAATATTTGTAAAAAATTTCATAAAAACCTGTTGTTTCATAGTATCTACTTGCGTAGTATGAGGGGCTTTCAATTACACTATTTCCAACTACCAAATTTAAATCTCGAGCATTATAAAGATTGTTGCTATTAGAATACCAATACGGAGATGAATATATTTTTGTCAAATCATAGGCTTTTGGTCTATGAACTACAGCACCTAGATCTTTTAAAGTTGCTGCTAAACCATCTAAATCTTCTTCTATTTCATCGTATAGCCATTTTGGACAAGCTTCTTTTGCGAGTTTAATCGCTTGTTCAAGTTTTTTTTCATCTACCTCTTTCTCTCTTTTCCAGGTAAGAGTAGCTGTACTATTTTTTCCGGTGCCTACAATAATTTCTTTGATTTTATCCCATTCATTATGGGAATTAATTTTTTCAAACATAATGTATTACTTTTTAATCTCCTTTGTATGCAACGAAATCTACATGGCGCACACCACAAGGACCTTTGAATAAAATTGAGCATTTTTTTATATAATTACCAACGTCATCCAAATTTCTATTATTTACTATTTCAATTAATTCTTTTGACTCTAAAATAAAGTTTTTAAATTTATCTTTTAAATTGTTGATAAATTTAACATCATCAATTGAATTTAAAATATCATCAGATAGTTCAAAAAATTCTTTAGTTTCTATTTTAGTTTTCTTGTTACAATTTGCTAAATAGGATGCAAGTTTATCAAAATTATCGTTAAGCACACTAAGATCGCTTTCTATTGATTGACTTTCGGAAATATCATCTTCCGTCTTCATCATCCAAAGTATTTCAGACAATACAGAAATATTTTTTAATTTTTCGAAATCTACTTTGTTTTTATTATAGTATGAGTCTGTTAAAAGGAATTGTGGATAAGTAGGGTATGCTGAATAAAGTTTTAGACCACATTCCGACATCCATTTAGACACCTCTTCTATAGAAGGATCATCTTGACTTTGAATTACCCATCTATCATATATAATTTCCCTTCTTGTTCTCGGTACAGCCGCCTGACTTCTATCAATGTCATCTTTAAAAAGTATTTCGGAATTTTGTACTATTTCTTCATCATTATTAGAAAATTTATATACTGCATATCTTTGCAACATATTCTGAAACCCACCAGCTTTATTTGGGTCTCCAAAAATTAGGTAGCCACCTTTTTTTAGATAAGAGCATATTTTTTTAAAAGCTTTTTCTTTTCCAGCGGTATGTGAAAGCACACCTCGACATTGCACTATATCATAAAGTTTATTTTTTTCCTCATAGTCAAATATTGAACTATTTATAAACTTATGATCATTAAAATTTTTTGCTCTTAATTTAAAAACCTCTTTTGCAATTTCTAATGATTTGTCACTTAGTTCCACCAAAGTACATTTGGCTCCCCAGTTAGCAATTGATATAGTATTGTGCCCAGTGCCAGCTCCAAAATCAATAACTTCAGTGTTATAAAACATCTTAGGTGGAAATTTAAAACACTCTCTATATGTTTTTTCGGCATTTTTTGAAAATTCATTAAAACTTTTTTCATCTTTATGATGAAAATCTATTGAAGGAACTTCGGTCTTAAAGGTATTTAAAGTTTCTTGCTCTATTTTTTTTAAAATATTTTCGTTACTCATTGATGAAGGTAGATATTTAAATTATCCGGGTTATGTCAAATTTTAATATAAAAATCAAGAACTATTAAAAAGACTTGATTAAATTACATATTTTCCAAGTCTTGGAAAATATTTAATATCAAGACCCAGTTCAACAGTTCTTGGTCAATCAAAAGTTGGTAACAATTGTCAGATTGCATCAAAGTCAATTATGATAGATCAAAAATTATCAGATAATACCACTTACGTTGGTAATCCAAAAAAATTTTTTTTAAAAAAAAACCCAAACAAAATGATTGGTTTAAAATTCAATAGTTTTAAACAAAAAAACGTAACCTTTTTTTATAACTATTTATTAAAGCTGATGATATATTTATTTTTTTTTAATTATTTTAAATCATAAAATTAATTTATATACAGATTTCTTTTTTGTTTTTTTAAAATTATTTTTTTTAAATATTTTAATACTTGATAGATTTTTACTATGTATATAAGCAATAAATTTATTAGTTCCATTTTTCCTCAAATTGATAATAATTTTTTTTAAAGCTTCAGTTCCTATACCTCTGCCTTGAAATTTTTTATACCCAATTATGATTCCAATTGTTGAGGTATTTTTATTTAATAGTTGAGATCTAATGTTTCCTACATGAATTTTTTTATAGAAAATTCTATATAATTGAACTTTTTTATTTTTATTGCAATTATCTATGTATTTTTTTACTTGAGTTAAATTTGTTTTTTTTTTAATAGTTGTATATTTAATAATTTTTGGATCATTTAACCAACTAATATATCTTTTCGTAATGTTTGATTTATAAAACTTTTTAAATACAATCATTATTTTAAATTATATAAATTTATGAAAATTGCTATCATTATTGCAAGAGGAAATAGCTCAAGAATAAAAAATAAAAATATAAAATTTTTTTTTGGAGAGCCAATAATTAAAAAGACTTTTACTTTGATTAAATCTTTTAAAATATTTGATAAAATAATTTTGAGTACAGATAGTGGCAAAATAATAAATGTTTGTAAAAATTTGGGGTTTAATCAAATTATTATTAGACCAAAAAAATTAGGCAAAAATGAAGTAAGCACAAACAAAGTTGTAAATCATACGATAGACCAACTTAATTATCAAAACAAGATTAAATATATGTGTTGTGTATATCCGTGCTCTCCATTAATCGAAAAAAAAAATATATTAAAATCATTTAAATTATTAAAAACTAATAAAGACTTCATATTTCCTCTATTGGAATTCCCAGAACCTATTGAACAGGCACTAAGGTTACTTTCTAATAATAAATTAGAATATATTTCAATTAAAGACTCAAAAAAAAATACCCAACTTTTTTCAAAAAAGTACTATGACTCTGGTCAATTTTATACATCTACAATTTTTGGCTGGAGGTCAAAGAAAAAAACATTAAAAGGATTTGTGTTGCCAAAATATTCAACAGTGGATATTGACGATGTTGAAGATTGGAATTTTGCCAAATACTTATTTTTTAAAAAAAATGGAAAAAATTAAAATAAAACGTACTGGTTTTAGAGCTATTAATCCTTTACCTAATAAAGAAAAATTAGAAAAGTATTACAGGGATAAATATTTTAAAAAAAGTAAATCTTATAATTATAGTCCGTCTAATACAGAAAAAGATTTTGTTAAATTAATATCATTAGCAAAAATATTTATGGTTAAAAAATATTTAAAAGATCTTAAAAATAAAAAAATTCTTGATATTGGCGCAGGTCAGGGAACTTTTTTATATAACGTTAAAAATCATTTTAAAAGTTCCTTAGGTGTTGATTTTTCAATAAATAATTTAAAGAAAAAAAATGGAACAAAAATAAAATTTGTTTCTGTTAATCCTGAAAAATTTATAGAAAAAAATTTAAGCGAGTTTGATGTAATTACACTTAATAATGTGCTTGAACATGTTACAGATCCAACAAGTTTTATTAAAAAAATATACAAAAATATAAAAAAAAATTCTTATATTATTGTAACAGTGCCTAATGATTTTTCTGATTTACAAAAGGAGACCAATAAAAAAGCAAAAAGAAAAAATTACTGGGTTGCCCCTCCTGAACATTTAAATTATTTTAATAAATCAAATTTTATTAATTTTATAAATATACAAAAATTTAAAATTCTAGAGGGTATAGCTGATTTTCCAGTTGAGTTATTCATTTTAAAAAAAGAATTTGATTATACGAATAATCCAAAACTTGGAAAAGAAATTCACTTATTAAGATGTGAAATTTTTTCATATTTATTAAAAAGAAAGAAGATCGCTGAATATTATAAACTTTTAAGAACTTTTTATGATCTTGACATAGGTAGAAATAATATTTTTCTTTTAAAAAAAATTTAATTTCAGATGATTGTTTGTATAATTGAAATCAATTTAATAATTATGTGTTAATTTTATTTTATAATTTTTTTTAAAATCTTAATAATTTTATCAACCTTCTTTTTTTTTAGTCCATAATATATAGGAATACTTATTGCCGTTTCGGAATATCTTTCAGCAATTGGAAAATCCCCTTTTTTAAATCCCATTTTTTTGAATAATGGATGTAAGTGAACCGGTAAGTAATGAAGATTTATAGCAATACCATTAGATAAAATTTTTTTGAAAATTTCGTCATATTTTCGCAAATTTTTTGTTCTCAACTTTATAATAAATAAATGGAAAGTTGAGACTACATTTTTGTTAACAAGAGGTAAATCAATGTTTAAATTTTTAAGTTTATCAAAGTAATAATTTGCAATTTGATTCCTATATTTAATAAATTTTGTAATTTTTTTAAGTTGAGAGTTCCCTAAAGCGGCTTGAATATCGTTTAAACGATAATTAAATCCTAAATATTGTTGTTCATAATACCATTTTGAATTTATTTTTTTTTTTAAATTTTTATAATTTTTTACTATTCCATGAGTTCTTAAGTTTAAAAGCATTTCATAAATTTTTTTATTATTTGTTGTTATGACACCACCTTCACCTGAGGTAATTGTTTTTACTGGATGAAAACTGAAAACAGCTACATCCGACCACTTACAATTTCCAACTTTTACTTTTTTATAGGAGGCACCTAGTGAGTGAGATGCATCTTCTAAAACTTTAAATTTATATTTTCTTGACAGTCTAAATATCTCATCTTGTATAGTAGGTTGACCAGAAAAATGAACAGGGATTAAAACTCGGGGTAATTTTTTTTGCTTTTTTGCTTTTTTTAATTTTTCCTCTAATTTTTTAATACAAATATTATTTGTATTTATGTCTATATCTACAAAATTTAATTTTGCCCCACAATGCAATCCGCAGGACGCTGAAGCAACAAAGGTGTTTGGCGTTGTCCAGAGTATGTCATTTTTTTTTAAACCTAATGCTAAACAAGATAAATGAAGTCCCGCTGATGCACTGCTTACCGCCACAGCATATTTTGATCCCACAAATTTTGATACGTTTTTTTCAAAAATATTTACATTTGGTCCTTGAGTTAAAAAATCTGACTTTAAAACTTTAACAACTTCTTTAATATCGGAT
Organism: Pelagibacterales bacterium SAG-MED15; assembly: GCA_014654065.1. Classification (GTDB taxonomy): domain Bacteria; phylum Pseudomonadota; class Alphaproteobacteria; order Pelagibacterales; family Pelagibacteraceae; genus Pelagibacter. Next base: position 1,808 of record JACWDM010000008.1, on the reverse strand, counting down.
TTGTCAATAAATTGTCTACTATATGGTATGCTCATTATTCAAGTGTTTTAATGATATTTTTTATTTCACTCGAACTTAAAAATTTTTTATTAGTATTACTTTTGTAGGAGAATATTTTATTTTTATTTTTTTTCTTTTTTTTTTCTCCTATAGACGGGCTAATTATAAAATAATCCTTTTTTTCTTTTATATTTGCACTCTCAGTTTCAGAAATTATTTCCTCATGAATTTTTTCACCTGGTCTTATTCCATTGAATTTAAAATTAGCCTTAGGAGCAATTGTTCTCGCCAGATCAATTAATCTATAGCTTTTCATTTTTGGGACGTATATTTCTCCTTTTTTTGAATTTTTTAATGCAAGCATCACTAATTCAACTGCTTTTTCTAATGTAATATTAAACCTTGTCATTGACTTATCAGTTAATTCTATTTGTTTTTTATTTTTATTTTTAATTAAAATTGGAATTATAGACCCTCTACTTGCCACTACATTACCGTATCTAACTAAAGAGAATGAAACATTTGGATGACCAAACACGTTGTTTGCACTTATTATAAGCTTATCAGCACACAATTTTGTTGCTCCGTATAAATTTATTGGAGAAACTGCTTTATCAGTTGATAACGCCACTACCTTTTTTATTGAATTTGCGGTCGCAGCCTGAATGACATTTTCTGTGCCTTGAATATTTGTTTTTATAAATTCAAAAGGATTATACTCAGCAGTATCAACCTGCTTTAAGGCAGCAGCATGAATTATGTAATCGACATTTTTAAATGCATATAAAAGTCTATCTTTCTCTCTTATATCACCAATAAAGTATCTCATTTTTTTATTATTTTTTTTGAAAATTTCTTCGTTCTTCATACTATGTTGTTTAAGTTCATCTCGGCTTAAAATAATAATTTTATTAAAGATTTTTTTTTTTAATAAATGTCTTGCAAAAGACTTACCAAAAGATCCAGTTCCACCAGTTATTAATATAGTCCCTTTTTTATTCATAATTGTATTATGTATATTCTGAAAAAAACAAATTTGAAAGATATAACTTCATGTGAAGTCTCAAAAAAATAAAAAATTTACTTAATTTTATAATAAGATTTATACCATTCAATAAATCTTCTTATACCCTCCTCAACCTTTATTTTTGGTTTATACGAAATATATTTTTTTGTGTCCTTAAGATCAGAGAGAGTATCTTTGATATCTCCCTTTTGTAAAATTTGAAAGACTACATTTGCCTTTTTATTTAAAATTTTTTCAATTATCTTTATATATTTCATTAATTTAATTTTTCTTCCACTACCTAAATTTATTATTTTAAAAGGTGCTATACTGTTCGACTGGTCGAGTAATTTTGAATTCCATTTTTTGTTTCCTTTTGGTATCTTTTTTGTGACTTTGCTAATTCCTTCTACAATATCTTCTACATATGTAAAATCTCTAGAATGTTTCCCATTATTGAAAACGTATATTGGTTTATTATTTAAAATATTTTTTACAAAAAGAAATAAAGACATGTCAGGTCTTCCCCACGGTCCATAAACGGTAAATAAACGTATAAAGGTAGTCGGTAATTTATACAAGTGACTATAAGCATGCCCCATCAGTTCATTACTTCTTTTTGTTGCAGCATATAATTGAATTGGATGACCAGTAGCAACTGTGTTAGAAAATTTAGAAAAATCGTTAATTCCATAAACACTGCTAGAGCTAGCAGAAATTAAGTGCTTAACTTTATTTATTTTTGATGCCTCTAATAAATTGTAGAAACCTTTTAAATTACTTTTAAAATAGGCGTCAGGAT
>JACWDM010000007.1 GCA_014654065.1 Pelagibacterales bacterium SAG-MED15 | reverse complement strand
TTTAATTAGTAAAAGGCGCTTAATTTAAGCGCCTTTTTTCCCTATAGAACCTAGACTTCAAATAAAAAAGCTGTATTTTAAAAATATGGCTGACAAAACATTAAATGAAATAAGGACAACATTTCTTAAATATTTTGAGAAAAATGATCACAAAATTGTCGAGTCTAGCAACTTAGTTCCTAATAACGATCCAACCTTAATGTTTGCCAATTCAGGAATGGTTCAGTTCAAAAATGTTTTTACAGGACTAGAAAAAAGAGATTACAAAAGAGCTACTACTTCTCAAAAATGTGTAAGGGCAGGTGGTAAGCACAATGATTTAGAAAATGTTGGGTACACTCCAAGACACCACACATTTTTTGAAATGTTAGGTAATTTTTCATTTGGAGATTATTTTAAAGAGAGAGCTATATTTTATGCCTGGGATTTAATTACCAAAGACTTTGGAATAGATAAAAATAAGCTTTATTTCACAGTTTATAGTGAAGACGATGAAGCATTTAATCTCTGGAAAAAAATTACAGGTTTTAATGATAGTAGAATAATTAGAATTCCAACATCTGATAACTTTTGGTCAATGGGCGAGACTGGTCCATGTGGGCCATGCTCAGAGATATTTTATGATCATGGAGATCATTTAAAAGGAGGCCTTCCAGGAACCAAAGACCAGGATGGCGATAGATACATTGAAATCTGGAATTTAGTTTTTATGCAGTATGAACAAATTTCTAAAGAAAAAAGAATCAATTTACCCAAACCTTCTGTAGATACTGGTATGGGTTTGGAGAGGATTGCTGCACTTCTTCAAGGCACGCATGATAATTACAAAACAGACCATTTCATTAAATTAATAAACTCAATTGCAGAAACTATTAAAGTTAAACCGGGTGATACAAATCTATCTAGTTTTAGGGTGATTGCAGATCATTTACGAGCAAGTTCTTTTTTATTAGCAGAAGGGGTTTTGCCATCAAATGAGGGAAGAGGTTATGTATTAAGAAGAATAATGAGAAGAGGGATGAGACATTGTCATTTATTAGGATCTAAAGATCCAGTTTTTTTTAATATTTTTAAAACTTTAATGAAAGAAATGTCTGGTAACTATCCAGAGCTAGTTAGAGCAGAGTCATTAATCAAAGAAACTTTAAAGATGGAGGAAGAAAAATTTCTAGTACTTCTAGATCGAGGAATGAAAATATTAAATGATGAAATTACAAAAGTTGATAAAAAATTATCAGGCGATGTAGCATTTAAATTATATGATACTTATGGATTTCCTTTAGATCTTACTGAAGATATTCTTAAAAATAAATCTTTGTCTTTAGATCATGAAAAATTTCAATCTTTAATGAAAGAAAGCAAAGAGCTAGCAAAAAAGAATTGGAAAGGATCTGGCGACAGTTCTATTGATCAAATTTGGTTTAGAATTAAAGACAAAGTGGGCCCAACTGAATTTTTAGGTTATGAATTTGAAAGTGCTGAAGGAGTAATTCAAAGTATTTTAAAAAATAATGAAGAGATTAAAAACTTAGATGAGGGTGATGAAGGAATATTAATTTTAAATCAAACACCTTTTTATGGTGAATCGGGTGGACAAGTTGGAGATAGTGGAACAATTACGTCAGGAGATAATTTATTCAAGGTTAGTGATGTACAAAAAAAACTTGGAAACTTATTTCTTCATTATGGTAAAATGGTTAAAGGAAGTTTAAACATAAATGAAAGTGTTGAGTTAAAAATTAATTTAGATCAAAGAAATAATGTTAGAGCATATCACTCAGCTACACACCTACTTCATGAATCGTTAAGAAGAACACTGGGAACTCATGTGATGCAAAAAGGATCACTAGTTGCACCAGATAGGCTTAGATTTGACTTTAGTCATACGAAACCAATATCTTCAGAGGAATTAAATAAAATAGATAATATTGTAAATGAAGTAGTTAATAAAAAATCTGAAGTAGTGACCAGAATTATGACACCCAAGGAAGGCATAGAACATGGCGCATTGGCACTTTTTGGAGAGAAATATGGTGACGAGGTTAGAGTAGTATTTATGGGAGAAGAAGGGAATAAATACTTTTCTACTGAGTTATGTGGAGGAACACACGTAAGAAATACTGAGGATGTTGGAAAATTTAAAATTATAAGCCAAACAGCAATAGCTTCAGGAGTTAGAAGAGTTGAAGCTTTAAGGGATAAACAGCTAGAAGATTTCCTCAAGAATAAAGAAAAACAATTAGATATAACAGCTCAAAAAGATGACGACACAATAAATGATTTAATTAAAGAAATAAAAAAACTTGGGGAAGAACCTATTTCAAATTTAGAAGACAAAAAACAATTAATTAAAGATTTATCAAAACAACTTGATCAGTTAAGTGTGAATTCAATACTTTCTGATAAAACTAAAAATGTTATAAAAGATGAAAAAATTAAAAATATTAATGTAAGACTTCAAAAAATTGAAAATCTTTCGCCGAAGGAATTAAGAAAGTTAGTGGACAAAGGTAAAAAAGAACTTGGTGAAGGAATAGTTATAATTTTTGCAAACAAAGATGATAAAGTTGGATTAGGAGTTGGTATTACCGAAAAATTAACAAAAAGCTATGATGCAGTTAAATTTGCAAAAATAGGTTCTGAGATAATTGGTGGAAAAGGTGGCGGTGGAAGGAAAGATTTTGCTCAAGCGGGTGGTCAAGATGCTAATAAAATAGATGAGGCCATACAAAAGTTAAAATCCTTAATTTAACTGTTTTTTTAAGTTACCATCAATCTCATCTAAAAATTGATTGGTTGTTAAGAATTTTTGAGAAGATCCAACAAGTATTGCTAAGTCTTTTGTCATAGAACCACTTTCTACACAATTAACACATACCTGCTCTAAAACTTTTGAAAATTTAATTAACTCATTATTATTATCTAATTTCCCCCTATGAGCTAAACCTCTTGTCCAAGCAAAGATTGATGCTATAGGATTAGTTGAGGTTTCTTTTCCTTCTTGGTGCATTCTAAAATGTCTCGTTACAGTTCCGTGTGCAGCCTCAGCCTCCATCGTTTTACCATCTGGTGCTAATAAAACACTCGTCATTAATCCTAAAGATCCATAGCCTTGTGCCACAGTATCTGACTGAACATCTCCATCATAGTTTTTACATGCCCAAATATATTTTCCACTCCATTTCATTGCACATGCTACCATGTCGTCAATTAGTCTATGTTCATAAGTAATTTTATTTTTTTCAAAATCAGATTTAAACTCATCCTCAAAAACTTTTTGAAAAATATCTTTGAACCTACCATCGTATGTTTTTAAAATTGTATTTTTTGTTGACAAATAAACTGGCCAATTTTTTATTAATCCATAATTAAAACAAGATCTTGCAAAGTCTTCTATTGATTTATCAAGATTATACATAGATAGAGCAATACCAGGTCCTGGAAAATTAAATACCTCATATTTTTTTTCATCTTTTCCATTTTCTGATGTCCACTTAATTTCTAATTTTCCTTTTCCTGGAACCTGAAAGTCCGTGGCCCTATATTGGTCACCGAAAGCATGACGTCCAATTATTAAAGGATCTGTCCAAGATGGAACAAGTTTAGGAATATTTTTACAAATAATAGGCTCTCTAAAAACAGTACCTCCTATAATATTTCTTATTGTTCCATTTGGGGATCGCCACATTTTTTTAAGACTAAATTCTTTAACTCTAGCTTCATCAGGAGTAATAGTAGCGCATTTAATGCCCACACCATTTTTTTTTATAGCATTCGCACAATCAACTGTGATTTGATCATTAGTATCATCCCGACTTTTCATACCTAAATCGTAATATTCAATTCCTAAATCTAAATATGGTAAAATGAGTTTCTTTTTGATGAAATCCCATATAATTCTAGTCATTTCATCACCATCTAACTCTACAATAGGATTTTTTACCTTAATTTTGCTCATTTTTTGTTGCTATCTTAATAATTGAATTTAAACATTTTATATACATATTAAATAAAAATTATCAATTAAGGATTATGATAGATAAAGTATTTCCCAAGATTCATAACGAAGGATACAAGTTTTTAGTAATATTTGGTTTTATTACTCTGATTTTGTACTTCATAAGTACTTTTTTAGGTTTGATAGGCCTATTGCTAACTATTTGGTGTTATTATTTTTTTAGAGACCCAGAAAGAATATCAATTAACGATGATAATTATCTAGTAAGTCCAGCTGATGGACTGGTATTAAAAGTTGAGGAGTCGAGTGGACCTAAAGAATTAAATCTGGCAGAAAAAAAATTTACAAAAGTAAGTATTTTTATGAATGTATTTGATTGCCATGTAAATAGGACACCTTGTTCAGGAAAAGTTTCTCAAATTCTTTATAAACCAGGTAAATTTTTTAATGCATCACTTGATAAAGCAAGTGAGGAGAACGAGAGAAATTATTATAAAATAACAAATAAAAGTGGTGAAGATATAATTGTAGTACAAATTGCAGGTTTAATAGCCAGACGAATAGTTTGTGAAACATTAGAAAACGATGATTTAAATCAAGGGGACAGAATTGGAATGATCCGATTTGGAAGTAGAGCTGATATCTATTTTGAAAACTACAAACCTTTAGTTAAACCCGAGCAAAGAGCAGTTGCTGGCGAAACGTTATTAGCAAGAAAAATATAATGAATGAACCAAAGAAAAAATTTAAATTAGTTACTGATACTCAGGCAAGAATAATTTTACCAAACACATTAACTTTGATAGGAGTTTGTGTAGGTTTAAGTTCTATAAATTTTGCACTAAATCAGAGATATGATTTTGCTATTATTTCAATATTGTTTGCAGCAATCATTGATGGATTAGATGGAAGGATTGCTAGATTGATAAAAGGGACATCAAAAGTAGGTAAAGAGCTAGATTCGCTTACAGATGTAATTAGTTTTGGTGTTGCGCCTGCTTTTATAATGTATTTTTGGACATTAAGCTCTCTTGGAAAGATAGGTTGGCTAATATCTCTAATTTACGTCGTATGTGTTGCTTTAAGATTAGCAAGATTTAATATTAGTACAGGATCAGAAGTATCATGGAAAGATAATTTTTTCCAAGGTGTGCCGTCACCTGCTGGAGGTATTTTAGTTCTCACCCCATTAATTCTTGATGTAAGTGGGTTAAATTTTTTAAATATTAAATTTGAAGTTTTAGCACCATATATATTTATTTTTGTATCAATTTTACTAATTAGTAAAATACCAACTTATTCAATGAAAAAAATAGTTGTACCAAGAAGTACGACAATATTTTTACTTTTCAGTATAGTTCTATTATTCGGACTGCTCTTAATCTTTACATTTGAAGTTCTTTTAGTAGGTTGTTTGGTATATATTTTTCTGGTTCCAGTAAGTATTTATCATTACTTAAGATTAAAAAAAAAATTTGCAACTTCTGGAATTATTGATGATGATGAGCCAGAAGATGTTTTATAATGAAAAAAAAAGCAATAATTTCTCTAGCTGACTCAAACTATTTTGAGTTATTAAATGAATTAATAGATTCAATTAAACAATTTAAACAAAGTGAAGATATCGCTATATGCGTTCTAGATGCTGGGCTTAAAGATGAACAATTAAAAACTTTATCTTCAAAAGTTGATGAGATTAAGAAAGCAGAATGGGATATTGAAGTATCATCATTTAAATCAAAAGGAAAAGAATGGTTAAAAAGTCAAGTATCAAGAGCTTTTTTGCCTAACTACTTTCCCCAATATGAAAAATATCTATGGATTGACTGCGATGCTTGGTTAAATGATTGGTCAACTATCGAACTATACTTTAAAGCTTGCGATAACGGTAAACTTGGTATTACACAAACAATAGGACCAGGATATAAAATAACATCCAAAGTTAATTGGTTGATTGGTAAGTTGGCAATTATAAAATCACAAAATTTTAAACATGCTATAAGTTCTAAAATTGGAATAGACAAAGCAAGAAAGTTAGCTTTTGCACCACATATTAATATTGGTGTTTTTTCTTTAGAGAAAAATTCTGAATGTTGGAAAAACTGGCAAGAAAATTTGAAAAAAACTCTTCTGTCAGGGAAAATATTTGGATCTGAGGGATTGGCTATAAACATGAGTGTTTATATAGATAATATTGAGACAGAATTTCTTCCCCTAAATTGTAACTGGATTGCTAGCAATCTTCTTCCTAAATATGATAATAAGAATAATACATTTGTTGAACCTTATTTACCTAACTATAAAATTGGAATAATGCATCTTGCAGCAGGGATTTGGAAAAATCAAAAAGATATGAGAGTAGACAAAAGTGTTAAAATTGAAATCCAAACTTTAGACAATAATTTAGTAAGTAAAAGTTTACGATTTGGTCAGTAATTGAAAAAAAATAAAATTTCAAAAAATTGGATACACAGGCAAAAAAATGACATTTATGTACGTCAATCAAAAATCGAGGGTTTTAGATCTAGAGCAGTTTATAAAATAAAAGAAATAGATGAAAAGTTTAAAATTTTTAACGGACACAGTTGCATTATAGATCTCGGGGCAGCACCAGGGAGTTGGTCTCAATATATAAAGAAGAAATATAAACACACCAAAGTCCTAGCAATTGATCTTTTAGATTTTGATAAGATAGAAGACGTAACACAAATAATCGGTGACTTCACAAAAGATGAATATAAAGAAAAAATAAAAAGTTTTTTTAATAAAAAAGTAGACGTAGTCATTTCAGATATGGCTGTAAATACCACAGGTAATAAAAACTTAGATGCAATTGTAACGGGCGAGCTATGTATTGAGGCTATGAATTTTGCTTATGAACAAATTGATAAAAAAGGTAAATTTGTGTCAAAGATATTTATGGGATCAAGCTTCAATGAAATTGTCGCAGATGCAAAAAAAAAATTTAAAGAAGTTAATATTTATAAGCCTTTATCAAGCAGAAAAGACTCAAAAGAAAGCTTTATAATTTGCAAATTTTTAAGATAGACCCTTTTTATTTTTAAAGAATCGTATATATAAGATCATGGGTCCTATAAAAGAAGCACTTACATTCGATGATGTAACACTTGCACCAAACTATTCCAAAATATTACCCGTAGATGTAGATACTTCAACTTATCTATCTAAAAAATTTAAACTGAATGTTCCATTATTATCATCTGCAATGGATACAGTTACTGAATCCAAAATGGCGATTGCAATTGCCAAAGCAGGAGGTGTAGGGGTAATTCATAGAAATCTAGATGTAAAAAAACAAATTGCTGAAATTAAAAAAGTTAAAAAACAAAATTTATTTGTTGGTGCAGCTGTGGGCGCAGGAATAAATGAATTTTCTAGGGCTCAAGCCATAATAAAAGAAAAAGTAGATTTAATTGTTGTAGATACAGCACATGGACATACAAAAAAAGTTGAAGAAATAGTAAAAAAAATAAAAAAGCAAAAAAGTAAAAATACACTTTTGTGTGCTGGAAATATAGCAACAGCAGATGCTGCAAATTTTTTAGCAAAATTAGGCGTAGACATAATAAAAGTAGGCATTGGGCCTGGCTCTATATGCACGACGAGATTGGTTGCGGGTATTGGAGTTCCTCAATTAAGTGCAATTTTGGATGTTAAAAAAGGTTTAAAATATAGGAATGTAAAAATAATAGCTGATGGAGGAATAAAATTTTCGGGAGATATAGCTAAAGCCTTATCCGCAGGAGCTGATGCTGTAATGATAGGCTCGCTCTTTGCAGGAACAGATGAGTCCCCTGGAAAAATAGTGAAAAAAAATGGAAAACTTTTTAAAAATTTTAGAGGCATGGGATCAATAGGAGCAATGAATAAAGGATCAGCAGATAGATATTTTCAAAAAAAACAAAAAGATAAATCTAAATATGTTCCAGAGGGAGTAGAGGGATTTGTTAAATACAAAGGGCCAGTTAATAAAATTATTTTTAAATTAATAGGTGGTCTAAAATCATCCATGGGATATCTTGGATCGAAAAAAGTAATAAATCTTAGAAATAAACCAAGATTTGTTAAAATTACAAAGGCGGGATTTTATGAAAGTATGGTGCATAATATAGATGAAGTTAAAAAAGATGAAAAATATTAAAACTTTAATTTTATTTTTAACTGCTGGTATTTTTTTGATAACAAATGCCAATTCTGAAAATTTTTTTGCAGAAGCAAAAAAAAAATATGATGAAAAAAGTTTTGAAAAATCAAAATTTTTATTTCAAAGAAACCTTGTATACAATCCAAAGGATGCAAAATCCTACTTGTATCTTGCAAAAATATTTGCAAATGAGGAAAATGAAATAGAACAAATTAAAAATATAAATACCACTTTACTTTTAGAACCAGATAATGAAGAGGCAATGTTTATTCTAATAGAATATGAACTAAAGAAATCTAATTATTCTAAAGTAAATGAATTAAAAGAAAGTTTTATTCTCATATGTGATAAATTATGTAATGAAAAAAAGAATATAGAAGAGTCTCTTAAAGATATCGAACCAAAAAATGAGTCAGAATAATTTATCTAAAATCATAATTATTGATTTTGGATCTCAATTTACACAATTAATAGCAAGACGAATTAGAGAACTTGGGGTTTATTGTGAGCTGATAAACCATAAGCAAATTAATAAAATTAATAACTTTGTAAAAATCAAAGGTATAATTCTATCAGGAGGGCCACTTAATGTTTATGAAACTAAAAAAATTAAATTTAATGCCAGTATCTTAAAAAAAAAAATACCAATATTAGGTATATGCTTTGGACACCAATTAATTTCCAAAACTCTTGGTGGTAAAGTTAAAAAAGCAAAACAAAGAGAATTTGGACTGGTAAGAATAAAAAAAGTCAAAAACAGCCCGTTAATAATAAATTTTTTTAAAAAAAATCTTAAAAATAATGTTTGGATGAGTCATGCTGATGAAGTCATAAAATTAGCAAAGAACTTTAAAGTTATCGCTAAAAGTGAAAATGCAAATTTCTGTATGATTGAAAACTCTAAAGACAAATTCTATGGAATCCAATTTCATCCAGAAGTGACCCACACAGATAATGGCAAAATTATCCTACAAAATTTTGTGTATAGAATCTGCAGGCTAAAGAAAAATTGGTCATCAAAAAATCAAAAAATGATTTTAATAAATGAAGTTAAAAAGCAAGTTGGTAATTCAAAAGTTATTTGTGCGTTATCAGGTGGTGTAGATAGCAGTGTAGTTGCTAAATTACTTTCAAATGCAATTGGAAAAAAATTAACTTGTATATTTGTAAACACGGGGTTGTTAAGGAAAAATGAAGAACAGCAAGTAATTAATACTTTCAAAAAAAAATTTAAAATTAATTTGGTTTATATTAATGCCAAAAATTTATTTTTAAAAAAATTGAAAAATGTTTCTGATCCTGAAAAAAAAAGAAAAATCATAGGAAATCTATTTATTAAACTTTTCGAGAGGTATTCTAAAAAAATTAAAAATGTAAAATTTTTAGCACAAGGCACACTTTATCCTGATCTCATAGAGAGTAAATCAGTAACAGGTAGTCAAACTTCAAAAATTAAATCACATCACAATGTGGGTGGATTGCCAAAAATAATGAAATTAAAACTGGTAGAACCTTTAAAATTTCTTTTTAAAGATGAGGTTAGAAAACTTGGACTTGAGCTAAAATTACCAAAAGAAATTATTTCTAGACATCCATTTCCTGGACCAGGTTTAGCAATTAGGATGCCTGGCTATATTACAGAAGAAAAAGTAAAGATACTCAAAGAAGCAGATAATATATTTATTCAAAATTTAATTTCTCATAAATTGTATGATAAAATTTGGCAGGCCTATGCAGCACTCTTGCCAGTGAAGACAGTGGGTGTAATGGGTGATAACAGAACTTATGAATATATTTGTTTATTAAGAGCAATAACCTCCGAAGATGGAATGACAGCAGATTTTTATAATTTTAATAAAGATTTTATACAAACAGTTTCTAATAAAATTGTTAATAATATAAGAGGTATAAATAGAGTGGTTTATGATGTAACTTCTAAACCACCTAGTACGATTGAACTTGAATAACAAATGAACAAAAAGATAAAAAAAATATTAAAGAAAAAAAATAAATCAAAAGTTATTTGTTTAACTGCCTATTCAAAGAACTTTGCTGAGATAGTAGATAAACATGCAGATATAACTTTAGTTGGAGACTCGTTAGGATCTGTCTTATACAACTATGATACAACACGCAAAGTAACTCTTGAAAATATGATCGAACATTCAAAAAGTGTAAGAATTGGAGTTAAAAAAAGTTTAATGGTTGTAGACATGCCCTACCAAACATATCAAAATAAAAGACAAGCTCTTATTAATGCAAGGAAGATTTTAAAAGAAACTAAATGTGAAGCTGTAAAATTAGAAGGAGGATTTAAAATAAAAAGTATTGTTGAGTATCTTATTAAAAACAAAATACCTGTAATGGGTCATTTAGGTTTACTTCCCCAAAGTATTAAAGGAAAGTTTAAATCAAAAGGAAAAACAGAGAGAGAAAAAAACAAACTTATAAGTGAGTCAAAACTTTTAGAAAGCCTAGGAGTATTTGCAATAGTTCTAGAATGTATCAGAGGTAAAACGGCAGATTTAATTACTAAATCAATTAGTATTCCTACAATTGGAATTGGATCCTCAGCACATTGTGATGGACAGGTTTTAGTTACAGATGATTTGGTTGGACTTAACTCAACAAGTATTAAATTTGTTAAAAAATTCGTTAATATAAAAAAAGAAATAAATCGAGGTATTAAAAAATATAAATTAGAGGTTTTAAAATCGAGTTTCCCGTCTAAAAAATATTCTTACTAAAAATATTTTATAAATTGTTCATTAATTTTGAGGATTTCTAAATCAACCATACCACCAATGATCAATTGAATTGCAACAATTAAAATAAATCCTAAGCCTATGTAAGCAATCCATAAATGCTTTTGTATATAATTTGCCAAATATGTAGCTAAGGCGCCTGTAAGCACTACAGATAAAACTAATCCAAAAATCATAAAGCCAAAATGACCTTTTGAAGCACCCACTACTCCGATTACATTGTCAAAGCTTATTGTGATGTCAGCAAACAAAACTTTGTATATACTTTGTATATAAGAAGGTTCCTTTGATTTTTTTGTAGGTGATTTTATTTTTTTTATTTCAATTAAATCTTTTCTTAGATCGTTAACAATCCAAATTAAAAGCAAACCTCCAATTATTTTTATAAAATAAAATTTAAATAAATATGTTGCAAAAACTGCGAATATTACTTTAAATATTAAAGCACCAGCTACACCCCATAAAATTATTTGCCTTCTATTTTTTGGAACGAAATTAGCGGCTATTAATCCAATAATTATTGCATTATCTGCTGCTAAAATTATATCAATAAATATAATCTGGGTAAGTATTATAAGTTCTTCAATCAAGTGAATTATAATATTGAAATTGTAGAATTTTTCAATGAAGAGATTTTGAAAATTTTAATATTTAGACTCTTTAGTGCCATCTATTATTGCTTTAAGTTCCTCATATTCCTCACAGTTGCAATTTTTAAGCACTAATAATCTTTCTTTTGCTTTTTCAGGTCTACTTGTTGATAAATATAATTCTCCTAAATATTCGTTTATTCCATTATGTTTTGGATTTATTTCTAAACCTTTTAAGTAGTAGACTTCAGCATTTTTAAAGTCACCTAATTTTCTAGAGGTAAAACCAAGATAATTTAGAACATCAGGATTTAAAGGATCTTTATCATTTGCCTTGACAAGTCTTTTAAATGCTTTTTCATACTTACCTTTTGCTTTTTCAACTTTACCCTTTTTTTCAAGTTTTTTTCCAGCTTTTACGTAGCTTACTGCTGATTTATAAATTGACTGTTTATTATCAGCTCCTTCTCCCCCAGATCCTCCTCCAGCAGAATATCCATTTGATGTTAAAATTAATGCAGAAAGTATAGTTATAAATATTTTTTTCATAAGTTAAATTTTTTCATTTTATTAAGCGGTTTTAATATTATTTTACTGTCTATTAAATTTTTTCTTATAATTGATGCCGTGTTTAATGAACTAATATTATCGCCATGTATACATACAGAGTCTATTTCACAAGGTATTTTTTTGCCAGAGAGACAATTTAACGCCTGATTTTTAACCATTTCCAACACATGTGCCTTAGCATGTTCAGGGTTAGTAATTAAAGCATCCTTTTTTGATCTTGAAACTAAATTACCATCATCCTCATAATTTCTGTCAGCAAATATTTCACAGGCAATTTTCATATTTAGCTTTTTTGCTGCAATTTCCATTTTTGATCCCGTAGGAACCAAATAGATTAAGTCCTTGTTAATATTCTTTATAGTTTTAGCAATTATATTTGCAAGATCCATATCTTCACAGGCCATATTATTAAGTGCTCCATGTGGTTTTATATGAGAAACATTTTCATTATATCTTTCCGCGATTGACTGAAGAATATTGTATTGATCAACAATAAGATCTGTTATCTCTCTTTCACTTAAGTTAATTCTTTTCCTTCCAAAATTCTTGGTGTCTTTAAATGATGGATGTGCACCAATGCTTACTCCATTCTTTTTTGAAGTTTTGATAGTAAAGTCCATTGTCTGTTCATCTCCCGCATGATATCCGCAGGCTATACTAGCTGAATTTACAATTTTAAGTAATTCAGGATCATTTACAATTGAATGTAGTTCAGATTTTTCACCTAAATCACAATTAATATTAATTTCCATACCATTCATACATAAAGTATAACATGGGATGGTCAAAAATATATTAAATCTTGGAGATGCAGCAATTTATTATGATTTTGGCGATCAAATAAATATAGAAACGAATAGAAAAGTTATAAATTATTTTAATAGTCTAAAAAATTTAAATTTAGAAGAAATTACAAATATTACCCCATCTTATAATAAACTAATAATTTCGTTTAATTTAAAAATTACAAGTTTTTTAGAGCTTAAAGAAAAAATTCAAAATATAAAAATTTCTACTGAAAACGAAAAAAGTTTTAAAAAAATTAAGTTACCAATTTGCTGCGAAGACGATTTTTTCTTAGATAAAGAAAGACTTACTAATAAATTAAACTTGAGTCCGGAGGAAATTTTAAAAAAGTTTCTTAATCAGGAATATTTTTGTTATATGACAGGATTTATTGCAGGCATGCCCTTTATGGGTAATATAGATAAGGACCTTAGGATAGAACGTTTAAAAACACCCAGGGTAAAGGTACCAAAGGGATCTGTAGGTATTACAGAGCAATTTACCAATATTTATACCTTCGAGAGTCCAGGAGGATGGAATATCATAGGTAATACACCGCAAAGGATTTTTGATCCTGGCAATAAGGATAAACCAATAATGATTAATCCCGGGGATGAAGTGTCTTTTTTTCAAATATCAAAAAATGAATATGAGAAATTAAATGAAAAATAATTTTTTTGAGGTACTGAGAGCCGGAATTAACTCTACATTCCAAGATCAAGGAAGAGAAAACTTTTATCATATTGGACTTCCTTTCAGTGGAGCAATGGATAATAGAAACTTTGTAATATCTAATGCCTTGGTAAATAATGAAGATAATCAAGGAGTAATAGAATTTGCATATCAAGGACCATTATTTGAATTTAATGGTGAAAATATCTCTTTTTCTATAACAGGTGATGTAAAATTTAAAATAATTAAAAAGGATAACACCATAATCAATGGTGAATGTTATAAAAGTTATATTTTAAACCATAAAGATAAATTAGATATCATCTCTACAAATAAATCTATATATGGATATCTTGCAGTTTCAGGTGGATTTAGTTTAGATAAAATTTTAAATAGCTATTCAACTTTCACAAGAGCAAATGTTGGACCTTTTGATGGTAAGAAATTATTTTTAAAACAAAAAATACTTATAAATAAAATAAACCCACAGCTACAAAGTAAACAAGTTAAATATTTAAATTCTAAAATTGAATATATAAGAATATTAAAAGGAACTAATTACGACTATTTTTCAAAAGAGGGAATAGATAATTTTTTAAAAAAAGAATTTGTAGTCACAAAACTTACTGACAGAATGGGTATGAGAATAGAGGGGCCAAAAATTGAAAATATTAAGGAAAAAAATATAAGATCTGAAGGTATAGTAAAAGGTGCAATTCAAATACCTCCAGATGGTAATCCAATAATAATGCTATCTGATCATGGAACTATAGGAGGATATCCAAAAATTGGGGTAGTTATAAGTGCTGATTATGATAAGCTTGTTCAATTCGTACCGAATTCAAAAATTAAATTTAAATTAATTGATCTCCATGAAGCAGAAAAACTATATAAACTTTATTCCTTAGAAACTGAAAATTTATTAAATCAAGTTAAATGAAAATAATTCAAAAACTACCAGGTCCATTATTAATTTTTTTTGGTGCTTGTAGTTTAAGTTTTGGAGGTTTAATCGTAAAATCTTTTGAGGGAGCTACATTATGGCAGATATTGTTTTGGCGATCTCTCTTTTTTATTCTCGTTGTATGTATTTTTTTAGTAATTACTTACAAAAAAAATTTTTTTAATGCTTTTTATAATTCAGGAATTCCAGGTATTTTTGGTGGGATAATTTTATCTACAGGGTTTTGTGGATACGTTTTTGCTATGTATAATACTACTGTAGCAAATACAAATTTTATTATTCAAACCCAAACTATTTTTTTAGCAATATTTGGTTTTTTCTATCTCAAAGAAAAAATTTCAAAAATTACTTTAGTTTCAATTATACTTGCTATATTTGGTATTTTGTTAATGGTTGGTTCAGATTTAGAACCAGGGCAAATGTCCGGTAATCTAGCAGCATTTGTAATGCCAATATCATTCGCTATTCTTATATTGATTATTAGAAAGTATCCAAGTGTAGATATGATACCAATACAATTGTACGCAGGTGTGGTTGCAATGTGCATTGGTTTTTATATTGCAGGGAAAATAATTATATCACCACATGATATATTCTTAGGTTTTTTAGCAGGATTTTTTCAACTAGGTTTTGGTTTTATTTTTATAACAATTGGAGCAAGAACAACATCATCAGCAATGGTTGGAATAATAATGTTAACAGAAGCTGTTTTAGGCCCATTTTGGGCGTGGTTATTCATCAACGAAAGTTCTTCATATATAGTTTTGATTGGAGGCATGATAGTTATTTCTGCAGTTTTGCTTCAATTTTACACTTCAATAAAAGGTGAAAAAAAAACTAT
This sequence comes from Pelagibacterales bacterium SAG-MED15, assembly GCA_014654065.1. GTDB lineage: Bacteria > Pseudomonadota > Alphaproteobacteria > Pelagibacterales > Pelagibacteraceae > Pelagibacter. The sequence continues at coordinate 51,249 of JACWDM010000007.1, read as the reverse complement.
TCTCAAAGAATAATTAATTTTAAAAAATGAAAATTGCTATTATTGGATCTGGGATTTCTGGGCTAAGTGCTGCTTTTTATTTATCAAAAAAACATAATGTAGATCTGTTTGAGAAAGAAGATCATTTTGGAGGGCACGCACATACTATAGATTTAAAAATTGATGATATTGAAAAAAAAAGCATTCCAATAGATGTAGGATTTATTGTTTTTAACTATTTAACATACCCCAATTTAATTAATTTTTTTAATGAAAATAATGTTGAAATAGAAAAGAGCAACATGAGTTTTTCAGTGACCTCACAAAAACAGGAAATAGAATATTGTGGAAAAGGACTGGATGGTATTTTTTCAAATAGAAAAAATATACTAAATTTAAAATTTTTAAGAATGTTTTTTGAGATTATAAATTTTTATAAGAAAAGTTCCAAAATTAGTTTACTAGATAAAAAACAAACATTAGGTGATTATTTAGAGAAGCAAAAACTTTCAAAATATTTTATTAATTATCATATTATTCCAATGGTTGCTGCAATTTGGTCAATGCCACCATACGAGGCTAGTCAAATGCCTTTAACTTTTTTTTTAAAGTTTTTTCAAAATCATGGTTTGTTTAAGCTCTCCAATAGACCACAATGGTATACTGTTAAGAATAGAAGCAGAACATATGTAAATAAAATTTTAAAAAATATAAGCGGAGAGTATTATAAAAATTATGAAATTAAAAAAATCAAAAGAGGCGAGTCAAATGTGAGAATTTTCTATGGAGATAAAAATGAATTTTTTGATTATGATAAAGTAGTTATGGCTACTCATGCTGATGAAGCCCTTTCATTAATTGAAAACCCCACAAATGATGAAAAACAAATTCTCTCCAAGTTTAAGTATAAAAAAAATACTGCCTATATTCACTCAGACAGTAATGTTATGCCAAAGAATATTAAGACTTGGTCAGCATGGAATTCAAATATAGATTTAAATAATTTAAACAACACATCAATTACTTATTGGCTGAACCTTCTTCAAAATTTGAAAGTTAAAAGAAATATATTTCTAACTTTAAATCCCTTTCTAAAAATAAATGAGGATAAAGTATTTAAAAAAATTACTTTTACTCATCCATATTATGATTTAGATGCACTAGAAAATCAAAAATTACTCAAAAAGTTACAAAATCAGAAAAATTTATTGTTTTGTGGTGGTTATTTTGGCTATGGTTTTCATGAAGATGGAATAAAATCTACTATTGAAATGATGAATTATTTAAATGATTAAAGAATCTTATATCTATAATGGAGAAGTAATACACAAAAGATTTAAACCAAGAACTCATTTTTTTAAGTATAAGGTATTTTCATTATATTTAGATTTCGATGAGATAAATGAAATAAATAAAAAAATTTATTTTTTTTCACACAATAAATTTAACTTAATGAGTTTTTATGACAAAGATCATGGCCCTAGAGATGGATCATCACTGGTTGATTGGGTTAAGAAAAATTTAAAGTCTATTGGTATAATTGATAAAGAATTAAAAATAAAAATTTTATGTTACCCAAGAATACTCGGCTATGTTTTTAATCCTTTAAGTATTTTTTTTATTTTTAACAAAAATTCAGATTTAATATCGATTTTATATGAAGTTAAAAATACCTTTGGCGAGCAGCACACTTATGTTTTTAAAGTTCAAGAAGGGGGAAATTTCGTAAAAAATAATTGTAATAAAAAATTTTTTGTATCACCTTTTATGGATCTCGATTCAACCTATAATTTTAAGGTATTAAATCCTGGTAACAATTTGTCTGTTATAATCGACCAGAGAGATAAATCTGGTAAACTTTTATTCGCATCACAGGATGGCGTGAGATCAAGTTTTAATAGTAAAAATCTCCTATTTTCTTACATTAAACATCCACTGATGACTCTTAAAATAATATCAGCGATACATTATGAGGCATTAAGATTATGGCTTAAAGGAATTAAACTAGTTAAGAGAAGTATAAATATTAAAAATAATATTACATTTGAAAAATAATTTATGCCAAAAATAACAGATAAAATAATATTTTCATTATTGAAGAAAATAAAATATGGAAAAATAAATTTAAAAAATTTTGATGGAAAAAATTATACTTTTGGAAATCGTAATTCTAAACTTCAGTCTGACTTAGTAATAAAAAAACCAGGTTTTCTTTTGGATGTAATCAACAAAGGAAGTATTGGTCTTGCAGAAGCTTATATGCGAGGAGATATAGAAACAAATGATCTTACATCACTTATTGAAATTTTAGCTAAGAATATAAAAACAATTCATAAATTTTCAGGACTATTTGATTTTCCTATTTTTAATTATTTAAAAAGTATTTTTATAAAGAATACCATAGAAAGAAGTAAGGAAAACATTTCTAAACATTATGATTTAGGAAATGAATTTTTTTCAATATGGTTAGATAAAACCCTAACATATTCAAGTGCAATTTTTGAAAATGGAAAAAGTGATTTAGAAGATGCACAAATCAACAAATATAAAAAACTTTCAAATTTATTAAAGCCAAGACCAGGTGATAAAATGTTAGAAATTGGATGTGGCTGGGGTGGTTATGCAGAATATGTTGGAAAAAACTATGATGTAAAACTTGATTGCATTACAATATCAAAAAGACAGTTTCAATTTGCCAAAGAAAGAATTTTTAAAAATGGTTTAAATGAAAAAGTTAATATTAGTATGACAGATTATAGAGATGTAAAATCAAAGTATAATTCTATTGCCTCAATTGAAATGATAGAAGCAGTTGGTCAGAATTATTTAAATGGTTATTTTAGATCAATTAAAAAAAATTTAGAAAATAGTGGTACGGCGGCTATACAAGCAATCGTAATAGATGACAATCTTTATGATAGATATAAAGCCAAACAAGATTTTATTCAAAAATATATTTTTCCAGGAGGTTTTTTGCCTTGTAAAAAAATTATAAACAAACTTTCAAATAATGCAGGACTTGAATTTGATGCATGCAATTCTTATGGGTTACATTACTCAAATACTTTAATGGTATGGAGAGATGAGTTTTTAAAAAAATGGGACTCCATATCAAAGCAAGGATTTGATCTAACCTTTAAAAGAATGTGGGATTTTTACCTATCATATTGTGAAGCAGGCTTTAAATCAAAAAATATTGATCTAATACAATTTTCATTACAGAATAAATAAATTTATGAAAAATATTTTTAAGTTATTATTTCCTTTTTTGTTGATAATTATATTTGCATTTACTACAAGCTGTTCTACTAATAGTAATATGAAACCAGAAGATTTTAAAAATAAGGAACCAAGGTTAGTAATTGAAGAATATTTATCAGGCAATGTTAAAGCGTGGGGTATTCTTCAAAATAGATCTGGAAAAGTTACGAGGCAATTTACTGCTGATTTAGACGGCAAATGGGATGGTACTCAATTGATATTGGATGAAAAGTTTAATTGGGATGATGGAGAAATCCAAACTAGACAATGGAAAATTAATAAAATTGATGAACATAATTATGAAGGAACAGCAGGTGATGTAGTTGGCAAAGCAAAAGGTTACTCATATGGACCTGCATTTAAATTTGAGTATGTATTATTGGTGCCTGTCAAAGGTAAAGAGATTAAAATTACTTTTGATGATTGGATTTTTAAACAAGACGATAAGGTTGCTATCAACAGAGCTGTAATGACTAAATTTGGCTTTAAAGTAGCTGAGTTAACTGTTTTTTTTGTTAAAGACTAATATTTAATTTTACTCATTCCTTTTTCAACAATCTTAAAATAAATGGAGTTAGGTAAAATTTTTAATAATTTCATTATAAATGTAAATGATTTAGGAAAGTGTATTTCAAAACTTTTACCTTTTATTAATCCTTTATAGATTTCATCTGCTGCAAATTCTGGCGTTTTAATCATTGGCATCGGAAAATCGTTCATATCGGTCATTGGAGTTTTTATAAAACCTGGACTAATTAAAGAAATTCTAACGTTTTTTCTTTTCATTTCAAAATGTAAACTTTCTGCAAAACTACTTAAGGCTGACTTAGAAGCACAATAGGCACCACTAGCAGGCAACCCTCTATAACCAGCCACTGAGGATACAATTGATATTTGTCCACTCTGTTTTTCGCTATAATAGTCATAAACTGAATTGATACAGTTTAATGTTCCAAAATAATTAACTTCAGTAATTTTTTTTATTTTCTCTAAATTAAACTTTTTCTCTGATTTTGGATCATGAATACCAGTACAAAAAAAAGATATCTCTATTTCTTTAAACTGGTCCAATATTTTTTTGAAAGTATTTTTACAATTTTCAATACTTGTAACATCTAATGGAAATGAATGAATATTACTGTTTTCTTTATTTAAATCTTGCAGTAAATCTTCTCTACGGGCTGATGCTGCAACTATCCACCCTTCCTTTGCAAATTTAAGGGCCAAACTTTTGCCTATGCCACTACTTGCCCCAGTAATCCAAATTACTTTTTTATTCATAATAAAGTATTGTATATTATTATAATGTTAAAAAATAAATTTATATCATTTATACTTTTTGCAGTTGCGACCTATTCGGCCTCCTTTATTGGAGGAATATCAACTATGAGCGCAAAAGAACCTTGGTATTCAAGTTTAAACAAATCATTTCTCACACCTCCCGATTGGGTTTTTGCACCAGTTTGGACAACGCTTTATTTATTTATGACTATTGCCATATGGTCAGCTTGGCATAAAAATAGAAAAAATTTAAATATAGTTCTAATATATTTTATACATTTATTATTTAATACAACTTGGAGTATAGTTTTTTTTGTATTTCATAACATACCTTTAGCTTTATTAAATTTATTTATATTAATTATGTTTATCATAATTCTTACTGTAAAATTTAAACAGATTAGTATACTCAGCTATTATTTAATGATTCCATATTTATTATGGAGTTGTTATGCCCTAATACTTAATGCGACTTTATTATATTTAAATTGATATGGAAGATGTAGTTATAATTGGTGGAGGAATTATTGGAACTTCAACAGCTTATTTTTTGGCTAAAGAAGGTAGAAAAGTTAAGGTAATCGAGAGAGATCCAACTTACAAACAAGCATCCTTTCCATTATCACTTGGAGGTTTCAGAAGACAATTTTTCCAAAAGGAAAATATTCTTTTAGGAAAATTTGCTAAAGAATTTATTTTTAACCTACCTAATGTATTAAAAACTGAAAAAAATCCAAATCCAACAGCTAGTATGGTAACCAATGGTTATCTTTTAATGTTTGGACCTGAGCATGCAGAAGAACAGTATAGAGCATTAGAAAATCATAAAGCTTGTGATGCTGGAACAAAAAATATCAAAGGATCAGAGTTATCTAAAATTTTTCCATACATAAATAATGATGGTATAGAAACAGCAACATATACAGATAATAAAACTGAAGGTTGGATTGATCCTTTTATGTTTCATGGCGCTTTAAAAAGTAAAGCTATTGAGCTAGGAGCTGAATTTGTTAAAGGAGAAATAAATAATATTTCAGAGATAAAAGCGAAAACAATAATATCTGCAGCTGGTTGTTGGACCAAAAAACTTTTAGATGACATACCTGTGGTGCCTCAAAAGCACACTGTGTTTAGAGTAAAATGTCCAAAACATTATCCAGAAATGCCTTTAACAGGAGATTTAACAACAGGAGTTTACTGGAGACCTGAAGGAAAAGAATATTTAGCTGGTTCTCCGTTATCAGTCTTTGATGCAGAAGACTTAGAACCCGCATGGAACGATTTTGAGGAGTTAGTATGGCCAGCCCTTGCAAAAAGGATTCCTGCTTTTGAGGAACTTAAACTTACAGGAGGTTGGGCAGGCTATTATGATTGCAATAAGCTAGATAATAACGCAGTTGTTGGAAAACATCCTAAATATGAAAATGTATATTTAGCCTCAGGATTTACTGGTAGAGGTTTAATGCAAGCCCCGGGAATAGGGCGAGCATTAACAGAATTAATTACAACAGGATCCTACCAAACAATAGATATAAGTGAATTTGCTGTCGAAAGAGTTTTAGATAAAAGTGCTAGACCTGAACCTTATGTACTTTAGTTAAGTACCACAATAGGTTTTGTATCCTGATTTATTTAATTTCTCAGTTATTTGAAAATCTTTAAGATTAGAATTATTTTCATAAGGTTTTTCAAGAGCTTTTAATAAAATCTCTACTAAACTCATATCTCCATTTTCTGCAGCACTTAAAGCCTCCTCAACTTTATAATTCCTTGGAATAATAATAGGATTAGAAAATTTCATTTTTTTTTCAACTTTATCCATTTCATTTTTGTATTTAGACAAACGCATTTTCCATCTATCTTTCCAAGTTAAAAAATCTGCATTATCATAAATTTGATTACTAAAAACTTTTTCATTAATTAAATTATAAAAAGTACTTGTATAGTCAGCTTTATTTGAGTGCATCCACTGTAGTAAATCTAAAATTAAGACCTCGTCTTCTTTTTCAGTATCTATTAATCCAATTTTATCACTCATCATTTTTAACCATTTTTTTTCATATTTTTTATCAAATTCATTTATTTTATCTGTAGCAATCTTAATAGCTTCATCTTTATTAGCGTCTAGAAAAGGTATTAGACACTCTGCAAATCTAGCTAAATTCCATTTAGTAATTGAGGGTTGGTTGTAATAAGCATATCTGCCAAAATGATCTATAGAGCTAAAAACAGTTTTTGGATCATATCTATCCATAAATGCACACGGTCCATAATCTATAGTTTCACCAGATAGGGCCATATTATCTGTATTCATAACTCCGTGAATAAAGCCAACACGCATCCAATTTACAACTAAATCAATTTGTTTATCCATTAATCTATCTATTAGATTTATATAAATATTTTCACTATTTTTTATTTCAGGGTAGTGACGACCTATTGAATAGTTAACCAAGGACTTTAAACTTTCATCATCTTTCTTATATGCAAAATATTGAAATGTACCAACACGAATGTGACTAGATGCAACTCTAGTTAAAATTGCTCTTGTCAGCTCAGTTTCTCGAATAACTTTTTCATCTGTTTTTACTACAGCTAGGCTTCTAGTAGTAGGTATATTCAAGTGATACATTGCTTCACTAATTATATATTCTCTTAACATTGGTCCTAAGGCTGCTTTACCATCACCATTTCTTGAAAATTCAGTTTTACCGGATCCTTTAAATTGGATTTCATATCGTTGCTTTTTATTATTAATGTGTTCTCCAATTAAAATTGCTCTTCCATCACCTAAGATTGTAAAATGACCAAATTGATGTCCTGCATATGCCATAGCAATTGTATCTGAACCAGTGGGTAATTGATTTCCTGAAAAAACTAATGCAAGATATTCTGGATCTAAGTTTGATAAATTAATTCCAAGTTCATTTGATAAGTTATTATTTATTAATACAATTTTTGGATTTTTAACTTTATCTGGCAATTGTTTAGATTGCATATCTTTAGGTAATTGGAGATATGAATTTTCAAATTTCCAATCTATTTTATTTTTGTTCGTCATTGGAATAGATATAAATAATACTCAAGTTTATATCAATAGGATATAAACTTGAGTTAATATTTCAAAAAATATTTAATATTATTTTTTCTTGTATTTTGCTGCTTCTTCAGAACCACTAGTAGCAGATCCTTTACTGTATGAGTGTGCACCCATACCTGCTAATTGTCCATCTTTTACAATTAGATATTGATCTCTGATTGGTTTTTTGTCGAAGAAACATTCAAGAATTTCTCTAACTCCATCCGCATATCTTGTTTGTGCAGATAAAGATGTTCCAGATGTATGTGGTGTCATACCATGATTAGGCATACTTCTCCAAACGTGATCATTAGGAGCGGGTTGTGGAAACCACACATCACCAGCATAACCACTAAGTTGTCCAGATTTCAAAGCTTCCGCTATATCATCTTTGTTACAAATTTTACCTCTAGCTGTATTTACTATGTAAGCACCTTTTTTCATTTTGCTTATCATATTTTTATTGAATAAATTTTCAGTTTCAGGGTGTAATGGGCAGTTTATAGTTACCACATCACAAACTTTTACCATAGACTCAACCGATTCATGAAAAGTAAGATTTAATTCTTTTTCTACACTATCAGGTAATTTATGACGGTCAAAATAATGCAAATGCACATCGAAAGGTTTCATTTTTCTTAAAGCATCTAGTCCAATTCTTCCAGCTGCTACTGTTCCTATGTGCATACCCTCAACGTCATAACTTCTTTGAACTGCATCGGCAATGTTCCATCCACCTTCATTTACAATTCTGTGCTGGTTATGGTAATCTCTAACCATTGATACAATCATCATTACAATGTGTTCCGCAACTGATCTTGAATTACAAAATGTAACTTCAACGACATCAATATTGTTATCCATAGCAGCTTGTAAATCAACATGGTCAGATCCAATACCTGCTGTAATTGCCATTTTTAAATTTTTAGCTTTCGCAATTTTTTCTTTTGTTAAATAATAAGGAAAAAAGGGTTGTGATATTACAATATCAGCATCGACAATATGCTTGTCAGCTTCATTTCCATCTCCGTCTTTACTATTAGTCACAATATATTCATGACCATTACTTTCTAAAAATTTTCTTAAACCAAGTTCACCAGACACACATCCAAGTAATTCACCTGGCGTAAAATCTCTACCTTTTGGATTAGGTAAAGTCATACCGTCTGGATATTTTTCTAATTTTGGTAAGTTAGATAGTGGATAAGATTTTGGCATTCCACTCTTCGGATCATCGTATAATACACATAATATTTTCATTTTTTCTCCTGTAAAATTTGCTTATGAAGCTATTTAATTTTTAAAGCAATCTACAGAATTTGCGATACAGTAGCAAATAAATAGTGGCTATTTTGGGTAATTTTTCTTTAATATAAATCTATTTAAGACTACACCAAAAACTAGAATTAAAATAGAACCAGTAATTATAGGGCTGAATAAATAATTAATTGATACGCCTCCAATAATAATAATAACTGGATTTCCCCCAGCTGGTGGGTGAGTTACATTAAATAAAATCATTAAACCAACCCCTAGACCTACTGCAATCGGAATTAAAATATAATCTGGTAAAGGAATTAAATATAAACAAATCACACCGACCACAGAAGTAAGTAGATGACCAAAAAAAACATTTTTTGGTTGAGCAAATGGACTTTCAGGATAACCATATAAAAGCACCATGGTAGAACCAAATGATGCTATAAGAAAAATACCTAACTCTGTCTTATAAGTTAATAATGTCAATAAACCTATTGTAAAAAATGAAAAAATAGCTGCTATTATTGATTTTAAAAATTTTTCTTTATCCATATACCAGCTTACAACTTTTCAATCATTTTATTAAGAGTGATAAAAGGTAACATCAAACATTCTTTTCTAGCTAAATTGTGTTTATTAATTAATTTAGAAAAGACTAATTGCTTTCTTGGTAGCTTAGTAAGTTCTTTTTTAAAAAATTTTTCTAATAATAATTTTAATTCTTTTATCTCATCAAAAGATTTATTTTTTAAAAAATTTGAAAGTAGACTTGCTGATGCCTGAGTATATATGCAAGATTTACAGGTATATCCAATTCTGTAGATTTTTTTATTTTTTAATTTAATTGAAATTTCTATTTCATCACCGCACATAGAATTTTTTTGTTTTAGGATATAATCATAATTTTTTAAAAGATTATTATTTTTATTATTTGCAGCTAATTTAAAAATTTCCAAGTCCATTTTATAACTTATAAACAACTTAAAGTTGAGGATGTAATTTTTTTATTACAATAAACTTCTATTTATAATTTAAATTTTTATTGTAGTAAGTCAAATTTATCAATAAAGATACAAAATGTTCAGACTTAAGAATGAAAATGTCGCAATACCTGTTGTCTTAATTGCTGGAATACTCTGGTCCTTTGGTCCTTTGGTAGTTCGTTATATGGATCAACCAGAATTAGTTCCATGGCAGTATTTGTTTGCTAGAGGTATCACGATATTTATAATATTAAATTTATATTTATTTTTTGAGGAAGGTTTTGACTTTTATAAAAATTATCAAAAAATTGGGTTGTCGGGATTAATTGGTGGGGCTGGTCTTGGCATAGCTATGATATCATTTATTTGGTCTATTACTCATACAAGTGCAGCAATAACTTTACTTTGTCTTGCAGCAATGCCTTTCATTACTGCTTTGCTAGGTTTCTTATTTTTAAAGGAAACAATTTCAATTAATGTTTGGGTAGCAATATTTGTAGCTACAGTTGGTATTATTATAATGGCTCTTGGAAATTATGAAAAAGGTTCTTTATTTGGTTTGTTATTTGGACTTATATCAGCCCTTGGATTTTCAGTTTTTTCAGTAACTTTAAGATGGAGAAAAGAAACTCCTAAATTTACAACAGTAGCTTTTGCTGGTCTCTTTTGTGCAATAGTTTCTATATTTATCTTGATTGATAATGGATCTACAATTATTTCATCAAGCAGGAATCAATCTTTGTTCGCTGTTCATGGAATTTTAGTTTGTTTAGGTTTAATTTTATATTCAATAGGATCTAAGGTTATACCAGCTGCTGAACTTACTTTATTGTCTTTAACTGAAGTGATAGGTGGAATTTTTTGGGTATGGCTTCCAATTTTGGGTATTAACGAAGTTCCAACTAACACAACGGTTATTGGAGGTTTTTTAATATTTTTAGCTATAATATATTATAGTTTGATTATAAAACATAATAGACGTTTCATAGCATTAAATTAAAAATGGAAACTACTAAAGTTATTGTAAATAGTTGGAATGAGTGGGATCCTTTAAAACACGTAATTGTCGGAAAAGCTGATGGCACATGTATACCCGCACCTGAACCAGCATTAGATGCAAAAGTGCCAGAAGACTCAGATATGAGAGGTAAATTTGGACCTAGGACTAAAGATACAGTCGATAAAGCAAATCAACTTTTAGATAATTTTTCAGACATACTTGCCAAAAGAGGAATTAAAGTTGATAGACCAACGCCAATTAATTTTAATCAAAATATTTCAACACCAGATTGGAAAGCGGAGACTATGTTTGGATGTATGCCACCAAGAGATGTTCTATTAACGGTAGGTAATGAAATATTAGAAGCTACCATGAGTTATAGATGTAGATGGTTTGAATACCTATGTTATCGACCTTTATTAAAAAATTATTATGACTCCGATCCTAACATGCGTCACGAATCTGCACCAAAGCCGAGATTGACAGACGAAGACTATAGAAAAGATTATTTATCAGATAAAATTGGAATTCAAAAAAGACTTGAGTGGACTGAGAGAAAGTTTTTTGTAACAACTGAAGAAGAGCCTCTCTTCGATGCAGCAGATATATTAAGATTTGGGAAAGATTTAGTAGTTCAACATGGATTTACAACAAATTTAAAAGGAATAGATTGGATTAAAAGACATTTTAAAGACCACAGAGTCCATACGGTAAATTTTCCTGGAGATCCTTATCCAATACATATAGATGCAACTTTTACTCCTATTAAGGAGGGAATAATTATTAATAATCCTCAAAGAAGACTTCCACCAGAACAGAGAAAACTATTTGAGAACAATGGATGGAAAATAATTGACTCTGCGCAGCCTGCACATAACTCACCTCCTGCATTATGTTATTCATCGGTATGGCTATCCATGAATGTTCTTGTGCTAGATCCAAAAACAGTATGTGTAGAAAAAAGTGAAGTTTATCAAGCTGAACAATTAGATAAGTTAGGAATGGAAGTAATCCCAGTCGACCTTAGAGATGCATATGCTTTTGGTGGTGGACTCCATTGCTGTACTGCGGATGTTTATAGAGAAGGGGAGTTAAAGGATTACTTCCCAAAACAGTAATTAGTTAGGATTATTTTTTAAAAACTTAATATAATTTATAACATCATTAAACTTCTTATCGTCTATATCTTTATAACTACATTTAAATTTACTTTTTATACATATGGCAACATGAGCATAGGCATTCCTTCCCTTGGGATGATTAGGATGATCAGGAAGTTGTCCTTGTAAATAATCACCAGCTTCCTGAATTAATTTCCATAGTTTACTAGCATTTTCTTTATTCATATACATACAAATTTTGGTTTATCTCAATATATTTTGGTTTGTTGAGAAAGTATTTTTGGTTTTTTTATTTTAGGAGTGATTTTAATTTTCTCTAGATTGTTTAATTTCGAAGTTTTTTAGTCTTGTAGATATTTCTTCTTTTAATTCATCTTTATTATTATTTTGAAATCTTAAAGCTCTTTCTCGTTCTCTTCTAATTAATTTTTCCTCTCTTAATCTTTCCTCTTCTTCTTTTCTCTTTTGTTCAAGGTCAAATTTTTCTTCCCACTCTTTTAATTTTTGATTTTCTAATTTTATTTTCTCTTGTTCTTTAATTTCTTTTAATTTTTGTTCCCTTCGTTTTCTCTTACTTTCTCTTTGTTCTTTTATTCTCTGATCTTCTTCTCTTACTTTAAGGTCAATATCTTTTCTATTTTGCTCTTCATCCCTTGATCTTAACTCCTTTTCTTTTAACCTCAAATCTTTTGAAATAAGACTTAATTCTTCGTCTTTCTTTATCAACTTATCGTTTTCAATTTTTACTTTTTCTTCTTTTAATTTTAAATCCTTTTCTTTTAATTTAATGTTCTCTTCTTTAAGTTTTAATTTTTCTAATTCCTTTTTCAAATGGTCTTCTCTTACTTTTAGATCTTTTCTTTCTTGAATAACTTTATTGTTCTCAGCGAGTTTTTTTAATTTAATTTCATCAATTTTCTTTTGCTCTTGCTTTTTTTTATAAGAGCTATATGCAGATGATATAGAAGAAGCTGTAAAAGTTGCAATTTTTGCTATACCGCTTCCCTTATTTTTTTTTGTAATTTTTTTTCTAGGCATTTTTTAAAAACTTATTTCAACAAAATTTTCTTTATGACACAAGTATAGAATTGTTAAAAAAAATGACTCAACTTAAACTAGATTTATATTGATTTATCCTTTAAATTCTCAGTATTTTCAGGAATTTCTGTTTCCCTTTTTTTAAAAACCACTCCTTTTCTTTTTAACATTTTCTGTACTTTTTCAGAATAAGGCTCGTCTATATGCTCTGTTATTGGATTTAGCTCAATTCCAAGAGGTGTAATTGTTTGCGGCAAAGGTGTGAATTGCGAATCTGGATTGTCTTTAGTTTTTCTTACTTTCATTCTATGAATTGCAAAAAAACCAATTGCGCAGTGGAAAAATATTAAAAATATGAAATAACCATTGTTACCAACCAAATCCATAAAAATCGAACATAGAAATGGCCCACCCATAGCACCCAATCCAAATGCAAATTGTAATCCCGCTCCAGCAGCTACAAATTTTTCTTTAGGTATAAAATCATTTGTATGTGCAAAAATAATTGCAAACATCGGTAAGCTACAAAAAGAAAACAGAACAACACTAATATAAAACCAATTTTTAGTTGTAGCTAATTCACCTGGCAGGTACATTTGACCTCCAGCTAATATTGCAAATAAACCAAATAATGCTGCTCCAAATGTTGAATAAATTATAACTATTCGTCTATCAAAAGAATCAGATAGCATTCCTATTGGCCATTGAGCTACAGCCCCTGATATTGCTAGCAAAAATGTTACAATTGATATTTCAAAAATAGAAAAGTTCATTGAGGCCGCATAAACAGCTAACAGTGAAAAAAGGGCAGATTGAGTAGTTCCATATAAAAGAGAGCCAACCATACCTAAAGGCGATATATCATACAGCTCTTTTAAGCTCATTCCTGTTATTTTTTTGAAAGTTGGAGCTTTTCTTTTAGTAAGTAAAATAGGAATTAACGATATAGACATAAATAAAGAAACTAAAATAAACGGCTCAAAATTTAGTGGTGAACTAAAGTTCAAAAAAAACATTCCAAGAGCCATAGAACCGTAAAGAACAATCATGTAAATAGACAGTACACTTCCTCTATTTTTATTGCTTGATCTGTCATTTAACCAGCTTTCAGCAATCGTATATAATGAAACCATACTCATTCCAGTAACGACTCTTAAAATGAACCAACTCCATGGGTTTATTACTATGGAATGCAGCAAAACAACAATAGAGGCAATTGATGCGAAAGCAGCAAAAACTCTAATATGTCCAACTCTTAAAATAAAACTTGGAATAGTTTTTGCTCCAATAAAATATCCAACAAAATAACCAGACAACATAAAACCAGTTGCTGTTAAACTAAATTCTTCAGCTACAGCTCTAACTCCTAGTAAAGAACTTTGATAACCATGAGCTAGCATAATTAGACCCATGCCAGTAAAAAGAGCCCAGGAATTTCTTAAAATTTTATTCATTAATTTTTCCTAATAAACCGTCATCTATTCTTAAATAAAGACTTAATTGTGACAAGATTAAATTTTTTTAAGTTTATAAAATGAGTGTATAGCTATGGTCATTATAATAACTATACCACCATAGATTGTCTCTAGACTAGGCTGCTCCTTAATTATTAACCAGACCCAAATTGGTCCAATAATTGTTTCTAACAAGAAAAATAAGTTAACTTCTGCAGCAGTAATAAATCTAGGAGCGATAGTTACTAAAACAAAAGGTATCCCAACACACATGATACACATTAATGGGACAATTAAAATATCGTTATTTTTAAGTTCTAAATTATCAACAAAAAATAATGCAAATATAGCCACTAAAAATTTACCTATCACAGCAGCTGGAACTAAGTCCTTATTTTTAGCAGACCTAATAATATTTGCTCCCACAGCCAATCCAAGGGCCGTTATTAAACCAAAAAAATCTCCAAAAAAGTTTCCAAGTTTTAAGGAGTCGTAAAAAATATAAACAGCAGCTAAAAAAGTAATAATAATGGCAATCCAAGTTTTTTTATCAGGATTTTCTTTTAAGAATAAAGCAGCTAGAATTGCAGATAACATTGGAGCAGTAGCAATCATAACAAGAGTATTTGCAACATTTGTATTTTGAATAGAAATAATAAAAGTAATATTAGTAATTGAGAATGAGATAGCATAGAAAAAACCAGCCAAACCCATTCCTATCGTAACTTTAATTAAATTTAATTTATAAAAAAAAATTAATCCTATAAATATCACTAAGCACGGTATTGCTCCTCGATAAAATAAAAGACCCCAAGTATCAATATTTGAAAGTCTGATGAACAGCGAGTCTGGCGTTATAAACATGACTGCCACAAAAGCTAACAACGACCCTTTTTGTTGATTTGATAAATTTGCCATTTAATTAAAACCTAGTGGGAATAGGGTTTTCTAGCAAAGATATTTCTAACCATGGGTTCAAATTTTTCTAAAGGGTATGACTTATAATTAGGATCAAATGAGCATTGATCATATTTTTCGCAAAATTTTACACATGCATCATAATATTTGTGATCTTTATATTTATCTCTTTTGTTTCTATTTCCACCTAAGTGATGCGCATAATAATATGCTTGAAACTCTCCATGTTTTTCTATTATCCAATGAGTTTTTTCTGATACATAAGGTTTTAAAATTGAAGCAGCATATTCGGAATGGTTCATTGGAGCCAACTCATCCCCAATATCGTGTAAAAGTGCAGCCACAACCATCTCTTCGTCCTCGCCTGCCTTAAGAGCTCTGGTTGCACTTTGAAGTGAATGTTCTAACCTAGAAACTTGGTAACCTTCTAGGGTCTCAGTCAAAGATGATAAAAATTTAATTATTCTATCTGCAGTCTTGCTTGCATAATCTTTTTCGTGTTTATCTAAAAAAAGGTAATCTTCTTTTGTTCCCTTATCCATTTCTGTAAAACTAACTTTTTTCATCTTAGTTATTTGAAGCAGTGCTTAGTAAAGATAATTGAGTTACTTTATCCCCACCAAGTTCATCAATTACTTTAACAGGATAATCTCCTGTGAAATGGTGGTCAGTTAATTGAGGGTAGGCATCGTTTCTCTTTTCAAATCCCATAGCTACGTATAGTCCATTTAAGCTTAAAAATTTTAATGATTTAGCACTTATAAATTTACATATTTCTTCTATAGATTTGTTTGCAGCCAAAAGCTCTTTTTTGGTTGGAGTATCAACGCCATAAAAGTCTGGGAATTTAATTTCTGGGCTAGCTATTCTAACATGCACCTCTTTAGCTCCAGAATCGTAAAGCATTTTAACTATTTTAAATGAAGTAGTACCCCTTACTAGAGAGTCATCCACTAAAATTATTTTTTTATTTTTAATTACCGAAACATTTGGATTTAGTTTTAATTTGACGCCCAAACTTCTAATTTGCTGAGAAGGTTCGATAAAGGTTCTTCCAACATAATGATTTCTTATTAATCCTAAATCAAATTTCATACCTTTCTCTTCTGCATAGCCTAAAGCCGCAGCATTTCCTGAATCTGGTACTGGCACTACTAAATCACCATCTAATTCTTCTTCTCTAGCTAATTGGGCACCAAAGTTTTTTCTGTATTCATATGCAGTTTTGCCATTTAAAATACTATCTGGTCTTGAAAAATAAATATATTCAAACACACAAGGTCTAATTTTTTTTGGCGGAAAAGGTTTGATACTTTTTAATTCATCATTTTCTACATACACTATTTCTCCATTATCAACCTCTCTAATAAATTTAGCCCCAATAATATCAAGAGCACAAGTCTCTGATGTAAATACGTATGAATTTTTCAACTTACCAATTACTAATGGCCTTATTCCATAAGGGTCTCTAACTCCAATAAGAGTATTTTGAGTCATCATAACCAAAGCATAACCACCTTGGATTTGAAAAAGCGCGTCAATTACTTTATCAATTGTTTTTGATCTTTTAGATTTTGCGATTAATTTTACAATCGTTTCTGTATCAGATGTAGTATAAAATATAGATCCATCTTTAACCATTTTATTTCTAAGTGTTATAGCATTAGTTAAGTTTCCATTGTGCGCAACTCCTATACCACCTGAATTAGTATCAGCAAAGAAAGGCTGAACATTTCTTAAGGCTGTTCCTCCAGTAGTTGAATACCTATTATGACCTATTGAATATTTTCCTGGTAAGTTTTTAAAAATTTTTTCATCATTAAAGTTATCACCAACTAATCCAAATCTTTTTTCGGAGTGATATTTCGTTCCATCAAATGAAACTATTCCACAGCCTTCCTGACCTCTGTGTTGTAGTGCGTGCAAACCTAATGCTGTTAAAGTAGCTGCATCTTCAGTATTGCTTATTCCAAATACTGCACATTCCTCTTTAATTTTTGGATTAAATTTCTTGAACTTTATCTTTGGCATCTTCATAATTTTTTTCATTAGGAAATTCTTTTACTAAGTAATTACTACCTTTTTTAACATAAGAAAAGGTAAATGATTTATCAGAGTCTAAAGGCCATTTATCAGAATTATAAACTGAATCTACTGCAGCAAATAAACATACACAAATTACATAAGATCGAACGAATCCAAATAGGAAACCAAATAAAGCATCTAGCTTACCTAGACCTGAATATTTTACTGTTTTACTTATACCTTTGCTAATTAATAAAATTATAAAAATTATAATCACAAAAATTGAGACTCCTAATATAATATCCAATATATATTTATTATCTATTATACCATCTACATAAGGTTTGATTTTAGGAAATAAAATTAAAGTTACAACATATGCCAATAACCATTTAGATAAAGACAAGATGCTTAAAACAAAACCTTTTCTCAAGCATTTCAAAACTGATAAAATAGTAATGAAAATATAACCAAGATCAAAAAAAGAAAAAAAATTAAATATCTCCCTAATAACTTCCATCTTTAATTTTTTAAATAATTAAAAGGTTTTGAAATAAGAATTAATGATGGCAACAATGTTAAAACTGATATCATAGCTAGAAGCATTGCAATGCCAGTGAAAACTCCAAAATATATCGTTGGGATGAAGTTAGATAAAATAAGTATTGAAAAACCAAAAACTATCGTTATCGAAGTATTAAGTATCGCAACACCTACAGTTGAGTGACATGTTTTTAATGTTTTATTGTAATCTTTTATCTGTGAAAACTCTTCCCTAAACCTATAAATATAGTGAATGCTGTTATCGACAGCTATTCCAATTGTAATCGCTGCTATTGTAATTGTCATCATATCTAAAGGGATCCCCATTAATCCAATTATTCCTAAAATAAAAAAAGCAGCTAAAAAATTAGGAACGACACCTATTAATGAAAGTTTAATATTTTTAAATAAGATTAAAAACATTATAAAGATACCAATCATCACAAATCCTAAAGTTAAAATTTGAGATTTAAATAAGCTTTGAAGAAGATTATTAAATAGTATCAATACACCTGCTAGTTTAAAATCATCCTTTTTTAGGTTTAATTCATTTTCTAAATCAAATTTTATTTTATTGATTAAATCATTTCGTCTTAAATTTTCTAATGAGTCTTTTATTCTTACACTGATTCTAGCTTCATTATCATCAATTGATATATATGGATCAACAATTTCTTTTTTAATTGAATCTGGAATTTTAGAATACAAAACACCCATCTCAAGTGTTCCTAATGGCCTATTATTGTTAAGACTTGTTGCAACTTCTATTATTGATGAAAAAGATAAAACCTTTCCTATTGCAGGTAAGCTATCTAGATATTTGTGAACTTTATCTATTTTATCAATCTTATCTTTAGTGAACCAATATTTTTCATCGTTATTATCTTCTTCATTTTCCCAATCGTCAAATTCATCCTTTTCTTCACTTATTTTGTTATTATTTGAATTGTCACCAAATTTAATTATTATATCTAATGGGGTTGTTCCTCCAAGTTTTTCATCAATTAGTTTCATTCCTTTGTATATTTCTGTTTTTTTATCAAAATAATTAATAAAACTATTTTCAACCTCTAAACGTTTAATTCCCAAGATGCTCAAAATAATAATTATAAAAGTTATAAAAAAAATAATTTTTTTTTTATTAATTGATGTGTTTGCAAAAAATGAAGTTATCTTAGAGTCTTTAACTTCTTCTAAACTCACATTATCTCTAGATAAAAAACTTAGTAAAGTAGGAAGCAAAGTAAATGTGATTAAGAAAGAAGTAATTAATCCAAATGTCATCATCCATCCAAAATCTATTATTGGTTTTATTTCACTAAAAATAAGAGATAGAAAAGCACATATAGTTGTTAGAACGGTATAAAGTATTGGCCAAAACATTTTACCAGTTGTTTTTTTAATAATTTCAAAGTTAGTTGCTTTTGGAAATTTTTTTTGTAGTTGAATAAAACGTGTACTCATATGGATATTCATTGCCATTGTGAGAATTAACATTAAAGCAATAAAATTTGATGATATTACTGTCACCTTCCAACCTAATAAACCTAGCAATCCTGTCATTACTAATACAGAAAAGATACAACTACTTATTGGTACTAAAATCCAAATAATTTTTTTAAATACATACCATAAAGTAGCTATAATAAATAAAAGTACCCCTAGTCCAAAAACAATTATGTCATTTTTTATAAATGACATCATGTCATCAGCTATCATAGGTATGCCGCCTAAAAATATTTTAGTATCTTTGCTATAAGTTTTAATTACTTCTCTAATTTCAATAATATTTTGATGGTTTTTTTTCTTCAAAGAGTCTTTGTATTCCTCAATTATTCTTTTACTTGACCCTTCTAATTTTTTTAAACCATTATCTTTTTTTAAATAAACAATTATCCCCGTTGTATTGCCATCCTCACTTATTACGAAATTTCTAAAAACTGGGCTGTTTAGTATCTCTTTAAATCCTCTTTCTTTATCAACTTTATCATCTTTCAGAGTTACAAAATTTTTAAGTCTTTCTTGTAAGGGAGCTTCTGAATTATCCAGTAAAGGAATATCAAGTATAGTAATTACATTATGAACCCAATCTAAACTCTGTATTTTATATTTAAGACTTAAAAGATTATTAATTGTGGTTTTAGAGGTAATAGGTTCATTTGGAGTGTACGTTAAAACTAAAAAATCTTTTGCACCATATCTTTGGTTAATTTCTCTTAAATATTCTAAATCTGGATCACCTTCTATTAACAGGGTATCTGATGATGCGTCTAATCTAAAATCTTTTGAAAAATAACCAAAACTTAACAAAACAATGAGCAGAGTAGTGAAAACTAATTTTGGTTTTTTTAAAACAATATTTTGATAGAAATCGCCAAACATTTATTAGTTATATATATTTTAAATTAACTAATTTGAGTATCTTTAAATTTCGTAAACATTGCCTCAAATTCAAGCATTATATTACCAGTTGGTCCATGTCTTTGTTTACCAATTATAATTTCTGCTAGATTAGATACTTCATTCATTTTAGCCTGCCATTCAGCATGTTCGACAGTTGCTGGTCGTGGTTCTTGTTTTTCTAAGTAATATGCTTCTCTATAAACAAACATTACTACATCAGCATCTTGCTCTATAGATCCAGACTCCCGCAGGTCTGATAACTGAGGTTTTTTTTGATCTCTTTGTTCAACAGCTCTTGACAATTGAGATAACGCCAGAACAGGCACATTTAGTTCTTTTGCTAGAGCTTTTAAACCTTGGGTAATCTCTGATATTTCCTGAACACGACCGTCCTTAGTTTTTACAGCTCTCATTAATTGAATGTAATCAACTATAATTAAATCAAGATTATAAATTCTTTTGATTCTTCTTGCTCTATTGCTTAATGCAGCAATGGTGATAGCTGGCGTTTCATCAATATACAAAGGGAGTTCAGAAACATTCTTTGAGGTCTCAATAAACTTATCGAATTGATCTTCAGATATTCTTCCTCTTCTAATGTCGTTAGATGGTATGCGAGATTGTTCTGCTAAGATTCTCGTAGACAACTGCTCTGATGACATCTCTAGGGAGAAAAAAGCCACAGAAGATTTTCTACCACTTTCTTGTAATTTTCTAGCTGCATTAAATGCAATATTCGTTGCAAGAGCAGTTTTTCCCATTGAAGGTCTTCCAGCAATTATCAATAGATCTGAACTATGAAGTCCACCTAGTCTGTCGTCAAGATCTCTGAGACCAGTAGGAACACCAACAATTCCTTCTTCATTTTTGTAGGCATTAGAAGCCATCTCGATTGTAAGTTTCATAGCTTCATCAAATTTTACTAAAGAAGAATTAAATGATCCTTTTTCAGCTAAATCAAATAAAAATTTTTCAGAGCTTTCAATTATATTTTGTCCACTTATATTTAAATCATTAATTTTAGCACTTTCAATTGTACTTTCTGAAATTTTTATTAACTCTCTTCTTACAAACATATCGTAGATAATTTTTGAATATTCTATTGATTGTCTTAAAGATGTAGAAAATTTAGTTACCTTTACTAAGTAATCAGGTACATTTATTTCATCTTTTTCATTTTCAAAATAATTCTTCAAAGTAATTGGATTTGCAAGCATTCCTTTAAATATTAGCTTTTCTACTGCTGCAAAAATTTTTTGGTGCATTGGATCGTAAAAATTTTTATTTGAAATTATTGTACTTATTTCATCAAATATTTCATTACTTAATAAAATTGAACCGAGCACTGATTGTTCAGCTTCGATATTGTTTGGGAGCTCTTTAAAATTATTAGAAATTATATTAAAGTTTTTATCCATTAAATATAAATTATATAAAATAAAAAAAAATTATATAAGTTTATTCTACTGGGGATAATACTGTATAAATAGATTTATTGGATATTTTCTGCAGCCAAAACTTTAATTTTTATTTGAGCCTGAACTTCTGAATGAAGATTTATATTCACCATATATTCACCTAAAGTTTTTATCTCATCTTTTAGTTGTATCATTGATGGTTTAATTTCAATTTTATCATTTTCAAAAATAATTTTTGAAATTTCAGTAGGTTTTACAGATCCATAAAGTTCTTTATTTTCTGTACTTAGTTTTTTTACAGAATATTCTTTTAGTTTTATTTTTTCAAAAATTTCCTTTGCAAATTTCTTTTTATCCTGATCTTTTTTATTTAATTGATTTTTGATTTTTTCTACTTCAGAAATATTTTCTTTTGATGCATAAAGAGCTTTTTTATTTGCAATTAGAAAGTTCCTTGCAAAACCTCTTTTAACCTCAATGACTTCCCCAATGGATCCAATACTTCTAATATTTTCAAGTAAAATTACTTTCATTATATTAAAGCCAAGTTTCTTGCTCGTTTAATTGACAAAGATAATTCTCTCTGTTTTTTTTGACTAATGTTAGTTATCCTAGACGGTAAAATTTTACCATTTTCAGAAACATATTTTTTTAACAATCTAATATTTTTATAATCTACTATTGGAGCACCCTTTATCGATAAAGGACATTTTTTTTTGAACTTATATTTGTTAGGTTGAAATATACTTAACTTCGAAAAATTACTTTGTGATTTTTTTTTATTTCCAGTTTTTCTTTTTTGCACTATTTACCCTCACTACTGTTAATTATTTTTTTTTCATCTATATCTTTTTTTGCAAAATAATTTGTTTCTAGATCAAATTTTTTAACTTTTACAGTTAAGTATCTTAAAAGATTTTTATCCATACTTTCATTCTCTTCTATGTCTTTAATAGTTTTTGTTGGTCCTTCAAATTTAAAATGGATAAAATTACCCTTCTTGTTTTTTTTAATTATATATGAGAGATTTATTAAACCCCAAATTTGAGTTTGGACAACTTTTCCTTCGTTCTTTTCAATAATTTTAGTGTATTTATCTGTTAATTGCTTTATCTGAGCAGGGCTCACGTCTTGTCTTGCTACAATTGTATGTTCGTATAAGTTCATAATTTTAGTTTATAAAAAATGAGGATATACTATTATAATTCTTCAATTACAATACTTAAAACTTATTAATAAAATTAAATAAATATATGTTTTCTGTAATATTTCCTGGCCAAGGCTCACAAATTGTCGGTATGGGCAGGGATCTTTATACGAAATTTGATATTGTTAAAAGACTTTTTAATCAAGCAGATGAAACTCTGAATTTTTCTCTTTCAAAAATAATTCTTGAAGGACCAAAAGAAGAACTAAATCAAACAGAAAATACTCAACCAGCAATTTTTTTAGTTGGTTACTCAATATTTAGCTTAATTAAAAATGAATTTGGCGTTGATTTACATAAAGCAAAGTTCTTTGCAGGTCACTCAGTTGGTGAGTATACTGCTTTAGCATCATCAGGAGCAATAAGTTTTCAAGATACCTTAAAAGTATTAAAAGTTAGAGGAAATGCCATGCAATCTTCAACTCCAAGAGGCGAAGGGGGTATGTTAGCTATTTTAGGAAAAGAAATATCATTAATAGAAAATTTAATTAAAGAAAAAAAACATAAATGTTATATTGCAAATGATAATTCCTCAAGTCAACTTGTTGTTAGTGGAAAAATCAATGATATACAAAATCTACAAGATGATTTGAAAAAGGATGGTATTAAAAATATTTTACTTCCAGTGAGTGGTCCATTTCATTGTGAATTAATGAGCAAAGCAACAAGTATAATGGAAAAAGAGTTAGAAAATTTACTTATTAATGAGGGTAAAAATACTTTAATTTCAAATGTCACAGTAGAGGAAGTCAACAATCCAAATAAAATTAAAGATCTTTTAATTAAACAAATTGAAAGCAGAGTTAGATGGAGAGAATGTGTAAATTATATGATAGAGAAAGATGTAAACCAATTTATTGAAATAGGGCCAGGCAAAATATTATCTAGTTTAATAAAAAGAATAAATAAAAATGTTAAAGTTGATGCAATAAATAGTGAAGAAGATATAAATATATTAAAAAATAATGATAAATTTTGAAAACAAAAAGATAATTATAACTGGGGCTACAGGTGGAATTGGAAATGAACTAATTAAAAAATTTTCTTCAATGAAGGGTAAAGTTTTAGCTACAGGAACGAATGAAGAAAAATTAAAAAGTATAAAAGAAAATTACCCTAATATAGAGATATTAAAATTTGATATTTCAAAGCATTCAGAAATAGAAAATTTTATAGATGAGTGTACATCAAAATTGAATGGATTAGATATTTTGATAAATAATGCAGGTATTACTTTAGACAATTTATCCCTAAGAATGAAAAGCGAGGAGTGGCAAAAAGTAATAGATGTTAATTTGTCATCAACTTTTTATATGTGCAAATATGCAATAAAAAAAATGTTAAAAAATAAATTTGGAAGAGTTGTAAATATAACATCTATTGTTGGTCACACTGGTAATCTAGGGCAAGCAAATTATACTTCTTCAAAAGCAGGTGTAATAGCTATGTCTAAAAGTTTAGCTATAGAATATGCAAAAAAAAATATAACTGTCAATTGTGTTTCACCTGGTTTTATTCAAACTAATATGACTGACAAAATCAACGAAGACATCAAAACTATACTAATGTCAAGAATCCCAATGAACAAGTTGGGTAATGGTGAAGATGTATCAAATTCTGTTGCTTTTTTAGCATCTGAGGCTGCATCTTACATAACTGGAGAAACTATACATGTTAATGGGGGCATGTATATGGCTTGACAAAGTTGATTAATAATCTAATAACAAAAAATATAACAAAAGGATTTATATGTCAGATGATATTTCAACTAAAGTTAAAAAAATTGTTGCTGACCATTTAGGCATCGAAGAGGCTAAAGTTACGGACGAAGCTAGTTTCATTGATGATTTAGGTGCAGATAGCTTAGATACTGTTGAGCTTGTAATGGCTTTTGAGGAAGAATTTGGATCAGAAATTTCTGATAGCGAGGCTGAAAAGATTTTAACAGTTGGAGACGCGATTAAGTTTATCGAGAGTAAAAGCAACTAATCTAGAATAAATGTCCTCACAAAAGGATGGGATAATAGTGATATTGTCATCACCATCAGGTGCTGGAAAAACTTCACTAGTTAAGTTGTTATCCAAAAAAAATAATTTTATAATTTCTATTTCACATACTACTAGAAAACCAAGAAGCAATGAAATTGATGGGAATGATTATTTCTTTGTAACTAATTCTGAATTTGAAAAGTTAATTAATGATAAAAAATTCTTAGAACATGCAAAAGTTTTTAACAATCTATATGGTACTTCTAAAAAATCAGTTTTGGATTCACTAAACTCAGGAAAAAATGTAATATTCGATATAGATTGGCAAGGAACAAAGCAAATAAAGTCACAAAATATACAATATAAAATAATTACTTTTTTTGTATTACCTCCTAGTAAAAAGATACTTTTTGAAAGACTAAGTAATCGAGATATGAAAGATAAGTTAATCGCTTCAGAGAGAATGAAAGATTTTTATAAAGATGTAAAACATTGGGTTGATTATGATTTTGTTGTAATCAATGATGACCTAGATAAGTGTTATAGTGAAATTAGTAAAATAGTCGATAGTTTTAGATTTTCAAAAATTCAAAATATAAAATACGATAAAAAAATTATTTCCCAGCATGTTGAAAAATTAATTAACTAAATTTTCATAAA
This sequence comes from Pelagibacterales bacterium SAG-MED15, assembly GCA_014654065.1. Taxonomy (GTDB): domain Bacteria; phylum Pseudomonadota; class Alphaproteobacteria; order Pelagibacterales; family Pelagibacteraceae; genus Pelagibacter. The sequence goes on along the minus strand of JACWDM010000007.1, from coordinate 25,630 downwards.
TGGCAACTAAGTCAAAATAAGTTTTTAATCCTATATTTTGAGGTCTTAAATCAAGATCTAAGTTTAATTCTCTTAAGCAATTCAAATTTCTATTAAAAATTACATTTAAAGGTTTTTTTATTTTTTTTCTTCTTTGATTAAAAAAAACCCTAGTTATAAATTCTAAATTTTTTGGATTTTTAAATTTTTTATATTCCTTTTTTTTAATAAAAACTAATAAAGAACTATCAACTTTTGGCTTAGGATAAAAAGAATTGGGGCTGATATCAATTATTTTTTTTATATTAAATTTCCAGTTAGAAAGTATAGACAATCTTCCATAGTTTTTTGAATTTACTTTTGCTAAAATTCTATCAGCCATTTCTTTTTGAAACATAAAAATTAATTTTTCAAATTTGAATTGATAGGGATTTAAAATAAAATTAACAAGTATACGTGATGATATATTGTATGGTAAATTTCCACAAACTACTGTTTGTGCACTGAATATTTTACTGTCATTAAATTTAAGTATATCTTCATTGATCACCTTTACTTTTTCATTAAATTTTTTTTTTAGATTTTTTGCCAGATTAAAATCTTTTTCGATTATGGTTATATTTTTTGTTTTTTTTCTAATTAAAAATTCAGTAAGAGCTCCAGTACCAGGGCCGATTTCCACTATATTACTATTCTTATTTAATAAAATTAAATCTGAAATTTTTTTGAGTATATTTTTATCAATTAAGAAGTTTTGTCCTAAACTTTTTTTTGCTTTTATCTTCACTTAATTTTTTTAGTAAAAAGTATTGCCTTGATTAGACTAGTTGGGTTTGATAAATTTTTTCCTAACATTTGATTGTTTGTTCCATGATCAGGGGTAATTCTTAAAAAAGGCAAACCTAAAGTAATATTAATCGCATTAAATTCATGAAGGGTCTTTATCGGTGTTAATACTTGATCATGATACATACCAATGATTAAATTAAACCTTTTTAAATTCTTTTTCATAAATATTGTATCCGCTGGAAAAGGACCTGAAACTTTAATTCCAATTTTTTTTAACTTTCTAATTGCTGGCTCTAAAACCTTTTTTTCTTCAGATAACTTTTCAGTGCTTTCGCAATGTGGGTTTAAGCCGGTGATACCTATTCGTGCTTTTTTTTTTAAATGTAATTTAAAAAAATTATTTGTTGTCATTATATTTTTTATAATTTTTTTTTGTGTTATTTCTTTAAAAATTTTTTTTAATGGCAAATGTGTAGTTAGAGGGCTTACAGACAATTTATCATTATAAATTAACATTACCTCTTTTCCTTTGCTATTGCTCTTTTTTGCAAAATATTCTGTCATTCCAGAAAATCTTCTTTTTAAAAAATATTTTTTTGAAATAGGTCCGTTTATAATAGCCTTTATATTTGTGTTTTTAATTATAGATATTGCTATATCAAAGCAATTCTTTAAGTAACTCTCAGATTTATAAGAAATTTTATCAAATATCTTATTAAATTTAAAATCAACATTAATAATATTTATTTTTTTATTGTTTATATTTTTTTTCTTAAAATCTTTTAATGAAACATCATTAATTTTGTAATTATATTTTAGCTTATGCATTTGCTTAGTTAAAAGTTTTTTTGAGCAAATGAGAACTATTGGATTTTTGAGATTTTTTATCTTTCTTTTTTTTAAAGATTTAAAAAAAATTTCTAAAAAAATACTGTATGGTTCCCCAGCTACAATAATTATAGGATTAGTTCTCATAAATTTTTGTATTTATTTCAATTTTTTTATAAAATACGGATGAGTACTGTGTTAGCTGTCTATCCCTTTCTGCAGAAATTATTTTTTTTAATTCATCTTCATAATTTAAATCTGACTCAATTTTTCTTTTTTCCTTAAGATGTAAAATTATTATTCCACCAACTATATTAATAGCACCTGTATGTTTGCCAACTTCTAAAATTTTTACTCTGTCAAAAATTTCTTTAGATAATTGGTTTTCCGTAACCCAACCAATTTTGCCACCAAGTTTTGATGACTGAGCCTCACTCATTATGTTTGCGGTTTTTTCAAAACCGATATCTTCTATACTATTATACACTTTCATTATTTCATTATCGATATTTGTTTTTTGATTAGGTGAAAAAAAAATTTCGTACAGCAAAAACTCATCAATAAAATTTGATGGATCATTTAAATCACTTTTTAACTTTTTTTCGATTTCAGAAACATTAATATTTAGTTTGTCCTTATAAAGAGCAATTATTAATCTATTCCATAAAAATTCAATTTCAATTTTTTTTTTTATAAAAGTTAAAGATAATCCAAGTTGATCAAGTAATTGCTCAAATTGTAACTGATTTAAATTTAAATCACTTACTAAAACTTTTACTTGTCGATTAACTAATTCATCATTTTCGCCAAATTTAAAAACTTCTAATAATTTATTCTTTTTTACTTTGTACCTTATAGCTGATTTACTTGCATATTTAATTAATTGTTCTTCATCTATATTCTTTAGTTCCTTATTAAAAAGACTTAGATAATTAATTTCCTTAGCTATATCTTTATTTGTTATTGGAGAATTTTCTACTTTATATAATATAGAGATTTTATCTGCGTATGCAGTATTTAGATATGTCAATTTAATTATTAATACCACAAAAATTAAAAAATAATTTTTCATTCTCATTTTACTTTAAATTTGTTGAATTAAATTTTGAGAAAGGAATTATTGTCAAAGAAAATAACAGCTCTTCTTCTGGCTTAATATCACCATCGCTATAAAATTTTTTATTATATTCAAGTGCAGCCCTTAAGCAGTCATTTTCATATTGATAAATTAAATTGTAAAATTCTGTCATATCTATTTCTCTATTAGACCTTGTACTAAACGCTAGACTATTGTTTTCGTCAATTTTATACGATGTTTCATTTCCGATATAATGATTTTGTCCTATAAGATCACTTTCCTCTAAAAACTCAAAAGATGTTACTAATTTATTAAAATTTAAACTTGTTTTTATTGAGTTATAGTTTGATTTTTGAAGGCCATCATCTAGCATAAAATCATAATCCAAACTCAATACTTCAGAAAGATTAATTTTTAATTTACCAATTACATCTGAATATTTTTTATTAAGTGTAGATTTAACTGGTAAATCTGGATTTGGTACATCTCTTACAACTTGAGCAATATCAAAAGAAATTTTTTCATTTCCTGCAAAGTCTACTTTTGAGTAGCTCATACTTGTTGTAATTGAATGCCCTCCCTCAACTGTATCTGAGTCAGATATTCTATTAAAAGAATTAACACTAGAAAAATCTAATCTATTATCTTTTGAAGAAATATTTTTAGTAATATTAGGACTGAACCTATATGAGAAATTTGGTGTTAAAAAATTATTATATAATTCTGACTGTTTTTTTAATGGAAAACTAAGTGTGTACATTAACTGAGAGAATAGCTGGTTTTTTGTATCGCTCACATTATCAGATCCAATTTCTGATCTTTCGTTTGGGTTAGTAATTCTTAATTTATAATCTTGTATTAATCCATTATTTTGAAATATTCTTGGAGACGAATACATTAAAGAATTATTTAAACTCTGCAAATAACTATTAGTTTGAAATTGTTTTTGAAAAAAACTAGTTGAGAAATCTAAACTTCCTAACAAACTCAAATCATTTGAAAAATCTTTAGAGAAATTCATATTAGGCAGTATTACCTCATATCTATCATGCTCTTTTTTAGATAAATCTTCGTACACTTCCATGCTTAAATCTAAAGAGCTAAATTCATTATAACCTTCATATTTAACAAATGAATGTAAAAGACTTTCACTTTTTATTAGTGGAGAATTGATATCATATTTTTTTAAATATGTATCATTTGAAACTTGTTCAAGATTAACTTCTAAATCAGATAATTTAAAATAGCTATCTTCAAGTTCAATATTAGTATTAGAAAAAAAATGAGATTTAGATACTTGATTATCATCAGATAGTGCTGAGGAAAAAAGACTTAAATCAGATATATGTTCATAATTTTTTTCAACTCTTCTGTACTCATTTTGTACGATAAAGCTATTATCAGTAAAAATTGTAGGTGTAATTGTCATGTCTTTATTATCTGCTAAAACTTTAAAATAAGGAATTTGAAACGAAGTACCAGTATTAGATGAGTCATTAAATCGAGGTACTAAAAAACCTGATTGCCTTTTTACTGATGGGTCTGGATGAAAAAATTTTGGGAAATATAAAACAGGTTTATCATAAACTTTTAACCAAGCATCTCGATAGCTAATTATTTTTTTTTCTTTATCATGCTCTACTTCTTTAGCAGTTATTATCCAAGGAGGACAGTTATCTCTCGTTTTACAAGTAGTAAAAGATCCTTTAGATATTTTAGTTACATTATCATTTGAAGAAAATATATTTCCATATAGTCTTGGCTCATTAATTTGATTTCCAAATGACTCACTGGAAAAATTCACTTTTAAATCTTTTCCATATAATTCATTATTCGTGAAATCACTAAAGAAATTTTCAAATTTATAACTATTTCCATCTTTATCATTTAATTTTGCATTTTTACCTTTTAAAATTTTATTTTTCAAATTTAATAAAAATTCATCAACTATAAAAATATTTCCATAATTATCTATTACTTCAGTTTTATAATTTGATTTTAATTTATTATTTTTTTTTGAGTAGAATAAATCTTTTGTTTTTAAAAAAATTTTATTATCAATCTCTATTTCAGTATATTCAAAGGTATTTATAATTTCAGAATTTTTATCATAAACTGTTTTAACTGTTTTAATTATTGTTTGGTTTAATTCATCTTCTATTAAAACATTACCATTTAAAATAAGCTCGTTTTTTGATTTATCATATTCAAACTCATCTGCAGTTATTTTTAAGTCATTTGATGATGTAATTTTCACACCTTTATCTGATTTTAATTTTTCTCCATTGTTAAGTATTTGAATTTCAGTTCCTTCAAAAAAAAAATCTTCACTTGATGAACTAGAAACTTTAAAAATCACAATTAACAAAATATAAAAAATTATTTTTATCTTATTCATTATTATTCTATTTTTCATTTATTCTGACTAGCCCGATTAAACAGAATAATGAAATTAACATTAAAGGTAGCCATATAGCTAAAAACTCTGGCATTTTTTCATTTTCACCAAGCAATCCAGAAAAATAATTTATATAATAAATTATTACAGAACATAAGGTTCCTAATATTAAATGAAATATTTTTGAGTTATTTCTTTTGATATTTAGCATTATTATACAGCCAAAAACTGTCATAATAGTTAGGTTTATTGGATAAGATATTATTTTATGAAAATGAATATTGATATTTGTTATTGAGTAACCAATCTTACTGTATTCAGATTTTAGGTTATTTAGTTCAATAAAATTTAAAGAAGACAGGTCAGAAAATAGTTTACTAATTTGTTCAGAGTCAAAATTTGTCTCAAATATTGTATTTTTAGAATTCTCAACACCTAAGTTTTTTGAAGAATAGTTAGCATTTTTTAGGATCCAATTTTTATTTTCAATATTTGCTTCATCTACTAAAATATTATTAAAATTATCATAATTTCCTGTAAATTGATTTATAGTTATCTCATAAAGTGTATTTCCATCAATCCTTTCAGCGTTTATAATATTTATATTATTATTAATTTCATCTTTAATCCAAAGACCATTTTCTGTGACAACAGCGAGATATTTATTATCTTTTGAGTATTTGTTTTTTAAGTCTAAGTAGATAAATTTTAAGTTTGATGAAAGGTTATAAAATATAATAACTATTAGCAAAGATGTAATAAATGAGAATAATGATAGAATATAAATAATTTTAATATTACTTAAACTCACTTTTTTAAAAATATCTAATTCTTCTTTATCTAATAGCTTAATGAATAAAAATTGTGTTGAAATAAAAAAAATGAAAGGAAAAGTCTCATAAACAACAGACGGAGAATTAAGTAAGGTTAAAAAAAAAGGAAAAAATAAATTAGCATCTGTTTCTTTAAGATACGAAACTTCTTCAAAAATATTTAGAATTATAACAAGCGAAAAAAAAATTGAAAAAACTATTAATAAGGTTTTAATAAACGATGTAATTAAATATCTTTGATAAACTTTGATCATTATGCATCCCTCAATTTAAAAATTAAATAAAAATAACTTATTAAAAAAAATATTATTGGAACAAATATAAAAAACTCAATTTTACTATTTCCAATATATCTTGCCGATATTTCTGAAATCACGATTACAAAGAAGCCAATAAAAAATAAAATTATTTGCAATTTATTATATTTAAAAGTGTCTTTGTTATAAAGAATCATTAATGATGCGATTAAAACTATTGTAGGTATAAAAAACGGTTTTATAATTCTTTTAAATAATTCTTCATCAATATCATTTTCTGCTTTCTTTTCACAAAGAAAGTAAGCTGGAACATTAGAAAAACTTTTATTATAATTTAATTTATATAGGCAAGAAATTAAGTGAAATGTTTCAATTTCTTGAAACTTTGGAGTTTTAGTAGTTTTGGATGAATATTTAGCTAAATTAATTTCAGTTTTTTTAAATGCAAAACTTGTAATATTTTTTTTATCAACATCGACAAAGCTCCCATTATTTAAAATTAAAAAATTATCACCATTTGAAGATAATATTTTTCCACTTTCAGCATAAATTATTTGTGATTGATCATTTTTTAGTTTATCTTTTAGATATATATTTATTAGATTTCCATCATTATCCTTTTTTTCTACAAAAATTGTTAAATTCTCGACAACATCAATAAATTTTTTTTCCTTTATTAAGTTTGGAAAAAAATCTACATTAGAATTTCTAATTTGATCTCTTGCGCTATCTAAAGTTTTTGGGACAATTAGAGAATTAAGTAATACTTGTAAGATTAAAAAAGTGCATGAGAAAATAAGTATTACATTTACAAACTTTATTTTATTAATACCGATATTCCAAAATATAACCAATTCATTTCTTAATTCGTATCTGCTCAAAGTATAAAAAACACTGATAAATATGCAAAATGGCATTATTCTGCTGAATATTTTGGGGAAGTTTAAAAAAGTAATACTAAAATATGTTGCAAGTCCATGACCGTCTTCAGATATATAATCTAGAAAATTGACAGCTTGTATTACCCATATTATTAAGGATAAACTTAAGCTCGAAAGTAAAAAAAACTTAAAAATATCTTTCAATAATTGATTAAAAATTATTTTTTTCATTGAAATTTTGCACGATAATAATTATATATCTTCAACTCTAATTTATATTTTAAATACAACCTAAAGTACATATTTATAAAAAATGTCAATAAAAATAAGCCATAAAAACCAAATAAACGAAAAATTGATAAAAAATTATGTTCTGTTTTCTAATGAAGATTTTAAGATCAATGGTTTAAGCAAATTATCATTAAACAAACAATCAAATCAAATAAATAGGACAGTAAATTCAAACAAATCTAAGAAAAAAGAGTTTATTATTTTTAATCATTCCCCAGATCAAAAAATCATTTTAATAAAAATTAAAAATAAACAAAATTCGACACAAAATGAAAAAAATGGGGCAAATTTTTATAATTTTGTAAAATCTAATTTGCTAACAAGCTTAACTTTTTTCGATCAAAATATTTCTGAAACACAAAGTAATAATAAAAACTTTATCGATGAATTTTTACACGGTATGGAGTTAAAGTCATATGAATTTAATAAATATAAAACAAAAAAAGAAACAGCAGATATAAATATTATAATCAAAAGTAAGATTTTAAATAAAATTAAAAACAACAGATTTTCTTCTTTGCTCGCGGGAACAAATTTTACTAAAGATCTTGTTTCAGAGCCAGGAAACATTCTTCACCCAGACGAATATGCTAAAAGGTTACTTAGATTAAAAAAAATTGGACTAAAAATTAAAGTTTATAATGAAAAAGAACTTAAAAAGTTAGGCATGGGCGCTTTACTTGGTGTGGGCCAAGGCAGTATTAGGGGATCTTATTTGGTTACGATGGAATGGAATGGAAAAAAATCAAAAAGTAAACCTCTAGCTTTTGTAGGCAAGGGTGTTTGTTTTGATACTGGAGGTTACTCATTAAAGCCAGCAAGATTTATGGAAGATATGACTTATGATATGGCAGGCTCTGCAGCTGTAGTGGGTTTGATGAAAACATTAGCTTTAAGAAAAGCAAAAATTAATGCAGTAGGCGTAGTTGGACTTGTTGAAAATATGGTAAGTGGAAATGCCCAAAGACCAGGAGATATTGTAAAATCTTATAGTGGCAAAACTATAGAGGTTCTAAATACTGATGCCGAGGGTAGACTTGTTTTAGCAGACGCTTTAACTTTTACTGAAAAAAAATTTGAACCTCAGTTTATAGTTGATTTAGCAACTTTAACTGGTGCTATTATTGTTTCTTTAGGCTCAGAATATGCCGGGCTTTTTTCGAACGATGATAAATTGTCAAAACAATTATTGGAAGCTGGTGAAAACGTTGATGAAAAATTATGGAGAATGCCACTTCACAAAAATTTTGATAAACTTATGAATTCTAAAAATGCCGATGTGCAAAATATCAATTATGTAGGAGGAGCTGGCTCGACTACTGCTGCGCAATTTTTACAAAGATTTATATTAAATAAAACACCCTGGGCCCATTTGGACATTGCTGGTATGGCTTTTTCAAAATACGGAGGAGCTTTAAACTCAAGTGGCGCTACTGCATATGGTGTAAGGTTACTTAATAAATTAGTTGAGGATTACTATGAGTAATGTTGAACAAACTCTATCGATTATAAAACCAGATGCAGTTGAAAGAAATCTTGACGATAAAATTAAATCAGTTTTTATTAATAAGGGATTTAAAATTGTAAAAGAAAAAAAAATTAAACTTGAAAAAGAGGACGCAGAAAAATTTTATAAAGTCCACGAAACTAAGCCATTTTATAATGACTTATGTGAATATTTATCATCAGGACTAATAGTAGCAATGGTATTAGAGAAAGAAGATGCTGTATTAGCGAATAGAAAATTGATGGGCGCTACAGATCCAAAAAAAGCAGAAGAGGGCACTTTAAGAAAGCAATTTGGAATATCGATAGATAAAAACTCAATCCATGGTTCAGATAGCATTAATAACTCAAAAATTGAGATAGATTTTTTTTTTAAAGATTAACTTATAATCAAATTTAATGCCTTTGGATATATCAGATACTCATGTTTCAGTATTCTTTTTTCTAAGGTCTTACTTGTATCATGATTAAAAACTTTTACTTTTTTTTGTAAAATAATTTTTCCTGAATCTAATTTTCCAGTTACAAGATGTACAGTGCATCCTGAGTATTTATCATTGTTATTTAAAACTCTATCATGAGTATTAAGCCCTTTATATTTCGGCAGTAATGAGGGATGAATATTTAAAATTTTTCCATTAAATTTTTTAATAAAATTCTTTGATAAAATTTTCATAAAACCAGCTAAACATATAATTTTAATTTTTTTTTTTTTTAAAATATCTAAGATTTTAACTTCTTCTTCTAACAATTTTATAAAACTAAAAATTTTAAAATTGATATTATTTTTTTTTGCAAATATTAGTCCTTTTGCATTTTTTTTATTAGATATAATTAAATCAATTTGAAATTTAGAGTTTTTTTTTTTTGAATGATTAATTAAATTTTTTAAATTTGAACCTCTTCCTGAAATAAACACTGCTATTTTAGTTTTTTTACCAAATGATTTTATCATTAAAACATACTTTATTTTTTGCAATTACAACTTTACCTATTTGATAGGGTTTAAAATTATTAGGAAAAAATTTATTTATTTTATTTAAATTTTTCTTTTCTATAATGATACAAAATCCAACACCACAATTAAATGTTTTCAACATTTCCTTATCATCAACATTTTGTTTTTTTATCCATTTAAATATTTTGTTAACTTTAATTTTTGAAAGATTAATTTCTGCACATAGTCCATCTGGAATTACTCTTTTTATGTTATCCATTAACCCCCCACCTGTTATATTTGCACATCCATTAATAAGATTTCTTTTATTGAGACTTAAAATTTCGTTTACATAAATTTTGGTCGGTCTAATCAATTCTTCTTTTAAAAAATTGTTTTTTTTTATTTTTATTTTTTTTTTTTTTAAAATATCTCTTATTAAAGAATATCCATTAGAGTGAATTCCACTAGAAGGTATTGCTAAAATTAAATTATTTTTTTTTATTTTTTTTCTTCCAATTAATGTTTTACTGTCCAAAATTCCAACGGAAAATCCAGCTAAATCAAATTTATCCTTGCCATAAGTTCCTGGCATTTCAGCCGTTTCCCCACCAACAAGCTGACAACCAGAAATTTTACACCCCAAAGTTATACCTTTGATTATTGATTTTAGTTTTTGTAATTTTATTTTATTTGTAGATATGTAATCCAAAAAAATAATTGGCTTTGCACCCTGAACTATTAAGTCATTTACGCACATAGCAACCAAATCAATTCCTATGGTATCAAATTTATTTAATTCATTAGCAATTTCTATTTTCGTACCTACGCCATCAGTACTTGCAACTATTTTCGGATTTTTAAATTTTTTGGGGATATCTGAAATTGATCCAAATCCTCCTATATTTTTGAACTTTGAATTTTTTTTATTTTGATTAGTATTTTTTGATATAAATTCAATGAATTTATCAGCAGTTTTTATATTTACGCCACTTTTTTGATATGTAAATTTTTTATTATTCATTAAAATAAAGCATGCATTTAAAATTTTTTTTACCGAAACTGAGAAAAGTTTATATAATTTTTTTAATTACAGTTCTATTTATAAATTTTTCTACCTCAGAGTTAAAATCATCTATATTTAAAGTAAATGATATTGAAATATCAGAACCTTTTGATCTTAATTTCAAAAAAGAAAAAGTAATAGATAAGGCATTTGAGAATGCTTTTAAAAAATTAATTAAGATGATTGTTATTTCTGACGAAGCAGTAAAGCTAAATGATATTAAAAAGAATGAAATTAAAAATCTAATTAATTCATTTAATATTAAAAATGAGAGTTTTATTAAAAATTTTTATTCAGCTAAATTTGATGTAAATTTTAATAAGCAAAATACATTATTATTTTTCGAGAGAAAAAATATTTTTCCATCGATACCAAAAAAGAAAAATATATTTATATTACCTCTCTTAGTTGATGTAGAAAATAATTCTGTAAATCTTTTTAATAAAAATCCTTTTTTTGATAAATGGATAACTAACAAAAATGATTATTTCCTTCTTGATTATATTTTACCAACTGAAGATATAGATATTATTAATATATTAAATCAAAATGCTAATAGTTTAGAAAATTATAATTTTTTGAATATTATTAAAAAATACAATGTTGACGATTTTATAATTTGTCTTATTTATAAAGAAAATAAAACAGTTAAAGTTTTGTCGAAAATAAATATTAATAATGAAGAAAAAATTGAAAGTAAAGTTTATCAAAATATAAATTTAGAAGACGATAAACAAGTTAAAAACATAGTTATTTTAATAAAAAAAACATTTGAAGATAATTGGAAAAAATTAAATTTAATTAATAGATCAGTAAAATTACCTTTAAATATAAGTGTAGATGCAAATGATTATAAAAAAAATATAAAATTTGAAAAATTTTTAAAAGAAACCGAATTTGTTTCAAATTTCTTCATAAAAAATTTTAACAGTAAAATAATAAATTATAGAATTATATTTAATGGGTCCCCTAAAAGATTTTTAGAATTATCTGATAAAAATAATCTATTAATAAATACAAATAAACAAATATGGCATTTAAACTAAATGACAGAGAACGAACAATTGCTTTTGAATTTTAAATTTAATAAAAGTTACTCTAAAGAAGACTACTTTGTATCAGAAAGTAATTTTTTTGCATTTAACTTAGTTGAATCTTGGCCTAAATGGGAAAGAAATATTGTAAATATCTGTGGAGAAAAATATTCAGGAAAAACTCATTTATCTGAAATCTTTTCAAAAAAAAGCAAGTGCAAAGTTTTAAATGCAAAAAATTTTATTTTTAATGAGGAAGATAAATTAAGATATTTTGAAAATATTGTTTTAGATAATCTTGACAATGAAACAGATGAAAATTCAATCTTTTCTTTAATTAATTTTATTGACCAGAATAATAAGTATTTATTAATAAATTCTATAGAACCTATTAATCAGATAGCATTTAAAACAGAAGATCTAAAATCTAGATCTAAAAATTGCTTAATAGCTAAGATTGATAAACCAGATGATAATTTAATAAGAGTTTTAATTTCTAAGTGTCTTACAGACAGACAAGTAACAATTGATAAAAAATTGATCGAATATATCACCAAAAGAATTACAAGGTCTTATGGTAAAATATTTGAATTTATATATAAGATTGATGAAATGAGTTTAAAAAAGAAAAGATCAATTAACATTAAAACAATAAAAGAAGCATTAGGAGCTAAGTTTGAATAAATTTAGAACTCATACTTGTGGTGAGCTTTCTGTAAAAAATAATGGTTCAAAAGTTACATTATCAGGCTGGATAAATAAAAAGCGAGACCATGGTAATTTATTATTTATTGATTTAAGAGATAACTACGGAATCACCCAATGTATAATTGATAAAGAAAATAAATATTTTAAAAATTTAGAAAAAATACATTTAGAAACTGTGGTTAAAATTAATGGCTTAGTTTCAAAAAGATCACAAGATACAGTCAACAAAGATATAAAAACAGGTGACATCGAGATTAAAATTAAATCATATGAAATTTTAGGATCCTGCAAGGAACTTCCAATGCCAGTATTTACAGACCAGGAGTATGCAGAAGATATAAGATTAAAATATAGATTTCTGGACTTACGCAGAAAAAAAATTCACGATAATATCATTTTAAGATCTAAAGTAATTTCATTCATCAGAGAAGAAATGATAAAACTTGGTTTTTTAGAATTTCAAACACCAATATTAACATCATCAAGTCCAGAGGGTGCTAGAGATTTTCTTGTTCCAAGTAGATTAAATCAAGGAAAATTTTATGCATTACCACAAGCACCACAACAATTTAAACAATTAATTATGGTATCGGGATTTGATAAATATTTTCAAATTGCACCCTGTTTTAGAGATGAAGATGCAAGAGCTGATAGAAGTCCAGGAGAATTTTATCAACTTGACTTAGAGATGTCATTTGTTGAACAGGAAGAAATATTTGAAGTTGTAGAAAAATTAATGAAATTAATTTTTAAAAAATTTTCAAAAAAAAAAATATTATACGAAACATTTCCAAAGATTACTTACAGGGATGCATTACTTAAGTACGGTACAGACAAACCGGACTTAAGAAACCCATTATTAATAAGTGATCTTACATCCGTATTTACTAGAGATGATGTAAAATTTGAAATATTTAAAAAGTTAGTTAAATCTGGATCGATTGTAAGAGCAATTAAAACTGAAAATACAAAAGATAAACCTAGAAGTTTTTTTGATGGAATAGATAATTGGGCTAAAGATCAAGGAGCTTCAGGCATGGCTTACTTTTCAATTGAAGAAGGAGAGAGAATAACTGCAAAAGGCCCTGTAGGAAAATTTTTTTCACAAGATGCTCTTATTGAGATTATGAAAATAACAGAAGCAAAGGTAGGTGATAGTATATTTTTTTTATGCAATAAAGAATACGAAGTATTAAAATTAATTTCATTAGCAAGAGACAAAATTGCAAATGATCTTAACTTGATTAATAACGAAAACTTCGCATTTTGCTGGATAGTTGATTACCCAATGTTCGAAGTTGATGAAAAGACTAAAAAAATATCATTTAGCCATAACCCTTTTTCAATGCCTCAAGGAGAAGAAGCAAAGTTAGATATTTCAAAACCTTTGGAAATAAAAGCATATCAATATGATATTGTATGTAACGGAATCGAACTTTCCTCAGGTGCAATAAGAAATCATAAGCCAGATTTAATGTATAAATTATTTTCTATTGCTGGATACTCAAAGAATGAAGTTGATAAAAAATTTAAAGGTATGATTAATGCACTCAGTTACGGAGCACCACCACACGGAGGAATAGCCCCAGGAATAGATAGAATTGTAATGCTTCTTGCAAATGAAAAAAATATTAGGGAAGTAACATTATTTCCAATGAATCAAAATGCTCAAGATCTTATGATGGATGCTCCATCTGAAATAACAGAGGATCAACTAAAAGAGCTTGGTTTAAAGATAAAAAAAAAATAATTACTTTTTTCCTTTAAGATTAATCCTTATATCAGATAAATCTACTAATTTTTTCTTATAGTTATTTCTTACAAATCCTTTGCTAGTAATATCTTTAACTAGTTTTAAAAAATGATTTTGGTCTTCATTTTCAGCATTTTCGTCATCTTTCAATTTTTCTACATTTAATGCAATAGAAGGTGTATGAGCAAGATCTTCTCTGTTTAGATAAGATATGGCAAGTTCTCTAAAAATATAATCTAAAATCGATGATGCACTTAAAATTCTGTCATTACCATATACTTTTCCTGATGGTTCAAACTTTGTATCAACATAAGCGTTCACAAATTCATCAAGAGGTACTCCATATTGTAAACCTAAAGATATAGCTATAGCAAAGTTGTTCATTAATGCTTTAACTAATTCTCCCTCTTTGCTTGTATCTATAAATATTTCACCAATTTTTCCGTCTTCATATTCCCCCGTGTGAAGGTACACTTTGTGATCTCCAATAGTTACTTTTTGAATATAGCCTTTTCTCCGATCAGGCATGCCAAATCTTTCACCAACTCCATCGTTTAATTTTTTAATAAAAGAAGTTTTATTTTCTTTTGTAACAACTTTTTGTTTTGAATTACCAGAAGCTACTTCTATTTCATCTTTATCTCGATTTTTTTGGTTTTTATCTAAACTTTTAGTTTTTCTAGTATCTAACTTAACATCAAGTATTTCAAACTTTCCATCATCCCTATTTTCAAGGTTTGAAAGCTCTTTTTCATCAACTTTGTCAAGGTAATGACTTACTTTAAAACTACAATTGTAATATGTTTCTACTAAATATTTTGCCATATATATTTTTTTGATTAATAACTTAAATAATATATATACAAAATATCAATTTAGTCTAATTTATTTTTTACAATTTAAAATTGAAAAATAAACAAAATTTTTATGTTGACATTTTTAAAAAAAATTTTCATTTGGTGGAATCAGGAAACTCTTGGCACTAAACTATACACCTCTTTATTTGGTAAAATTGTTGGAGAAGACGAAGCTGGTAATAAATATTATGAAAATAAAAAAAAAACTAAAAGATGGGTTATCTATGAGGGTGAAATAGATGCGTCAAAAATTCCAAATGATTGGTATTCATGGATACACTTTATGAAAAATAAAGTTGAATACAACAGAGATATTAAAAAATATGAATGGCAAAAACCTCATTTAGCAAACCCCACGGGAACGGATAAAGCCTATCATCCTAAAAAAAAAAATGAACAGATTAAAAAAAAATATACTAGTTGGAAAAATTAGTTTTTTTTTTATTTTTATTATTTTTATAATAAATGCAGAGACTACAAATTCAGAAAATATAGTCTTAGAAGGTAATTATTTAGAGATGAAAATTTTAGATAAAGTCAGTTCAAAAGGTTACAAATTAAAAGTTAAAATTAAAGAGGAAAAGTTATTTAAAAATATTTCAATAAGAGCATTAAAATGTAAAAATTCTAAATTTGATGACAATCCAGAAATTACAGCATACTTGCAAGTTAAAGATTTAAAGAGAAAAGATAATGATGAAGTATTTGTTTTTAATGGATGGACTTTTTCATCTAGCCCAACATTAAGACCTTTCGACCATCCAGTTTATGATATTTGGATTACTAAGTGTTATTAAATTATTTTATCTCTATCTAGCCAAGAAACATTAAAATCTGATTCAATAAATTTCTTATGGTTGAGTAATTTTTTATGTAAATCAATGGTAGTCGTAATTCCCTCAATCACAAACTCATCTAATGATCTTAAAATTCTTTGAATGGCCTCTTGTCTATTTCTTCCATGACAAATAAGTTTACATATCATGCTATCATAGTAAGGTGTAACTTTATAACCTTGATATATAGCCCCATCAACTCTAGTCCTAAAACCAGAGGGTTGATGACACATTGTTATTGTACCTGGGGAAGGTTGAAAATTTTTACTTGCATCTTCAGCATTTATTCTACATTCGATTGAATGACCTCTAGGATTGATGTCATTTTGTGTAAGAGCTGTTTCACCTGAAAAAGCTATCCAAATTTGCTCCTTGATAATATCAATCCCTGTAACCATTTCTGTGACCGGATGTTCAACCTGGACTCTTGTATTCATTTCTAAAAAATAAAATTTTTCATTTTCATATATAAATTCAACTGTTCCAGCACCTTCATATCCAATTTTTTCAACCATATTTACAGTTTTAGCAAAAAGATCTTTTCTTAATTGATCATTTAATACTGGACTTGGAGTTTCCTCTATTAATTTTTGATGTCTTCTTTGAACAGAACAGTCCCTTTCATGTAGGTGAACAGTTCTATTTTTGCCTGATAAAACCTGAACCTCTATATGTCTCGGATTTTGGAAAAACTTTTCAATATACACCTCATCATTACCAAAGTATTTTTTAGCCTCTTGTTTTGCAGTTAAAAATAATTCTTTAAAATTTTTTTCCTCAAAAACAACTTTCATTCCTTTACCGCCACCACCGCCAGCAGCTTTAATTAAAACAGGAAAACCAATTTTTTTACAAATTTCTTTTGCTGAGTCAAAATTTGAAACACCACCATCTGAACCTTCAATAACCGGAAGTCCATACTCTTTAGCTATTTTTTTAGCTTGAATTTTATCTCCCATCATTTTTATTAGTTTTGATGACGGTCCTATAAATTTGATTTTATTATCTTCTAATATTTTAGCAAAATTTGAATTTTCAGATAAAAAACCATATCCTGGATGTACTGCCTCTGAATTTGTTAGTTCTATAGCTGACATAATAGCTGGTATATTTAAATAGCTATTTATTGGTTGATGTGAACCTATGCATATACTTTCATCAGCCAATCTAACATGCATACTTTCTCTATCAACATCTGAATGAATTGCTACTGTAGAAATACCCCATTCTTTACATGCTCGAATTATTCGAACAGCTATCTCACCTCTGTTAGCTATCAAGATTTTTTTGAACATCTAATTAACTTTTGCAATAACTTGATCAAATTCTACAGGGGAGCCATCCTCAACACAAATCTGTTTTATAATTCCATCAAAGGGAGAAGGAACATGATTCATTGTTTTCATAGCCTCAACTATCATAACTGTATCACCTTTTTTAATTTTTTTTCCAACCTCTGTAAATTTTTTCCCGCCTGGTTCTGGAGCTAAATAAGCCGTTCCAATAATAGGTGACTTTATCTCTTTTCCAGATTTTATATTGGTTTCAATACTTTCTTTATAAATTTCATTTGCTTGTAAGTTCTGTGTTTGATGTTTTGCTTTAGATGCTTTTGAGACTTTGATTTTAATTTCATTATTTGCATACTCTAATTCAGTTAAATTGAATTCATCAAGATAGTTCGTTAATTCTTTTATAAGTTTTTTATCAATTTTCATTTTTTAAAATTTTATCTATTGCAATTATGGCCAAAATATATCCCTCAGTACCTAATCCAAAAATTCCACCACTAACCACTCCGCTAATCAATGATTTATGTCTAAATTCCTCTCTTTTATAAATATTTGAGATATGTAGTTCTATTGATGGTTTTTTAAATATATCAAGCGCATCTCTAATAGCAACAGATGTATGAGTAAAGCCAGCAGCATTTATTATTAGCCCATCGTATTTTTTTCTAGCATCTTGAATATGGCTAACAATCTCACCTTCTATATTTGACTGTAGAATATTTAATTCTATCTTAAGTTCTTTTGATTTTTTTAAACATTCATTTTTTAAATCCTCAAAAGACGCAGCTCCATAATGTGATTGTTCTCTTTCACCTAATAGATTAAGATTTGGACCATTGATAATTAAAATTCTTTTTGTCATAAAAATATTTATATAATATGAAAAAAATAAACAAAGTAAAAATAAAGATTAATGGAAAAAAAAGGTCAATTAATGCTAAAATGACTTTAAAACATCTTTTAAGCGTTAACAATATTGCTTTAAACAAGGTAGCTATTGAGATGAATGAAAATATTATTGATAAAAAAAAAGTTGATAAGATAAAAATTAAAAATGGTGATAAGATTGAAATAGTTCACTTCATTGGTGGTGGATAAAATGAGTGATTATTTAAAAATTTCTGGTAAAAAATTTAAATCAAGATTGATTGTAGGAACAGGAAAATATAAAAATTTTCAGGAATGTGCCAAGGCTATAAAGATATCTGGAGCAGAAATAGTGACAGTTGCTGTGAGAAGAGTAAATATTTTTAACAAAAATAAGCCATTGCTTATGGACTACATTGACCCAAAAAAAGTTACGTATCTACCAAACACAGCTGGATGCTTCACCTCATCTGAAGCATTGAGAACATTAAGGCTTGCAAGGGAAATAGGTGGTTGGAAATTAGTAAAATTAGAAGTTCTAGGGGATAAAAAAACTTTGTTTCCAGATATGTTAGAGACATTAAAATCAACGGAGGTTTTAAGCAAAGAAGGTTTTAAGGTTATGGTATACTGTTCAGATGATCCTTTGATGGCAAAAAGATTGGAGAATGTAGGAGCTGTTGCAATTATGCCTTTAGCTGCTCCAATTGGATCAGGTTTAGGTATACTTAACAAAATTAATATTCAAATTATAAGATCAAAAACGAAACTACCCCTGATAATCGATGCAGGTTTAGGACAAGCATCTGATGCAACAATTGCTATGGAACTTGGGTGTGATGGAGTTTTAGTAAATACAGCGATTGCCATGGCTCAGAATCCTATTCAAATGGCCGAAGCAATGAAGTATTCTGTTATTGCTGGAAGAAAATCTTATTTATCCGGCAGGATAAAAAAAACTTTTTTTGGAAAGGCATCAAGTCCTAGCAAAGGTATTATTTAGTTTTTTTTTTAAAATATTTTTTTTTATAAAATTTTTTTCTTTTGAACTTATTTTGGTTTTTTGTATTATTTTGAATTATTTTACCATCTTCATTTATTTTACTCGTAAATTCTAGTTTTGATAAATTTTCAATTGAATTTATAATCTTTTTGCTTTTATTTTTTAGTTCAATCTTATAATCAGGGATAATAAGCTGATTGTCAGGTAAAAGATTTATCTTAACTTTAAATTTTTTTTCAACAAATTTTAAATTATCCTTTAAATTTTTTTCAATAAAATCACAAATCTGTTCACATAGTTTCAAATCGATGATTTTTGCTTTTGCTTCAATGATTTGAACCTCTAAAAGCTTGATAATTTTTAAAGCAAAGGTTTCATTGGTTAATGATATTTTCCATTTAACAGAACTTTCTCTGAGTCTTTGTCTCGACATCTCTAATAAACCAAAAGAGCTTATTCTGCCTATTTGGATTCTTGCTCTATCATTTCTACATTTTTCTTTTAATTTACGCTCAACAAGTCTCCGGTTATTGAAATTCATCATGTCTATGAAATCAATAATAACTAAACCGGATAAATCTCTTATTTTTATTTGTCTTGCAATTTCCTCCGCTGCTTCCAAATTTGTATCAAGAGCTGTGCTTTCTACATTTTTTTGTTTTATTGACTTACCTGAGTTAATATCAATGGAAACAAGAGCTTCAGTTGGATTTATTTCAAGATACCCACCAGAATTAAGCTTTACCTGTGTTTCAAATATTTCATTTAACTTAATTTCAATTTTCTCTTTAATAAATAAAGGAATTTTATCCCTATATTTTTTAATTTTCTTTACATGAGAAGGCATAATTAGTTTCATAAAATTTTTAGCTTTTTGATAACCATCATTGCCTTCAATTATAATATTTTGAGTTGTTTCATCGTACATATCTCTAAGAGTTCTTTTGATGATTTCACTTTCTTTATGGATTAAGGCAGGCGCAATAGAATTCATTGCATTTTCTTTAATTGATTCCCAGATTTTAATTAAATTTTCTAAGTCATTTTCAATTTCATTTTTTGTTTTATTTGCTCCAGCGGTTCTAACAATAATTCCCATTTCCTTTGGTATTGTTATTTGGTTAAGAATATTTCTAATTTTTTTTCTGTCTGCTGGATTGAATATCTTCCTTGAAATTCCTCCACCTTTAGGAGTGTTTGGCATTAATACGATATATTTCCCAGCTATAGATATAAAAGTACTTAGCGCTGCACCTTTCAGACCTCTTTCATCTTTTAAAACTTGGACTAAAATTACTTGATTAGGTTTAATTACTTCTTGGATTTTATATCTTTTGATAGGGTATTTTTTTGGTAAAATTTTTTGATTAACTAGACCTTCATTTACATTTTTTTCTACTGGATCGTTTAACTCTGTAATATTGTCATCTATACCTTTTTCCTCTTCTTTTTCACTTTCTTTTATTAATTCCTCTCTAGCTTTTTCTTCTTCTTCTTTAATTTTTTCTAGGTCACTTTGAGGAATTTGATAATAATCAGATTGAATATCATTAAAAGACAAAAATCCGTGTCTTTCTCTGCCAAAGTCAATAAATGCAGCTTGAAGTGATGGTTCTACTCTGCTAACTTTTCCAAGGTATACGTTATTTTTTACTAAAGTATTTTTTAAACTTTCGTATTCGTAGTCTTCAATATTACCATTTGATTTAAGTACAACTCTAGTTTCATTTGGATGCGAAGCATCAATGTATAAATTTTTTTCCATAATATTTTGATTATTAATTGCATCATTATTAATGTTTTGTTTAATTTTATTAAAATTCTGTGCCTTAACATTAACAAATTTGATAAATAAATAAACTAAAATGAGTAATTTATTTAAAAAGATATCAATTTTTATAATAAGTGGTATTTTAATAGTTTCATTTATTGCAATATCAATTTTATGGGCATTTTCGAATAAACTCCCAGATTATAAATTTTTAAAAAATTATAAAGCACCAGTATCTAGTAAGGTGTATTCTGGAAATGGTGAGTTAGTAAGCGACTTTTCAACAGAAAAGAGAATTTTTGTACCTTACAATTCAATCCCAAAAAAAATAATAAACGCATTTTTATCTGCTGAGGATAAAAACTTTTTTTCTCATCCAGGGGTTGATGCAAAAGGTGTGCTTAGAGCTATAATAAACAATATATCAAATATATTAAGCTCGAAAAGATTAGAGGGAGCTTCTACAATTACTCAACAGGTCGCAAAAAATTTTTTATTAACAAATGAAGTAAGTTTAAATCGAAAAATCAAAGAGGCAATTTTGGCTTTCCGAATTGAGAGGACCTTATCAAAAGAAAGAATTTTAGAATTATATCTAAATCAAATTTATTTAGGTGGAGGAACATATGGAGTTGCAGCCGCAAGTCTTGAATATTTTGACAAACCAATTACAGATTTAACATATGTCGAGGCCTCTTTGCTTGCAGCATTACCAAAAGCTCCAAGCAGATATAACCCTTATAAAAATAAGGCACTTGCTAAATTCAGAAGAGATTTAGTTATTAAAAACCTTTTAGATAATAATTTTATTAATTCAGCTCAATACAATTCCTTTATAAAGGAGAAAATAAAACTAAAGAAAAGAAAAAAAATTTTATTAGAAAATTCTTTATATTTTGTAGAAGATGTAAGAAAAAATATCCTTAATAAGTTTGGATATGATAAAGTTTATAAAGATGGGTTAAATATTAAGACTCCACTCGACTTAAATCTTCAAAATATTGCATCAGAGTCGTTAAGAAATGGATTAATAGCTTACGATAAAAGAAAAGGATGGAGAGGTGCTTTAACAAATGTAGATTATACTAGTGAATGGTTCAAAGTTTTAAAAGAATTCAAATTAGAGAAATCCTTTGGTTGGGACCTGGCCATAGTTAAAAAAATTAATAAATTCTCAATTAATGTTGAAACTAATAAAGAAGAAAGTGGAGTCATAGAATATAAAGATATTAGTTGGACAAAAAAAGAAACAGACGAGCTATTAAAAAAAGGTGATATAATTTTTGTAAAAAAAATTAAAAAAGGAATTTACAGCTTAAGACAAATACCAGAAGTTAATGGATCTATAGTGGTTATGGATCCATACACTGGTAGAGTGCTTGCAATGACTGGTGGTTTCAGTTTTAGACAAAGTGAATTTAATAGAGCATCACAAGCATTAAGACAACCAGGATCAGCATTTAAACCTTTTATTTACGCATTAGCTCTTGAAAACAATTATACACCTTCATCTTTAGTGCTAGATGCTCCGTTAGTACTTGAACAAGGCACAGATTTAAAACTTTGGAAACCTCAAAACTACGGAAAAAAATTCTATGGTCCATCAACTTTGAGGACAGGTGTAGAAAAGTCTCGAAATTTAATGACTGTAAGGATTTCACAGGATTTAGGACTAAATAAAATTATTAATTTTTCAAAAAAGTTAAAAATTTACGAAAATCCAAATGAACTTTTATCTATTTCACTCGGATCAGCAGAAACCACGTTAATACAACTTAGCTCAGCTTATTCATCATTTATAAATGGCGGAAAGCTTGTTACACCAATCTTAATTGACAGAATACAAGACAGTGAAGGCAATACAATATTAAATAATGACAACAGAGTTTGTAATAAGTGTGATGAAATTTCACATTTAGGCAATCAATATCCAAATATAATTGATAATTTTGAGCAAATTTTTTCTCAGGAAACTGCTTATCAAATGACATCTATTTTAGAGGGAGTTATTCAAAGAGGAACTGGCAAAGGGCTCAGAGATTTAAATTTAGATTTAGCTGGTAAAACAGGAACAACAAATAATAATACAGATACTTGGTTTATTGGGTATACGTCAAAATTATTAGTTGGGGTATACGTTGGTTATGATAATCCTAAATCTCTTGGAAAAAGAGAAACAGGAGCAAGAACGGCAATGCCAATATTTAAAGATTTTATTAAGAAATCTGTTAAAAAAAAGGATGCTAGACCATTCAAGGTAGCAAATAATGTTGTTATGATGGTTGTCGATTCAAAAACAGGCGAAAAGGCATCCTTTGGAACCAAAAAAACAATCATTGAGGTTTTTAAAAAAGAAAATATAAATAAAGAAGATTTAATTAAATCAAAAATAAATAATAGATTAAAAAATAATAATGTATTAAGGTTCTATTAATGAACAATGATTTTATAACTGATAAAACTGAAATAGAAAAAACATGCCAAAGAATACAGGAGTATCTTTGAAAAGCATAAAGTTATATCTAATTTAGATGAAATAAACCAAAAGGTTTTAGAACCAGATTTTTGGCAAGATAAAATTAATGCTCAAAAAATATTTAAAAAAAAAAAATTTTTAGAAGACTTAATTAATACTCACAAAAAAACAGCAATAGAAATTAAGGATTTATCTGAATTATTTAAATTAGCAGATGAGGAGAATAATAATTTAATGATAAATGATTTAGTAAAAAATATGAGAAATTTAAAAGAGATTGCAAAAAAAAATGAGATCAAATGTTTTCTATCAAATGAGACGGATATATTGGATTGTTATATGGAAATACATGCTGGAGCTGGAGGTACTGAAAGCCAGGATTGGGCAGAAATGCTTAAACGAATGTACTTTAAATGGGCACAAAATAAGGATTATAAAGTAAATTTAATTAGCGAACATAAAGGTGATGAGGCTGGGATAAAATCTACAGTTTTTAAAATTGAAGGAGAGTATCTATATGGGTGGTTGAAATCAGAATCAGGAATTCATAGGTTGGTGAGAGTATCTCCTTTCGATTCCGGAGCAAGAAGACACACTAGTTTTGCAAGTGTATGGGTTTATCCAATAGTGGATGATAGTATAGATATAGAAATTAAAGATAAAGATTTAAGAATTGACACTTATAGATCTAGTGGAGCAGGAGGCCAACATGTAAATACTACAGATAGCGCAGTTAGAATAACCCATATTCCAACTAAAATAGTAGTTCAATGTCAAAATGAGAGATCGCAACATAAGAATAAAGAAACATGTATGAGGATGCTAAAAGCAAGACTTTATGATTATGAACTTAAAAAAAAACAAAAAGAAGTTGAAAATTTTGAAAGTGCTAAAACCGAAATAGGTTGGGGACATCAAATACGATCATATATTTTACAACCTTATAGATTAGTAAAAGATAATAGAACTAATTATGAGAGCTCAGATCCAGATAAAGTATTGAATGGCGATTTAGACAGATTTTTAGAAACCTCACTATTTAAGTAATATGATTAAAAAAATATCTGTATTTTTATCAATAATAATATCTTTGTTTTTTTTAATTTTAATTTATTTAAGTATATTTGGTATTGAAACAAATAGATTTAATAAAATAATTTCAGAAAAAATAAAAAAAAGTTATCCGGAGATTAATGTAAAATTTAAAGAACTCAAATTTTTATTAAAACCAATAAGCTTAAAAATAAATGTAGTAACCAAAGATTCATGGATAGAGCAAAATAAAAATATAATTAACTTTAAAAAAATCTCTACAAATTACAATATTGTATCTTTTTTTAATAAAGATTTTGGAATTAGGAATTTAAATTTTACATCAGAATATAACAATTTTAGTGATTTAGTAAAATTAGTAAGGAGCTTAAGAGATAGTCCACAATTATTAATTTTAGATAAGATTTCAAAAAATGGAAAAATCTATATTAATGCAAAAATTAATTTTGATGAAAATGGAAATATAAAAAAAAATTATCAAATTTCAGGTGAGATTAAAGATCTATCGCTTAATCTTTTAAATAAAGAAAAAATTGAAAATATAAATTTAAAATTTGAACATAAAAAAAATAATACAGAGTTAAAAGAAATAAATTTAAAATATTTAAACTTTGAAATATTATCTGAGGCTATAAATTTTGATAAGAAAAATAATGAATTTCTTGTAACTGGAAATTTAGTTAATAAAAATTCAAAAATTGAAGATGAATTAATAATTAAATATCTGAATTTCTTAAATTTAAAAAATATAATTTTTACTTCTAACAGTAATTTCTCATTTAATTTAAGTAAAAAATATAAAATAAAAAACTTCAAAATAGCTTCCGAAATAGACCTAGAAAATGCAGAATATAAAATCGACGATAAAAATTTTAAGAAATTTTTGCCAAGTATTGAAAATATAATTAAATTAAAAAATAATAAACTCAAATTGACATATGATAAAAATTTAAGTTTATCAGGCAAAGGGGAACTGAATATATCTAATATAAATGAAATTATTGAATATGATATTAAACAAAATAATGGGATTACTAATGTTAATCTTGATCTTTCTTTAAAAGAAACTCCAGTTGAATTTAAATTTTTAGATTTTTACAAAAATGAAAAAACAGATGGTAAAATAACTATTAAATT
>JACWDM010000006.1 GCA_014654065.1 Pelagibacterales bacterium SAG-MED15 | reverse complement strand
ACGAACTACAAAAGATGGTGTCTCAGTTGCAAAAGAAATTGAATTAGAAGATAAATTTGAAAATATGGGTGCTCAAATGGTTAAGGAAGTTGCTAATAAAACTAATGATGAAGCTGGCGATGGAACTACAACAGCAACTATACTTGCACAAGCAATAGTAAAAGAAGGCTGCAAATATGTTACTGCTGGAATGAATCCTATGGATGTTAAAAGAGGTATAGATACAGCTGTTCACCATGTTAAGGAAAAATTAATATCTTCTGCAAAAAAAGTTAAAGATAGTGATGAGATAGCTCAGGTTGGCACAATATCTGCAAATGGGGATAAGGAAATTGGAAATATGATATCAAAGGCTATGCAAAAAGTTGGTAACGAAGGAGTTATAACTGTTGAAGAAGCTAAAGGAATTGAAACAGAGCTAGACGTAGTTGAGGGAATGCAATTTGATAGAGGTTATCTGTCACCATACTTCATTACCAATGGTGATAAAATGATAACTGAAGTTGAAAATCCTTTAATTCTTTTACATGAAAAAAAATTAACGAACCTACAACCAATGGTTCCTCTACTTGAAGCAGTCGTTCAAGCCGGAAGACCTTTAATGATCATATCTGAAGATGTTGAAGGTGAAGCCTTAGCGACTTTAGTAGTAAATAAATTGAGAGGTGGACTTAAAGTTGTAGCAGTTAAAGCACCTGGTTTTGGTGATAGAAGAAAAGCAATGTTAGAGGATATTGCAATATTAACGGGTGGCCAAGTTATTTCTGAAGATCTAGGAATTAAGCTTGAAAATGTTAAGCTTAATGATCTTGGTTCTGCAAAGCGTGTCAAAGTAGACAAGGAAAATAGTACAATAGTAAGTGGATCAGGTAAAAAATCTGACATAGAAGCAAGGTGTAATCAAATTAAACAACAAATAGATGAAACAACTTCTGATTATGACAAAGAAAAACTTCAAGAAAGATTGGCTAAACTTGCAGGTGGAGTTGCTGTAATTAAAGTTGGTGGAGCAACTGAAGTTGAAGTTAAAGAAAGAAAAGATAGAGTAGAAGATGCGCTTAACGCAACAAGAGCAGCTGTTGAAGAAGGAATAGTTGTTGGGGGTGGATGTGCTCTGCTTTATGCATCTATAGATTTAGACAAAGTAAAAGTAAAAGGCGATGATCAAAAAGCAGGTGTTGAAATTGTTAAAAGTGCTCTTCAAGCACCTATTAGACAAATAACAAAAAATGCCGGAGTAGATGGCTCTGTGGTTGTTGGTAAATTACTTGAAACAAATAAATCATCTAACGGTTATGATGCACAATCTGAAGAGTATGTTGATATGTTTAAAGAAGGAATTATAGATCCAGTTAAGGTGGTTAGAACAGCTTTGCAGGATGCAGCTTCAATATCTGGACTGCTAGTAACTACAGAAGCAATGGTTGCTGACAAGCCTGATGAAAAAGATGCTGCAGGAGGTGCAGGAATGCCAGCTGGTGGCATGGGTGGCATGGGTGGAATGGGTGGAATGGGAATGTAAGACCATTCTATTCTGACAAATACTTAAAATATTTAAAACCCTCAAAACTTTAGTTTTGAGGGTTTTTTTATTTGAATTAAATTTTTTTAATATATAACGACCGAAAAATGGCAAACTCAATCATAAATATTACAATTATTGCCCATGTTGATCATGGCAAAACTACCTTAATTGACAACCTTATGAAGCAAAGTGGCTCGTTTAGAGAAAATGAGATCATTGATGAAAGATTGATGGACAGTGGGGAGCTAGAAAAAGAAAGAGGAATTACAATTTTAGCAAAACCAGCTTCAATTAATTGGAAAAACTCAAGAATAAATATAATAGATACACCTGGACACAGAGACTTTGCTGCAGAAGTTGAAAGGGTATTAAGTATGGCTGATGGAGCTTTACTACTAATAGACTCTGCTGAGGGAGTGATGCCTCAGACTAAATTTGTTTTGGCAAAAGCACTAAAACAGGGATTAAAGCCTATAGTTGTTATAAATAAATTAGATAAAGCTGACCAAAGAGCAGATGAGGTTTTAGATGAAACGTTTGATTTATTTGTGAGCTTAGATGCAAATGAAGAGCAATTAGATTTTCCTGTTATTTACGCAAGTGGTAGATCAGGTTGGGCAGATAAGGAGATAGATGGTGCTAAAAAAAATTTAAATCCATTATTAGATCTAGTCATAGAGCATGTAAGACCATCTAATTTTGATAAAAAAAAACCCTTTGCTATGCTTTCTACCCTCTTATACGCTGATAGTTATCTTGGTAGAAGCCTTGTTGGTAGAATATCGCAAGGAACCGCGAAGGCTAATCAACAAATAAAAGCAATTAATCTAATTGGTGAAAAAGTTGATGAAGGAAGATTAACAAAAATTTTTAGATATGAGGGAACAAAAAAAGTCCCAATAGAAATTGGTGAAGCTGGAGATATAGTGGTTGTAGCAGGATTAGAAAAGGCAAATGTAGCAGATACTATTTGTGATTTAGAGATAAATGAACCTATAAAAGCAACACCTATAGATCCTCCCACAATGTCAATAAAGGTAACTGTTAATAGTTCACCGCTAGCAGGAACCGAAGGAAAAAAATTAACTAGTACACAAATTAGGGAAAGATTTATACAGGAGTCAGAAAACAATGTAGGAATTAATTTTTCTGAAAATAAAAATAAAGATGCTTTTGAAATTAGTGGAAGAGGAGAACTAATGTTAGAAATTCTATTAACACAAATGAGGCGAGAAGGATTTGAAATGACTGTAAGCCCACCTAAAGTACTTTACAAAAAAAATGAAAACGGGGAAAAGCTTGAGCCAATTGAAGAAATTACTATGGATTTAGATGAAGAATATTCATCTAAAGTTATAGATTCTATCAACAGAAGAAAAGGTAAACTAGTTGATTTAAAAGATACTGGAAAAAATAAAAAAAGATTAATTTTTCTTGCACCTACGAGAGGTTTAATGGGATACACAAGTAGGTTTCTTACTTTAACCAAAGGTACAGGTGTTATTAATAGAATATTTCATTCTTACGGAAATTTTGAGGGTGAGATAGAGGGTAGAAGAAATGGAGCACTAATATCTATGGAGCAAGGAAAAGCTGTAGCTTTCGCAATTTTTAACTTACAAGCAAGAGGAGAAATGTTTGTAACCCACAATGATCCGGTTTATGCAGGAATGATAGTTGGTCTAGCTCCAAAGCCAGGCGATATGATAATAAATGTAATGAAAGGAAAAAAATTAACAAATATGAGAACTCAAGGTACTGACGAAAATGTTGTTCTAACTCCTGTCAGAAAGATGTCTATTGCTGAACAGCTAAGTATTTTAAATACTGATGAAGCTTTAGAGATTACACCTAAGTCATGTAGATTACGAAAAGCAATTCTTGATCCTCATGAAAGAAAGAAAAGTGAAAAATTACAAACTAGTTCTTAAAAATTTTACTTACTAAGAACAATCCAAATGCAACTGCTGGACCAATTCCAAATGCGAATAATAAAGTTCCAATACCTACTGTACCACCAAGGTACCATCCAATAGATACTACTGAAATTTCAAGAAATCCTCTTACCGCTGCAATTGGTAAATTAGTTTTTTTCTGAAGACCAACCATAAGTCCATCCCTTGGCCCTGCACCTAGATTTGCAACTAAATAAATACCTCCACCTAAACCTACTGTTAAAACTGCTATTATACCTAAAATTATTTGATAATAGTAATTTTCAGGAGTTGGGATAAATTTAATACATAAATCTATCATGATCGCTATTATAAATGCATTCAAAATCGTTCCTATACCTGGCTTTTGTTTAAGAGGTATCCAAAAAATTAAGACAGTAATACTTATTATAAATGTTATTAGACCTATGGATAAATTAACATTTAATGAAATACCTTGAGCCAAAACACTCCATGGAGAAGCTCCCGAATAAGAAACAATAAGTAATCCTTCTCCAAAACCAAAAATAACTAATCCTAAACATAAAAAAAATAAAGATGGAATTTTTGGTCTTAGATTCAGTGGTTTCTTAGAGCTCCAAAAAACTTTTGGTATTTTTTTAATTTTTAAAAACATTTTTAAATTGGTATTTACTATTTGTTTATATAAAATACCATAAGTTTAATGAGAAAATTTTTATTATTAATAATTTTATTGGTTGTTCCTCAAAATCTTTTTGGTCATGCCTCTCATTATAAAAATTATAAAAAAATTGAGATGAATATTTTTAAAGATGGAAAAAAAATTGGATATTGCAATTATGTATTTAATCAAAAAAACGGGCTTTTAGAAGTTTATAATAAAACAAATTTTGAAGTAAAACTATTTGGTGTAAAGATTTTTACAATTGAAAGTATAGGTGTTGAAAAATATAAAAATGATAAATTATTACTATTTGAATCTGAGACACTTCAAAATGACAAGAAAAAATTTGTAAAATTAAAATTTAATGAAAATGAGGGAGTCTACGATATAAAAGGATCTTCTTATACAGGTAAAGCTAATTCAGAATATATAATAGGAAATTGGTGGAATCACAAAATACTACAAAGTGAAACACAAATCAGCCCATTGTCTGGTAGTATAAAGAATCAAATAGTAACGTTTATTAAAAAAGAAAAAATCAAAATTAATGGTAAAGAATATCTTGCTCACAAATTTTCTTTAAAATCTAAAGAAAAGAATCTGGAAGATGATAAAAAATTAGATTTTAAAATTTGGCTGGATACAAAAAAAAACTTAATAATTAAAGTAACCTATAATAGAATGGGTAATTGGGAGTATATTTTAAAAAATATTGAATTAAATTGAAATCATGCTTGTTTTTTTTTTCTTATTTTTGAGATCAACTGAGTTAAAGAATCAACCATTAAATCAGATGCTTTAAAAATTTCACTAGATTTAAA
Organism: Pelagibacterales bacterium SAG-MED15; assembly: GCA_014654065.1. Taxonomy (GTDB): domain Bacteria; phylum Pseudomonadota; class Alphaproteobacteria; order Pelagibacterales; family Pelagibacteraceae; genus Pelagibacter. The sequence continues at coordinate 66,146 of JACWDM010000006.1, read as the reverse complement.
CTCGTGAGATATATTTTTTTCTTGATTTGTTTTGTCTTCAATTATTATTCCTTCATCTGGAGAATTGTTCTTAATATATATTAGCAACAACCATTTATCGTCTTCAGACTCATCCCACTTTATAAAAATTTCTCCAGTTTCAAACCTTCTATCAATACACCTTAAAATGGACATATGACGGGTAATATGTCTTTTGTTAAGTTGAAACACTAGACTACTTGAACTTCGATAAAAACTTTCAAGAGCAAACTCAATTTTTTGTCTTGCTAATGTATAATCTTTTTCTTTTTGGAGAAGTGTTTCTCTATCTTCATCTCCAAGAGTTTTAATTCCAAGGGCCTCCACTCTCTCTCTTATTTTTTGGTCCCTAATTATTTGATATTTTTGTTTTAACTTATCTATTCTTTCTTGCAGACTTGAATAATCTTCTCTTTTTTCTTTTAAAGAAAGTTTTTCTAGTTGTTCAAGTTCTTTAATTTCTCTAATCCTAAATTTTTCAATCTGTTTTTCTATTTTTAACTGTTCTAAGAATTTCCTCTGTTTTTCAGCTTGCTCTTGGCGGATAATAGCTTGCTCTTTTCTCAAAAAAAGCTTGATATCTTTAGTTCTCTCCTTCTCTAATTTAATTTCGTCTTTTAACATTTGTTGTTTTAATTTGTTTTGAAGATCTTTTTCTTCACTAATTTGTTCCAACTTCTCTTTTTTTTCATTTTCTATTCTCTCCATCTCTTTTATTTTTAATATTCTTTTTTGTTCTATTTTTAAGGATTTATATTCTCCTATAGTATCTGATATATTTTGGAAAAATTTTAATAGGAATTTATCTAAAGATACAAAGGGATTAAATTTAATTTTTATATTTGGCTTAAATTTATCTTGTAAATCAATGATCTTTAAAAGTATTTTATTATTTTTTTTAGAGCTTTGATTAAATAAATTTTTTTTACTATTTATATTTTTCTTTTTCTTTTTCTTTTTCAAATTTCTTTGAATTTTGTTTTTTATTTTTACAATTTTTCTTTTTTTGATATTTCTCCTAGAAGAATTTTTTTTTTTAGATTTTTTACTCTTTTTTTTCATGTCTAGGACTAATGATTTATCAATTTATTACTGATAAATATAGTCCCTTGTACTTGGTGCAGTATTATTTTTTTTTGTCAATTGAAATTGAAATACAACCTGATCACCCCATTTAAATGCCATTTCACAACCTGCCAGATAAAATTCCCACATTCTAAAAAAACGTTCATCAAACATCTCTAGGACCTCACTTTTTTTACTTAAAAATCTTTCTTTCCAATTTCTTAAAGTATGAGCATAGTGCATTCGTAAAACTTCAATGTCAGATATTAACAATCCTGAATTTTCAATTGGAGAAGTAACTTCACTTAAACTGGGGGTATATCCTCCTGGAAAAATATACTTATTTATCCATGGATGTGGGTTTCTAGGTGGCATGCTTGATCCAATTGTATGAATTAATGCAATACCATCTTCAGAAAGTAACTTTGAAACAGCATTAAAATAAGTTTGATAAAATTTTCTTCCGACATGCTCAAACATTCCAACACTTACAATTCGATCAAACTTTTCACTTAATTGTCTGTAATCAATGAGACGAAAGTCTAGCTGATTTTCCAAATTTAATTGTTTTGCTATTTCTTTACTATATCTTAATTGATTTTCTGAAAGTGTAATACCCACTACTTCACACTTAGATTGTTTGGCAATTTCTATTGCAAGTGTCCCCCATCCACTTCCGATATCTAAAACTCTTTGATTGGGTTTCAGATTTAATTTTTTAATTATATGATTCATTTTATTTTCTTGAGCCTGTTCTAAAGTATCATTACTATTTTTAAAATATGCACAAGAATATTGTCTGTTCTTATCTAAAAAGAAATCATATAACTTTTCAGATATATCATAATGATGAGCTACATTTTTTTTTGATTTTTTTATCAAATTAAAATTAGTAAGAGTTCTATAAAATCCTCTAATTTGATTTATAGTTCTACTATAAAAATTAATTTCTCTCCTACCAATATTTTTAAGTGCAATTTCTAAAAATTCAGTCAAACTTCCATTCTCAATTAATATTGAGCCATTCATGTATGCTTCACCAAGATGTAAATCAGGATGTAAAAGCAATTTATGGTGAAGTTTTTTATCTAAAATTTTAAGTATAATAGGTATTTCTTTTATTGGTTTACCAATTGTGCATTTATTCTGATTTGCATCTATAAGAACAAAACCATCTTTCTTTATCAGCTTATTTAAAAAGTTAACAAGTTTCATATATTAATCAATTTCTAAAAACTAATAATTAAAATTCAATTTTTTTAAATCATCAAGTAGTTTTTTTTTATTAATATCATTGAGTAAATCGAGTGGTGGCAACATATTTTTGAAAGAATTATCTTTTTCTGAGAGTAAAGTGTGCAGACCAGAAATTAGATTGAATTTATCAAAGGCCAATCTTACATTGCATAGTTTATCATTATATAATTGTTCTTTTTGATTAAAAAAATCATCATAAACCTTTCTTGATAAACTAGCAGTAACATTGCAAGTGGCAGTAATAATGCCTGAACAACCAATTTGTAAACCTTTTAGAAGTTTTGTTTCTGATCCTGGTAATATAGAAAAATTTTCAATTTTTAATTTTTCAAATAGATTATAAGAACTATCTTTTACACCAATGATCTGTTTAGGAAAATAATTTACTAACTTTTTTACACAATCAATGCTAAATTTATAACCTGATAATTTTTCAAAATTATATAAAATAATTTCACAATCATTAACATTTTCTAATAATTTTTTATAAAATCTAATAACATCCTTATCTTCATACATGTAGTAAGCTGGTGGCATTATTAAAAATTTATTTAATTTGAAAGAAATACTTAAATTTAAAAGTGATATTGTATCTTGCAAAGAATTAAGTCCTGTACCAATAATAAATTGATCCTTTAAATCACTTTTAGAAATTTGCTCTATTAGTTTAAATTTTTCATCTAATGAAATTAGTTGAGATTGACCAGTGCTACCAAATAAAACAACTCCGTGACAACCATTTTTAATTAAATTTTCTGAATGCAAAATAGTCTTATTCACATCAAGTTTTAAATTTTGATCTAAAATAGACACTCCAGCCGCATAAATGCCATTAATTTTACTCATAAATTAAGCTTATATAAAAAAAAAAATTTAGTAAACATATTAGAAAGTAAATGAAAATTTTAATTGTACAAAATAAAAAAGGTATAGGCGATCTGGTTATATACTTACCTTACATTGAAGCTATAGCAAAAAAATTTGCAACTAAAATTTATCTTCTTGCAAAAGAAAATTCAAAAGCAACTGAATTAATGAAGAACAATAAAAATATCAAAGAGATTATTATTCTAGATAGAGATAATAAAAATAATAATGGAATTCATGATGGATTAGCTGGAACATTTTCACTTGTAAAGAAAATCAAAAGCTATAAATTTGATAAAATATTTATTTTTAATTCCTCTCTTAGATTTAATCTGATTGCTAGATTGTCATCAATTAAAGATATTTTCCAATATCCCTTACTTGCAAAAAAAAATCAAAATATTACCAAAACTGCACAAAATTTTCTTAAAGCTAAGTTAGACATTGATGTAGAGAGCAATCCTAAGATAGTGATTAGTGAAAAGGAAATAGAGCATATTAAAAAAAAATATAATATTTTAGATGATCAAAAAAATATTCTTTTAGGTATTGGCGGATCAGGTGTTACAAAAAAAATTCCAGCAAAAACGTTTTTAAAGTTCATGGAATTTTGTAATCAAAAATACAATTGTCGTTTTTTTTTAGCAACTGGTAAAAATAAAGATGAACAATTCATATTAAATGAAATATTTAATTCAAAATTTAAGTCTAAATGTTTGCAGCTTGACAAACTTAATTTATTAGAAACATTACCTTTCATAAAAAATTGTAATATAGCTGTATGTAATGATTCTAGTTTTAGCCATTTGTCAGCAGCCCTAGGTCTTCCGACAATAGTTTTAATGGCTGATACTCCAATTATATATGGAAGCTATAGCCCACAAATGCATCCAATACTTCCTGATGGGGTAAGTGAGGTAAAGCATAATACTCTAGGTAAAGATAAAATAAATCCATTAAAAATTTTTGAGAAATTTCAGTCTTTGTTAAATTAATTTAGATCCTTTATCACAACTTCTTTAGCTTCATTAACTATAGATGCTAATCTAGTTAGTTCTGGGCTAATGTCAGGATGAATTTTTTTCATAATTTTTTTATAGGACTTTAAAATTTCTTCTTTAGTATACCTTTTGCTTGGATCTAGATTTAATATTTTATATGCTTCATCTCGAGAAATATTTTTAGTATTTAAGTTTGAACCCATTTGATTAAAACTAAATCTTCCAGAATTTTTTAATATTCTTAGTAAACTCCAAAATCTTAAAACTTGTAGCAATGTAAACCCAGCCTTTGTTTTAATTAATGGAAGTATCATCATTAAAAAAGGTAATGAAAAAATAAATCTACCTGCGTAGGCCATTACCGCCGCTAAAATCAAAGAGAATATTATTACAAACGTCCTTATGCTTTTTGATATTTTGGCACTTGATGTTTTAATAAACCAATTAAGCGCTAAATAAACTAGGACAAAAAATAATAGTGTTAAAAAAAAAATATTCATATATTAAACAACCATGAAAATACCACAATTAGCCAAAAAACCGGAAAAAAAATCTTGTCACAATACAATTTGGGAGGATGATTATAGTTGGATACATCAAAAAAATATTCTTGAAGTCCTCAAGGATGGCACAAAACTTATCCCTGAGGTAAGAAAATATTTAGAGGAAGAAAATGCTTATACCGAGTTTCATTTAAAAGATACAAAAGAACATCAAAAAAAACTTTTCGACGAAATCAAAGGGAGAATTAAGCTAGACGATGAATCTTTACCATTTAAAGATAAAAAATTTATTTATTGGACCAAAACAACTAAAAAAGGAAATTATTCCATAAAGCTTAGAAAAAAAATTGGAACTGAAATCGAGGAAGAAATTTGGAATGGTGATCAAGAAAAGAAAAAATTAGAAACAGAATATTTTGGAGTTGGTGATCTAGAAGTAAGCTGGGACGATGAGCTTCTAGGATATTCTTTAGATCTTAAAGGGTCAGAATATTATTCTATTTTTATTAGAAATATAAAAACAGGTAAATTAATCACAGAAGAAATAAAAGATACATCTGGTTCTATTTTATTTAGCTTAGACGATAAATATATTTTTTACTCTAAATTAGATGACAATCATAGACCAAGAAAAATTTTTAGACATAAGCTAGGTACACCAATCCAAGAGGACATTTTAATTTTTGAAGAAAAAACAGAAGCATTCACTGTTAGTATCGGTTTAAGCTCAGACGAAAAATATTATTTTATTGTAAGTTCTGACCATAATACCTCAGAACAATATTATTTTTCTGTAAATGAACAAAGCCCAAAACCTAAATTAATTCAAAAAAGAGAAAAAGGAATTATTTATAGTGTTAACTCCTGGGATGGTAGTTTTTACATGCATACCAACAAGAATGCTGAAGATTTTAAAATTGATAAAACCAGTGATATAAATTTTAAAAACTGGGAGTCATACGTGCCAGCAAAAGATGAAACATTAATTGGTGGTTTAACCTTTTTAAATAATTGGATAATCAGATCAGAAGTTACTAATGCATTAGGGAAAATATTTGTAAAAAATTTAGAGAATAATATAGAGGAAGAATTAATTTTTTCAGACGAAGAAGTATATGATGGTGGAATTTCTTTAATACAGAAAGATAAAAATACTGATCTAATTCATATTTCATATTCTACACCTAAAACCCAATCACGTGTTTATAAATATAATTTAAAAACTAAAGAAAAAAAATTAGTTAAAGAGCAAATCATCCCTTCGGGGCATAATTCTCAAGATTATATTGTTGAGAGATTAGAATGTGTTTCACACGATGGTAGAAAAGTTCCACTAACTATTACTAGACATAAGAAAACCAAAATTAACGGAAATGCAAATCTATTACTGTATGGATATGGATCATATGGAAATTCAATGTCGCCTAGTTTTTCTTCTACCAGACTTAGTCTAATTAATAGGGACATCATTTGGGTAACAGCACATATTAGAGGAGGTTTAGAGAGAGGAATGAAATGGTGGAAAGAGGGAAAACTCTTAAACAAAAAAAATACTTTTAAAGATTATTTAGCTGTTGCGAGATTTTTAATTGAAAAAAAATACACATCAAAAGGAAAAATTATTGGAATGGGTGGTTCTGCAGGTGGTTTATTAATGGGAGCTGTTGTAAATGAGTCTCCTGAATTATTTTGTGGAATGGTTATGGCCGTACCATTTGTTGATAGCTTGACTACAAATCTAGATCATTCTTTACCATTGACTATTGGAGAATTTGATGAATTTGGAAATGCCAAAGATAATAAAGACCATTTTGATTATATTTATTCTTATGCACCTTATAATAATATAAAAAAAATGGATTACCCAAATATTTTAATTACAACTAGTTTGAGTGATAATAGAGTTTTATTTGATGAGCCTGCAAAATTTACAGCTAAATTAAGAGATTACAAAACTGATAACAACTTACTATTATTAAAAACTGAAATGAATGCAGGTCATGGTGGAAAATCTGGTAGAGATGGAGCTATTGAAGAAATTGCTTTTGATTATGGTTTCATACTTAAAGTATCCAAAAAAATATAATTTCATATCTTGAATATATAAAATTAATTCCTATATAAAATTCGTAAGTTGCCTTATGGGGCTTGCAAAAACCTTGCTAACAAAGGAGGAAAAATGACAAGTAAGGATCTATCTATATTTAACTCACTACGACCCTTTTCAATTGGTTTTGACGATATGTTTGACCAATTTGAAAATTTGTTAGGGAATGGAAGTTTGGCAATGCAGTCAAATTATCCTCCCTACAATATTAGAAAGACAGGTAAAGACAAATACTCAATTGAGGTTGCTTTAGCTGGTTTTTCAAGAAAAGATGTAGAAGTTGAGTTCGAAGATAATTTGTTGACTGTTAGAACTAAACAAGTAAACAAAACTGAAGATAACATCGAAAATGGCGAAATTCTTCATAAGGGTATATCTCAAAGACAATTTGCAAGATCATTTACAATTGCAGACGATGTAAAAGTAAATGGTGCAGAATTAAAGGATGGTCTTTTGACTATAGCTTGTGAAAGAATTGTACCAGAGTATAAAAAAAAGAAACTTATAGAAATTAAATAAGTTAAACCTTGCTTGTGGGGGAATTCCCCACGAGTATTAAAAGCATCCTTTAGAAACAAATCCAATTACAATTCCCTTTGTGTTAATCTCAAACTTTCTTTCACACGGGATACCGTATTTTTTTGTTTTATAAAATAATACTTCTAAACCTAATTCATTTTTTTCTTCTTTATCGGGTATTCCCATGACTATTTTTAATTCAGAAACTGGTTGACCAATAAATTGGCTTAATTTTTCGTTTTCTTTTTTTACAATATCATCAGTTTTATTTTTAATAGTGTTACAACCGATAATAAAAAAAAATACTCCGAGTAATATTATTTTTCTCATAATAGGATTGTAACATCTATAATATTAACTAAAACTAACTTCTAAGTTGAATAATGTTAACAAACAATATTTTTAAAGAGAATAATTTTAAAGAATCGAATATTGATCTAATTTAGGAGGAAAAATGTTAGATAAATATTTTGAATATAAAAAACATAAGACTGATTTTAAAACAGAAGTAATTGCTGGAGTAACTACTTTTTTGACAATGGCTTACATCATGTTTTTAAATCCATTTATTTTAAGTGGAGAATTTGCTGGACCTGAAGCTGGATTTTTTGATTTTGGTGCTGTGTTTACAGCTACAATACTAGCAACTGCGATAGCTTGTTTTATAATGGCTTTCTACGGAAAAACATGGCCAATTGGACTTGCTCCGGGAATGGGAATTAATGCATTTGTTGCATTTGGTGTGGTTGCAGGAATGGGATATACACCTCAAGCTGCTTTAGGGGCAGTACTTGTTGCGGGTGTATTGTTTTTAATAATTTCTTTAACACCAATTCGTGCGTGGTTGATTAATTCAATACCAAGAAGTTTAAAACTAGGTATAGGAGCTGGTATAGGATTATTTCTTGCAATAATAGGCTTGGAGATTATGGGTGTTGTTGGAGATCACCCAGTAACATTAGTGACATTAGGAGATATTAAAAATCCTCTTGTTCTATTAGGATGTCTTGCATTTGTTGCAATGGTTGTTTTAGAAAAACTTAAAGTTAAAGGTAACATAATTATTGGTATCATTGCATTTAGTATAATTGCTTGGGTTACAGGCTTAGCAAAATTTAATGGAGTTGTTGGTGAAATCCCTCCAATGACCTATTTGTTCGACTTTGATCTTAAGGCTGCATTGAGCGCTAGCATGTCGACTGTAGTATTTACTTTACTATTTATAGATTTTTTTGACACAGCTGGAACCTTAACTTCAGTTGCAAACGTAGCTGGTAAAGTTGATAGCAAAGGTCGAGTTCAAGATATAAATAAAGCCATGTTATCAGACAGTGTTGGGACAGTTGCTGGTGCTTTAATGGGGACAACTACAGTAACTAGTTATGTTGAGTCTGGAGCTGGTGTTAAAGCAGGAGGTAGGACTGGAATGACATCATTGGTTATTGGTGTTCTATTTTTAATGTGTTTATTTTTTTCACCACTTGCTACGAGTTTACCAAAAGAAATAGATGGTGCTGCTTTGCTTTATGTGGCGGTATTATTTGTAAGAAATATAACTGATATTGAGTGGGATGACATAGCTGAGTCAGCTCCTGCTATCGTTGCAATGATTACTATGCCACTTACTTATAGTATAAGTAATGGAATTGCTTTAGCATTTATATCTTACGCATTAATAAAAATTTTAACTGGTAAATTTGCTGCTACATCTCCTGCTATTTGGGTGATTGCAATTTTAAGCGTGATAAGTTTCACAGTTGCGTAAAATCAAAATTAATAAATAGGGCTAGATTTTTCTAGCCCTATTTGTGTTTTAAAGCTAATTTTTCAATAGATAATTCCTCATAGTGTTCGGTTGGCTGAACTATCCATGGATCACTATCAAGTTTTACAGAACAATAATCTGGATTGAATATGGATGATTTCTTTTTCCATAAACATGCAGTTTTTATCTCTTTAATGTAGTTTTTAACTGGATCATATTTTTTTAACCATTCGATACTCTTATTTAAAGTTAAGCCTGTATCTGATAAATCATCTACTAATAAAACTTTTTCAAAATCCTTTTCGCTAGCTATTGAGCTTATTTCTCGAGCAAATATCAATTCACCTTGCTTATCTTCCATACCTTTTCCAGAATATGATTGAATAACAATGTAAGCTGTTGGTAATTTAAAAATTCTTGATAATATATCAATTATTGGTGCACCGCCCCTCATTATTCCCACTAGTACAGTAGGTTTAAAATCCTTATTTATCTCTATTGCAAGTTTTTCTACTGTATCAAGGTATTCGTTGAAGCTAATGATTAATTTTTTTTCCATTTTAATCTTTTAATATAGTATTAAGTTTAATTAAATAAATATATGAAAGTATACGACTGTTTCATGTTTTTTGATGAAAATTTAGTATTAGAATTAAGACTAAATTTGCTTGATAAATATGTTGATTATTTTGTTATAGTTGAAAGTAAGTATAACCATAAGGGGGAAGCTAAAAAACTAAATTTTGATATAAAAAAATTTAAAAAATTTGAACAAAAAATAATTTATATAATTTACGACCAACAACCATCGGACCTTTATAAATTTGAAAAAGAGGACACAAAACACGATATAGATAGTAAATATATATTTAATGCTTATAAAAGGGAAAATGCTCAAAGAAATTTAATTTCCCAAGGTCTAAAAAATGCATCCCTGGATGATTTAATTATAATTTCAGATGTAGATGAAATACCAAAATTAGAAAAAATAAATTTTAATAAGATTAAAAATGAAATTCTAGTTTTTAGACAAGATATGTTTTATTATAAATTTAATCTTAAACTTTCTAATTTTAAATGGACTGGCTCTAAAGCTTGTAAAATGAAAAAATTAATAAGTCCGCAATGGCTTAGAAGTGTAAAAGATAAAAAATTTGCATTTTATAGATTTGATACTTTTTTTTCATCCACCAAATATAGAAATCTAAAATTTATTGAAGATGGAGGTTGGCATTATACTAATATGAAAAATGCTAAAGAAATTGAATATAAACTTAGGTCTTATTTACATCATCAAGAGTTCGAAGCTAATCACATTAATTTAGGGCAAATTGAAAAAATTATTAAAAGTAAAAAAGCAATTTACGATGTTAATGCTGACAAGAGACAGAGTAAGTTTGGAGAAGGACCCCAGCTTATAAAAATTAATTCTGACGAAATTCCGAATTATTTAAAAAATAATCCACAGATTTATAGTAAATGGTTAGATTAAAATGAAAGCAAAGATTTGTGGTGTTAAGGATGAAAAAACTTTAAGATTTATATTAGATCATAAGTATCCACCCAACTTTATTGGTTTTATTAGTAATTTTCCTAAATCAAAGAGATTTATTGAAATAGATAAACTCAAGTACTTAACAAATATAAATAGAAAAAATGTAAAATTTGTTGCAGTTTTAGTTGATCCATCCGATGAAATTTTAGAAAAAATAAAAAATTTTAATTTTGATTACTATCAATTATATGACGTAAGCCCTGAAAGAACTAAAATCATACTTACTAAATATAAAAAAAAGATTATTACTGCATTAACAATTAAAGATAAAAAAGATGTCAATAAGTACAAAGATTACTTAAATATTTCAGATATTTTTTTATTTGATGGAAAAGGTTATGAAAAATCAATAGGTTTTCAGCATTCTTTGTTGGAGGATTTACCAAATAATATTGAAAAAATGATAGCTGGAGATATAAAATACGATGACAACCTTGATAATTTCAAAAAAATTGCAAATATAATAGATTTGTCAGGCAGTCTTGAAACAGAAGATAATAAAGATTTAAAAAAAGTAGATACTTTTTTAAATAATTTGAAAGAATTAAATGCTTAAAATTAAAAAAAACGTACCTCTGATAGACCAACATGACAAAAATGGAATGTGGGGTGGAAAATTTGGAGGAAGTTTTGTTCCAGAAACATTAAAAAAACCAATTGAAGATCTTACTGATCTTTTTGCGAAACTTAGAAAAGATAAAAGTTTTATTAAAGAGAGAGACCATTATTTTAAGAATTACGTTGGAGCACCTACGCCCTTTATAAAATTAGAAAATTTAACTAATCATTTGGGCGGTGCAGAGATATGGGCTAAAGTAGTATCTGAAAACCCGGGAACAGCGCATAAAATTTATAACGCAATAGTTCATTGTTTAATTGCTAAAAGAGCAAAGAAAAAATTTGTCTGTGGAGACACAGGAGCTGGAATGGCGGGTAAAACTCTTGCCATGGTTGCTAAAAAGTTTGGTCTAAAGTGCAAAATTTTTATGGGTCTTAAAGATATTAAAAGGCAAAAACCTAATGTAGATGCCATGAAGAAATTTGGAGCTGAAGTTGTTCCTGTCACCTCTGGAAGTCAAACCTTAATTGATGCAGTAAGTGAATGTATGAGATATTGGGTTGCCAACTGCTTACACAGTCACCTTGTAGTAGGAAGCACAGTTGGGCCAAATATATTTGTTAAGATATGTGGATTTTCAACATCTCAGATTTCTAGAGAACTCATAGTGCAAATCAGAGATGAATTTGGCACAATACCAAAACGATTAAAATTATTAAATGTATGTGGTGGTGGTTCTTCAAGTTATGGGTTTTGGAGTTCGTTTATGGATTACGATAAAAGACAAGTTGAATTTGTTGGAATAGAGGCTGGGGGACCAAAAAATAGTAAGTTACATGCTGCTCCACTAACGAATAATTCTAAAATTGGAATACTGCATGGAGCTGCTCAATATGTTATTCAAGATAAAGATGGTCAGATAGGTCTAACAGATTCTATTTCGGCGGGACTTGACTATAGTGGAATTTCTCCACTTCATTGTTTTTTGAAGGATGCAAAACGTGCGAGATACACCTCGGCGACTGATGAAGAAGCACTAAGTGCTTATAAGTTAGTTTCAAGTATGGAAAATATTTCACCTTCTCTTGAACCAGCTCATGCATTTGCAGAAGCAATAAAAATTGCACCTAAACTAAGTAAAGATACAGTAATTGTGGTCAACAGTTGTGGTGATAGCTTGAAGGATAAAGATATAATTAAAAAAAGATTAGGCTCATATTTAAGATGAAATCAGAGATTCAACTAGCTTTTGAAAAATGTAGAAATCAGGATAGACCAGCTTTAATTTCTTATACAGTTGCATCTGATCCTAATAAGAAAAAATCTTTGAAAATTTTAGAGTCAATTTCTAGCCATGTGGACATAGCAGAAGTTGGTTTTCCTTTTTCTACACCAATAGGCGATGGTTCACAAATACAGACCAGTTCTTATAGAGCAATAAAGAATGGTTTCAAAATGAGAGATATTTTTCAAATTGTAAGAGCATACAAAAAAACTAAAATTTCAAAACCTATTATATTAATGGGCTACTATAATATGATTTTTAATTATGGAGAAAATAAATTTTTAAAAGATTGTAGAAGAGTAGGTGTGTCAGGAGTTATTTGTGTTGATTTGCCTTGGCCAGAAAATAAAAATTTCGCTAATAAGTGTAAAAAAAGTTCAATAAACTTTATACAACTCTTATCACCTACAACCTCTAAAGATAGAATGAAAAAAATAGTAAAAGCGTCCCATGATATGATTTATTATATATCAATGCTATCTACTACAGGTGGTAAACTTAAAGTTTCGCCAAAAAAAATATTAGAAAATTATAATAAAATAAAAAATATTAATTCAAAAAAAAATTTGGTAATTGGTTTTGGTATTACAGATAAGACAATTTCAAAATTGAAATCTGCAGATGGGTTGGTGGTTGGCAGTGCAATATGTAAAAAAATCAGTGATAGTATTAAAAAAAGACAAAATCCTGTCACAAATGTAGGTAATATGGTAAAAAAACTTAAGGCAAGAATAATATGAACTGGTTAACTAGAATCAAAAAAATAGGTGAGAATATTAAATTTAATATTCAAAAGAAGTTTCCATCAAAAAAAGAACAAGCAAACTCACCTTGGATTTCCTGTTGTTCTGGACCTATATTAAAATCTGAAATATTTAATGACGAACAATTAAATACATGTCCTAAATGTCAGAAACATTATCCTTTCAATCCTACAGAGAGATTTAATCATTTTTATGGAAAAAATAATTATCAAATTATTAATACACCTTCCCCACCAGATGACATGCTAAATTTTCCGGGTTATAAAGAAAAACTAGAGAGAGGAAGAAAGTTAACAGGTCAACATTGTGCTGTTGTTGTTGCAAAAGGTACAGTTGAGGGATTAGATATTATTTCTTTTGCGATCGATTCAAGATTCAATGGTGGTTCAATAAATTCTGCAGCTGGTGAAGCGATTGTTGCTGCGTACCAGAGGGCAATTGATGACCAGGCCACTGTTGTTGGATGGTGTGAAGGTGGAGGTCAGGCTATGCAGGAATCTGCGCTCTCATTACATTTTATGGTAAAAACAGTTTTAGCTGCAAATACTTTTAAAAAAAATAGTGGTATGCCATTAATTAATATTTATACGAACAAGTGCTATGGGGGTATCACAGCTAGTTTTGCTGGTCCAAGCATAGCAGACATAACTCTGGCTGAACCCTCTTTAGTGGGTTTCGCTGGTCAAGCTATAGTAAAAAATCAGACACGCGAAAATTTACCAGAGGGATTTCAATCTTCTGAAACTCTCCTAGATAAAGGAATGTGTGATGGTGTTTATCATAGAAAAGAAATTAATAAAAAAATTATAGGTATAATTAAGTTATTGCTAAATAAAAACTCTGAAGTAAATTCATTAAAAAATGAACAAACTTCAGAAATTAGTATCCAAACTAGAGTCGCATCATAAACGGAAAATAGACTTATCTTTAAATAGAACTTTTAATCTCCTAAAAAAACTTGGAAATCCTCAAAATAAGCTTCAAAACATCGTTACCGTTGTTGGTACAAATTCGAAAGCATCTTTATGCAGTAGTTTAAAATCTATTTTAAATAAAGGAGGATATAAGTGTAATATGTATACTTCTCCACATTTACAATCATATACAGAACGTTTTGTTTTTAATGATAGTGAAATAAGTGAAGAAAATTTAGCTGATTTATTAAATGACATTGAAAAAATTTTAGGTGATGATGAATGTACTCTTTTTGAAGCTATAACATGTGCTTTCATTAAGTATGCAGAAAACTTTAAAGATAATATAAATATAATTGAAGCTGGACTTTTTCATCAATACGACAGCACTAATGTTTTTAAAGATAATTTAGCCACATTGCTTGGGGTTATACATAGCGACCATTATCAATGGCTAGAGAATAAAACAATTGATGGGGTAATACATGAAAAAACATCTAAGCTTTTAAATTCAAATATTTTTATTAATAAACAAGTAAATGAAGAAATAAGAGAAAAAATTGAACAATCTCTAGCAAAAAATTCGTCGAAAAAATATTTTTTTAATAAAGATTTTAATATTTTGAGATCTGCTAATAATTTTATTAAATACCAAGATGACATAGGTGAAATAATACTTCCAGAGCCTAATATTTTAGGTGATCATCAACTCTATAACATAAGCACATCGATTGCAGCATCAAGAAAAGTTTTTAAAGTGAAAGATGATGATATTAAATTAGGTGTTCAAAACATTTCTTTAAAAGGACGACTTCAAGAAATTAAATCAGGAAATTTAAAAGAAATTGCAGGAAATAATAGATTAATTATAGATGGAGGACATAATATTAGTTCCAGTTTGGTCATTGCTGATTGGATAAAACAGCAAAATCAAAAAGTTAATTTAATTGTTGGAATGATGAAAGACAAAGACCATCATGAATTTATGAGTATATTTAAAAACATTGTAGATAGAGTTATATTGATTGATATACATGGACAAGATGGAGCTATTTCTAAAGAAGAATTTAAAAAAAAAATAAATAATTTAAATTTAAATGTTGAACTTTCTACAGGTATTAAAGAAGCAATTGAAACTCTTTCAAAAAATAATAATTCTATTACTCTTTGTTTGGGTTCGCTATATTTGGTTGGGGAAATTCTAAATTTAAACTAAAGATTTTCTTTTAAAAAATCTCTCATTTGTTGTTCTGGTAGTCCACCGACTTTTCTGGCAACTTCTAAACCTTTTTTATAAACAACCACTGTCGGTACACCACGCACCGCTGCAGCTGACGCAGAGTTAATTGCTTTTTCATCTATATCAGCATAATAAAAATTAGCTTTATCTTTAAACTCGTCGGATAATTTTTCCATAATTGGTTTTAAAACTTTACAAGGTGCACACCAAGCGGCTGAAAATTGTAATATAGATACTTCTTCGTTTTTTACTTTTGTTTCAAAGTCTGAGTCTGTAAAATCTATAAGCATAATGTTTATTTAATTATATTAACCATAAAGTCAACTATGAATTTTCGTATTTTTTTTGTATTAACATGACGAAATCGTTAAGTTGATCTAAAAATTTTAATTTTTCTTCATCATTTTCTTCTGAATACTTATTTCTTAAATTATCAATTTCAAAATAACATTCCTTTACCGTCCAAAATTTTTCTTTTTTTTCACTTAATATCCGTCTTGCAATTTCACTTTTAATTTTACGGAACATGTCCTCTGGTAAAACTTCTGGAGCCTCTTGATAAATTATTTTTTTTCCAAAACCAACAAGTCTATCATCATCAAATTTATCCAATAATTTTAATTTTTCTTTCCATGGTGCTGCATGCCATGCAGGAAATAAGGCTGTATCTTTATTTGATGTAAATTTTTTATAAATACTTTCTTCTGCGTAAATATCTTCTTGGGATTTTAATTGTTCTTTTTCTTCAGCAATTTCTCTTAATGCAGTTAAAATTTTTTTAGAAAATTCTTCATTTTCTTTTACTAAGCTCGCTCTTTTTTTAATTAAGCTTGGATCCATCGCATTATATGGTTCTACTTTCATTCCATACTCTGCATCAATTATAATTGGGGCTTTATTCGATCTAATTGTTCGTAAAAATTTAGGTGTCTTTTTCATCTCAGCTTTAAGTTCATTTATGGACATGTCTATTAAAGGCTCTACATCAACACGCAAATCTATAGCCTGTCCCCATTGATATATTGGGTGAATGCAATGATTTGGATGAAGTGGTGCGCAAAGATATAATCTAGATTTTCCATAAAAATATTCATTTAAAGTAATGATTTTTTCTTTTTTAAATATTGTTTCAGTATCTGATTTATTTGCGGTTCTCAGAAAGTTGTTCCAAGTGTTTGGTTGTCTTGTTTTGATTAAATTTAATACCTTGCCAGTCAGCTGAGAATCTACAAGTGCTGAATGCGCATCGCTTGAATCAAAACCATTCATTCTACTTAAAGACTCTAGCTTAAAAACAGGATTATTTTTTTGATTTATTTCTGTTTCAAGAACCGATGGATCTATAGCATAAGCTCCTCTTGCTATATTAAGTCCATCATGCCGTTTATTGGGTGTTGCATTAGTAATATATGGATATCTTATACTTTTAAAAAATTCTTTTCTTATCATCTCATCATCAAAACCTATATTAGACCATCCAAGAAAAATTGCCGGACTCCATTTTTTGAATATTTTTTCTACCTCCCCTAACATTTGGTAATGGCTTAAATTTACCTTTGTTAACTGATCAATACTTGTTTTATTAACTATTAAGGCCATTGCCTGAGGAATTTCTCCCTCTGGTAAGCGACATCTTAAATTAAAACGATCTTTTTCCTTAAAATTTTCATCAACTAGTATACCGCCAATTTCAATAATGCTTCCAAAATCAGTATTTGCACTAGAGGATTCGATATCCCAAATAACTAAATTCATAGATTAATTTTTCATTTCATTAAATTTTTTAACTCTTCCTAAAAATAAATTTTGGTACATTTCTAATTCATTACCTTCTATTTTAAATTCTTGATATAAGTTATCCACAGTACACAAAAGTATAATTCCAGCTTTCATTTTTGTTCCATGCACTACGTCATGAGCTAAAGTATATGCTCCAAGTTGTAAAAAATAATCCTGAATATAATCTGATTTTTTTGGTCGATTTGATTGTTTAAAATCTACTAAAGCATCTTGGCCCTGATACTTGCAAATTAAATCTGCGGTACCAGCATACTTTTCTGGGTAATATAATGTTTCCTCAATTCCATAAATTTCTTCTAATTTGCCTTTAATACCTTTTTCAATTATTTCTTTGGCCATAATTTTATATTGTTCATTGCTTTCAAAAAAACTTTCATTCACTCGACCTTTAAGATAATCTTCAATGTATAAGTGGAGAGAGGAACCTCTAGATGAAGCCTCAGTTTTTATTCTATTAGCTTCTTTGTAACCTACTCTTTGCTTCCACAATTCTAGTGATGCTTTATCCTCTTCAGATTTAGTAGCACTTAAAATAGATGTAACACTTGGAAGTTTACGATCTCCAAATAAATATTTTCTCAAACCATCTTCAATAGATCTTGATGATTTTGGATAATTAAATTTATTATTCCATTTCATAGTTTTTTCTTCTAATTATTCTATTAAGTTGTCTGAGCTCTCTATATCAAGGAGATCTTCTGACAAATGACTATTTGAAATTATAGATGTAATAATTGAATTAATATTTTTCTTATTTTCTCCATGATTTTGTTTACGATTTTTTATCTGTATTTCAAATGACCTTTCATCTTTATCTATTTGGGAACCTTCTTTATTAATTCCTTTCATAGCTTTTCTATACTGTAGTTTGAACTCATTGCTATTAATATAGTTATATAGACTTTCTAATTTTGAGGAAGCATCACTATTATCTAATTTATTTAAGTGAATTTGTTTTATTAATTTTCTGTGAGTTGAAATTATTTGTCTATATATTGGATATTCTGAACAAATAATTATTCGCCCACCCTCTCTTTCCTCAACTAAACCATTAGATTTGTTTGGCATTGCTTCAGTAAAAATGATACCAATTATTGCGTCTTCCATAGACATATCATTTAAAAGTTTACCAACCCATTTTTCATCAAACTTTATAACGTCTTTACTCTCGTGAAGAATTTTACCTATTGTTTGATTTTTAGATTGAACAAATTGTATTACGTCTGCACCTTTTTTTCCTTTTTCTACATCTTTATATTTGTCATCGGGAAACTCTTTTTTTAAAAATTCCTCAATTATTTCTTCTTTGACTTCACCTTTTCTTTCAATCGGTGATTGGCTAGCGGCCATTGCAGCCTGTTCTGCTTTTTTTCTCATTCTTGCAACATCTTTTTGATGAGCTATGTCCTTCTTCCTCATTTCTTCTTGATGAGCCTCTTTTTCCTTTCTTGCCTTTTTTTCTGAATCTAATTTTAGTTGTTTTAATTCTTTATCAGCTTTTGCTTTTTCTACTTGTGCTTCTGCTAAAGCTTCTTTTTTTGCATCTTTCTTGAGTTTTTCTTTTTCAGCTTCTAATGCTTGTTTTTTTAATTTAATTTCTTTATCAGCTTTTGCTTTTTCTACTTGTGCTTCTGCTAAAGCTTCTTTTTTTGCATCTTTCTTCAGTTTTTCTTTTTCAGCTTCTAATGATTGTTTTTTTAATTTAATTTCTTTATCAGCTTTTGCTTTTTCTACTTGTGCTTCTGCTAAAGCTTCTTTTTTTGCTCTTTCTTTTAAATTTTTAATTTCTTGTTCATGAGCATCTTCTATAGAAAAGATGTTTTTACATCTTGGACATTTAACTTTTTGACTCATTTTTTTTCTCCATTTAATAATTTTGTATCATTTTTATCAATTTGAAATTTATTTAAAATTTCAATTTCCTTATTAATCATATCTAATTTATGTTTCTCACTAACATAAATAAAATATTTAAATAAATTATAAGGTAAGAAGTATAGTTTAATTATAAGTCCTAAAAATAGTTTATCCTTATAAAACTCCTTTTTTGCCAAATTTGATAAATTTTTATGGGTCAATCGCCATTTCAAATAAGATCTCCATAAACACCTATTTTCTAATCTTTCTTTGATTATTTCATTAAGATCATTTCTCATATTTAGTACCTCTTTAGTTTTTATTTTTGAGTTACTATTTAGTGAGGAAATTTAAAATAAATTATAAACTCCGCGTCTAAACAAGTAGCTTCGTTCCAATTTAAAGTATTAATATTTAGATGAAATTTTATAAGAAACTAAATTGTTTGCATCTAAATAAGTAGCTTTAACTTAGTAAAATAACTATATATTACTTAGTTTTAAATGTCAATAATTATTTAAGGTAAAAACTTTTAATATTTTTAATGGAATTATATTTATTTTTAAAAATTATATTTATAATAGGTTGTATTGTAACCCTTTGCGCAATTTTAAGAAATTTAGATGTTATTAAAATAATCTTAGTTTATTTTAAAGATAAATTACTCGGAAAGTAAATTAGTTAGTTTTTTTAATCCCTTTTTTTTTAAACTTTTTTTTGAAACAAAAATACATGCTTGGGATTTTAAAATTTGACCATCCTTTAAAATACGTAAATTATTACTTTTAATTGTTTCTCCTGTAGAGCTAATATCTGTTATTAAATTAGCAGAACCTGTAAAGGGATATGCTTCAGTAGCACCTAAGCTTTCAACAGTTTGGAATTGTGTAACGCCTTTTGAAAACAAAAATTCTCTAGTTAAATTTGGGTACTTTGTTGCAACTCTTAATCTTTTTTTCTTTTTATCTCTAAATTCAAACGCAATTTCCTCAAGATCTGCTACTGTTTGAACATCAATCCATGGATCTGGGATAGCAACAACCAAATTTGCTTTTCCAAATTCATATTTTTTTACAACACTAATTTTTTTTTGCGTATTGATTTCACTTTCTCTAAGTAAATCATACCCTGAAAAGCCAATATCTAAAGAGGCATCACCCAATCTTTCAACTATTTCTCTTGCATGTAAATAAAGTATTTTTACATTTTTTATGTTTTTAATTGAACCAATTAAATCCCTCTTTCCTCTTTCTGAAATAAGATTTAATCTTTTATTTTTAAAAATATTTAAAACGTCTTTTCTTAACCTACCCTTACTTGGAATTCCTATATTGATTATATTTTTCATAAGTTAATTATTTAAATTTATTGCAGCTCCAACCGCAGGTATTTCTTTTGTTGACCCTAGATCAGAAATTAAATGATCATATCTTCCACCATTATAAATATTCGTCACTTTGTTTTTTAATTTAATATCAATTTTAAAAACCATCCCTGTATAATATTCAAGTTGTCTTCCAAAAGATGTTGAAAAAATAACATTAAGTTTTGAAATTTTATTATTTGATATAGGAAAATATTTTTGGTCTACAACTAGATTAATTTTATATTTTTTAAAAAATTTATTTAACTCTCCTGAAGCTTTATTGATTGGACATTTGATTTTTAAAAATTCTTTAATAATTTTTGATACATTTTTTCCTTTACTTGGCCGTCTTGGGTCTTTAATTTTTTTTTCAAATCTACTCAAAATTTCTTCTATAGATCTACCGGCAATAATTGATGATTTATTTTCTTTCAACATTTTAAAATAACGTTTTTTATCAATTTCAACAATCGTTGGGTCGACATCTGAATTTGTTTCTAATCTTTTTAATAAGTCATTGAAATATTCCTCTCTCCAAAAATGTCTAGAAAGTCTTAACTTCCATCTTTTTGGAATATCTAATTTAGATATTAGAGTATTGAATATCTCAACGTTACCAAGTGTTAATGTCCCAGATGAATATTTTAAATTTTTTAATGATTTCAAAGAAGTATTTATTATCTCCTTATCGTCATTTTTTTCATTTTGTGAGCCGATTATCTCAAATCCAATTTGATTTCTTATAATTGAATCTTTTTTATTTTGAGATTTTCTGTATGCCTGTCCACTATAAAATATTTTTTCTTTTCCCTTAAATTTATTTTCCAAATATCTCAAGCAAGAAACAATCGTTAAATCAGGCCTTAAACATAATTCATTTCCATTTTGATCAGAAAATGAAAATATAAACTTTCTAAAATTTTCCCCGGATCTTTTAACAATATGATTTGCTTCAATTACTGAAGGTAATTCTATATATTTAAAACCCATAGTTTTTACCGATCTAAGGATTTTTTCAGATAAATTTTTTAATTTCATTAATTAAGTTTTCTTTTGGAATTGTAATTTGATTATTTTCTTCTTTTGGTCCTAATAAATTCTTTATTGTAATAGAGTTATTTTTAAATTCATTTTCTCCACAAATTACCGCGACGGGGCATCCTTTTTTATTAGCATAGGTCAATTGCTTTCCAAGATTTTTGTCACTATTTAAAAAAATTTCTGAATTAATACCGTTATCTCTTAAAGTTTTTAAAATTCCATAGTAATTTTTGATATATTTTTTATCCATTACACATACAATTACTGGTTTTTGATCTTTGATTTTTATTTGATCTAACTGCAAAATAGCAAACAATAATCTATCTACTCCAATGCTAAATCCTGTACCTGGAATATCTACTCCTTTAAATCTCGAAATTAACTTATTATATTGTCCACCTGAACATATGCTTCCAATATCAACTTCTTTACCTTTGCTATTTGACACTTTAAATTTAAGATTAGTTTCAACACAAAACCCATCATAATATGCTAGTCCTCTAACAATTGTGAAATTTGTTTTAACCTGATCGATAAAATCACCATAGGTTAAAACATCATATAATTCCTCAATCTCATTAATACCCTGTTGAGTTAAAGGATTTTTAAAATTTTTCTTTAATTCTTTAAGTTCTGTAATTTTCAAAAAATTAATAATTTGTAATACTTGATCATTATTTAAATCTGCACCTTTTGTAACCGCTCCACTTTTATCTTTTCTTTCCTTTTTCAATAAATCTTCAACACCTTTTAATCCAAAGCCTGGTTTATCAAGCTTATCAATTGCTCTCATTACTTTAAGTTGTTTTCCTTCTGGAATTTTTAAATCCTCCAATAAACCTTGAATTATTTTTCGATTACTCACATTAATAATAAATTGATCTTTTTTAAGACCACAATTAATTAATGTGCTTGCAATTAAATTGCATAATTCTGCATTTGATTGAGATGGATTTGCATTTCCAACTATATCGCAGTCCGCTTGAGTAAATTCTCTGTAACGAGCATTACCAGCTTTTTCATTTCTAAAAACGTTTTGTATAGCATAACGTTTATAAGGAAGTGGAAGTTCTTGGTTATTCTGTGCAACGAACCTAGCTAAAGGACTGGATAAATCATATCTAAGTGTAATATTTTTTTCTCCATCGTTAAAAGTAAAAACATCAGACATAGGATTACTGTCATCATCTGCAAGAAATGATCCTATATTTGAACTAATTTCAAATGATGGCGTCTCTAATGGTTCAAAACCATATTTTATAAAATTTTCCTCAATTAACTTAATGAGTTCCTTCTTAAGGTATAATTTTTTGCCCCATCTATCTTCAAAACCTGTAGGTAATCCAGGTATAAGTTTTTTATTTTTTTCCATTTTTTGGTACCCTGGCTTGGGATCGAACCAAAAACTAAAGTTCCACAAACTTTCGTGATAACCATTTCACCACCAGGGCCTTTCTATATTTTATACTAATTGTTATTAAATTTAAATTTTAAAATGATTAATAGCTGGCTTAGCAGCCATGTGAGTGATGTCTGTGAGTGTCTTTTAAGATGTTTACTTTTTTAATCATTGGTAGGTTATTAACATTAAAAGAGTTTAATGCAAGAATTAATTGCATAGGGTACTAGCCAAATGACTAGTTACACCTATACAAATTATATATTTATTGAAAAATTAAGATTTTTTTTGAAGCTTAACAGCTGAAGGTCCTTTTGGGCCATCTTCTATTTCAAATTGCAGTTCATCACCTTCATTTAAAAAACGAAGTCCTGCATCTCTAACTGCGCTCGCATGAACGAACACGTCCTTCTCTTTGTCTTCTCTTTCTATAAATCCGTAGCCCTTCTTACCGTTGAACCACTTGACCTTCCCGTTTAATGTACTCATACTTATTTTACTCTTTCTTCTTGTTGTTAACTTATAGCTAAATTAGCTGAAGACTAATTATTAGATTTTAAAATTTATTGCAAGGGTATTATTCTTACTAATATTAATGATTTTAAGGTGGGTCCCCCTGGAAACGAACCAGGTCCTAACGCTTTTCAGGCGTTCGTGCGCACCAGCTACACCAGAGACCCTAATATTAAAATCTAAAAATGATTCTTCCTTTAGTTAAATCGTAAGGAGTTACTTCTACAGTAACATTGTCTCCCTGGAGTACTCGAATACGATTTTTTCTTAGTTTGCCAGCTGTATGTGCTGTAACCATGTGTCCATTTTCTAATTTTACACGAAACATAGCGTTCTTAAGCAACTCAATTACTTGACCATTAAATTGCAATAGATCTTGTTTTGACAAACCTAATTTCTCCTCATTCTTGATTTTATACTTTGAGTATGAGCAAATAACTCCTCAAACTCGGAAAGAGTTATAGCTTGATTTCCAATTTTTTCTACCCCTAATTTACTAAGAGTAACAATAGATATTTTTTTAACAAATTCACTCAAACTTAGTCCTGAGCTAAACTTTGCTGAACCAGATGTCGGTAAAACATGGTTTGTACCAACAGTATAATCTGAGAGGCTCATTGGAGTAAACTTACCATTACAAATACTTCCGGCATTTATAATTTTTTTTTCATATCTTTTATAATTATTTACGTTTAATTCTAAATGTTCAGGAGCTAATTCATTTATTACATCAACAACTTGCTTATCAGAGTATACTTTGATTGCTAAACCATTCTTTTTTAAAGAACTAATAGCAATTTTTTTCCGAGGAATAGTATTTAAAATTTTGTTCATTTCTTTTTTTACTTTGTTTATTAAACCTCTTTGTTTTGTAACTAGTATACACTGGCTATCGGAATCATGTTCAGCTTGAGATACTAAAGAAGTAGCAATTTGATTTACATCGGTATATTTATCAGCCAAAACACATATTTCTGAAGCACCACAATACATAGACTCTGTTCCAACTAAATTATTAGGTAATTGTTTTTTGGCCTCAGCAACAAATTTATTACCAGGTCCAACTATTTTGTTAACCTTTTGTATATATGCCAAACTAGCAATGGCTTGTGCTCCGCCCATAGAATAAATTTCCTTTATACCTACTTTCTTTGCTGCATAAAGTACTGCTGAGTTAAGTTTGCCATTTACTTTCGGTGTTGCCAAAACTAACCTTCTAACCTGAGCTATTTTTGCAGGTATGGTATTCATTAATAATGTTGATGGTAAGTTTCCAGGAACATAAAATCCAACCGAGTCTATTGGCACATTTTTATATTCTAACTTATTACTAAAGCTATCTTTATAATAAATATTTTTAAGATCTTTTTTTTGTCTGTAATGAAAATTAGATATTCTTTTATATGCAAAATCTATAGCTTTTTTAACTTTTGGATTTAGTTTCTTAATAGATTTTTTTAATTTCTCATTTGTGATTCTAATTTCACTATTGCCACTGAATCTTATTTCATATTTCTTCAAAGCTTTTAATTCATTTTTCCTTACATCATTTAAAATTTTCTTTACTATTTTTACATCCTGATTTTTGGCATTTCTTCTTTTACTTAAAATTTTATTTACTCTACTAAGGTATGACTTATCCTTGCAATCTATTAATTTAATCATTGATATTATTTTGATCCTCTAAGGTTACTTCTATAATTTCTGCGGTAAGAGTTATAATTTTATTATTCATAAATAAAAGTGTTATTTCAAAAATATTATTTTTTTTAAATATATCAATTGATATTAGCTCTAAATCTTGATTTTGTTTTTTTTGGTCTATGTTTTTTGACTTTGATGCCTGAATATATTCAAATCGTATAATACTATTAAGTTTATTTGATGAATTTTCGATCTCTTTTGCGATTCTATTAATATATATAAGAAAAATTTTGTTTTTTTTTAAATATTTTATATCATTAATTTTTACTTTTCCTTCTGAGCAACACGCCGAAATAACTTTCAAGTCCTCTGCTGATCTAGCAATAATTTTTTTTAAATACGCCTTGCCCATTAAGAAACCCTCTTAATATCTACTCCAATTTTACTTAATTTTTTTTCGATACTTTCGTACCCTCTGTCTAAATGATAAATTCTATTAATAACTGAGGTCCCGTTAGCCACAATTGACGCTAAAACTAAAGCCACTGATGCTCTTAAATCGCTAGACATAAGTTCAGCACCTTGGAAGTTTGTATTGCCAAATATATTTGCTTTGTTATTTTTAATCGTAATCTTTGCTCCCAATCGTCTAAGCTCTGCAACATGCATAAATCTATTTTCAAAAATACTTTCAGAAATTATAGATTTTCCATTTGCTTTGCATAAAAGAGACATAAATTGTGCTTGAAGATCTGTTGGAAAGCCGTCGTATTCTTTTGTTTCAATAAGCTTAATATTTTTAATTTTTTTTGGTCCTATAATTGAAATGAGATTTTTGTAAGTTTTTATTTTTGCACCAACCCTTTTTAAAAGGTTTAACTCCGTTTTAATTAATTTTGCATCAAAACCTTTAATTTTTAAATTTCCTTGTGAAATAGTTGCAACTACACAAAATGTTCCACATTCAATCCTATCACCCATAACTGTGTAACTTATTTTTTTTAATGATTTTACTCCAATTATTTCAACTGTTCTTTTTCCAGTCCATGTAACTTTTGCACCCGCTTTATTTAAAAAATTAGTTAAGTCATGCTTAATCTCAGGTTCTATTGCACAATTTTTTAATATAGTTTTTCCAGATGCTAGGACTGATGCAAGAATAGCATTTTCAGTTGCACCTACAGATATTTTTGGGAAAATTATTTTTGCACCTTTTAAATTTGAATGCGATGAAGCATGAACGTATCCTTTCTCAATTTTATAAACCATTCCAAGTTTTTCTAAGGCATTTAAATGATAATTTATTGGTCTGGCTCCTATCAAGCACCCTCCAGGAAGTGACGTTTTAGCTTTTTTAAATTTTGTAACCAATGGACCAAGAACAAGTATACCAGCTCTCATTGTTTTAACTAAAGAATATGGGGCGAAAGTGTGAATATTTTTAGTTTTAATAATTTTTACAGAATTTTTTTTTTTATTTTTTTTAATTTTAAAACCCAATGATTGAATTAATAAGAGCATAGTATCTATGTCTTTTACTTTTGGTAAGTTGTTTATTTCTACTGATTCATCAAAAAGAA
Organism: Pelagibacterales bacterium SAG-MED15; assembly: GCA_014654065.1. GTDB lineage: Bacteria > Pseudomonadota > Alphaproteobacteria > Pelagibacterales > Pelagibacteraceae > Pelagibacter. Next base: position 39,527 of record JACWDM010000006.1, on the reverse strand, counting down.
TTGATGCTGCTAATATTGGAAGTGAAGCATTTTTACTACCAGAGATATCGACTGTCCCTTTAACCTTAGAAGGACCTTTTATTACAAATTTGTCCATTATTAAACTTTAGGTAAAGTTACACCTTGCTGGTCCATGTATTTCCCATCTCTATCCGCATAAGTAGTATTAGGTCTCTCATCACCTTTTAAAAAAATAAATTGGCAGGCTCCCTCGTTTGCATAAATTTTAGCTGGTAAAGGTGTTGTATTTGAAAATTCTAAAGTAACATGACCACACCATGCGGGCTCCAATGGTGTTACATTTACAATTATTCCACATCTTGCATAAGTTGATTTTCCTAAGCATATAACAAGTACATCTTCTGGTACCTTAAAATATTCGACAGTACTAGCTAAAACAAAAGAATTGGGAGGTATTATACATTCTGAACCCTTCCTACTTACAAAGCTTGTAGATTTAAAATTCTTAGGATCTACAATTTCAGTATTTACATTTGTAAAAATTTTAAATTCGTCTGCAACTCTTGCATCATAACCATAAGAAGATACTCCATAAGAAATGCTGTTTCCTCTAATCTGTTTTTCTTCAAATGGAGATATCATTTCTTGTTCTTTTGCCATTCTTTTTATCCATTTGTCTGAAAGGACTGGCATTTATTTATTCTTTTTTTTATTTTTTTTTTGGAAGATTTTTCTTTTTTTTAAATTTTTTTTTAAAGCAATTCCTAACTTTAAATCTTTATCTTTATTTGTCATTTTTCTTTTCAGGGTTTGTCAAATCTTCAAGGGTAATTGGTTTTGCAATATCATGCATGCTTGACTCGCTTTTATTTTCCTTGAATCCTTCTTTAGCGGCTCTTTTGGCCTTTCTATCAGCAAGTTTTTTCTCTCTTTTAGCTTGCTTCTCCATAGCCTTTGCCCCTCGTGTAGATTTATAATCGTAGTGAATTCCCATAACATTATTATTAATAATTTATAGACTATTTTAAAAAAAAAATAAGGCAATAATTTGAAAAAATTAAATTTATACAGTAGATTTGCTGTTTCTATTTTGCCCCTTTAACTCAGGTAGTAGAGTATTTCCATGGTAAGGAAAAAGTCGTCCGTGCAAGTCGGGCAAGGGGCACCACTATTTCTTAAAAAATTTTTTTCTTAGAATAAGGGTGAATAAAAATAAAAATATTATTGCTAATATTGGTATATAAATTTCTTGTGATACTAACATATCCTTAAATGAAGGTAGGCTATCACTCTCGTAGATTTTTTTTTCTAAAGCAGAACCTAATGAACAAACAATTAATGCTTGAATTACAACACCTACTAAAGTCCCTAAAAAATAAAATTTTAATTTTATATCAAACAAAACTGGAATTAAATTTTGTATTTGAGTTGGTATCCCTCCTAAAAATCTTAAAAGAGCAACAGCAAAAAATTGATTATCTCTAATTTTATTATTTAAATAATTAAAATTATTTTGAATTTTTTCTTTTATAAAGTCTTTGAAAAAAAAATTTGCTACAACAAAAGTTACACTGGCACCCAAAGCAAATGTAAAAGAAAAAATTAATGTTCCTAAATAAGGACCAAAAATATATCCACAAATTAATCCGAGTGGGGAACCAAATCCTTGAAGTACTGAAATCCAAATTACCCCAAATAAAATAAATACAAATAATGAAAAAATTATATTGCTTTTTTTAAAATTGATTAAATACTCACTATTAGATTTCAAAAAATCATAGGATGTTAACTGATCAAGACCAATCCTTGTAAGTAAAAAATAAAGAAATAATCCTAGGAATACTATATAGGCCAAACCTAACCATATTTTTATATTTTTCATGGTTTGCATATTATAGAATTTACATTATAAGTACTAAAAATTTAATACTACATAATTGAAACCTTATGAAAAGAACCTATCAACCAAGTAGAAAAGTTAGAAAAAGACGACATGGCTTTAGATCTAAAATGAATTCTAAGGGAGGTAGAAAGTTGTTAGCTAGAAGAAGAGCAAAAGGGAGAAAAAAACTAACCGTCTAATGAAATCAAAGATAGTTAGTCTTTCAAAGAACTCGGAGTTTCTTTCACTTTTAAATGGAAACAAGATTGCAAACAAATATTCAACTATTTTTTTTAAGAAATTAAAAAATAAAAATTATAAATGTCTTAATGTAAGTTTTGTAGCAAAAAAAAAGATAGGTAACGCAGTAATTAGAAATAAAATTAAAAGAAGATTAAAAAATATAATAAATGGTATTATAAAGGAAAAACATGTCAGTTTTGATTATTGTTATTTGTTTTTAGCAAAAAAAAATGTTTTTGATGATGATTTTAAAAAAATTAAAGGTATTTTAACAGCTGATTTAAAAAAAATTAAAACGTAAAATGAAATATATTCTTATCTACATTATTAAAATCTATAAATATCTTATTTCCCCTTTAATTGGAAACAATTGTAGATATCTTCCAACATGCTCTGATTATTTTATAGATTGTTTAAATGAATTTGGACTTATCAAGGGTTCATACATGGGAACTAAAAGATTATTATCCTGTCACCCAATAAAATTTTTAGGTGGAGGAGAAGGCTACGATCCGATTGAAAAAAAGAAAGTTAAATAATTATGGACTCTAAAAATGTAATTGCTGCAATATCTTTAAGTGCAGCTGTTATTATTTTATATAGCTTATTTTTTGCTCCAACCCCTGAGGAGGTAAAAAAAATAAATAATGAAAATATAAAAAAAGAACAAAGCTCAGATACTCCTCTGCTTGAAGTAAATGAAAATTTACCAAAGCTATCAAGAGAAGATGCCTTAAATGAAAATAAAAGATTTAATTTTGAAAATGAAAATATAAAAGGATCTATATCTTTAATTGGAGGTGTAATTGATGACTTAATTTTTAAAAATTATACGGAAACTCTTAATGGTAATGACAAAATTGTATTACTGAACCCAAGACAAATGGATAAGGGCTATTACGTTGAGACTGGTTGGGTATCAAATAATAAAAATATTGAACTTCCAAATTCAAAAACTCAATGGGGTGTAAAAGGTAACAGCAAGCTTTCTCCTAGAAACCCTGTAACATTAGTTTGGAAAAATAAACAAAACTTAGAATTTCAAAAAGTTTTTAAAATTGATGATAAATTTTTATTTACTGTAGATCAAAAAATTATAAATGGATCAGATAAAATATTTAATTTTTATCCTTACGGTCAAATTATAAGAAATAAGGCTCCAGAAATAACAAATTTTTATATTCTTCATGAAGGTCTTATAGGTGTCTTTGATGAGGAGTTAGTTGAAAAAGATTACGATGATATAGAGGAAAAACAATTTACAAAAAATACCAATAATGGATGGTTAGGAATTACAGATAAATATTGGATTACAACACTTATACCTCAAAATAATAAAGAGTTTAGATCAGATTTTGATTTTAAAAATAAATATCGAGCAAGTTTCATAGAAACTGAACCAATGGAGGTATCATCAAATACATCTATATCTAGTAAAACAAATATAATAATTGCTGCAAAGGAAGTTGATGTCATCGATGGTTATGCTGATAATTTAAAAATAAATAAGTTTGACTTAGCAATTGACTGGGGTTGGTTTTATTTTTTTACAAAAAATTTTTTCTTCGCAATTGATTATTTCTTTAAATTAACTGGAAACTTTGGAATAGCCATAATTTTAATTACTGCTTGTATTAGAATTGTTTTTTTTCCACTTGCTAATTACTCATTCAGATCAATGGCAAAAATGAAAGTACTGCAACCAGAAATGACGAGATTAAAAGAGCTTCATAAAGATGATAAAATGAAGCTACAACAAGCAATGATGGCATTATATAAAAAAGAGAAAGTAAATCCAGTTTCAGGTTGTTTACCAATTTTTATACAAATACCCTTCTTCTTTGCAATTTATAAAGTTTTATTTGTAACATTAGAAATGAGGCACCAGCCATTTTTTGGTTGGATTAAAGATTTATCCGAACGAGACCCAACCTCAATATTTAATTTATTTGGATTAATTCCATGGGATCCACCATCATTTTTGTTAATCGGAATCTGGCCCTGTTTAATGGGTCTAACAATGTGGTTTCAGCAGAAGTTAAATCCAACACCTCCTGATCCAATACAGCAAAAAATATTTATGTTCTTTCCTTTATTTTTAACAATTATTTTGGCACCTTTCCCATCGGGCTTAGTGATTTATTGGACAGTAAATAACGTACTGACTATGGCACAACAAATTGTCATAATGAAAAGAACAAAGGTAAAAACAGTTTAAGTTTTTCTAAATGAATTTCGAAAAAATATTACCTAAAAATGGACCGCCAATAGAAGGGGTTTCTAAGTATATTCAAAAATATAAAAATGAATTAATTGTTATAAAATATGGAGGAAATGTTTTTATAGATAGAGATATATTTAATAATTTCATTTTAGATATAAGTATTCTAAATAAATTAGGCCTTTCGATTATAATAGTACATGGAGGTGGTCCAAGAATAAAAAGAGAATTAGATAGATCAAATATTGAAACAAAATTTATAAGAGGTTTAAGGGTAACTGATAAAAAAATTATAAATATTGTAGAATCTGTTCTTATTGATTTTAACAATGATATTGTAAATTCTTTAAAAAATGCTGGTTCTAAAGCAACTTCTATAAATACAAAAGAAAATAATATTATTGAAATAATTCCTGAATCGGAAGAACTTGGATTTGTTGGAATACCAAATAAGATTAATATAGATATTATAAAAAATACAATAGAAAAAAATTCTATCCCTATTATCTCTCCACTTGGTTTAGGAGAAAATAATCAAACTTATAATATTAACGGTGATACAGCCGCAGGTGCAATAGCAAAGTCCTTAAAATCTAGAAGATTGCTATTAATGACTAATGTAGCAGGTGTTTTAAATAAAGAAAATAAACTAATAGAAGAAATCTCATCTTCCGAAATTTCAGAAATGATTAAAAATAAAACTATTACCAAGGGTATGATACCTAAAATTAATACTTGCTTAGATGCTGTAGATAATGGTGTTACCGCAGTCGGTATTATTGATGGTAGAAAAAAGCATTCAATATTATTTGAACTATTTTCAGATAAAGGTTCAGGAACATTAATTAGAAAATGAGCAATTTAAAAGAAATGAAATATCTACTTTTAGATTTAGATGGATGTGTTTATGGTAAACATAATAACTATCCTCTAGAAAAAGTATTTGGTCAAGTATCAAAAAGAATGACAAAATTTATTTCTGAAAGATTAAAAATAAGTCTTGATGCTGCAAAGGAACTACAAAAAAATTATTTTTATAAATACAATACAAGTCTTAATGGTCTGATGATTCATCATGATATACCACCTGAAGAATTTTTATCATATGTTCACGCAATTGATTTAACATTTATGAAAGAAGATAGAATAATGCGAAATGAACTAGAGCAATTAAATATGGAAAAATATATTTTTACTAATGGAAGTGCTGAGCATGCAAAAAATATTTTAACACATCTTGGAATATATGATTTATTTGGAAGAAATAAAATTTTTGATATTAAAGATGCAGGATATATACCTAAACCTGAAGCAAAGACTTTTGACTTAATGGTCAAAAAGTTTGGTATTGTCCCTAAAGAAACGATCTATGTCGAAGATATTGCAAAAAACCTTAGTATTGGACATGAGCGTGGGTGCACAACTGTTTGGTTAATTAATGATGAACATTTCGGAAAGATGGACTCTGATAAAGATTATATTTCTCATAAAATTGAAAATCTATCTTTATTTCTTAAGGAAATAAGGTTATTAAAAAGTAAATAAATTATGTCTATTGAAAATATTATAAATGAAGCCTGGGAAAACAAAGATCAAGTTAGCCCTAATTCTGGTAAAAAAATTAAGGACTCAATTGATCAAATTATCAATGATTTAGACAGTGGAAAGATAAGAGTTGCTGAAAAAATTAATGGTGAATGGGTAACACACCAGTATATTAAAAAGGGGATCATGTTAAGTTTTCGAATTCATGGAATGGAAGCGCTAAGTGGTCCTTATAGCAGTTGGTACGATAAAGCCCATTTACTTAAAGGTAAAACAGCTGGTTGGACTAAAGAAGATCATGAAAAAGCTGGTTTTAGAATGGTACCTAACTCACCAGTAAGAAAAGGATCCTTTGTTGGAAAGAATGCGGTTTTAATGCCATGCTATGTAAATATTGGTGCATACATCGATGAAGGTACGATGATTGATACATTTGCACGTGCTGGAAGTTGTTGTCAAATTGGAAAAAATTGCCATATATCTGCTGGATCAGGTGTTGGGGGTGTGTTGGAACCTGCTCAAGCATTGCCAACAATAATTGAAGATAATGTATTTTTAGGAGCAATGTCAGAAGTTGTTGAGGGAGTAATCGTGGGTAAAGGATCAGTTTTGAGTATGGGGATGTATATCGGTCAATCAACGAAGATAGTAAATCGAAAAACAGGTGAAATAACCTATGGCAAAATTCCTCCTTACTCCGTTGTTGTTCCTGGCTCTTTACCAGATAAAAATAATTCATCTGCGCCATCTTTATACTGCGCTGTAATAATCAAACAAGTTGATGAAAAAACAAGATCAAAAACATCAATTAATGACCTTTTAAGAGAGTAAAATCATGGAGATTTTAAATGAGGTTAAATTAGCTAAAGAGCTAATTAAGTTTCCATCAATTACACCGATTGATGCTGGGGTAATGAAATTTTTAGAAAAAAAACTTAAGAGATTGGGTTTTAAAACTAAAATAATCGAATTTAGAGAAAAAAACTTTAAACCAGTTAAAAATTTATATGCTCGGTTGGGGAGTAAAGATCCAAATTTTTGCTTTGCAGGACACTTGGATGTTGTCCCACCTGGTAATATAAATGATTGGACAGTAAACCCTTTTAAACCATCAATTAAAAAAGGTCATTTAATTGGAAGGGGTGCTAATGATATGAAAAGCTCCATTGCTGCTTTTGTTGCCGCTATCAGTGGTTTTTTAGTTAAAAATAAAAAATTTAGAGGGTCGATTAGTTTACTAATAACTGGTGATGAAGAGGGTGACGCGATAAATGGTACAAAAAAAGTTGTTGATTACCTTAAAAAGAAAAAAGAGAGGATTAATTTTTGTTTAGTTGGTGAACCTACAAACCCGAACAAATTAGGGGAAATGATGAAAATAGGGCGCAGAGGAAGCTTGACTGGTAAACTTACAATAAATGGTATTCAGGGTCATGTTGCATATCCACATAGAGCAAATAATCCCTCAACAACAATTATCAAAATTTTAAATGAATTAAAAAATATTAAATTTGATAAAGGGACAAAAAATTTTCAACCAACGAATTTAGAGGTAACTAAAATAAATATTGATAATAATGCTGATAATGTAATACCAGGATCTGCAGAAGCAGCTTTTAATATTAGATTTAATAATAAGCATTCATCTAAATCTATTCAAAAAAAACTTAATAAAATTTTTAGAAGAATTAGTAAAAAAAATAGATCTACATTTAAAATAGATTATAGAGTTTCTGGTGAAGCTTTTTTAACTAAACCAAATTCAACAACTTTTATGATACAAAGTATTGTTAAAAAAATAACTAAAATTAAACCAAAACTTTCTACTACTGGAGGTACTTCAGACGCTAGGTTTATAAGGAAGATATCGCCTTGTCTAGAATTTGGTTTAGTTGGCAAAACTATGCATAAAGTTGATGAAGCGGTATCTTTGAAAGATTTAAAAAATTTAACTAAGATTTACCAAAATATTTTAGAATATTATTTTAAGTGAAAACTGCAATTATAAGCTCTGAGGCTTCTGAACAACATCTTACTGGGGATGGCCATCCTGAGCAACCAAAAAGAATTTGGTTTATTAAAAGAAAATTAAAAACTAGAAAGGATTTAATATGGCAAGAACCTGATAAGGTTCCAAGTAAAATATTAGAAATTACACATTCTAATGAATATATTAAAAATATAAAAGAATCATTTCCAAGAAATGGCCTAAAGTTCTTGGATGGAGACACTGTAATTTCACCGGGAAGTAAAAAAGCAATATATGATGCAGCTGGCTCTGTAATTAGAGCTATTAACGGTATTGAAAAAGGGGAATTTAAAAATGCTTTTTGTGCAGTAAGACCACCAGGACATCATGCAGAAAAAAATAAAGCGATGGGTTTTTGTGTAATAAACCAAGCAGGAGTGGCATTAAATTATTTAGTAAATAAGTTTAAATACAAAAAAATTGCCTGCGTAGACTTTGACGTACATTGGGGTAACGGAAATTACGATGTGATGCGTAATAATAAAAATGCACTATATATTTCAACTCATCAATATCCTTTTTATCCAGGTGGTGGGACGGATAAAGATAAAGGAAATTTTGACAATTCCTTAAATATTCCTTTACCTGCTGGCACAAATTCTGAACAATATTTTAATGCTTTTAATAGAGTGCTAGATAGATTAATTAATTTTAAACCTGATTTTCTTTTATTTTCTGCAGGATTTGATGCCCATAAAGATGATCCTCTAGCTCAGTTCGAATTAAGTTCTAAAGATTTTTATGAAATAACTAAAAGAACTTTGCGTGCAACCAATAAATATACAAATGGTAAAGTTGTTTCAGTACTTGAGGGTGGCTACGATCTAAGCGCACTTGCTGAAAGTGCTAATGAACATGTTAACGCACTTATAGAATTTAATTGATAAATTTTTAATAAAATATAAAAAATATTCATGACATTATATAAGATTAAAAAGTCAAATATCGATAATAAGGGCCGTGGGCTTTATGCAGCGAAAAATATTAAAGCTGGAACAAAAATTATTAATTACAAAGGAAAAATAGTTACAAACAAAGAAGTTGATGAGTCTGATAAATACGATAATGGCAAACCAATATATTTATTTACTTTAAATAAGCGATATACCTTAGATGGAGACTTTTCATGGAATACTGCAGGGTTGATCAATCATAGCTGCAACCCTAACTCTGAATACGATGGCAAAGGTTTAAAAATCTGGATAATGGCAATGAAAGATATAAAAAAGGGTGAGGAAATTACAGCTGATTATGGTTTTAGTTTTGATAAAGATTACAAGCAATTTCCATGTAAATGTCGTTCTAAAAATTGTTGCGGTTATATAGTTAGAGAAGAGTCTAGATGGCGTATAAGTAAAAAGTTTTCAATGAGTAATAAAAAAAGGTTAATAAATAACTCTCTTTAAATAAAGGCCTTCAGGGGGTGCAGGTGGTGCACACAAAGCCCTTTTTTTTAATTTTAAAACACTCTCAAATTTTTTTAAAGTCCATTTTTTTTCTCCTAAATACTTTAAACAACCAACCATTGAGCGTACTTGCTGTTGTAAAAATGATTGGGATCTAAATTCTATTTTAATTATATTTTTTGTAGACTTAATTTTTACTAATTTCATTGTTCTGATTGGACTTTTTGCTTTACAACTAGAAGCCTTAAAAGTAGAAAAATCTTTTGTTCCAATTAACTTTTTTGCACCCTTTTTCATTAATTCTAAGTCTAGTTTCTTGATAATGTGCCAAGCTCTGTTTTTTTCTAAAACTGGTGCACTCAAACGATTGATAATATTATATTGATATATTCGAAGTTTAGCAGAAAATCTTGCATGAAAACTATTTATCTTTTTTTTAATTTTTAGAATTGCGATACCATCTTTATTTAAAAAATAATTCATTGATTTTAAAAATTTTCCTAATTGATTTATCCTTTTTTTACAATCAAAATGTGCAGATTGCTCGTGCGCATGTACTCCCGTATCTGTTCTGCCTGCAGCTGTTAATATTATTTTTTCTTTTAAGATTCTTGAAAATTTTCTTTGAATTAATCCTTGAATTGTTTTTCCTTTCTTTTGAATTTGCCAACCAATAAATTTTGTTCCGTCATACTCAATTAATATTTGGTACCTATACATTGTCCAATATAAATCCTTTTTTCATTTGTGAACCTAGTAAAAATTCCGATATCTTTTGTGGTCTTTTACCCTCTCTTTGAATCGTCAATATTTTAATAGACCTTTCCCTACATGCAATTTCAAGGTTATTACTAATAATTTCGCCAGCTTTTCCATTTGAATAACCTAGTTCGGCCTTGAGAATTTTATACCTTGTACCTTTAAAGAAAAAATAAGAACCATTTAAACCATTGATATTTGCTATAATATTTTTTGCTGAGATATTCCAATCAATACTTGCTTCCTTTTTGTCTATTTTTTTAGCGTATGTTGCTTTAGTATGATCTTGGTCTTTAAAATTAGCTCTGTTTTCCAATATATCGTCAATATCATCTAAAAAATTTTCAGCTGCTAGCAAAGATAACTTTTCTGATAAAGTTTCTGTATTATCTTTTTCATCAATTTGTATTTTGTAAGAATTACAAACTGGTCCTTCATCTAAATTAGAGTTTATTTTCATTATACTTATTCCTGTTTCTTTATCCAAATTCATAATTGCTCTTTGAATTGGTGCAGCACCTCTATAATTTGGAAGTAAAGAGGCATGAATATTGATAAAACCTTTTTTCGCAATTCCTAAAAATTTTTCTGGTATAATTTGACCATATGCAACCACTAATACTAAATCAGGATCTAACTTTTTCAAATATTGATATTCTTCGTTATTATTTTTAAAACTTCTTGGTGTTCTTATCTCTAAGCTTAATGTTTCTGAAATTAAATGGACTGGAGATTTTGTTACTTTCATTCCTCGATTGGATTTTTGAGGTGCCTGAGTATAGACAGCGGACACTTGATAGCCATTCTGATAAAGTGATTTTAAGATGGGAACTGCGAATATCGGTGTACCCATAAAAACAATTTTTTTAAGCATTTCTAAACAACAATTCTATCAGTATTTGGTTTATTTTTTGATAATTTTTTAATTATTACATCTCTTTTTAGTTTTGATAAAAAATCGATTATTAATCTTCCATCTAGATGATTAATTTCATGTTGTATACAAGTAGATAAAAGATCATCACACTCCATTTCTTTTTTCTTTCCTTCAATGTCAATATATTCAACTAAACAAACTTTTGGTCTTTCGATCTCAATAAAAGTTTCTGGTAGACTTAAACAACCCTCTTCATAAGTCGATTTTTCATTACTTATTTTTTTTACAACAGGGTTAATAAAACATAGAGGATTTTTTTTTTCATCTTTTTGATTTACATCTAAAACAATTATTCTTTTTGGTATTCCAACCTGAATTGCTGCTAAACCTATGCCTTTATTATGATACATTGTTTCAAATAAATCTTTTATAAATAATTTTTCATTTTTCCCAACAGTTTCAATAGGATCAGATATCTTTCTTAAAGTTTCGTCAGGTACAGTTATTATATTTTTTAAAGACATTTTAAATTACTTTATTATTAATTTTAAGCTTTTAAAGGAATAGTTTTAATAATCATTTCATTTCTAATTTTATCAATTCCTAATTTATTAAGTGTAGTCAAAATAAAATATAGGCTTTCGGTACCTAAATCTTTTAAATTATCCTCTCCGATTATCTCTACTAAACGCAATAGAATCATCGCGACTTCCCCATCATTAATCATTACTTGAATATCTGTTGGAATATTAGCCTTATCAAGTTCGAGATATTCTTGATTTTTGTGATCTATTTTTGCTCCATCTGATATTAAGGACTCGATAATAATGATATCCTTTGTTGAAAAATAATATTTTTGTTTTTTTTTAATTTTTTTTAACATTTTATTAATTTCTTTTTCAGCTTGGCCGATATCCATATTATCCTGAAAATAATTAATCAATTTAGATTGGTGGATAATTTTATTATTTAATTTAATTTTTTTATTTTCATTTATTTTCTCTGCTAAGTAGTAATTATAAAACTCTAAATATTCATTTGGTATCTCATCTTCTTTTAAACTTTCAAGCATATCAACTAATTCAACATTTAAAGCATTATTAATTTCACTTTTTTTGAAACTTTCTTTTAAAATTTTTAAAAGTTTAATTTTTGACGGAACGTCTTTTGAAATTAAATAACCTTGATATAATAATGCTCTAGATTTATTTTCTGGAAGCAATTTATATGTATCTTCTATTGAAATAAGCTGATTAATACTGAACTTATATCTAGTGTATAATCCTAATAAATCCTTTTCTAAATAATTTCCATTATGAGTCTCTTTCTCTATAGAAATAACTTTCTGGTCATCTTCAATATCAATTTCATCCAATTTTTGTAATAAGTTATTATTTTGTAAATAATGCCAGATTAATTGATTAGTGCTTTCACTTGGAATAAACGTAAAATCTGGATTAGTTTTATGTGATAGGTGGAAATTTAATATATTTTTTTCAGAAATATCTACATTTATTTTTTCTTCGTATCCCATTAAATAATTAAATCTTTGTTCAAAAAATTTGTTTTTAAATCCACTCTCTTTTAATAGATCATATTGCATTTGTGCAATTTCTTTTTGATCTTTGTAAATTAGGCAATAAATTTTAAATTTTAGTAAATAGTTATTTAATTTAATTGATTTAATCTTCGAAAATATTTCACAAGATTTGTTCAAGTTATTTTTTGATAAGTTTTGGTCAACATAATATTGCAAAAGTTCATGGTTAACTTTTTTATTATTACTGATCAAAAACTCATATATTAAATCTATATCATTATTTTTAATTAACCAACTTATTTTTAAATTAATAAATTCATCTTCTGAAAAATTATTTTTTGGGGGAAGTGCATTTGTTAAAAGTAACTTATTATATAAGTCTTTAGCATCATCTGATAAATTTAGATTATTTATTTTTTTTATTATTTTTGATATTTTTTTTCCATCCGTTAGTTCCCACATATTTAAACTAAGATCATTATCTGCAGGGTCAAATATTCCTACTAAGTAGGTTTTTTCTTTATTTTTTAAATTATCTTCCAACTTAACTGAATTTAAAATATTTTTTTCGAGACTTTGGAATTCAATAAAATTTTCCTCATCTTTATTAACTTTATCTTTGATTTCTTCGTTTTGCTCGATAGAATTATTATTTATAGTCCAAATATCCACAGGTTCATTTGAACTAACATTTTGACAAAGCAAAAATGTGTAAAAAATATTAAAAAAAAAAAATTTACTTAATAATTTTAAGATTCTCATTTGGAATTATTTTTTCAATTTTTTTATTTGGAGATGGAAAATTTATTTGATCTACCAAAAGCAATATTATAAAAAATAAAAAAAATACTAAAGCAATTTTAATAATCAGCTTTAATAAATAGTTTGATTTACCAATTGCTTGCTTTTTTTGAAAATACATATAACGTTTTTATAATAAATCAAATTAAGACAATATTATGTTTTTTCAATACAGATTATTTATATAAATGAAAAAAAACCTTGTTTTATTAGGAATGTCGGGGTCCGGTAAAAGCAGTATAGGTCTATTACTTGCTAAAGTTACGGGTTTAAAACTTTATGATATTGATAGATTGATTGAAAAAGAACTAGATTTAAAAATTGCAACTATTTTTGAAACAAAAGGTGAGGTTTTTTTTAGAAAGTTAGAGGAAAAAATTACATTAAATATTTTAAAAATGTCTAATAATATTATCGCACTAGGTGGTGGTGCATTTCTTAGCGAAAAAATAAGATCTAGGATTCTCAAAAATGATTGTTCAATATGGCTTAAATGGGAAAAAAATACCTTAATATCTAGATTAACTAAAAGTAAAAAAAGACCAATAACCTACAATTTAAAAAGAAAAGATTTAATCAACTTGATCGATAATAGGTCTAAAATATACTCTTTATCAGAGTTTAAAGTTAATTGTGATAAAATGAATAAAAATGAAATTGTAAAAAAAATTTTAGAAATTTATGAAAAATAAAAAGATATTAATCAATTCCAAAGATTCTAATTATAATATTTATGTAGGGTCGAATCTAATCGCTCAAATTAATAAAATTTTAAAAAAAGATAAAATTAATGCAAAAAACTTTTTAATTATTTATGATAGCAAGGTTCCATTTAAAATAATTAATATCCTAAGAAAAAAAATTAAAGAAAATATTATTTTTCACAAATTTTATTCAAGTGAAAAAAATAAAAATCAAAAAAGTGTAAATAAAATTTTGAATATAATGCTTAAAAATAATTTCAATCGTAATGATTGTTTAATTGCAGTAGGAGGTGGTATAATTGGAGACGTTTCTGCATTTGCTGCAAGCATTTTTAAACGAGGTCTTAAATTTATTAATATCCCTACAACTTTATTAGCCCAGGTGGATAGTAGTATTGGTGGAAAAACTGGAATTAATAGCGATTATGGTAAAAATCTGATTGGATCCTTTTACCAACCAGATCTAGTCATAGCTGATATCAAATTTTTAAAATATCTTCCTAAAAGAGAATTAATATGTGGATATGCCGAAATATTCAAACATTCAATAATTAGTGATAAAAAATTTTTTTATTTTTTGCTAAATAATTTTGAAAAAATAATTAACTTAAAAAAACCATATATAGATCAAGCAATTTATAAAAGTTGTTTTATAAAGAAAAAAATTGTTGAAAAAGACGTAAAGGAAAAAAATTTAAGAAAGACTCTTAATTTAGGTCATACTTTTGCGCATTCGTATGAAGCAACATATAAATATTCAAAAGGACTCAATCATGGGGAGGCTGTGCTACTTGGTATTAATAGTGCATCTGAATTTAGCTTTAAAAAAAATCTGTTAAACTATAAAGAATATAAACTTATAATAAATCATATTTCTAAAATAAATAATTCATTAAAAATAAATAATTATTTTAATAAAAAAGATACAAACAAACTTTTAGGTTATATTAAAAATGATAAAAAAAATATTAGTAAAAAAATTAATCTAATTTTAATTAATAAAATAGGTCAAGTTTCTTACAATAATTTCTTTGAATTAAAAGAAATTTCAAAATTTATTAGAAACCAATTTTTATAATATTTGAATTTGAATTGAATGAATATACTCTTTTATTTCATTCGAGAGAATTGAGTAAATCTTTTTATTCGAGTCAATTTTATTTAATAACTTTAATTCTTTTGACTTAATAATTAATTTAATATGAAATTTATTTTTGTTATGACTTTTATGTTTTTCATGTAAAAACGTTTTGTCCTCAATTGACAAAGACTGACATGAAATATTATCAAATATTTTCTTTTTGATTTTTAAATTTAATGTTTTTATATCCATAAAAATATATATTATTATACATTATGAAAACAATTTGTGATTGGAATAATTGCTTTGAAATAGGGGAGTATAGAGCGCCAATTGAAAAGGACAATAGTAAGAATTTCAGACTTTTGTGTCTAAAGCACGTTAAAGAATTTAATAAGAACTGGAATTATTTTTCTGGTATGAATGACGAAGAAGTAATTAACTTTCTAAAAAGTGACGTTACATGGCATAAACCAACACAGGGTTTCAGCTCTTCAGATAATTTTTTTAAAGTTTTATGGAATAATGTATTAAATGAAGGATTTGATGATTTAAAATTTAAAAAACATTTAAATAATGAGAGAAATTTAAAATTTAACAATAATGATATAAAAGCATTTGCTGTACTTGGTATTTCTGTTGGTTTAAAATGGGACAAAATACAGCAGAAGTTTAAAAAACTTGTTAAAAAATTTCACCCTGATATTAATTCTGGGGATAAAAATTATGAGGAAAAACTTAAGGTAATAACTTTAGCATATACACAGTTAAAGAATACATACAGGAATAAAATTGATAAATAATTTAGATATAAAACCAGACATTAAACTATCAGTTAAACAAACTTTTGGGATAGACTCCGACTTAGAAATTGAAGCTTTCTCAAAGAAAAATGAATATGTTCCTGAAATTGATAAAAATTATATTTTTGATAAAGATACAACACTTGCAATATTGTCAGGCTTTTCATTTAATAAAAGAGTTTTGGTACAAGGCTACCACGGAACTGGAAAATCTACGCATATAGAGCAAGTTGCTGCGAGACTAAATTGGCCGTGCATAAGAATAAATCTAGATAGTCACGTAAGTAGAATTGATTTAATAGGAAAAGATGCAATTTCAATTAAAGATGGCAAACAAATAACAGAATTCAAAGAAGGAATTTTGCCATGGTCTATCCAAAATCCTGTAGCTTTAGTTTTTGATGAATATGATGCAGGAAGGCCAGATGTTATGTTTGTCATACAAAGAGTGTTAGAGGCTGACGGGAGTTTCACTCTATTGGATAAAAATAAAGTAATAAAACAAAATAAATATTTTAGATTGTTTGCAACATCAAACACAATAGGATTAGGTGATACAACTGGTCTTTATCATGGTACTCAACAAATCAACCAAGGCCAAATGGATAGGTGGAATATTGTTACTTCATTAAATTATTTGAGTCTTGAAAAAGAAATGGAAATAATTCTTGCAAAAAATAAAAGTCTGAATAATTCAAAAGGTAAGGAAAAAGTTGCAAATATGATTAAAGTAGCAACACTTACAAGGAAGGGTTTTGTTGCTGGTGATATTTCCACGGTTATGAGCCCAAGGACGGTTTTACATTGGGTAGAAAATTCAGAGATTTTTAAAAACATTGGTTACGGTTTCAGGGTAACTTTTTTAAATAAATGTGATGAAATTGAAAAGAATATTATTGCAGAATACTACCAGAGATGCTTTGGTGAAGAATTGCCAGAGTCAATGGTTAATTCAAAACTAAATGGGTAAAGAAAATAATATTAAAGAAAAATTTAAACTAGCTCTTATATCAACTGCTAATGCAATATCTGATGATTTCTCGTTTGAAAAGCATAAAGTTAATAATAAAAAAATAGATCTATTTGAACTTGAAAAATTAGAAACAAGACATGATTTTATAAAATATAGAGCTAAGAGCGATTCAAGCGCTTTAAAAAAAAAATTTTCAAATACAGAAGTATATAAAAAAAACCTTCCTAAAAATTTATCATATAAAAATCTTTATGAGTTATCAGAAAAAATTAGGTGTGAATTATTGGGTTCAAAAATTCTAAAGGGTGTAGGTGCTAATCTTAAAGAAAATTATATTAATAAAATTTCATTAAAAAAAAACGATCAATTGATTTCAAAGGAAGATGTCAATGTTAATGAAGCTTTTGAATTATATATGCTTGAAAATTTTTTTAATATTAAATTAAATCATCAAAATGAAAAAATTTTAAATTTTTGGAAAAATGATTTTGATAAATCATTAAAAGATCATTTAGAATTTTTATCAAAAAATTTAGAAAATCAAGAAATTTACAACTCTAAAGTTTCGGAAATTTTGCAAGAACTAAACATATTCGATGATACAAATGAAAGTACAAACGAAAACAATCAGCAAGATGAAATTGATCAATCTGATGAAAATCAAGATAACCAGTCACCTGATTCTGATGAAAATGATGCGAAGAAACAACAAGAAGATAATCAAGAAGGCATAGACTCTGAATATGATTTTAGTGAACACAAAATTGAAGATCAATCTGTGGAATCAGACTCTGAAAATCAAACTAGTGAAACAATTATTCAAAAGTATGGGACAGAATTTAATGATAAAGACTATAAGGTATTTACTAAAGAATTTGATGAAATTTCTAAAGCTGAAAATCTGGAAAATTTAGAGGAAGTATCTAAATTAAGAAAAAATTTAGATCAGCAACTAATAACTTTTCAAGATTTGATAACTAAATTAGCCAATAAACTTCAAAGACAATTATTAGCAAGCCAAAAAAGAGCATGGGAATTTGATTTAGAGGAAGGCTTATTAGACACATCAAAATTAACTAGAGTAATAATGGATCCTCATAGTTCATTATCTTTTAAGAAAGAAAAGGATTATGAATTTAAAGATACAGTTGTTACGCTTTTGATTGACAACTCTGGATCTATGAGAGGGAGACCTATAACTATTGCAGCAATATGTGCAGACATTTTATCTAGAACACTTGAAAGATGCGCAGTCAAAGTTGAAATTCTTGGTTTTACAACAAAAAATTGGAAAGGAGGACAATCAAGAGAAAGTTGGAACAAACACAGCAAACCAAAAAATCCAGGAAGATTAAATGATCTACGACATATAATTTATAAAAGTGCAGATACACAATGGAGAATTTCAAAAAATAATTTAGGTTTAATGCTTAAAGAAGGATTATTAAAAGAAAACATAGACGGAGAAGCAATTAATTGGGCATTTAATAGATTACAAAAACGCAAAGAAGAAAGGAAAATACTTATGGTTATATCTGATGGTGCACCTGTCGATGACAGTACTTTGAGTGTAAATTATGGCGATTACCTTGAAAAACACTTGAAAAAAACTGTTAAATTTATTGAAAACAAAAGCAACATCGAAATATTAGCGATAGGAATTGGTCATGATGTTTCAAGGTATTACTCAAAAGCGATAAAAATAACAGATGTTCAAGAGCTTGGTGATGTCATGATAAACCAATTAAGTGATTTGTTTAGTGATAAAAAAAAACTTAACTAAAATTAAAAGAATTTAAATCTTTATTTTTCCAAACAATAGTAATTTCAGCACCAGATCTCGTTTTTGAATTCTTACATGAAATGGTTGCAAGATTTTTTTCAAGTAATGTCTTTCCAATGAATACTCCTAGACCCATTCCCATTTTACTATTACTTCCAGCCATACTCTTTAAATAAGGTTCTCCTATTTTATGAATAATATCTTTTGGAAATCCTTCTCCATCATCCTCTATTTTTATAATAGTCTCTTCAATATCACTTTTTAAATTAATAAATATTTTTTTTTTTGAAAATTTATTTGCATTACCAATGAAATTTCTTAGACCATATACGACCTCAATTTTTTTTGGTAATGTTATAGGATTATTAAATTGATCTACAATTAAATTGAATTCTTTTTTACTTATTTCCTCAAAAGATCTTATGATTTGAACTAAATAATCTTTTAATGTAATATTTTTATCTAAAAACTCATCATCAATATTTGGATTCATGCTTAATTTTTTAAGAATTTCTATGCATCTATCTACTTGACTTGATAGTAGCTCTAAATCTTTATTAAAATTTTTTGTGTTTTTAAACTCTTTATTTAAATCTGATAAAATTATCTTAATGGTGGAAAGTGGTGTACCAAGTGAATGAGCAGCCGCTGCTGCTTGCCCCCCAAGTGAGACCAATTCATGCTCCTTTGCTATAATAGATTCCATTTTATTTAAGGCCCGCTCTCTAATTTTTCTTTCAACACCAAAGGTAATAGAAAAAAAACTCAAAAAAAGTAAAGCCACAATAAGAGATAATGGAATTGCATAATAATAGTAGTCACTTACATGAAAATGTTGATTAAGAGGTGATGGCAAATCTCTATTAAAAAATGTTAATATGATTATTGATAATACTGTTAAAATGACCAGTAAAATACTTGATCTTTTTGCAAGGTATATCGACGAAAAAATACTAGGTATAATAATAAATATAGAAAAAGGATTTACTATTCCACCAGTTAAATAAAGCAAAGAGCTCAATTGAAAGATATCCAAGCAGAGAAAAACAAATGAAGATCTATCGGTAATTTGATTTCTTTTATAATAATATATTAAAAATAAATTACTTAGTGCTCCAAAATATATTATTAAATTTGAAAGAAAATAATCAAATTCAAAATTAAAAAAAAATTTTACAATATTGATAGTTATCAATTGACCAATTATAGCTATCCATCTTAATTTTATATATTCAAGTCTATTAAGAGAATAGAATTTAGAAGTCTCAAAAAACTTCATTGATTATATATCTAAATTGAGAACATCGATGGCGTTAGAAATTATAAAGTCCTTCCTTAAAGCTACATCATTGCCCATTAATGTATGTATGATTTCATGGTCTTTCTTTATATCTTTTGAATATTCAACTTTTAATAAGTTCCTAGTTTCAGGATTTAATGTAGTATTCCATAATTCATCTGGATTCATTTCTCCTAATCCTTTAAACCTTTGTATATTTAATTTTGATTTTTCAATTGAAAGATTTTTATCATATTCTTTTGAACCTTTCTTAAGTTTACTTAGCTCTTTTGTATTTTTTAAAATGTATCTCTCTAATTCTTTCTCATCTTTGATATAAATTCCTTTCATGCCTTTATTAATTTTAAACAAAGGTGGTTGGGCCAAATAAATATGCCCGTTTTCTATTAGTTTATTGAATGGGCTATTATTGAAAAATGTAAGCAACAATGCTCTTATATGTGAGCCATCAACGTCAGCATCCGTCATAATAATTATTTTTCCATATCTCAAATTTTTTAAATCCAAATCATCGTTTTTTGGATCTAATCCTAAGGCATTAATTAAAGTAATAATTTCGTTTGAAGAGATCATCTTAGATAAGGCTTTAGTTTTATAGTCATTGGCACTTCCATTTTTCTTTTTTCCATTATTATCTACGTAGGTATTTAATATTTTTCCTCTTAATGGTAAAACTGCTTGAAACTCTCTGTTTCTGCCTTGTTTTGCAGAACCCCCTGCCGAGTCTCCCTCAACTATAAATAGTTCTGTACCATCTTGTTTTGAATTTTGACAGTCTGCTAACTTTCCTGGTAGACCTGTAAGTTCAAGTGCACCTTTTCTTCTAACATTTTCCCTTGCTTTTCTTGCAACATCTCTAGCCTGTGCAGCTTGAATAATTTTTAATAATACAATCTTCACAATTGATGGATTTTGGTCAAACCATAAAGATAATTTTTCACTTATAACTGTTTCAACTATATTTCTTACTTCAGACGAAACAAGTTTATCTTTTGTTTGTGAAGAAAACTTTGGATCAGGTATTTTAATTGACAAAACACATGTTAATCCCTCTTTCACATCATCTCCAGAAATAGAAAGTTTATTCTTTTTTAAAAGATTAGCCTCATTGGCATATTTATTTACTACTCGGGTTAATGCACTTCTGAAACCAAGAAGATGTGTACCTCCATCTTTTTGGAATATATTATTAGTATAAGGGTATACATCCTCAGAATAACCTGAGTTCCATTGTAGGGCACATTCTACCTCTAAATTATTTTTGTTTTGTTCAATATAAATAGGTTTTTTAAATAATTCATTTCCATTCTTATTTTTTAACTTTTCTCTTTTCTCATCAAGAAAATTTACAAATTCTAAAATACCACCATCAAACTTAAAAACTGTTGATTTTACGTTCTTTAAAGTTAGGTCATTTACAGAAATTTTTAAACCTTTATTTAAAAAAGCTAGTTCTCTCATTCTTTTTTGAATCGTAGAGGTACTAAACTTTGTTGATGAAAAGATTTTTTTTGATGGCGAAAAAGTTATCCTTGTTCCTAATTCTTTTGATTTACCTATAATTTTTAAAGGATACTTTGCATCACCATTACTAAACTCTGTAAAATACTTTTTACCATCCCTATTTATTTCTAACTCTAATTTTTCAGATAAAGCATTAACAACTGATACACCTACTCCATGTAAACCACCTGAAACTTTATATGAGTTATGATCAAATTTTCCTCCAGCATGAAGTTGAGTCATTATTACTTCTGCTGCTGATTTTTTTTCACCCTTATGAATATCGACTGGTATACCTCTTCCATCATCACTAACTGTAATAGAACCATTTTTGTTTATATCAATGACTATGTTTTTACAATAACCAGCTAATGCTTCATCTATAGAATTGTCTACAACTTCATAAACCATATGGTGAAGTCCAGTACCATCGTCAGTATCACCAATATACATTCCTGGTCTTTTTCTTACAGCCTCAAGGCCTTTTAGAACTTTGATGGAGTCTGCTTGATAATTTGATGTGTTTTGTTTTGTCATTTATTTTTTTGGAAAAAATAATTATAACATTTTTTAAAATTTAAATAAAATCAGATTTAATTGAATGCTTAAAAAAGCACTGCAATTAAACGTTTTTTCGGTAACGAACTTTTTTTTTTTCTATTTAACAAAAACAGCAGATATTTGCCTAATTTATTGCCTTTTTTTGAAAAAAACTATTTTTAATTAAATTTACCCCACTATTTAATAAAAATTTTGCAATTGCATATATTGAACATAAGGACTCAACAGCTTTATTAAACTGAAATGTAAATGTATAAAAAATTAACAGTAATAAAAATTTAATTGGCTCTCGTAAAATTTTAATAATTTTTATTTTACTATATTTTGATTGGTATAAATACTCTCCATATTTAAAATTGACTTTTCTAATTATAAAAGTTTTTAAGTTTGCTTTGACTGATCCTTCACCTTTATGCTTGGCTACAACACTACTGTTTAGATATATATTTAAATTAGATAATTCTATTTTTTTGCATAAGTCCACATCCTCCCAATAAAAAAAAAATCTCTCATCAAACATATTTAACTCCATAAATTTTTTTTTATCCGCAAGAAAAACTGCCCCTAAAATTTTTTTTACCGGAAATATTTTCATATCTTTTTTTTTATTTGAGTAGTTTTTAAATCCCTTTATTTTAGGAACCGATATAACTGAGTCTTTTTTAATTTTTAATGTTTTTTTTAATTTTAAAATTGATTTTTGTGTAATATTTGTATCAGGTTGTGTACAAAGAAAATATTTTGATTTTGTTTTTTTTACTAAAAAGTTAATACCTTTTGCAAATCCATTATTTTTATTTGAAATTCCATAATATTTAATTTTAGGAAATTTTTTTTCAATTTTATTTTTTAAAATAATATCGTTACTTTGATCTAAAATATAAATATCAAAATTTTTATAATTACTGAGATTCTTAATTACTTTATAAGATGTTTTATAAAATAAAATTACAACTGATATATCATTAAATTTCATATTATATAATATTAACTTATAATAACAATTAATCAAAAAATATGTGGCGGAGAGAGTGGGATTCGAACCCACGGTACCTGTGAGGGTACACACACTTTCCAAGCGTGCGCCTTAAACCGCTCGGCCATCTCTCCGAATTATTTTTTTTGTATCACGGCAACTTCGTTAATTTTACCTTTAAAAATTTCTATAGTATTAAAATTATCTAAAAAATATTTTTTATCTTCTTCTTTTATATATTTGGAATTAAAGTCTCTATTCGATTTTATCGCTTTTAAAATATTCTTAAGATCAGGGTATTCATTATTTATATTCATGTCTTTTCTTGTTTCTGGAAAATCAAGTTCTTCACAAATAAAAATTCCTTTTGGTGATAAGATTTTAAACAGCATAAATAAACTTATAATTTGATCCCTCAAGGTATGTGATGCATCCTCAATGATAACATTAAATATTCTTTGATTATCTATAAGGTCTTTTTTAATTGAAACTTCACTTGAAGTATTTATGTAAAAGTTTTTTAATCTTTGCGATTTATACCTGAATAAATCAGGGCATATGTCCCCAGAATAAATACTTGAATTCTTGAAATAGTAAAAGAATGCCCCAGCTGCATTTCCATAAAAAGATCCTAATTCTAAAACATTTAAATTACCATTCCTTATTTTTTCAAAGTATCTTTCGTATATTTTAGAATAACCATGGGCATCAATTCTTTTATTTTTTTTTTTAATTGGTTGCATATATTGATTAATATAATAATCGCCTTTATCACTGTTAAAATACTCAAATAAATAATCTAAATCTTTTTTAAATAATTCAGTATTAGATTTTGAGTGTTCATCAAGATTTATTTTTTTTGGTAAAAATGGAATATTTAATAAATATCTAATAGGCAATATTAATAAAATATATATTTTTAATAATATATTAGCTTTTTGGATTCTGTGTCTGTAGTAAATTGTGTAAAATGTTTTAATATTCATTTTAATCTTTGTTAATTTTTAACACTCCAATAAATGCTTCTTGTGGTATTTCAACCTTGCCGAATTGTTTGGATCTTGATTTACCTTTCTTTTGTTTATCTAGTAACTTTCTTTTCCTATCTCTTGCTCCCCCACCATGAATTTTTGTTAGGACATCTTTTTTAAATCCCTTTATTGTCTCTCTTGCAATAATTTTTCCTCCAATTGCAGCTTGAACTGGTATCATAAAGTTATGCCTTGGTATTAAATCTTTAAGTTTTTCACATACTTCTCTTCCGATCGTCT
Organism: Pelagibacterales bacterium SAG-MED15; assembly: GCA_014654065.1. GTDB lineage: Bacteria > Pseudomonadota > Alphaproteobacteria > Pelagibacterales > Pelagibacteraceae > Pelagibacter. The sequence goes on along the minus strand of JACWDM010000006.1, from coordinate 15,308 downwards.
GAGCAAAATCTTTATGAACCATCATTGCTAATGCATCTACTGTCTCACCATTTACTAGTATCGATAATTTAACTAATTCTCCCTCTCTATGACCAATAATTTCATAATCAAAACTTGCATATCCACTAGTTATTGATTTTAATCTATCATTAAAATCAAAAACAACTTCATTAAGTGGTATTTCATAATTAAGAACTGCTCTATTACCTGAATAATTTAAATTTGTCTGAATTCCTCTTTTATTTTGGCATATTTTTATTATTGATCCTAAATACTGATCAGGTGTAATAATTGTAGCCTTAATCCAAGGTTCTTCAATATACTCAATTATTGTTGAGTCTGGTAAATTTGAAGGGTTTTGCAAATCTAAAACTTTACTATTGTTTAAATGAACTTTGTAAACGACTCCAGGAGTAGTAGTTAATAAGTTAATATCAAATTCTCTTTCTAGTCTTTCTGTTATAATTTCCAAATGCAAAAGGCCTAAAAAACCACATCTAAAACCAAGTCCAAGTGCTGAGGAAGATTCAGGTTCAAATGAAAAGCTAGAGTCATTTAATTTTAACTTTGCTAGTCCATCTTTTAGTTTTTGATATTCTGAGCTATCGACTGGAAATAGTCCGCAGAATACCACTGGTTTACTTGGTTTAAAACCTGGTAATGCTTCTTTTAGAGGGCTATTAGCTTCACATATTGTATCACCAACTTTTGTGTCAGAAAGATTTTTTATACCAGTAATAATAAAACCAATTTCACCAGAATTAAGCTCTTCCATATCTTTTGGCTTAGGTGTAAAAACTCCAACCTTTTCAATAATATACTCTTGATTAGTAGACATCATTTTTATTTTCATATTTTTTTTAATTTTACCATCAATTACTCTAATTAAAATTACAACACCAAGATAAGAATCGTACCAACTATCCACTAATAGACATTTTAAAATATCATTTTCATTTCCTTTTGGTGGTGGCAAAATTTGAATTATCTTTTCTAGTATCTCTTCAATACCCTCTCCAGTTTTTCCAGAGCATGCAATTGAATTAGAAGTATCTATACCTATCACATCTTCAATTTGATTTTTCGTTTTTTCAATTTCAGAGGCTGGTAAATCTATTTTATTTAAAATTGGAATAATTTCGTGATTAATATCCATTGCTTGATAAACATTTGCCAATGTCTGAGCTTCTACACCCTGAGTGCTATCAACAATTAAAATTGATCCTTCACAAGCATATAATGATCTACTTACCTCATAACTAAAATCTACATGTCCCGGGGTATCTATAATATTAAGGATATAATTTTTTCCATCTTTGGACTTGTAGTTTAGTTTAACTGTTTGTGCTTTAATTGTTATTCCTCGCTCTCTTTCAATATCCATAGAGTCTAAAACTTGTGCTTTCATTTCTCTTTCTGTTAATCCACCACATTTATGAATTATTCTATCTGCGATTGTTGATTTGCCATGATCTATATGTGCTATAATTGCAAAATTTCTAATATTATCAATTGCAGACATTTTATGATCTAATTTTCGCGCCAGATTTAGATTCAACTGTTGAAATAATCAAATTATTTATGTTTTCCAGATCTTGATCATTTAAGGATTTTTCTAAAGACTGAATAGTCACACTCAAAGCAACTGATTTTTTATCCCCTGGAATAGTTTCTCCCTCATATAAGTCAAAAATTTTTACATTTCTAATAAGTTTCTCATCAATTTCTGAGATTATTTTAACCAATTCTTGAACTTTAAAGTTTTTATCTATTATAAATGCAAAGTCTCTTTCAGATTTCTGAAAATCTGAATATTGATATTTCTTTTTTTGATCCTTAAGTTTATTCTTAAATTGACCTATTTTATCTAAAAAGATCTCAAATATTATCAATGCTTCAGTTTTAATATCCAATTTTTGGATGATATTCGGATGAATTTCTCCAAATAAGGCCACTGGCTTTTCAGAGCTTGAATTTTGATAAATAGCTCCTGATTTCCCTGGATGATAATAATTTGGAACTTTAGAATTTATATGAAATTTTTTCTGATCCAAGCCTACCTCAATCAAACTTTGAATTACATCCCTTTTAGCATCAAAAACATCTACTTTTCTTTCTTTTTCAATCCAGTTAAGTCTTGATACCATTCCAGATCTAAGTGCAGAAATAACAATCTCTTGTTGGCCAGGTTTTTTTCCAGTAAATACTGGTCCAATTTCAAAAAGGGATATATCTGTTATATCTCTATCCAAATTTTTTTTTAAATAAAAAAGTAAATTTGAGAAAATAGAACTTCTAAGAACATTTAAATCTGAACTTATCGGATTTACTATTCTAACTTCATTTTTATCTTCTTTAAACATTTTGTTTATTTTGGCGTCTGTAAATGACCATGTCACAGTTTCGTAGTAACCTTTAGACGCTACAGATCTCTGTAAAAAATGAAATAATTTTTGCTGATAATTTAAAGTTTGTTTATTTCTAATTTTATCTGGAGTTTCAGTTCTTATTTGATCATAACCTTTTATTCTTACAATCTCTTCAACTATATCAATTGGTTGGGTAATATCAGGTCTCCAAGAAGGTACAGTAAGATTAAAGATCTTTTTATTCTTTTTAACTACAAAACCTAAATCTAATAAAATCTTAACTGTTTCTTTGTCAGAAACCTTAAATCCAGTTATACTTTGAAACAAACCTAATGAAAATTTTATAAGTGTATTATTAAATTTTTTATTTTTTGAAATATCTAGTTTGCTGATTGATCCACCACATATTTTTTGAATTAGTGTTGCTGCCTTTATCAGTCCTTCATTAATTGAATTAGGATCAATTCCTCTTTCAAATCTATACTTGGCATCCGTTTCTAAATTGAGTATTTTTGAGGTAGATCTAATTGATTTTGGTTCAAAATAAGCAGATTCTAAGAGTATATTTTTAGTATCTTTTTCTGTGCCTGATCTAGTCCCACCTATGATACCACCTAAACCTAAAACACCAGATTTATCGGATATTACGCACATATTTTCCTCAAGTGTATATTTTTTGTTGTCTAACGCTTCAAAGCTCTCACCCTTCTTTGAGTTTCGAACTATTATACCTTGATCAATTTTATCAGCATCATAAGCGTGTAAGGGTCTATTTAAATCAATCATAACATAGTTAGTTACATCAACTACTGCAGAGATCGGTTTTTGACCTAATGAAAGAATTTTATCTCTTAACCATTTAGGGCTATCAGTATTCTTTATTCCTTTTATTAAACAACTACCAAATGCTGTGCATCCCTGATTTTTATCATTAGCAATTTTAACTTTAATATTTTGTGATCCTGAAAACTTAATTTTATCCTCATTTTTTTTTTTTAATTTACCTGCTCCTGCTGCAGCTAAATCTCTTGCTATACCTTTTAAACCGAGACAGTCTGCTCTATTTGGTGTAATTGAAATATCAACAACCTTCGGATTTTTATTAGCAAAATATTTTTTTCCAACTTCTCCAGTATATTTTTTTGAAGATAAATCTATGATCCCCTCACTTTCATTTGATAATTTCAATTCTGACTCTGAACAAAGCATACCATAGGAAGTTACTCCTCTTATTTTGCTTATAGCCAATTTTGTTTGGCTCTTAGGAATTAAAGCTCCCGGAGGCGCGTACACGGTGTAAAGATTTTTTTTTGCGTTCGGTGCTCCACAAACAACTTTAACAGTTTTCCCTTGTCCAATATCAACATCACACAAGCTTAATCTGTCGGCATTAGGATGCTTTTCAGCATTAATAATTTTAGCAACAATAAATTGATCAAACTCAGATTGCTGACTTTCAAAGCTTTCAACCTCTAAACCTATATTTGTTAACTTATCAATTATCATTTGATCGTTTAGTTTTGTATCTAGGTGCTCTTTAAGCCAGTCGATTGTAAATTTCATCTACTTAAACCTCTATAATTTGAAGGGACATCTAAAGGATCAAATCCAAAATGATTTAACCATCTATAATCAGTTTCAAAAAAAGCTCTCAAATCGTTAATACCATATTTCAACATTGCTAATCTATCTATTCCCATTCCAAAGGCATAACCTTGATATTTTAAAGGATCTACTTTTACATTTTTCAAAACATTTGGATGAACCATTCCACATCCTAAAATCTCTAACCACTTATCTCCCTCACCAATTATTATTTTACCATTCTTAAGTTTATAGCCAATGTCAACTTCAGCAGATGGTTCAGTGAATGGAAAATGACTTGGTCTAAACCTCATCTGAATTTTGTCAACTTCAAAGAATTCTTTTATAAAATAATTTAAGCATCCCTTTAAGTGGCCCATATTAATATTTTTATCAATATGAAGACCTTCGACCTGATGGAACATTGGAGCATGGGTTTGATCACTATCAGACCTATATGTCCTTCCAGGAGCAATAATTTTAAATGGCGGTTTTCCTCCTTGCATTGTCCTTATTTGAACAGGAGAAGTATGAGTTCGTAATAAAAATTCTTTTTTATCATCTAAATAAAAAGTGTCATGCATATCTCTTGCTGGATGATTATCTGGAGTATTAAGAGCTGTAAAATTATTATACTCATTTTCAACATCAGGACCTTCAGCAACACTAAAACCTATTTCAGAAAATATAGATGATATTTCATCAATAACTTGAGATACTGGATGTATTCTACCTCTATTAAAACTCCTCTCAGGTAAAGTTACATCAACCTGTTCATTTTGAAGTTTTAAATTTATTTCTTTTATTTCGTTATCTTTGAGTTTATTTTCTATAATGTTTTGCAGCTCATCTTTGGCTAAGTTCAGGTCATAAGCAAATTTTTTTCTTTCATTTGCTGAGATTGATCCTATTTTTTTAAACTCATTGGTAATTTTTCCACTTTTACCAAATAATTCTGACTTAATTTGATTAATACTATTTAAATCTAAATCATTATTTAATTTGCTAAGATATTCTTTTTTTATTTTTATAATATCAGACATTTCTTTAGAATATTTCTTAACTTAGGAAAAACAATAGAGAAGATTAGTTTAAAGCTGCTTGAGCCTTTTTAACTATAGTTTTAAATGCCTCTGGGTTATCATATGCTATTTCTGCTAGAATTTTCCTATCTAATTTAATTCCTGATTTATTTAAACCATTTATAAACTTTGAATAGGTTAAGCCCTCTGCTCTTACTCCAGCATTTATTCTTTGGATCCATAAAGATTTAAATTCTCTTTTTTTATTTCTTCTATCTCTATAAGCATACTGCATAGCCTTTTCCATGGCTTGTCTTGCTATTCGTATAGTATTTTTTCTTCTACCCCATTGACCTTTAACAGCTTTCAAAACTTTTTTATGTTTTGCTCTACTTGTTACACCTCTTTTAACTCTTGCCATTCTATCCTCTCAAACTGTAAGGCATATAAGATTTTACAATTTTTCCATCTTGCTTTGACATTGTAGTCGTGCCTCTTTGTTTTCTTATTTGTGAATTTGTTCTTTTAATCATTCCATGCCTTTTGCCTGCTTGAGCCATTATTACTTTACCTTTAGCAGAAATTTTAAATCTTTTCTTTGCTGAACTTTTTGTTTTTAGTTTTGGCATGGGCGAACTTATACAAATATAATTTTAATTTTACAACCTTAATTTAATGATAGCTATAAAGGCTGAATTACCATTATCATTTGTTTACCATCAAACTTAGGATGAAGTTCGATTTTACCTATATTTAAGATATCAGATTTTATTTTTTCCATTAGCTCATTGCCAAGATATTTATGCTGTAGTTCTCTACCTTTAAATCTAATTGTGAATTTTACTTTATCCCCCTTAGATAAAAATTTTTGAGCATTTTTTATCTTAAAAGTATAATCATGTAACTCGGTGACTGGTCTAAGTTTTATTTCTTTGAGATCAATTTTTTTTTGTTTCTTTTTTGCTTTATTAGCTTTTTTTTGAGCATCATATTTATATTTACCCATATCCATAATTTTGCAAACTGGTGGCTTCGCATTTGGAGAAATTTCTATTAAATCTAAACCATCGTTCTTTGCCATTGAAATTGCTTGGGTTGTATTTAGAACACCAAGATTTTCTCCATCACTAGAGATGACCTGCACCTCTGGTGAATAGATCCGATTATTGGACCTTGGACCTATGTCTTTAGTTCTTCTCTGAAAATAATTTTTTTTATCTGCCACTTAATTTGATGGTACTTTACTTAAAGCAGTGTATTGTTCTAAAAATTTTTCTAACTTCATAGTTTCTTGTTTATTATTATCTAACTTTCTAATAGTTACACTATTACTGTCAACTTCTTTTTTACCACAAATTAACAGAACTGGTATTTTAGACAAAGAATGTTCCCTTATTTTGTAATTTAAATTGTGATTTTTTAAATCAACTATAGAATTTATATCTGAATCATTTAATTTTTCAGAAACTTTTTTTGCATACTCATCAAAATCATCTGATATAGGAATTACAACAACTTGGAGAGGACTTATCCAAAATGGTAATTTACCTGCATAGTTTTCTATTAATATTCCAATAAATCTTTCCAGCGAACCGAATAATGCTCTATGAAGCATGACTGGAATTTTTTTAGATCCATCCTTATCAACATAAGTTGCCCCTAATCTCTCTGGTAAATTTAGATCAACTTGCAATGTTCCACACTGCCAATCTCTACCTATTGCATCTCGCAATACAAACTCAATCTTTGGTCCATAAAATGCACCTTCTCCTTTATTGATGCTATATTCAAGTTTTGTTGCTTTAACAGCCTCAAGTAATGCTGCCTCTGACTTATCCCAGACCTGATCTTCACCAACTCGTACATCAGGTCTATCTGAATATTTTAAAATTACATTATTAAAACCTAAATCTTTATAAATATTTAAAATTAGATTTGTAACAGTTAATGACTCACTAGTTATTTGATCCTCAGTACAAAAAATGTGAGCATCATCTTGAGTAAAAGCTCTTACTCTCATTAATCCATGTAGTGCTCCTGATGGCTCATACCTGTGAACTTTACCAAACTCTGACATTTTTAAAGGCAGATCTCTATAACTTTTTAAACCTTGATTAAAAACCTGAACACATCCTGGACAATTCATGGGTTTAATAGCAAATATTTTTTCATCTGGTGTTGTTGATGTGTACATATGCTCACCAAATTTTTCCCAATGACCTGATTTTTCCCAGAGACTCCTATCTAAAATCTCAGGTGTATTTATTTCCTTATAACCTGCTTTTTTTTGTCTATATCTCATATAATCAACTAATTTTTGAAAAAGACTCCATCCTCGCTCATGCCAAAATACTGAACCTGGACTTTCTTCTCTAAAATGAAATAGATCCATTTCTTTTCCAAGTTTTCTGTGATCTCTTTTTTCGGCCTCTTCAATTCGTTTTAAATAGTCATCTAGCTCTTTTTGAGATGACCAAGCAGTACCATAAATTCTTTGTAGCATTTCATTATCGGAGTCTCCACGCCAATATGCTCCTGAAACTTTTGTCAATTTAAATGCTTTACCAATTTTTCCTGAGGAAACTAGATGTGGACCTCGACACAAATCATGCCAGGTATCCCCATGATGATAAATAGAAAGTTCTTCATTTTTGGGAATACTTTCAATTATTTCAGCTTTATATTTTTCGCCAATTTTTTTAAAATGACCAATTGCTTTATCTCTGTCCCAAACCTCTCTTCTTGTTTTAACATCTTTATCTATTATCTCTGACATTCTTTTTTCGATCTTTTTAAGATCATCATCTGTGAAAGGATCTTTTCTTGCAAAATCATAAAAAAATCCATTTTCAATAACTGGTCCGATGGTCACTTGCGTTCCAGGGTATAATTCTTGAACTGCCATTGCCATAATGTGGGCAGTGTCATGTCTTATAGTCTCTAATCCCTCTTTATCTTTAGCTGTGAAAATTTTTACCTTTGAATCTGTTTCGATATTAAACGATAAGTCTTTTTGTTTACCATCAACACTCATTATAAGTGCATTTTTTGTTAGAGATTTGCTAATTTTATCACATATATCAAAACCACTAACAGGTTTATCAAATTTTATTTGTTTACCATCTGGTAGCGTAATATTTGGCATTAATTTATTAATTTTTTATATTCTGAATAAGTGTTTAAGCACATTTTATCAATATTAAATCTATTTATAACGTTTTTTCTTCCTTCTCTACCCATTAAATCTAAAGTTAAACTGTCTAATTTTATTATTTCATCAAGTTTATCGCATAATGATTTGGGATTTCCACTGTCAAATAATAATCCAGTTTTATTATCTATTACAGTTTCTTTGGATCCTCCTATATTACTTGCAATTATTGGTTTTTTCATTGCTTGAGCTTCTACTGAAACTCTACCAAATGCCTCGGGCTCAATTGAAGATGAAACTATTACATCTGATATGTGATAAGCTAAGGGCATATCTCTACAATTATCAACAAATTTAATTTTTTGAGTAAGGTTAAATTGCTGAACAAGTCTCTCTAATTTTTTTCTATAGACAGTTCTTCCTTGATCATTTCCTAGAATTACTGCAACATAATCTAATTCAGGATTTTTTAACTGAAATAAATTTATTGCTTCAATAAACATTTCTTGCCCTTTCCAAGCAGTAAGTCTTCCAGGTAATAATATAATTTTTTTATTTTCTTCAATTTTCCAAGAATTTTTTAATTTTTCTACATTTTTAAGCTTTATTGTATCAGCATCAAAATATTCAGTATTAATACCTCTAAAGATAACTAAAAATTTTTTTTTAGAATTTAAAAATCTTTTATAATTTTCTGAAATATGTGAAAAGATAAAATTTGAACCTGCAATCAGCAGATCAGATTTAACCATTATCGAATTATAAAATTTTTTAATAGAACTTTTAAAGTTATATGTACCATGAAAAGTTGTTACAAACTTACGAGCTGTAAGTTTTGTGGCAATATAACAGGACCAGGCAGGTGCTCTACTTCTTGCATGAACAATAGAGATATTTAAAAATAAAATTAATACGGCAAGGATAATACTATTTATAATAATTAAAATAGGGTTTTTAGTATGGACTGGTAGTTTTATTAGCTTTACCTTTTTTTTATCTATATATTCCAAAAGTTCCCCACCACTAGTAACTATGTATGACTTACATTTTTGCTCATATAGATAATGAGCTAAATCATAACAACCAGTTTCTGCACCCCCGTAACCTAGCCTAGGTATAACTTGTAATACTTTTAATTTTGATGCCATTGAATTAAAATATACATTATCAATTGATGTAAATAAACTTTATATGACTAAATACAAATACCTAAAATTGAATAAATATAAAAAGATAAGATATTTATCGATAAACAATAAAGCAAACCTTTGTGTTGTTTTTCTTCACGGATTTATGTCCGATCTTGAGGGAAATAAACCCAAAAGTTTATTAAAATTTTGTAAAAATAAAAAAATTGGTTTTCTTGGGTTTGAATATTCTGGTCATGGAAAATCTTCGGGTAAGTTTGTTAGAGGAAATATAAGTATTTGGTCCGATGATACTAAAAAAATAATTAATAAAATAACTAAAAATAAAAATATTATTTTAATTGGTTCAAGTATGGGCTCATGGATAGGATTAAAACAATTCAAATATTTTTCAAAAAAAATAAAAGGATTTATTGGAATAGGTTCTGCTCCTGAGTTTTTAGAAAAATTAATGTGGAATAAATTTTCAAAAAAGATTAAACAAGAAATTATATCAAAAGGGCTTTATCTCTTAAAAAACGGAGATTATGAGTATCCAATTACTTATCAAATAATAAAGGATGGGAAAAAAAATAAAGTATTAAATAAAAAAATTCTATCAAAAATTTTCGTTACCATGATACATGGAAGTAAAGATGAAGTGGTACCAACAATTTTTTCAAAAAAAGTTTTAAAACTTTTTCCTTATGCAAAAAAAAAGTTAGTTATTATTAAAAAAGGTGACCACAGTTTATCTGACAAAAACAGTTTAAAAAGGATTACAACTGAATTAAAAACTATTGTCTCTAATATGTTTTAAACCCTCAATGTAAGAGGGAAATTTGAGATTATAATTAAAAAATTTTTTCATTTTTTCATTATTAACTTTTTTAGAGTCTTTATAAAAATTTTTAAGCATTCCATTTTCTAAATCTTCTAAATCAATTTTTTTAGGAATTTTTGCATTAATTAAACCTGCAGCATATTCAGTTACCTCCTCAGTAGAAGCTGGCCTGTCATCAGATATGTTAAAAATTTCACCAGATTGAAAATGTGTCATTGATTTAGTTAAAATATTAGCAATATCATCTACATGAATTCTTGAAAAAAAATGATTATCTTTATTAATAATTCGGGCAGTGCCTGCTTCTAATCTTTTTAAAATGTTATTGGTATTAGAGTAAATCCCAGAAAGTCTAAAAATTTGAATTGGTAAACTTAATTTTTCAGAAATAAAAATCCATTTTTTTTCAGCTTCCAATCTATTAATTCCGTTTTCTGAAGTAGGTTCTGTCGAACTTTTTTCAGTTACCCATTTACCTTTATGATTTCCATAAACACTCGTTGCAGATAAATATATTATACATTTAGCTTTAACTTTTTTAAATACTTCTGAAAAATGTTTTATAACGATATCATTCCCGTTAATAGGAGGTATAGATATTAATATAAAATCTGAATTATGAATTTCTTGTATAATTTCTGAATCATAAGAATTTTCATTGAGTTTAAAGATTTTCTGTGAATTGATGTTATTTTTATTCTCAATTGATCGAGAGGTATAAGATAAATTAAATTTAATATTTTTTTTTGATAAATTGTTAACAAACCCTTGTGCGACCTGCCCGTAACCAAAACAAAAAATGTTTGACACTTTAACTTACTTTTTTAATATTAGATTTTATTGTAATTGGATGATCTAACTTATCCAACATTTCTTTAGGACAAACTTGTAAAAAATTCAAAATTTCTTCATCAAAATTTTCAATTATTTTTTTGGAAAGAGTTGAATTTGTTTCCTTGTAATGTTCCTCAATCATACTCTTTAAAAAGTTTTTCCAATAATCTGTTTCTAAATTTTGCCAAATAACCGTTTCTGGATTAACCTTTTTTTCAAACTGTTTATTTTTATCATAAATAAATGCCATCCCTCCAGTCATCCCCGCTGCAAAATTATCGCCAACCTCCCCAAGAATAATAACAGTGCCTCCTGTCATATATTCACATCCATTAGAGTCGCATCCTTCAATTACTGAAATGGCCCCTGAATTTCTTACAGCAAATCTTTCTCCGGCTTGACCGGCTGCAAAAAGTTTACCTGATGTTGCTCCATATAATACTGTATTTCCAATAATTGTATTTTCTGAAGAAATTAAATTACTTTCATCTGTCAATTTAATTGATATCGTAGCTCCGGAGAGTCCTTTTGCAACGTAATCATTTGCATCACCTTTTAGAACTAATTTTAATCCCTTCATTGCAAATGCTCCAAAAGATTGTCCTGCAGATCCTTTAAAATTTAAAGTTAAAAATCCTTCGTCTAACTTATCATGTCCAAATTTTTTATATAGTTTGTGAGAAATCCTTGTTCCTACTGCTCTATGAGTATTTTCAATTTCAAACTCAGCTTTTATTGATTTTGTATCATCTAGTTTTTTTTCAATTTCAGGCCAGATTTTTTGATCAAGAGTGTCTGGGACATTGTTAATCTCTTGTTTTTCACAATATCTTTTATTTTCGCCTGGATCTGCCTGAACAAACAATGGGTTTAAATCAAGATCATCTAGATTAGGTGAAGCTTTACTTACCTGTCTTAAAAGATCAGTTCTTCCAATAATTTCATTAAGTGACTTAAAGCCAAGTTCTGCAAGGATTTCTCTTACCTCAGTAGCTATAAATGTAAATAAATTAACAACTTTATCTGGAGTTCCTGTAAACTTTTCTCTAAGTTTTTCATCTTGAGTACACACTCCCACTGGACAGGTATTTGAATGACATTGTCTTACCATAATACATCCCATGGCTACTAATGCTGTAGTTGCAACTCCAAATTCTTCTGCACCCATCATTGCTGCAATAACCACATCTCTCCCAGTCTTAATTCCTCCATCAGTTCTTAGGGTTACGCTATGTCTTAAATTATTAAGTGTTAAAACTTGGTTTGCCTCAGTCAATCCCATTTCCCATGGTACACCTACATATTTTACGCTTGTTTGTGGACTAGCTCCTGTTCCTCCATTATGTCCAGAAATTAAAATTATATCTGCTTTTGCTTTAGCTACACCTGCAGCAATAGTCCCAATTCCTGAGGAAGCAACTAATTTTACTCCAACTCTTGCTTTAGGATTTATTTGTTTAAGATCATAAATTAACTGAGCTAAATCTTCGATTGAATAAATGTCATGATGTGGGGGTGGAGAAATTAATGTTACCCCAGGTGTTGAATGTCTTAACTTTGCGATTTCCTCAGATACTTTGAAACCAGGTAATTGTCCTCCCTCTCCTGGTTTTGCTCCTTGAGCCATTTTTATTTCTATTTCATTACAGTTATTTAAATAATTAATGGTCACCCCAAATCTTGCTGATGCTATTTGTTTTACTCTAGAATTAGCACTATCTCCATTTTCCATTTTAACAAATCTTTTTTCATCTTCTCCACCTTCTCCACTACAAGAAGCACCTCTAATTCTATTCATGCCTACAGCTAAAGTTTCATGAGCTTCTTTAGATAATGCTCCATGTGACATGCTCCCACTCCCAAATCTTTTTAGAATATTTTCTATAGGTTCCACTTCTGTTACTTGAATTGGTTTATTTAAATATCTTTTTCTAAAATCAATAAGATCTCTTAAATTTATAGGGGGGAGATTATAAATACCTTCTGCATATTTTTTATAGACTTTATAAGATCCACTGCCTACTGCACTTTGGAGCATATGTATTAACTTACCTTGATACTGGTGTAATTCTCCATTTTTTCTGTAACGATAAATTCCTCCAATTGGAAGAACTGTATCCTCAGTCTCAAAAGCTTCATCATGAATAATTCTTATTTTTTTTTCAATTCCTGTTAAACCAATACCTGAAATTTTTGATATCACTCCTGGAAAATAATCTGAGACTATCGTTCTGCTCAATCCAACTGTTTCAAAATTACATCCTCCTCTGTATGAACTTAAAACAGATATGCCCATTTTTGACATAATTTTTAAAAGTCCACTATTTACTGATTTTATGTACCTTTTTATACAGTCTTCATACTCAAAGTTACCGAAAAGTTTTTTTTCAAATCTTTGATAGAGACAATCTAAAGCTAAATATGGATTCACTGTTGTCGCTCCAACTCCTAAAAGAGTTGCGAATGAATGAGTATCCAAAGCTTCTCCTGTTTGAACATTTATTGAAACGTAACCTCTTAATTTATTTTTTATTAGATAAGTATTTATAGCCCCAACACATAAAAGCATTGGTATTGGAAGTCTTTTTTCAGAAATATTTTTATCGGATAGAATTAATTGTTTAACACCTTTTCTTACCTCAATTTCTGCTTGTTTTTGAATTTTTTCTAAAGCAATTTCTAAATTCTCATTCTTTTCAAATGTACAATCTATTTCAAATGAATTTTTACCAAAATAGTTAATAAATTTTTTAAGTTGGGAATTTGATAAAATTGGAGAGTCTAATACATAAATATTTTCTTTTGTTAAATTATCAAAGTTTAAAATATTTCCTAGATTTCCAAATCTTGTTTTTAAACTCATTACTTTGTTTTCTCTTAAAGAGTCAATCGGTGGATTGGTCACTTGACTAAAATTTTGTCTAAAAAAGTGATAAAGTGGTCTGTATTTATCCGATAAAACTGCTAGAGGAGTATCATCTCCCATTGAGCCTGTAGCTTCTTTAGCATCCTCAGCCATTGGATGAAGAATTAATTCTAAATCCTCAAGACTTATTCCAAAAGCATGTTGTCTTTTTTTTAATTCATTTCCTTTAAATAAAGCTTTTTCATTTGAGACGGTTATTTTTTTATCTAGATCAACAATTTGACTATTAAAATGTTTATATTCCTTAGCCAAATAATTTTTGATTTTTTCGTTAGTAAATATTTTTCCTTTTTCAATTCTTACACCTATAATTTCACCTGGTCCCAATCTTCCTTTTGCTACTATTTTTTTTTCATTTAGTTTGATCATTCCAGTTTCAGATCCAGCAAATAAAAAATTATCTTTTGTAATTGTATATCTTAATGGCCTTAATCCATTTCTATCATTTGCAGCTATAACCCATTCATTATCTGTTCCAGCAATTGCAGCAGGTCCATCCCACGGTTCCATTGTGCTGTTTAAAAAATTAAATAACTGCTGGTGATCTTTGGATAAGACTTTGCTTTTTTTAGACCATGCATCCGGGACTAACATCAATTTTGCCAGTGGAGCTGGTTGACCAGAAATATTTAGTAATTCAAAAACATTATCTAAGGCGGCTGAGTCTGAGGTACCTGCTTGTACAACAGGCTTTAAGTTTTCAATATTATCAAATAATTCACTGTCCATTTCTTGCTCATGAATTTTCATCCAGTTTTTATTTCCTCTGAAAGTATTAATTTCTCCATTATGTGCAATTGCTCTAAAAGGTTGAGCAAGATCCCAACTCGGGGCTGTATTGGTTGAAAATCTTTGATGAAAAATTGCATACCTGGAAATAAAACGCTTATCTTGTAAATCAATATAAAAATCAGAAATAGACTCTGCTAAGAACATTCCTTTATAAATTATAGATTTTGAGCTAAGTGAACATATGTAGAGTCCATCTAACGAATTTTTTATAGCTTCATTTTCAATTTTTCTTCTGGTTTCATAAAGGCGTCTCTCCAAGTCTTTACCGTTGAGGTCGATATCATTATGTTTAAATAAAACTTGGGCAATTTCTGGTCTAGTGCTATCAGCCTTTTCTCCAAGGACCTTTGGATTTACTGGAACTTGTCTCCATCCATATATACTGAAATTACTTTTTGTTAATTCTCTCTCTATAATCGTTCTTGATGTTTCTTGTGACTCAAAATTATTTCTTGGTAAAAAGATCATGCCTACGCAAATTTCAGCTTTATCAAATTTATGTCCAGTTATCTCTATTTTTTCTATAAAGAAATCTTTAGGTATTTCTAAATGAATTCCTGCACCGTCGCCTGTTTTACCATCTGCATCTATAGCTCCCCTATGCCAGACAGCTTTTAAAGCTTCAATGCCGTATTCGACTACATCACGAGATTTTTTTC
>JACWDM010000005.1 GCA_014654065.1 Pelagibacterales bacterium SAG-MED15 | reverse complement strand
AATCAACTGTATTTTTATAGCCCAAAGCCCTTATTAAAGTTGCTTTACCTTTTTTCATATCTTTTTTAGTTTTTTTTCCAGCTTTCTTTGATGTGCCTTTAAGATCAATTAAATCATCAACTATTTGAAATAGTAGTCCTATTTTCTCACCAATTTTTTCCATTTTTTTTAAATTATTTAATTTATTTGCCATTATTGCAGGTGCCATACAACAAAAACTAAAAAGTCTACCAGTTTTCTTTATCTGCATAATTTCAATATTTTTAATTGAAATACTTTTTTTTTCAAAGTTTAAATCTAAATATTGACCTCCAGCAATACCAGAATGACCTGAGCATTTTGAAATAGAATTTATTAATTTTATCCTAGTACTTATGTTTATTTTAAATTTTTCGTCTGAAAGAATCTCAAATGCAATTGTTAATAATGAGTTGCCAGCAAGTATAGCTGTTGATTCTCCATATTTCTTATGTGTAGATAATTTTCCTCGTCTTAAGTTGTCATTATCCATACACGGTAGATCATCATGAATAAGTGAATATGCATGAATACATTCAACAGCTGCAGCGACCTGAATTAACTTTTTATAATCTAAATTAAAAATTTTACCAATATCTATGATAATTTTGGATCTAATTTTTTTGCCGCCAGGAAACATTCCATATCGCATTGGAACTATAAGGTTAGATTTTTTTTGTTTTAAAAAAAATTTTTTTAAAAAATTATTAGTATCTTTTGCAACTTTACTTATTTTTTTCTCTATCATTTCTATTTAATATTTCTTTAATTTTTTCTTTACTATTTTCAGCAATTTTTTTTGAATTTTTTTGAAATTTCTTCTCTATTAGATTATTTAGTTTTATTAGCATTTGATATTCATCAATTGAGTTTTCTAAATTATTTTTGTTTTCAAGGTTTTTAATTATATTGTTCGCTAAATCAGTTAACTCCTCAACAGATTTATTTTCAATATCATGTGGTAAATTTTTATCTTTCATATAAAAAGTCTTAATATTACATGAAAAAGGATCTTTCAAATATTAAAAAAAGTAAATTATATCTAGATAAAAATGAATGTGTTGGAATACCAACAGAAACTGTCTATGGTCTAGCAGCAAATGCCTACTCTGACAGGGCAACTGAAAAAATTTTTAAACTTAAAAAAAGACCTAAAAAAAATCCCTTAATAGTTCATTATTTCTCAATAAGAGATTTAGAAAAAGACTGTAATATTAATAAAAATTTTATAAAACTTTATAAAAATTTTTGTCCTGGGCCAATAACTTTTATATTAAAAATAAAAAAAGAAAGTAAAATTTCAAAAAATGTAAATGATAATAAATCAACTCTCGCAGTAAGATTTCCAAAACATCCCTTGACTAGAAGGCTGCTTAAATTTCTAAATTATCCTTTAGCAGCACCAAGTGCAAATATTTCATCAAGGGTTAGTGCTGTTTCAAAAATGGATGTGAAAGAGGAGTTTGGTAATAAAGTTAAATTTATTCTGGATGGTGGTACTTCTAAATTTGGTCTCGAGTCGACCATAGTTAGTTTAATTAATAAACCACAAATATTAAGACTTGGATGTATTGAAGTGAATAAAATTAGAAAAGCTCTTAAAAATAAAATTAGTTTAAAGAAAAAATCAAAAAATTTTATTGTTCCAGGACAAGGCAAAGTTCATTATTCGCCAGGTATAAAAGTAAGACTTAATGTCCAAAATCCAAAATTACATGAGGCATTTATATTAATTAAAAAAAGGAACTTTAATGGTAATAATTATTTCTACTTGAGTAAAAAAAATAACTTAAATGAAGCTGGAAAAAATTTATATAAAACATTGAGAATGATAAAAAAATTAAAATATAAAAGCATTGCAGTTGAGAGAATTCCTAATAAAGGAATTGGGCAAACTATAAACGATAGATTAATAAGGGCATCTAAAAGGTAATGCAATATCCTATTGTTGTTGAAAATCTATCTAAAAATTATTCAAAAAATGAAGCTGTTAAAAATATAAACTTTAAAATTAGTGAGAATGAAGTGCTTGGTTTATTAGGACCAAATGGTTGTGGCAAAACAACAACTATTGCAATGATGCTTGGTTTGCTTAAGCCCACAAATGGAAAAGTTTTAATAGATGGAGAAGATATTGAAAAAAAAAGAATTTCTCTTTTACATAAAATGAATTTTATTTCACCATATATAGAATTACCAAAAAAACTCACAGTTAAAGAGAATTTACTTGTTTACGGAAAGTTATACGGAGTAAAGAACATTTTAATTAGAATAGATTATTTATCAGACAAATTGAGATTAAATGAATTTTTATACAAAAAGACAGGTGAGCTATCATCGGGTCAAAAGAATAGAGTAAGTTTAGCTAAAGCATTAATTAATGATCCAAAAATATTATTCTTGGACGAACCAACTGCATCTTTGGATCCAGAAACTGGAGATTTTGTAAGATCGTTTATTGAAAAAATATCTAAAGAAAAAAAGATGTCTATTCTTTTAGCATCTCACAATATGAATGAGGTAAAAAGACTTTGCAAAAAAGTTCTTATGATGAAAGATGGTTGTTTAATTGATCAGGGAACACCTGATGATTTGATTAAGAAACATGGTAAAACGAATTTAGAAGAAGTTTTTCTTAAATTAAATAGGAGTGAAAATGAGTTTTAATAGAATATATGGACTTTTTTTGAGGCATTTTTTTTTAATTAAAAGTTCATTACCCAGAATATTAGATCTTATTTATTGGCCAACAATTCAAATAATTTTATGGGGCTTTATTTCTTTATTTTTTTCAACTTATAGCAACTATTATAATAATACATTGGGGGTTATACTTACATGCGCTATTCTTTATGACTTCTTATTTAGATCCAGCATAAGTTTTAATATGCTATTTTTAGAGGAAATTTGGAGTAGAAATTTCACTAATCTTTTTATTGCTCCTATGAGGATAAGCGAAATAATCATATCTTTAGTTTTAACTGCATTGATTAGAACTCTTATTGGTTTAGTGCCAGCAATCCTCATTACCAGCCCACTATTTGGAATTTCAATTTTAAATCTTGGAATGCCTTTGTTTTTTTTATTTTTAAGTTTATATATTTTTGGAATCACGCTTGGATTATTTGTCTCTTCTGGGTTATTGAGATACGGGCCAGCATTTGAAAATATTGCTTGGTCATCTTTATTTTTGCTTGCTCCTTTAGGATGCATATATTATCCAATAGAAATTTTACCAGAATTACTTCAAACATTAGCCAGAATACTACCTTTGGTATACATTTTTGAAGAGGCTAGATCAATTTTGGTCAATCAATATGTAGATTACTCAAATATCAAAAATGCTTTCCTTCTTAATGGTTTTTATCTACTAATTGGTATCTTGCTTTTTTATTACTCTTTTCAACAAGCCCGTAAGAAGGGTTCTTTAATAAATATTGGAGAATAATGGTGCGCCTGCTAGGAGTCGAACCCAGAACCTCCTGATCCGAAGTCAGGCGCTCTATCCAGTTGAGCTACAAGCGCATATAGTATTATTATTATAATTTATGAAAAATAACATTAATATAATTATTGCTGATAATGCTACTAAAGAAAGAGTTGATCAATTCTTATCTAAAAAATTTCAAAATCTAAGTAGAAATAGAATCAAAAATTTAATTATTAATAAAAATTTAAAAATTAATAATATAACAATTTTCGATCCTTCTAAAAAAATAATTGTAGGTGATAATTTAATTTTAAAAATTCCTATACCAAAAAAATCTATTTTAAAACCATATAACTTTAAAATAGATATAGTTTTTCAAGATAAAGATCTAATGATTATAAATAAACCAGCTGGTATATCTATGCATCCAGGAGCAGGTGATTATGATAAAACATTAGTAAACGCACTGATATATTACGATAAAAAAAACTTATCAAATATTGGTGATGAACTAAGACCCGGTATAGTTCATAGAATAGATAAAGATACTTCAGGTTTAATAGTAATTGCAAAAAATAATGTAACTCACGAAAAATTATCTAAACAATTTAGTGATCATTCTGTAAAAAGGATTTATCAAGCACTTATATGGGGGAAATTAAGACCGCAAAATGGAAGAATTAAAACAATGATAACTAGAAGTTCTAAAAATAGACAGTTAATGGAGGTTGGAGTCACTAAAGGAAAAAGTGCAATAACTAATTACAAAACTTTAAAAATTTATGAAAACGAAACAATTCCAACTTTTAGTCTAGTAGAATGTAAACTTGAAACTGGACGAACTCATCAAATAAGAGTTCATATGTCATATAAAGGAAATCATATCTTGGGTGATAAAAAATATAAAAAAAAATTTAAAAGATTAAAAAATATTAATAAAAATCTAAGTGAAGAAATAACTAATTTAAAAAGACAGTTTCTTCATGCAAAAACATTGGGTTTCGTTCATCCTGTTACTGGTAAAGTTCTTGAATTTAGTTCAAATTTACCAAAAGATCTGGACAACATTGTAAAAATCCTTAAAAATGCTTGCTAATAAAGCCATTGTAAAATTATTATATTTTATTAAATAAGATCTCATGAATGCAACAACATACAAATTCCCTGCTATATCTAATGAAGGAGGCCTGACAGCTTATCTCGACCAGATTAAAAAGTTCCCAATGCTTGATGCTGAAGAAGAATACATGTTAGCAAAAAATTGGAAATCAACCGGGAATGTAAAATCTGCTGAAAAATTAGTTACTAGTCATTTAAGATTGGTTGCTAAAATCGCAATGGGCTATAAAGGATATGGATTACCAATTAATGAGATAATATCTGAAGGTAATGTTGGACTTATGCAAGCTGTAAAAAAATTTGAACCTGAAAAAGGTTTTCGCCTAGCGACCTATGCTATGTGGTGGATAAAAGCCTCGATACAAGAATATATTTTAAGATCCTGGAGCCTAGTAAAAATAGGAACTACAACTGCACAAAAAAAACTATTCTTTAACTTAAAAAAATTAAAAAATCAAATTGCACCAAAAACAGAAGGTGATTTAAAAGATGAACATGTTAAGCATATTGCGGATAGATTAGATGTAAGAGAAGACGAGGTAATTTCAATGAATAGACGTTTGTTTGGAAAAGAGCAATCTCTAAACGCTCCAATTGGGGAAGACGGAGATGAGTGGCAAGATTGGGTTGTCGATAATGATATGGATCAAGAGTTGAAATTTGCTCAACAAGAAGAGTTAGAACAAAGAAAAAATTTATTGGTAAATTCAATTAAAATTTTAAATGATAGAGAAAAAGAAATTCTAGAGTCAAGAAGACTTACAGATGATCCCGTTACTTTGGAAGATCTCAGTAAAAAATATAAAATTAGTAGAGAGAGAATAAGGCAGATTGAAAACAAGGCATTTGAAAAGTTACAAAAACACATGCTAAATGCTGCTAAATCAAAAAATCTTTTACCTGTAAATTAAATATTAAAAGGATCTTCAATTAAAATAGTATCATTTCTCTCTGGACTGGTTGATATGCTTGAGATTTTAGTTTCAATAAACTTCTCAACTTCTAATACATATTTTTTTGCATTTTTTGGTAAATCATCAAATTTTTTTATGCCCATAGTTGAAGATTTCCACCCATCAAAATTTTTATAAATTGGTTTGACTCTTAGCTGATCATCTACAGCAGCAGGTAAGTAGTCTAGTTTTTTTCCATCTAGTTCATACGCAATACACATTTTTATTTCCTCTAGATTATCCAGGACATCAAGTTTAGTTAATGCAATACCGTTAATACCGGATATTTTTATAGTTTGTCGAACTAATACACCATCGAACCATCCACATCTTCTTTTTCTGCTAGTTACTGTTCCAAATTCCTTACCTCTTGTGCCAAGCTCTTCCCCTATCTTGTCTTTAAGCTCAGTTGGAAATGGGCCTTCTCCAACTCTTGTTGTATAAGCTTTAGTAATTCCTAAAACATAATTAATTGAACCTGGTCCACAACCAGATCCTGTGGCCGCAGCTGAAGCAACTGTATTTGAAGAGGTAACAAAAGGATATGTTCCATGATCAACATCTAACAATATTCCTTGCGCTCCTTCAAATAAAATTTTTTTACCGTTAGCTTTAAATTCGTCAATTTTTTTCCAAACTGGCTTAGAGTATTTTAATATCTTTGGAGCAAGATCTATCAAATCTTCTTTAAGTTTATCCTTATTATAAATTTCCTTTCCCAAACCTCTTCTTATAGCGTTGTGATGCATAAGAACTACCTCTAGTCTATTATCTAAATTTTTCTCAGAAATTAAATCCATAAGTCTAATTGATCTTCTACCAACTTTATCCTCATAAGCTGGTCCTATGCCTCTTCTTGTGGTGCCTATTTTTGCTTTTCCAGCTGCATCCTCTCGTATTTCATCCATCTCTCTATGAAATGGTAGTATTAAATTTGCAGACTCTGAAATTATCAAATTTTTTTCGTTTACATCAACACCTTTAGATTTGATCTCATCAATTTCATCAAGTAAAGCCCAGGGGTCTACCACTACTCCATTACCGATAATTGAGATTTTATTTTTTCTTACTATTCCAGAGGGTAGTAATCTTAACTTATAAGTAACACCATTAATTACCAAAGTATGTCCAGCGTTGTGACCACCTTGAAATCTTATTACTACATCTGCTTCGCTTGAAAGCCAATCAACTATTTTTCCTTTTCCTTCATCTCCCCATTGGGAACCAACAACTACGACATTTTTCATTTAAATTTTTTTTTTATTTTTATAATACTTAGATGGTTAATTGGGCCAAATCCCTTTCCATAATTTGGTCTATTTCTTATAGAATGGTTAACATACTCAATTGCCAGTTCACAAGATTTCTTTAAAGGTTTTCCACATGAAAAATATGTAGTTATCGCACTTGATAAAGTGCAGCCTGTCCCATGCGTATTTTTAGTATTAATTTTTTTATTTTTAAAAATTTTAATTTCATTTTTATTTAAAAAAATATCATAAACGACTTTGTTCTTTAAATGACCACCTTTAATTAAAACATTTTTAGCACCCATTTTAATTAGCATCCTTCCTGAATTAATCATATCATTAACAGAATTAATTTTAGTTTTAGTAAGTATTTCTGCCTCTGGAATATTTGGCGTGATTAAATTTATTTGTTTAATTAATTTACTTTTTAAAATATTTATTGATTTATTATCAATTAACTTTGCGCCACCTTTTGCAACCATAACTGGATCGAGTATAACTTTGTTAATTTTAATTTTTTTTAATGATTTAATTACTGCATAAATTACCTTGCTCGAATGTAACATGCCTATTTTAATTGCATCAGGTTTAATATCTTTGGAGGTAAACTCTATTTGTCTCATAATTTCATTTTCCGGAATACTTATTATTGAGCTTATACCAGTTGTATTTTGCGATGTTACAGCAGTTATTGCCGTCATTGCATATGATCCTAACGAAGTAACAGTCTTAATATCTGCTTGAATACCAGCCCCCCCGGAAGAGTCCGATCCAGCTATAATTAATACTTTTGATTTTATTTTCAAATTATTTAATTGTCCTTTTGACTATTTTAATACATTTATTTAATAATATTTTGTCATCCGATTCTCCCATAATTCTTATCTTGGGCTCAGTTCCAGATTCTCGAACTAACATCCTTCCTTTTCCTTTAATAATTTGTTCAGCCTTTTTTATGGCCTTCTTGCATTGCTTTGAATTAATAATCGATTTATTTTTGACACTTATGTTCACTAATATTTGTGGTGTTATTTTAAAGTTATTAAAAATTTGACTTGCTTTAATTCCTTTTCTCAGTGAAAATAATGTTTCGAGTGCAACTAAAAGTCCATCTCCTGTTGTAGCAAATTTACCTAAAATTATGTGTCCTGACTGTTCACCTCCCAAATTAAAATTGTATTTTTTCATTTTTTCTTTTACATGTCTGTCTCCAACTTTAGATCTTATAAATTTTATGCTTTGTTTGTTAAAAAACTTTTGTAAACCATAGTTTGACATTTGAGTACCTATTACACCTCCTCTAAGAATTCTTTTTCGTTTCCACCTGCTAGCTAGCATAGCTATTATTTGATCACCATCTACGATTTTTCCTTTTTCATTGCACAAAATAACTCTATCGGCATCACCATCTAGAGATATACCTAAATTTACTTTATATTTTTTTACTAAATTTTTTATTTGTCTTGGGAAAGTAGATCCACAATTCTGATTAATGTTTAAACCATTGGGGGATGTTCCAACTTGATAGACCTTTGCACCTAAAGACCGTAATAATTTTGGTCCTGTTTTATACGCAGCACCATTCGCACAATCAATTGCTATTTTCATTCCCTTTAAGCTAAAATCTTTTGGAAAATTACTTTTTAATATTTTAATATATTTATCATTTGAATCTTCTAATCTTTTCACTCTTCCAAGTTTCTCTGGTTTTGATAGATTTTTAATTATTTTTGAATCTATTAGTTTTTCAATTTTCTTTTCAATTTTGTCTGATAATTTTAATCCATCAGGTCCAAATAATTTTAGTCCATTGTCATAATATGGGTTGTGTGAAGCAGTAATCATTATGCCCAAATTTGCTTTCATCTTCTTAGTTAGCATAGCTAATCCATTTGTGGGTAATGGTCCTAATGTAAATACATGCATACCGGCTGATGTAAGTCCTGAAACTAAAGCTGGTTCCAACGTATAACCAGATAATCTTGTATCTTTTGCAATGATAGCTGTTTGTTTTATTTTTTTAAGATTTTTAAAATAGGTACCAGCTGCAAGACCAAATTTAAAAAACATCTCACCATTTATATTTGTATCATTAACTGTTCCTCTTATCCCATCCGTTCCAAAATATTTCTTTAACATTTTTTAAAATAATGATTTAAAAACTTTTATACTTTGATTTACCTCATTAACATCATGAACTCTAAGTATTTGAACTCCTTGCATCATTGAATATAAGCAAGATGAAATAGTTCCTCCTAACCTATTCTTACTATCATTGACTCCAGATATATCTTTAATAAATCTTTTTCTAGACGTTCCAATCATTATAGGTAAACCGAGAGAATGAAAAAGAGAAATTTTCTTAATTAAAGTAATATTATGTTTCAAGTTTTTACCAAATCCTATCCCAGGATCTAAAATAATATTATCATGAGAAATTCCTGAGTTTCTTAACTCTATAATTTTATTCTCGAAAAAATCAAAAATTTCTGTAAGAACATTTTTATATGTTGGTTTTTTTTGCATTGAGTCAGGTTTTCCTCTCGTGTGATTAATAATAAATGGTATATTTGTTTTTTTTAAAATGTTAATTGAATTAGGATCATAGTTTAATCCTGAAACATCATTAATAATCTTGACTTTATTTTTAATACCATTTTCCATAATAGAACTTTTTCTAGTATCTAAAGAAATTATTTTATTTAATCTTTTAATTTTATTTAAATGAGGAAAAATTCTTTTCCACTCTACATGTGCATCAATATCTTTAGCCCCTGGTCTTGTTGATTCACCTCCAATGTCGATAATTTTACAACCCTTGCTAATTAAATATTTTGTATGCTTTAAAGCAGATTTTTTTTTATTAAACCTTCCACCATCTGAAAAGCTATCTGGGGTTAAATTTACCACACCCATTAAGACAGGAGTATTTTTAAAGTTTAAATTTTTAATAAATTTTTTTTTTGTTATTTGCTCAAGATCTTTTTTAATTTTATTTTTTAACTTTTTTTTAAAATATTTAATTTCACTAATATGAAAAATTTTACTATTTTTACTTGTAATTAGTTCGATGCTGTCAAATGAGATATTAGGATTCCCATTCAAAGGTAGTGATTTTTTTTTTTTAATTTTATCTTCAGAGTTTTTACCATAAAAAAAATTACACGCCCTTGTGTAATATTTTTTCATTATTTATTAATGAACAATTTTTGGTTTAAGACCTATAGAGCCTAAAGCGGAGCTTTTATCATTGTCATCAGATTTTAAATCTTCTTTGTTGGCAGGATAAATATTTTTATTAATAATATTCTCAATTTCCTCACCTGTTAAAGTTTCATATGTAAGTAAAGCCTTCGCAATCTTATGAAGATCATCTTTTTTTTCTGAAAGTATTTTTTTTGCTTGGTTATAACCTTCATCTACCAATTTTCTAATTTCCTTATCAATCTTTTGCGCTACAGCTTCAGAGACACTTTGGGTTTGTGTCACTGATCTACCAAGGAATACTTCTTCCTGGTTTTCTCCATATTCAACTGGTCCTAATTCTTCGCTCATTCCATATTTGGTAACCATAGCTCTTGCAAGTTGAGTAGCCTGGTTAATATCTGATCCACTTCCACCACCTGCTCCTGTAGATATATTATCTTTTCCAAAAATTAATTCTTCTGCAACTCTTCCTCCAAAACAAACAGCTAACCGAGCTTTAAGATATTTTATTGAATGACCATGTTTGTCTCTTTCAGGTAGATTCATGACCATTCCTAATGCTCTTCCTCGTGGAATTATTGTTGCCTTATGAATTGGATCGTAGCTAGGCATGTTAAAGGAAACTAAAGCATGTCCTCCTTCATGATAAGCTGTTAATTTTTTTTCATCCTCCGTCATAACCATTGATCTTCTCTCAGCTCCCATCATAACTTTATCTTTTGCTTCTTCAAATTCTTGATAAGTAACAATTCTTTTATTTTTTCTTGCAGCTAATAATGCAGACTCGTTTACTAAATTTGCCAAGTCTGCACCAGAAAAACCAGGTGTTCCTCTTGCAATGGTTCTTAAATTTACATCTGGAGACATTGATATTTTTTTGACATGTACTTTTAATATTTTTTCTCTTCCTATTATGTCAGGGTTTGAAACTACAACTTGACGATCAAATCTTCCAGGTCTTAAAAGCGCAGGATCTAAAACATCTGGTCTATTTGTTGCGGCAATAATTATAACACCTTCGTTGGTTTCAAATCCATCCATTTCAACAAGAAGCTGATTTAAAGTTTGTTCTCTCTCGTCATTTCCACCTCCTAAGCCAGCGCCTCTACTTCTTCCAACAGCATCAATTTCATCAATAAAAATTATACATGGTGAATGTTTTTTTCCTTGTTCAAACATGTCCCTTACTCTCGAAGCACCTACTCCAACAAACATTTCAACAAAATCGGAACCTGATATAGTAAAAAAAGGAACTCCAGCTTCTCCCGCAATTGCTCTTGCTAATAAAGTTTTACCTGTGCCTGGAGGACCAACTAGCAAACATCCCCTAGGTATTTTACCACCAAGTCTGCTAAATTTTCTTGGATCTTTTAGAAATTCTACAACTTCTTCAACCTCTTCTTTAGCTTCTTCCACACCTGCAACATCATTAAAAGTTACTTTGCCTTTTAATTCATTCATCATTTTTGCTTTAGATCTTCCAAAACCCATTGCTCCACCCTTGCCACCTTGCATTTGTCTCATAAAAAATATCCATACAGCTATTAAAAGTAACATTGGGAACCAAGATAATAAGACTCCAAAAAGAGATGGCATTTTCTCATCCAATGGAGCCGCAGTTATGCTGACACCTTTATCCGAAAGTCTTTCAATTAAATTGGGATCATTTGGTGAATAAGTTGAAAACATATTGCCATTGGACAAAACTCCGTCAATGTTATTTCCTTTAATTTTAACTTGTACAACTCTTCCATTTTCAACTTCCGTAAGAAATGTTGAAAAATTAATTTTTTCTACATTGCTGTTAATACTGCCCTGTGGATTTTTGAACATATTATATAGACCAATAGTTAAAAAAACTATTATTCCCCACATTGCTAAATTTTTAAAATTCATAGTCTAAAGATAATAATTATTATTGATTTAACAAGTATCTATTTTAGCCTCTTTCTTTAGAAATTATTATAGTTTCGTTGATTTTTTTGAATAAACAACCCCCAAGGGTCCCTTTTTTAAAATTTTTATTTAATTTAAGCTCGTTTATGAGAAAATCAATTTTTTTCCCTCTTGGTGGATAATATTGACCCCCTATAATTTTAAGTATTATATTTAATGATCTTATTATCACTTCATTTGGCTGATTTAAAAAATCTTTACTTAAAAATGCTTTTTTTTTATTAACTTGAAAAGTTAAATTATCTTCAATATTTTTTTTTGTGTAATATTCGAGTGCATTATTCGATTTTTTTAAATTTTGAATTGTCAAATTAAGTTTTTTATCATCTAGACCTTCATTTTGTAAATTTTTAAGTAATTTTCTAATTCTTACTCTTGTGAAATTTTCATTAGTATTTGAGGGATCTTTAATAAAAGTATTAAAAACTTTGAGTGTTAATTTTTCTAGGTCTCTTTTTTTAAAATCTAATAATGGTCTTAAATAATTAATTTTATTATTAGTATATTTCTTACTTAACGAGACTAGACCTTTTAATCCACTTCCTCTTATCATTCTAATAAAAAAATTTTCATACAAGTCTTCTTTTTGATGACCTAATAAAATATTGGTAGATTTGGTTTGAACGCATTGTTTCTCTAAAAGAGCATATCTATAGTGTCTCGCTATAGCTTGAATATTTGAGGATGGTTTTGAGCCTCGCCATTTTAATATTCTACATTTGATATTAATTTTTTTTAAAATTTTAGAGGCTTTTACAGCTTCTTTAGAAGAATTAACCCTAAGATTATGATCTACTATATAATAATAGAATTTTGTATTATATTTTAATTGAAAACACTTTGACAAAAAAGCTAAGGCTAAACTATCCGGTCCGCCAGAAATAGCTACTAAGTAACTTTGTTGAGTATTTAATTGTTTTTCAAATTTGTTGAAAATTAATTTTACCTGATTTTGATTTAGTAATTTTCTAAGATACTTATGATTTATCTTTTGAGCATTCAAACTTTTTTTCTTCATATTTAGCTTTTTGAAGAACTGACTGATTAGCTTCAGGATATTGTTGTTTAACTCCTTTTATCATTAAACAACCTTGATCTTTTTCTCCAATTTGAACTAATGATACACCAAGTTTTAATAAATTTATAGGAGCCTTATCACTTTTTGGATATTTTTGATAACCTTCTAAATAAGCTGAGGCAGCATCAGTAAAGAGTTGTCTTATTCTAAAAGTTTCTGCATACCAATATTGTGCATTTCCAGCTAGTTTATGTTTAGGGTTAGAATTTACAAATTCTTTAAATGCTCTTTCTGCCATGTTGTAATCACCATTTTTTAAAAAACTTGTTGCAAATTCATATTGTTCTTTAGCGTTAGTATTAGGAAGTATTTTTTCTTCTAAAGCAAATGTTTCTGTTACAACTGAACCAGTTGTATCAATTGATTGAATTTGTTGTTCTTCATATTTTGTTTCTGTATCTTTATAGGATATTGAACCTAAGTCCTGGGGTTCTGATGAACCAGGTAAAATTTCATTTGAATTACTTAATGAGCTTGTTTTTGTTTCGCTATTATTTTCTTTGGATCCTGATTCAATTTGTTGAAACCTCATTTGATTATCAGCCTGCACCTTTGAAAGCCTATTTGATAATTTATCCAATTTAAAATTTATTTCTTCGAACTTATTTGTTAGCTCTTGAAATTGCTTTTCAATTTCTGAGAGTTTTAACAAATGCCTTGTTAAAACTTCTTCTGAACCTTGATCCATTGTAGACATATTTTCATTTAAACTCTCATTGCTAGAATTAGAGTAAACTGCTTTTTCTAATGTTTTTATATCCTGTTGAATAATTTTAAGAGTTTCTTCAAAAGTATGACTATCAGAAAATGATAATCTTTGATTTAACAAACAAAAAATTAGTGCAGTAGTAAATATAAATATTTTAAGTTTACTCATCAAATTTATTTGTAGTTATAATGATGGCAAAAAAAAGACCCTGATGTTTTAAGTCAGGGTCTTTAAATTATTTTTTAATTAATTTGCTTTAACAGTTACAGATCTTCTGTTTTTTGACCAAGCCAAAGGATTCGAACCTGAGTCTACAGGTCTTTCTTTTCCATAACTAATAACTGAAATTCTGTTTGCAGAAATTCCATAAGTCATTAAGTAATCTTTTGCTGAGTTAGCCCTTCTTTCACCTAGAGCCAAATTATATTCTCTAGTTCCTCTTTCGTCAGCATGGCCTTCTAAAACAATATTTATTTTTGAATTTTTTCTTAACCAGGCTGCTTGTTTTCTTAAAGTTTCTCTTGAAGCAGTAGTTAAAACTGATTCATTTGTTGCGAAAAAAACTCTATCAGCAACCCCAGATGCTAAGTATTCAACTGTGTCTTTTCCAGTATAAACATCCCCTTGCATTTGGTTCGTAACTTTTTTAGTTGCACAAGCAGAAAGTATTAAACTTGCTAGCATTATCAAAAATGCATTTTTGAAAATTTTCGTTAAAATCATTAACTACTCCTTATTTGAATATTTTAAGTTTTTCACAACTAATTAAATCTTTCAAGCATAAAAATCAACTATTTAATACTAATTACTTAATAAAGACGACCAAGATGGGTCTGAAGCATCAGTTTCAGTATCTACTAATCTTTCATTATAGCCTGTTAAATCAATAGACCATAATTTTGCTGAAAAACCCTTTCCCTCCGAGTCTGACTTCGTTTCTCTATAAAAAATTAGTACTCTCCCGTTAGGTGACCATGAAGGTGCTTCTTGATAAAAATTTTCTGTTAAAAGCCTTTCCCCCGATCCATCAGTTCTCATAACACCTATATAAAATTTTCCTTTATGAAGTTTAGTAAATGCAATTAAATCTCCTCTTGGTGACCAAACGGGGGTGCCATAAAGACCTTTGCCAAACGAAATTCTTTTAACTTTGGTCCCATCGCTTTTCATAACGTATATTTGTTGATACCCACTTCTATCAGAATTAAAACAAATATATTTTCCATCTGGGGAGTATGATGGAGAGGTGTCAATTGATGGATGATTGGTAATTCTTTCTACTACTCTATTTTCTAAATCCATAGTGTAGATATCTGAATTTCCATCCATGGCAAAACTCATTATAATTTTTTTTCCATTAGGTGAAAATCTTGGAGCAAAAGTCATTCCGGGAAAGTCTCCCACTACTTCTTGAATACCTGTCTCTATATCTAAAAGATAGACACGTGGTAGATTTCTAAAATAAGATAAATAAGTTACCATTTGATTGGTAGGGTTAAATCTTGGAGTTAAAACCAATTCATTTCCAAGAGTTAAATATTTTATGTTAAAACCATCTTGATCCATAATTGCTAGTTTTTTTATTCTTTTTGTTTTTGGTCCCTTTTCTGATACATAAATTATTCTTGTATCAAAATATCCTTTCTCGCCAGTTAGCCTTTCATAAACTTTATCAGTAATTATATGTCCTACTCGCCTCCAGTTTGTTGGCACAGTTGTAAAAGCTAATGCCATCATCTCTTTTCCTGCTAAAACATCCCAGAGTCTAAATTCTACTCTTAGTTTTTCATTTTCGTATATGACTTTGCCTGTTATTAGTGCTTGAGCTTTAATTAAAGACCAATCCTCAAATCTTGGTTTAAGATGTGCTATATCCGGTTTTTGTAAAAAAGCATCTTTGTTGAGTGGATTAAATAAACCAGAAGTTAATAAATTATTTTCTACAACTTTTGATATTTCTGCTCCAATATTTTTTTTTTTTAAAATTTTTTGCAGCTCTTCATTTGAGGTTTTTTCAATTGATAATGATGAAACAGCAATAGGTAAAGGATTCAGATTTCCTCTTGTGATATCAACTTCAATTAAAGCATTAACATTGCTTTGATTTAATAAAAAAATAATTAGTATATATTTTAAATATCTCATCACCCCTCTAACATCTCTTTTGCATCAAAGTTTAATTGTAATTCTTTCCATCTTTCATAACCCTCGGTTGGGACTCTTAAAGGTTGGCACATTTTTATTGCCCTTAAAGCACTTTCTGCAAGCACTTTGTAAAAACCTTGTCCAGGTTTATTCATTCTTGCGTGATCCAATATTTCAGTTTTAACAACTGTTCCATCCTGTTTTAATTGTAGCTTAATTCTTACTAATAAATTGTCGTTGTATGGTAATCCTAAAGGGATACTCCAGCAACCAAAAATTTGGGCTTTCAAAGCATCTTCCTCATTCAACGTAAGACCTACATTGCTTAGGTCTTTGTTTTGAGACTGTGTGATTTTGTCTGTTTTTTTATCAGTTTCTGAAAATTCTTCTTTTGATTTATCTATTAATGCAGCTATGTTATTTGGATCAAATAACTCTTTTTTCTCAAACTCAGAGACTTGTTTTACTTCTTCGTCAAGTTTTTCGGGATTTTGTTTTTTTTCTTCTATTTTTTTAACTTTTTCAATGTTTTCATCAGGAAGTGGAACAGAGTCAGGTTTTTCTTTTTTTACTTTTTTTGGTGGAGCTTGTTCCGATGTCAATTTCTCTTCCTCCTTTTTTTTAATTTTATCAATTATTTTTTTTGCTTTAGGAGCGAAAGGAATATTTGTCTTATCAGTAATCTGAATTAATTCGACAGACACTATAGGTGGAAGGTCAATTGGTTTTTTAGCTAAGAAAGGTAAACTTAATGCAGTAATAAATATTACGACTAAATGAAAACCAGATGAAATAATGATATTTCTACCCAATTTTTACCTTTCCTTATAAGGTTCTGATATTAAAGCTACTTTCGTAAAACCGGAGCCAGAAAGCATTCCCATTACCTCTAAGACCCTTCCATAATTAATTGTTTTATCTCCTCTGACATAAATTCTTGTATCCGTTCTATTTTTTGATACTGCTAGAATTTTAGCAATTATTTTTTCATACTCTACCTTTGACTCTTGAATAAAAATTTCTCCTTTTGAATTAATTGTAAGTGTTAAAGGTTCTTGTTCTTCTGGTAATGAATCAGCTGAGCTCTCTGGTAAATCAACTTGTACGCCAACGGTTAGCAAAGGTGCTGTGACCATAAATATTATAAGAAGAACCAACATCACATCAACAAATGGTGTTACATTAATTTCGCTAATTGGATCTTTGGCAGACTTTTTTAAATTAAAAGCCATTTTAAATTATTGTTAAAAATCTTTTTGAAAAATTCTCCAATTTTTGGGAGTATTTTTTAGAGTCACTGTTAAATTTATTATAAGCAACAACTGCTGGTATAGCCGCTAACAAACCAAGAGCAGTTGCAAAAAGAGCTTCCGCTATTCCTGGAGCTACAATTGCTAAGCTTGTATTTCTTGATATTGCAATTGATTGAAATGAATTCATAATTCCCCAAACTGTTCCGAATAGACCTATGAAAGGAGCTGTAGATCCAACAGTTGCCAAAAATGTATAGCTCTTTTCAATTTTATTCATTTGCTTTTCTATATTAATTTCTAACATGCTGGATAATCTTTCATTAAGATGAGATTTTGACCTAGTTTTTAATGCTGCTTCCATTGAAGATCTAAAAACTAAAGCCATAGGATCTTCAATATTTTTTGGAATAGTATTATAGAAAGCCTCTGCTGACTTAGATTTCCAAAACTTGTCTTCGAATATCTCAGATGATTCATTGATTTTTTTAAATAATTTAATTTTTTCTATTATTATCGCCCAAGAATATATTGAACAAGCTATAAGAATAATTATGACAGACTTAACTACAAAGTCTGCTCTTACGAATAGTTGTATTAAAGAAAAATCTGTATTGCTTGCTAAGCCAACTGCTTGTGATGTTATATCTGCTTCCATTTAAATTATTTCACACTTAATTGTGTCATCAATTTGTCTGAACTAAAGTTTATGCCTAATCTGATCTTAAATTTTCATAAAAAAAGCTCGCAATAAGCATTGCGTCTGCTTTATTTGCATCTTTTTTTTTTGATAAATTGATTGAAAAATAAGGAAATATCTCAATTGCCTTTGTTCTGCTAGCATCTTTTTCTGTATTAATGAGGTTGAAATATTTTTTCCACTTAGCTGGTCTTACAAAATACATCGATAAATTCATAGCTGAGCAAATACCTTTAAGCACTCCAAAAGATTGGCCAAAATTAAACATACTCGTTACACCCTGGCCAGGCATTGCCGACACATGTTCAATTACAACTTTAATTTCATTTTTATTTAAACTTTTAATTCTTAAAGAAATTTCATTAAAAATTTGTGAACTATTAACTTGTTTTTTATTTTTTTTTCCTTCGGCCATACTGGGCATTTCAATTACATCAATAATTTTTCCATCTTTCATAAAGCAAATTGCTCCAGAAATGCCAGGGTCAATTCCAATAATAAACATTAATTACTCACAATTTTAAAATTTGTAAAAATATTTTGAACATCCTCATCATTATCAAGCACCTCTAAAAATTCCTTTATTTCATTAAATTTGTCTTTCGAAATATTAATACTATTAACAGGTATCCATTCTATCTCAGTTGAAACAAAATTTTTAACATTTATTTCAAGTTTTTTTTTTACATCATATATTTTACTTTTTTCACAATGTATCTCATGTAATTCATCGTTGGAAAGACAGTCATCTGCACCTGCCTCTAAAGCCATATCTATTATTTTTTCCTCAGAAATTTCATTCACGTCTATTTTTATAACACCTACTTGTTTAAAGTTATGTGATGCAGAGCCTAGTGTACCAAAATTGCCTCCATTTTTTTGGAAAATTGTTCTTATTTTTGAAGCAGTTCTATTTTTGTTATCAGTTAAAGCCTCAACTACAACAGCGATCTTTTCTGGACCAAAACCTTCATACCTAATATTTTCAAAATTTGCTAAATTATTACTTGAAGATTTATCTATTGCTCTTTCAATATTGTCTTTTGGCATGTTTGCTGATCTTGCTGCTTGTATTGCAGACCTAAGCCTAGGATTCATGCTAGGATCTTTATCTCCAAGTTTTGCTGCAACAGTAATTTCTTTAGATAATTTTGAGAAAATTTTAGATCTTTGTTTGTCAGCTCTTCCTTTCTTATGTTTAATACCTGCCCAATGAGAATGACCTGCCATAATTAATTAGTATTTTTTAAGTCTCCACCAAAAATAAAACTATTTATATTTTCTGCTAAACCAGTTTTAGTATTACAATCAACTATAACTCCTGATAAACAAGCCTTTCCTTCTGATGGGTAATGTTTTTTTGCATCAAGCCTTAAAAATTTATTTATTGAATTTTCTTTGTTCATCCCAATGACTGAATCATAGTCGCCACACATTCCAGCATCTGTTTGATATCCAGTACCTTTTTTTAAAATTCTAGTATCGCTTGTTGGAACATGTGTATGAGTGCCAACTACAAGAGATGCCTTACCATCCATAAAATGACCCATCGCCATTTTTTCACTAGTAATCTCTCCATGAAAATCAATTATTAAGTAATCATAATTTTTTTTTAACTCGTTTTGAGTAATAAATTTCTTTGCAGCCTCAAAAACGTTATCGCATTTTTTCATAAATACATTTCCCATTAAATTTAGGACACCAATTTTAGATTGGTTTTTAGTTTCAAAAACTTCAAATCCTTTTCCAGGTGATGGACTTATTAAATTATAAGGTCTTAATAATCTTTTTTCTTTATTAATATATTCTGCTGTCTCTTTTTGATCCCAAACGTGGTTACCTGTAGTGATAACATCAACTCCACACTCAAAAAAATCATTAGAAATTTTTTCTGTAATCCCAACACCTTCCGCTGCTGCATTTTCTCCATTTACAATTACAAAATCAATTTTCTTCAATTTTATTTGTGCCTTTAAATTTTTTTTAATTTCTTCACATCCTGATGTTCCTACCACATCACCTAAAAATAAAATTCTCATGCTCTAAAGATCTGTTTCTCTGTTAGTATAAAATCTAACTTTTTATCAAATTTTTCTACTGGAACATTTTCTACTCTTTGATGTGAAAATGCCAAACCTATTTTTATTAAACTGTTTTTTGACATTTTTTCTATAAAACGGTCATAAAAACCACCACCATAACCCAACCTATTAAGTTTTTTGTCAAAAGCGACTAGTGGAATTAATAAAACATTTGGTTTTATTTTTTTTTTTATTTGTGGCTCAGGTATCCCATATTTATTAACATATAGTGGGTCTGTAGTTTTATATTCATGAAACTCCATTTCAAAATTATCCTTAATTATAGGTAAACAAATAGTTAATTTTTTTTTTTCTAAAAGATTCATAATTTTCTTAGTATTTGTTTCGAAATTAACTGGGTAATAACAACCAATAATAATTTTTCTAATATTTAATTTTTTTATGATTTTTAAAATTTTATTAATATTAATTTCACTAGAAGCTGAATATTTGATTTCTCTATTTTTTAAAATTTTCTTTCTAATTTGATTTTTTAACACAGTTATTGTACTGAACTATCTGCATTTATTTTATCAACAAAATCGTCTATTTCTTTTGTTGTATCATCTATTATTTTTGAATAGCTCTCGTTGACTTCCTGAACCTCTTTTTTAAGATTATCATGTAGATGCATCAAAGTTTGAATTTCTTTTTCTTTATTATCTTTATATTCATAAATTAAATTTTTAAGGTCTAAAAATTTACTTTTAAGTGTCTCAAGTTCTTTTTTTTTACTTTCTATAATCTTTTTTGTTTCAAAATACTCATCTATAACTTTAATTGAAGTAATAAGTAATAATTTATTTTCACCAATATTTCCTAAATTTGTTTTTAATTCATTAAATTTATTATTAAGTACATTTGAGAGTTCTTCTAAATGCTCCTCTTGACCATCGTCGCACGATAGTAAAAATTCTTTACCATTAAATTTAATATTTACGTTTGCCATTTGTTTACTTCATCTAATAAAATATCTGTTTCTTGATTTAATTCATCAATTTTTTCATTAAATTTAAGCTCTTTATATCTTTGAGACTGTTTTTCATCCTTTATTCGCTTTTTTAGATTTTCATGATCTTCGAGTAGTACTCTGTACTTATCCTCAATTTCCTTTTTTTCAATTTCTAATTGATTTTTTTGATCGGATAAATTTTTTGTATGCTCTTTTAATTCAGGATTTTCAAATTTTAAATTTTTTAATTTCTTAAGTGCAGAATTAAGTTTTTCTTCTTTTTCATTGAAAGTTTTCATATATATATAATTATATTATTAAATTGAGTCTTCTTAGTCTAGATAGGATAATTATTGAGTAAGCTACATAAAAACTTGTCGAATGCAGTTAGATTTCTCTCAATTGATGCAGTTGAGAAGGCAAACTCTGGCCATCCTGGTATGCCGATGGGAATGGCAGATGTAGCAACAGTTTTGTTTAAAGATTTCCTAAGGTTTAATCCTTACAACCCAAGTTGGTTAAATAGAGACAGGTTTGTTTTATCTGCAGGACATGGATCGATGCTTTTATATTCTTTATTATATTTAACTGGTTACAAAAGTGTATCTCTTAAAGATATTAAAAATTTTAGACAACTAAACTCTATTTGCGCAGGACATCCAGAGTACCATCCAAATACAGGTATAGAAACAACCACTGGTCCTTTGGGGCAAGGAATATCAAATGCAGTAGGTTTTGCAATCGCAGAAGAATTTTTGAAAAATAAATTTGGTAAAGAAATTTTTAATCATAAAACTTACGTTTTAGCCGGTGACGGTTGTTTAATGGAAGGAGTAAGTCACGAAGCATTGAGTCTAGCTGGACATCTTAAATTAAAAAATTTAGTAATGCTGTTCGACAATAATTCAATTTCTATTGATGGTCCTACTAATTTAGCAGTTTCTGACGATTATAAAAAAAGATTTAATTCTTATGGATGGGATTATATTAAGATAGATGGACATAACGAAAAGCAAATATTTAATGCATTAAAAAAAGTTCAAAATGCAAAAAAACCTACAGTCATATCTTGTATAACAACAATTGGTTTTGGTTCCCCAAATAAATCAGGAAAATCATCTGCTCATGGAAGTCCTTTGGGATTAGATGAAATAAATCTTGTTAGAAAAAAATTAAAATGGAATCACAAACCTTTTGAGATACCTGATGAAGTTTTAAAAGACTGGAAAAAAATAGGCTATAAAGGAAAAAAAAATGAGGAGAAATGGAATAAAAAATATAAAAAAATTAAATCAAAGATCGATAAAGTTTTTAATTCAAAATTAAAAAAAATTTTTAAAAGAGAAAAAAATAAATCAATTCAAAATTTAGAGTCAATTGCCACAAGAAAATCATCTGAAAAAATATTAAATGAAATAGTCAAAGAAAATAAATTAATTATTGGTGGATCAGCAGATTTAGCTGGATCGAATAATACAAAAACAAAAAACCATAAACCTATAAAAAAAAATAATTTTAAAGGAAACTATATTCATTACGGTGTAAGAGAACATGCCATGGCAGGTATAATGAATGGTCTCGCATTACATAGTAATATAATACCTTATGGAGGAACTTTTTTAATTTTTAGTGATTATTGTAAACCTTCTATTCGTCTATCAGCTTTGATGGGCTTAAGAGTAATTTATGTAATGACACACGATTCAATTGGACTAGGTGAAGACGGACCGACACATCAACCCGTTGAGCAATTATCTGGTTTAAGATCGATTCCAAATCTAAATATTTTAAGACCAGCTGATACTATAGAAACAATAGAATGTTGGCAAATTGCTTTGGAAAATAAAACAACCCCAAGTATTTTAACATTAACTCGTCAAAAGGTTGATCCAATAAGAAAAAAATATTCATCAGATAATAAGTGTTCATTTGGGGCATATGAAGTGATGAGAAGTGCTAAAGATTTAGATTGTACAATATTTGCCTCTGGGTCTGAAGTTTCATTAGCAATTAAGGTTTGTCATAAACTTGCCACAGAAAAGATTTACTCAAAAGTAATTTCTGTACCTTGTCAGGAATTATTTGATAAACAGAATAATAAATATAGAAAAAATATTTTAGAGGAAACGGAAAATAAAATATCTATTGAAGCTGGTACGACTGACTGCTGGACAAAATATATTGGAAATAATGGAATTGCTTTTGGTGTTAATAATTTTGGTAAAAGTGCACCCTATAAAGATATTTTTAAAGATTTTAAATTAACTTTAGAGGATATAGTTAATTCAACAAAAAAAATGATTAATAAAAATTAACTTAATGACTGTAAAAATCGGAATTAATGGACTTGGTCGAATCGGAAGAATGGTTGTTAGAGCTATTATTGAAAATAAATATAAAAATATTGAAATTAAACACATAAATAATAGATCCAGCTCGGAAGTCAGTGCGTCCTTATTAAAATACGACTCAGTTCATGGCCAATTTAAATCTAAAGTAAACTTTGATAAAAATAATATAATATTAAATGGTAAAAAAATTACTTTTACTCAAGAAACGGACATAAAAAAAATTAATTGGAAAAAAAGTAATATAGATGTTGTGCTGGAATGCACAGGTAAATTTAATTCTAAAGATAAACTTTTACCTCACTTAAGAAATGGAGCTAAAAAAGTTATAGTTTCTGCACCATGTAAAAATTCTGACAAAACAATTGTATACGGAGTTAACGAAAATACGATAACAAAAAAAGATAGAATAATCTCTGCAGCCTCATGCACCACAAATTGTTTGGCACCTGTGGTTAAAACGTTGAATGACAAATTTGAGATTGAGAAAGGTTTCATGACAACTATACATGCATTTACAAGTGACCAAAGAATTTTGGATAATTCTCACAAAGATCCAAGAAGAGCAAGATCAGCAAGTCAATCTATAGTACCCACATCTACAGGTGCTTCAAAGGCAATTGGTGAAATTATTCCCTCATTAAAAGGAAAACTTGGGGGTGTTGCTATGAGAGTTCCAACACCAAATGTTTCTTTAATCGAGCTCATCTTTTGTACAAATAAAGATTTAACAATAAACAAAATAAATAACGTTTTTAGACTCGAGTCTAAGAGAAATTTAAAAGGAATTTTAGAAATTACTGATGAAAAATTAGTTTCTGTTGATTTCAACCATAGCCCATTTTCTTCAATTGTAGATGCTAGTCTTACGAATGTAATTGGAAAAAAAATGGGAAAAATATCCTCATGGTATGATAATGAATGGGGTTTTTCATGTAGGATGTGTGATTTAGTTGAATACTTGTCAAAAAAAACTTGATGAAAAGTATTCAAAGTAAGGACTTAGATTTAAATAAAAAAAAAGTTTTAATTAGACTTGACTTGAATGTTCCTATTATTGGAACAAAAATAATTGATACCAACCGTATAGATAAGATTATCCCAACTTTGAATTTTCTAATTAAAAGTAATGCAAAGATAATTATACTTTCGCACATAGGAAGGCCAAAAGGAAATATTATAAATGATCTATCTTTAAAACCTGTTTGTGATTTTTTGGTAAAAAAATTAAAAAAAAAAATTAATTTAATTAATGAAAATATAGATAAAATAAAAATTGATGAAGTTTTTAATGAGGAAAATAATATCATTATGCTTGAAAATTTAAGATTTTATAAAGAGGAAGAAAATGATGATAGTGAGTTTGCCAAAAGCCTTGCAAAACTTGCTGATATTTACGTTAATGAGGCATTTTCATGTTCACACAGAAAACATGCATCAGTACATTCGATCACAAATTTTATACCTTCCTACTCTGGTATCCAACTTGAATTGGAGGTAAATTCATTAAAAAAAATAACAGAAAGTATTGAAAGACCAATATCTTGTGTAATTGGAGGGTCAAAAATTTCTACAAAAATAAGTGTAATAAAAAATATGATCAGTAAGTTTGATAATATTATTTTT
This sequence comes from Pelagibacterales bacterium SAG-MED15, assembly GCA_014654065.1. Classification (GTDB taxonomy): domain Bacteria; phylum Pseudomonadota; class Alphaproteobacteria; order Pelagibacterales; family Pelagibacteraceae; genus Pelagibacter. The sequence continues at coordinate 49,672 of JACWDM010000005.1, read as the reverse complement.
GTAGGTGGAATGGCAAATAATATACTAAAATTTAAGAATTATGAAATTGGAAAGTCAATTTACGAAGAAAATTGTAAAAATATTATTTCTGAAATTTTTGATTTATGTAAAAAAAATAATTGTAAAATTTTTTTTCCATCAGATGTAAGAGTTGGAAAAAATACCAAAGATAAATCTGCTATAAAAAGTATAAGTGAAATATCTGTTGATGATATGATTTTAGATATAGGGCCAAAAACAGTTAATTTAATAAAAGATATTATTAATAACTCAAATACAATCCTTTGGAATGGACCTGCGGGTTATTTTGAAAACCCTGAATTTTCTAAAGGTAGCGAAGAAATTGCAAAAAAAATTATTGAGAGAAAAAAACAAAACAAAATTTATTGTGTTTCTGGAGGCGGTGATACTGTAGCAGTATTAAATTATTTTGGTTTAACAAGTGATTTTGATTTTGTTTCAACTGCCGGTGGAGCATTTTTGGAATTTCTTGAAGGAAAAGAACTTCCTGGTATAAAGGCATTAAACTAATGTCAGAATTAAATAATATTGCGCAGCAAATAATTCAAAAAGGAAAAGGAATTTTAGCTGCAGATGAAAGCACTGGTACAATGACAAAACGTCTTGAGTCAGTTGGAGTAAGCTCTACACCAGAAAATAGACTTTTGTTCAGAAATACACTTTTTTCATCCGATGCTATGAAAAGTTATATTGGAGGGGTTATTTTATATGACGAAACAATAAAACAAAATAGTTTATCAAAAAACAAAATTCCTGAATTAATATCAGGCACCGGAGCGGTACCTGGAATAAAAGTAGATACTGGGGCTAAAATTCTTGCAAATTCTACTGAAGAGAAAATTACCGAGGGTCTAGATGGTCTTAGAGAAAGATTAAAAGAATATTATAAGCTGGGTGCTAGATTTACCAAATGGAGAGCAGTTTACATAATCTCTGAAAATTATCCAAGTAAATTATCAATACATTCAAATGCACATGCTCTTGCAAGATATTCTGCCCTAGTTCAAGAATGTGGAATGGTACCTATTGTTGAACCTGAAGTTCTAATGGATGGAGATCATGAGGCTCTCGAATGTTTCAATAAAACTTCAGAGGTAATTAAAAAATGTTTTGATGAGTTAAGTAGACATAAAGTAGATCTTAAAGGTATAATCTTAAAACCAAATATGATTTTACCAGGTACGAATTCTAGTAAAAAAATTGATACTAAAAAAATTGCAGAACTTACACTAAAATGTTTAAAAGTTTCGGTGCCGGCTGAAGTGCCTGGAATTGCCTTTTTATCAGGTGGACAATCTGAACTAGATGCTACCAGAAACCTAAATAGCATTAACTTAATTAATGATACTAATTTTAATATAACATATTCTTATGGAAGAGCATTACAACAAGGTGCTTTAAAATTTTGGTCAAAAAATACAGAAGATATAAAAGGTACTCAAAAAATTTTTAATCATAGAGTAAAAATGTGTTCTTTAGCTTCAAGCGGTAAATGGTCAGAAAATCTTGAAAAAAATTAAATATTCAAAAAAATTTATTTACTTAATATCACCATCCAAAATCAAAAATGTACAATTTTACGAAAATCTAAAAGAAATTTTTAAAAGTAAAAAAATATATTTTTTTCAATTAAGATTAAAAACTACACCAGCTAAAGAAATTTTTTTGATAGGAAAAAAAATTAAAAAACTTTGCAGAAAATATAATGTAAAATTAATAATTAACGATAATCCTTATTTAGCAAAAAGTATAAATGCGGATGGTTGTCATATTGGCCAAAAAGACATGAATATCAATAATGTAAGAAAAATCTTAAATAATAAAATTGTAGGAATTACTTGTCATAATTCAAAAAAATTGATTAATAAAGCTATTACGGAAAAGGCTGATTATATTGCTATTGGAGCTTTTTTTTCATCTAAAACAAAAAAAGTAAAATTTAGAGCAGACTTAAACCTATTAAAATATGCAAAAAAAATTACTAAAATACCAATTGTTGTTATTGGAGGTATAAAATTAAGTAATTATAAAAAACTCTTATTGAATAAAGCAAACTTTTTAGCTATTTCAGGCTACATTTGGAATAATAAAAAATATAAACCACTTGAAGCGATAGAAAAAATTAAATGAAAATAATGGCTAATGAAATTAGAGTTGGTATGCTTCTCGAATATAAAGATGATCTTTGGGAAGTTTTAAAGACTCAACATGTAAAACCTGGTAAAGGAGGTGCGTTTGCACAAGTTGAGATGAAAAGTTTAAATAAAAATACAAAAGTAAATGAAAGATTTAGATCAAGTGAGACTGTAGAAAAAGCATCAGTAGATGATAATAAATTTAATTATTCATACGAAGATGAGGGGAATTACTATTTTATAGATCCTAAAACTTTTGAACAAATAGATATTAAAAAGGAATTTATCGGTGAAAAGGGAAAGATGTTGTCTGAAAATTTGGAAGTTACAGTAAGCTTTCATAATGAGGTTCCAATTTCAATTCAATTGCCTAACCAAGTTATCTGTAAAATTCATACGACTGATGTTGCGCTAAAAAAACAAACTGTTTCATCTTCTTATAAGCCTGCAACTTTAATAAATGGTATTAAAGTTCAAGTTCCCCCATTTATAGAGAGTGGTGATGAAGTTGTAATTGATACTCGAACAATTGAGTATGTTAAAAAAGTTTAAAAAGAAATGAATACTATATCTGCTAATTTGAATCTTATGATAAAGGCATGTGAGAAAGCATCCAAATCTCTAATTAGAGATTTTGGGGAAGTAGAAAATCTCCAGGTATCTATGAAAGGTCCCTCAGATTTTGTTACGAATGCAGATAAAAAAGTTGAAAAAATTTTAATAGAGGAGTTGCTTAAATCAAAAAAAAATTTTTCTGTTTTAAGTGAAGAAGCTGGTTTTATAAAAAATAAAGATACAAATAATATATGGATAATCGATCCTATTGATGGAACAACAAATTTTTTACACGGAAACCCTCACTTTGCAATATCGATAGCTCTCCAAAACTCTGACGAGATAATTTCTGGTTTGGTTTTCGATCCTATAAAAAATGAGATGTTTTATGCTGAAAAGAATAGTGGATCTTATTTCAACAATAAAAGAATTAGAGTTTCAAAAAAGAAGGAATTAAATCAGTGTTTATTTGCAACTGGGGGCAACAAATTTAGAGAGGTAAAATTGACAACGAGAAAATCTGGAAGCGCAGCACTAGATATGGCTTATGTTGCATCAGGTAGGTATGATGGGTACTTCCAAGAAAATTTGAATTTGTGGGACATTGCTTCTGGAATTTTATTAATAAATGAGGCTGGAGGCATAATTAATTCAATTGATATTAAAAAAAAACATGGCTTAGAGGTGATCGCTTCAAGTTCAAATATAAATCAAAAAATGCTTAAAATGCTGAATAACTTTTAATTGTTTTATATAATTGTTTTGCTATAAGTCACGTTATGAAAAAAGATATTCACCCTAAATATCACAAAATTAAAGTAGAAATGACTGATGGATCACAATTTGAAACAAGATCGACTTGGGGCAAAGAAGGAGAAATACTCAAATTGGAAATAGATCCAAAATCACATTCAGCATGGACAGGCGGTAAGCAAAAACTATCAGATAAAGGAAGAGTGAGTAAGTTTAATAAGAAATTCCAAAACTTTAGATCAGAAAAAAAATAATGACAAATGGACTTTTAATGCCAATAGCAACAGCTGTTTGGTTAGTTGAAAATACATCATTAACATTTAAACAAATTGCAAGCTTCTGTAATTTACATGAAGTTGAAGTACAAGGTATCGCTGATGGAGAGGTTGCTAAAGGTATAAAACCATATAACCCAATCTTATCAGGTCAACTAACGAGGGATGAAATAGAATTGTCGTCAAATGATATATATAGACCTTTACAAATAAAAATTAATAATATTGAAATTTCAAGTCAGCCAGAAAAAGCAAAAAAATATACACCATTGTCTAAAAGACAAGACAAGCCAGATTCAGCGTTGTGGTTAATCAAACATCATTCCCAATTAAAAGATTCTCAAATAGCAAAAATGGTTGGAATCACTAAAAATTCTGTTTCGGCTATTAGAAATAAAAGCTATTGGAATTTTAATAACTTAAATGCAAAAGACCCTATATCTATAAATTTATTTACTCAAAAAGATTTAATTCTTGCGTTAGAAAAAGCTGAAAGACGAATTAAAAGGGAAAAAAGAGAAAAAGATAAAGAAAAAAAAATTTAAATAATAATTGTGAACAAATTTTATAGACAATAAAAAATTAAAATGATAAGAAACCTTTTTTTTGGAGGTAGTTATTAAAATAGAAGTAAAAGATAATAATATTGAACAAGCTTTAAGAGTTTTGAAAAGAAAGCTTCAAAGAGATGGTTTTTTTAAAATAATAAGACTTAAAGACACTTACGAAAAACCGTCAGAGAAAAAAAAAAGAATACTTCAAGAAAATATTAAAAGAGTTAAGAAGTTAAATAAACTTAAAAATAGAATTTAGCACCGCGGGGTGGAGCAGTCTGGTAGCTCGTCAGGCTCATAACCTGAAGGTCGGCGGTTCAAATCCGTCCCCCGCAACCAATTAAATAATTATATTATTTTTCATAACCCTCATAAAAATAAATATAAAATAAAATATAAATACAAAATATATTTTCTTTTCTCTCAAAAATTTTAAATTTAAAGATGTATTTATTATTGTAAAAAATAAAATTAAAATAAGTGGATCATAGTATTTGTGATATATAGTATTTTGAATATTAGATAAAATTAAAATTAAAAAAATTAATAAATTTTCAAATTTTTTATTTGAAAAATATATTAAAACTGTCAAAGAGATTAAACTTATAATATAAAAAAAGGTATTATTACCAAAAAGAAAATTTGATATTTGAAAAAATACCCCTCCCCCTGTAAAATTTAATACATAATTAAAAAAATAAAGACTCGTGCAAAAAATTAAAAATATAAATATAATATTTTTAATTTCTATTTTTTTAAGGTCTTTTAAAAAAGAACTGTTAAGTAAAAAAGGTGACAAATGAAAAAATATTATTGAAGAAATAATTAAAATTTTATCAGCAAAGTTGAAACTTAAACCAATTGTCTCACTCTCAGATATGCCAGGTGTTCCAGCCGAAAGAAAATTTACTTTTAAAATAAATATGTAATAAAAGGCTGGTAATGATAAAATTAGGCAGAAAAATACAAAAAAAAATATTTTTTTTATACTTTCTGTTTTTAAATATTCATAAAAGAAATAAAATGCAAATAATGAGAAATTTGGGCTTATATAAGAAGATATGACTAGATATAATAAATTCATAATTATATTCGACTGCTTTTGAGACTTTTGATATTTTAAAAACTCATATATTGATAAAGTAAAAAATATTAAACCAATTAATCTTGAACTTGGCCAAATCGATAATGATCTAAAAGTTGGTGATAAAAATAAAACCAAGGACAAAGTAATAAGTAAATTTTTTTCAATTTTATCGAATTTAAAGGTTAAACATTTATAAAAGACAAAGATTAAAAGTAATGAAATATGAAGATGAAAGAATCTAATCAATTCTAACGAAATACCGATTTTATTAAACATACTTAAAAATATTAAATAAATCGGAGAATGCCGATGACCAAATTCTTCATAATTCAAGAGTGTTTTTTTAAAATCTATAGATAAAGACTCAATAACTGGAAGATCGGTATGAAACCAATCTCCTATAGCGCCGTAATTTAAATCTTCATTAAAGTAAAAACCTAAAATTAAAGAAATATAAAATAGAAAAAAAATTAAAATATTTTTTTGATTTTTTTGAAATTGCAACATATATACTAAATTATTTTAAATTTATATAACAAGAGTTTTAATGCATATTTTAAATTATTTTTAATAAGAAAAATCTCGTATTCTTTTATTTTAGGTTTTGATTTATTGAAAAATAAATATTTATAAATTTTTTTTAAATTTACTAAAAGTCTTGTAAAAATAAATTTCATACTTCCGATAAAATTATTTTTTATCATCAGCCTTTCAATTATTAAATAATATTCAAATTTATTTTGGGAAAAACTGACGTCAAATTTTATTTGTATACTGTCTACTTTTTCTTTTTTTAATTTTCTATTAATTGGAATCGGTGTTTCATGAACATTTTTAATAAACTTAGATACGTTTGACTTATTAAAAAGTCTTGGTTGATACTCGGGAAAAAGATTTGATTTATAATAAGAAATTTTATCAATAATTGGAACTCTTGGAATTAAATAGCAATAATTTTTTTTTCCTCGCAATCTAGATTTAGTTAAAAAATTTAAAAAATTTGAGTTGTTAATACTCAAGATTTCATCTGAATCTATCATTAAAACCATATCATATTTTGCGTTATTTATTATTTTATTTCTTAAAGCAGAAAAATCTCTAATTTTTTTATTTTTAAATCTTACTATTTTCTCTTGTTTTAAAATTTTACATTTGAATTTTTTTGCTATATTTAATGTAGAATCAATACTTCCGCCGTCTATAACCAATATCTCATTAAATTCTTTTACACTATTTAAACATCTGTAAATAGTTTTGGAACTATTTAACGTTAATATACCCACAGTAGCGTTTATCATTTTGTAAACTTTATATTTTAAAGTTTGACTTTTTACTGTCCTCAATAAAAATTTTAACTGTCTCTAAAGTTAAACTATTAAAAGATTTTCCAAATTTTTCTATTTTCTGGATAATATTTGGGGGAGTTGTAATTATGTGACAACCAAGCTGATTTGCTTGTGTAAAATTGTAAGCCTCTCTTACACTTGCCCAAAGGATTTCAACATTTTTAAATTTTTTTGCAAGTTTAATGCTATTTTTGAATTCTGGAATAGGGTCTTTTCCAGCATCTGCTGCTCTACCTGCGAAAATCGATATAATTACTTTTGTTTTTTTATTTATGACCTTCAAAATTTTTAAAGTTTGATGTGCGTTATAAACTGCAGTTATGTTTAGTTTTATTTTTTCTTTATTAAGCTTTTTAATAATTTTTCCACTAAATTGACCTTTTGAATTACATACGGGAATTTTAACATATATATTTTTTCCAAGAGAATTGAGTTTATACGCTTGGTCAAGCATATTTTGATAATTATCTGCAAAAACTTCAAAGGAAATAGGCTTATTTAAACACACTTTTAAAATTTTTTTACAATACTCCTTATAATCTTTTGCTCCAGCTTTTCTCATCAAGCTTGGGTTTGTGGTAAAACCCTTTACAATTTTTTTTTTTGAAAATTTTTTTATTGTTTGAATATCAGCTATATCGCAAAAAATTTTTGTTCTCAATTTATCCTACAAATTTTTAGTTATTTCCTCAGTCATTTTTTTTGCATCTGCAAATAACATTAAAGTATTTTCTCTATAAAATAAATCATTATCTATTCCGGCATATCCAGGAGATAGACTTCTTTTTACAAATAAAACTGATTTAGATTTTTCAACATCGAGTATTGGCATTCCATAAATAGGACTTTGAGGATCACTTTTGGCTACTGGATTTGTTACATCATTAGCTCCAATTACATAAGCAACATCACAGTTTGCAAAGTCATTATTTATATCTTCTAATTCAAATACCTCATCGTAGGGAACGTTTGCCTCTGCAAGTAATACATTCATGTGACCAGGCATTCTTCCTGCAACTGGATGAATTGCATATGATACCTTTACTCCATTTTTTTTTAGTGCATCAACCATTTCTTTGAGAGCATGTTGAGCTTGGGCTACAGCCATTCCATAACCAGGAACAATTATTACTGAAGATGCGTTTTTCATTAAAAATGCAGCATCATCTGCATTACCATTTTTTACAGGTTTTTGTTCTTTTGATGTTGCTTTAATTGTATCCTCTGTTGCTCCCCAACCTCCTAAAATCACATTAAAAAAAGAACGATTCATTCCTTTGCACATAATGTAAGATAAAATAGCTCCTGAAGAACCAACTAAAGCACCTGTGATTATTAAAGCTGTATTTTCAAGTGTAAATCCAATCCCCGCAGCTGCCCATCCAGAATAAGAATTAAGCATAGATATGACCACAGGCATGTCTGCACCACCAATTGGAATTATTAATAAAACACCTACTAAAAATGAAATTAAAATAATTGACCAAAAAAACGTATCGGATTGTAATTTACAAAGATAGAATATTAGACCAATTAAAGTTAAACCTAATAATAAATTTAAGTAATGTTGTCCAAAAAAAGTGATAGGTGATCCAGACATTATTCCTCTTAACTTTAAAAAAGCAATTATAGAGCCTGTAAAAGTTATTGCTCCAATTGCTCCACCTAAAGACATCTCTATTAGGCTAGCTATTTTGATATCCCCTGGATAACCTAAATTAAAAATTTCTGGGTTTAGAAAGGCAGATATTGCAACAAATACTGCTGCCAAACCTACCAAACTATGAAATCCAGCCACAAGTTCTGGCATGGCAGTCATAGGTATTTTAAAAGCTATATAAGTACCTATTAAACCACCTGCTAACAAAAATCCAAGTAAATAAATAAAGCCAGTTGAAAAATTTCCAACAGAAATAATTGTTACACCAATTGCAATAACCATTCCTATTATACCTAAGAGATTACCTTGTCGTGAAGTTTCGGGAGATGAAAGTCCTCTTAGAGCGAGTATAAATAAAACTCCTGAAATCAAATAAAAAATTGCTAATAAATTTGCTGACATATATTTTATTTATCTTTTTTTTTCTTTTTATACATTGCGAGCATCCTTTGAGTGACCAAAAAACCTCCAAAGATATTCACTGCAGCCAACATTATTGCTAAAAAACCAAAAATATTTGCTTTATTAAATATTTGCTCTGAACTACCCGCTAGTGATGCGATTATAGCTCCAACAATAATGACTGACGAAATAGCATTAGTGACGGACATCAATGGTGTATGTAACGAAGGAGTAACACTCCAAACAACATAATATCCTACAAATATTGAAAGGATAAAAATGCTCAATCTAAATATAAAAGGGTCTATTTCCATGATTTATTTTACTAACGTATTTTTTATAATTTCGTCTTCTAAATTTATATTTATTTTTTTATTTTCATTATCATAAAGATTTGAAACAAAATTAAATAAATTTTTTGCATAAAGATTAGAAGATGAAACAGGCAGCTTATTAAGTATATTTCGTTCACCCATAATTTTTACACCATTTTTATCTACTACCTTGTCAACTTCTGTGTATGCAGTATTACCACCCTGTATAGCAGCTAAATCATAAATTACTGATCCAGATTGCATATTATTAATCATATTATCTTTTATAATTACAGGCGCTTTTTTGCCTGGAATCAATGCTGTACAAATAACTATATCTATCTTCTTTAATGTTTCCGCTAATAGCTCCTCTTGTTTTTTTTTAAATTCATCGGAGGCCTCTTTTGCATAACCTCCCTCGGTTTCTAAATTTTCTGCACCTTCTACTGTAAGAAATTTACCTCCTAAACTTTCAACTTGTTCTTTTGAAGCCATCCTAACATCGGTTGCAAAAACAATTGCCCCCATTCTTTTTGCCGTAGCAACAGCTTGTAAACCAGCAACTCCAGCACCAACTATTAAAACTTTTGCAGCAGGTATTGTACCTGCCGCTGTCATCATCATTGGAATGGCTTTTTCAAAGAACGAGAATGCTTCTAACACAGCTTTATAACCTGCGAGATTGGCCTGTGATGAAAGAATATCCATTGATTGAGCCCTTGTAATTCTAGGAAGCAAGTCTAAAGAAAACACATTAACACCTTTTGAACTTAATTTTCCAATTACATCTTTATTTTGTAAAGAATTGAATGAACCAATTAAGATAGCACTATTTTTAATTAATGAAAATTTTTTTTCATTTGGAAGATCTAATTGAATAATAACATCTGAATTTTTGATTACTTCCTCATCGTTATTCAAAATTTTTGCACCAGCATGAGTAAATGACACTTCTTTAAAACCAAGATGAGAACCATAATTCTTTTCAATCTGAACTTCAAATCCAAGTTTGATATACTTACTTATTATTTCTGGCGTAAGAGAAATTCTTTTTTCAAAGTTTTGATTTTCTGAGATCGATCCAATTATCATTTTAATACCTATAATAAGAGGATAGCCATTAAAACTAAAATTGTTATAATGGCAATACTCCCCCAAAGAACAAACTTTGTAAATTTATTCCATGTTTCTTTATGTTCACCATTATTCATATTACTTTTGTCTAGCTTTAAATTTAGGATTTTTTTTATTAATAATATAAACTCTACCTCTTCTTCTTACAAGTTTAGAATTAAGGTCACGTTTTTTTAAAGATTTTAACGAACTTTTTATTTTCATATTTTTTTCAAGATCTTTTACTTATTTAAATATATTAGGTCAATAAAAGAATTCTTGCTTATACAAATAAAATACTGAATAATTTACTAAATGAACTTTAGTATAATTATTAATACTCACAATCAGTCAAAATTTATTTATGAATGTATAAAATCCTGTGAAAATCAAACATTTTCAGATTATGAAATAATAGTCGTAGATACTTCAAAAAAAGCTCTAAAAAAAAAAAATTTTAAAAGAGTAAAATATTTTCACATAAAAGAAAAATCTAAGAGTTTTCCAGTTTTAAATCAAATGCATCAAATTTTATATGGTTTAAAAAAATCTAAAGGTAAGTTCATATGCCTCCTTGACGGTGATGATAAATTTAAAAAGTCAAAACTGAAAAAATTATCAATATTTTTTAAAAAAAATCAATATATCTTAAATCAAGATATCCCAATTATATTTACTGGAAGATCAAAATATTTAGAAAAAATTAAAAGTATAAAAAATAATTTTTTTTTTAAAAAATTATTTATAAATTGGCCTCAAATTTTTGGAACAAGTACTATAACATGTAATAGGGAAATACTTGAACTTTTTTTTAAAGTTGCTAAGCCATTCAAATGGAAATATTTAGCTATAGATGCAAAAATAATGTTATTTGCAAGATATAAGTTTGGTATTAAAAATGAATTTCATGGAATTACATTTAAAAGAAAACATAGTAGAAATTTAGACGAAACTTTTTCAAATTTTTTTTCAATTTTCTTTTGGAAAAGAAGAAAAATGCAACTTGACTATAATCATTTTTTAACGAAAAAAAGAACTATTAATATTGATTATGTAGTTACAAATTTAATTAATTTTTTTTTATAGCCTGGCAATGTCCTACTCTTCCATGTCTTAAGACAAAGTACCATCGGCGCAGAAGGGCTTGACTTCCGAGTTCGGAATGGGATCGGGTATGACACCTTCGCAATAATCACCAGGCAAAGAACTTATACAAAATTAATTTTTAAAATCAATGAAAATTAACCATTATTTTTCTTGAATTCTTTAATATGATCATCGATAGAAATAGTTTTTGTATTTAGTTTTTTATAAGCAGCTTAATTAAATTTGATCCAACAAAACCTGCACCGCCAGTTATAACTAAAATATTTTTCATTATTTATATCTTTTATAATTTATTTTAAAATCTTTATAAGTAAGATCAAAACCTTTATCCAAGGTAGTTTTGGCTTTCCATCCATACTTTTTAGCAAGTCGTACATCTAAAACTTTTCTGTATACTCCGTCTGGTTTTTTTTTATCATATTTTATTATAACTTTTAAATTCAATTTTTTAATTATAAAATTTACATAATCTTTTATTCTCATATCTTTTCCTGTTCCGATGTTTATTAGAGACTTTTTGGTTTTTTTATTCATAAAAAAAATACATGCATCTGCAACGTCATCTACAAATATTAATTCTCTTAGTGGTTTTCCACTCCCCCAAACTGTAAAAATTTTTTTATTTTTTATTTTACAAATATGGGCTTTTTTAATTAACGCTGGAAAAAAATGTGAATTTAAATGATGATAATTATCATTTGGTCCATATGTATTTGTTGGCATTAAACAGAGATAGTTTGTTTTATATTGTTTATTATAAGCTTCACACATTTTGACACCTGCAATTTTTGCTAACGCATAGGGTTCATTAGTTTCCTCAAGTTTGCCTGTTAATAGAGATTTTTCACTAATTGGCTGTTTTGAATTTTTTGGATAAATACAACTTGATCCAAGAAAAATAATTTTTTTAACATTATTTTTGAAACTTCCGTGAATTAAATTATTTTGAATTTGTAAATTTTCATAAATAAAATCTGCTCCGTGAATATTATTATGAAATATACCACCAACTTTCGCAGCAGCTATAATAACTATATCTGGTTTTTTTTTTTTTATAAAATTAAAGACTGATTGTTGTTTTAATAAATTGAGTTTTTTTTTATCAATTGTAATAACTTTATTTAATTTTTTTTTTTTTAATTTCCTTAGTATTGCTGATCCAACTAATCCTTTATGACCAGCCAAAAAAATTTTCATTATTTTCTACCTATTCATTTCTAAATTTACCATTTCAGAAATTAAATCATCTAGATTTACTTTTGGTTTCCAATTAAGTATTTTTTTTGCTTTTCTAGAATCGCCTAAAAGATTATTGACTTCCAAAGGTCTGTAATAAGTTTTATCGCATGCTATTATAACTTTGCCTTTTTTATCTATTGCCTTTTCATTTAACCCTTTTCCTCTCCAAAAAATTTTTATATTTAATTTTCTCGCAACTTTGTTTACAAAATTTTTAACAGTTATTTGTTTTCCAGTAGATATAACTAAATCTATTGGTTTTTTTTGCTGTAACATTAACCACATTGCCTCCACATAATCTCTTGCATGACCCCAGTCTCTTTTGGCATATAAATTTCCAAGATATAGAGTATTTTGTTTTCTTTTTTTAATTTTACACAAACCTTGAACAATCTTCTGGGTAACAAATGTTTCTCCTCTTCTAGGACTTTCGTGGTTAAATAATACTCCATTGCATGCAAAAATATTATACGCTTCTTTATAATTAATTGTTATCCAGTGAGCATACAATTTTGCAACACCATAAGGACTTGCTGGGTAAAAATTAGCTTTTTCATTTTGTGGTGTCTTTTCATTTCTACCGAATAATTCAGATGTTCCAGCCTGATAATATTTTGTTTTGTTTTCTAATTTAGTAAATCTTATTGCCTCAAGTATTCTTAAAGCACCGAGTGCATCCGCATTAGCTGTATATTCGGGGGACTCGAACGAGACCTGCACATGAGATTGTGCAGCTAAATTATAAATTTCATCAGGCTTAATTTCATTTACTAATCTCGTAACTAGTAGAGAGTCCGTTATGTCTCCATAATGCAATATGAATGTTCTTTTTTTAGTATATGGCTCCTGATAAATGTGATCAATTCTACCAGTATTAATTGATGAAGATCTTCTTTTTACTCCATGAACAATATATTTTTTTTTTAAGAGAAACTCAGCAAGATAAGATCCATCTTGACCAGTAATACCAAATATAAGCGCTTTTTTTTTCATTATTGAGTTTTTATCTTTTTAATCTAAAAAAATATTTAACAATTTCAGTTAAAATTAGCAATCCATCTTTTAATGCATTAACTTTCTTTTTTCCACCAATTCTTTCTCTTTCATAGCTCGGTAAGCATAAGTATTTCATATTTTTGAATTTTGCCTTAATAGGAATTTCAACACAAATTCTAAAATCTGAGTTTTGAAGATTTAAGTTTTTAAAAGAAGAAGTTTTGCCCAATATAAAAGTATATAAAATATCTGTTATTTTTAAGTTAAATAAGACATTTCCAATAAATGTAAAAAAAAAATTACCAATAGATGTTACTAAATCATCATCTTCACTTCCACCCCCTGGTTTCTGATATCTAGAACCAAAGACAAGATCTATTTTGGTAATACCATTTTGCATTTCTTTTAAATATTTTGGATCCATTGATCCATCAGCATTAATAATGCAACAATATTTTGTTTTTACATTATTTATTCCTTCAATCAATGCATTTCCATAACCATTATTTTTTTGTTCATGTATTTGAATATTTCGTATTTTTTCAATTGATTTTTTAGTTTCAAAGTCTTCTTTTTGTAAAACAATTAATTTCTTACATTCATAATTTCTTATTTCTTCAAGAAAAATAGGAAGTGACTCGGCCTCTTTTTTTGCTGGAATTATTAAAGTTAAATCTTTCATCAATTACATTTTAAATTTTTGATTTATATAAATATATTCAAATGTTTTTCTAAATTTCATTTTAATTTTGAATTTTTTTTTAAAATTATGTTTAATTAAATAATTATGTATAACACTCAATGTGTAATTTTTAATCAACATATTGTGAAAGTGATGTTCAAAATAAATAGATTTTACTTTATTTATAGATTCTCCCATTCCTTTAATTACATTAAAGTCATATCCTTCTGTATCTATTTTTAAAATATCAATATTTTTAATATCTTGTATACTATCTAATCTATCTATTTTAACCTTGATATTAACTAATTTTTTTTTTCTTATACCAAATAAATCTAAAAAAAAGTTCTTTCTCTTATAATAATCTGAATTTAAATCTATTTTGGTTATAGTGGATGATTGAGACTCATAATGTTCTTTAAAATCTACTATCCCTTTTTGACTTCCAAGAGCTAGGTTAAATATCTTTAAATTTTTAATATGTTTAGTTTTTTTTATAAGATTTTGATAGTTCTCCTTACTTGGTTCAAAAGCATATATATTATCAATCTCAAAATTTTTTAGAAATTGATTAATTGTTTCCCCATGGTGAGCACCAACGTCTACCAATGTATTAATTTTTTTACTAAATTTTGATTTAAAAAATTTGATTACTTTTTTTTTATTAGTAAGATCGAATAAACTGATGATTAATCTTATTAATTTAAAATACATAAATTGCTATTTAGCTTACCTTTAATTATAATGGCATCAAATAATCAACTGTTATAATAAAAGAATGCCATTAGTAAGTATTATATTACCTTTTTTTAAAAAAATTGATTATATTTTTGAAACTATTAATTCAGTTTTAAATCAGACATTTCAGGATTTTGAAATTATTTTAATTTATGATGATACTAAACTAGACGATTTAAAATTAATTGAAAAAAGATTTATTAATAATTCAAAAATTAAAATTATAAAAAATGAGCAAAACCTTGGTGCTGGTTTATCAAGAAATATTGGTATAGCACATTCAAAAGGTGAAATAATAGCGTTTATCGATGCAGATGATTTATGGAAGCCAAGAAAATTGGAAAAACAAATTGAATTTATGAAAATTAATAATCTTGATTTTACATTTTGTAATTACAAAAAAAAATTACCTGATAAAGAAATTAATGTAGTATCCTCAAAAAAAATAATTTCTTACAATGACCTTTTGAAATCCTGTGATATTGGTTTATCAACTGTTCAATTAAATAAAAAAATAGTTGATAAGGATTTATTTCCAAATCTAAAAACTAAAGAGGATTATGTTGCATGGCTCAAGCTTACTAAAAAAAAAATAAACGCATTTAACCTCCCAGAAAATCTTGTAATTTGGCAAAGTGTTAAGGGTTCATTATCATCTAATTTTTTGCAAAAAATTTTGGATGGATTTAGGGTCTACAAACAATATGAGGGTTTCGGGATAATTAAGTCTTTAATTTTTTTATTTGTCCTTAGTGTTAATTCAATAAATAAAAAATTATAATTTATTTATCTATATAATAAAAGTTATATGAATAGATTTTTTTACATTTTATATTTCTAAGTGAATTAGAGAAATTACATTTGTTTATATCTTTAAAAAAGTTTTTTTTGTGATTTTGCATAGTATAAAAATTATTATTTATTTTGTAATAAGGACTTTTAACTAAATTATATTCATATGCATTTTTTTCATAATTTATTCTATCTACACTTCTATAAATAAATATAAATAATGTTAATAGTAAGATTATTTTTAACGATTTTTTTTTTTGATTGAACTTATAATTTTGGTTTTTAAGAATTAAACAAAAAGGAAATACTACTATTAAGAAAACCAAAACATATCCACCATACCTTAGAGCTGGATGATTTATAAACCACTCTAAAAGAAGTAATATTAATATAAAATAAAATGATCGAAAAATATTAAACCCTTTTAAAGAAAAATTTTTTATTTTAAAAATAGAGCAACATATGATGACAGTTAAAATTACACCAAGAAAAAAATCAGAAAATTTATTAAAAAAATAATATTGTACCCAATTATTTATCCAATTAAATCCACTTAAGTATTCTTTGTTATTAGGTACTATCATATTAGGTGTAGCACCAGCCTTTGACCAAAGCTCGTACCACTCCATATAATCAGAAACCCTTTCTTTGCTATATCCCCAAAAAAATTCACTCATACAAGTAGATGAAACTGGATAAAGAAAACATCCAGAATGTGATACGTTGTATATAATTAAAAAAATAATAGATAATAAACATAAATAGACTACTGAAAATTTATTAATAAAGTAAAAAAATTCTTTAAGTTTATAATATTTAAAATACAATAAAAACAGTATTAAAGAATACATTATATAGAAAGACTTAATAGTAACTATCAACGTTAAAATTATAATAAGCGTTTCAAAAATCTGGTTTGAAAACTTTTTATTTTCAAGAATATCAACTACAAAAATAAAAGCTAAAAAAAATAATATTTGAGCGGATCTATCAGTTCCATGCTCAGCAATTCTATAAAAAAAAATATTTATAAAAATTAAACAAAATACTGACAAAAAGAATGAAATATTTAGTTTGGAATTTTTATATATTTTTTCAAATAAAATTGTATTAATAAATACAACAATGCTTGCCTGGGCTAGAAAGTAATAAAAATCATTTGTAAATTTCGTTGCAAATAGTGAATGAAAATAAAATAACGATGATACGTGATTAAAAGCTACATCAAAATGTCCTAGTCCAAATTCTATTTTATTTAAATTTATATTTTTTATAAAACTAAGATGATAGTAAGAAAAGTCATCATGACTTTTAAAATGAAGTATTAAAAAGAAAGATAGTAAATAAGCTAATAAAAAAAAGTTAATTTTAATAATTTTTTTATTTTTAAAGTAAAGGAAAATAAAAGATATTAACCCTATACAAATTACTAACATATTGTGAATATTATTATGTGGTAAAAAAAGGTTTGTTAAAAATGATATGAATACTAATGCAAAAATTCCATATATACCAATGATGCCGATAGAAACTTTTGAAAACAAAAAATTATTATATTTTGTTATTTTTTTAGAAAATATTAAACCATAGCCTAATATACTAATAATTAATATTGAGTAAATAATTATAAAATTTAACAACTCCATAGTTATTTAATTTATATTTTTGAATCTTCTCATTAAAAAATGATAAGTCGATAGATACACCAAAACATTAAATACTAGAATTAGTATTAATGCTTCAGATGAATATATGAAATTGATAGCTATTAATAAAATTATTAAATGAAATAAGTTTATAACAGTAGATGTAATAATGTGAATTATTATATTATTTTTAATTCTAATACTATTTTTTAATAATGAAAATACTAAATGATGAAGATGCTGAGTATCAGGTTTGTATGTTTTGTTTTTTTTTAAATTTCTTCTTATCATAGAAAAAAGTAACTCAAAACAAGGGTACCATAGCATTACAACTACAATATAAGGTGAAATATAGTTATTAAAAAAAGAAAATTTAATAAGATAAATACCAGTAAAAAGGGATAAAAGATAAGCACCAGAGTCTCCCATGTAAATGTATCCAGCGGTATTAAACGCCAAAATTATAGCCAGAATTAAAATTAACCTTAAAAGAAATTCTAAATCAATTTGAAAACTTTCATCAAATTTAAAAATAATTATTGAGAATAAGACTAAATAATATCCCAATAGTAATCCATTTATTCCATCTATAAAATTACTACCATTTATCAGTACAGAAAGACAAAAAAGGACAAAAAACATATTAACATAATTATTTTGTAACATCTGATCTATAAAAGGTATTTTTGTGTTATTAATCTCTAATCCTATTAGTTGGATGAAAAAAAACATTAATATTAATTGTAAAAAAAATCTTAGACTTACACTATTCAATTTCTTAAAATCAGATAATAGTCCTATTAAAAATACTAAAGATAACAAAGTTATTAAAAAAAAATCTCTACTTAAATAAAGTAATTCATACATAAAATATGAAATTAAAAAAATTCCACCCAAAAAATAACTTTTTGAGTTAGAGGAATATTTTTTATGTTTCTCATTTTTCATATCTAAAAAAAAATTTTTTTTCTTAGAAATAAAAACTAGTGCAAAAGTAAAGATTAAAAATAGTATAATAAAAATATTAAACATTTAATATCATTAACACATTAATTTAAATGTAAAAGTTCATTAATTTTTTTAAAGTGACTAAAAACTGTATAATTTTTTGAATTTTTTTTTGCATTCAAGCACTTTTGTTTTTTATTTAAATCACTATCATTAAAAAAATTATTAATTGTATAAATTAAGTCTCTTTCATCGTTGTTTTTAAACAAATATCCTGCTTTGCCGTTTTCTAAAAATTCTTCCGGACCATTTGGACAGTTGCTCGAAATTACTATTTTATCTAAATAAGCAGATTCAACCATAACTGCACCAGGGTCTTCCCACAAAGATGTGCATATTATAGCCAATGATTTATTAATTAAAGGATAAATATTTTTCACGTATCCAGGCAAAATAACATGCTTCTCAAGACCTAGGGTTTTTATCTGTCTAATTAAATTTTCTTCTTCTTCTCCCTCTCCTGCAATTATTAATTTCAAATTTTCTTTTTTTGGGACAATTTTGGCAAAAGCATTAATTAGTAATTTTTGATTTTTTTGATTAGTGAGCCTGCCTATATTTAAAAAGTAATTTTTCTCGTTATAAATTTCATTATCTAAAGTTTCTTTTAATTTTTGTCTCATTAAATTAGGTTCTATTATTGGATCAAATAATATTTTTATTTTCTTTTCGTCGAAAATTTTTTTTTTAATTAAATCAAACTTTGTTTGCTTTGATGGACATGTAACAAGATATATTTTTTTTGAAATTAATTTCCAAAAAAATTTTCTAAAGAAAGTTAGCTTTGGCAGCCCTGATATTCTTAGAATAAATTTTGTATCACTTTTATATGTTAATAATAATATTAAGGGTAAAATTGTAACTAAATGTATAATTAGATAATCAGGTTTTTCTTTTTCTAATAATTTTTTTAATGGGAAATATTTAGTCAAAAAGATTAAAAAAAAAACTATACGTGATTTTAAAAATCCGTTTACTGGTAAGTATTTTTTTAAATTAAAATTAGATAATTTAATTAAATCAATATTTTCAAATTTTAAATCATTTAAGTAATCTCTCCATTCACCAATTGCATCGATTATTGATATATTTGAAACATTTTTATTGAACTTTTTAATTGATTTTGCAGAATTAATAACATTTTTTATCGTTGCTACGTTAGATAAGTGTGGAGACCAATAAAAAACTTTGTTCATATTTTCAACATATGTATATATTAAAATCTTTTCACTGGATATTATAATTAAAATGCAAAAAAAATATAAAATTTCGATTATTACAACTGTAAAAAATTCTGCTTCAACAATAGAAAGATGTATTCAAAGTGTTCTAAATCAAAAATATGAAAATATTGAGCATATTATTGTTGATTCAAATTCTGATGATGGCACAAGCGATATAATTTCAAAATATAAAAATAAAATTACTATTTTGAGAGAAAAAGATAATAATTTATGGGATGGTATGAATAAAGGAATTAAAATTGCAAGTGGAGAAATTATTGGATTTTTAAATGCTGATGATTTTTATTATCCTAATTCATTTAAAACTGTAAATACATACTTTAATACAGAAAAAATAGACTTTTTATTTGGCACAGTAAAAAAATATAAATTGATGCATGGTTTTAATCCAAAAATTATAAAATGGAGTTTTGGATTTTATTCCTCTCATTCTGTAGGTTTTTTTATTAAAAGAAAAGCCCACTTAAATGTTGGATTTTATAATCAAAAGTATTTAAGTGCCGATTTAGATTTTTTCTATAAAATGATTACTAATTTTAACTTATATGGTGTTGCAACAAAAAAAAATGAAGTATTAGGTGAATTTAGTAAAGGTGGATTTTCTTCTAAAATTAATTACATTGATCACTTAAAGGATTTAAACCAAATTAGAATTGATAATAAACAAGGAAAGTTTTTTGTTTATTTTTTATACTTAATTAAAATATTAAAAAAACCATTTAAATTCTTAAAAGCTTTATAAATAAATGAAACCAATATTAATTAGGACAAATATTTACCCAGATAAAAGAGGGTTTTTCAAAGAGCTTTTCTTAAGTAAGAAAATAAAATTTAATTGCAAATTTACTGCCATGTCTTACTCAAACAAAAATGTCATTAGAGGATTGCATTATCAAAGAAAAAAAAAACAAGCTAAAATTCTTAGCGTGTTAAAAGGTAGAGCGATTGATGTGTGTGTTAATATAAATAGGAAATCAAAAAATTTTGGTAAAGTTTACAAGTTTAATTTAAAACCCGGATTACTTTTATATGTTCCAAAAGACTTTGCTCACGGTATTGGGTTTTTTGATAAGGAAAATATTCTTCTATATCATTTATCTGAATATAGATTTCCAGAATATGAAAGAGGAATAATCTATAATGATAAAAAATTAAAAATTAATTGGAAAATAAAAAAACCTATATTGTCAGAAAAAGACAGTAAAATGCCATCTTTTTCAGAAACATTTAAAAAATAAAATAAAAAAGTGATTAAAATTAGAAAATGCAAAAAGAACTCACAATAATAATAGTAACATTTAATAGTGACAATCACGTTTTAAATTTAATAAAAAAGCTTCCTAAAAATATTAAAATTTTGATAATAGAGAATTCAGATAGAAAAAAGTTTAAAAAAAAAATTGAAAAAATTAGAAAAAATGTTCAGTGTATATTAACAGGTGATAATATTGGCTATGGCAAAGCAAATAATATAGGTATTAAATATGCAAAAACTGAATTTGTGTTAATACAAAATCCCGATGCTTTAGTCAGCTCTCAAGTGATTAAAAAACTTCACAAAACAATAAAAGAAGATAAAAAAATTGCAGCTATTTCTTGCCAGTCAAAAGATGATAGAAATAAAATCAGTAAACATTATTACTTTAATAAGTTATCAAAAGTTAAAGAAAAATATAATAATTCAAAAAAACTTATTGATGTGGATTATTTTATTGGAAGTATGTTTTTGGCAAGGAAAAAAATTTTGTTAAAAGCCAATCTTTTCGATGAAAAATATTTTTTGAATTTCGAAGAAATTGATTTATTTAGGAAAATCTCAAACCTAGGTTATAGAATATGTATTGAAAAAAGACTTTATTTTAAACATTTAAAGGGTAGCTCAGCCAAATCATCTATGAAATTTGAAATGGATAAGAGCAGTAAATGGCATTATAGCTGGGGTCAAATATATTTTTATAAAAAATATTATGGAATGATTTTTACATTAGCTTTTTTTATAAAAGAATTGACAATAAATTTAACAAAAATAATTTACTTTCTTTTATTTGGAAAAAAAAAAAATTTTATATTAATTTATTATAGTCTGTTAGGACTTATTAATTCGATAATTGGGAAAAAATCATACTATAGACCCAGAATTTGATTTATCTTGTAATTAGAATTACTTGATTTTAAGTCTAAATATTATATTACCCTAAATTGATATGCACATATTTATAACAGGTGTTGCTGGATTTCTAGGATCAAACATTGCAGATTACTATTTAAAAAAAAAATTTAAGGTTTCTGGATGTGATACTCTAATAGGGGGTAATTTAGACTATTTAGATAAAAGAGTTAAATTTTATAAGGTTGATTGTGAAAATTTTGATAAAATGACAAGCATCCTAAAAGGTGTTGATGTTGTTCTGCATGCTGCAGCTTTAGCTCACGAGGGATTATCAAATTTTTCCCCACATTTGTTCGTTAAAAATAATGTTTCTGGCTCTACATCAGTTTTTACAGCAGCAATTATAAATAAAGTTAAAAGAATTGTTTATTGCTCATCAATGGCAAGATATGGAGATATTAAAAATCCTTTTCATGAAGAGGATAGACCTAACCCTGTTGATCCCTATGGAATTTCTAAGTTAGCAGCTGAAAAACTATTAATTAACTTATGTGAAACAAATAATGTTCAATATAATATAGCAGTGCCCCATAATATTATTGGGCCTAAACAAAAATATGATGATCCTTTTAGAAATGTAGTTTCAATAATGACAAATCTAATGCTTCAAAATCGTAAACCTATTATTTATGGAGATGGTGAGCAAAAAAGATCTTTTTCAGATATAGATGACTGTATATTTTGCTTAGATAAACTTTTGTTAGATCAGAGTATTAATAAACAAATCTTAAATATTGGTCCAGACGAAAACTTTATAACAATTAATGATTTATATAAAATATTGAGTAATAAATTGCAGTTTAATTTACCTGCAGAATATCATTTAGATAGACCTAATGAAGTTAAACATGCAAATTGTAGCTCAGAAAAATCTAGAAAATTGTTAGGATATAAAACATCAGTAGAATTAAAAGATTCAATTCAAAAAGTAGTTGATTTTATAAAAATGGAAGGTCCAAAAAAATTTAAATATAATTACAAAATAGAGATTGATAGCGAACTAGTTCCAATAACTTGGAGAGAGAAAAAGTTTTAATTATTTTAAAATTGAAAGTATTAAATTTTTGTAATTTTTTTAAGTTTGTTGATATTTATTGAACTATCTTTCTGCATTTTTACTTTGCTTAACTGATTTGAGTACAGTGATTTTTTTACTTTAGGATTTGTTTTCTTTGCAAAATTATAGATCGATTTATCATTTCCTCCAATGTTGATAATTCCTTTCTTATCTAAAATTTTTGGTAAGATTTTAATAACCTCATCATGATAAAGAAAATTGGTTTTTACATTTATGAACGCTTCTGGATGAATCCAGGGTCTTTCTGACATTGCGATTCTTAAAATTAATGAATTTTTGTACATTTGAACAGCTGCTTCTCCACCAAGTTTTGACCATGAATAATTATTTAAGGGCAACAAAGGAGATTTTTCAGAATAACCACCTTTTTTACCAGGATAAATATAATTAGTTGAAAAATAAATTATTTTTATATTTTTGCTCGCACACTCAATTACAATATTGCTAGTACCAATAATATTAAGTGTAATACTTTTTTCTATATCTTTCTCGTGAATTATCATTGGTCTTGATAAACCAGCAAGATGGATTAGCGCGTAAGGTTTATATTTTTTGATACTTTTTTCTATTTGCTTTCTATTTAATATATTGAGCTCTTTTTTATTTAGAAAAATAAATTTTTTATTGTTAAATTTTTCTTTTAACTGTTTAGCAAATCTACCATCTCCACCAGTTACTATATATTTTTTCATTTACTTTTTTTTAATTCATCTAATTTATTTATTTTTTTATATCATTACTTTAAATTAATCTAGAATCTCTACTCAGAATAACGCTACAAAATTTTTCAGTATATTTATTTACTTGTTTTTTTAAATCTTTGTCATATTTAGCCTGAAAATTTTTGCTTTTTGTTGAGGACAATTTAATAAGAATTTTAGACAGTTTTAAATAATTTTTAGGTGCGAAAAAAAAGGCATTTTTGGGATTTTGTTCTCGGTGTACTTTTATATCTGATAAAATAATTTTTTTATTATATCCCTTAGCTTGTTCAACAGTGCTACTCCATCCTTCAAAATTGGATGGATTAATGACCGCTAATGAATAGTAAATTAATGACATTACATCGTTATATGGTATTAATCCTAAATAAATATAGTTTTTATCTAATTTATAACTTTTTACTAATTTAAATATGTTTTGAAAATTATTTTTAGAACGATAATCTTTTTTTGAACCTGATGAATAAACTATAATATTTTTATTTGAATTTTTTTTAATTGCATTAATTGCCTCAATAACTACCTTGTGATTTTTGTGGACCCAATATTGATTTGGCAAATAAAAAAAATTTTTATTTAATGAGTACTTTTTTTTTAAATAAGAAAACTTTTTTAAATTTTTTGGTTTTGGTAAATTAAAAGTAAATTTACTTACTATAAGTTTTTTATTTTTTATATTACATATTCTTTTAATATCACTTAATGCAGATTTGCTACTTAATAAGATTTTAAAAGCATGGTCTTTGCAGATATAAATATTAATTTTTTTTAAAAGTCTATATTTGAACGAAAATAACTCTGGAAAATAAATATATTGAAGATCAGGTATCCAAACAATACTTTTGGCTATACTTTTTTTACCTGTTGCAAAAGAAGTATGAGTTATAAAATCAACATTATATTTTCTCAATATTTTTTCAAGATATATAGTTTTACTATAAAAAATAATTGAAATTTTATCTATAATCCTACAAAGAAGATTTATTTTGAAAAGTTCTGAACTTTCAATTATTTCAACATTCTTATTCAATTTAAATTTATTTAAATTAAGTTTTGAGTCGGTGAAGAGAATAACCTTAATTCTTGAACTAAACTTAGGAGAGGATAATATTGAGTTTATTAAATTTAAGATTACATTAACCCCTCCAAGCCACGTTCTTGTCGAATGAATTACAAAAGCTAATCTAATCATTTTTAAACCAATCTATATAATCATCCAAACCTTTATATAAATTTATTTTAGGATACCAATTATAATCTTTTGATTTTCTTATGTCGGGTACAAGTGAAATAGGATTTTCATCTTTTCCCAATTTATTAAATTTTGGCTTAAGTTTTATTTTAAATTTTTTAATTATGTAGCTTATGACCATTGAAATTTTGGTTCCAACACCGGTTCCAGCATTTACTACATTATAGCCTGCAAAACCTTTAAAAATTATACATTTAATAAGATCAGTAAAATCATAAATATTCATAAAATCTCTTATCTCTTTACCAGTACCAAAAAAAATTTTTTTTCTTTTTGATATTTTTAAACACGCATCGTAAATCAATTGTCTTTTTAATCCTGAGCCATATAAAGATGTTCCTCTTAATATCAAAATATCCATTTTTTTTTCTTCATAAAATTTTTTACAAAAACTTTCAGCTATAGCTTTATTTAAAGAGTAACCTGAGATTGGACTAAGATTATTTTCTTCTTTAATTTTTTTTGATTTAGTATTCCCGTAAACAGATATTGAAGAAATAAAAATAATTTTTGGCTTTTTTTTAAATTTTGAAAAGTAACTCAGTAATGTAAATATACTTGTTACATTCTTTTCATAATCTTGATCTTGAGAAATTGAATTAATAATATTAGTATTTGGAGACGAACCACCAGCACAATGCACAATATAGTCAAATTTTATATTTTTTAAGAGGTGTAAATTTTTATCATTTATTGTCCCTTTTATGTTTTTATAGTATCCCCATTTTTTATGTGTGCTGTGTTTCCATTTTCCTCTACCAACTCCATAACATACATAACCAAATTTACTTAATTTTTTTGATAGGTTTCTAGCAAGAAAACCCTGTGAGCCAGTGATAAGTATTTTCATTGAATTAAAATCTATAATAATTCAGATATTTTATGTAATTTATTTGTTTCAACATCTTCAACTTCTAAATTTCCAATAATATTAAGCCTTTTGTCATAGTTGATAAAAGTTTTTTTTCCACTTTTATCTCTACTTTCTCTAAATTTACTTTGATAAGTATTTTTCTTTAAATTCAATTTAATTTTGTCAAAAATTTTTTCTTTAATAAAATAGGCATTATTTCCAGCACTATTAGTTGTCAAAAATTTGTAACCTTTTTGCTTTGCAAGAAATTTTAAAGCTTCAATTGAAGCGCCCCAGTAAAGATTTGAATGATGAGCTTTTGATCTTTCAAAATCTTGCTTGTAAGGAATACTTATTTTTTTTTCAAATCCAAACGTACTATTATATTCTATAATTACTATTAAAGGATCTATAACATTTATTTCTTTCCAAACCCAATAATCATTTCCATCAATATCAATACTTAATATCCCAATTTTTTTTTTGTATATATTTGAATTTGTGATTATTGAATTAATGTTTTCTTTCTTAATAAAGCATTTAATTGCCTCTAACTCAAATTTCCAAAAAAAATTACTTTTTTTAATACTTTCAATATTTTCATTTGAAGAGTCTAAAATTAAACCTGACCAATTATTGTTTAATAATAAAAATTTTGTGTTAGCCTCTGAATAATCCTCAACACCAAACTCTATAAAATTTTGAAATTCATAATCAATTTCAAGTTTATCTATTAAAAATTGTATTATGCCATCATCTCCAAACTGAGAAAATATTTTAAACTCAATATCCTCAATTTTTTCAATTTTTTTTAATTTATTCTTTTTTGTAATTAGTTTTCCTATAGCTAATTTTTTAACCTCATCAGAGCTTTTATCAATTCTAATTATTTTTTTTATTTTAGAGTAAAGAGATTTAATTATTTTTTTCACAATTTATAAAATAGCGGTATAACTGTATATATTATATCTAATATCATTTTTTGTTGAAAAAGCTAATTTAATTTATATAAATCACCGTAATGAGTTCTAAAGATCACTATGATGAGAAATATTTTAGCTGGCAAAAATATGTTGGAGAATTTGGTGGGCAAGCTAATAAAATAAAATTTGATGAAATAGTTTTAAAAAATCAAAAAGTTTTAGATTTTGGTTGTGGTGGAGGATACCTTCTTTCATCTTATAATAATATTGAAAGATTTGGTGTAGAAATTAATGAAACAGCAATTGAAGAAGCAAAAAAAAGGGGGACTAAAATTTTTAAATCGTCTAGAGAACTACCAGATAATTTTTTTGATACTATAATTTCAAACATGGCTTTAGAGCATTGTGATAATCCTTTTATGGAATTAAAAGAATTACATAGATCATTAAAAAAAAATGGAAAAATATGTATCGTAGTACCGTGCGATAATATTAAATATAAATACAATGAGAAAGATCCACATAAACATTTATACTCATGGTCACCGAGTAATCTTGGAAATATATTACACACTGCGGGGTTTAAGGTGATTGAATCTAAACCATTTTTGTCAAAGTGGATCCCTTTTAGATATAGAATCAAAAAATATATGAGCTGGCAGGTATTTCATTTTTTAAATAAAATTTGGTCTAGATTTGATAATTCTTGGTATCAAATAAGAGCAATTGCGATTAAAGCCGGTAAGTGATTTTTTTAGATTTAGCAAAAAGAATTTATAATTTTCTTCAAAGATTATTTAGATTATTTTCTTATTTAATAATTGCGCCCAAGTTATTTACAACAATTTTAAATATTATCATAAAATACTTTATATCTAGTTTAGTAATCAATAGATATATTGGAAAAAAATTCTTAAATAATAAAAACGACTTTATTAAGTTTTGTAACAATGAACTCGTTTTTGATCAAAGAGATTTATTTAGCAATAACATCCCTTCATGGCTACACATATTTGAGAAATTCTCTCTCAAGAATAAAGAGTTAGAATTTTTAGAAATTGGTTCATTTGAGGGCAGATCATCGTGTTTTATTCTTCGAAACTTAAAAAAAATACATCTTACATGTGTTGATACCTTTAAGCCATTACATGAATTGCAAGATAATAATAATGCAAAATTTGATAGAGTGTTTGAAAACTTCAAAAAAAATACTTTTGGATTTTCTGAAAGATTAACTATTGAAAAAAAAAAATCTTCAGATTTTTTTCTAAAAAATAGAAAACAATTTGATCTTATGTTTATAGATGGATCTCATGAATATGAAGATGTTAAAAATGATGCAGAAGCAGCATTTAAAATAATCAAAAATAATGGAATAATTATTTTTGACGATTTTTTATGGCACTATAAGCAAAATATGAAATCTTCGATTACTTTTGCAATTATTGAGTTTTTACATAAAAATAAAAAAAATTTAAAAATTCTGTATTCAAATTATCAAATTATGGTGGAAAAAATTTGATTATAGATGATTTATTTTATTTGTATTTAGAAATTAATTCCTCGAAGTTTTTTAATTCTTCAACTTTTCCGTTCTGAATAAAATAAATTTTATCACACATTTTTAAGGTTTCAAATCTATGAGAAACAATTATTGTAGTTTTTACATTTTTATTATTTTCTAAATTCCTAAGAATATTTCTTTCTGTTATTGTATCTAATGCACTTGTTGCTTCATCTAAAATTAATACTTCAGAATTTTTATAAAGTGCTCTTGCAATGCCAACTCTTTGCTTTTGACCTCCTGATAGTTTTTTGCCATTTTCTCCAACTTCTAAATTCTCATTATCTATAAATTCATTTAATTCAGCTAATAGCAGTGAATTATGAATCTTACTATTTTCAATTAAACTTTCATCTAGTCCAAAACCTATATTTGATTTAATTGTTCCTTCATAAATAAAAAAATTTTGTGGAACATAAGACAAATTTTTTTGCCAATATTTTATGTTGTTATTGTTAATTATTACCTCATCGACCTTTATCTCACCCTTATCAGCAGCAATAAAGCCAAGAATTAAATCTAATAAAGTTGATTTTCCAGAACCTGTTTTGCCCACTATTCCAATTTTTGATCCGCATGGAATAGTCATATTTACATTAAAAACTCCAGCTTTTTTGTTATTTGGATAAGTAAAAGTAATATCGTTAAGTTTAATTATTTTTTGAAATTTAATTTTTTGGCTTGATGTATTAATTTCTTTTTTTAAAGATATTTTTTTAGCGTTTATTAGGTCGTTTTCTATATTAATAAATGCACTTATATTTGAATTTATGGAAGCAAATGAATTAAAAATTTTTTGAAGTGCAGGAATTACTTTAAGCGCACAAATTCCATAAAATCCCATCATTGCACCTATTTCAGCAAACTTAAAATCATAAAATTTCACTAATACAAATGTGAAGCCAATCAATAAAGTAAAAAAAATAATTTCAATTAAACTTCTGGGTATTTGAGGTAAGTAAGATTGAGTGATTTGAGAATTTTTCAAACTATTTACATTCTGAGAAAAAAAATTGGTAAAATAACTTTTTTTATCAAATAAAATAACGTCTTTAATTGAGCTAAAACCCTCAAACATACTTTTTAAATAATAAGGATAAACTTTTGTCACTGTATCACCTGCTTTTCTTAATTTTTTTTTAAAAAAATAATAAAAAAATAAATAAAATAAAGAAAAAGTTACTATAGAAATTAAAGCAACATTAAAATCAACTAAGAATATGGCAGAAATAATAATAAGAGAAATTAAAAAATTTGAAGCTAGATTTAGAAATGGAAGTATCACTGAATTTCCAAGTCTATTAGTATCAGATTCTATTTTACTAATTATTCCTTTTGAGGATATATTGGAGTGATATAACCAATTTTTATTCATATAAAATAAATATAAATTATTTTTAAAAAAAACATTAATATCTTGTATCCATTTCAAATTTAAATAAGTAAATACAAGAGTAAATAAAATAGATAGTACGTAGAAACTGACAAAGATTATAGAAATATGTAAAAATAAGTCATCATTATTAAAAACAGCAACTAAATTGAAAACTTTTTGAAAGAAGGGATTGTTTATGCTTAAGCTCTCTCCTGATAATAGTATAATAAATGGTGCTATTAATATTGCAGATAAAACACTTAATAACGCTATTAATATAGTTACTAATTGAAGATAAAAAATTTTATAGATGCTACTTTTATTCAAACATCTTAAAACTCTAAAAATTAGGTTAATCATTATTTTTAAGTTTCATATTTTAAACGAAAATACTTGACTGTTCAATAATTGAACGTTATTGTTCAATTATTGAACAGTATGAAAAAAAACAACATTAGTCCAGATAAAAATGAAGAAATAAATGTTGATAAATTGAATATATTAAGAGAAATTGAAAAATCTCCAAATATTTCTCAAAGAGATTTGGCTTTAGAACTCGGTGTGAGTTTAGGAAAAGTAAATTATTGTTTAAAAGCACTTCAAAAAAAAGGTTTAGTAAAATTCAACAATTTTAGAAAAAGTAAAAATAAAATTAAGTATTTATATTTTATTACTCCTGAAGGCATGTCATTAAAAACCAAACTTACGATTAACTTTATGAAAAGAAAAATGCATGAATATGATCAATTAAAAAAGGATTTAAAGAATATTAAATGAAAAAAAAAATTTTAGTGACTGGTGGTGGTGGTTTTATAGGATCACATTTAATAGAAAAGTTAGTAAAAAAGGGTTATTTAGTGAAAACGATTGTACCTTACAATATAGATAACTCTTGGGGATGGATTGATACTTTTGATGCTACAATTAAAAAAAATATTGAGGTAGTGACTGGGGATATTTGTGATCAAAATTTAATTTCAAACGAAACAAAAAAAATTGATATAATTTTTCATTTAGCTGCTTTAATTTCAATTCCATATTCATACAAGTCACCAAGGAGTTATATTTCCACCAATGTTGTGGGAACATTGAATATGCTTGAGGCTGCAAGAGAAAATAATGTTGAATTGTTTGTACAAACCTCAACAAGTGAAGTTTATGGAAGTTCTCAATATACTCCTATTGACGAAAAGCATCCATTAAATGCCCAATCACCTTACGCTGCAACAAAAATAGCTGCAGATCAATTAGCTCTATCTTTTTTTAGGACTTTTGATTTACCTGTTTTAGTTTTAAGGCCATTTAATACATTTGGACCACGACAGTCATTAAGAGCTGCAATACCAACTATAGTTACTCAACTTATATCAAATAAAGATAAAATAAAATTAGGTTCTCTTAAACCAAAAAGAGACTTTACATACGTGTCAGATACTGTTGATGGTTTTATTTCTTCAATAGGTAATAAAAAATGTTTTGGTCAAACAATTAATTTAGGAACAGGTAAAGACTTCAGTATAGGGGAAACAGTAAAAAATATTGAAAATATTTTACAAACAAAAGCCAAAATTGTATTAGATAATAAACGGATAAGACCAAAAAAGAGTGAGGTAAATAGACTTATATCCTCAAATTTAAAAGCTAAAAAGATATTAAATTGGAGTCCTAAATTCAAAGGTTCTAAAGGATTCGAGGATGGTCTGAAAAAAACTATAGAATGGTTTAGCAATGAAGGAAATTTAAAATTATATAAATCTAATCTTTATAATTATTAATGAAAAAAAAAGTTCTTGTTTTCACAGGGAGTAGAGCAGATTTTGGTATCTTAAGACCATTAATTTTTAGAATAAAAAGAGATAACTCATTGAAATTAAGTCTTTTCGCAGGACCACATCATTTTCAAAAAAAAACAGGTTTTACTGATCGAGAAATAAAAAAAAGTAAATTGAAAATAAATTATTTTCAAAAATATTTATTTAAAAAGCTCAATGAAAAAGAAATTTTAAATTATTGTGGTAATTCTTTATCTTTTTTTGCTAAAATTTTAAAAAAGGATAAACCAAATATTATAATTTTATTAGGTGATAGATATGAGGTATTTATGTTTTGTATTGTTGCATTTTTTTTTAATATACCTGTTGCTCATATTCATGGTGGAGAAATTACATCTGGTGCTATAGATGATGCATTAAGACATTCAATAAGTAAAATGTCAGATATTCATTTTGTTTGCCATAAAGATTACAAAAAAAGAGTAATACAGCTAGGAGAAAATCCTCAAACTGTCTTTAATATTGGCTCACTTGCTTTAGAGACAATAAAAAGAAAAAAGTTAACAAAAAAAGAAATTTTATTCAAAAAATATAGAATTCCAGGTGATAAAAAGACTATATTGATTACTTTCCATCCAGAGACAAAAAGTAAAATATATGTAAAACAACAAATTAAAATTTTACTTAATTCCCTTAAAAAAATTAAAAATTGTTTTTTAATTTTTACACACAATAATTTTGATACTTTTGGAAAATATTTTATTAAAGAAATAACAAATTTCTGTAAGAAAAATAAAAATTCAAAAATTATAAAATCTCTTGGTATAGATGAGTATCATAATTTTGTTTTCAACGTAGATTTGGTATTAGGTAATTCCTCAAGTGGAGTTATTGAAGTCCCTATGTTAAAAACTCCAACTTTAAATATTGGAGATAGACAAAATGGTAGAGTCTTCTCAAAAAGTATTTTTCAAGTTGACTTAAATTCAAGATTGATTTCAAAAAAAATTGAATTTATTTTCAATCGAAAAAATAAATATATATTTGAAAATAAATTTTATAAGAAAAATACTTCATTAAATATATTAAAAGAAATTAAAAAATTTGTTTTTAAAAAAAAAAGGAGCCAAAAATTATTTTATGATCTTTAATAATAAAATTTATATTATTGCGGAAATAGGAGTAAATCACAATGGTGATATGAAATTAGCAAAAAAATTAATTGTTGCGGCGAAATATACTGGAGCCAATGCAGTAAAGTTTCAAAATTTTACAGCTGAAAAATTGGCTACTAAAAATTCAAAAAAAGCAACTTATCAAAAAAAAAATACAAAAAAGAATGAAACTCAATATGAAATGCTAAAAAAGCTGGAATTAAAAAAAGACAATTATTTTGAATTAAAAAAATTTTGTAAAAAAATTAAAATTGAATTTATTTCATCTGTTTTTGATGAAGAAAGTATTACTTTCCTCTCTACAAAATTAAAAGTAAAATATATTAAAGTACCATCAGGTGAAATAACAAATTATCCATTATTACAAAAATTACAAAAAATTAATAAAAAAATAATTTTATCTACAGGAATGGCTAATCTTAGAGAAATAGTTATAAGTTTAAATATTATTGCAAGAAATAAAATTTTTAAGTTTATTAATGATGATAAAGTAATAATTAAAAATAAACAATTACATAAAAAATTGAAAAAAAAAATTTGTATTTTGCATTGTGTATCTGATTATCCTGTAGAAAATAAATATGCAAATTTATCAGCTATAGAAAATTTGAAAAAAAATCTGGAATTAAACATTGGTTATTCAGATCACACATTAGGTGTATTGGCGCCTTTGATAGCGGTTTCTAAAGGTGCAAAAATTATAGAAAAACATTTAACATTAAGTAATGATATGACTGGTCCTGATCATAAAGCTTCCTTAGAGCCAAACGAATTTAAAAAAATGATAAAATATTTAAGAACATTTGAAGTAATGAATGGAAGTGGACAAAAAAAATTACAAAAATGTGAATTAAAAAATATAAATATTGCAAGAAAAAGTATAGTGGCTAAAAAGTTTATAAAAAAAAATGAGTTGTTTTCTTATTTAAATTTAACAACAAAAAGACCTGGAAATGGACTAAGTCCTATGAAAATATCTAGCTTAATACATAAAAAAGCAAAAAAAAACTTTCAACCTGACGAACTAATAAAATTATAATGAAAATTTTATCAATTTATCCTTGGACTCATATATCTTCATCGGCTTTGATGATTAATGGAAAGCTTGTGAGTGCTGCTCCAGAGGAAAGGTTTACAAGAAAAAAGTGGACAACAGACTTTCCAATTAATTCAGCAAATTGGTGTTTAAACAATTCTAAATTAACTTGGAATAATATAGATTTAATTGCGATACCATGGAATCCTGGTTTGAATATAAGCTCTGCTTCACCAAGGTGGGATAGCAATATTAGCTGGAGAGGTGAAATGTTAAGTAATATCCCTTCTAATATTTTAAAAGCTACAAAAAATTATAATCCTGGGGTAATGAATTTGTCTTTTGATAAGACAAAAATAGTTTATTTAAATCACCACGATTGCCATGCGGCCTCAGCAATATTTGTTTCGCCGTTTAATAAATGCGACTATTTAACAATAGATGGTCATGGAGAAGTAGAAACCTGCTTAATGGGTAGTTTTGATGGAAAAAAACTCAATAATTTTCACTCAATATCTTATCCTCATTCTGTCGGTCTTCTTTATGGTGCTTTTACTGATTTTTTAGGATTTAAACCAGATAATGATGAATGGAAAACAATGGCTCTAGGTTCTTTTTCTAGAAAAGAAAATTTGTATGATAAAAAATTTTTAGAAATTTATAAGCTTAATAACAATGGTTTTGAATTAAATCTGTCTTATTTTGATTTTTACTTATTTGATCGAAAGCCTAATTTTTACAATAAGAAATTAGAAGAATTATTTGGAAAACCTAGAGTTAAAAATGAAAAAATTACAAAAAGACATCATGAAATTGCTGGAGCTTTACAAAGAACATTTGAAAAGATTGTTTTCCATCTATTAAAAATAACAAAAAGATCAGGTGGCAAATCAAACAATATAGTGTTAGCTGGTGGAGCTGCAATGAATTGTGTATTTAACGGGAAATTGGAAAAAAATAATATTTATAAAAATAATTTTATTCCACCATGGCCAGATGATCTAGGAGTATCAATTGGAGCAACATTTTTAGCAAATAAGAATTTAAAAAAGATAAAGAAAAATTTCTATTATAATAAATCTGTATATTTAGGTCCAAAATATTCAAATAAAGAAATTGAAAATTTACTTAAAAAATATGGTTTAAAATTTAAAAAAATAAAAAATATATCTTCTTATATTGCAGAAAAGATTTCTAAAGGTTACTTGATTGGTTGGTTCCAAGATAGGATGGAGTTTACTCATAGAGCTCTTGGCAATAGATCGATACTTGCTGACCCAAGAAATAAAAATACTCAAAAAGTTATTAATGAAGCAGTAAAGTATAGGGAGAGTTTCAGACCTTTTGCACCAGCTGTGTTGGGTGAAAAAGTTCATGAGATTTTTGATATTAAAAAGGGTAGCAAAATTGAGTTTATGGAAAAGGCAATAATGGTCAAAAATAATTGGAAAAAAAGAATTCCAGCAGTAACTCATGTTGATGGAACCGCTAGGGTTCAGACTGTTTTTGAAAATTATAATCCTAAATTTTATAAACTAATTAAAGAATTTTATAAATTAACAAATGTTCCAGTTATAGTTAATACTTCTTTTAATTTAAATGGAGAGCCAATAGTTGAAAATCCATCAGATGCTATACGTACTTTTCATACATGTGGTCTAGATGTTTTGGTGTTAGCAGAATATATAATAGAAAAAGAATAAAATATGAATAAAGGGCAAAAACTTTTAAAAAAAGCAAAAAAAATAATTCCAGGAGGGAATCAATTATTATCAAAAAGAAGTGAGATGTTTCTGCCTGATTATTGGCCTGCTTATTATAAAAAAGCTAAAGGCTGTAAAGTTTGGGACTTAAATAATAAAGTTTATTACGATTTTGCAGGAATGGGCGTCACTGCATGTGTATTAGGATATTCAGATGATGATATTAATAAAGCATTAATTCAAGGTTTGAAATCTGGCTCTATGTGCACATTAAATGCTACAGAAGAAGTGGATTTAGCAAAAGAATTATTAAGTATTCATAAATGGTCTGGAATGGCTAAGTTCTGTAAATCTGGAGGTGAAGCATGTATGGTTGCAATAAGAATTGCAAGAGCCTTTACAAATAAAAATAGTATTGCTTTTTGTGGTTATCATGGATGGCATGATTGGTATTTAGCTACAAATATGTCAAATTCTAAAAATTTGGACAAACAATTGCTTCCTGGTCTAAAAACAAAAGGAGTGTCTAACTCATTTAAAAATTCTATAAAACCATTTTTTTACAATGACATAAATTCATTGAAAAAATTATTTAGAAAAAAAAATAATAATATTGGAATAATAATAATGGAACCAATGAGAGGAGTAAAACCTTCGAATAATTTTTTAAAACAAGTTCAATCTATTGCAAAAAAAAATAATGCTTTACTGATTTTTGATGAAATAACATCTGGTTTTAAAGATAATTATGGTGGATTGCATTTAAAGTTCAAAGTGAATCCAGATTTAGCAATTTTTGGTAAGTCAATTGGAAATGGATACCCAATTTCAGCAATAATAGGCAGAAAAGAAATAATGCAAGTAGCTCAGGAGACGTTTATTAGCTCTACTATGTGGACAGATAGACTGGGATTTATTGCTGCTAAAACTACTTTAAAAAAATTAAAACAATTACAAATAAATAAAAAGATATCAATTTATGGCAAAATAATAAAAAAAGGTTGGAGAGAAATTGCAAAAAAGAATGATATAAAAATAGGTATTAGTGGTCAGGATTGTATTCCAGTATTAAGATTTGATTATCCAAATAATATGGAAATATTGACTTATTTCACTCAAGAAATGTTAAAAAAAGGATTTCTTGCTGGATCACAAGTGACTACAAATTATGCTTATAATCACAAAATAATTAAAAAATATTTAAAATCTGCTGATATTGTTTTTAAAAAAATTCGTACTTGTTTAGAGGTTGGTAAGTTTCCTTTAAAAGGAAAAATCAAACATAGTACTTTTAGAAGGCTAACTGGATAATTAATTTATATTTTTTAAAATTTAAATATGACTGAAAATAAAAAAAAATGAAAAAGTGTGTAAAATGTCATTTGCCCGAGACTTATGAGACTATAGAATTTGATAAAAATGGAGCTTGCAATATCTGTGAGGCAACTAATAAAAAACAAGATATTGATTGGGCAAAAAGAAAATTACTTTTAGATAGAATAATTGATGAACATAGAGGAAAATATGCTTACGATTGTATAATTCCTTTTTCAGGAGGAAAAGATAGTGTTTTCCAAGTTTATTATTTGATGAAAGAATACAAAATTAAACCTTTATTAGTAAGATTTAATCATGGCTTTATAAGAAAAACAATTCAAGAAAATGTTGACAAAATTTTAAAAAAATTAGGCGTAGATTTTATAGACTTCACTCCAAATTGGAAAATTGTAAAAAAAGTTATGCTTGAATCTTTTAGAAGAAAAACTGATTTCTGCTGGCATTGTCATACAGGTATTTACTCATATCCAATACGATTAGCTCTTATGCATAAAGTACCTCTAATATTTTATGGAGAGCCTCAAGCAGAGTTTAATACTTACTACGATTACAATACAGATGTTGATGGTCTAGATTTAGAGAATGAGGAAAGATTTAATATGATTAGAACTTTAGGTATTACAGCAGAGGATATGCATGGGATGATTGATACCCAGGAAGATCCAGTAGATAAAAGAGATTTAATACCCTACACTTTTCCTGAAATCAGAGAACTTGAAAAGTTAAATTATATGCCAGTTTCACTAGGAAGCTTTATTCCTTGGGATCACCATAAAAATACTGAAGTAATTAAAAGGGAACTTGGATGGAAAATAGATGAGCTTGAAGGTGTACCAAGCAAAATTAATCAACATGGAGAAAAAATAGAGTGTTTTATGCAAGGCACAAGAGATTACGTAAAATTTTTAAAGAGAGGATATAGCAGAGTTTCACAAATTAATTCTTTCAATGTAAGAAATAATAGAATGACACCAGATGAGGCCAAAAAAATTAATGAGAAATATGATGGAAGAAAACCACCATCTTTAGAAATTTTTTTAGAGTACGTTGGGCTAACTGAACAAGAATTTAATGAGATTGTAGATAGAACTGTAATTCCACCTCATCAACCAAACTATCAATCAAATGAAATAGCCACAAAAACATGGGATTTTGATCAGTGGTATAGAGAAGATAATAAAAAAAAATGATTGGTATTATTAATTACGGGTTAGGAAATTTATCTTCTGTGCATAACGCTTTTAAAAAAGTTTCAGATGATGTTGAAGTGTTCGATGATCCAAACTTAATTAAGAAATATTCAAAGTTAGTTTTGCCCGGTGTAGGATCCTTTAAAGCTGGAATGAAGCTATTAATTGAAAAAAAATGGAACGATCGAATTGAAAAATTTGTTAAGTCTGGAAATTATTTGTTAGGAATTTGCTTAGGAATGCAGCTTTTATTCAAAAATGGTTTTGAAAATGGTCAGACTGATGGATTAAACCTAATTGAAGGGTCAGTAACAGAAATGAAGACTGATAAAAAATTTAAATTACCACATGTTGGGTGGAATAGTTTAATTTTTAAGAAAGAACATCAATTTTTTAACAATATTAATAGAAAAATTGATTATTATTTTGTTCATTCTTATTCATGTAATCCAATTAATAAAGATTTAATATTAGCAGAATTCGATTATGGAAATAATTTCACAGCTACAGTTGGGAAAGATAATTTAATTGGTACTCAATTTCATCCAGAAAAAAGCTTACCATCTGGGCTTAAGCTTATTAAAAATTTTATAAATTTAAAAGATTAATGTTAAAAAAGAGAATAATTCCAGTTTTACTTTTAAAAAATGGTAGAATGGTAAAAGGTAAAAACTTTAAAAATTTTATTGATACCGGGAGCCCTAATTCTGCAGTAAAAATTTATACATCACAGTATGCAGATGAACTTATGTTTATTGATATTAATGCAAGTATTGAATCAAGAAATACTTTAATTGAAATAATTTCTAATGCTTCAAAAAATGCATTTATGCCATTTACAGTTGGTGGCGGTATCAAAAGTGACGAAGATGTAAGACAAATACTTGCAAGTGGAGCTGATAAAGTTTTAATTACTACCTCGGCACTATATGATAAAAAATTAATTCAAAAATCAGTTAAAAAATTTGGTTCGCAAGCCATAATTGTTGGTATTGATTATAAGTTCGACGAGGAACAAAGTAAAAATCTTGTATGGACACATTGTGGTAATAAAAAAACAAATTTATCACCTTTAGAATTAGCCAAAAGCTATCAAGATTTAGGTGCTGGCGAAATTATGATTAATAATATTGATAGAGATGGTTTAATGAAAGGGTATGATTTAGAAATATCTAATGAAATATCAGCAAACCTGAGTATTCCGTTAATTACGTGTGGTGGAGCGGGAAATTTTCAACATATTGTTGATGTTTTTAGTAAAACTGAAGTTTCAGCAGCAGCGTGTTCTAGTATTTTTCATTTTGGTGACAATTGCCCGATGCAGGCGAGAACATATTTAAGAAACCATGGTATTGAAATGAGAAATATTAAATGAAAAAAACATTGGCAGTTATATTAGCAAGAGCTGGATCAAAAGGGCTTAAAAATAAAAATTTAAGAAAACTTGGAAATAAGCCCTTAGTCTCTTGGTCAATTGATGAGGCTAAAAAATCAAAAAAAATTGATACTATCTTATTAAGTACCGACTCAACAAAAATTGCTAAAATAGGAAAAAGAAAAAAAATTAATGTACCTTTTTTAAGACCAAAAAATTTGTCTGAAGACAAAACTCCATCTGTGAATGCATTAGAGCACTCAATTAATTTTCTGAAAGATAGGGGTAAAAAATTTGACTATATACTTCTCTTAGAACCCACTTCTCCTTTTAGAAGCTATAAAGATATTGATAATTCGTTAAGCAAAATAATAAGAAGTAATGCTAGCTCACTAGTTAGTATATGTAAGACTGACAGTTTGAATCCACTTTTTTTATTTAAAAAAAGAAAAGAATTTTTAGTACCAATAAAGAAAACTAAGAAAAAATATTTACGCAGACAAGATGTTGAGCCAACTTATTTTTTAGAGGGAAGTATATATATTTCCAAAATTTCAACTCTATTAAAAAAAAGGACTTTTTGTCATAATGATACTATTGGATATGAAGTTTCAAAATGGAAATCAATAGAAATTGATGATATACTTGACCTAGAATTAGCAAAAATAATTTTGAAAAATAAAAAGCTAAGGAAATCAGCATGATAGATAATTTTTTTATTACAAAAAATAAAACAATAAAAGAAGCAATGAGAATAATAAATTTGAATCAGCACAAATGTTTAGTAGTTGTTGATAAATATAATAAGTTAATAGGCACATTGAGCGATGGAAACATAAGAAGAGCACTTTTAAAAAATTATAATTTGGATGATAAAATAAATAATATTTATAATAAAAATCCTAAATTTATTTTCAAAAAAAAATTAACAAAAGAAAAATTAAAAAATTTATTTCTTAAAAAAAATTTTGATATAATCCCAATTCTTCAAGATAATAGAAAAGTAATAGATGTGACTTATTGGAGCAAAGTATTTAATTTTGAACAAAAAATAAATAAGGAAAAAAATTTTAAACAAAATGTTTCAGTGGTTATTATGGCAGGTGGAGAAGGAACCAGGATGAAGCCCTTTACAAACGTATTGCCAAAACCTCTAATACCAATTAATGATAAACCGGTCATTAAACACATAATGGATAAATTTAAAATACAAGGTATTTCAAATTTTATTTTTACAATAAATCATAAAGCAGAAATAATAAAAGCTTATTTTAAAGAATTAAAATCAGAAAATAAAATAAGGTTTATAAATGAAAAAACTCCATTAGGAACAGCTGGGTCTCTTAAAGTTTTACAGAATAAAATAAATAATAGTTTTTTCGTTATTAATTGCGACACGATTGTAAATATAAATTATAAAGATTTGTACGATTTTCACCTAAAAAGTAAAAATATGATAACTATAATAGCATCAGCTAAGGAACATAGAATACCTTATGGTGTTTGTAATTTAAGTGCTACCGGTCAACTAAAAAATATTGAAGAAAAACCTAAATTTAACTTCTTAGCGAGCGCTGGGATTTATGTTGTCCATCCAACAGTTTTAAAAATAATCCCAAAAAATAAAAAATTTGATTTCCCTGAGCTAATTATAGCAGCAAAGAAGAAAAAGATTAAAATTGGAGTTTTTCCAATTGATGATAACTCATGGTCAGATATAGGACAATGGAGTGAATATAAAAAGACTTTAAATTTGTTGGGTTATAATGATGAATAATTATTTAAAACAATTTCAAAATAAAAATAAACTTGCTTTTGTAGTTGGTGGTCACGGTGTAATTGGAAAGGAGATTTGCAAGGCCCTATTATCCTCTGGGTGTAAAGTTATTGCTATAGATATTAAATCAAAAAAAAATTCCTTATTAAAAAAGAAATTTTATAACCATTATTTAGACTGCTCTAAACTACAAACTTTAAAAAATAACGTAGATAAATTGATTAAAAAATTTGGAACACCAAAAATTTTTATAAATTGTAGTTATCCAAAATCACATGACTGGTCAAAAAACTCGTTTAAAGAAATTACAGTAAAAAGCTATAAATATAATATTGATGTTCATTTAAATTCTTTTGTGTGGTTAGCAAAGTATATCGCCGATTCTATGAAAAAAAAAAAAATTAAAGGATCAATTATTCAATTAAGTTCAATTTATGGAGTCGTTGCCCAAGACTTAAGCATATATAAAGGGACTAAAATGAAAGAAAGTATGACTTATTCAGTAATCAAAGGTGGTATTAATAATTTAACAAAGCAAATGGCATCCTATTATGGAGAGTATCAAATAAGATGTAATACATTATGTCCTGGAGGAATACAGGAAAAAAACCATAATCCAAAATTTTTAAAAAATTATAAAAATAAAGTTCCATTAAAAAGATTTTGTAAAGCAACTGATGTTGCAGCATCTGCATTATTTCTCGCATCTGATGCATCTTCTTACATTACAGGATCAATGATTATGGTAGATGGTGGTTGGACAATTATTTAGATACAAAGCTTAAGGATCAATTAATACAAGAGTATCTGACATAAAAATGATAATTAAAAAAAAAAATTTTTAATTTTATTTAAAAAAATTTTAATCTTATTACTTCTATAATATTTTTCTAAAAATCTAATTGCATCAATATTTTCTTCAACTTTAATTTTTTTAAGTGTTATTTTTTTTTCAATTAAAACATTATGTCCATGAAGTTTATCATATTTAGTATAATGTGTTCCTGTTGGATCAAATCCAATATTTTGAACAAAAGAGTTTGAGGGATACAAAGAGAGCATTTTATTTATAAACGTAGATGCTTTCCAAACAATTGCTTGGGACTCATTTAGTTTTTTATTTTTTCTTTCAAGCATTCCAAAATAATCAAAGCAATTATTTAAATTAAATTTTTTAATCATGTTTTTTTTTTTGATTTCTCTAATTAAATAATCTGTATCTGGGTTAAATTTATCCCAAGCTCTCCTCCATGTTCCCCAACCCCAGGAGGTATGGTTCATTAAGAAAAAGCTATCTTGTAAATTATTTTTCTTTGGAAAAAACCAACCATTAATTGAACAGACATCATAGTCATTTTCATATAAATTTAAACCATCATTCATAAAATTTAAAAAATACTTTGAAGTTTTACAATCATCCTCAACCACAATTATTTTTTTATTATTTTCAAAAACTTCAGTAACACCTTCTACAATATTTCTATAGAGACCATAATTTGACTTTCTTAAATATAATGTTTTTTTTTTGAAACCAGTCAAATTTTTAATTATACTTCTTACCTGTTCTACTTTAATTTTATCTGAA
The DNA here is from genome assembly GCA_014654065.1 of Pelagibacterales bacterium SAG-MED15. GTDB lineage: Bacteria > Pseudomonadota > Alphaproteobacteria > Pelagibacterales > Pelagibacteraceae > Pelagibacter. Next base: position 7,117 of record JACWDM010000005.1, on the reverse strand, counting down.
TCTTGAGATTTTGGTCCGTCAGAAAAAATTATAATTTCAGATTGTGGTGCAAGTTCATTATTTTTTAAAGCTTTTAAAGAAATTTCTGTGTGTTCTGGTCGATTGTATGTAAAATAAGCAATAGATGCGAGTTGGTTCATATTGAAATTTTTTAAATTAAAATTATACAATCTGTTAGAATAGTGCTCATATTTTAAATAATTTTTTTAATACATTAATATATTTTTTGTTAAATACCTTTAATAATTTTAGTTCTTCGTCATGATCGATAGGTCTAATTGACTTTAATTTGATTTTTCTCTGTAAGTTTTCAAAAAAATCCTCATTATGTAAATAGTACATATAATACCATTCCATAATCTCTTTTTTATAATTTTTGGTTAATTTTAATTTTTTATCAATTCCTAACTTTAAAAACTTAAAATATTCTTTTTTTGTTTTGGGAGTAATTACAAAATTATATGATACATATGGATTTGGTCCAGTTGATATGGGAACTATTTTGTTAAAGGCCATTTCGTGTAAAACGGTTCCATAAGGATTAATACAAAAAAATGGTTTTTTTTTTATAATATTTATATTTGGAGTATTTTTATCAAGCCAAGTAAAATTAGGAAATTTGTTCTTAAGCTTTTCTATAAAAACTTGACTTCCCCATGTAGTAAAAGGGTGCGACTTGATTGCTACTTTTATTTTTATTTTAGATAAAAAAATTAGTGTTTCATAAATCCATTCGTGAAAATCATTAAATACGTGATTACCATAACAATGGGGTGCATCATCAAAGCCAGGTAAAAAAATTATAAGATCTATATTTTCAATTTTTTTTTTGTTACTTAAATATGGATTTGTTTTAACTTGGAATAATTCAGGAACCTTTTTGCCTCTAAATTTATTTATTAATATTTTATAGCCTAATTGAATTTTTTTATTTTTATTATCTAGCTTTTTAAAATTCGATCTTAATAGTTTTATATTTTGATTATCATAGGGCCACTGCTGATTATATTTTTTAATATAAGTATTCATATCCTCATAACCACCTATAACTGTTATTTTATTTTTTAAAAAAAATCTCAAAGGTATACCATGTTGCAGATACGCAGTTTGTCCAGTTACATAGTATTTTATATTATTTCCTAACTCTTTTTTAATATTCAAAAGATTTTCAAATATATTTTTAGTGTAATTAAGTATGATTTTGAAAGAATAAAAATCATTTGTATGAAAGGTAGTTTTTCTAAAAAATCTTAAGTAATAATCATAAATTAAATCACCAACTTTTACTTTATTGTATGTAATATTTAAAATTTCATCTTTTTTTTTAATTCTTAAATTTTTTTTTATAAAATTATTATTATATATAAAAAAATTATTTTTTAGATCATTATTTAAAAAATATATTTTATCTATACCAATTGATTTGTACATTTTTTTCCATTTTCTTTTAATCAAATATTGAATAAAAAAATTTGTAAAAAATTTAAGTGTATTTGTAAAACCTTTTTCTTTATGGAGACAAAAAGTCCAAAGCCCAATAATATTTTTATTTTTAAAATTTTTATTTTTAAGCATTAAAAATGTATTAACAAAAGCGTAATTACTTTCATTTAGCTCAAAAATTACTATATCTTTTTTTTGGGTAAATGAATGATTTTTATTCCCAAATATTTTTAAAAATTTTTTATCTTCTGAATCCAAAAAAATTCTTTTTTTTATCTTTAAAATTTTTTTTAAAAAATAATTTAAATTCATTTAATTTTTAGTTAATTTATAAATAGCTTCAGAAACTTTTTTATAACCCTCAATATTGTAATGACCAAATTGTTTAAAAGGATAAAGTTTAAGTGGGTTTTGTTCTTTTTCAAATACTTCACTATGAATATCAATAAATGGAATATCCAATTCTTCAACAATTTTTTTTACTGCTAAATAATTTGCTAGATAATTACTGTCATTATATTCTTTTGTATATCGAATATAGTCAGGGAGATAAATAAAATATAATTGAGAATTTTTTTGTGATGTTAAATCTCTTGTCATTTTAATAATTTTTTTAAATTCTTCTAAAGTTTTTGGTTTTGATTTTACTCGTGGAAATGGTTGGTTTGTTTTTGGTAAATATCTATTAAAAATTGATCTAACCTTGTTTAGTTTTACAAAATAAACAATAGGTTTTTCGTTTTTTTTTTTCCAGTTCAAATGATTTCCTATTTTTGTAATTCCCATATTATCTATCTCTTTTTGTGATAATTTTAGATTTTGTGTAAAAGTTAAATCATTTATATAATTTTTTAATTGTATATTTAAAGTAAGTTCACCCTCTAAAAGCTGCAAGTCGTTATTATTGTTATAAATCCATAGAACCTTTTTTGCATTTGAGTTTAAATATTCTCTTAAAGTTCCATACGTTATTAAGGGTCCGCTAGAACTAAAACCTAAATTTAAAACAGTTTTTTTCGATAAAATTCTTAACACAGAAGCAATATCGTGAGGTCTATTTAGACAGGCGCCGTGTGCAAAAGAATTTCCAACTAAAAAATATTCAATTTCATTTTGATCCCACTCTTTGTCTGGATTATTGAATCCGTATCTATCACTTTCATATATTGAGTAGTAGCCATTTTCATTACAATGAATAGTTTTAGAATTTGATATACCTGAAAATGGATAAAGTTTATGTAGTTCATTTATGAATGTAACAGGATAAATACTTAATTGTATCTTTTTATCAGTTTTTTTCAAATCTTCATAAATTTCATATTTTGTTCTCTCGTCATATTTATTTCCTGTTTCTTTTTCGTAAAGTTGTTTTTTTTTGAGAAATACATTTTGAGATTGTTCTTTAACTTTTTTTTCTAAAAAAAGTAGATAACCCTCCATAATATATAAACTAGTAATAACACTTATTATTGAAACAATTAAATAATCCTTTATTTTATTATTTAAATAAAAAGTAATAATTGAAAATATTAATAATAAGGTTAAAACTATATAATAAATAAAATAGTAATTACTTTTTGTTCCATTCCAATATACTTCGGATTTATAAAAAGTATAAAATAATAATAATAATGAAACTGCTAAACAGCCAGGTGAGAATATTTTTCTAATAATGTTCATTACTAAATAAAATTTTTTAGTGTTGATACCTAAGCTTTTATATTTTTTTTTTCTTTTTTACCAATTATTTGTATGACTCTGAAGTCTATTCATTAAAAAATTTGAGATTAACAAATGGGCTTTATCATTAGCATGAGAGTCTTCTTTGCTGACCCATAATGTTTCTTCGGGATAATTATTTAAAATATCATAACTATCTATAAAAATAATTCCATTCTCTTCAGAAAAATTTTTGATTATTTGTGTTTGTTTTGAAAATTTATAGTTCTTTAAATTTCTTAATTCAGGGATATTATTTATGATTAATAATATATCGTTGTTTTTACAATAATTATTTAATTTGATTATTTCATTTAGTGATTTATTAACAAAAATTTTATCTGTAAAAGTTTTTTTATAAAATTTCTCCCAATCATCTATCAGCGACAAATTGATTAAAATTGTATAGATCATATTTTTGATATATGTATAGCTATAAAAGTTTTTTTCTATAAAGTTGACCTTTTTAATTTTTATATTTTCAAAATCATTTATAAAAAAATTTAAAATTACCGCGTCAAAATCATATTTTATAAAGTTGGTAAAAAAATTATTAATTTGCATATAGGTATTTGTATTGCCAATTCCGGCATTAAGTACCTGGATATCTTGGTTAATTTGTCTTTCTAGGTGTGTTGAAAATGTTTCATTCGACCCCCAACCTAAAGTCATTGAATCTCCTAACATTAGAATTTTTTTTTTTTTAAAATCAATGTCTTTGTTATTTCGAAAGCCTTGAGAATTTAATTTTATGTTAACATTCATTAATTTTTTTTGGATATTTTTTTTGTGTTCTATTCCGACGGCCCTATTATTTGATACTATTTTAAGTGAATTTGCATATTTAAGCATTTCTATATCTAAATTCCAACCATCATCTACTACAGCTCTTACATAGATCTCAATACAAAAAAATATAAAAAATATTGAAAAAGAAAGTGATAAACTTTTAAATATAAAAGTTTTATTCTCATTATTCATTAAATTATTATATTGGGGATTTTAAATTAATCTAGATTAAATTTATTTTTGTAGTTTTTTTTAGAGGACTGTCTTTGTTTGCTTTTTTCTAAATAGCAATTTCCAATAACTAATATATCGAGCTCTGTTCCCATAAAACAATTAAAAGCGTCTGTAGGAGTATTAACAATAGGTTCCCCTCTTACATTAAAAGAAGTATTAAGTATAATAGGGCAACCAGTTTTTTCTTTAAATTTTGAGATCAAATCATAATAGCGTTTGTTAGTATTTTTATTTACTGTCTGAATTCTAGCAGAATAATCAACATGGGTTATAGCTGGCACCTCTGATCTCTTTAAATTTAATTTTTCAATTCCAAAAAGTTTTTTTTGTTCTTTGGTCATTTCAATTCTCTTCCCAATATTAATGAGTCCTACTAATAGCATATATGGACTTTCAACATTTATATCAAACCAATTTGATAAATCTTCACTTAGAATTGAGGGGGCAAATGGTCTAAAGCTCTCTCTATATTTTACTTTTAAGTTTAAATTTTTTTGCATTTTTTCAGATCTAGGGTCACCTAAAATTGATCTACCACCGAGCGCTCTTGGTCCAAACTCCATTCTTCCTTGAAACCAACCAATAGCCTTCTCCTTTAAGAGATTTTCGGATGTTTGATCAATTAAATCCTCATAATTTAAAGTTTCAAAATTAGCCCCAACAGATTTTAGTTCTTTTTCAATTTGATCTTGTGAATATTCAGAGCCTAAATATGAACCTTTCATATTATCTTCAGATTTAATATCTCTTTTATTACCCTGCTCTACATGCCATAAGGCTAATGCTGCACCTAGAGAACCGCCAGCATCACCTGCTGCGGGCTGAATCCAGATATCATCAAAAATCTTTTCTCTAAGAATTTTACCATTTGCTACACAATTTAAGGCAACACCACCTGCAAGGCATAAATTTTTTATGTTATATTCATTGCGTATCGATTTTGTTAATTTAACCATTATTTCCTCAGTGACTTTTTGAATAGATGCAGCAATGTCCATATGAAATTGAGTTATTTTTTGATTTCGAGAGTCCCTAGGTTTTTGACCAAATAAATTATTAAATTTATTATTGGTCATTGTAAGTCCAGTGGCATAATTAAAATATTTTTGATCTAGTCTGAAAGTGCCATCATCTTTAATATCTATTAATTTCTTAATCTTATCCTCGTAAATTGGATTTCCATATGGTGCTAGACCCATGAGTTTATATTCTCCACTGTTAACTTTAAATCCAGTATAATAAGTAAATGCAGAATAAAGGAGACCTAAAGAATGAGGAAAATGAATTTCTTTTTTTATTTCTAGATTGTTACCTTTGCCAATAGCAACTGTAGTGGTAGCCCACTCGCCAACACCGTCTGCTGTTAGAACTACAGCTTCAGAAAAGGGAGATGGAAAAAATGCGCTTGCTGCATGACTTAAATGATGATCTGAAAAAAAAATATTTTCATCAGATTTATAATTTTCATCGTGCTCTTTAAGCTTATTAAACAACATATTTTTTTGAAAAAGCTTATCTTTAATCCAAATTGGCATAGCTTTAGCGAATGATACAAAACCCCTAGGGGCAAAAGCTACGTAAGTTTCGAGTAACCTTTCAAACTTTAAAAAAGGTTTTTCAAAAAAAACTATCTGATCAACCTCGCTTAACTTCAGGTTTGCATACTCAAGTACAAAATTAATTGCATTTTTAGGGTAACTTGGGTCATGTTTTTTTCTTGTAAATCTCTCTTCTTGCGCAGCAGCTACTATTTCTCCATTTTTCAAAATACATGCTGCGCTATCATGATAAAAAGCTGAAATCCCTAATATTGATGACACTTTAAAAAATTGTATAAATAAATGGAGCTACGGCAGAACCTTGGGTTAAAACAATTAAACCACCAAATAAAACTAAGACAATAATTATTGGTAAAAGCCAATATTTTTTTCTTATTTTTAAAAATTCCCAAAATTCTTTTATAAAACTCATATTAAAATTGTTTTTTCATTTTACTTTTTGGACCGCTTTTTTCAATCCAATAAGTAGTTTTATTGTTATACTTGAGATTTAATATATCTTTATTAAATATTCTCATTAAAATTCCAGTAGGGGTAACTACAAGAAAGAATATAATTCCCATTATTAAAGGAGAAACTATTTTTCCTAAAAATAATCCAAACTTAAACCAAATGATATTTAAAGGTGTGAGAATTTTTGAATTTGTTAATCCAAGTGTAAGAAAAATTAATGAAGTGATTAAAGACCATATTCTTAAATTTTCATCATTAATTAGAGGATATAAACCTATTATTAAAAAAACTACAAAAAAAACTATTCCAAAACTTCTATTAGAGCTTATGTTCATTTAAAAATTTTATAAATTACAATAACAACTATTAACAACTATTAACAACTTAATATCATTTTTTGATTTTCTGCAACTATCTTTTAAAATAAAATTTTTTAACAATTAATTAAAGTAAAATTCAACATCAATTCCTACTTATGTATAAAACAAGCAATATTTTTTTTAAAATGACTTCTCTATTTGCATATCCTCAATTGCATATTATATCAAAAAATGTATTTTAAATAAAAAGATGAAAACTTTAATATACCAAACACCAAGTATTGAAATATATGAAGCCTTAAAAGCTAACAAAAAAATAGAAATTAAGTTCACAATAAACGATTTTGACCCTTCTCAAAAAGATATAGATACTATGGATTTAACAAAATATAATTTTCCAGATAAATATGAATTTGAAGTATCTGACGAAAGTCAGAAATATTATGAGGATTTTTTTCAAAAAAATTTTACAATTTTTTCTTATCAATTTGTAAGAAGAGGGCTTAAACTTTTAGATGTACATGAATTAAGAAATTGGTTTTCATATTACTTTCATAGTTTTTTTAAAATTTTGAAAGAAAAAAAAATTAAATTAATTAT
>JACWDM010000004.1 GCA_014654065.1 Pelagibacterales bacterium SAG-MED15 | reverse complement strand
AAATATGCTTTATCACCAACTCCTGAGGTTTTTAAATATGCTTCTGCTTTTTTTGCTGTTCCTCTTGGATCTCTTTCGTATGGATCTTTTTTTATCGCATCTAAAACATCACAAAATATATTTAAGGTATTATGAGAAGTAAAAGGATCTACTACAGTTCTTGATAAATCAGGTTTTAATATCATGTCTGATTCATTGATCGCTTTCCATCCTGCAATTGATGAACCATCAAAAAAAATTCCTTCATTCAACATTTCATCATCAACCATTTTTCCATCCATAGTGACATGTTGAAGTTTACCTCTTGGGTCTGTAAATCTTAAATCTACGTATTCTATTTCTTTATCTTTAATTGTTTTTAATACATCATTTGCGCTCATATACCTCTCCTGTTAGTCGTGGTTGATATCAAAAAATAATGCAATAATATCGCCCTTATAATTAATATCTCCTATGCACTTAGTGCATATATAAAATATTAGTTATATGAATAAAGCAATCAATTTTTAGTTGTATGGATATTCTATTAAACAAGGACAGTATAAAAAGAGTAAAAGCATCTTTAGATGAATTTGATAAATCAATAAAAATACAAGTTTTGGATCAAACAGCTAGAACAGCAAATGATGCAGCAAAAGCTTTATCATGTGAGGTTGGAGCTATCGTTAAAAGTCTTTTGATAAAAACAGATAACACTTTTATACTTTGTTTGGTTTCTGGGGATAAAAGGTGCTCACTAAATAAACTTAAAAAATTAACTGGAAAAAAAGACGTTTGTATGGCTAATGCAGAGTCTGTTAAAGAACATACAGGTTTTACAATTGGTGGTGTCTCGCCAGTTGGGTTAATAAAAAGTATAGAAATAATGATTGATAAAGAGCTAAACAGATTTCAAGATATATATGCAGCAGCAGGTCATCCTAATGCAATATTTAGAATTAATTTAGAAAACTTGATCAAAATAACCAAAGGAACGGTTATGGAAATTTCTGAATGAAGCAAGCAACCTTAACTGACTATATAGTCTTAATAGTATTAGCATTAATTTGGGCTTCAGCTTTTTTTAATATTAAAATTTCAACATATTCATTTGGACCTGTAACAATAGCTTTTTTGAGAGTTTTGCTTGGATCAATACCAGTTCTTTTACTTTGTTTTTATAAAAAAATAAAAATTGAAGCTTTTTCTAAAGACTGGCCATGGTTCGCATCTATAGGTCTTATAAATTTAGTTATTCCATTTTTTTTAATTGCTTATGGAGTAAAATTTGTTCAAAGCAATCTTGCAGCAATTTTAATGTCTACAACTCCACTTAGCGCAACTATATTAGCTCACTTTTATACAAAAAATGAAAAGTTCAACTTAACCAAAACTATTGGTGTACTAATTGGTTTTTTTGGGGTTGTATATTTATTCTCGGACAATATCGTTATTAATGAAAATAATTTTACAGCAGCTTTATTAATTTTGCTTGGATCAACTTGCTATGTAATTGGCGGTATACTCACTTTAAAAATAAGTAAGAAAAAAAATGAAAATGTTACAGGCTCAATTTTAATATGGGCAACTATCATTTTATTACCATTAGTTTGTTTTTTAGAGCAACCATGGAATTATAGTCCAAGATTAGACTCAACAATTTCAATTATATATCTAGGAGTTGTCTCAACAGGAATTGCTTGGCTTTTAAGATTTAGGATTTTAAAAAGAAATGGATTAATATTTCAGGCACAAGTTGCTTATTTAATACCCATATTTGGAGTAATATTAGGCTATATTTTCTTAAATGAATTAATTACTACAAAAATTTTAATATCTTTAATAGCTATTATTATTGGTATTTATTTTGTTAAAAGAGCGGATCAAAAAAAAATTATTTAAGTTTCGAAATTGCTGATATGTGAGATGTATTAGTTTCACAACACCCACCCAATATAGTTGCACCATTATCCCTTATTCTTTTTCCAAAATCATAAAAAATTTTACTAGTTATTTCCTTCCTTGAGCCCAGTGTCACATTTGGATTTATACCAATTTGATCTGGCTGTGCATTTTCAAGCTTATCTACTGGCAAGGGATCTTTCTCCCAAAGATTTGCCTTACATCCAAAAGGTAAATTAAGGTTTTTCATTTCTTTAATATTATTTTCAATAATTTCTAAAGACACACAAGACGCAACGATACCAAGCCAATTTTTACTTTTATATTTTTTTACTATTTCACTCACGGTCTCATTTGAAGGAAGTCTACCATTATCTTTAATATGCAAACCTACTAATACCGGCTTATTCAGTTTTTCAATAATGTTTAGTGCTAATTCAATTTCCCAACTACTCGAAAAAACATCTAAATAAAAAAAGTCTACATATGGATTGATTAGTATTGCTTGATTCTTAAAACTTTCCTCTATTATTTTTCTGTCCCTATTATCAACAACATACGTTCCGTTTTGAGGAGGAAGGCCGCCTGCAATTAGCACATCCTTTTTTGAGGCATCTCTAGCTTTTACCGCCAATTCACCTGCTTTTTTATTTATATATTCAAATAAATTACCTACATTATTTTGATCAAGACGTACTTTTCTTGCACTAAAATTATTAGTAACAATCACATCTGCTCCAGCTTCAATAAATGCATTGTGGGTATCAATTACGAGACTATGATTTTCTTCTTTGATTAATGCACTTGCAGACCACAGAGTACCATGATGAATTAAACCTTTAGATAATAATTCTTGACCCATGCCACCATCTAAAATTCTTACTTTATTGAAAAAGTTTAAGTCCATATTTTTAATCTAATTATATCTTCAATTTCAGGTAGAAATAAAGTTAAAAAATATACCTTATTTAGTATGCTTATTTTTTGTTTGAATATTTTCAATTATAGGTTTTCCTGTGGTTTCACGTGAAATTAATATAGTTTAATTAAAATGGTCAAATTATTTCCTGTAATTTTTGTTTTGCTTTGGTCTTCTGCCTTTATAACAACTAAGCCCATTATTGATTATAGTGACCCTTTTGCTGCATTAGCCTTTAGGTTTCTTTTTGTTTCTTTAGGTTTTTTTGTATTTTCTTATTTTACAAAAAAAAATATTAAATCCTCAAAAGAAAATATACTGCAATCAATTTTTAGTGGTGTTTTATTTCATGGTTTTTATTTAGGAGGAGTTTTTTATTCTATATCAATCGGCATGCCAACTGGCATTACGGCACTAATAGTAACTCTTCAACCAGTTTTAACTAATATTTTGGCTGGTCCATTATTAAAAGAAAAAGTAAATATATCTCAATGGATTGGTATGATTTTAGGGTTTTCTGGAGCTGCTTTAGTATTAGGCTTTGATATTGGGGAGTCTTTACCAATGTTAGGTGTTATTGCTGCTTTTATTAGCTTATTTGCAATAACATTCTCAACTCTTTGGCAAAAAAAAGCAGGTAATAATCTACCATTATCATCAAGCAACATGTACCAAGCTATCGGTGGATTTTTATTTCATCTACTAATAATAATTTTATTTACTTCACCAAAAATTATTTTTTCCACAACATTTATTATAGCTATGTCACATCAAATTTTACTTGTCTCCTTTGGTGCTTTTACAATTTTGATGTATTTAATTAAAAATAATTCAGCGAGTAAAACTGTTTCAGTATTCTTCTTAATACCTCCTACATCGGCAATTATAGCTTGGATATTTTTAAATGAGAAATTAAGCTCACTTGATATAGCTGGATTTATTATAGCTACAATTGGTGTTTTTATTGCTACGAGAAAGTTTAATGAAATAAAAAATTAATTTTTATTTTTTAAGCTTAGATGAAAATTTAAGATCATTTTCGCTAAAACTGCCTTTATGTTTATCAATAAATTGATCCATTAATTGAATTTTTTCATTTTCAAATTCTGATACCTTTCTCTCCCCAAGATCAACATACAAGGATAATATCTCTATGGTTGATGCTAAATATTTTTTTTCTTTGTGTATCATTTCTAATTTATATTGAAGTCTTTTTTTGTCATGGTCAAAATAAAGTAAATTTATATCAACTTCATCTCCTTCCTTGACCTCTTGATTGTAGGTAATGTGAGATTCTACAACCATGGTACTTTTTTTAGTATTCTTTGCTGAAGCCTCACCCATGTTAAATAAAGTCATAAGTTTTTCTGCCCCATATAAATCAAATATAAGAACGTAATAAGCTACATTCATGTGATTATTGTAATCTGTCCATTCTTTAAGAATTTTTTGCGATGTAAGATAAATTGACATAATTAAACTGTAACTATTTTAGCATAATTAAGGATTTTAAGTGATCAAAATAAGCTCAACCAAGGATTGTAGAAACTTTAAATCATTTACATCATAGCTAAAAAGAGTTCTAATTTAATTTATAAAAATGGAGGAAAAATGAGCGCAGAAGCACTAAAAGTGTCATCAGTTCTAGATACTTCGCATTTAAAGGTAAAATTTCCATTCAAAGCAAAATATGGAAACTACATTAATGGTAAATTTGTAGAACCTAAGTCTGGCAAATATTTTGATAATGTAAGCCCGATATCTAATGAGAAAATCTGTTCAGTTGCACGATCAAATGAAAAAGACGTAGAAGCTGCATTAGACGCAGCACACGCAGCATTTGTTGAATGGGGAAAGACAGACATCACAACAAGATCTAATATCTTGTACAAAATTGCAGATGTTTTAGAAAAAAATCTAAACTTATTAGCAGTAGCTGAGTGTTTAGATAATGGAAAACCCATCAGAGAATGTATGGCAGCAGACTTGCCTTTAGTTATAGACCACTGGAGATATTTTGCTGGAGTAATTAGAGCAGAAGAAGGATCTATCGCTGAGATAAGTAACAATCAATACTCTTACAACTTTCATGAACCATTAGGCGTAGTTGGTCAGATAGTTCCATGGAACTTCCCATTATTAATGGCTACATGGAAATTAGCACCAGCCCTTGCTGCAGGAAACTGTTCAGTTTTGAAACCAGCAGAACAGACACCAGCATCAATCATGGTAATGATGGAACTTATTGGAGATTTACTACCTCCAGGAGTTATCAATATTGTTAGTGGTTTTGGACTAGAAGCTGGTAAACCTTTAGCATCATCTAAAAGAATTGCTAAAGTTGCATTTACTGGTGAAACAACAACTGGAAGATTGATTATGCAGTATGCTGCACAGAACATAATTCCAATCACTTTGGAATTAGGTGGAAAATCTCCTAACATTTTCTTTGAAGATGTCATGGATAAAGATGACGACTTCTTTGATAAATGTATCGAAGGTTTTGTAATGTTCAATCTTAACCAAGGTGAAGTTTGTACTTGTCCAAGTAGAGCTTTAATACAAGAGTCTATCTATGATAAATTCATGGAAAGAGCTATTGCAAGAACTAAAGCTGTTGTTCAAGACAATCCTTTAAAAATGGAAACTATGATTGGAGCTCAAGCTTCAGTTGAGCAAATGGAGAAGATTAAATCTTATCTAGAGCTTGGTAAAAAAGAGGGCGCCAAAGTACTAACAGGAGGCAGTGTTGGTAAGCTTAATAGTGGACTGGAAAAAGGTAATTACATCCAACCTACTATTTTTGAAGCTAATAACAGCATGCGAATCTCACAAGAAGAGATTTTTGGACCTGTTGTATCTGTGATTAAATTTAAAGATGAAGCAGAAGCACTAAAAATTGCTAATGATACTCTTTATGGTTTAGGAGCAGCGGTATGGACTAGAAATGGTAATACAGCTTATAGAATGGGAAGAGAGATACAAGCAGGAATAGTATGGACTAATTGTTATCATGCTTATCCAGCTCACTCACCATTTGGCGGTTACAAACAATCTGGTGTAGGAAGAGAAACTCACAAAATGATGCTTAATCATTACAGACAGAATAAGAACTTGCATGTCTCTTATGCTGAAAAAAAATTAGGCTTCTTTTAATCAATAATATATACTGGCCCATGATTCTATATCATGGGCCGTACTTTAAAAATGAAAGTATCTGCAACTAACTCAGCATTGAATTTGCTATCTGAACTCCAAAACAAGTATGGTGAAAAGTTAATGTTTCATCAATCGGGTGGTTGTTGTGATGGAAGTGCTCCTATGTGTTTTCAAGAAGGAGAATTTCCTCTTGGAGATAATGATATTAAGTTAGGAGAAATTGGAGGTGTTCCATTTTACATGAATGGGGATCAATATGAAAAATGGAAACATACGGATCTTACAATTGATGCTGTAAAAGGAATTGGTGGCATGTTCTCATTAGATAATGGAACAGGTCGCAGATTTCTGACTAAATCAGAAATCTGCTTAGTCGTTGATAACGACGAAAGAAAATAAATTATCTTTATTGCCCTGGAGCTTTATAGCCAATTTTACTAGCTTTTGTTGTAGCTTTCGTAAAATCAATAGCTTCTAAAATAGATAAGTTTTTTACGGCACCAGAAGCTTCTGTGACAAGTTTAATTGCAGCAAAGTCATCAAAAGATCCAAATTCTGCTACCACTATAAAATCATATGAACCTCTCACAATGTCCATACTGTGTATTGTTCCACCAACAGCTTTAGTTAATTGTTCAACAACAGCTTTTCTATCACTTGCAGGGTCTTTTAGAAATCCCTGAAAAGCTTTTTCGGTATAGCTACCCATTATATATGCTTTCATTTTTCTCTCCTTTTTTTTTAGTATAATATCGATTTAAAACTATTAATAGGTATGATTTATTTGCACACTAGACACAAGAAAAGGTAATGTTAAGCTAAAATATGTACGAAAAATTTGGTCAATTCATTGATGGAAATTGGCAACAATCAAAAGATAAAGGAACTTACGAAGTAATAAATCCTGCTAATGAAGAAATTATAGGCAACGTATCAAAAGCAACTCCAGATGATGTTGATGCTGCGCTGAAGTCAGCTCAAAAAGGTTTACAAGTTTGGAAAAATACTGCTCCTTGGCAAAGATCTTATATATTAAGAAAAATTGCAGATAAGATTAGAGAAAAACAAGATATCTTTGCAAAATGGATGACATTAGAAGTCGGCAAACCACTTGCTGAAGGTAAGGGTGAAGCTGGAGGATCAGCCGATATTTTTGAATGGAATGCAGAAGAAACAAAAAGGATTTATGGTCAAACTGTTGAAAGTAGATTTCCCGATACAAGAGTTCATGTTTATTATCAACCAGTTGGTGTTGTTGCAGCGCTAACCCCATGGAACTTCCCGTTAGTTTTATCAGCAAGAAAAATTTCAACTGCGCTTGCTGCAGGATGTTCGGTAATAATAAAACCAGATGTTATTACTCCTGGAACAGTTATGGAGTTAGTAGACGTTTGTAGAGAGTGTGGAGTGCCACCAGGTGTAGTAAATTTACTTTCAGGAGATCCACCTAGTATTGCATCGCAGCTCATATCTTCAGATATAATTAAAAAAATTTCTATTACTGGATCTTCTAGAGTGGGTAAACTGATATTAAAACAAGCAGCTGATAAAGTTCAAAGAGTTACAATGGAATTGAGCGGCCATTCGCCATTTATTGTTTTTGATGATGCGGATATTAAAAAGGCAACAGATATGGCTATTGCAGCAAAATTTCGAAATAATGGACAGGTGTGCATTTCTCCTAATAGATTTTATATTCAAGAAAATAAAAAAGATGAATTTGTAAATCTCTTTATAGAAAAAACAAAAAAATTAAAAATTGGAGATGGAATGGATCCAAGTGTCCAACTAGGTCCCCTGACAACTAAAAAAAGATTAAATGAAGTTGAGGAATTAGTTGAAACTACAAAAAAAGAAGGAGCTAAAGTTTTATTAGGTGGAAAAAGACCCAAAGGTTTTAACAAAGGTTATTTTTATGAGCCTACAATTTTCGATAATGTAAAAGATGATTTTACAATTATGAAAGTAGAACCATTTGGACCATTAGTTCCTATGCTATCTTTTAAATCATTTGATGAAGTTATTGAAAGAGCAAACAACCATGAACTTGGCTTATCAAGTTATATATGCACAAATTCTATGGAAAAAGCTAATAGAGCATCTGAATTAATGGAAACAGGACTAGTGGCTGTAAACACACCACTTGTTGCAATTGCAGAAGCACCTTTTGGAGGAATAAAACAATCTGGTTATGGAAGAGAAGGTGGATCAATGGCAATAAAAGATTATCTTAACGTTAAATATACTCATTTAGGAATAAAGGGTTAAAACTAATGCTTAAAAGAGATCTGTATTATGAAAGAATACCCACAAAATCTCTTAGAGACGATGTTAGATATCTTGGAAACATTTTAGGACGAGTGATAAAGAAGCAAGAAGGAGAAAGCTTTTTTAACTTAGTAGAAAAGATCAGATTATTATCTAAAGCAAATATTAAAAATACTAACAATAAAAATAGATTTAAAAAAATTATATCAGAAATACAACGATTGAGCTCCATTAAAATTTTTAAATTAGCAAGGGCATTTACTCATTTTATGAATTTTATAAATTTAACAGAGTCTATAGATGCATCTAGAAATTTAGATGAGTATGAGAATTCAAATCTAAAAGATAAGCATAAAAATATCTTTATTGAGGAAATTTTTGAAAATCTTTTTAAAAATAAAAAAATAAAACCACAAAAAATTTATAATATTGCTAAAAGTCTTCATATTGGAATAGTTCTTACAGCTCACCCTACAGAGGTTAAAAGGAGAACTTTAATACAAAAATATCACAAAATTACAGAAATAATGGATCAAAGAGATCTTTTAAAGCACAAACCATCTAGATTAAAAATTTTAGATAAAAAACTTTATGATGAATTTACAATCATCTGGAATACAGATGATTTAAAAAGATTTAAACCAACTCCTGCTGAGGAGGCAAGATGGGGACTGGCAGTAATAGAAGATAGTCTATGGGAAACAATCCCAAAGGTTTATAGAAGGTTAAATGCAATCTTTGTAAAACACATGGGTAAAAACTTACCAAAAAATTTTAATCCCTTAGAATTTGGTTCTTGGATGGGTGGAGACAGGGACGGAAATCCAAACGTTACAGCACCAATAACCAAAGAAGTAATACTTTTATCCAGATGGGAAGCAGCAAAACTTTATGAAAAAGGATTAACAAAGCTAATAAGAAGTCTTTCTATGGAAAAATGTTCAAAGAAAATACTTAGAAGTACTGGAAAAACTTTTGAGCCTTATAGAGTTTATTTAAGACCATTAAGAGATAAAATGAGATTAACACACAGACATATAGAAAGACATTTGGTTGCAAAAAAGCCATTAAATCAAAAAAAACTTTTATCAACTAGAGAGGAGATCTTAAGACCTTTAAGGGTTGTTCGTGAGTCATTAGAGCAAAACCAAAGTGAAAATATTGCAAGTGGAGACTTATTAGATTTAATGAGACGAGCAAAATGTTTTGGCATTAATTTAGCTAAATTGGATATACGGCAAGAATCTTCAAGACATTCACAGGTATTAGCTGAATATATAAAGAAAAAAAATAATTCTAATTATTTACTTTGGAACGAAGATAAAAAAATAAAATATTTATCCAATGCAATGAAAAAAAATAAAAAAAATTTAAAAAATTTTAATTTTAAAAATAAAGAAAATAAAGAAGTTTGGTCGACCTTTAAAGTTCTAGCAGAGGAACCACCTGAGTGTTTGGGAGCATATGTAATATCTATGACTTCAGCAGCTTCAGATATACTTTCAGTATACTTAATGCAAAAAGAAGCCAATATTAAAGATAAATTAAGAGTGGTACCACTTTTCGAAACTTTGCAAGACTTAAAAAATGCAAAGTCTATAATGGAGAAACTTTTTTCTTTGAGCTGGTACAGAAACCTAATTCAAAACAAGCAAGAAATTATGATCGGCTATTCAGATTCTAGTAAAGATGCTGGAAAATTATCTGCAAGTTGGCACCAATATAAACTGCAAGAGGAAGTTTTGATTATTGCAAAAAAATATAAAATAGACCTTACTTTTTTTCATGGAAGAGGCGGTTCTGCAGGTAGAGGTGGAGGACCAATCCAAGCAACAATGAGATCTCAACCTCCTAAATCTGTTTACGGTAGAATTAGAATTACCGACCAAGGTGAAATGATTCAACAAAAATATGGATATGAACCTTTAGCTAAATATAATTTATGTAGTTACATAGGATCTGTAATGCAAGCAACTCTTAATCCACCACCTGAACCTAAAGATAGTTGGAGAGAATTAATAGAAAAGATGACAACTATATCCACGGAGGCTTATAGAAGAAATATAAATGAAAACTCAGATTTTATTAGATACTTTAAAACAGTTACACCTCATCTAGCATTAGGAAAATTATCTATTGGCTCAAGACCATCTAAAAGAAAAAATGTAGACAATATTCAAAGTTTAAGAGCTATACCTTGGGTTTTTGCATGGACTCAAATAAGATTAATGTTACCTGCGTGGCTAGGGACCGGTAATGCATTAAAATATTCATCAGTGAAAAAATATAAAAAGATACTTACGGATATGGAAAAAAACTGGCCATTTTTCAATTCAACAATGGATATGTTAGACATGGTTATTTCAAAAGTTGATCCAGAAATCTCAGAGGTTTATGAAAGTAATTTAGCTGATAAAAAACTTAAGGAGGTAGGGGACAAGCTAAGATCAGAATTTGATATTATAAAGAAACTAAATAAATATATTACCCCTAAAGAAATATTGAGACAAAGAAAAGAATTTCGAACAACCATCATAGTAAGAAATATTTACTCTGAAGTACTTAATATTTTACAAGCAGTAGTTATGAATAAACTTTCTAAGAAAAAATTAAAATCTGATGATAAAAAATATCTAAATGATGCAATGATGACATCTATAGCAGGTATATCAGCAGCAATGAAAAATACTGGTTAAATGTTAGAATTATTTATTGCTTTTAGCGCTGGTTTGCTTAGTTTTTTATCCCCTTGTGTATTGCCACTTATTCCTGGTTACATTTCTTATATATCTGGAAGTTCATTAAATGAGTTAGTTGAGAGAAAAAATATTAATTTAATTCCAATAATTTTCTTCACATTAGGTTTTTCTATAGTCTTTATAATTTTTGGTGCAGCAGCTACATATATAGGAAAATTATTATTAAATAATTCTAATGAACTTAGAATTTTTGCTGGTCTTATTATTATAATTTTTTCACTACAAATTTTAGGAGTTATAAATATAAGTTTTCTTAATTACGAAAAAAGAATTCATTCAGATAAAAATATTGGAGTTTTCGGTCCTATATTAGTTGGTTTTGCATTTGGATTTGGATGGACACCTTGTATAGGTCCTATCTTGGGTTCAATATTAGCATTAGCCTCAACAGAGGATAATATAAATAGAGGAATTTTACTCTTATTTTTCTATTCTATGGGGCTGGCAATACCTTTTATTCTATCAGGATATTTATTACAAAAATTCTTAGTTGTTTCAAAAAACATTAAAAAAAAAATGAATATTATTGTTAAAACTGGAGGTATATTGTTATTAGCAACTGGGTTACTAATATTAACAAATCAGTTGCAAGCTTTAGGATTTTATTTATTAAGATACTTACCGTTCCTACAAAATTTAGGATAATTCGTGAAAATTAGAATGTGCGAAGTCAAATGATTTATGGAAAAATACCAGGATTAAATAAGAAAGTTTCAAAATTAATTATGGGCAATGATTATATAAATAAATATAACAAAGCTTGTAAGATTTGGGATTCATATTATAGAAATGGCGGTAATACATTTGATAATTCAATTTATTACAGAGAAGGTTTGACTGAAAATTTTTTAGGTGATTGGATCAAATCTAGAAATTTTGAAAAAGAAATTGTAGTAATTTC
Organism: Pelagibacterales bacterium SAG-MED15; assembly: GCA_014654065.1. Lineage (GTDB taxonomy): Bacteria > Pseudomonadota > Alphaproteobacteria > Pelagibacterales > Pelagibacteraceae > Pelagibacter. The sequence goes on along the minus strand of JACWDM010000004.1, from coordinate 121,877 downwards.
AAAAGTTGGTAGCGTAGATACAAAACCATCAGAAATATCAGAATTATTGAAAATATCATTAGATAGATTAAAGCTAGACTGTGTTGATATACTTATTTTGCATCACGATAATTTAAACGTACCCATAGGTGAATTTATAGATTTATTTAATAATTTAATTAAATTTAATTTGATCAAATCTTTTGGAATATCAAATGTAAAAATTGAAAGATTAAAAGATTCTATTTTTTGGGCAAAAAAAAATAATAAAATAAATTTTCAAATAGTTAATAATAATTTATCTCTTGCAAAAATGAATAAACCTTTATGGCATGACAGCATTTCCTCTAATAATGAAGAATATCTAAATTTTTTAAATGAGAATCAGACCCATCATTTTTCATGGTCTAGTCAAGCTAGAGGATTTTTCATTGAAGAAAATTTTTTAAAAAGAATTTTTAGAAGAAAATTTAAACAATATTTAAAAGATTGTTTTTTTAGTAAAGAAAACTTAGAGAGAAAAAAAAGATCAAAAGAACTAGCAATCAAGTATAATTGTTCGCTAAATGACATAGCTCTGTCTTGGGTAATAAATCAAGAATTTCCATCATATGCGATAATAGGCCCAAAAAACAATACTCAATTAGAGTATTCTTTAAATTCTATATACGTTAAACTAACCTTAGATGAGATCAATTGGTTAAATCTTAAAAAATAATAAAAATGAAAATTTATCAAATAGACTCTAGTGCTAGAAAAGAAGGATCAATTTCGAGGAGTCTTGCAAAAAAACTATTAAATAAAATTAAAAAACCAGACGATGAAGTTATTTATAGAGATTTGGATGATGAGATGCTTTTTGTTTCTGGACTTACAGAATCTGGAATGAAAATTCCTGAAGATAAACAAACTGATGGACATAAAAAAATGTTTCAATTGTCTGATAAGCTTGTTGAGGAGTTAAAAGATAGTGATGTGATAATAATTTCAGCCCCTATTTATAATTTTGGACCTCCAGCAACATTAAAAGCTTGGTCAGATCTAGCTGCAAGAGTTAATACTACTTTTAAATACACTCCAGATGGAAAGAGAATTGGATTATTAAAGGATAAAAAAGCTTATTTAGTAATTACATCAGGAGGCACAAAAATAGGCAGTGAGGAAGACTTTTTAACACCCTGGCTTAAATTGATGTTAAATTTTTTTGGTATAATGGATGTTAAAATTATTTCAGCTGATCAAATGGCTATAGATTACGAAAAGTCTATTGCAAAAGCTGAAAAAGAAATCGAAGATTTATAAATTAAATTTTCTTTTAATGTGTCTTAACTTACCTTCGGTACTATCAAAATCAATATAGCACCCTTGTAAAAATCTATTTCCCTCATTTATATCAAATTCTGTTCTACCATGTAACAATCGATAATTATCCATCATTAATAAATCGCCTTGTTCAAGTTTGAACTGAATTCTAAATTTTTCAGAGTTATATAAATCAGATAATTTCTTTCGTGCTCTATAATACAGATCTAATTCTTTTTTTTCTAATATTGGAACAAAATCAAGTCTTGGACTAAATCTTACTTGTTTAAAATTTTTATACTCATCTAATTTAATTAATTCAGACCAATCTTCAAGAATGACATCCTTATCAATAAATTTAAAACGGACTTTTACCTGAGTTAAAATATTATAAAAATCAGGATTTTCTTTTTTCAAAGTTTCCGTAACATTATATCCATCAACTAAAGTAGAGGAGCCTCCATTAACTTCATTTACAATGCAGTGTAATATTTGAATACATGGTACAGGATTGCGATAAGGATTATCTGTATGAGGTGCTAAAGGAAGCGGTGTATAAGCAAGATCATTTGGGCTTGGTTTAGATTTTACATTGAAGTGCTCACCAAAATTAGTTCTTCTGACACTACCTATAGAATTTGCAAATTTTACTAAATAATTATTTTCAGTTGGAACCATTTTAATAATAACAAAACCATATTTATAAAAAGTTGTTAAAACATCATACATCTCTTTAGACTCAGATAAGTCAGTTTTGTAATCAAAATTTTTAATATTTTTTAAATTAGAGTCCCATTTTATTTTAGCTATTGAGCTAATTACATTATCTTTTTTAGAAAATTCTTGAGCAATAGAATTAATATTCAGTTTTGAATTAACTCCATCATTAAAGTTAATTTCTAAAACTTCATTTTTAATTTTAGCATTTTTTATCCCCACATCTACACTTAGCGAAGTTGGATCAAAAAGTCTTTGCTGCGTTTTTTCATCTAAAAATTTCTCTCCGTTAGCTCTTTCTCTAAGCCAAAAAGGGTGAATTTCTTCAACAGAGGTCCCATTGTTATAATAAACTTTGTTATTACTTAGCTCGATTTTCATAAGATTTATCAAGCATTATTTAAAAATTTACTTTAATCAAGATAAATAGTATGTCGTCCTCATGGAAAAACTAAGTCCAAAAAAATTAAGAATTTTCGCTAATTTTTTGAACACTCTTGCAAAAGATTTAACCAAATTTTATTTTAAAAAATTGGATAAACCCTTCAAAGTAGTTAACAAATTAAAAGGTAAAGGATACGATCCAGTAACGAGTTCTGATCAAGCATTTGAGAAATTTATTCGCTCAAAGATAAAAAGTAAGTTTCCATCACATGAAATTATTGGTGAAGAGTTTGGTTATAAAAGATCATCAAGTGATTATGCTTGGATAATAGATCCAATAGATGGAACAAGATCTTATGTAATTGGGAACCCTACCTGGAGTAACTTAATATCTTTAAATTATAAAGGTCAACCAATTTTAGGTTTGGCAAATTTTCCAATTCTTAAAAAGTATTACTATAATATTTCAAATAAAGTTGCATACGTTGTTGAAAATGGAAAAAAAAGAAAACTAACAGTAAATAAAAAAGCAACAGTTAATAATATGAAAGTGTCAGGTGCCTTTCACGGGTGGCTTACATTAAACAAACAGAAAAAAATTCCAAAAGTTTTAAAGTTAATGCAATTTCCTTGTGCAGATGCATTAAGCTATGCTCATTTTTGTGAAGGTAGAGTTGATGTAGTAATTCAATGTATGAATAAAATCTGGGATATACATCCACTAATTCCAATTATTAAAGCCTCAGGTGGAATATCATCTACCTGGAATAATGAAAATGCAACAAAAGCTGGCAATGTTTTAATTTCAGCTAATAAATCTATACATAATAAAATGTTGAAGCTTTTAAAGCCTGCATTAAAATAAAATTTATTTAATTATGAAAAATTTCAAATTTTTTTATTTTTTTTTGTTTTTTTTATTATTTGCTTTTGAGGTAAAAGCTGAGCTCACATTTGAATATCATGTGGGGGTAAGACCTATTGCACAACCGTCTATTATAGACGCAGATGGCGATGCTATAAATAGAGATTTGTTAGAGGATCCAACTGGAATTGCATTTAGTAGCGATGGTTTAAAAGCCTTTACGACAAACAAAAAAGGAGATGATGATAAGGGTAAATGTGTAACTGAGACTACATTGACTGTTCCATATGATTTTAGACAAGCACACACCCAAACCGATAGATCTGATGTTTTGAGAAACGCAGGCGAAACTATTGCCAATAATTTAAAATGCGATGATATTAAGTTTAGTCATGATGGACTGAGAATGCTCATTTCAAGCACTAATGGCTTTATTCACTCGTTCGAACTTACAAAACCTTTTTCATTAAAACATATAAATTATGATAGTGAAACCAAATCAGGTTCTATTGGCGGAAGTTTTGATGTAAATGATGATGGAACAAAGTTATTTACAATTCCGAATACAGGAACATCTTCATTAAAAAATTTAAAAGAATATAGTTTATCTGTACCTTATGATCTATCAACTGCCACGGAAATACAATCAACGAACTTAGGTTCAACACTTGTTATAGACGAATCTTACAGTGATGATTTAAATAAAGATGCACCGCAAAGTCTTGAATTTAGTAAAGATGGCTCAATGCTATTTATATTGGTTATTAATAACTTTGATGAGGAACTTAAGTCGGGTGATTTCATGGAGGATGAAATATTTCAATTTAAACTTACTACACCATTTGACACATCAACAATAAGCCTTGTCGGATCTTCAAATGTTACTTCAGGCTATCCACAACCTCCAACGGTTGAAGTGGCGAGTGGTGATTATTCACTTGGATTTACCATAAGTCCAAATGGAGATAGATTATTTATAATCAATCAAGCGGTCGGAGCAGGCGATATAGGTAATGACTCTATTTCTCAAGTAAATTTATCTTGCTTTTTTGGTATTGGTGCATGTCGTACCGATATTGTATCCGGTATAGGATCTCATGTTGAAGTAGCCAAAAAAAATATCCATTTAAATAACTCAACTATGTTCAAGCGTTTTGAGTGGATTAAAAGAAATAGAGATAACGAAAATTTAAATAGCTTTAATATTAATCTGAAATCTTATAATCCAATTTTGGCATCATTAACAAATAAACTTCAGGCATCATTAGATAATAATTCATCTAAAATCAAAAGTTCAACATGGTCGTTTTGGAGCACAGGAGATGTTTCAATGGGAAAACAGGATGCAACTATAACTGATAGACCAAAAGGTATTCATACTTCAGGATTAACTTTTGGTGCGGATAAAAAATTTGGAGATGATAAGTTTGCTGGTTTTGCTTTAAGATATGCTCAAAATGACTCTAAAGTAAGATTTACAGATCAAAGTAGTGATATGGAGTCGTTAACTTTAAACTTTTATGGAACTATTCCAAAAAATGAAACTAATTATACCAATATGATATTTGGTTATAGTTTGCTTAGAATTGATCAAAAATATCAAGGAAAAAAAACAGGTAATAGAAATGGTCATCAATTATTTACTTCAGCAAACTTTAGATCAAAAAATAAAAGTGGAAGATTTAATTTTTCTCCATCTGGAAAATTTTCTTACGGAATAACTAAATTATCTGATTATACAGATTTTATATCATTAGCTACTACAGGGTTAAATGATCAGCATGACAATAAAACTATAAAAGATGGCAATTTAGCAATTGGCTTTTTATTTGACATGGACTCTTATAAATTTCCTGATAGCAGCGTAACTCCTAACGGAGGATTTGAATTTGTAATGGATGTTTCTCCTGAGACGAGATTTACTTATGACAATGGTCAAAGTAGCACTTTAGTTGATGTTTACTCTACAAAAAATCTAAAAGGTAATTTAGGATTAGAGGTTATTTTTATAAACGACTCCACACTATCATTAAACTATGAAAGGTTTCAGCATTTAGATTTTGATAGGTCAGGTAAAACTGAAACGTTTATTGTTAAAATTGGTAGAATTATTGAAGGAGACTCTGAGTTTGCTTTAAACTATGAACCAATGCAAAATAATCAAATAGGGGTAAGTTATGGTAAAAATATTAGTGGTTATAATCTAAAACTTAACTCAAATTATAGCATGATTAGTCAAATTCCAGAGTACGAGACCCACATAGAAGTTTCAACCTCTTTTTAGAAATAGTATATTCATAAAAAATTTTTTATGAATATAATAAAAATCATATTTGTTATAATCATCTCATTTTGTATAAATTTAAAAGTTTATGCAGAACCAGTACACAAAAATGATTATGATGTAGTTGGTCAAGTAGGTATACCAACAGGAGTAATTTTTAATCCATCAGGTACTAAAATGTATGTTACTGGTTTTACTGGAAATAGTGGTCGTGTTGCACAATATTCTTTAAGTGTTCCATATAGCACTTCTTCAGGTGTTTCGCTTGATGCAAATATAATTACTGAAATAGCGGCGGTATTAAAAAGACCACAAGATATAAAATTTAATTCAGATGGAAGTAAAGTTTTAATTCTTTCAACTAAATCTGTAGATGAAGATCAAGATTCTGTAGCTATTTGGTCGCTGGGAACACCTTACGATATAACAACAATAATTAGCACAGGAGTTTCAGAAATACCTCTTAGCAATGACCCTAGAGGTTTTGATTTTAATACAGATGGAACAAAGATGTTTATTCTAAAAGCGACCACCGATCAAATACAACAATTTGATCTTACAAATCCATACGATCCTTCTGACATCACACTAAAGGCAACCTTATCAAATCTTAAAGGTGATAGTTATCATCAAGGGTTTGGGTTTAGTTCAGATGGATACAAAATGTTTGTAATTAAGGCTGATAGAGACTCTGATGATACTGAACTTAATATTATTGAAGAATATGATTTGACAACTCCATTTGAAATAACAACAGCAAATAAAAATGAGAAAACCTACAATACTCAAACTGCATCTGAGGGAAATATGCGTATTGCTGGAATAACTTTTAATTTTGGTCAAGGAGCAAACAAATTTTATCATTTAGATTTTGATGATAATAAACTTGTTCGAGAATATGATTTGCCTTGCGCATATGGAATTATTTCTTGTATGAATCCTACTTCAAATAAAGATGATGTTGGTTCAGTTGAAGCACAATCAGAATTATCAAAAAAACTTATTCAACATACTACCTATCCAGTTTTAAATCGTATGGAATGGCTTAGAAGAAATAAAGACAGTAGTAATTTAACTAATCAGAATATTAAATTTCAATTTTCAAATGAGATTTTAGCATCATTATCAAATTTAATAACACCATCTTCTTTAACTAGTAATAACACATCTACGGCTGAACCGCAGTTTGGTAATTGGTCATATTGGAGCGAGGGAACCGTTAGTGTCGGAAAAGTAGGAGACACAGGCGCATCATCAGCAAAAAATATAAATTCTAGCGCTATAACAATTGGAGCAGATAGAAGAAATGATAAAAATAGAATGTTTGGGTTTGCATTTAGGTTTGGAAGTGATGACATTGATGTAGGTAACCTTGGCAGCGCCTTGGATATGAATGCTTTAAGTTTGACAGTTTATGAGACGCGTCCTAAAGGAAAAAATATGTTTATGGATAGCCTTATAGGAATAAGTGCAATCAATACTAATCTTTTGAATAATAGTGGGTCTATTTCTACAGATGGTGAGAGAGAAGGAAAACAAATTTTTGCATCAATAAAATTTAGAGAAACATTTACAAAAGAAAAACTAAATATAACTCCAAATATAAAATTAGATTTAGGATTTACATCTCTTTCTGATTATACCGAAACAGGGGCCGAGGGTTTAAATTTAAAATTCAATAGACAAGATATTGGTACGGTTATAACCTCTATAGGTTCAGTTATAGACAATACAATTAATATTGATAATGGAATTATAAAACCAAATATTCAATTAGAATATAACGCTGATATCAGCCCATCGTCTAAGCAAGAATTTGAATATGCTTCAAATGGAACTTCTTATATTCTAGAAAATATTAATAGCTCCACTCATAATTATAGAGGAAGTTTTGGCTTTGATTTAATTACAGACAATGGTTTTTCGCTAATGACAAGCTATGAAAGAAATCAAAGCAAAGGAAATGGACATAGTGATAATATTTATTTTGGAGGAAGCTATATTTCAAAAAGAAATGAGACATATGCCTTTAGTTTAGATGGTAGCGAAACTTTTAATACAAAATTGAATTATAAACGAGATCTTAATGGCATAGGTATTAAAGTGAGCTCTAATTACAGTTTGATGAGTGAAATACCTGATTATGGTGCAACCATAGAAGTTTCAAATAAGTTCTAGTATAATCTTATCTAGAAATGAAAGTATAAAAGGAGGAAAAATGTCAATATTTAAACCTGTAAGTGAAAATAAAGCTAAAGGAAAGGTTAAAAAAGTTTTTGATGATATTAAAAAAACTAGAAATATAAAAAAAATACCAAACTTTTGGAGAGCTATAGCTAACAACCCAGAGACTTTAGAAAGAACATGGAACAACTTAAAACAAATAATGAAGAAAGGAGCACTTGATCCAGTTACAAAAGAATTAATCTATGTTGCAGTTTCGATTACAAATAGCTGTGAATACTGTATAAGATCTCATACAGCAGCAGCTAAAAAAAAGGGTGCATCAGATCAAATGGTTAAGGAAATGATAGATGTTGTTGGTATTGCAAATCAAAATAACAAGTTAGTAGAGTCTTACCAAGTAGAAGTAGATAAGATTTATAAATAGTATGAGTTATTTGACTGGTTATATTTATTTAGTATTAGCAATAATATTTGGTATTACAGCAAACGGATTCTTAAAAACCACTAACGGTTTTACAAATTTGTACCCAACAGTATTTTGTGTTTGTTCAATTATTATTTGTCTATTTTTTTTAGCAAAAGCAATGACAATAATTCCAGTGGGATTTACTTACGCAACGTATGGAGGCCTTACAATAATTGCTGTTACTTTGTTTGGAATTATTAAATATAATCAATCCCCTAACATTTATGGCACCATTGGTATTATCTTGATAATCGTAGGAGTAATTTTAGTTAATTATTTAGGTAAAATTAACTCTTAAATATTTTTTAAAAAGTGCAAACTGAATTTATTTATAAAATTTTAACTAAAAATGAATATGAGGTATTTAAAAAAACTGATTACTATTCGGGAACTGAAAAAGATATAAATGATGGGTTTATTCATTTTTCTACAAAAGATCAATTAATTGGAACTTTAGAAAAGTATTATAAAAGTGAAAAAAATTTAATACTCTTAAAATTTCCGTCAAATAATTTAAAAAATTTAAAGTGGGAAGAATCTGGTAAACTATTTTTTCCACATCTCTATTCAAAGTTAAATACTAAAGATCTATTAGAAATACATGAAGTGAATAATCTAGATACTAAATTTATTATACCAGTTAATTTTTAGTTAGTTTTTCCAAGTAAATTTACAATCAAAACACCAGAGATAATTAAAATCATTCCAACAATAGTGTACATGTCAGGCATTTGGTTAAATTTGAATATTCCAACAGCAATAGTTGCAATAATACACAGTCCAGCAAAAGATGCATATGTTACACCAACAGGAATTGTTTTCATAACCAAAGACAAAGTGTACATACATCCAACAATTGTTACAGCAGTTAAAACGCTTGGAATTAACAAAGTAAAACCCTGAGCACTTTTTGCAAAACCATTGGATGCCGTGCCAAGCACTACAGCAATTAAAAGAATTAAATACGCTGTTAAATTACTCATATTAAAAACTATAGTTGAAATAATTTAAAATAGAAATAGATAACCCAAAGAATACAACACAATAAAGTCGTAAAAATTATAACAATTCCAGTAGCTGTATCATTATTATATTTTTTGTTAACTTTTTTACGCCATACACTTGGATATAGCGGAAGGGTAAAAGCATAAATTATTAGAAAAATATCAAATGCGGTTATGATGATTGCAGAAAAAAATAAATGATCCATTTATTCAATAATTATTTGTCCAATGATGCCAGTTTGGAAGTGACTGGGAATATTATAAGTTATCTCAAATACTCTCTTTTTGAATTAGTATATTTAACTGTTCAATCATCTGCAATGTAGATTGTGAAGATGGGTAAATTTTATGAGCTTCAATGTAGCTATCAATTGCTTTTTGATAATTTTGTAATGCGGTTTGTACAAGACCTTGACCTGAAAGGGCACCAAAGTGTCTTTTCTCAAGGCTTAGAACCATATCAATATCATTTTGTGATAACTCAAAGCTTCCCATCATGTAAAGAACTGTTGCCCTTTTATTCCAGCCCTCTGCCCAATTAGGATCTAATTCGATTACTTTTGAAAAAACATTATGAGCACTAGTAAGCTGATTTTGCATCATATAACCAGAACCTTTTGCTAAAAGATCAGTCAAAGTTTTCTCAGATGGATGTGTGGTCCACAATTTCCAAATCCTATCCTCAATTTCTCTTGCATCAGCAGGATCTCCTATACTTTTTAATTGGGTAAATAATTTATTAAGTTCTAATACGTGATCATCCTTAGCATCGGCAGGATTTAAAAAAGTACAAAACAGAAAAACGATAAATAACTTTCTTATCATTTAATATTTACTTTGGTAACTTAGTTGCCCCAGTTTCTTGGTATACAACTTTACCATCCTTAAATTTATAATAAGTCATAACCGCTTCTTTGTTACCATCTTTGAAAGTTGCATATGCGTGTTCAAATCCAACTTCATCATTTTCAAAAAGAACTCTCACTTTTTCTTTTTGTATATCTTTCATACCAAGCCATTTAATTACATCTGACTTTCCTAGTTTTTTACCGGATGCATGCATTAAAAATTGATAATCATCATGTATTAATTGATCTGCTGCTGACGTATCTCCATCATTTATTATTTTCGACATTTTTTCTATTATTGACATTTATATTCCCCTTTATTTTTATTTTCCTGGTTTAATAACACTATTAGCGGCGTTAGCAGCGTTAGTAAATGCTTTATTGTAGTCAATCACTTCATGAACCATTAAATCATCCATAAGACCAGAATTTTTAAAAGTTATTTTTAAAGCAACAGCCTGTTCGTACTCACCCTCAACACACGAAATTACATCAAATCTTCCTCTTACCCACTCGTAACTGATTAGTTTTAATCCTGCTGCTTCAGTAACTTTTTTAGTTGAAGCGTATCTATCAGCAGACGGATCATTTTGCATACGTTGCATTAAATCCTGACTAATTTTTCCAATTAAATAAAATTTTGCCATTATTTTACCTCTACTTTTGATAATTCCCATAGCTGTACATTGTCTACACATTCAGCATAAATCGCTTTAGCTTTTGGGTTATTTCCAGCAACAAATTCCTTCATTCCTGCTTCATTATGAACTGACACCTTAAACATAATCCCACTTTTGTCAGGCTTCATTGCTCCAATTGTTTTTTCTGGATAAGCAACACTTTTTCTTACTTCCATACCTTCATCAGACTGCATCCATCCCATAAAAGTTTCTAGTTTACCTTCTTTAAGATTAACTAAAGCTAACATTTCTTTTTCCATTTTTTTTCTCCTTTATATTCCTTTTACTATTATTAAATTTCCCTCAGCATTATCTAAACGCATTTGTTTGATAGGTTTATATTCATCTGAGTTGTACCATTTCAAAGCAATTTCATAGCTTGGAAATTCTATTATAACATTTCTAGAAAAATCCCATTTACCCTCTTTGGTTTGAAATTCTCCAGCTCTCACTAAATATTTACCCCCAAAGTTCTTTATTGTTTGTGGAACTTTATCAGCATATTCTTTGAAACCCTCTTTGTGCTTCATATTAATTTGGGCAATAACGTATGCAGACATCACTTACTATTTTTATCTCAATTTTCTAATTGTTATTTAAGATCTCATTTTATTGAAATCCATAATTTGTTCAATTACTTGATGTTTATGTGGCTCATAAAAATCATTCATAGGTCCTAGTTGTTCATTGATTGCTTCTTCACTCTCAGCCTTCCAGTGACAAAACATTACTAAATCGTCTCCAGGAGAAACAAATGATGATTGACAAACTGCCTTTGGACCAGTTGTAGATTTAACAATATCTTCAGGCGTCATTGACCCCATTGTTTCTTGCATTTTCTTCTTCATCTCTGCTGATTTAAACATATGTGTTGTTAAATAATCTTTCATTTTTTTCCTTTCTAGTTTAGTTTTTATTTTTTCATAGCATTGAACATGCTCAGAGTATCATCAAAAGTCATCATAACTTTAGTTTTTCCTTCATCACTAGACTCAAAATAATGACCAAACATAGTATCCATGTTGTCAGCAGTTGCATGCACTCTAACAAATACTTTATTACCTTCACTGATCATGTCTAAAATCTTTAAATGAAAATTTGGCCATATCGCAGGAATTTTTGACATTGCAGCCATCATTGCTTGTTTACCTTTATGCACCCCTGATAATGGATGAACACCTTCTTTACCTGGAAATGTCCAAACAATATTATCATCAATCATTTCATTAAAAAAAGTTTCCATATCGCCTTTACCAAAAAGCTCGTAAGCTTTTCTCGTTTGTTCTTTTACGTCCATTTTTTCTCCTTTGTTAATATAATGTTTGAGCTACCTTCTTTACTCTCTCTTCGCCATTTGGAATTGTTTTTTCAAGAAATGCATGACAACCTTCGGTTAATTTTTCATCATATTTAGATCCGTAATATTTATCTACAGACTTGTTAACTCCTGCATCCCAAACTTCTTCTTTAATTCCCACTTCTAAAGCATATTCTTTCCAAACTTTAACTGATGCCATTGATTTTTCTTTCATACCATACTCAAAACTTTCACCTGATGGTAAAAAGTAATTAGCCATGTAAATACCAACACAATCCCATGCCTTGTCAGTATTTTCTTTACTTAAGTCCTCTGCATTAGCTGTATTCATAAATATCAAGCTTATTAAAATTAAAAATATTTTTTTCATTGTAATTATCCTTAACTTAAACTTAAAATGTTAAGAATTTATTATAAAGTGTAAAAACTGACGCTGTGCTATGACCAAAATGCAAAGGTTAGGTTGTAAATTTACTTAATATTTCTGAATCTAAGGTTATTTCTATTAAGTTCACTGATTTTAGTACAACCCATAAGTTTCATGTCTCTTTCTAATTCGGTCTTGTACTGTCCTAAAGCTCTTTCAACACCCGCTTGTCCCGCTGCAGCCAATGCATATAGATATAATCTTCCACCTGAACATGCTTTGGCACCAATTGATAATGCCTTTAACATGTGAGTACCTCTTTGAAATCCACCTTCACAAATAACATCAATCTTATCACCAACTGCATCTACGATTTCTGCTAATTGATCAAAAGGAGATCTTGATCCATCAAGTTGTCTTCCTCCATGATTTGAAACCATTATGCCTGTACATCCAATATCAACTGCTTTCTTTGCATCTTCTACACTCATAATTCCTTTAAGTGCAAAATGACCACCCCATTGAGAGCATAATTTTTCAGCGTCATTCCAATTCATAGATTGATCCAACATAGTTGAAAAATAATTACCGATAGAAGAGTTTGTGCTGGTACCTTCTTTTACAAAATCTTGTAAGTGAGGTAATTCAAACTTTCCTTTAGTTAAGTAGTTTATTCCCCACATTGGTTTTGTAGCAAAACTATATAAACTTGATAATGTAAGTTTAGGGGGAGATGTAAATCCAGTTCTAAGATCTCTTTCTCGATTTCCTCCTGTTATAGTATCAACTGTTAACGCCATAACATCAAACTTAGCCGCTTTTGCTCTTTCCAAACATGAATCATTAAGCCCTCTATCTTTATGAAAATAAAATTGAAACATTTTTGGAGTATCAATTAAAGAAGATATTTCTTCTACACTAACTGTAGCCAATGCAGAAACACCAAACATTGTATTAAACTTTTGAGCAGCTCTTCCTACAGCACGTTCTCCATCATAATGAAATAATCTTTGAAGAGCTGTTGGTGCACAGTAAAAAGGAAGATCTAATTTTTTTCCAAATATAGTGGTTGATAAATCTATATTTTCAACACCTCTTAAAACATTCGGAACTAAGTCAACATCATCAAATGCATTTGTATTTCTTTTATAAGTAATTTCATCGTCAGCTGCACCATCAATATAGTGGAAGATAGGTGAGGGTAATTTTTTCTCAGCAAGCTTTCTAAAATCTGCAAAATTATAACAATCTTTTAATCTCATATTAATAACAATATATCAATTATATCCAGCTTGGATACGGTAAACCTTTTTCCTCAAGAAATTTTTTATTAAACAATTTACTATTATATTTATCACTCTTGTCGCACAATATTGTTACAATGGTTTTACCAGGGCCTAATTCTTTACCAAGTTTGATTGCTCCTGCAATATTTACTCCACAACTTGTTCCAAGGCTTAGACCTTCGTTTTGAATTAGATCATATAATACCGGTAAAGACTCATTATCAGTTATAGAAAAAGCTCCATCAATCTTTGCTTCTGCAAAGTTTGCAGTTATTCTACTAGAACCAATTCCCTCAGTTATTGAACTACCTTCACTTTTAAGCTCACCATTTTTTATATAATTGTAAAGTGATGATCCTGCTGGATCAGATAAATAAATTTTTACATCTTTATTTTTTTCTTTTAAAAAACTACTGACACCTGCAATTGTACCACCAGTTCCTGAAGCACAAATGAAAGCATCAACTTTACCATCTGTTTGATCCCAAATTTCAGGTCCTGTACTTTCGTAATGACCTTTCGAATTTGCGGTGTTATCAAATTGATTTGCCCAAACTACTCCATGATTATTTGAATTTTTTAATTCGTCTGCAAGTCTACCAGCAACTTTTACATAATTACCATCGTCCTTATAGGGTTTTGGCGGCACTAGTCTAAGATCTGCACCAATATTTTTAAGCATATCTTTTTTTTCTTGTGTTTGGTTGTCATTCATTACAATTACAGTTTTGTAACCAATAGAATTACCTATTAAGCATAATCCAATACCAGTATTTCCTGCAGTTCCTTCAACTATAGTTCCACCTTTTGAAATAAGTTTCTTTTCTTCTGCGTCTGTAATTAAAGCAAGCGCAGCTCTATCCTTAACAGATCCACCAGGATTTAAATATTCTGCTTTACCATAAATATTACATCCCGTTATTTCTGATGCCGCTTGAAGTTTCACCAAAGGCGTATTACCAACACCTTCTATAAAATTATTTTGAGAGTTTTTCATTTAATTTTTATCACTTTGCTCGGTGATACCATAAGGTTTAAAAGTTGGATCATCAACTGAACTTTCACCTACATTTTTAGCTGGAATTCCAACCATGATTGCATTTTGTGGAACATCTTTTGTTACAACAGCGTTTGCACCAATCTTTGCATTTTTACCAATCGTGACAGGCCCTAATATTTGCGCACCTGATCCAACTACAACATTGTCCATTAAAGTTGGATGTCTCTTTGTATTTCTTTGATCATCTGAATTAATACTTGGAGAAATACCTCCTAATGTAGCCATATGATAAATAGTTACATTATCACCAATATCAGATGTCTCACCAATAACCACACCCATTCCATGATCTATAAATAAATTATTTCCAATTTTTGCCTTTGGATGAATTTCAATCCCAGTTAAAAATCTTGAAAACTGAGAAATTATTCTTGCTATCAAATCAAACTTTGCTATTGCAAAAAAATTTGCAATTTTATGAAAAAAAACTGCTTTAACTCCTGGATAAGTTAAAATTATTGAGAGTTTAGATTTTGCAGCAGGATCTCTTTTAATAATAGACTCTAAAAAATCATTCATAATATAATTTGGTTTTTGATTACAAAAACTACTTATCGCAACAACAAGTAGTCTCTTCAGGTTTGCAACGACAATCTATAGTGCCATCACATTTGCATTTACTGTTTATACAGTTAGGGCACTTACATTTTAAATTCTCACAAAGCATAAATGATTTATAATTATTCAACTAAAAATTTCAATGCTTAATTTGACGCTAATTATAATTGATCTGCTGTTAAGCCTTTTACATTAGCAGGGACTGCAATATCCATCATTTTTGGGTTTGCCAAATTTAAATTGTTCATAATCTCAATATACTGATCTTCAGAGCTTACTTGTAGTCTTGGATTATTTTTAATTTCGTTACCTATGGTCGATGATTTTTTACCGTTATAATCATGCGCAGGTAAAACAATTGTGTTTTCAGGAAGTTTTAATAATTTATTAAACAGAGAGTTATATTGATCCTTAGCACTTCCATTTTGAAAATCTGTTCTACCAGTTCCATTTATTAATAATGTATCACCTGTAAAGACTCTATCATTCATTAAAAAACTATAAGAACAATCTGTATGACCAGGCGTATACAATACTTTAAGCTCAATATTTTCAATTTTAATTTTATCATCCTCTTTAACATGTAAGTCAACAACTTCAGACTTTGATTTTTCACCCATAATCTTCGTACAATCTGTTTTTTGACTCAATTCATTCAAACCTGTTACATGATCGGCATGTATATGTGTGTCAATTACCTTAACTAATTTTAAATCCAAATCTTTTAAAAGTTTTATATATTCATTAGTATGCTCTATTACAGGGTCAATTATTAAAGCTTCCCTTCCTTTGTCACTTGCAAGAACATAGGTATAAGTAGAAGATTTATTGTCAAATAGTTGTTTAAAAATCATAACTTGTATCTTTGAAATGATTTTATTTAATTGGAACTATTTTGCAATAGCTTTATGTGCAGGTTTACTCCACTCTTTTCCTTTAAACATTACATTCCACTGCAACCAAGGAAAAAGTTTTGATTTCATTTGCCAATAAAATGAACTTGGTTTCGTTGGATCAAAAGGAAAACTAGGTGTGACCTTTCCTCCATAACAGAATTCAGCAAGCATTACCTTGCCATAAGCTACAGTTAAAGGACAAGCTCCATATCCATCGTAAAGTCTATATTCATCTGACGATTTATTAATATCTTTTATAATATTGTGCGCAACAATTGGTGCTTGTTTTCTTACCGCTGCACCTGTCTTAGCGTTAGGTGCATTCATTACATCCCCAAGACTATAAATATTTTCATATTTTGTATGTCTAAGTGTTCCATTTTTATGATCAACATCTACCCATCCACCAGCATCAGCAAGTGGACTGTTTTTAATAAAATCTGGAGAAGTTTGAGGTGGTGTTACATGAATAAAGTCAAATTTCTTTGTAACTTCCTTTGAATTACCATCTTTGTCTGATTGTTTAAAAACCGCTTCTTTAGCATTTCCGTCTACAGATATTAAATTATGCTGAAAACTTCTCTTGATACCATAAGAGTCGCAAACCTCATTTAAAGGTCCTTGAAAATGTGGAACACCAAATATAACTGGTTTGGCACATAAAAATTCTAAGTTACTATTATCTAGCATTCCTTTCTTTTTAAGATGGTCTGCTGCCAAGTAAGCAATCTTCTGAGGTGCACCGGCACATTTAATAGGCATAGGTGGCTCAGTGAATAACAAAGTTCCACCGTTTAAATTTTTTAAACATTCCCACGTATATACAGCCATATCTGCATCATAATTTGTACAGACATTATTTTTACCTAATGACTCTTTTAATCCTGCAACTCCATCAAAGTTTAATTTTAATCCTGGACATACTACAAGGTAGTCATAAGTACAGTCACCATCCGAAGTTTTAACAGTATTGGACTCTGGCGAAAAACTTTGAGCATGGCTTTTTATCCAATTAACATAACTTGGCATAACTTCAGACATTGATTTTATTGTTTTATCTTTGTCATATGCTCCTGCACCAACTAATGTCCAAGCCGCTTGATACAAGGATTTATCTGAAGGCTCTATTATAGATATATTTAAATCCGATTTTAAACTGTGAAGTCTAGATGCCACAGATATCCCCGCGCATCCTCCACCAATTATTAATACATTTGAGTGTTTTGAGTTATTCATAATATGCAAATTGTAGCATCTAATGTTCAATAGAGATATACATCCTATAAGTTGAGTTCACAAAATTGAATATCGTTGAAATATGTGACTAATAACTTATAATTATTCTAATAAACAATCACTAATAAGAGGTAAAAATGACTTTAAAAATAAATAGTAAAGCTCCAGATTTTACAGCAGAGACATCTGAGGGCAAATTATCTTTTCATGAATGGCTAGGTGATAGCTGGGGTGTATTATTTTCACATCCAAAAGATTTTACACCGGTTTGTACAACAGAACTTGGTGCATTAGCAAAAATGAAACCAGAGTTTGAAAAGAGAAATGTAAAAGTAATGGGTTTAAGTGTTGACCCTGTTTCTGACCATGTAAAGTGGCTAGAGGACATTAAGGATGTTTGTGGTTTAAAACCAAACTATCCTATTGTTGCCGATGAAAAGTTAGAAGTTGCAAAACTTTATAACATGTTAGAAGGGGATGCAGGAACTAGTTCAATGGGAAGAACAGCAGTTGATAACGAAACTGTTAGAACAGTTTACATTATAAGACCAGATAAAAGAATCGGCTTATTTCTAACTTATCCTATGACTACAGGAAGAAACTTTAATGAGATATTAAGAACTATCGACTCCATGCAAAGAACTGCAGAACACAAAATTGCTACACCTGCAGACTGGCAACCTGGAGATGACGTAATTATTGTTACCAAGGTTACTGATGAAGAGGCTAAAAAGATTTATCCTGACGGGTGGGAGACGGTAAAACCATATTTACGTAAAGTTCCAGATCCAAAGAAATAATACTAAAATAATTAAATAAACCAACAACTTTTAAAAGGGTTGTTGGTTTATTCATTTATAATATCTAAAACTTTGTTTTCATCAATAAGTCTCATAAACTTATCATGATGATTATAATAATCTTTGAATTTTAAATTTTTAAAATTTTCTATTGGATGAACTAATAAATCTTTATTTTTTCTTTTTAAAATAAGCCCTAATCCTTGATCAGCTTTAATGGTATAAGTATCTATGTCAGCTCTAGTCCTTGACTGAACAATTGATTTCCAAACATCACCATTCCAACTAGAATGGGTTTGTGGAATAGTTTGATGCCAAATCTTAGCTGGAAGACAATCATGCAGCAAAATTACACCTCCATCGTTTAAAACATTTAGGGAATTATCTATATCTTTCAATACTTGTTCATGAATATGCAAACCATCAATAAAGATTAAATCATAAGTATCTTTATTTTGTAAAAAAAAATCATCACTAGTCATTGGAATAGTTCCACCTGTTTGGGGGTCTACGCCAACTTTATTATCAATTAAGATTTTTGAGAAATTGACATCACTTTGACATCCAATTTCTAGATAGGATTTAAACTTTTTTGTTTTGATAATTTGATTAATGATATCAAATCTAGTTAACGTTTTATTCCAATCATAATTAAATTTTTTGTTAAATCTCTCATTTTTTAAAAAATAAAAAAACCTTCTACAATACAAAGTGAACTTATTTGGAAGCGCATCGTTTCTAATCATTTCTTTTTGTATTTTTTCATTGAAACTTGAGCTAATAACAAGTTTGGATCTATAAAAATCTTAGATTCTCTTATTTTTTTAAAAGACTTATATGCAAAAATTGCAATTGGAAGTTCAGTGCATCCTAAAATAATTTTTTTACATTTTATTTTTATTAAATAGTTAACTGCTTGTTTAAGTACTTTTTCAGCATCTTTAACTCTACCCATTTTTACAAATTTGATTGCTTTATTCACACTATTTTTTTGTAATTTTTTTCCAGGTGAAACAAGTTGAAAACTTTTATCGAAATATTTGCTATAAACTTTTGTTTTTATTGTCGCTTCTGTACACAAAATTCCTATTTTAGAATTTTTTTTACATGTTTTTTTGGTATGAAGATAAACTTCTTTGGGCATACTTATTAAAGGTATCTTTATTTTCTTTTGAATATCCTCTTGCCAATAATGAGCAGTGTTACATGGCATAACAATAAATTTACATTTATTTTTTTGTAATAATTGACAACCTTTGATTAATTCTTTTAAAACGTTGTGATATTTTTTTAAATTTTCTGGTCTTTTAGGCGTGTCTGACTTGTTATATAAAATAAATTTTGGATATTCTTGATCAGATTTTCCTCTATTTAGCACAGCTATCTTATTACAAAAGTCTAACCCTGCTTGAGTACCCATTCCACCAAGTATTCCAATCATAAAAGATAAATCTAATTAAATTAATTCGTTTCTTGATCTCATAAAAACTAAAATTAAACAACCATTATTTGTATGAGATGAATGTGTAGACCCAGGTTCGTAGCTAACAAAATCACCTTTTTTAAAAATCTTTCCATCAGCGTCAATTAATTCTCCATCAAGCACATAAAATTCTTCGTAGCTAACATGTTTATGAGGAATACTTTTAGCACCTGGATCCATTTTAAGTATAAAGCTTCCTTGCCCATTAATTTTATCGTAGCTTATTTTATGCCAACTCATACCTTTCACAGGTTCACCATAATTATCAAATGGCTCAAAGGATAAATTCTTTGGATCTATAATTTTTCGTTTATTCATAAAATTAAAATATATCTTTTTTTAAAAATAAGAAATAATAAATGAGAGATGGAGTTTTTAATATTTGGTTTTTTTACTGGATTAAGTTTAATTCTTGCAATTGGAGCGCAAAATTTTTTTGTAATAGAGCAAGGTTTAAAAAAACAGTATATTTTTATTGTTTGTTTAGTTTGTTCTATATCCGATTTAATTTTAATTTTTTTAGGTATTTTTTTATTTGAATATTTTAATGATTTTTTTACGAAACAAATTGAACTTATATTCAATATTTTATTATTTATTTTTCTTATATATTTTATCTTTACTAAAATTAGGTCTAATTATAGTAACATCAATTTTGAGATTAGATCTAAAGAATATAAATTAAAAAGTATTTTTTTAAAAACATTAGCATTTACTTATTTAAATCCTCATGTTTACTCAGATACAGTTTTTTTCTTAGGAAACTTATCTAAAAATTTTGAATTAGCAGACAAATATTCTTTTGGAATAGGTGCATCCATTTCTTCTTTTCTATTTTTTTTTATACTTGGCTATCTTTCAAAATTTACATCTAATTATTTAAAGAACCCAAGGATTTGGAAAACTATAAATTATTTTATAATTCTGTTTATGACTGGAATAGTTTTTTTCGTATTAAGAGAGATAATTAATTATTATTGATAAATCTAGCTTTTAGCAGACCATAATAACTCATTGGAAATTTGAAATTTACCACTAAATATAAGGTATGAGCCTAGACAAACATTATATGCCAAAAAATTTAAGTGACAAGGTTGCACTTCGCTTCACTAAGTTTTTAAGATTTCTTGCTGATACTTTTTTTAAAAAGAGATATGGGCACAGAGCTGTTGTTCTTGAAACGGTTGCAGCAGTTCCAGGTATGGTTGCTGGAATGTTGCTTCACCTTAAATCTTTGAGAAAAATGCAAGATGATAGGGGATGGATAAAAATTTTATTAGACGAAGCTGAAAATGAACGAATGCATCTAATGACTTTTATACATATTGCAAAACCAACTTTGATTGAAAGAATTATTATAATGATAGCTCAATTCATTTTTATTATCACTTATGCGATAATTTTTATTGTATCACAAAGAACTGCTCATAGAATAGTAGGATACTTCGAAGAAGAAGCCGTTAGAAGTTATACAGAGTATTTAAATGAGTTAGAGACGGGTAAAATTAAAAATATCCCTGCACCAGAAATTGCAATAAATTATTGGAACTTACCACTCAATGCAACTTTAAAAGATGTTGTAAAAGTTATAAGAGACGATGAGGCAGGTCATAGAGATGTAAATCATAGTTTTGCAGATATAATCAATAGCAAAATTAAACCAAAACTAGAGACAAGTAATAAAGTGCAAATTAAACAAACTCAAACATTAAACGAAAAAAACTAAAGGAGATTTATGAAATTTATAAAAATAACAATAATTTTTTTACTTTTTAATACAGCATCCTTCGCTGATAAAAATATGAAAATTGGTTCTAAAGGAAAGTTAAGTGAAGTAGACAGAGTAATTAAAGTTAAAATGTATGATAACTATTATGAGCCTAAATCGTTTGATATAAAAAAAGGTGAAACTATAAAATTTGAAGTGATTAACGCAGGAGAACTTGTTCATGAATTCAATATTGCAAATGCAATGATGCATAAAAAACATCGTCCAGAAATGGAAAAGATGGTTGAAAATGAAATATTACTCGCAGACTCAATTGATAGAGAAAAAATGAAGAAAATGGCAA
Source organism: Pelagibacterales bacterium SAG-MED15 (assembly GCA_014654065.1). Lineage (GTDB taxonomy): Bacteria > Pseudomonadota > Alphaproteobacteria > Pelagibacterales > Pelagibacteraceae > Pelagibacter. Next base: position 100,085 of record JACWDM010000004.1, on the reverse strand, counting down.
AAATGGATAAAGCCATGGGCCACTCTCACAGCAATAGCGTCCTGTTAGCTCCGAAAGAAAATGGAGATTTAGTTTGGAAATTTGATAATGCAATGAATATTGAAATTGCATGTAATGTACCTGGCCATTATCAAATAGGAATGATAGCGAGCGTGGATTTGGAGTAAATGAGAAAAGTCTTTCTCATTTTAGTATTTTTATTTAGTTATCCTGAAAATTCTTTTGCGAGCAATCACTACCCAATTACTCGTGACTCTGAAATTAATATATTTAAAGGAAAAAAATTATACAAACAATATTGCGCGTCTTGTCATCAATCAAACTTGTCAGGGGCAGTCAATTGGAAAAGCTTGGATAATGATGGACATAGAAAAGCACCACCATTAAATGGAACAGGCCACACATGGCATCATTCAGATGAGATTTTACATAAAATTATTAAATATGGACTTGCAAAACTTGTTAAAAATTATGAGGGTAAAATGTACGGATATGGTGATAAGATTGATGACCAAGGCATTGATAATATACTTTCTTATATTAAATCATATTGGAATGAAGAAAATTATAAATATCAGATTAGTCTGAGTAAGAAATGAGCAGTGAAACAATAAAATTTAATTGGAATTGTAAACACACTTGGAGACGGAGTGCTAAAAACACAGCTTGGTGTTTACTTGGTTGCGCAATTGGTGACTTTGGAACTATATTATTTTTTCAAATTACAAAAATACCATTTCCTGTTTTAGGAATAATGACCCTTGCAATCATAAATGGTTTGATCACGAGTATTATTTTAGAAACTATAATTTTATTAAGACAAAATTTTAAATTTTCAAATGCTTTAAAAACAGCACTAGGAATGAGTTTTATCTCAATGATCAGCATGGAAGTCGCAATGAACTTAACAGATTATTTTTTAACAGGTGGTGCAATACTTACATGGTGGGTGGTACCAATTATGCTTGTTGTAGGATTTTTAACTCCTTGGCCTTATAATTATTGGAGATTAAAAAAATTCAATATTAGCTGTCACTAATTGGAGTAACCATATTTTCTAAGTCTTACGTCACCAGTTCTAGCATGGGCCTCCATACCTTCATATCTAGAAATTCTTGCTGCAGCAGCACCAACTTCTTTTGTAGATTCTTTAGTCATTCTTTGAAAACTTAATGTTTTAATAAATTTTCCAACAAATAATCCACCTGTGTATCGACCAGCGCCTTTTGTTGGTAAAATGTGATTAGTTCCTGAACACTTGTCTCCATATGCAACAGTTGTTTCTTCACCAATGAAGAGAGATCCATAATTTTTAAGTCTATCGTGAAACCATTTAAGATTTTTAGTTTGAACTTCTAAATGTTCAGGAGCATATTCATCACTAATAGAAGCCATCTCTTCGTCGGTATCACATAAAATAACTTCTCCATAATCTCTCCATGCTGCCTCAGCACTAGCTCTTGGCATTTCAGGTAACTCTGAAATTAATTCTGGAACTCTTTTCATTACATCTTCTGCAAGCTTTTTACTCGTTGTATAAAGCCATGCTGGAGAATTATATCCATGCTCAGCTTGTCCTACTAAATCTACAGCAACAATTTCAGGATCAGCAGTTTCATCTGCAATAACTGCAATCTCAGTTGGTCCTGCAAATAAATCAATTCCAACCTTCCCAAATAAAATTCTTTTTGCCTCTGCAACAAATTGATTACCAGGTCCTACCAATATATCTGCTGGTGTGTTTCCAAACATTCCATAAGTCATTGCAGCTATAGCTGGAACACCACCTAAATTTAAAATCTTATCTGCACCACACAAATTAGCAGTATAAATTATTGCAGGATGAGCACCCACTCTTTCTTTTGGTGGAGAACAAGCAATAATATTTTTAACACCAGCTACTTTAGCTGTTGTAACACTCATTACAGCAGAGGCTATATGCGCAAATCTTCCCCCAGGTATATAACAACCTGCAGTATTTACCGGTATTAGTTTTTGACCAGCATACAAACCTTTTGATAGCTCAACCTCGAAATCTTGACCATAATTTTTTAATTGTGCTTCTGCAAACTTTCTAACTCTTTCGTAAGAGAATTGAACATCATCTTTTGTTTTTTGATCAAGAGATTTTTTAATTTCGTCTATTCTTTCCTCCGAAACTATTATTTCTCCATCATACTTATCAAATTTTTTAGTTAGCTCTTTACACCCATCTTCTCTTGATTTTTCTAAATCATTAAGAAGTTTTTGTACTATATCTTTTGTTTTATTGTCGTCAGTTGAAGATGTTTTTGGTGACTTTTTAAGATATTTAATTGGCATAATTTTATAAACTTTTAAATCAAAAGCTAATCTAATGCAACAACTGCAGCCGCAATCGAAGCTAATCTTGCTGGAGCATCATCTGACCTACTTGTTATTACCACTGGAACTTTTCCACCTACTACAACACCTGCAGCACAGGCTCCCATAAAATAAATCATCATTTTTACTAAACCATTTCCAGTTTCAAAACTTGGAACTAATAAAACATCTGCAGAACCTGCAACAATATTTTTTATACCTTTGATTGCAGCAGACTTCTTTGAAATGCTATTATCAAATGCTAAGGGACCAAAAACATCCGCATTTAATTTTTCTTTTTTTGCAAGCTCAGTTATTTCTTTTGCATCAAGGGAACTTTGAACACTGTCCAGTACCTCTTCAGTTGCAGATAAAACAGATACTTTAGGTCTGGATATTCCTATTCTATTACAAAAATCAATCACATTTCTTAAAATATGCATTTTAGTTTTAACATTTGGTAATACATTCAATGCTCCATCAGTAATTATTAATGGATGGTCATCTTTATTCAGAGTCATATGCCAAATATGGCTCATTCTATTCTTTCCAAGTAAATTATATTCTCTTTTTAAAACCTCTTTCATTAATACATCTGTATGTATATGACCTTTTACAATAATTTTGATTTCACCCTTTGCAGCAAGTTTTGCTGCGACTTTTGCCGTGTTGTTTTCCACTGGTTCATGAATGATTTTAAACTTTGAGATATCAAACTTTAATTCATCGGCGCATTTTTCAATTTCAGATTTATCGCCAATTAGAATGGGAACTATCAAATTTTCATTAACTGCATCCATAGCTGATTGCATTGGTAATAATTTTCCTGCATTTACAATGGCTACTGGCACACTCTTTTTATTATGCGCAACATCTAATAAATTGTGTGGGCAAATTATTTCTTTATCTGATAGCATTTGTTATTTATTCTCATATTTATATGATGTGTATATATTAAGTTAATATGGCATAAAATGGAAATTGTAACTAAAATTTTACCTATAGCATTAGCATTCATAATGCTCACTCTTGGTCTTGGTTTAACCACACAAGACTTTATAAGAGTTGTAAAACAACCCAAAGATTTTTTATTGGGAATATTTAGTCAGATTCTTATTTTACCTTTTGTTGCAATTTTATTAATTAAAGTTTGGCCAATATCTCCAGAACTTGCAGTAGGATTATTGATTATTGCTGCAGCTCCAGGTGGCGTTACATCAAACGTGCTTACGTCATATGCAAAAGGCGATGTAGCTTTATCAATATCTCTAACAGCAGTTATCAGTTTATTGAGTGTCATAACTGTTCCATTTATAATTTTTAATTCTATTGATTTTCTTGGATTTAATATTGTTAATAAAAATATTTCATTATTATCAGTAGCACTACAAATGTTTTTCATTGTAGCAGTACCAACTTTAATAGGAATGATAATAAGAAAAATATTAAATCAATTTACTGAAAAATTTGAACCAATTGCAAATAAAATATCTTTAGTTTTATTTCTAATTGTTTTGGCAGGGGCTATTTATTCTGAAAAAGAGAATATAGTTAATTATTTTGCAGATTCTGGTCTTATAACTTTATCGCTTAATTTATTAATGATGATAATTGCGTTTTTTTTAGCTCATTTTTTTGGCTCAGGAATTAAACAAAAAAAAACTATTGCTATAGAGTGTGGTCTTCAAAATGGAACTTTAGCTATATTTGTTGGAACAATAATGTTTGGAGGTGGTATTTATATTATTCCAGCTGCAACTTATAGTCTTATCATGTTTGCAACTTCGATATTGTTCGTTTTATTTTTAAGAAATTCGAATTAATTGTCGATCTTATTTTATCGTCTACCTTTTTTACTCTTTAGACCGAGTTTATCGCTATGTCTTAATCTTAAAATTACAATTGCTGCTGCAATTAAAACTATTGCAACTGCTTCATAAACTAGAGCAGAAGGATCCATTTCCTTACCTTGTAGAATTATAAATCGAGCTAAGGCAGTAATAGCTATAAGCAAAGGTAAAGTTATACTTATAGATTGCTGATCCCAAAATACTCTTACCATTGCAAGCACTTCTAAATATAGAAACATTAATAATAAGTCAGCTAGTGTTACATTTTTATTTATAAACATCGTATAAATTTCAATTCCCACAGCAATAATTGTGCTTATAAGAATTATTATAAGTAAAATTAATTGAACGTTTTTTGTAATCTTTTCCATTATTTTCCTTTAGTAAACGGTAGCCATTTTTCAAATGCTGATTTATCTGGACCCTCATAAGGTATCTTATAAGAGTTTGTATTTGTCAATACCTCAATACCTTTAGAAAAAACAAACATGAATACAATAATAAAAACTAAAGCCATTATCTTAAATGGACTATAATTTTTTACTTTAAAAACACTTGAAGACTCTGCTTCTGCCTTATGAAATTGTTTAAATGTCCAGTATGTAGCAAAAATTAATCCAATATGAGCAACAAAAACTCCAGCCCATCCAAAAGCAAAAGTTGCATATGAAAATACATATAAACTAAATACAGTTGACCAAATAAAACTTAAAACGAGTAAAATTTGTAATCTGACAGTTCTTGGTAATGCCCGAAGATCATTTTTAGTATCATCAAACAGTATATTTGCTGCGTCTACAAACCAGTTTTTTATTGATTCCATAATTTTAAGCTTATGAAAAAAACTATAATTAGAGATAATTAATTGTCAAGAAGCAATTAAACTCTCTAAATCATTTTTAATATTATCTGAAATATATATTTTTTTATTTACATTTTTATTAAATTTTTTCTGTTTGTTTTGTCCTGGGTACAAAATTTCTTTTACACCCTTGATTTTAGGTGAGCCCTTAACCCTTTTAATATTCTGTTTTATTTTTTCATTAAAATTTCCAACAAATAGGTTTGGTTTAATTGTTAAAAACATATGCCCAACATTTTGTGGTCCTGAAAAGTCATCAAAAGGATCTTTAACTTTTCCACCATGGTTAGCACCAGTCATAACTCCACTTAATATATCTACCATCCAAGCTAAACCTGATCCTCTAAATCCACCCAACGGTAACTGAACACCTAATAATGCTTTTTTTGCATCTGTTGTTGGCTTGCCAAACTTATCTAAAGCAACACCAGCAGGAATTTTTTTTCCAGTTTTGGCAGCAACTCTTATTTTTCCTCTATTAATTTCTGAAACTGAGGTATCTAAAATAAAAGGCACTTTGGATGAGCTTGGTGATCCAAAACATATTGGATTAGTTCCAAACAACTTTTTTCTAGAACCGTGAGGTGCTATTGCAGGAGGTGCATTTGTAAAACATAAAACTATTAAATTTTTTTTTACAGCTTGTTCAGCATAGTAGCCAGACAAACCATAGTGACCACTATTTTTAATACCAACTAATCCAATACCAGTTTTTTTTGCATTTATTATTGCTTGTTTAATACCAACATCAGCAGCTACAAATCCTATGCTATTATTTGCATCAATGTGAGAAATTGATTGGGAAATTTTTTTTATTCTGATTTTTGGTTTGGGATTAATTACTTTTTTATTAATTCTTTCACAATACATTCTTAATCTTGCAAGACCATGTGTATGTGCACCAACCAACTCTGCATTTATTATTGCATTTGATGAAATATTAGCATCTCCATGACTTAAACCATGTTTTTTAAAAATTATTATTAATTTTTTTTTTAATTCTTTTCCATCAACCATAGTGCATCTTTACTTAAAAAGTATATCTTACCAGTGGTTGGATGCACTTGTATATCTCTTATTCGTCCAATTTGATTTTTAAAAATCACTTTTTCTTTAACATCTTGAAGGTTAGAAAAATCAAGAGATCTTAACGACATATCCTTCAAAGAAGTAATTAAAGCTAAACCATTCCATTCCTTAAATTCATTTCCTTTGTAAATTGTTATTGCGCTAACTGCAATTGATGGAACCCAGTACTGAATTGCTTTAGTGAAACCAGGTTTCCATTTAGGCCCAATTTTTGTTCCGCTATAATTTTTTCCACCCCATCCTAAAATTTTCCATCCATAGTTTTCTCCTTTTTTGACTTCACCAAACCAATCTCCACCTTTTGCTCCATGGTTTGACATATAAACTTTTTGATCAAAAGGGGACAAGAAAAGTCCCTGAGGATTCCTAATACCTATCTGAAAAATTTCAGGTAACCAATTATCTTTACCCATAAATCTTGGATTATCTTTGGGGATACTACCATCTAAATGAATTCTAATTATACTTCCAGGATGAGAGGTTGGATCTTGAGCAATCATGCCTTGACCTCTTTCTCCAGCAGAAGCAAATAAATAATTATCTTTGATAACTAGCCTTGATCCAAAATGATAACCAGAGTCAATTGGTGGATTTGCTTGAAATATATTTGAAAAAGACAATTTTTTTCTATTCAGTTTTGCTTTACCAATGGAGGTACTAGTTTTCCAATCTCCCCTGTCTTCAGAGTATGATATCCATAAATCTTGATCTTTGTGCAAAATATCTAATAAACCTCCTTGTCCATAGACTAAGAAATTTAAATTGTGTTCAATATCTATAATATTCTTAGTATTAATGTTTACTATTTTAATTTTTCCTTCTTTTTCTGTGAGAATTATTTCTTCATCATTGATAAATGATGAGCCCCATGGTTGATTTAAAGATACAATTTTACTAAGTTTAATTTCATCAGCCTCGACAACAGATGAAATTAAAAATAAAGCAATTATTATCCTTTTCCACGCCATGGAATAGTTTTATCAATTATTTTTCTCAAAGTAACGTCGAATAAAAGTCCCAGCATACCCATGATAAAGATCGTTATCCAAATAACCTCATATTGAAAGTATTTTTTTGCAACATTTTCAACAAAACCTATACCAGTAGTTCCAGCTAAAAACTCAGCAGCAACTAATGTACCCCAACACATACCAACCGCCACTCTAATTCCAGTTAGAATTTCTGGAAGTGAGTTTGGGAATATTACGTATCTTAATATTTGCCTTTTTGATGCACCAAGAGAATGTGCTGCATGTATTTTAGATAATTGAGTTCCAGATGCCCCAGCTCTTGCAGAAATGATCATTATAGATAAAGAAACCATAAAAAGTAAAAATACTTTACCCGTATTATCTATACCTAATACTGAAATAATTAATGGTGCCCATGCTAAAGGTGGAACAGGTCTATAAAGTTCAATTAATGGATCAAAAAAACCTTTAGCAAATCTGTTTAAACCCATAAACAATCCTAGAGGTACTCCTATAATTATTCCAAATACTAATCCTAAGAAAACTCTTAAAAAAGAATCCCATATATGACCATAGGGAACAGGTATTTTAAATAATTTAAAATCACCTGTTACAAATTTTAAAACTTTACCTTTAAAGTTTTGTTTAACTATTCCATCTTTTGTGTGAACAGGATAATCTCCAGGTAATATATCAGCAATCCAGTCAGGTAAAATAAATCCAATCATTTTACTGACATCAACCATATTTATCCAAAGAAGAGGTATCTCTTTATAACCTACGCTAGGTTTTGACATTAAAACAAATTTATTTAATGTATCCGATGGTTTTGGCAACCATCTACCAGATCCTTGCTCAGAACAACTTGGACCACTAGCAACAATTGTTCCAGCAGGAAATAAAAAGATATCAACAAATCTCAATCCACCCTGAGCTTCTATTTGTGCTTTATCAAAATTAACAATTGCATTTTGCATCTTATCTAATGCATTTGGTGGGTATATACTTGCAAATTCTATTCTTCTTGCAATTTTAACAATATTTTTTGCATAAGAAGAAGCTACCTCTTCGCTGTCGTTTAAATCATTTCTGTAAACTTTAACATCATTTTTAAGTTCTTTAATTGTATTTTGAAACCTTGGATTATGATTTCTTAATTTGAAAAATTCATCACTTATAAGATTTAATTCTTGCGCCGCAGCATCAAATTTTAGACCTCTATTAGTTGCAGGTACCAGAGGAACTTCAATAGTATTTTCAATAGTTCCCGATCCAGCATCAACTTTTGTTATTCCCCAACCACCTTCCTCACTTACAGCTTTAAGTCTTTCATTTCGTTCTTGTTCATTTTCAAAAGGATAATCAGGTTTTTTAAAATTTTCTGTTAAAAGATTAATCTTACCAGTTATGTCATTAATTTTTTGTTTAGTTTCACCTTCAAGTAAATTTTCATTAGTTAATAAAGGAATTAATTGTTTAGTCTTGGTAATAAACCCAATAAGAATTGTTTTTTGTTCATTATTAAGATCATTTGAATTTTGAATTTCTATAGTAATTTTTTTAAGGTTCTTATTTTCTTGCCTAATTTGTGAAGTACTTTTTAACTCTCTTTGTTCAATAGGAAATTGGTATTTTAATCCTAATAAGGAGTCATTTACTTTTGCTACCTGACAAAGTTCATTTGCTGATTTTGGATAAAAACCTTTTGCAATATCCCATGAATAGTAAAGCCAAATTAAAAGAAGAAAACTACTTCCAACAATAACCCAGTGGGTGCCACCCAAAGCTCTTTCAGGGTTACCAAAAACTGCGTCTATTTTTTCAGTTTTGATTAAACGTCTTCCATAGAGAATACAGCCAATAACAGCAAAAAAAATTAAAAAAGTTATTAATTGGGTAAGCATTTAAATTTCTTTCCCCATAATTTCTTCTTCCATATCCCAAATCATTTCTAAAATTTCCTCTCGCGTAGAGGAAAAATCCTTGTTTTTTTTAATTTCCCTTAAATCTTTATTAAGCCCCATTGAAGCAAATGGTAACTTATATTCTTTATGTATACGACCTGGTCTCGGGGCCATCACATATAACCTCTCTCCAAGTAATAAAGCTTCCTCAACCGAGTGTGTGATTAAAATGATAGTTTTTCCAGTCTCCTTCCAGATTTTTAAAACTAATGACTGCATTTTTTCTCTTGTTAATGCATCAAGAGCACCTAATGGTTCATCCATTAAAATTAAATCTGGATCATTAATTAAACATCTAGCCAAAGCAACTCTTTGCTGCATACCACCAGATAATTGGTAGGTTGGGGTATTACCAAAACCTTTAAGCCCAACTATCTCTAACCATTCATCAACTTTCTTTTGTGTTTTAATTGGATCTTCTTTTTTCATTCTTAATCCAAAGTTGACATTTTCAGATACAGTAAGCCATTCAAATAAAGCTCCTTGTTGAAAAACCATTCCTCTCTCTACACCTGGGCCATCAATTTCTTTGTTATTTAAAGTTATTGTTCCAGAGGTTGGTCTTATAAATCCAGCGGTAATATTTAATAAAGTTGTTTTTCCACAACCTGATGGTCCAAGAACTGTTAAAAGTTCTCCCTGTTTAAGAGTAAAATTTAAATCTTTTAATGCATGAACAGTTTCTCCTTTTGGAGTCTTAAAAATCATGTTTAGATTTTGTGAAACTAGATCACTCATATGAAGACTTTATATTAAAATTTTAATAAAAAAAATAGGCACCAATTTAATAAATTGGCGCCTATTTAATTTTTTAACCTTAAATTATAAAGGTAAGAAACTTGTATCTACGTTTCCACCTGGTGTTCCCATTCCTTTTAAGAATGCATCCAGATTTCCTTTAGTCATAGATTGTTTAGTTTCCTCTGGTGTTAGAAATTTAAAACCACTTAAAGTTTCTTTCATATCACCAACTTTCATTTCTGAAGCTTTAGCCATAACACCCATGTTACTTTTGCCAGCTTTATATCTAGCGTTTGCTTCATGAGTAACTTCGATGAAAGTCCTTAGCATACCAGGATTTTCCTTCATAAACTTTGTAGTTACAGAAGTAATATCTATACCTAAGATACCAGCATCTCTAGCTTCTTGAACTGTTAGTAATCTAGATCCAACTGCAGTTGCAGCTTTGATAGAGTTACCACCAAATAAACATGCCATTACAACATCACCACTAACTAATGCAGCAGCTCCTTCTTCTGGATCCATTTGGATTATATCCATTTTCTTTCTGTCAGCTCCAACAACTTTCATACTTTCATCAAAAACATATTCAGCCATTGTTCCAAGTGGTACAGCAACTTTTTTACCTTCAAGTTCAGTAGCATTTGCTTTTGTAATTCCAGAAGCGTTAGAAGTAACACAAGTTGTTCCTCCCATTCCATATTCCATAGCAATATCTACTAGCTTAATCGGTGCTTTAGATTTTACTGCGTTAATGAAAGGTACTAAACCTTGTGAATAAGAAATATCAATGTCTCCTGCTAACATAGCATCAGTCATTGCTCCACCGTTTGTGAAGTTTGTCCATTTAACTGGCACCCCAAGAGCTTTAGCAAAGTTTTTCTTTTGCATATCCTCAAGATTCGGACTAGGCCATTCTAAAAAGTAAGCAACTCTAACTTCATTTGCAGCTGAATTTGCAACTGAAATACTTAAGTTAAGAGCAACGATTACTCCTAGAAGATAACTTATTATTTTTCTCATATTTATCCCCTTTGATAATTATTAATAAGCTATATTAAAGTTCATATTCTAGCTGTTGTAAATGATCATTTAGTTCTATTTAGGCTAAACTGCCTTGTTCAAAATGGGACTATAGTTTTTAAATCAATCTTAAGTTGTATATGGATTTTGACGCGCTAATATCCTATATTCTTCTAGTTTAAGATATTGTATTAGTCTAAATATAGAAAATTATGAGCTCAGAAAATAAAAATAAAATTCCTAATTCTTTAAATGAACATTGGATGCCATTTACATCCAACAAGGATTTTAAAGCAAAACCAAGACTTATAACTGAAGCAAAAGGTTGTTACTTAAAAAATCATGAAGGACAAACTATGATTGATGCAAGTTCAGGACTTTTTTGTAATCCACTTGGTCATGGTAGAAAAGAAATTATTGAAGCAATAACTAATCAATTAAATACTTTAGATTATTGTCAGCCGTTCCAACAAGGTTTTGGTGGATCATTTGATCTTGCAACAAAAATTTCAAAACATACGCCAGGTAATATAAACAAAATGTTTTATACAATTTGTGGATCAACAGCTGTTGAAACTGCAATCAAAATTGCAGTTGCTTATCATAAAGCTAGAGGTCATGGACATAGATATAGATTTGTTGGAAGAGAAAGAGCTTATCATGGGATGAATATTGGTGCTACTTCTGTTGGAGGTATGATTAACAATGTCAAAACTTTTGCAAGTGTATTAATGCCAGGTGTTCTTCACATGAGACACACACATCTACCAGAGCATAAATTTATAAGTGGTCAACCCGAAACTGGTGCTGAATTAGCAGATGATCTTGAAAGAATTTGTACAAACTTTGGTGCAGAAAATATTGCTGCATGTATTGTTGAGCCAGTAGCTGGTTCGACAGGAACATTAGTTCCACCAAAAGGATATTTGCAAAGATTACGAGAAATTTGTGATAAGCATGGAATTCTTTTAATTTTTGATGAAGTAATTACAGGATGGGGAAGAATGGGTTCAGCTTTTGGTGCCCAAGAATTTGGTGTTACACCTGACATGATGACGATGGCTAAAGCGACAACTAATGGAATAAGTCCAATGGGAGTTGTTGCATGTAAAGATGAAATTTATGATACAATAATGGACAGTGCACCAAAAGGCACAATAGAACTATTTCATGGTTATACTTATTCAGGAATTCCAATTTCAGTTGCAGCAGCATTAGCAGTTCAAGATATTTTTGAGAAAGATGATATATTTAATAGGGCTAGAGATATGGCGCCATATTTCCAAAAAGGTTTATTCTCACTTAAAGATATCGATATTGTAGACAATATAAGAGGATATGGAATGATGGGTGGAATAGATCTTAGGATGGATAAAAAACCTGGAGTGGCAGGATTTACTTGTTTTAAACATTGCTACGAAGCAGGTATTAATTTCAAAGCAACTGGAGACTGTCTAATTATAGCTCCGATGTTTATTTCAGAAAAAAAACATATAGACGAGATAATAGAAAAACTAAGAACCGGCATAACTAACTATTCGAAAAGTAAAAAAAATTAGTTTTTTATTTTACTAGATCAAAGGGAGAAGCTGTGAAAATCGGTGTACCAAAAGAAATCAAACCTCAAGAAAATAGAATTGGATTAACTCCAGATAGTGTAAAAGTTTTAACTTCTAATGGTAATGAAGTTTTAGTGGAAAATAACGGGGGCTTTGAAGCTGGCTTTGATAACGAACAATATAAAAAAGCAGGGGCTAAAATTGTAAATAAAGCTGAAGATATTTTTAATGAAGCAGAATTAATTGTAAAAGTAAAAGAACCTCTTTCAAATGAGGTAAACATGATTAGAGAAAATCAAATAGTTTTTACTTATTTGCACTTAGCTGCTGCAAAAGAGTTAACTCAAGGATTAATAAATTCTAAAAGTGTCTGTATAGCTTATGAAACTGTTACAGATAATAATGGCCGCCTTCCATTATTAGCACCAATGAGTGCAGTAGCAGGGAGAATGTCTGTTCAAGCAGGTGCCCATTGTTTAGAAAAAAATCAAAAAGGCAGAGGTCTATTATTAGGTGGTGCTCCAGGTGTTGATCCAGGAAATGTTGTAATTTTAGGAGGAGGTGTTGTTGGAGAAAATGCTGCGATAATAGCAACGGGCATGAAAGCAAAAGTTCACATCGTAGATAAATCTGAAGCTAGACTAAAACAGTTAGTTGATATGTTTGGTGATAAAATAATTCCTCAACATAGTGATAAAATAGATTTAGAAAAATTAATTTCAGAATGTGATTTATTAGTTGGAGGAGTTTTAATTCCAGGTTCAGAGGCTCCAAAATTAGTAACTAAAGACATGTTAAAAAAAATGAAAAGAGGATCTGTAATTGTTGATGTTGCAATAGATCAAGGTGGATGTGTTGAAACAAGTAAACCCACTACACATGCAGACCCAACATATATTGTTGATGATATTGTGCACTACTGTGTAGCAAATATGCCTGGGGGAGTTCCAAGAACATCAACTCTTGCGCTAAATAAAGCTACTCTTCCTTTTCTTTCAAAACTTGCAAAAGACGGCTATATAAAAGCATTAAGTGAAGATCCAAACTTCCTCGCTGGATTAAATGTTCATAAGGGAAATGTCACATATAAAGCAGTTGCAAATGTTTTTGGGCACAGTTATGTTTCTCCTGAAGAAATAATTAATTAAAACGGGGTAGTTTTATTTATGAGTTACAGACCTTTACCTGACGGGGTAACAATTAAAAGATCACCAATTGAAGGATTAGGACTTTACGCAACACAGGATATTCCTGCTAATACTTTTATTGGTCTTACCCATATATTAGACGAAAGATTTGAAAATAACTATTTGAGAACACCTTTAGGCGGATTTTACAATCATTCAGATATACCTAATGTTAGAAGAATGATTACAAATAAACTTCCAAACTTAAAGTTTGGAGATCCTGCGCCAATGCCAGATGATAAAAGTGAAGTCGTAAACATTGAGGGATCAAAAGAGGATATGTACCCAACTACTTATGCAAGATTCATGTATATGGTTACAATAAGAGATATTAAATCTGGTGAAGAACTAGCGGCAAATTATAACTTATATACCTATCCAAAGACAGGCGTAGGAATTCAAATGATTTAATGAACAAGAAATTACCCAAAAGTTGCAAGGTAGTTGTAATTGGAGGAGGGGTAATAGGTTGTTCTGTTGCTTATCATTTAGCAAAATTTGGCTGGAAAGATACTATTTTACTTGAGAGAGATCAGCTCACATCAGGCACAACTTGGCACGCAGCAGGTCTTGTAAGTCAGCTAGGTCCATCTGCAGGAATAACAAAAATAAGAAAATATACCTTAGATTTGTATAAAGAATTAGAAAAAAAAGTTGATCATTCTGCAGGGCTTAGATTGAATGGTGCACTTTCGATAGCTGAAAATCAAGGTCGATGGGAAGAGCTGAAAAGACAAGCAACTACGGCACAGCTTTATGATGTTGATGTAAAAATTTTGGATAAAGAAAACGTTAAAAAAAATTTTCCAATTGTAAATACAGAGAATGTTATTGGTGGAATTCTTATGCCAGGAGATGGTGCAGCAGACCCTTCGGGTGTTACACATATGTTAGCTAAAGCTGCTAAGTTGGAAGGTGCCAAAATATTTGAAAAATCACCTGTTGAAAAGATTTTAATTAAAAATAAAAGAATTGCAGGAGTAAGAGTTAATGGAACAGATATAGATTGTGAATATGTTGTATTAGCATCTGGAATGTGGTCAAGACAAATAGGGAAAAAAATAGGAGCGAGCATCCCTTTATATCCAGCTGAACATTTTTATATAATTACAGAGGCGATAGAAAATCTTTCAAAAACTTTACCAGTAATAAGAGATTTTGATAATCGTACATATATAAAGGAAGATGCAGGAAAAATATTGGTTGGTATTTTTGAGGGAAAATCAATACCTGCATTTGAAAAAACTAACTTAGTTCCTGAAGATTTTTCTTTTGGTGAGTTACCTGAAAATTTTGATCATTTCGAACCATATTTAAAAACTGCAATAAAAAGATTTCCTATTCTAGAAACTGCTGGAATAAGAAAATTTTTTTCAGGACCAGAGTCGTTTACGCCAGATACAAACAGTTTATTAGGAGAGGTGCCTGGTTTTAAAAACCTTTTTGCATGTTGTGGTCTAAACAGTATTGGAATTGGAAGTGGTGGTGGTGTTGGAAAGGTTACCGCTGAATGGATGATGAATGGTCATACAAACGAAGATTTATTTATATATGATATTAAAAGATTTCAAAATTTCCATTCAAATATAAATTTTATTAAAGAGCGTATTACAGAAACGCTAGGTGATCTTTATGGAATGCATTGGCCTTACAAACAACATAAAACATCTAGAAACCAAAAAATAACTCCATATCATGAAGAGTTGAAAGCAGCAGGCGCTTGCTTTGGTGTCTCAGGTGGTTTCGAAAGACCAATGTGGTTTAATTTAAATAGTTCTCCCCCAGAATATAAATATAGCTACGGATATCAAAATTGGTATCCATCAGTAGAGAAAGAAACAAAAAATACAAAAAAAAATGTAGGTTTATTTGATTTAACACCATTTTCAAAATTTGATTTGAAAGGAGAAGGAAGTTTTGATGAATTACAAAGAATATGTACAGCTAATATAAAATCTATAAATGGAAGAACTACTTATACTCAAATACTCAATAAAGATGGGGGAATAGAAATTGATTGTACTGTAGTTTGTTTAGAAAAAAATTATTTTAGATTAATAAGCTCTGCAGCAACAAGAGAAAGAGATAAGTTTTTTATTTTAAACAATATATCAAAGGATATTATTTTTGAGGATGTTACTGATAAATATTGTTGTTTAGGAGTATTTGGACCGAAATCTCGTGATTTATTATCTAAAATAAGCCAAGATAATTTTTCAAACGAAAATTTTAAATTTGGGACAGGAAAATTTGTAAAAATTAATGACATGAATTTATGGGCTCAAAGATTATCCTATGTAGGGGAAGTAGGTTTTGAACTATATATAAAAACTACGCATGCTAAACAGCTTTATAAAGCTATAGTTAAAGAGGGTAATAATTATAATCTTACGCACTGTGGCATGCATGCAATGGATACAATGCGTATGGAGAACGGATTTTTACATTGGGGTCATGATATATCGCCTGAAGAAAACCAATATCAGGCAGGATTAGATTTTGCCATCAGTTACAAAAAAAATGTGGATTTTTTAGGCAAAGAAGCTTTGTTAAAAATTAAAGATAAGAAAATACAAAAAAAAATGATTATGTTAACATTAAAGGATAATAAACCCGGAGAGCCTTTATTATTACATGATGAGCCAATATATTTAGACGATAGAATTATAGGAAGAACTACCTCTGGAAACTATTCGTTCAATTTTAATAAAAATTTAACATTTGGGTATGTAGATAGAGATTTAAACAATCTAGATAAAGGCAAACATAAGATTTATGTTGAGGTTGGAAAGGTTAAGTATGAAGCGGAGTATTTGCTAAAAGCTTTAAATCAGAATAACTATAAAACAATCTGAAGATGAATACTCATCTTGGACAATCGGAATTATCTTATAACCCAAATTGAACAACCTCTGAGTTGTGTTGATTCGTTTCTCGTGATTAACTATGTCATGTCTACAGAACAAATTCTAAGAGAACCAGCACATGAAAATGAAGAAACCCAAACGCATGTTGCACCAAATAAAGTAGATATCAATATCTTAATGGAAAAAGTAAGGACTGAAAAAAAAAAGGAAAAGAAAGAAAATTTAATTTTCTTTAGTTTTATTTCTTCTGTTATTTTAATAACAATATTTATTGCTTCTTTTTAATTTTTTTTTAAATTTAGTCTAACGGTATTTAATAATTTACAAAGCATAGAACTAATACGATACATATTTTTAATTCTTAACTTTTCAACATCAACAGTAGTTTTGGTATTAACCATTATACTATAAAGGTTCGATTCGTTTTTGGTGATAAACTTATCTTTAACAAGGCTTCTTAATTTTCTTATAACAGTTGGCCTTGGTATACCAGTTAGATCAGATATGGTCATCGCATTTAAACCAAAACTTCCAGTGAGACCAAGAAGTTCTTTTGAAAATCTTTGACTTTCATCACTCATGCTGTCTAAAAATTTTATATAATTTTTGTCTCCTTTGATTTTATTATTAAAATGTAAATTTTGATTATAAACAATTACAGTCCATATAGAAAAAGTTTCATAATCTGTGAAAAAATATCTTTTAAATTCTGTCATAAACTCAATTTGAAAATCAAGAAAATACGTCCAACACTGTGTATAATTTTTTTTAATCAAATCAGAAAATTCATTTGATGTTATGTGTTGGTTAATTATTTTATTTTCATATAGTTTTTTTGAAAATTGTGACAATAATTTGCCCATAGTTTTGACTGTATTAATCGGCTTTTGAAATTCATATCCATCACGTTTAATTCTTACGCTCTTTTTATCTTTTGCTAGAACACCTTCTTTTTCTAATTCTAAAATTTTTCTTCTAGCTGTTTCCTTTGACATACAAAGTTCTTTTGAAATATCCACGATACTAAATTTTTGTAATTCCACTTCTTTTGCAGAAAAAAAATCATCCCAAGAATATTTAAGAAGATAATCATTATAAGCTGCCATAGTTTTTTTAATTAAACTTATAAGAATAAAATATTTATCAAGATCTTTAAATTGGCTATAAGCTCTAAAAAGCCATTCTCTTTGCATTTCTAGATATTCAGTATGTAAAGAATGATAATTTTTAGAATAAATTGCTGACACATGATTTTCTTTAATCTCTGTTGAAAATATCCTTAGTGTTTCATCCATAAATATTTAATAAAATTTCAATTGTGAAGTAATAATAAATTTGCTAATTCATCAAGAAAATATTTTATATAAAAAGGGTGTTTATTGAGATTATATGGAATTTGTTAAACTTGTTGGTCCTGCTGGTGTTTTTTTTATAATGTTTGCCTTAGGTTTAAACTTAAGTATCAAAAAATTTCTTAAAGTATTAAAAAATTATAAAACCCTATTAACAGGTCTTATTTGCCAGATAATAATTCTACCAATTGTAGGTTTAATAGTAATTAGTTTAATTGAATTAACACCCGAGTTTCAATTTGGAATATTCCTGCTTGTGATAATGCCATCTGCTGCAATGTCAAATTATGCAACTAAATTAGTTGATGCTAATGTTACATTATCAATTACTTTAACATCAACTTGTGCACTTTTATCTTTTATAACAGTACCACTTTATTTAAATTTATTTAGCAAGTTTGTTTACACAAATATATTTGAATTAAATCTATTTATTTTTTCTATAAAAACCTTTTTATTTATAACCATACCTGTTTTTTTAGGAATTTTTTTTAGACAAAAATTTCCAAAATTTTTTGAAAAACGTATATTTATTTTAGATAAATTTGCTTTTGGTATATTTTTATTGATTGTCTTTATTGCAATTTTAATAGAGAGGAACAATTTACTTAACTACTTTGATGATATAGGTGTAGTTGTTATTATACTTATCAGTTCGATATTTATAATAGTCTTCATTATAACAAAAATTTTTATAAATGATTTAGGTTCAAGAAGAGCAATTTTAATTGAAGGACTTCTCCAAAATGGTGCAATGGGTTTTGTTGTTGGATCTTTAATTTATAGCGAGGTGGTATATTTGATACCAATAGCAATTTATTCATTATTACAATATTGTGCACTAATGTTTTACATAGGTAATATTAAAATTAAAAATTAATTTATATCTTTAAAAACCCAAGGCCACTCAATGTATTTAGAATATTTTTTAAACCAAAATGACAAATATCTTTCAGATAGATAAGCATAAAGTCTTGTTTGGTCGTATCCTTTGAGATCATCAAAACCAAAAATCTTTTCACATTCCAATAACCATGGAAAAACATCATTAAAATATTTTTCCATAATTTTTTTTTTTGAGACGAACATAATATGAGGATTATAAATAGATCTATTACTGACATAATTTCTAAATTCCTCTCTATCTTCTTCTCTTAAAACATTAATTGCTTTATCTAGAACACCATATCCGTGATGCATGTCAAAATGAAGTTTGATACTTGAATTTTTTAAGTTTAACAAAATTTTAGGATTACTTAATAAGTTTCTCCAGCCTCTTTTGAATAGCTTCATTAATTTTGTTCCAAGTTTAATAGGCTCACAAATTACTGCATTATAGTTTTTCCACTCACTCGGGAAATCTTTAAGGATTATATTTTCTAGTTCATTATTTAAATTCTCATTTCTAGAGTTAAGCCAAAATCTTCTTTTTTGGCAAAATCCAATCCAATCATCATCAGAAAACTCTTTTATTTTATTTTTCCAAAACCAATAATGAAATGTAAGTTCAGAATAATTTTTTTCTTTTGAATTAATATTATCACCACCTTCACACTTCATATATTTGGAATTAAAACTATTTTCTCCTACACCCACTAAATTGACACCTAATTTCTCTAACTTTTCAGATTGTATATTGGTAATGCAATAAATTTTGAGTTCAGTCATTTATTAATATATTTGTTAAACTAAAATTGATATTAATTCATTATTTTAAAAACTAAATGAAAATTTACGATTGTACAACATTTTACTCTGAACATATGATGATGGATGTTAGATTTAGCATTCTAGATAAATATGTCGAAAAATTTATAGTAACCGAGTCTATATATTCACATAGTGGAAAAAAGAAAAAACTAAATTTTGATATAAAAAACTATCCAAAATATAAAAATAAAATAATTTACCTCGTAATAGATAAGGAACCAAATGATTTAATAGAAACTGAAAATGACAATATAAGCAAGAGATTAAATAGCATTAAAAGAATTGAATTATCTTATAATTATATGAAACAAGCTGTAAAAGATGTGGCGGAGGATGATTTAATAATTCTCAGTGATAATGATGAGATACCAAATTTAGATTCAAAATCTTTTTTAAAAAGCAAAAAAAAGGTTATTTTATTTAGGCAATTATTTTTTTATTATAAATTCAATTTGTTTTATGATCTCTTACCATGGTATGGATCGAAAGCTTGTAAAAAAAAGTCTTTAAAATCCTTTTCGTGGTTAAATAATCTTAAAACAAAAAAATATCCGTTCTGGAGAATAGACACCTATTTTTCAAAGAATAAAATGATAGATATTGAAATAATTAAAGATGGTGGATGGCATTTCACGAATCTTAAAAGCCCTAAAGAGCTACTAGAAAAATTTGAAAATTTTGGACACCACGATGAGTTTAAGGAAAGCAAGATCACCATTGAAAAATTAAAAAGTTATATAGATGAAGGTATCGTTTTCTATAATCATTTTGCCGATCAGAAAGATCTTAATAAATGGAATTTTAATTACAAATTAAAAAAAATTAATGACGATTTTCTGCCAGAATATTTAATTAGAAATAAAGATAAATTTAAGAATTGGTTTAGATAAATATGAAAGTTTATGATTGTTGTATTTTTTTTGATGAGAATTTAATGTTAGATATTAGACTTAATATATTAAATGATCATGTTGACAAGTTTGTTATAGTAGAAGCAACAAGAGATCATTCAGGAAATCAAAAAAAACTCAATTTTGATATCAATAACTTTAAAAAATTTAAAGATAAAATAATTTATCATGTAGTAGAAGACATTCCAAAAGAGGTTAAAAATTATAAAAAAGGGTGGAGTCCAAATTTTTATAGAGAAAACTTCCATAGAGATTCTATTTCCAAAACTCTAGATAAGTGTGATCCAGATGATCTTATACTTATTTCTGATGTAGATGAGATACCAAATTTTGATGCAATTAATAAAAATAAAATTAAAAAATATGCATTACTTAAACAAAGAAATTTCTATTATAAGCTTAATTTGCAAAGTGAAAATATATGGTTAGGCACTGGCGCCTGCTATAAAAAATATTTAAAATCACCTCAGTGGCTTAGAAACAAACGATTTATGAGAAGAGGCTTTCTAAGAAGATTATTATTTCAAACTCAAACAATTGATAATGGTGGATGGCATTTTTCCTTTTTAAAGACACCAAAAGAAATAATAAAAAAAATGGAGTCTTATGGTCATGGCGAACTATCAGGTAAAACCGATATTAAAAAAATTGAAAACAGTATTAAATTAAAAGAATTTTTTATTAATCCCGACATTAAATTAAAAAAGGTTGAAATAGACGATACATTTCCTAGTTATATCAAAAATAATATTTCAACTTTTTCAAGTTGGATTGAGTAAAAATAAAAAGTAGTATATATCAATACAAATTTAATGGCGGGGTAGCTCAGTTGGTTAGAGCGCGGGACTCATAAGCCCGAGGTCAGTGGTTCGATCCCACTTCCCGCTACCAAAATTATGGGACTATCAATAGTAATACCGGTTTATAAAGAGAAAAAAAATCTTAAAGACCTAATAACTCGAATATGTAAATCTGTTAAAGAAAAAAATTTTGAGATTATCGTAATTGACGATAACTCAAAGGATGGATCAATAGAAATTCTTAAGAAATTAAAATCAAAGTTTAAAATACTTAGATTTTTTATTAGAAAAAAAAAACCTAGGGATTTATCTAAATCATGTTGTATGGGATTTGATTTATCAAAATTTGAAAATATTTTAGTTATGGATGGCGATCTCCAGCATAGACCAGAGGAAATAAACAAACTTTATAATAAAATTAAAAAAAATTATGATTTTGTAATAGGAGACAGGGCTCTTTTAAAAAAAAAAAATAAGGGACTAAAATTATATAGGTTATTATCCTCAATAATATTAATTTTTATAGTAAATACTTTTTTGGGCTTTAAAACTAATGACCCAATGAGTGGTTTTTTTGCTTTCAAAAAAAAAATATATATCCTTAATAAAAAAAAATTATCAAAGAAAGGATATAAAATTTTACTAGATTTAATTTATTCAACCACAAAAAAAGTAAAAATCTGCGACGTACAAATTAATTTTAATTCAAGAGGAGAGGGTTTTAGTAAAATGAGTAATAAAATAATATATTTTTTAATTAAATTAATATTAATTAAGTTTTATAAAAGGATATTTTAATAAGATTTTTTAATTTAATTAAAGATAAGCTGTTTAATTCTATAATTTTTTCGATTCATCGAGATATTCTTTTTAAGTAATTAGAATAATCACAATTACCATAAAAATTTATTGCATTTTGAATTTCGAGTTTTTTAATCCATCCATTATTCAGAGCTATTTCCTCTAAGCAAGCTATCTTAAAACCTTGTCTATTTTCAATTGCGGAGACAAATGCACTCGTTTTATAAAAGTCTTCAATAGAACCCGTATCAAGCCACGCTCCTCCACGACCTATTATATCAGCAGATAAATTATTATTTTTTTTATATTTATTTATCAAATCAACTATTTCGATTTCACCTCTTTTGGATGGTTTAAGCTCTTTTGCATATCTTACAACTTTATTGTCAAAAAAATATAAACCTGTTATTGCTAAATCAGACAAAAATTTTTTTGGTTTTTCCTGAATTTTTAAAACTTTATTTTTATTTATTTTTGCTACTCCATAAAGCTCAGGTTTATTTACTTTATGTAAAATAATTCTTGCACCTTTTTTTAATTTTGTATTTTTTTCAAGTTGTTTTGTAAAATTTTGTCCATAAAAAAAATTATCACCGAGAATTAATGATACATTTTCTTTACCAATAAATTTTTCTCCCAAAATAAAAGCATCAGGTAAGCCTTTCGGGTAAGATTGCTCCAGATAAGTTATTTTAATACCAAGATTATTTCCGTTGGGAATAATTTTTTTGTATTGATTTAATTGGCCTTTATTTACTATTATTAGAATATCTCTTATTTTTGCTAACATTAAAACTGAGAGTGGATAAAATATTAGTGGTTTGTCATAAATTGGTAACAATTGCTTGTTCACAGCTTTTGTTAAAGGGCTCATTCTTGTGCCTTTTCCACCAGCAAGTATTATACCTTTTTTTATCATTTGAGTTTATTCCCCATTCTTTTAGTTATATCTCTTTTTTTTAATTTTGAATAATAACCAGGGTTTTTTAAATACCAATCAAAAGTCTTTTTTAGTCCCGTTGATATACTAATTTTAGGTTCCCATTTTAACATTTTTATGATTTTATTACTATTCAAGGCATATCTTAAATCATGACCAGGTCTATCTTTTACAAATTTAATTTTTACATTTTTACCAATATTAATTTTGCTTTTTGCAATTTTTAATAAATTTTTAGTTATAGATAAATTATTCAAATTTAAATTTGAACCAATATTATAAAAATTTCCAACTTTGCCTTTCTCTGAAACTTTGATTAAAGCTTCACAATGATCGTCAACATATATCCACTCTCTTGAATTGAGTCCTTTTCCATAAATAGGTAAACTCTTATTATTTAAAATATTATAAATCAATTTTGGAATTAGTTTTTCTGGATGTTGTCTTGGTCCATAATTATTTGAGCAATTAGTTATAATTGCTGGAATATTATAAGTTCTTACATATGATGATACTAAATGATCAGAGGATGCTTTTGAGGCAGCATACGGGGAGCTTGGTGAGTATGCGTCATTTTCTTTTGACCTTCCAAATAAGACATCACCATAAACCTCGTCAGTAGATATATGAACTAATTTTGAATTTTTGTTTTTTAAAATATATTTTCTAAAAGATTGTAGTAAATTAAATACTCCAAAAATATTACTTTTAATAAAGCTTTCAGGTCCATCAATAGATCTATCTACGTGAGTTTCTGCAGCAAGATTAAAAATAGTTTTAGGTTTAAATCTGTTTAATATAGTGAAAATTTTGCTTTTGTTATTAAGATCACATTTTATAAACTTATATTTTTTAGAATGATAGAAATCCTTAGAATTATAAAAATTTGCAGAATAGCTCAAGTTATCTAAATTAATGACAAAATAATTTTTTGATAAAAGAACTTTTATTAGGTTGCTTCCTATGAAGCCCAAACCTCCAGTAACTAAAACTTTTTTCATAATTTTTTTTACAATATTAGTCTATTTAAGTATACTTTAAATATTTAATGAACCTGAAAATTACAGATATAACATTTGTCATAGTTTCTTACAAAAGCGAGTCAACACTTTATGATTGTCTAGACACACTCCCCAATGAAACCAAAAAAATTATAGTAGAAAATTCAAATAACATTAATCTGAAAAAAGATTTAATCAGTAAATATGACAATATTGAGGTGATTATGTCTAAAAATACTGGAATGGGAGCTGGAAACAATATTGGTTTAAAATCTTGCCACTCACAATGTGCATACGTCTTAAATCCTGATACAAAACTAAAAAAAGATACTCTTAAAAATTTGCTAGATGAATTATCTAATGTAGGTGATTTCACTTTAGCCTCTCCATTAAATGATAATATTAGAATACCAAATTATAAGATAATAGACACTAATTTTGAGAGCAAAAACATTTTATCAGTTGATAGAATAGATGGATTTTCAATGTTATTTAATTTGTCAAAATTTGAAACAAAAGATTTTTTTGATGAAAATTTTTTTTTATATCTTGAAAATGATGATCTGTGCCTTAGAGTGAAAAAAAAAATGCAAAATATTTATATAATTAAGAACGCTTTAATCAATCATAAAGGAAGCATTTCAAAGAATCAACAATTAGAATATTTAAGGAATTGGCACTGGATGTGGTCTAAATTTTATTTTAATAAAAAACACAACGGTTTTGTTTTCGCATTATTAAAGGTAACTCCTAATTTTTTTTCATCACTAATTAAGTTTATTTACTACTCAATATTATTTAATAACTTTAAAAAAAAAGTGTATAAGATGAGATTTTTAGGAACTTTAAATTCTATTCTTGGAAAGAGTTCATATATGCGATTAGAAGGTGAGAATGTCAAAAAAAATTGAAAAATGTAGAAACTGTAAAAGTAAAAATTTAATTAATTTGTTTAGTCTTGGCAAACTAAGATTTACTGGAAAATTTCCATCAAAAAAACAAAATGTTCCTTTTGGAGAAATTACTTTAGTGATGTGCAATAAATGTAAATTAGTTCAATTAAATAAAAATTTTAGTCTGAAATATTTATATAATAAAGATTACGGTTATAGAACTGGCGTTAATAGAACAATGACTAAACATGTTCATGATGTTGTGAAAAATTTACAAAAAAAAGTTAAAATTAAAAAAAATGATAATGTTTTAGACATTGCAAGTAATGATGGTACTTTATTAAGTTTCTATAACAAAAAAACAATTAGCTGGGGAATTGACCCAATACTAAATAAATATAAAAAAAATTATAATAAAATCGATTACGGTGTGAATGATTTCTTTAATTTAAAAAGCATTAATAGAATAAATAAAAAAGTAAAATTTAAAATTATTACAGCATTGGCAGTTTTTTATGATTTAGAAGATCCAAATATATTTCTAAACGCAATAAATAAATTACTTGATAAAAATGGAATATTTTATTTAGAATTTCAGGATCTACTTAAAATTATTAAAAATAATATGTTTGATACTATTTGCCATGAACATCTTGAATATTATTCAGTAACATTTATTAATAATATATTGAGGAAACATAACCTAAGACTCTTCGATCATAAATATAATGAGATTAATGGAGGCAGTTCATCATATTTTATATGCCATAAGGACTCAGTATATAAAACTAATAAAATTAAAATAAATAAAATCCTTCAAAATGAGAGTAAAGCTAATATTCATAGCAGATCAACATATATAAAATTTAAAAATAAAATTGACCAATGTAAAAAAAGTTTAAATAATTTAATTGTTAAAATTAAAAAAGAAAAAAAAATTATTCACGGTTATGCAGCATCTACTAAAGGTAATGTACTCTTACAATATTTTAATTTAAACAATAAAAAAATTGATTATATATCTGACAGAAATCCTTTAAAGCAAAATTTATATACACCTGGAACAAAAATTAAAATAATTTCTGAAAAATTATCAAGAAATTTAAAGCCAAGCTATTATCTTGTATTAGCATGGCATTTTAAAAAAGAAATTTTATTAAGAGAAAAAGAAGTGAGGAAAAAGGGAACTAAGTTTATATTTCCCTTGCCAACCTTAAAAATTATCTGATGAAGAATATTTATATTACGGGTGGTCTTGGACAGGACGGGATTATTTTAACAAAAAAATTTTATAAAAAAAAAAAATTTAGACTTTTTTTATATGATAAAAAAAATAAAAAAATAAACAAGAATCAAAAAAAAATACTTATCAATAATGAAAAAGTTTTCTATGATTTTTTTTCAAAAAAACCACCAGATGTAATAATTCACCTTGCTGCAAACAACCCATCTTTTGGTGAAAAAAGTTTTAAAAAATTTTACTTAAAAAATTTAAGATTTACAAAAAATATTGTTACTAAAGCGAAGTTTTTTAATTCAAAAGTGAAAGTTATTTTTGCAAACTCCTCACAAATATTTAAAGTCAAGAATGGCACGGTAAATGAAAATTCTAATTATAAAATAACCTCTCATTATACAAGATTTAGAATTGAAACGATAAAGCTTTTAGATGAATTAAAAATAAATTATACAAATCTAATTTTATTTAACCATGACTCTATTTACAGAAAAAAAAAATTTTTAATTCCAAGAATTATATTTGCATTAAAAAACAATAATAAAAAATTTATTCAAGGAATTATTAATAAAAATATTCACGGTGATTTTTCTCATGCAGAAGATATTTGTAATGCTATTTACAAAGTATCTATTAGTAATAAAAAAATTAATAATTTAGTTTTAAGTTCCAATAAATGCACAAGTTTAAATAAACTAATAGTCTATCTAATAAACAATAACAAATTAAAAATGGTTTATAAATTTAATTCATTTAAAAAAATTACTTGTTTAAAAGGAGAAAATTTAAAAGCAATGAAATTATTGAATTGGAGACCAAAAAAAAATATCTTTTTAGCTGCTCAAGAAATGTTCAAGTTAAAATAAAATTTATTTTTTATCTAATAAAACTTTGAACCATTTTTCAAAGTGTGGTTGGTAAAAAAAATCATAAGCATGCTTTCCTTCAGGCTGAACAGCTGAGTAATCAGGACAATTTTCAAGGAGCCTTGGAACGTTCAAACCATCCGCTATAGCATACCCAAGTGATTGATTTCCTATAAAAAATTTTGAAGATTTTATTATTTGGGCCATTTCAAGAAAGTTTTTACAATTATAAAATTCTGTATTTGGAACGTCTTTTATAAAATCTTCATACTCATTTTTTAAACCAATAAATAATAGATCATTGTAGTTTTGAAGAAATTTATAATTAATAAAGCCATTCCTGAATCTAAAAGATCGTATTATTACAATCTTATCTTTTATTTTATCATGTTCACCCACATCAATAAAAGGTTCACTTAAGTTTACCTTTTGGCCCAATAAATGAAAATAATATCTTGGAGGATTTATTAATTTAACAGGTAAAATTCTGAAGTGATCTAGATTTATATCTATATATTCGTTTTTGTGAATTTGAATACTCTTTAAATAATTTTGACACTTTAGTAATGGATATAGTTTATTAAAAAACTCCTCATTCATAAAAAAACCTTTTCCAGGATGATTGTGATAATCATAGCCAATTTTTTTATTAAGATTGATAAATAAATTACATTCGTGAGATAACGAGATTTTTTTAATTGCAGCAAGCGAAGTTATTATATCCCCTAAGTGACCCGAATGAAGAAAATTAAGTTTTGTATTATTTTGAATTTTTTGATTAATTGTCTCAATAATATCTTTATATGACTTATTATATAAACTTAAATTTTTTTCATTTTGATACTTTTTTTTATTAAAGATTTTCAAAATAAACTTAAGTATATCCATTTTTAGTGTCCTGGGAAATCTATTAAATTTTCTACTTTAAAACCAGATTTTACTAATTTATCTGATCCACCAAGATCGTAAAGATTTATCACAAATATAAATCCAGAAATTGCTCCACCAGACATTTCTATTAATTTTGCTGCAGCTTCTGCTGTCCCTCCTGTAGCGATTAAATCATCAATTATCAATACCGTATCGTTTTTTTCAATTGAGTCTTTGTGGACTTCGATAGTTGCTGTTCCATATTCTAATTCAAAATCTGTGGAGTATGTCTCTGCCGGTAATTTGTTCTTTTTTCTTAACATTATAAAAGGTTTTTTTAATAAATACGCAACTGCAGATGCAAAAACAAAACCTCTAGACTCTATTGCAGCTATTTTATCTATTTTAAATTTTTTTGATTTTTCAATTATTTGATTAATTGTTTCTCTAAATGCTTTTTCATCTTTAATTAATGTAGTAATATCTCTAAATAAAATTCCCTTTTTAGGATAGTTTGGAATTGACCTAATATAATCTTTTAAATCCATAAATTTATAAGTTATAAATAATTAAATCATTTTAAATAATATGACAAACAAATTAGCTATTATTGGTGGTAGTGGTCTTTATGATATCGAAGAATTTAAAGATCGAGAGTTTTTAAATATAAAAACACCATGGGGCAATCCCTCAGATAAAATCTTGAAAACTAATTATAGGGAGAAAGAAGTTTATTTTTTACCAAGACATGGAAAGGGACATTATATTTCACCTTCCAAGATTAATTTTAGAGCAAATATCGATTCTCTGAAGCAACTTGGGGTAACTGATATTGTCTCAATATCTGCAGTTGGTTCCTTAAAAGAAGACCTCCAACCAGGCAAATTTGTAATTATCGACCAGTTTATAGATAGAACTTTTGCAAGAAATAAAACTTTTTTTGATGACGAAATAGTAGCTCATGTTTCAATGGCACACCCAACTTCAAATGGTTTAATGAATGCTTGTGAAGAAGCAATTAAAAAAGAGGAAATAGAATATCAAAGAGGAGGTACTTATGTTGTTATGGAAGGACCACAATTCTCAACATTAGCTGAATCTAACTTATATAGATCATGGAAAGCAGATGTTATAGGTATGACTAATATGCCAGAAGCTAAATTGGCAAGGGAGGCAGAAATAAGATATGCTTCTGTCTCAATGGTTACGGATTATGATTGTTGGCATCCAGATCATGAAAATGTTGACGTCCAACAAGTTATTAAGGTTCTTTTAGGAAATGCCTCAAAAGCTAAAAGTATGATTAAAAATTTAATTGAGAATTTTGAAAAATATATAGATTCAAAGGATCCAACAAATAATTGTTTAGATGTTGCTATCATTACATCACCGGAGAAAAGAACAAAAAAAACTATAGATAAACTTAAAACAGTAGCAGGAAGAGTTTTGAATAAATGAGTTTAAAAGGAAGTTGTGGATGTGAGAATGTTAAGTATACAATAAAAGATAAACCATTATTCACTCAAGCTTGCCATTGCAAAGATTGTAAAAAATCTACAGGTTCATCTTTTGTAATACATACAATGGTTCTTGAGAAAGATTTAGAAGTTAAAGGGGACGTTGCATCTATTGAGCTTCCAACTGGAAGTGGAAAAGGTGTTAACGCTTATTTTTGCATAATTTGTGGAGTATATGTTTTTTGTAGATACAATATATCTGTAGGAAGAGTTGCTATAAGATCACAAACATTAGAAAATTCTTTAAAACCCCAAGCTCATATTTTTGTCAAAGATAAAGACCCCTGGATTGAAATCACTGATAAATCAATTTGCTATGATAAAATGTATGATAGAGAAAAAATTTGGCCGACTGAAAGTTTAGATAGAATTAAATAATGAAAATAGAAGGCAAAGATTATAAAACAATTTGGCTGAAGGACAATTGTGTAAAAATAATTGATCAAACTAAACTACCGCATAAATTTGTTATTAAAGATCTTAAAACAGTTAAAGATGCAATTAATTCAATTAAAACCATGGAAGTTAGAGGTGCTCCATTAATTGGCGCTACAGCAGCGTACGGATTAGTTTTATCAATATTAGAAAATAATGATCAATCTTTTTTAAAAAAAATTTCTGAAGAATTAATAAATTCAAGACCTACAGCAATTAATCTAAAATGGGCCGTGCATAGAATGATGAAAAAAATCGCAGGTGTTAATAGTGATAAAATTTTAGAAATTGCAATTAATGAAGCAAAAGAAATTTGTGAAGAAGATATTAACTTCTGTAAAAATATTGGATTAAATGGATTAAAAATTATTGAAGAAATTTATAATAAAAAAAAAAAACCAGTAAATATTTTAACTCATTGTAATGCTGGTTGGTTAGCAACAATAGATTGGGGCACTGCTACTTCGCCTATATATCATGCTCATAAAAATGGAATTCCTATCCATGTATGGGTTGACGAAACAAGACCTAGAAACCAAGGGGCAAATTTAACTTCGTACGAACTTAATGAAGAGGGAATTAAAAATACTATTATTGCAGATAATACTGGTGGTATACTAATGAATAGAGGCGAAGTTGATCTATGTATAGTTGGTACAGACAGAACACTAGCTAATGGTGATGTTTGTAATAAAATTGGAACTTATTTAAAGGCCTTAGCTGCCAAAGATAACAATGTTCCATTCTATGTTGCTTTACCAAGTTCAACAATTGATTGGGAAACAAAAAATTCAAAAGAAATACCAATTGAAGAAAGAAGTTCAGATGAATTATCAGAAATAGAAGGTGTAGATCAAAATGGAAAAATTATTAAGGTAAGAATTTATCCTCAAAAAAGCAAATCCATGAATTTAGCTTTTGATGTTACACCAGCGAAGTATGTTACAGGATTAATTACCGAAAAAGGAATTTGTGAAGCATCTGAAAATGGGTTAAAGGAATTATTTAAATGAGAAAAAATTTGTATTATATATTATTTTTAATAATAGCATTTATTATGCTTTATGTTTCAAGAATAGAGTATGGATCATTTAGTTTAAGCAAATCTATGAAGGCATGCGTAATTGCCCAGAAAAAAATTTATAAGGATAGAAATATTGAAGATATTAAAATTTTTTGTAAGACTGAAATAGAAAAAAATTTAAGTAAGTAATGAATAATTTAAAAAAAGAAGTTATTGAGTATGCAAAAAAACTTAATAGTTCAAATTTGTCACCTTTAAGATCTGGAAATATATCAATAAGAGCAGATCAAAATGGAAAAAAAGGATTTTTAATTACTCCTTCAGGAATTAAATATGATCAACTTAATGAAGAAAATATTGTTTTCTTAGAGTTGGATGAAAGTTTAAATAATGATAAAATATCAAAAAATGATTTAAATCCATCATCAGAATGGAGATTTCATCAGGATATTTATATTAAAAAAAAGGATGCATATGCAATTGTGCACGCACATTCTCCACATGCCACAGCTGTTTCTGCCCATGGAAAAAATATACCAGCCTTTCACTACATGATAGCCTTAGCAGGAGGTGATGATATTAAATGTTCAGAATATGCAACTTTTGGTACTAAAGAATTATCTGAAAATATGCTCACAGCTCTCGAAAAAAGAAAAGCATGCTTGATGTCAAACCACGGTCAGGTTGCATTTGGTAAAAATTTAGAAGAAGCATTTGAGCTTGCACAAGAAGTAGAAAATATTTGTCATCAATATATAAATACATTAAAAATAGGGAAACCTAAGATTCTTTCATTTGAAGAAATGAATAAAATTTTAGAAAAAACTAAAAGTTATAAAAAAAACTAGGGGTAACTTTTTATGGGTAAAGTAGGTGAGCATATTACTCTTGATATCATCGGAACAGAGAAAGAATATGAACCCAAGTTTTTTGAAAAACTTGTCTACAAAATTGCAAAAAGAGCAAAAGTTACTGTTCTAGAAATTTCAAAATATAAATTTGAACCACAAGGATTTACATTAGTAGCTTTGCTTGCTGAGAGTCATATAAGCTTTCATACATTTCCTGAAAAAGAAATTATAAGTTTTGATTTTTTTACTTGTGGCAAAATAAATCCAGTTGTCGCTTTAGAAATTTTAAAAAAAGAAATCAAACATAAACGTATAGTTAAAAAAGAATTTAATAGAGATACAATTAGCTATTACGATGATATTTATAGTTCACCTGGACTAAAAAAATATTACATGGTTAGAAATATATTGGAAGATTTTACTTCAAAAGTTGGACAACATATTGAAATTTTAGATTTGGAACAATTTGGTAAGTCTTTATTCATAGATAATGAACTTCAAGTAGCTGAAAGTGACGAACACCTATATAGTTCAACATTTGTAAATTCAGGTTTAAAACTAAATCCTAGCAAAGATAAGTCAGCGATAATTGGTGGTGGAGATGGTGGAGTAGCAAGAGAACTCATTTCGAAAGGATTCAATTTAATTGATTGGTACGAGCTAGATCCCGAAGTTGTTCATGTTTGTGACAAACATTTATCCAAAATAGGTGAAAAAGCTACTACAAAAAATTCTGTAAAGTGTGTTTGGGGTGATGCCTTTGAAAGTATTAAAAAAGTAGAAGAAAATAAATATGACAAAATATTTGTTGATTTGAATGATGATCAATATTGCATAGATCTTGCAGCAAAAAATATAAATTCTTTAAAAAGAATTTTAAAATCAAATGGAACAATCACTGCGCAAGTTGGAAGCCAAGACAAAAAACCAAAACAAGTTGATAAATGGCTAAATTTATTTGAAAAAAGCTTTGGCAATACATCCTTAGATAGAATTTATATTCCAAGCTTTGATTGTTCTTGGAACTTTGCATCGTCCTTAAATAAATAATCTCTTTTTTAATATTAATTTTTGTGAAATAATTCCTCAAATAAATTTGGAGGAGAAATGAATATAATTAAAAAGTTCAGCTTAGGATTGTTGATAAGTTTATTTTTAACAATATCTGCTAACGCTGATAAAATAAGAATAGGCACAGAGGGTGCATATCCACCATGGAATTCCAAAGATGCTTCTGGTAAATTAATTGGATTTGAAGTTGAGCTGGCTTGGACACTTTGTAGATATATAGGACAGCAGTGTGAAATTGTTGAACAAGATTGGGATGGTATGATTCCAGCACTAATCATGAGAAAATTTGATGCTATAATGGCAGGTATGTCTATTACCGCAGAAAGACAAAAAGCAATTAGTTTTTCACAAGGTTATGCTGACGAAGTTGCATCATTAGCTGTTATGAAAGGTTCAGACCTAGAGGGTATTGATACTTCTGAAGGAATTAATCTTACAAAAAAGACAGGTGCAGTTAAGAAAGACCTTAAAACTTTAACATCTGCTTTAGCTGGTAAGACTGTATGTACACAAACAGCTACAATTCACCAAAATTTTTTAGAGTCTGGTGATGTAGGAAAAATAAATGTTAGAACTTACAAAACTCAAGATGAAGTTAATTTAGATTTAACTTCAGGTAGATGTGATGTTGCGTTAGCAGCAGCTGTTGCATTTACTGACTACGCAGAGAAATCAGGAAAACCAGTAGTTTTAGTTGGACCAACATTTTCTGGTGGTGCATTTGGTAATGGTGTTGGAGTTGGTATTAGAAAAGATGATACAGAACTTTTAAATGCCTTTAATAGAGCCATTGATAAAGCAAGAAAAAATGGTGACATTAGTAGAATTGCTACTAAATGGTTTGGCTTTGACGCTTCTATGTAAATGATTTTAGATTTGGCGACTATGATATATAGTCGCCAGTCTATATGGAACTTCTAGCATTTGGAAAAACAGGATGGGGTGATGAGCTATTCATTGCCACATTAATGACAATTGCTGTTTCAATAACAGCTTTGTTGATAGGTTTCATTTTTGCTTTAATTTTTACACCATTAAAATTATCTAAAAATAAATTTTTAAATCTAATTGCAAATTGTTACACAACAGTAATAAGAGGTGTTCCAGAATTATTGGTAATTTATTTATTTTTCTTTGGTGGTAGTGGGGCAGTAATGTTCGTAGCCTCTATATTTGGATATAATGATTATATTGAAATTAATGCTTTTATAACTGGATCTTTTGCTATTGGAATTATTTCAGGAGCATATTCAACTGAAGTTTTTAGGGGTGCTATTCAGTCAATTGATAAAGGACAGTTTGAAGCTTCAAAAGTTTTGGGTTTAAAAAAATCAATTCATTTTGTTAAAGTTATTATGCCCCAAATGTTAAGACTTGCAATTCCAAACTTAAGTAATGTTTGGCAAATTACATTAAAAGATACTTCATTAATATCGGTGACGGGTTTAGTAGAAATCATGAGACAATCATACATCGCCGCTGGTTCAACAAGAGATCCACTTTTCTTCTATTCCTTTGCAGCAATATTATACTTGTTATTAACTTTTTTAAGTATGAAATTAATTAATCAGTTAGAAATTAAATATAGCAAGGGATACTAATGGATTTAGATTTAATGATAACTAGCTTTCCAAAGTTACTCAATGCCACTTTGATTACATTAAAATTACTTTCTGTATCTTTAGTGCTTGGACTATTTTTAGGACTGTTTTTTGCTATATTGAGATTAAATAAAAATTCCTTTATTAATAAATTTGCTTATGGGTATTCATATATATTTAGAGGAACGCCATTATTGGTTCAAATATTTATAATTTATTTTGGACTTGGTCAGATTGAGTCTTTAAGATCATCTTTTTTATGGGTAGCACTAAAAGAACCATACTGGTGTGCGATTATAGCATTTGCACTTAATACAGGCGCTTATACTTCTGAAATTTTAAGATCAGCTTTTCAAACAATCAAACCTGGTTTTATAGAGGCAGGTAAAAGTCTTGGAATACAATCAAAAATAATTTTTTATAAAATTCAAGTCCCTATTGCTATTAGACAATCTCTTCCAGCTTATGGTAATGAAATTATTTTAATGCTAAAGGGCACTTCCTTAGCAAGCACTGTAACGCTTATGGATTTAACTGGAGTAGCAAAATACATAATATCAACCACGTTTAAACCAGTTGAAGTATTCATTGTTGCAGGGGGAATATACCTATTTATAACTTTTATAATTCATAATGTAATTAAATATCTAGAAAAAAAATATAGTTATTAATTAATGAAAAAAATTTTAATTAATAACTAGTATATTCTTTAATTTCTTTTATTTTTGATTTCGTAATTAAATTTATTTCAAGCTTTATTTTTGATCTTTTATCATTTAAGAAATGTATCTCTCTTGAAGTTTTTATAAATTTTTCACTGAAATCTTTATTTTTTTCGTACAACCTTTTTTCATTTTCAATGTTCCAAAGATTGTTATTTACCTCTTTAAGAGAAGCAAATAAGTTTTGTAACTTTTCATCTATTTTAATGTTGTTTTCTAGCTGTTTTTTTAATAAAGAATATTCATCATTGATATATGAAAGGTTATCTTTATCCTTTATTTTTTCCTTTTTTATTTCAAGAATAGATATTTTATCCAAAAGTTCACCCACAGAAACTTCAACTAGAATTTTATTCATAAAACACAATACTATGTTAAATTGTTTTAAATATGTCTAACGTTTTAATAATTAAACATGGATCTCTAGGTGATATAGCCCAAGCTAGTGGTGTAATTCAAGATATATTTGAGAACCATAAAGGTGATAAATTATATTTATTAACAACAAAACCATATTTAGAGCTTTTTAAAAAAAATCCCTATTTAAACAACGTAATATTAGACAAAAGATTATCTAGATTTAATCTTGTATACCTTTATCTTTTGATGAAAAATATAAAAAAATTTAATTTTTCAAAAGTTTATGATCTTCAAAATTCATCTAGAACAAATTTTTATAAAAAAATTCTATTTCCTAAGTCTAATTTAAATATATGGTCTTCATCAGAAACGACCCTACCGAAAGATAAAAATAAAGAGGAGTTTGATAAAAATCCTGTTCTTGAAAGATTTGCTCATCAATTAAAAACATCTGGACTTAAAATTAATCATACAATTAAACCAGATTTTTCATGGAGTTGTGAGGATATATCTAATTTAAAATTAGAATTTAATCTTGAAAATTATATTTTACTATTTCCATTTTGTTCACCACATTTAAAGCAAAAAAAGTGGCCCCACTACAATGAATTAATTGATATAATAAAAAGTAATTTTAAAGATAAATACAAAATTATAATTGCACCAGGTCCTAAGGAAATTGATCAAGCAAAGCAAATTAAAGCAAATTGTATATTAGATAGAGAAAAACCAATTAGTATTTCTCAGTTGTCATCACTGATTAAGCAAAGTTCTTTTGTAATTGCAAATGATACTGGGCCAGCACATATGACTGCACATTTAAATGCTAAAGGATTAACTTTATTTGGATCACATACAACAGCATATAAGGTCAGCATTGAGAGGCAAAATTTTAAAGCTATTCAAGTAAATGATCTTACTAAATTAAGCGCTCAAAATGTTTATGGAAAAATTTTAAAATATTTATGAAAGTAATATTAAAAAGAATATTTAGATTAACAGATTTTACTACTCGAATATGGGATGCAATAGAGAATCGATTGATGAATCTGAGATACTTAAAACTTTACAAAACTATCACAGGAAAATATTATTTACCCTATTTTGCTAAGTACGATATGATAAAAAATTCAATAATCAAAAATGAGATATTTGATAAAAAAGTTTATGAAGTTGGAAAAAAATTTATAGAGGCAGACACAATAGTTTTAGATATTGGCTCTAATTATGGTCAGCTAAGTATATTATATTCATTTTCAAATACTAATGTAAGTGTATATAGTTTTGAAGCAGATCCTTATATTTTCAAGATTTTAAAAAAAAATGTACTCATAAATGGTTCAAATATTAAAGCTTTTAACTACTTAATCGAAAATCAAAATACTGAAAATTTTATCGATAAAATAAATCTCAATAGTAAAAATTATTTTACTTACGGATCTCAAAAAATAAATATTATAGATAAAAAAAATTTTTCAAAAAAAAAAACAAATGCAGTCAAATCTGTAAAAATTGATGATATTAAATTTGATAAAAAAATTTCATTTATGAAAATTGATACTCAAGGTTATGATTTAAAAGTTTTATATGGTGCTGAAAACACAATATTAAATCATAAAATGCCAATTATTTTTGAATTTGATAAAGAGTTTAAATTAGATTTTAAATATGAATTCAAGGATTTTGAGGATTTTATAAAACTGATCAATTATAAAATTGAAGAAAAAATTGATAGAGATAACTATCTTATTTTACCAGTATAAATTAATAATAAATTTTATCTGCCAAACCATAGCAAAGCAATGCACTCATTATTGTAAACATAAGTGGAGCAATTACAGGTTCATTACCAGTTTTTTTTGTAACACCGGTCTTATCTATTTTTACTGAATAAAAATTGCAAAGAAAAATACATAAATTATTTACAAAAACTAAATTAAAAAAAGCCCAAGAACCCTCAAGGCCATTAGGCCTGATGAAACCTACATAGATCGACATTAAAAAAACTGCTAACATAAAGCCACCAGCCAGTCTGGTCATTATTGCACCAGTTGGTGCAATATCAAATTTTTTCATGAAACTTTTAGTTCCAACAATTGTTTGAAAAGCATATATTCCAACACCCAGGAAATGCACTATAAATATTAGTAAATAAAAAATATTATTAAATTTATCAATCATTGATAAAATTTATAAGATTCTTTTATAGTTTTCAATAATTTTATCCCAATAAAAGTTTTTGGAATTTTCTTTTGCAAGCTTGCCGTACTGTTTATATTTTCGGTCTTTTAAAAGTGTATCAACTGACGCACTTATGTCTTCCAAACTGTTTCCATCACAAATTAAACCTGTTTTTTCATGAACTATTGCATCAGATGCCCCACCGTCTTTTCCTCCAATCGATGGAACACCAAATTGTGCAGCTTCTACAAAAGCAATACCAAAACCTTCAACAGATTTTTTATCAATAATCGAAGGCATTATAAAAATATTTGATGATGCAACTAAAGCATTCTTTAAATCATTCGATATATTTTTTAAAAAAATTACCTGATTACTAAGGTTTAATTGCTCTACTAATTTTTTAATATTATCTTCTTCATCACCGTACCCAATACAAAGATAAATTATATCTGGATAGATTTCTTTTAAATTTCTTAAGGCCATAATTACTTTTTCATGATTTTTCCTTTTATCAAAACGTGAAACTGTGATTAATCTATTTTTTTTAGCACCAAATATATCTTCTGCTTTTTTCATTAAATCTTGAGGTACTTTGTAAACTGGATCAATTCCTGGGTTAATCACAATGATTTTTTCAGAAAATACACCTAAATCTATTGCTAAATTTTTTGTAAAATTTGAATTTGCAACCACATACTCAATATTGTTTAAAACATTTAAAACTCTTTTGTTTAACCAGGAACCTTTTTTATGATTTATCTCTTTAGAATGTATTAAACAAATTTTTTTTTTATTAGTATTTATATTTTCTAAACTTTTCCAGTGGTCTGCTATTAAGCAATTAATTTTAGTATTTTGCTTTATAAAATCGTTAATTAAAAAAGATTTTCTATATTTTCTCAAAATTTTTGGACCCTTAACTCTCTCA
Source organism: Pelagibacterales bacterium SAG-MED15 (assembly GCA_014654065.1). GTDB lineage: Bacteria > Pseudomonadota > Alphaproteobacteria > Pelagibacterales > Pelagibacteraceae > Pelagibacter. The sequence continues at coordinate 61,555 of JACWDM010000004.1, read as the reverse complement.
ATTGAAAAGGATACTTTTCCATCAAATTCTTCATGATTTTCATGATAATCAGCAAATACTTTTACCATATTTAGTTTGGATAAAGAATTTGTTAAACCCCACATTAGGTTTTGCATTCCCCCAACCTCAGGAGGAAAATTTCTGGTTATTATTAAGTACATTAAATTATTTGATCCACTTTATATTACATCCCATACTTGCTATTTGATCCTCAGGTCCTTGACTTGTTTTAGAAATCTTTTTTAAAGCTATTAACAAATCACTTTCCCCAGATCTTATAGGTTTTAAGTCTTTTAATTCTCTTATTCTTCCTCTGTATTGAAGTTCTAGATTATGATTATAAGCAAAAAAATCAGGTGTACATACAGCTTCATATTTTTTAGCAACTTCTTGAGATATGTCATGAAGGTAAGGAAAATTAAAGTTATTATTTTTTGCAAATTTAATCATATTTTCAAATGAATCTTCTGGATAATTTTTTACATCGTTTGAACATATAGCTACTGAATTAATTCCAAAATTTTTTATTTCTTTGCAATCATTAACAAGATCTTCAATTATAGCTTTAACATAAGGACAATGATTACAAATAAACATTATTAAAGTTCCTTTTTCTCCCTTGATATCGTTTAATGAAAGTATTTTATTTTCTGTAGATTTCAGTTTGAATTCTTCAGCTTTTTTTCCGAAATCACATATTGGTGTTTTTGTAAGAGCCATGATAGGTTAATATATAATTTATGTTTTATGATTTGAAAGATAAAAAACCAAAAAACTCTGGCGAAAATTGGGTAGCTCCAAATGCAACTATCATTGGAGACGTTACTTTGGAAAAAAATTCAAGTATTTGGTTTAATGCAGTTCTTAGAGGAGATATTGAAAATATTCATATAGGAGAAGGATCGAATGTTCAAGATGGGAGTGTTTTGCACACTGATCCTGGCTATCCCTTGAAAGTTGGTAAAGATGTAACAATTGGACATATGGTTATGTTACATGGATGTACAATTGGAGATAACAGTCTTATTGGAATAGGGGCAGTAATACTTAATAACGCAAAAATTGGAAAAAATTGCATTATAGGGGCTAAAGCTTTGATAACTGAAAACAAAATTATTCCAGATAATTCCTTAGTGATTGGTTCACCTGGCAAAGTTGTAAGAGAGATTACGGAAGAAGAAAAAAAGGCAGTTTCTGAAAATACAAAACATTACCAACACAACTGGAAAAAATACGCTAAATCTATTTTTTAATATTTATAAAAGGAGAGGGGTATTCTTTTGTCAGATACCCCTAAGCTCCAAATAATTTATCCTTTAAACAATTCTAATGCTTTATTAAGCAATTCTTCTGATTTGGCATGGTCACCATTCTTGTGAGCATTCATAGCTATATCTCTAAGTTCTTGAGCCTCTGCAATTTTAGCATCTATGTTTTTTGCCATCATTGGACAAGATCCTGCGAATGCTGATCCAGAAAATAGAATTATTATGGTTGTTATTATAAATTTTTTCATAATGTTTCCTTTGTTAAAATCCCATATTTGACCAGTTATCTTTATCGTTATACTTGTCTAGTTCTTTTTTTGATAAAGGTCTAAAAAGTATAACAGCAACTACAACCACTAAAATAATGAGAATTGATGTCTCCATGAGCTATATATAATTTATAAAATTTTAATTTCACTGCGACTTAAAAACATATATTCTAAATTAATTTTAAATTTATGCCAACTTACACAGTAACCAATTCAAATTTTTATATTTCATACAAACAACAAAAAAAAATAGCTGAGGGAATCACTAAAGTTCATAATATTGTAACTGGTGCAAATACTTACTTTGCTCAAGTGATATTTAATAAAACAAAAAAGAATAATCATTTTATGGGTGGAAAAATAGTGAAAGAACCTTCTTTATTTTTACTAGGTCAAATTAGGTCTGGTAGAGCCAAAGAAATAAAAGATAAGCTAATTTCTGATTTAAAAGATGTATTAGTTAAAAATTCAAATCTAGATGAAACGCAGGTTTGGGTTTACATCAATGATCTGCCACCATCTCAGATGATAGAATATGGCGCAGTTTTGCCTGAGTCTGGCAAAGAAAAAGAATGGTTTTCTAATTTATCACCAAAACTTAGAAAAAAACTTTCTGCATTAGAGAAATAAAGAATTAATCATGGAAAATCATAATTTAAAAAAAATTGCTGAGACTTACAAATCCGACAAAATAGAACATGGTTACATTGAAATTTACGAAAGTTATTTTCATAAATTAAAAGAGGATAATTTAATAATTCTTGAATTAGGTATTGCTGATGGCAAATCATTATTAACTTGGTCAGATTATTTCAAAAATTCAAAAATAGTTGGAATTGATATACACAAGATAAATTTAGATGAAAAAAACTTAAATAGAAGTAACATTGACATTCATCAAGGATCACAAAGTGATGAAAAATTTATTAGTGAGATAATCAGTAAATATAAGGAATTTGATATAATTATTGATGATGGAAGCCATTTATCAAAAGATGTTAAAAAAAGTTTTCAACTACTATTCCCCGCACTAAAAAATAAAGGTTTATATATTGTTGAGGATATTCAAACTAGTTATAACCATTTTTTTGGAGGAAATCCCTTTGACCTGAAATATTCAAATTCACATATGAATTTTTTTAAGCATTTAACGGATAGTATAAATTATCAAGAAATAGCAAACCCATTTTATATTAAAAAAAAATACGACTCACAAATATTAAATATTTCGTTTCATCATAACATTGTTTTTTTGAAAAAAGGTGTCAATGATAGAGTAAGCAAAGAGGTTATCAATCATTCATATGAGGATATGAAATTTAAAGAAAAAACAAACAGATCAGGAAATAATTTAAGATACTTTTTGAAATATAAAATTTTATTTAAAACTTATACCTTATTTTTATTCTTAGTTAATTTAATAAAAAAAATTGTTTTATTGCGATTCTAAAAATTAGGGAACTAACCAAGAATTTTTATTGGTTTCTAGATCAAACTTTGCCCTTCGATGTCCTTTAGCTGCAAGATATAGCCATTCAATAGTTTTAATTTTACATTTAATTACAGTAAAATTTCTATAACCTTCTTCACTTTGTTCCATTGTGTAATCAAAATCTTCTAATTTAGATATCATTCCAGAAGTTGGATTTTCTGAGGTAGTTCCAGGAGGGCTGTCAGTTAAGTAACAACGTCTACTTATATGTTGTGTTTTCTTCCAAGACTCCTCCGTTATAGAATTTTGATTGTTAACTTCACATTTTACTTTCACTCTTAATTGTATCTTTTCTTCTTTATCGTAAAAAACTAAAGAGGCATTTTTATTTTTTTTAAGAATATCTACTTTTGGAGACCTTAAATCAGTGTGAAATTGTAATAGATTACTTGATCTGTCTGACTTACGCAAAACAACAATTCTGCCATCAACCTCATCTTGATGAGCACAAATAAAAACAGGAATTCTGAAAGGAGAACCTCTATTAGTCACAGCGTCCTCTAGCATAGACCAAAACTTATTTTGAATTTCTTCTAAATTTTCATAGTATGCTGGCTGCATACTCTATTACTTTCTAAACCTTTTAATTAAACTGGATGTGTCCCATCGGTTTCCACCCATTTCCTGAACTTCGCCATAATATCTATCAACTAGTTCTGTAACAGGTAATAAAGAGCCATTGTTTTTCGCTTCATCCATTGCAATTTTAAGATCTTTTCTCATCCAATCAACAGCAAAACCAAAATCAAATTTATCATCAATCATTGTTTTATATCTATTTTCCATTTGCCAAGATTGTGCGGCACCTTTAGAAATAACCTCAATTACATCTTCCATGTTAAGACCAGCTTTCATACCAAAATTTATTGCTTCGGATAAACCTTGGACTAAACCAGCAATACAAATTTGATTAACCATTTTTGCGAGCTGACCATTTCCAGCACCACCAAGTAATTTCATTTTTTTGCTGTAACAATCAATTTTATCTTTTGCTTTATCAAAATCTACTTGATCACCACCAATCATAACTGTAAGTGCACCATTTTCTGCACCAGTTTGACCACCTGAGACAGGTGCATCCAATGCACCAAAGCCATTCTTTTTAGCGTGTGCATATATCTCTCTTGCAATTGTTGCTGAAGCTGTCGTGTTATCAATATAAACAGATCCTTTTTTAATTGTTTTAAAGGCCCCAGATTCGCCAAAGGTTACTTCTCTTAAATCATTATCATTACCGACGCAGGTAAAAATATATTCAGCATCCTTAGCAGCTTCTGCAGGCGTTTCTGCCATTTTACCTTTATATTCATTTACCCACTTTTCTGCTTTTGATTTAGTTCTATTAAAAACAGTTACATTGTGACCACCTTTTGATATATATCCTGCCATTGGATAACCCATTACACCAAGACCTATGAAAGCAACATTACAACTCATAATTTTTTTATATGTTTAAAAGTTTAAGTTTAAAAGTAATTTTATTTGGATTTATTTTTACATTTTTTTCTAGTTTTGGACAGAGTTATTTTCTTGGGTTATTTAACTCAAGTATACGTGAAGCACTTTCTATCTCACATGGACAATTTGGCACAATTTATGCATCAGCAACACTTCTTAGTAGTTTTGTTTTAATTTGGGTTGGAAAAAAAATAGATGATATAAATATTTTTAAATTTGCTTTTTTGGTAATTATTTTGCTATCATTATCTTGTTTTTTCTTTTCCAAAATATCATCCATTACAATTTTATTTATCGCTATTTTTCTGATGAGATTTTCGGGTCAGGGAATGATGTCACATACTGCAACCACTACAATTTCAAGATACTTTACAAAGTCAAGAGGTAAAGCTTTAAGTACAAGTTGGTTTGGATTATCAACCGCTGAATTTATATTACCAGTTTTAATAATTTATCTTTTAACAGTTTATGATTGGAGAAATATTTGGATATATATCTCTATACTAATTATTTTATTATTACCTATTGTATCATTTATTTTATTAAAAAATTTGAATTTTGAGTCTAGAGAACAAGATAATAGAAATTCGAAAAAAATAATTATTAAAAACTGGAAAAGAATAGAAGTTTTAAAAGATTATAGATTTTATATATTATGTGCAAATATGTTAGCAATGCCTTGGATTGCAACAGGAACTTTTGTTTATCAATCATTTATTTTAACCTCAAAAGGATGGGGGCCATATGTGATAGCTCAATCTTTTATGGTTTACTCGGTTCTCTCTGTGTTAACTCTTTTTATAGCAGGTTTTTTAATTGATAAATTTACTAGTAGAAAAATTTTAATATATATGAATATTCCATTATTATTATCAGTATTTGTAATTATTTACTTTAATCATCCACTAACATCTTTTTTATTTTTAGGTCTAATTGGTGTATCAAACGGTTTAGCTAACGTATTGGGTTCCTCTACTTGGGCAGAAATTTATGGGGTAAAACATATAGGGTCTATTAAAGCATTAACTACAGCTCTTATGGTTTTTGCAACAGCTTTTGGAACAGCATTGTTTGGTATTTTGATAGATAAAGGTTTCTCCATAGAACAAATTGCAATGATATCTGGTGTTTATATATTTACAGCATTGATAATGCTATTTTTAGTAAGAACTAAGTTAAATCCGGTTAAAATAAGAAAATAAAATACCTTGATTTATTTTATTCATGAGTATAAATACCTCGCATGGCAAGAGTAACAGTTGAAGATTGTATTGATAAAGTTGAAAGCCCCTACGAATTAGTTCTAGTTGCAAAAGAAAGAACTACACAACTAAATTCAGGCGTAGAACCATCAGTAAGTATAGATGATGACAAAAATACAGTAATTTCGCTTAGAGAAATTGCTAACGAAAATATTAAAGTTTCAGATTTAAAAGATAGCGCAGTCTATAAACTGAGAAAGCATGTAGAGCAAGTCGATGATACCTCTTTAGAAGACGAGGATGTAGGTGATGATTTTGAAAATTTGTATAAAGGTGAAATTTCAAAAAGTGGCGCTCCAATACTTCCGTCAAAAAGAGCAAGAAAAATTCCAGAAAAAATTCAGGTTTCAAAAGATGATTTGGCTGAAATATCTGGTGGAGCTCAACCAGAAGTGAATGTAGAGACAGAGCAAAGTGAAACTACAGAAAATGAAGATATATCTTTAGATCAAGTAACGGAGGCTGAAGAGCAACCAAAAGATCAGGTTGCTGAAGATACTGAAAATAATTCTTAGTCTAAACTAAATTTAACAATCAAGAATTAATAATAAAATCTGCTGCACGCTCAGCTATCATTAAAGTTGGAGCATTTAAATTACCACTTGTGATCTCTGGCATAACAGAAGCATCAGCGACTCTAATATTTTGTAAACCGTGAACTTTTAATTTTTCGTCAACAACAGCTGTATTGTCAGTACCCATTTTTAATGTGCATGATGGATGGTAAGCTGTTTCTGCTTTTGATCTTATATAACTCTCTATTTGTTTATTATCATTAGCATTTTCTCCAGGTCCGATTTCTTTTCCCGCATAAGGCTTCATTGAGTTTTGACTTAATATTTTTCTAGCAACGTGAATACATTTTACTGTCTCATTAAGATCGTATTCGTTCTCTAAATAATTAAATTGTATTTTGGGATAATCATATGGGTTAGAGCTATTTAAAGTTATATGACCTCTACTTTTTGGTTGATTCAAACTTGCATGCAGCTGATATCCATGTCTATCTGGATCAACTTTTCCATGATCTATTACAAAAGCAGGAAAAAAATGAAATTGTATATTTGGATATTCTTTATCTGAAGAAGATTTACAAAAACCACCAGCCTCTAAGAATGAAGTAGAACAGGGACCACTTTTATTCACAAACCATTGTATACCTGCTTTAATCATATTAAATTTATTTACATAGGTGTATAGAGTATCTGGAGTTTTGCATTCTTGTTGTATGTATGTTTCAAGATGATCTTGAAGATTTTTACCAACTCCATCTATATTATGAATAGTTTCAATTCCTTTATCTTTTAAATGTGTACCTGGACCTACACCTGATACCATTAACAATTGTGGTGAATTTATCGATCCTCCACTAAGAATAACTTCTTTATTAGCATAAATTTTTTTAACTTTGTTTTTTATCTTAACTTCAATTCCAATTGCTTTCCTTCCATCAAAAATTATTTTTTCAACAAAAGACTCAGTAAATATATTTAAATTTTTTCTATTTTTTACTGAATTTAAATAATATTTTGATGCACTTGCTCTTTCACCCTCATGAATGGTAACATCATACATACCAAATCCCTCTTGGTTTTCGCCATTCATATCGTTATTAATTTTATATCCTGCTTCTTTTGCAGAATTCAGAAATGCTTTAAATAATGGATTTTTATTTTTTGATTGATTAATTGGAAGTATGCCATCTCCACCTCTATATTTATTTTCCCCACCAGACCATGTTTCTATTTTTTTAAAAAAAGGTAAAACTTTTTCATAACTCCAGTCTTTAAGACCAAATGATGCCCACCTGTCATAATCATTTTTATTACCTCTTACATAAACCATACCATTGTGAGCAGAACATCCTCCAATCATCTTACCTCTTGGGCAAAATAATCTTCTATTATTTAAATATGGCTCAGGTTCAGAATAATACTTATAATTATATTTTGGATCATGCATTGCATAAAGAATAGCAAGTGGCATGTTTACTTTCCAAATGTCACTTTTTTTGCCAGCTTCGAAAATAGCAACATTATTTTGAATTTTTTCTGACAATCTGTTAGCCAAAACACATCCAGCTGTTCCTGCTCCAATAATTAAATAATCAAATTTCAAAGTAATACTCTTATTGTGGGTGATCACCCTCTATAGCAATTCTGTCCATCACTCTTTCGTGTCCTAAGCCTCTACCTGGAAAAAAGTCCGTTAGTCCTTGATGTAATGTACTTCTGTTGTCCCAAATTGCTACAGCATTTTCAGTCCATTTAAATCTACATGTAAAATCCAATCTCTCTTGGTGTCTAAAAATTTTATCCAAAATTTCATCACTTTCATTCTCTTCCATATCTAAAATTCTTTTTGTATACATTGAATTTACATATAATATTTTTTTTCCAGTTTCAGGATGAGTTCGAACTACAGGATGTATATTTGAATATTCATTTAGGTTACCATTACCCTCCATAGCATTGTAGGCATCAACAAAAGCAGCGGCACCTAAAGAGCTATGAACTGCTTTTTTATCTTTTATTTTATCTTTTATTTTGTCTTCTAATGTTTCATAAGCTATCTCCATATTAGAAAACATTGTATCGCCTCCTACGGGTGGTATTTTTAAAGATCTTAAAATAATTACCTTTGTTGGTTTTGGATTATAACTAACATCAGTGTGCCAAGTTTCACCCCACTGATGTTTTTCATCTGGTTCTTTAATTATTCTCAAAATTTCTGGATATTCTTCTCTTCCCTTTACATAAATATGTTTTTCTAGAGGTCCAAAATGTTTAGCTAAATTAATTTGTTCTTCGGATGATATATCTTGGTCTCTAAAAAAAAGTGCTTTATGTTCTAATAATAAATTATTAATTTTATTCCAATTTTCGGTCGTTGAATCTTTTAGGTCTATACCTGTGATTTCTGCACCTAATGCGCCTGATAGTAAATTAGTTTTAATCATTTCAATTTTTATAATCGGGTTCTTCTTTATCTAAAATCAATCTTATTTGATCTAAATGAGCTCTTCCATTATCTGATGGATAATCAGACCATTCTTGAGCAGTTTTTTCTGCTACCTCGTGGGACGCTATATTTAATTCCTTACCAGTTGCTAAAGCTGTTAAATAAGTCTCAGCAGATCTTTCAAAATAATATAAGGCATCAAATCCATCTGAAATAGTTTCACCAGTAGTTAAAATTCCGTGGTTTGCCATTAATAAATTTTGTTTATTCCCTAAAGCTGCTGCCATCTTCAATGACTCTTCTTCAAAACCCATACCACCATACTCATCGTATAAAGAGACCCTATTATAAAATCTCATTGTATTTTGATCTATTGGAGGAAGGGTAGGATCTTTTAGAGTTGATAGGGCTGTTGCATATTTTGAGTGTACGTGAAATATACATTTTGCATGAGGTACTTTTTGATGAATTGTGCCATGAATACTTATAGCTGTAGCATCCACAACATCTGGTTTAGTTTTTAGATCTTCAATATTATCATTTGTTACTAAAATTAAATCGCTAGCTTTAATTTGACTAAAATGAATACCAGCCTTGTTGACGTAAAATTCACCAGAAGAACCAGGCACACACGCACTAAAATGGTTTGCAACCCCTTCATTCATATTTAATCTTGCAGTCCACCTGAATGTAGCTGCTAAATCTTTTTGTAATTCAGTTATTTTCATTTAAATAATAATGAATTATATTAGATTATAATAATATGGACAATAAAGTTTTTGTAACTTGTGCAGTGACTGGTTCTGGTGATACAGCTAGTAAACATCCAGATTTACCTAAAACTCCAGAACAAATAGCAAAAGCCTCTATCGAGGCTGCAAAAGCTGGCGCTGCAATTGCGCACATTCATGTAAGAGAGAAAGATGGAACTCCAAGTAGAAGACCAGAATTATATAAAGAGGTAGTCGATAGAATTAGATCTAGTGGGACTGATGTAATTTTAAATTTAACAACTGGCATGGGTGGAGATCTTGATATTGGTCAAGGTAACAATCCTCTAGAATTTGGACCAATGACAGATATGGCAAATGTGATGGAAAGAATATCAAGCGTTGAACAATTTCTTCCTGAGATTTGTACTTTAGATGCAGGAACTTTAAACTTTGGAGATAGTTCAGTCATTACAGTTAATACTCCCAATGATTTGAGAAAAGCTGCAAAAAAACTAATGGAAATTAAAGTCAAACCAGAAATTGAAGCTTTTGATTTAGGCAATATGTGGTTTGGTGCGCAATTATATAAAGAAGGATTGTTAAGTGATCCTCCAATGTTTCAAATGTGCCTTGGAATTCCATGGGGTGCGCCTGCTACCACTTTAGCAATGCAAGCAATGAAAGACATAATGCCAAAGGAGGGTGTTTGGTCTGGATTTGCAATTTCAAAAAATGAAATGCCATTTGTTGCTCAAACAGTTTTAATGGGAGGTAATCCAAGAGTAGGGCTTGAAGACAATTTATATCTATCAAAAGGTAAGCTAGCAACCAATGCTCAGCTAGTAGAAAAAGCTATAAGAATAGTAAACGAATTGGGTTATTCTACTATGACCCCTTCAGAAACAAGAGAAAAATTAAAACTTGTTAAACACAAGTAATGTCTAATATAAAAAATGTTGCAGTCATTGGAACTGGCGTAATCGGAACAGGTTGGATTATTCGTCTTTTAGCACACAATAAAATTGTTTATGCATTTGATAAAGATATCAAGTCAAAAAAAAAAATAATAGAGGAGATTAAAAGAGCTTGGCCTTATACAAAAAAACTTTTTAATAAAAAAAAATTAAATTTAAAAAATTTTAAATATTTTACATCTTTAAAAGAAACTTTGAAAAACGCTGATTTTATCCAAGAATGTGCAACCGAAAATTATTCTTTGAAAACTAATTTACTTAGTAAAATCGGAAAATATTCAAAACAAAATACCATTATTTCATCTAGCTCATCAGGATTGCTTCCTACAAGAATTTATTCAAAATGTAAGAATCCTCAAAGAGGAATTATAGGGCACCCATTTAATCCTGTTTATTTATTGCCAGCTTTGGAAATTGTGCCAGGAAAAAAAACATCTAAAGCAATTTTAAATAAAGCTAAAAGATTTTATAAATCAATCTCAATGAATCCAATAATGGTTAAACAGGAGTTGCCTGGTTATTTATCAGATAGATTACAAGAGGCTTTATGGAGAGAGGGGTTACATATTATTAATGAAGGTCATGCAACCACAGAGGATTTGGATAGAGCTATTGAAGATGGTCCTGGTTTAAGATGGTCTTTGATGGGAACCTTTTTAACATTTCATTTAGCTGGTGGAAAAGCTGGAATGAAACATATGCTAGAACAATTTGGACCAGCTTTAAAACTTCCATGGACAAAATTAAAATCTCCAATCTTATCAAAGAAACTAATAAATCGGCTGGTAGATGGAACAAAAAAACAATCAAAAGGAAAGTCTGTAGCAAAAATTTCTAATATAAGAGACGAGTATTTAGTTGATTTATTAAAGCTAAGGAAAAAGTATGAGAAGAAAATTAGAAATTAATCTAGTCTAGTAGCGTTACCATCAACACCTATAATTTGTCCAGAAATTCTTTTAGCATCATCAGATATTAAGAAGCTACACATGTATCCTATATCTTCTTCATAAACCCAACTATTAATTGATGCCATAGATATAAACTCTTTTTCAATAGACTTTTTTGAAATTTTTAAAAATTTGGCCTTATCTCTTATTACCCTAACCATACGATCACCTTTTATAGTTCCTGGACATATAGCATTTACTCTAACTTTAAATTTCCCTAGCTCCATTGCTAAAGTTTTAGTAATTCCAACTACAGCCCATTTGCTTGCAGCATAAGGAGATCTAAGAGGAAAACCCATTATACCCGCTCCAGATGCCATATTAATAATTGAACCTCCTTTATTATTTTTTAACATTGGAATTGCCAGTTTAGTAAAATAGAAATGACTGATTACATTTATTTTTAAGGTATTTTCCCAGTGTTTAGAGGATAATTTTTCAATAGTTCCTGTTGGTCCTGCAACCCCAACATTATTAATTAAACAATCTAACTTTTTAGTTTTTTTTAAAATTTTTTTAAATAATTCATTTACATCTAGTTCATTTGAGGCATCACAGTTATAAATAAATAATTTTTTATTATTAAGAGGATGTTTTTTTACTTTATTTAAATACTTTGACTCTATGTCACATATATAAACAGTTGCTCCTTTTGATAAACAGATTTTTGCTGTTACCCAACCAATACCTGAAGCACCTGCTGATATTAAAATTTTTTTATTTCTAAGCGATTTATCCATAGCCCTATTACTTTAATATTGTATGAGGGTAAAAAACAAGAATATTTTTGTGAAAAATTTATTGAAAAACCTTTAAAAAATATTAAGAATTTAAATATGGTTAAAATTGATAACGTTGAAAAAAAAGACAAAAATTTAAGTATCAAGTGGAGTGACGGCGAACAAAGTAATTTTAACTATTTATGGTTAAGAGATAACTGTCCCACAGCTCATGATAAAGACTCAAACCATAGAATGTTTAATATTTTAGAGGTTTCAAAAGATATAAATCCAAAAAATTATTCTTTAAATGATGAAGGAAAATTAAAAATAGAATGGAGTGAAGGTAATCATACCAGTTACTATGATCCTAAGTGGCTCAGAGAAAATTGTTACACAATAAATAATAAAAAGAAATATATTTCCCCATATCAACTATGGGATAATAATTTATCAAAAAACTTTGAATCAATTTATATAGATCATGATGAGATCATTAATTCTGATAAAGGTTTAGTGAAATGGTTGGAATTACTTCATCACAAAGGTATAGCAATAGTTAAAAATGCTCCAATTGAAAAAAAATCTGCTTTTGATGTTCTTCATAGAATTAGCCATGTTAGAGAAACGTTTTTCAAAACACCATTTGAAGTAATCAATATTCCAAAACCTAATAACTCTGCATACACCGCACATGCTCTTAGAAATCATATGGATTTACCTTGGTTTGAGCTTCCACCTGGTTATCAGTTCTTGCATTGTTTAATAAACGATGCTCAAGGTGGAGATTCTTCAGCCATAGATGGTTTTGCTGTAGCTGAATATTTAAAAAAAAATGAAAAAGAAATTTTTGAAACATTAATTTCAGTTCCGTTAAAGTTTAGAGATAAAGATTATACACAAGAATCTCATAGAAGTTTTCATGCGCCAGCAATCAGCTTAACTAAGGATAAAGATTTTCATGATATAAGATTTAGTGTTGCAACTATGGATGCTTTAGATTGTCACCCAGATCAAATGGATAAAGTTTATAAAGCGCATCATAGATTTGGAAATCTTTTACACGATGATAAATTTCAAATAAAATTTAGATTAGGCCCTGGTGACATATTTTCATTTAATAATAGACGAGTTTTACATGGAAGAACTGCTTTCGATCCAAACTCAGGACATCGCCATTTACAAGGATACTATTTAGATAGAGATGAAATTATTGGTAGATTAGAATACTTAAAAAAACAAAAATCATAAATTTTCAAAAATAAGATTATAATTTTTTCTGTATTTTAAAAAATAATTTTTATTCTTAATCGTATAATAGTATTTTTCTTTTTTTATTTTTTGTATTTTTTTGTTATTTAAAAATTTTTTATCTAATATTAAACATTTTAATTTTTTATTTACTGAACTTTTTAAAATTGATTTAATACTTGAACGATTAGAAAAAGATAACCCTACTTTAATACTAGAGTTAATTTTTAAAAGGTTATCAATATTATCTTTCTTAAATGAAATAAAAACGACTTTGTTAAAACCTTTTGTTTCATTGATTAATTTACTTAGTAATCTCTTCTCAAGAAATGGTTTAATTTCAACGAATATTGGATATTTGTTTTTTGAAAGTTTAAGGACCTCAGTTAAAAGTGGAATTTTAAAACTTTTATACTTAATTTTTTTTAATTCTTGATATTTAATATCTTTTATACTTTTGTTTATTTTAAATATTCTTTTTAAAGTAAAATCATGGAAACATATAAATTTTTTATCTTTTGTTGCATGTATATCTGTCTCAATCCCATATTTTTTTTTAAAAGAAGCTTTAAAAGAATCTAAGCAATTCTCTTTGAATTTCTTATTTAATATTCCTCTATGAATTAAATGCATAAAAAAAAAGGCCCTTATAAAAAGGGCCTTTAATTTTAGAGTTTTAAAAATGTTATTTTAACCAAGGCTTCCATTTATCTGGATTATTGTCTAACCACTCTGCAACAACTTCTTTTACAGGTCTTTTTTTAATATCAACTTCAACCAACATTTTAGCCTGGTCGATATTTTGTAAAGACATGTTTTCGAAGAATTTCTTAGCTTCTGCGTTTTCAGATTTTGCAAAAACAGCTGGGTTACCATAATTCATTGTATAGTCTTTTGCCCAACCAGTTGCTGGCCAACCTTTTGTTCCACAATCTTTCCAGTTGTTTGCTTCTGTAAACGTATCAGGATTACAAACTTTATGATCTGGAAGCTGAACTCCAACCATGTCATACTGACCAAAAAACCAATGTGGTGACCATAGGTATAACATGAAAGGTTCTTTTCTCATGTAAGCTGCTTTTGCTTCTGCAATTGCTGCAGCTTCAGTTCCAAGTTCATCTGCTTGGAAATCAATTCCTAAAAGATCAAGTCTTTTTTGGTCATGACAGTTCCAACCAGCTACTGGACATGCGATAAGTCTACCTCTGTTTCCAGTTTCGATAGTAGCAAATTTATCCTTATGTTTATTTAAATCTTTCCAAGTTTTTATACCAAACTCTTCAGCAGCATATCTTGGAATCCAGTAATCTGATAAACCAATTATTCCTGCTGTACCTAGTAAATCTACACTTCCATCTCCACTGTAAGATCCAACCACTTTACCTTCGTAAATAAGATCTTCATTCAGCATAACAGAGTCCGCCTCAGCGTAACTTGGCCAGCTTTCGCATGCAAAATCAATTTCTCCTGCTGCAATTGCTTCCCACAAACCTGTTCCTGATGGAAATACAGTTTGTTTAACTTTGTATCCATATTCTCTCTCAAGAATTGCTACAGCGACTTCACAAGTTATAATACCACCTGTCCAGTCAGCAATAGCTGCGTGTAGTCTCTTAGCAGCATTTGCTTGCCCTAAACTACCCACTAATAGCACTAAAGATAAAAATAGTGCCGATATTGTTTTTGTTAGTTTCATTAAGTTTCCTCCCTTAAATTTAAAAAAACTATTGTAGTGCAAAACTTATATAAATGTAAACCGGACAAAAAATGGCTAAATTTCTTAATTAATTTGTTTATTTTATAAACCTAATGCCTGTCTTTGCTTTTTTGTCCACGCGAGAGTTATTCTATCTATGATTATTGCAAGAAGCACAATTCCAATACCTGCGGCTAGGCCTCTTCCAGTGTCAGATCGAGCCAGGCCATTAAACACTTCTAATCCAAGTCCCTTTCCACCTATGAGCGGAGTAACAATTTGCATTGCAAATGCCATTATAACAGTCTGGTTAAAACCTATTACCAAACTTGGAACTGCTAATGGAAATTTTACTTTATTTAAGGTTTGAATTAATGTCCCCCCAAATGATCTTGATACCTCTGAATATGTTCCAGATACTTGTGTTAAACCTAGTGATGTAAGTCTTATTATTGGCGGTATAGCATAAATTACAGTTGCCAAAACAGCAGAGACAATACCACCACCAAAAAACATGAGTACAGGAATTAAATAACAAAAATAAGGAAGTGTTTGCATTGCATCTAAGACAACATTCTGAATATTCCTAAACCTCTCATTGTAAGAAGCTATTATTCCAAGAGGTACCCCAATTACAAAACATAATGCAACAGAGACTAAAACTGATGATAAAGTTATCATTGAGTGAGACCAAATTCCACAAGCCCCTATAAAAGATAATAAAAGAGCTGTTATAATGGCAAATCTTATTCCTACAGTAATATATCCTAATGCAACAAAGACAGCCATAGTATACCACCATGGTATGTGCGTTAAGAAAACATCTAATGGACGTAGTAAGTTCAGATAAACAAATGCTCTTAAACCCTTTGTAAAAGAAATGAAACCTGGATTAACAGTTAAGCTTTCCACAGCGTTTGTAATTGGTTGTCTAATTGATAATCTCCATTCTTCAGGAAAAGAACCAATTTTTATAAAATATGAATCGATTAAAATTATTATAAAAAAGACTATAAAAGATGGAATAATGTAATATCTCTTACTTATGAACTCCCCAATGTCTTCTGCTAATATTTTGTTAAATATTGAAATTAAAGATTTGCAAAAGTAAGAAATTAAATTCGTTATAAATACACAAATATATTTCATAAAATCATGAGTTATACTTAAGGGTTTTTCTATAAGTCTAGCTATTTGGTACTTTGCCCAACTTTGAGGGAGCAAATAGAATTTTTGAACATCTGATGGAAGTCTTTCTTTGTCTTTGCTAAAGGCCATACTAAATCTATCAAACATTATTGCCATAAATAAAATACAAAGTCCTCCTTCCATAGCCCAACCAACATCTAATCTTCTGATGGCTTGCCAAACTTGACCACCAATTCCTTCAGCTCCAATAAAACAAGCAAGCACTACAAGCGCAAGCGCCATCATTATGACCTGATTAATACCCATCATTATACTAGGTAAAGATAACGGAATTTTTATTTTGAACAAAAGTTGTAATTTATTTGAACCAAAAGATGTTGCGCTTTCAATTGTTTGCGCTGGAACTTGCCTTATACCAGTATTAGTTAATCTTATGATCGGTGGCATTGCATAAATCATTGTAGCTAGAATTGCTGGTGCTCCACCTATGCCGAAAAAAAATAAAGCTGGAAATAAATAAACAAAAGCAGGCATCACTTGCATAGTGTCTAAAACTGGTTTCATAAAATTTTCAAACCTATCGCTTTGTGAGCAAAAAACTCCTAAAATGAATCCAAAAAAGACACAAAGTAAAACAGAAAGTCCCATTAAGGCCACTGTCTGGAGAGAAGGTTCCCACATTCCAGTTGCACCCCAAAAATAAACTACAAACAATGAGTAAAGTCCCAATCTAAGACCCCCAGCGATCATACATGGAATAACAATAATTGCTGTTATCAAAAGCCAAGGTGACTCAAGCAAAAAATCTTCAACAAAATAATAGCTTGCTTTAATGTAGCTAGCTATAATTTTGGTGATCCATCTATAATTTTTTTTTAAAAAATCTTCTCCTTCGTTAACCCACGCAGTAAATGTAAATTCGTCTGTAACAAATTTTGGAAATTTTGAAGGGCCTTCACTTTGTGATGAAAGCCATAAAGCTATTAAAAAAACTATACCAATTATCGAATAAGTTATTAAGTTTTTTGACTGGTTAGATTTTCCTAAGATTTCAGTGCTACTAGACATATTTATAAAATTAGAATAATTAAATTTACTTTTAAAGCAAAATATTGTGTATGTTAACAATAAATTATAAGTTTTAAGAATGAATAAAGACCAAAAGATTACCTGTTCAAATATTTGGAAGTTATTTGGCCCAGATGAAAAGACAATAATAAAAAATCTAGACTCAAGCCTCTCTATTAAAGAAGTTCAGGAAAAAACTGGCCATGTTGTTGCAGTTAAGGATGTTAGTTTTTCAATTCAAAAGGGTGAAACTTTTGTGGTAATGGGTTTATCAGGAAGTGGAAAATCTACTTTGGTAAGATGTATTTCTAGATTGATAGAGCCTACTTCAGGCACAGTAAAAATGGATGATGTTGATGTAACTAAAATGAGCGCCAAAGATTTGTTAGAGTTAAGAAGAAATAAAATGAGTATGGTGTTTCAACATTTTGGACTTTTTCCACACAGAACAGTTATAGAAAATATTGGATACGGATTAGAAGTCAGAGGAACAAAAAAAGATATTAGGTTAGAAAAATCTATGGAAGTTTTAAAAATGGTTGGATTAGATGGATGGCAGAATAATTATCCAAGAGAGCTTTCAGGTGGTATGCAACAAAGAGTAGGGTTAGCAAGAGCATTAGCAGTAGATCCCGAAATTTTAATTTTTGATGAACCATTTTCTGCATTAGATCCACTTATTAGAAGGGAAATGCAAGATGAGCTTTTAAAAATTCAAGAAAAACTTCAAAGAACTATGGTTTTTATTACGCATGATTTTTTAGAAGCAATCAAGATGGGCGATCACATAGCTATAATGAAAGATGGTGAAATTTCACAAATA
This sequence comes from Pelagibacterales bacterium SAG-MED15, assembly GCA_014654065.1. Classification (GTDB taxonomy): domain Bacteria; phylum Pseudomonadota; class Alphaproteobacteria; order Pelagibacterales; family Pelagibacteraceae; genus Pelagibacter. The sequence continues at coordinate 43,502 of JACWDM010000004.1, read as the reverse complement.
GGAACACCGGAAGAAATAGTATCAAATCCAAAAGACCAATATGTAAAAGATTTTTGTGAAGATGTTCCAAAATATAAAGTTCTTAGTGCAGGAAAAGTAATGAGAAAAGAATGCTCAACTGAAGCAAAGAAGTTATATGAAAATAAAGTAAACTGCATTGAAGATAATTTAAAAATCGAAACTTTGATAGATCAATTAAGCGAAGGAGATCAAGCTTATCCAGTAGTTTGCTCTTCATCTGGAAAGTTACTAGGTGAAATTGATAGATCGATTGTTATGCAGTCAATGAAATCAAAAGTTTAATAAACTTTTTTACTTACTTTAAAAGTTCTCTTCTTTTTTTTGTCTCTCCAAATAATAATCATTCCTGCAAAAATAATTCCTAATACACCTGGAAATAGTTGATCAATTGGAGCTTCATTAAAAAAAAACCATCCGAGAAAGAATGAAGAGGGTATTGCCAAATATTCAAACACAGCAAGCTTACTAGCTTCAATCAATCTGTAAGAATAAATGAAAAGAATACCAGCAGCTCCACCCAAAATACCAATTGATACCAACATTAATAAATCTTTATAACTTTGGATAAATTTATTATCGAATGTGATAGCCAAAAGAATAACTGCACCAAAAATAGAAGCTATCAAAGAATAGAACTGAATTTTTGCCGTTGAATTATATTTAGGTATAAATTTAAGAATTATAATTGCAACAGCATATAAAAAACCAACCATAAGAGGGTAAATAGAGTAATAAGAAAAAATATCACTTGTTGGTTTCATTATCATGGCTACACCAAGAAAACCTATTATCACTGCTGACCATCTATAAATACCAACTTTATCATTTAAAAAAAATATAGATAAGATCACAATAAAAAATGTTGCAGAAAATGTTAATGTAGACGCAGTTGCAAAATCCATATTATTTATTGCGATAAAATAAAACACATTCATAAATAAAAAACAAAAACCCCTTACAAAACAAAGAATAATAAATTTCTTGGTCAAATTTTTAAAAATTTTTAAGTTTTCATTTGTGTAAAAAATTAATGCTAGCAGAGGTATAATTGCGAACAAATTTCTAAATAAAACCATTTGATTAGTTGAATATGTATCACCCAAAAATTTGACAATTATTCCATAAATATCAATAAAAAGAACTCCAAGAAACATTGAACCAACTGAGAGATAAATAATCCTTGAATTAGATTTTACTGATGAATTCTTCATTTACTTTTTGATATAATTGGTAGTATATAATTAACTTATTGATACAAAAATGCAAAATTTTAAACTAAACGAAACTGAAATTTTATCAAATCAAGATTGGACTTTTCCAACTAATACCGCTTATGGGCCTGGTAGATTCAAAGAAATCGGTGATCAATGTAATAAATTTGGAATAAGAAATCCTTTAATTGTCACAGATAATGGAAGCACCAAATTACCTTTTATTAACGAATTAAAAGAACTTTTATTTAAAGCAAATATAAAATCTGACCTATTTTCTGAAATATCCCCCAATCCTAGAGAGGATGAAATATCAGCTGGTTGTAAAAAATATAAAAATGGAAATCATGACTCAATAATTGCTATTGGTGGTGGTAGTGCAATGGATGGAGGTAAATTGATATGCCTCACAGCAAATAACGATATACCACTTAGAGATTTCGAATTTGAGTTAACGCCACCAAAGATAAGTAAAGACAACCCATTTCCTAAAATAATAACTATACCAACTACAGCAGGTACAGGTGCAGAAACAGAAATTACAGCTATGGTTACTTATTTAAAAGAGGGAATGAAATTTTGTATGTGGCATCCAGATGTAAGACCCGTTCTAGCTTTAGTTGATCCAGAGTTAACTTTAGGATTACCATCTTCATTAACAGCGTGGACAGGAGTTGATGCAATGGTCCATGCAATAGAAGGTTATTGTGTTCCTGGATTTCACCCATTATGTGATGGCTCTGCTTTAGAAAGCTTATCTTTAATTTCAAAATCTCTTTACTTGGCGGTTGAAGAACCTAAGAATTTAATAGCGAGAGGAGGGATGCATATTGGTTCTTACTTAGGTGGAGTAGCTTTCTTAAAAGGACTTGGCAACGTTCATTCTATATCTCACATGGTTGGTGCAGAATTTAATACACAACATGGATTAACTAATGCAATCATATTACCAGTTGTTCTAAAATATAATCTGTACGACATGGACGAAAAAGTTAAACGTATGTCAGAAGCAATGCAATTTAAAGATCATTCAATTGGCTCTTTTATAAACAATATTGAAAAAATGTTAGACAGACTCCAAATACCTAAAAGTTTAAGTGAAATAGGAGTAACCGAAGACTGCGTAGATCGAATTGCAGAGAAGGCAATGAAGGACCAAGCTTATGCAACTAATCCAAAAAAAGCTTCTTATGAGGATATGAAAGAGATGGTCATGCAAAGCATCAAAAAAGCTAGATAAGTTTTTATGCTGGAAAGCCAATCAGTAAAAGAATTACAAAATATAATTAAAAGTCGTCAAATTTCAATTAAAGAAGTTGTTGAATATTATTTGGATAGAATTGAAAAATTAAATCCTGATTTAAATGCGATTGTTCTTCAAAAAGATCGAGAATTAATAATAAAAGAGGCAATTGAAAAGGATAAAGCTAAAGAAATTGATAAATCTTTAAATGGATTACCTATTGCAATTAAGGATCTAACAGATGTAGTAGGATTTAAAACAACTTACGGTTTTCCTGGATCAAAAAATAATCAACCTAAAAAAAATTCATTATTTGTAAATAGATTAATTAACAAAGGAGCAATTATTATTGGGAAAACAAATACAGCAGAGCTTGGCGTTGGAGGCCATACAATTAATAGACTTTTTGGACCAACTTCAAATGTTTACGATTTATCAAAATCTGCTGCCGGATCGAGTGGGGGAGCGAGCTCAGCTGTTGCTGCTGGATTATTACCATTTGCAGATGGTACAGATCAGATGGGATCGTGTCGAGGACCTGCAGCATACGCAAATATTTATGGTTTTAGACCCACACCAGGTTTAATTCCAGTAGATCGTACTAACCAAAATTTAGACTTACCTATACTTACAACACCAGGATGTTTTGCGACAAATCCGAATAATATGTCGATTTTACTAGATGAAATTGCTGGAAGTGATTCATTAGATAAATTTTCATTCGACCTAAGCGGTTCGTTTAAAAACCAAAATATAAGTGATAAAGAATTTTCAGCATTTAAAATTGGATGGTTGTCAAATATGAATGGGAACTACAATATAGAAAAAGATATATTAACAATTTGTGAAAATAAACTGAAAGATTTAGAAAAAATAAATATTAAAGTAGAATTACTTAAGCCAAAAATAAATACTGATATTTTATGGAATAGCTGGACCATATTAAGAGCTAAAAGTATATATGAAGATACTTTAGCTATGAATATTTCAGATATTAATACAATGACATATCAGGCAATCTGGGAATATAACAAAGGTAAAGAAATTAAATCTGAGGAAATACGATTAGCCCTAGATCTAAAACAACAATATTTAAGTCAAATAAATTTAATTTTTCAAAATTTTGATTTTTTAGCATTGCCATCAGCTCAAATTTTTCCTTTTGATAAAAATTTACAATATCCAAAAAATATTAATAATATCGAATTAGATACCTATCATCGTTGGTTAGAAGTTTTTATATTATCTAGTCTTTTAGAATTACCAACCATTACAATACCAGTTGGTTTCAATAAAGATGGGATGCCAATGGGAATGCAAATCATTGGAAGGAATAAAGATGATTTGAAGGTATTTAATTTTGCAAATATGTATGAAAAAGCTTTTAATTTTAGTAAGAATAAACCTAAATTAACATGAGACACCCACACCATTATAAGATTTCAGTTGCACTAGCAGTTTCAGCAGGTGCTTGGGGAATATATTGGTTGCCACAAAGAATTCTAGAGGATGGTGGTTTGACTGGAGGTTGGGGCACAATATCTCAGATGATAATTGGTACCTTGATATTATTACCCATTGCAATTTGGAGATTAATTAAAAAAAGAGATACAGGATTTGAATTTCCAGCAATGGGAATTTTAATTGGAGGAGGGTTTATATGTTACGCATTAAGTTTTCTTTTAACTGATGTGGTTAGAGCTTTAATAATGTTTTACATGACTCCAGTTTGGACAACTATTTTTGAAATGATTTTTTTAAAAAAAAGACATGGTTGGCAACGAGTTGTCAGTTTAAGTTTAGCTCTTGGTGGATTATGGGTAGTTTTTGGCCAAGGAGGAAATATTCCTTTACCAAAAAATGCAGGAGACTGGTTAGCTCTTACAGGTGGAATTATGTTTGCTGGAGGAATGATCAGATTAGAAGTTATTAAAACTGATGGTGTATTTCCAATAATTTTTGGTTTTTTCGTCTACGGAACGTTGTTCAACATTGTAGCAGGTCTTTTACTTGTTGATTATCTTGGGCCAGTACCATCTATTGATGCATTTATTTCAATGACTACTTTCTTGGTTCTTATTTCGGTTTTTTACTTTATCCCCACTGGAATCGTAATACTATGGGCCCCAACTCAAATAGGAGCAGGGATATGTTCAATTCTTTTTTTATCAGAAATTATAGTCGGTGCTGTAAGCTCTAGTATTCTTACAGACGAACCATTTGGGTGGCGACAGATTGTTGGATGTTCTTTGATAATTATAGGTGGAGTAGTTGCTGTAGTTTTATCTCCAAAAGAAAATGTAAGTAAGCAATAAAAAACTTATCCTTTTATCATTTTTGATACATTCTCAAATTTATTTTTCCAAATTACAAAACTTAATACTTGATTTTCAATTGTTGTAATTGCGTGTGGTTGAAAACTTTTATGAAGTCTTGTTTTTGTTGATGATAATATTTCTATATTTTGATCTTTGCATTCAAATTTAGCTTTACCTGATACTATGAAATATAATTCCTCAGCCTCATGATTATGCCATGGATAATAAGCATTTTGGTCTAGAAAATTAACATATAAAGCCATTTTCGAAGTTTCATAATGTCCTGTAGGACCTATTAATTCAAAAAAACCATATTTACTTAAAAAATCTTTACCAACTTCTTTTTCCTCATATCCTTGCTCCCAATTAACATAAGGAGATAAGTCACTAATTGCTAGATGTAAGTCTGTATGATTGGTATTTAGTTTTTCCCTCCAATTAAAAAGTTTATTTGTAACGGGGGCTCTTTTAGATTTAATATTTTTTAAAATTAAATTATCTGGAAATTTAACGAAATTAGAAAGTTCATTGTTATTATTCCATAAATTTTGAATTTCATTTTTTGCTTTATCAAAAATTTCTTCAGTTTTGCTCATTGTTTTAATGTCGATAAAGGTTTTATTAAGTCTGGTCCTACTCCACAACATCCCCCGATTATTTGAGATCCATTTTTGACCCAAGACTTTGCCTCATTTAAATAATTTTCAGGAGTAAAGCTTTCAACTGATTTCCAGTGTGGTTTCTCAAAATATCCGTTATTTGGATAAGTTCCTATAAAGCCTTTATGATTATTTTTAATAATCTTAATAGCATCGTTTATAATTTTGATATCTGAATGTGCTATTAGTATTGGGCCATCATGCAATGAACTAAATTGTTTAATAGCTTTATCAAAATCTTCATATATTTCAGCTTTTGTATTTCCAATACTTTCTTGATACCCGAGCATTACTTTATTTGTTTCTTCATCAAATGCACAAGAAACAGAAAGCCAAGTAGGTAAATTTACTTTTTCTGAACAATTAATAAGAGTTTTTACTGTATCTACTTCTGATGTCATTGCTTCTAAAATAATTAAGTCAATACCTGTATCACCTAAAATTTTTAAATGTTCTTCAAAATTTTTTTTAAGAGTATCTTGCCCCAATCTATACCAACTACCATAAGTAGATATTGAACCTGCAACTATAACTTCGGATTTACTATTTTTAGCTGCGGCTTTTGCAATCTCAACACTTTTTAAATTCCAATTAGTTATATTGTCTTGATATCCATGCTGTTTCATAGATACTGGTGCTAATGCATATGTATTTGTTGTTATTACATCTGCCCCAGCTTCAATATATTTTTCATGGACTTTTAAAACAAGATCAGGACGATCATTAGAGCATTTACCCACCCATAGATTTTTATCCATTGGAGCTCCTACTTTTTCTAATTCAGCACCCAGAGCTCCATCTAAAATTACTACTTGGCCACTCTCTAATTTTTTTTTTATATTAGAGTAAGACATTTTAGTGTTTATTTGTTATTTGTGAATGCACAGATCTTATTGCCATCTAAGTCTCGAATATAAGAATAATAAACTCCAGATCCATCAGGTCTTTCACCGCCTGAACCTTCACTCTTTCCACCTATTTTTAAACCAATTTCGTGAAATTTATCTACAGTTGATCTCGAATTTGTTATGAAAGAAACTTGTGTACCGTTACCCCCAGTAGCGTCTTTTTTATTAAAAGGAAGAGTAACATAGAATTCTATTAACCCAGGTCCATCCTTTGCACCATATCCTGCACAAACATCATCCGTATCAATTCTCTTTAAATCTAAAACTTTAAGAATTTCATCGTAAAACTTAATTGCTTTTTCAAGATTGCTTGTACCAACCATAACATACCCAATCACATTTCCTCCCTTAGTTGACTACTTCCACTCTGTAATTGTTTTGACTTCCAAATATTCGTGTAATCCCCAATTACCACCTTCTCTTCCGTTACCTGATTGTCTATACCCACCAAAAGGTGTTCCAGAGTCCGCGGGTTTATGATTAACATAAACAATTCCAGATCTTAGTTTTTTAGCTACTCTTTTAGCTTTTTCTTTATCTTCGGTTTGAAAATAATTTCCAAGTCCATATTCAGTATCATTAGTAATCTGAATCGCTTCCTCTTCGTTTTCGAATGGCATTATTGACAAGACGGGACCAAAAATTTCTTCTTTGGCTATTCTCATACTATTTTTAACATCTGCAAATATAGTAGGTTTTATAAAATATCCTTTTTTTAAATCTTCCGGTTTATCTGGACCTCCTGCAACTAATTTAGCTCCTTCCTCAATACCACTTTTAATTAAACTTTGTATTTTATCATACTGTGTTTTTGATACTACTGGGCCTATATGGTCACCTGACTTATTAGCTAAATCAACTTTAATTTTATTTGCTTCATCTGCAGCTTCCTCGACTGCACGGCTGTAAATAGATTTTTCTACTAACATCCTAGTTGGTGCATCACAGGATTGTCCTGAATTACTCATTACATTTCGAATACCATCTCTGACAGCATCAGGATACGCGTCTGCAAAGACAATATTTCCTCCTTTACCACCAAGCTCTAAACAAACTCTTTTAATTGTATCAGCAGCATTTTTAGTTATTAACTTTCCAGCTCTTGTTGATCCAGTGAATGAAATCATTTCTACATCAGGATGACCCGACAAATCTGTGCCAACACCAGGACCATCACCATTTACTAAGTTAAATACACCAGCAGGAAAGCCGGCATCATGTATCATTTCAGCAAAAAGCATGCCAGATAATGGAGCAATCTCTGAAGGTTTCAAAATCATTGTACAGCCAGTTGCTAAAGCAGGAATAACTTTAAGTGCAATTTGATTTATAGGCCAATTCCAAGGAGTAATCAGACCACAAACTCCTATTGGTTCATAAACAATATGATTAACAGAACCTTTATCAAAACCTGGTTCAAAATTAAATTCTTTTAGTCTTTTGATAAAATCTTCTATATGCCCCGCACCTGATGCTGTTTGATTTGCTGAGCACCAATCTTTAGGACAACCTAATTCAGTAGTGATAGCATTAGTCATATCATCCCATCTTGAATTATAAATTTCCAATAATTTTTCTAATAATTTAATTCTTTCATCTTTAGAAGTTTCTTTCCATGTCTCAAAAGATTTTTTTGCAGCCTTAACAGCTATATTGGTATCGTCCGAACTTCCCAATGAGATTATAGCACTAATTTCCTCTGTAGAAGGATTTATAACTTCAAAATTATTTTCCTTTACAGGATTGACCCATTCACCGTTAATATAAAACTTTTTTTTATCCATCATAAATATTAAAATCCATTATATATTTTTAATTGAATTCTTTTAATATTTTCTCTCTATGTTCGTCAAGATCTGGTATATCGCCACGTGTTTTTTCATCTTTATAAGTTGACATTTTAATAGGATTCCCTGCTAATTTAAAATCACCAATTACCTTATGATAAGCTTTTACTATCATGTTTCTTGCATCCACCTGAGGATTTTCAACAGCTTCTTTAATATTAAATATAGGCCCACATGGTATTTTTTCTTTCTCCATCTCTTTAACCCATTCATTGGTTTGTTTGCTTAATAATTTATTTTCAAGAACTTTTTTAAGTTCATCCATATTTTTTGCTCTTGATGAATTATCAGAAAATTTTTGATCTTTACTTATTTCAGGCATCTCAAGAAGGTTACAAAGTTTTTCAAATAATTTGTCATTACCAGCTGCGATTATAATATGGCTATCTTTAGTTTTAAAAGCTTCAAATGGTGCAATAGAAGGATGACGTGACCCCATAGGTTTTGGTATTTCATTCTTTGCAAGATATCTTGCAATTGCATTTTCTAAAATTGCAATTTGACAATCTAACATTGAAACATCAATAAACATTCCTTTACCAGTTTTTTGCCTATCATAAAGTGCTGCGTTAATTCCTATAGCTGTAAATAATCCTGCTGTAATATCTCCAATAGACGTTCCAACTCTAGTAGGTTCAGAATTTGGTTGACCAGTTACACTCATCAAACCACCCATGCCTTGCACTACCATATCATAAGCAGGAAGTTCTTTTAGTGGACCTGTTTGACCAAAACCAGACGCTGACGCATAAATAAGTTTTGGATATTTTTTATTCACATCTTTCCATCCATAACCCCATTTTTCTAAGGTGCCAGGTTTAAAGTTTTCAACTAGAATATCTGCTTTCGATAAAATTTTTTCAAAAATTTTTTTGTCGTCTGCATTTTTTAAATTTAATGCAATACTTTCTTTACCTCTATTCAAAGACATGAAGTATGCAGAATAGTCATCAATAAAAGGACCAAATTTTCGAGAGTCATCTCCAATTTCAGGAGCTTCGATTTTTATAACTCTTGCTCCTAAGTCAGATAAAATCATTGTGCAGTAAGGTCCAACTAGAACTCTAGTTAAATCAACAACTAAAAGGTTTTTTAAAGGTCCATCCATAATTATAGTGTACTTTGTAGTATTGACTCTTATCAATATCTTTATTTTAATGCATTAATTAAATAACAACAGGGGAGATAACAATGTTAAAAAAAATATCTTTATATTTAACTTCATTAGTTTTTGTTCTATCTACTATTGGTTCTGCTTATGCTGTAACGTTAAAAGCAAGTCATCAGTGGCCAGGAACTCAAAGAGCTGATGGATCATACGATCCACGTCATGAGATGGTTCAGATCATTGCAGATGAGGTTAAAAAAGCAAACGTTGGAATAGATATTAGAATTTATCCAGCTAAATCATTATATAAACCTAAAGAACAGTGGAAACCAATGACAACTGGTCAATTGGATATTTCTGCTTTTCCATTAGCTTATGCATCTAAATTCCATCCAGAATTTGACGCAACTTTAATGCCAGGAACAGTTAAAAATCATAAGCACGCATTAAGATTTAATAAAGGTCCAATGATGACTGAAATTAAAAAAATTATAAATGATGCTGGTGTAGTTGTTTTATCTGATGCTTGGTTAGGAGGTGGTTTTGCTTCAAAAACTAAATGTATAAAAAATCCTAGTGACGCTAAAGGACAAGTTATGAGAGCTGCAGGTAAAGCATTCAACCAAATGTTAGAGGAAGCAGGAGCAGGAATTCAAAGTATGCCTTCATCAGAGATATATACTGGTTTACAAACTGGTGTATTGACAGGTGCTAATACTAGTTCTGGAAGTTTTGTAAGTTACAAAATTTATGAACAAGTTTCATGCGCAACTCCTCCAGGAAAATTTGGTTTATGGTTTATGTACGAACCAATACTTATGTCACAAAAATCTTTTGATGCATTGAACTCTAAGCAACAAAAGGCTTTAATGAAAGCTGGAAAAAAAGCTGAAAAATATATGACAGCACAAGTGGAAAACTTAGATAAAAAGTTTGAAGATGCTTACAAAGCTGCAGGTGTTAAGTTAGTATATATGGATGCAAAAGACCATGCTGCATGGGTAGAGATTGCGAAGAAGTCTTCACACAAAGCATTTGCTGAAAAAGTGCCAGGTGGCGACAAGCTGATGGAAATGGCTTTATCAGTTAAATAAAAGAATATATAAAGAACCCCTATTTATTCTATAAATAGGGGTTTTTTTATGAAAAAAAAATATTTACAGATTTGTGATTTTTTGGCGAAGGCATGTGGTGCTTTTGCTGTCTTAGCATTGCTATTATCTATTTTAGTTATAGTTGAATTAGTTTTTGAAAGATATTTCTTTCAAAGAGCTATTACTTGGCAAACAGAGTTGGTTACAATGCTTTTAGTTGCCTCTACGTTTATTGGTAGTGCCTATGTCCTTAGTGAAAAGGCCCATGTTAGCATGGAATGGATATATGATTTTCTATCTAGTAAAAATATAATTAGATTAAAAATTTTCACCTCATTGTTAAGCTTATTATTTTTTTTAATTTTATTTTATTTTGGGTTTTTAATGGTTGAAGAAGCTTTTACAAAAAACTATTCGACAGGTACAGTTTGGGACCCACCTCTTTGGATACCTTATTCCTCGATGATGATCGGGGCTATATTAATGATACTTCAATATATTGCTGAAATTATAAAATTAACTGACTCGAAGGATTACAATTAATGGATCCACTTATAATTGCCATTATAGTTGCGGTATTTACTTTAATAGTACTTTTTTCTGGAATCCCAATTGCCTTTGGACTATGCTTTGTTTCTATAGTCCTTCTTGTTTCATTCGAAGGTTTTCAAATGCTAGATGTTTTCGCAGAAACATTCTATGCAGGACTTAATTCATTTGTTTTACTTTCAATACCAATGTTTATTTTAATGGGAATGGCTGTAGCCAATTCTCCAGCAGGGAAAGATTTATATACAGGTTTAGATAGATGGTTGTGGAGAGTCCCGGGGGGTTTAGTAATTTCTAATATAGGTGCTTGCTCAATTTTTGCTGCTTTAAGTGGATCAAGTCCTGCAACTTGTGCTGCAATTGGAACTATGGGAATTCCTGAAATGAGAAAAAGGGGATATTCAGATCAAATAGCTACCGGCACTATTGCAGCCGGAGGAACTTTAGGAGTTTTAATACCACCAAGTATTGTTTTAATAGTTTATGGAATTGCAACTGGTACATCTATTGGAAGATTGTTTTTATGTGGCTTAATACCAGGCTTCATGTTAGCGGGAATGTTTGCGATATGGGCACTCATACATAGCTATTTTATTGATAAGGACTCTGCAAAAGCTTTAAAGAACAGAAAACCTCCGACTTTAAAAGAAAAACTTGAAGTACTACCAAGAATTTTACCTTTTTTAGCTATTATAGCTGGAGTTTTATATGTTCTGTATGGAGGTGTTGCTACACCTTCCGAGGCTTCAGGTGTTGGAGCATTCTTAGTATTTGTATTAATTGCAGTTGTCTACAAAATTTATCAGCCAAAAAAAATATGGAATATTGTTAAAGTATCGATGAAAGAAAGTGTAATGATAATGTTTATTATTGCAGCCTCTTATCTTTTCGCATTTACCCTATCTCAACTTTACGTAACTCAGTCTTTAGCACAGAGTATGGTGGAATTAAGCTCTAACAAATGGGTCGTATTTATTTTAATAAATATATTTCTGTTAATAGCTGGTTTCTTTTTACCTCCAGTTGCAGTTATTGTAATGACTTCAGCGATATTATTACCAGTTATAACAACTTTAGGCTTCGACCCTTATTGGTTTGCAATTGTATTTACTATTAATATGGAAATAGGATTAATTACACCACCCGTAGGATTAAATCTTTATATAATAAAAGGAATTACTCCAGACGTGAGCTTGTCTGAAATATTAAAAGGTTCTATACCATTTATGATTATAATGGCGTTGGCTATACTAATTTTATGTATTTTTCCTGAGATAGTGACATGGCTACCAGATAAAATAATGGGTAAACCTCTTGGATACTAAAAATAAAATTAATAGAAAAATTTCAGTTGCTCCCATGATGGATTGTACCGATCGTCATGATAGATATTTTTTAAGACTTATAAGCAAGAATGTAATGCTATATACAGAAATGGTTGTTACAAAAGCAGTGTTGCGTGGAGATAAACATAAACTTTTAAAATTTAACAACTTAGAAAAACCTTTGGCACTACAAGTTGGTGGATCTGATAAAAAAGAGTTAGCAGAGGTTGCAAAAATTGCTGAGGACTATGGCTATGATGAAGTGAATATTAATTTAGGATGTCCTAGTAAAAAAGTACAAAAAAATTCGTTCGGAGCATGCTTAATGAAAGAACCAGATCTTGTATCTGAATGTTTGGCAGAAATGAAAAATTCATGCAGCATTCCGGTAACCGCCAAAACTAGAATTGGCTTTGATGATATAGAGGAATTCGATTATTTAAATTCGTTTATAAATAAAATGAAAAATTCTGGATGTAAAACTATTATTCTTCATGCAAGAAAAGCTATATTAAAAGGATTAACCCCTAAACAAAACTTAAATATACCTAAACTAAATTATGAAATGGTTTATGAAATAAAAAAATCTAATCCAGATCTAGAAATCATTATAAATGGTGGAATTACAAGTACAGAGCAGATTAAAAAACATTTAAATTTTTGTGATGGTGTAATGATTGGTAGGGCTATATATCAAAATCCTTATTTTCTAAAGGAAATAGAAAATGATATTTTTGACAACGTAAACGTTTTATCAAGAGAGGATATTGTTAAAAAAATTCTTCAATACTTAGAAGACGAAATTAAAACTGGAACAAAAGTAAATCAAATAATGCGTCATACAGTTGGTTTATATTACGGTCAACCAGGCTCTAAAGAATGGAAAAAGTATTTAAGTGACAACATGATGGCAAGAGACTCTGATTTTCAAAAGTCTAAACATATAATGACAATTGTTCAAAATAATGAAAAAGCAAATCAAGCAAATACTTAATGGAAAATTTAAATTTAAATGAGATAATTAATTTATTATCTGTTCTAGCAATAGCAGCTGCAGTTGCTGGTTTTATGGCTGGACTTCTTGGAGTAGGCGGTGGAATAATTATGGTCCCTGCCTTATATTATGCTTTTACTGTTCTGGACTTTGATATTATTACAAGAATGCATTTATCAGTTGGAACTTCATTAGCGATTATTATTCCAACATCAATTATATCAACAAAAACACATATGGAGTACGATGCAGTAGATTTTAAAATGGTCAAATCTTTTGGTCTTTTTATTCTAGCAGGAGTAATTGCTGGCACATTCTTGGCTGTAAATATGAAAACCCCAGCACTAGTTTTATTTTTTTCTATATTTGCTTTTATAGTTGGTCTTTTTTTTATTTTTTTAAGAGAACAGCTTGTAGAAAATCCTAAAGCAATATCTAATTTTGTTAAAAAAATATCAGGTGTAATTATAGGTTTTATATCTGTTCCACTAGGAATTGGTGGTGGCTCACTAATGGTTCCATTTATGAGGACGTTTGGTTATGATATCAGAAAATCTATTGGTACAGCTGCAGCAGTTGGATTTTTGATAGCCTTGAGTGGAACAATTACTATGATAACGGGAGGTAAAATCATTAATAATGTAAGTTCACCCTTTAGTTTTGGTTATTTAAATCTTTTAGGATTTATAGTTTTTGTTCCTGTGACGATGATTATGGCTCGACTTGGCGCAAAAGCTGTTTATAAGATTGATAAAAAACTGTTAAGTAAAATTTTTGGTACATTTTTAATAATTGTTTCATTTAGATCATTTATTGAATATTTAAATATTAGTTAATTTTTAAAAAAAATGTTTAATTTAAAAGATATAATCTCCTCAATTGCTGATGTAGGAAAAAAAATATTTAAAAAAAAAGACAGCATTAAAAAAAACGATGTTGAGTCTATAGTATCCTTGTGTGATGACCTACTTTCAAACAAAGGAGCAGCATTTGGAATAACTGTTGCTAGAGAAATTACAGATTTATATCAAACATTATCAGATGAAAATAAATTAATTTTTTTTAAAAAAATTAATGAAAAGTATAAAGCAAGTCATAGTGAGGTAGACGAGGCCATTAATATTTACAAAAAAAAACAAGACGATAAAAATTTATTTAACTTATTTAGAATTGCAGAAGGTAAAAGAAGAGAATTATTTACCAGAATGAACATGTCACCTAGTGGTACACCAGTAATTTTAAGTTTAAGAGAAGATTTGATAAAACAACTAAAAAATAATCAAGATCTTACATCTTTAGATAATGATTTGAGATATTTATTTAGATCTTGGTTTAATCCCGGATTCTTAAAATTAGAGAAAATTACATGGGAGACAAAAGCAGTCATTCTAGAAAAAATTATCAAATACGAGAGAGTGCATCATATAAAAGATATGAATGACTTAAAAATAAGGTTAGGAGAAGATAGAAGGTTTTTCTCATACTTTCACCCAGCACTTGATGATGAACCTATAATATTTGTACAAGTAGCATTAGGCAAAGGTTTGGGTAAATCAATACAGGAACTTTTAAAGCCAACAACTGCGGGTAATACAAAAAATGATACTGCAACATTCTATTCTATAAGCAATTGTCAGGAAGGTTTATCAAGAGTTACCTTAGGTAATTTCTTAATAAAAAGAGTTGTTTATGAAATTCAAGAAGAGTTACCCCATATTAAAAATTTTGGAACTTTATCGCCTATACCTGGCTTTAGAGATTGGTATTCATATTTAGATAACGAAAAAATTAAAACAATTGTTGGACCTTCTGCAGAAAATATTAATTTTTTAAAATCATCTGATCTTAAAATTGGAGACACAAGAATTGTAGAAAACAAAGAACTAATGATTAAGCTAGTAATGCATTATCTAATGAATGAGAAAAATAAAAAAGGTTTTCCAATTAATGATGTTAGTAGATTTCACTTAGGAAATGGTGCATTAATTGATGATATTAATGTAAATGCAAATGTATCAGAAGTAGGGTTTAAAAGATCATTTGGCATTATGGTTAATTATCTTTATGAACTAAAAAATATTGAACAAAATCATGAAAATTACGTTAATAATAAAAAAATAAATGTTTCTACTAAACTTAAAAAATATTTATAATTTGAATAAGACCTCAAATTTTGCGGGTCAGTTTGTTTAATATTTTTATTGAGAATAACTATACTTTTTTAGTCATCCTTATGATCTGTGCAGCTATACCCGTAGGTTTTTGTGCAGGATTATTTGGTATTGGTGGAGGTTTGATTTCAGTACCATTCTTATTTTTTATATTTGAAACATTAAACATAGAAAAGCAATATTTAATGCACTTAACTGTAGGTACAGCTTTCTCAATTACAATTATGACTTCATTTGTTTCTGTTTTTACCCACAACAAACATGGAGTGGTGGATTTTAATTTATTAAAATCTTTTGGAATTTTTGTTGTTTTAGGAGTAATTTGTGGAACATTATTAGCAGCTTTCTTAGAGACAAAATCCTTAGTTTTGATGTTTTCTATTATAGTTTATTTATTTGGAGCTTATTTATTGTTAGTTCAAGATAATAAAAAGAAGAATAAAATTAAATTTAAAACTATGCCCAAACTAATATCTGGTTTTTTATCAGGATTTGTATCTGCCCCAATGGGAATAACGGGAGCTATGATAAATGTACCAATACTTAAATATTTTGGTTATCCAATTAAAAAAGCAATAGGAACTGCAGCCGCTGTTGGGTTCATAATTTCGTTATTTGGTGCTATAGGATTTTTTTTATCAGGTCTTATTTTAAATGCAAAACTTCCATTAAGCATAGGATTTATAAATATTCCTGCTTTTATTATATTTGTTCCAATTACAATGTTTATGGCAAGAGTAGGAGCCAACGCAGTTCATTCTATGAATAAAGTAAAGATACAAAGGCTTTTTGGAATTTTTCTTTATGTAATAGGAACTATTTTTATTTATAGATTTTTAAATCTTTAAAAAAATTAATTTAAAGCAGTAATATTTAAAGTTATCAATTTTTCTTTACCAATTTCTTTACACCAAAGTTCATAACTTTCACACATTCTCCATAACAAATCAAAGGCATTTTGACTATTTGATAAAGGAAATGAACTTTTAGTATAGTAGGTGCCCGGTTTAAAGTTAAGTTTTTTAATAATAGTATCTTTTTGAACTTTTAATAAACTAATAGTCTCTTGAGGAATTTTTGAATTAGTTTCTTTATTGATATAGTTATTTTCCTCTAAATCTTTAAATAATTTATCATGAAAATTTCCATTACTAATATTAAGACATTCATCTGAATTTGAAAATATCTCAATAGCTTCGATTAATGTTATATTTGGATTATTTTTTTTAATTTTGACAACATCGAAATAAATTTTCTCTGCAACATACAACATCAGAGGTTTTGAAGTATCTTTCTTCATTTTCAATATTAAGGACTTAAATATTTTTAATCGTGTTTAAAACCTCTTTAGCATGATCTTTAACTCTGACATTATTCCAAATTTTATGCACTTTGCCTTTAGCATTAATTAAAATAGTAGTTCGTATTATACCCATATATTTTTTTCCCATAAAAGCTTTTCTACCCCAAACACCATACTTTTTTAATACAACTTTTTTTTCATCAGATAGAAGCTCAAATTTTAACTTATATTTTTTTTTGAATTTTAAATGACTCTCGATACTGTCTCCTGATATTCCAAATACTATAGTATTATTTTTTGATATTAAGTTATTAAGCTTACTAAAGTCACGAGATTCCAAAGTACATCCGGGTGTATCGTCCTTAGGGTAAAAATATAAAATTATATTCTTATTTTTTATCTTTTTTAATTCAAAAATTTTACCATTCGTAGAAGGCAACTTAAAGTTAGGTGCAATTTTATTTTCTTTAATTTTCATAAATTATAATTTTGCTGATGTAATTTTCTTTTTTGGATCATAAAAAGGCTTTTCAACAACAGTACTTTTCACAGTTTTATTCATTACTTCAATATCTAAATTATTTCCAATTTTACTTTCTTCAATCGATATCATTGCAAGAGCTATATTTTTTTTTAATCTAGGTGAGTAAACTGCTGAAGTTACCTTTCCAACAATTTTATTATTTTTCTTAATTTTCCAAAATGTAGTATTTGGACCTTTAAGTGGATCGCAATCTATTATTAGTCCAACTTGCTTTCTTTTAACTCCATTTTCTTTAATTTTTTTTAAAGCGTCTTTACCAATAAAATTTATATCTGAGTCTAAACTTACCAATCTATCCAAACCAACCTCATAAGGATTTGTATTGATATCAGCATCGGCATGGTAGGATAGCATTGCGCCTTCAATTCTTCTTATAGAGGATGTATGACCAGGTTTTAAACCAAGGTTTTTTCCAGCTTCCATGATTTTTTCCCACAATAAATCTCCTTTTGATCCATCCCTTAAAAATAGTTCATATCCCAATTCACTTGACCATCCTGTCCTTGAAACTATTAAGGGTATCCCATCTAATTCTAACTCTTTGAACCAATAATATTTTAGTTCAATTATGCTTTCTCCAAATAATTTTTGCATAATTTTACCTGAATTTGGACCTTGTAGCTGAAGAGGGGATGCATCGGGTTCGATAATTTTGACGTTTAAACCAGAATTTACAGCAACACCTTGAGCCCATAACAAAATATCACTGTCTCCTAATGACAACCAAAAATGATTTTCTGCTAACCTTAAAAGTACAGGGTCATTAAGGATACCACCCTCATGATTTGTGATTAAAACATACTTACACTGACCTACGGATAATTTTGATAAATCTCTAGGCGTTAATAATTGAACAAATTTATATGCATCTGGTCCAGTTATCTCAACTTGCCTTTCAACGGCTACATCGCAAAGAATAGCTTCATTAATTAGGTTCCAAAAATTTTGCTCTGGATTTCCAAAATCACGAGGAATGTACATATGGTTATAAACCGAAAAACCAGTTGCACCCCATTTAACAGTAGAATTAAAGTATGGTGATTTACGAATTTGTGTTCCAAATCCAAAGTCTTTTTTATCTTGCATTATGAGCTTGTATCAAAAAAAAATAATTTCTAAAGGTTAAATTTTTTGATCGTATTCACCAATTTTTCCAGTTTTTTGCAATAAACCGTCTATAAAATCAAAAATCTTTTTTTTTCTTTCGTCAGAAGTAGGACTTTCAGTCACAACCACTAATGAAGGTTTGTTTGAAGAAGCTCTAATCAATCCCCATGAGCCATCCTTAAAAGAAAATCTTACACCATTTACTGTTAAGACTTCTTTAATTTCTTGATTATCAATTTTGATTTTTTTGTCATGAAACTCTTGAACTTGTTTTACAAGATCTTCTACCACAGTATATTTTTCTTCATCCTTACAAAAAGGGGCCATAGTCGGAGATTGATATGTGTTTGGTAGTTCTTTTATAATTTCACTCATCTTTTTATTTTGATTTTCTAAAAGATGACAAACTTGTATTGCAGAATTAATTCCATCGTCATAACCATATCCTAAAGGTTGATTGAAAAAGAAATGTCCGCTTTTTTCAAATCCTGCTAGCGCATTTTCTGAATTTACTTTTCTTTTAATATGAGAATGACCTGTTTTCCAATAAATAGTTTTACAATCATTAGATATTAATACTTTATCTGTATTAAACAAACCTGTAGATTTTACATCAACAATAAACTTAGATTTGTTATGTTTTGCTGACAGGTTCCTTGCTATTAATAAACCTATTTTATCTGAAAAAATTTCATTGCCTTCATTGTCAATAACACCACACCTATCTCCATCACCATCAAAACCAAAACCTATATCTGCATTATTATCTTTTACTGCTTTACTAATTGCATGTAACATTTCCATATCTTCTGGATTTGGGTTGTACTTAGGAAATGTCCAATCTAACTTGCAGTCAAGTTCTATTACCTCGCATCCTATCCCCTTTAAAATATCTGGTGCAAATATTCCAGCTGTTCCATTTCCACATGCAACAACAGCTTTTATTTTTTTATTTATTTTATTTTTCTTAATAAGATCGTTTTTATAAATTTTTTGAAAGTCTTTTATTATTTTTTCATTTCCTTTACCCTTAATAAAATTTTCTTTTAATGTTATTTCTTTTAATTCTTTCATTTCATCAGGAGCGTGAGTTAAGCCTTTTTTGATACCCATCTTTACACCTGTCCAACCATTTTCATTATGGCTTGCTGTTACCATTGCAACTGCATCACTATTTAAATTAAATTGTGCAAAGTAAACCATTGGTGATAATGATAAGCCTAAATCTTCAATTAAACATCCTGTAGATATTAAACCTTTTTTTAAACTTTCTTTAATTTCCTCGCTGTAAGATCTATAATCGTATCCAATTACTACTCTTGGATTATTTTTTTGGGTATGTTTTATTATTTGACTACCTAGGCCTTTACCCAGATTCTCGATTCCTAAAAGGTTTATGTTTTCTGGATACAACCATCGTGCGTCATATTCTCGAAATCCGAAAGGGTCTATTTTTATCAGTTCTTTCATGTTGATATTTCTATATTTTTTTTAATTTTTTATTGCAAAAAAATTCATTTGTTCTATATATGTTCTGTTGATTTTCAATTTATATAGTATATTAAAGAAATCTACATACAACATATAGTTGTTTAACATAAAATTAAGGGAAATATGAACAAATTAGTGTCTCAGGCAATTAAGAAAGCTGTCTCTGAATATAAAAGTACCGAAAATTTACAAGATTTAAATAAAGATAAAAGACCAGATTTATTCTCTTTAAATAGTAACACAGAGCTATTTCAAAATTCAAAAGGTATCACTATTAAGATTGATAGAAGTAGAGATGAAAATTTAACTGATTTTGGTAGAGCAACATTAAGTGATAGGTATCTTGGTGAAAACGAGTCATTCCAAGATCTTTTTGCAAGGGTTGCAAGTCACTATGCTGATGACAACTTACACGCGCAAAGAATTTATAATTATATTAGCAATCTTTGGTTTATGCCATCTACTCCAGTTTTATCTAATGGTGGAACTAAAAGAGGTCTTCCAATTTCATGTTTCTTAAACGAAGCAAATGACAGTTTAAATGGAATTTTAGATTTATGGAGTGAAAATGTTTGGTTAGCTGCTAGAGGTGGAGGTATTGGAAGTTATTGGGGAAACCTAAGATCTATTGGTGAAAAAATTGGAAGAGTAGGAAAAACTTCTGGAATAATTCCATTTATTAAAGTGATGGACTCTTTAACTATGGCTATCAGTCAAGGATCATTAAGAAGAGGTTCTGCTGCTTGTTATTTGCCTATCGATCATCCAGAGATTGAAGAATTTATAGAAATGAGAAGACCAACGGGTGGAGATCCAAATCGAAAAGCTTTAAACTTACACCATGGTGTTTTAGTTACTGACGCATTTATGAGAGCAGTAGAGCTTGATGAACAGTGGGCACTAAAAAGCCCGAAAGATGGAGCCGTACAAGCAACAGTCTCAGCTAGAAATTTATGGATTAGACTTTTAACAGCAAGAATTGAAACTGGAGAACCTTATATAGTTTTTATTGATACTGTTAATAGAATGATTCCCCAACACCATAAACTTGCAGGCTTAACAGTTAAGACTTCTAATCTTTGTAGTGAAATTACATTACCAACAGGAATTGATAAAGATGGAAGAGACAGAACAGCAGTATGCTGCCTATCATCATTAAATGTAGAGAAGTATGATGAATGGAAAGATGATGAAAATTTTATAGGTGATGTAATGAGATTTTTAGATAATGTAATGACAGACTTTATTGAAAATGCACCTGAGCAGTTTAGTGATGCTACTTATTCCGCTATTAAAGAGAGAAGTGTTGGTTTAGGTGTCATGGGATTACATTCATTCTTTCAAAAGAAAATGATCCCGCTTGAATCTGTAATGAGCAAGGCTTGGAACAAAAAAATATTTGAACGTATTCATAAATATGTAGACATAGCATCTAAAGAACTAGCTGAAGAAAGAGGCCCTTGCCCAGATGCAGCAGATTATGGAATTAATGAAAGATTTTCAAATAAAACTGCTATAGCACCAACAGCATCTATTTCTATAATTTGTGGCGGTACATCACCAGGTGTAGAGCCTATTGCAGCTAACAGCTATACACACAAAACGCTTTCGGGTTCATTCAATGTTAGAAATAGACACCTTAAACAACTATTAGCAAAATACGATAAAGATAATGATGAAGTTTGGTCTAGCATAACTACGAACCAAGGCTCAGTATCTCATCTAGATTTTTTAACTCAAAATGAAAAAGATGTTTTTAAGACAGCTTTTGAACTTGACCAAAAATGGATAATAGAATTAAGTGCAGATAGAACCCCGCACATATCTCAAGCACAATCAATAAACATATTTTTACCTGCAGATGTTCATAAAAAAGAGTTACATCAAATACACTTTCAAGCTTGGAAAAAAGGTTTGAAAAGCTTGTATTATTGTAGGTCGAAATCAATTCAACGTGCTGAAAACGTAAATGATGCAAATTCAACTGACGTTACAGCAAACGTTTATAAATCAAAAAAACAACAAGACAGTCAACCAGAATATGAGGAGTGTTTATCATGTCAATAATTAAGCAAGAAAAAAAAGAGATCATTCAACCAAAAAAAATGGGTCTACTAGTTGAAAACCCTGTTTATAAACCTTTTAGATATCCATGGTGTTATGATGCATGGTTAACTCAACAAAGAATTCATTGGCTTCCAGAGGAAGTTCCTTTGGGAGATGATGTTAGAGATTGGCAGAAAAATTTATCTCAAGCAGAAAAAAATCTTTTAACTCAAATCTTCAGGTTTTTTACTCAAGCAGATGTTGAAGTAAATAATTGTTATTTGAGACATTACACTACTGTTTTTAAACCAACAGAAGTATTAATGATGATGACTGCTTTTGCTGCAATGGAAACAGTTCATATAGCTGCTTATTCACATTTATTAGATACTATTGGAATGCCTGAGTCTGAATATTCAGCATTCATGAAGTACAAAGAGATGAAGGATAAATACGATTATATGCAAGGGTTTAATATGAATTCTAAGGAAGATATTGCAAAAACGGTAGCTGTATTTAGTGCATTTACTGAAGGTTTACAATTGTTTGCTAGTTTTGCAATATTATTAAATTTTCCAAGACACAATAAAATGAAAGGTATGGGCCAAATAGTTACATGGTCTGTTAGAGATGAAACATTGCATTGTAATTCTATGATAAGATTATTTAAAGAATTCATTAATGAAAATCCACAAATTTGGACGCCTCAACTAAAGAAAGAACTTTACGCAGCGTGCAGAACAATAATTGAGCACGAGGATGCGTTTATTGACTTGGCTTTTGAAATGGGTCCAATGGAAGGTTTAACCGCACAGGAAGTTAAAGATTATATTAGGTTTATCGGAAACAGAAGACTAACTCAATTGGGATTAGAACCTATTTATAAAGTTGATAAAAATCCTCTGACCTGGTTGGATACAATGTTGAATGCAGTAGAGCACATGAACTTCTTTGAAGGAAGAGCAACAGAGTATTCAAAAGCATCGACACAAGGTAATTGGACAGAAGCTTTTAGTTAATATTATCTATCTTTAAGAGATTGAACTTGACGGTGTTGACTACCGTTATATGCAGCTAGTGGTCTGATAAGTTTGTTAGTAGAATGTTGTTCTATAATATGAGCTGACCAACCAGTTATTCTGGATATAACAAATATAGGTGTAAAAAAATCAGTATCGAAACCCATTAAATGATAGGTCGGACCAGTTGGGTAATCAACATTAGGATGAATGTTTTTTTTATCTATCATTACTTTTTCAACTATATCGTAAATTTTTTCAAATTTTTTATCTTTAGTAATTTTAGCAACTTTTCCAAAATATTCTCTCATTGTAGGAACCCGAGAGTCACCACTTTTATAAACTCTATGTCCAAAACCCATAACTACTGCTTTTTTATTCAATGCATTATTAATCCAATTCAATGCATTTTCTGGTTTCTTAATTTTGTTCATCATATGCATCACTTCCTCATTGGCCCCACCATGCAAAGGACCTTTTAAGCTTGCTATTGCACCAGTAATCGCACCATGAATATCTGATAAGCTACTTGTTATTGTTCTTGCGGTAAAAGTTGAAACATTAAAGCTGTGTTCAGCATATAAAATTAAAGATACATCAAAAGCCTTTACAATATCTTTGTTAGGAACTTTGCCAAAACACATATGAAAAAAATTTTCAGCAAAAGAAAGTTTTTTTTTAGGTGAAATTATTTTTTTACCTTTTCTCAATCTATAAAAAGCTGCCAAAGCAACAGGTGTTTTTGAAAATATCCTCATTGATTTTCTTAAATTTGCCTTTGGTGAATTATCTGTTGTTTCTTTATCTTCTAAGCCCATTACACTCACAGCTGTTCTAGCTACATCCATAGGATGTGATTTTTTTGGCATTTGCTTAATAATACTAATTAAGCTTTTTGATAATTTTCTTTCTTTTCTTTCTTCTTTTTCAAATTTTTTTAGCTCTTTACTATTTGGTAGGTCACCATTTAAAATTAAATAAGCTACTTCCTCAAACTTACATTTCGCACATAAGTCTTGTGCAGCGTAACCCCTATAAGTTAAAGAATTAATCTCTGGCATAACCTTAGAAATCGATGTTTCATCAACCGTAACTCCCATTAAACCTTTTTTGATTTCTTCACCCATTAGTCGTGCCCTTCGGTACTAAAGTTATAAATTTTTTTATCTAAAGAATTATATTTTTCATATTCTACCAATTCATACAACCTTTTTCTCGTTTGCATTTTATTAATAACATTATTTTGATGTCCGTCTGCGTAAATAGTACGCAGACCATCTTCAACATTTTGCATAGCTAATCTTTGAGTTGTAACAGGATAAATTACAATATTATAACCAAGGTTTTCTAATTCTTGATAACTTAGTAACTTAGATTTTCCAAATTCAGTCATGTTAGCTAACAAATAGCAATCTAAAGATTTTCTAACTTTTTCAAAATCTTTTTCGTTAGCTAAAGCCTCAGGAAATATTATTTCAGCGCCTGCATCAATATATGCTTTGCATCTGTCTATCATTTTATCAATACCCTCAACGCCTTTAGCATCTGATCTTGCAATAATTTTAAAATTTTTATCTTTTTTTGCTTTCACACAATCTTTAATTTTTTTAATCATTTTCTTCTTAGAGATAAGTTCTTTATTATCTAAATGACCACATCTTTTCCTTTCAACCTGATCTTCAATGTGAACAGCTGTAATTCCAAATTTTTCGAGGGTTTGGATAGTTTTTTTACATGATTTAAAACCTGTATCTATATCTACAATTGTTGGTAAATTAGTAACACGTGCAATTTGTTTAGATCGATTACTTACATTCTCAAGAGTAGTTAATCCTATATCTGGATAACCTAAATCATTAGACATAACTGCACCAGATACATAAACAGCATCATAACCAATTTCTTCAATCAATTTTGCTGTGAGAGGATTGTAGGCTCCAGGAACTCTTAATATTTTTCCACTTTTTATTTTTTTGATAAAATCTTTTCTTTTTTGTTTTATTTTTTTTTTAACAAAGTGCATTAAAAAATAGCTTTTCTTAAATTTCTTTTTAGTTTTGATTTATTAACTTCAATGTTCAATCTATTAAGCTGCCCAGACTTTAATTTTTTTAGGTTTTGTACCGTTTTTAAAAATCTATCACTTTCTTTTTTAGGTAAAATATCTTTTGTAAGAGTAATAAACTTTTTAATGTAGTTCTTTCTCTCAAAAGGGCGAGCACCATATGGGTGAGCATCAGCTTTATCCAATTCTTCGATTATTTTTTTACCATTATTTAGCGTAACAACGATTTTAGCTCCAAAAGATTTATTTTTTGGATTTGGATCGTGATATTTTTTTGTCCATTTTTTATCTTCATGGGTTTTAATAGAACGCCAAATCTTAATAGTACTTCTTCTTGAGGCCCTTGCTTTAGTATAAGATTTCACATGATGCCAATCAGCATCTTCTAGAGCAACCGCAAAAATATACATAATAGAGTGATCCAAGGTTTCTCGACTAGCTTTTGGATCCATTTTTTGTGGATCGTTAGCCCCGGTTCCAATTACATAATGTGTGTGATGACTAGTAAAAATATCAATTTTTTTAATCTGATTTAGATTAGGAATTTTTTTATTTAATTTTTTTCCAATATCAATTAATGCCTGTGCTTGATATTCTGCAGAATACTCTTTGGTATAAGTTTCAAGGATAGCTTTTTTTTCTTCATTTTTCTTTGGTAAAGGAACTTTATATAATGCTTTTTTTCCATCCAATATTCTTGCTATTACACTATCTTCACCTTCATAAATTGGACTTGGTGCACCTTCACCTCTCATAGCTCTGTCAACAGCTTCTATTGCAAGTTTTCCGGCGTGAGCGGGAGCAAAAGCTTTCCAGCTTGAAATTTCTCCTTTTCTTGACTGTCTAGTTGAAATTGTTGTGTGTAATGCCTGTTGTACAGATTGATAAATTGTTTCAGTATTTAGTTTTAACATTGAACCAATGCCTGCAGAAACACTTGGCCCAAGGTGAGCTATATGATCAACCTTGTATTTGTGAAGACATATACCTTTTACTAAATTAACCTGAACCTCATAAGCGGTTATAATACCTCTTAACAAATCTAAACCACTTTTTTTATTTTGTTGAGCAACAGCTAATAACGGTGGAATATTATCACCTGGGTGACTGTAGTCAGCGGCTAAAAAAGTATCATGAAAATCTAATTCTCTTACAGCTGTACCATTTGTCCATGCAGCCCACTCACAATCAAATTTTAAATTTGAATTTACACCAAATATTGTAGCTCCATTTTTTCTAGCATGTGCGATTGCCATTTCTCTAGATGAGATTACTGATTTTCTATTTAATGATGCAATAGCTACTGATGCGTTATCAATTATTCTGTTAATAACCATATCTACTGATTTTTTATTTAGTTTAGCATTATCACTTGCAATTTCAGCAATCTTCCAGGCTAGCTGCTTTTTTTTATCTAGTTTAATTTTAGACGGGTAAACTTTTACTTTATGAATAATCAAAATATTTCCTTAAGTTGTATTTTTAATACACGCAGGATGAATAATAATCAATATTAATGAGGTAAATATTTTGAAATTATTTTTTCAATTCCAATAAAATCACTAATTAAATAATCATGATGTATTTGATCGGTGGTCTTTTCTGTATAGCCGTCTTTTACAAGTATAAATGGTATCTTAGCTGCATGAGCAGCATCTGCATCTGTTTCACTATCACCAATCATTATAGTTTTTGAAACATCACCTTGCATTATTTCAACTACATCAGTTAGATGCCTTGGATCAGGTTTACAATAATCAAAGGTATTACTACCAGCAACATACTCAAAAAAGTGATTTATTTTAATTTTTTTTAATAAATCTGTCGCTAGATAATCTTGTTTGTTTGTACACACACCCATGGAAATATTATTTCTTTTGCACCACTCAAGAAAAATTAAAACACCATTAAATAGTTTACTCTCAACTACAATATTTTTTCCATAATAATCTATAAATTCTGTCACCATTTCCTTTTTAATTTTATCATTAGTAATTTTACTAAACTCTTTTTTAGCCTGTCCCCATACAGACCTACCGATTAAAGACGCAGCACCTCTACCGACAAGCTTCCTAATATCCTCAGTTGTCTTAGTTTCATGACCATATTTTTTCATTACATGATTGTGTGCAGCCATTAAATCTGGAGCGGTATCAACTAATGTACCATCTAAATCGAATAAAATTGTTAATTTTTGAGTCATTTTTAAAGTATTAAAAAGAAATAATTTGTGAGTTATTTATCATCTCTACTTAACTATAAACAAAAAAGCAAATGAAACTAACAAATTCACAAAAGATTCAAAACAGATTAAGAAATAAATTTCTTAAAAAAGGTGTAAAAATGATTTCACCTGAGACAATTTTTTTTTCTAAACAAACCAAGATAGGTAAAAATGTTACAATTGAACCTTATGTTGTTTTATCTGAAAAAGTAATTGTAGGTAGTAATGTTAAGATTTATTCGTTTTCACATTTAGAAAACGTAAAAATAGAAAATAGTGTTTCCATAGGTCCTTTTGCCAGGTTGAGACCTGGAACTTTATTAAAGTCAGGATCAAAGGTTGGAAATTTTGTTGAAATTAAAAAAAGTACGGTAGGTAAAAATTCTAAAGTAAATCATTTATCCTATATTGGTGATAGTTTAATTGGTAAATCAGTGAACATAGGAGCTGGTACAATTACATGTAATTACGATGGTGTTAAGAAAAGCAAAACAGTCATCAAGGATAAAGTTTTTGTTGGTTCAAATTCATCTTTAGTTGCACCTATTACATTGAACCAAGGTTCAATAGTAGGGGCGGGTTCAGTAATAACAAAGAATGTAAAAGCCAAATCTTTATCTTTAACTAGATCTCCACAAACAGAAAAAAAAAATTATAGGAGAAAAAAATAATGTGTGGAATTATTGGTATAACTAGCAACAAACCTGTTTCATCATCAATAATCAACTCTTTAAAAAAATTAGAGTATAGAGGATACGACTCTGCTGGTATTGCAACAATATTAGATGGCAGTATTAATGAAGTGAAATGTGAGGGAAGAGTTAAAACTTTAGAAAATAATATTTCTAAAATTAAAATGTTGGGTACTGTTGGAATTGGCCATGTAAGGTGGGCTACTCATGGGGCACCAAGTACTTTGAATGCTCATCCCCATTCCTCAGAAAGTGTTTCTGTTGTGCATAACGGAATAATTGAAAATTCAACTCTTTTAAAAAAATTTCTAGTTGAAAGAGGGCACAAATTTAAATCTCAAACTGATACTGAAGTCATAGTTCATTTAATTACAGAATATTTGAAAGAAAATGATTTAAAAAACTCGATCTTGAAAATGTTAAAAAAATTACATGGCAGCTTTGCTTTAGGAATTATTTTTAAAGATCAGCCAGATTTGATTATTGGTGCCAGAAGAGGTTCGCCATTAGCTGTCGGTTATGGACCGAATGAAAATTATTTAGGATCAGATTCATATGCACTTAAATCTATGACAAATAAAATTTCTTATCTTAATGATGGAGAATTTTGTATTTTAAAGAAAAACAATGTTGAATTTTTTGATGAAAAAGGAAATAAAGTAAATAAAGAAATCTTAGAATTGTCAACCGAAGAAACTAGCTATGACAAGGGTGATTATAAACATTTCATGGCAAAAGAAATAGAAGAACAACCTCAAACCATAAAAAATTGTGTTAATGAATATATAGATAACATTAATAAAGATATAAATCTTTTAAGTTTTCCTTGGAAAAAAAATGAAATATCTTCAATAACATTAATTGGTTGTGGAACAGCCTACCATTCATGTTTGATGGCAAAGCATTGGTTTGAGCAATTAACTAATCTGGATGTGCATGTGGATATTGCATCAGAGTTTAGATATCGAAATAATAGGTTTAAAAAGGATAATCTCTATATATTTGTATCACAATCAGGAGAAACAGCAGATACATACGCTGCTCTAGATTTGTGTAATAAAAATAGCATGAAAACTTGCAGTGTAGTTAATGTGGTTGAAAGTTCCATCGCAAGAGACTCAAATTTTGTTTTGCCAATACACTGTGGTCCAGAAATTGGAGTTGCTTCTACTAAAGCATTTTTAGGTCAAATGTTAGTATTATATATATTTTCATTAAAACTTTCATTTATGAGAAATGATATTAATAAAGAAAGTTACTTAAAAAAAATTAAATCTCTCTTAAATCTTTCAGAACTTGTTAAAAAAACTCTGAATACAGAAACCCAGGTTCAATCAGCCTGTAATTCATTTATTGATGCAAAAGGATCGATGTTTTTAGGCAGAGGTAGTTCCTTTCCTATCGCACTAGAAGGAGCTCTCAAATTAAAAGAATTGGCTTACATACATGCTGAGGGTTATCCAGCTGGCGAAATGAAACACGGTCCGTTAGCACTTATTGAAGATGGCATGCCTGTAGTAGTTATTGCTCCAAGAGATAATTATTACAATAAAATGATTTCTAACATGCAAGAGGTTATAGCAAGAGGTGCAAAAGTACTTCTTATTACTAACAAAAGTACCGACGAAGTATTTTCAGAAAATATTTGGCAAAAAATTGAGGTTGAAAATACAGATGAAGATCTTCTACCTTTTTTAATAACAATACCTTTACAAAAACTTGCTTATCATTCAGCTCTCAAAAAGGGATATGATATAGATAAACCAAGAAATCTAGCGAAATCTGTCACTGTTGAATAATCAATAAACTCTGTTAAAACAATCTTAGGTTGATTATGAAAAAATGGAAAATAAATAGCTGGAGAAATTATCCTGTAAAACACATACCAAAGTATGACGATGAAAAGGATCTTAATTTAGTTTTAGATAAAATTAGGAGCTTTCCACCTTTAGTTTTTGCTGGTGAAACAACGCATTTAAAAAATCAGCTAGCTGATGTTGTTGATGGAAAAGCTTTCTTATTACAAGGTGGTGATTGTGCTGAAAGTTTTGCGGAGTTTAATCCAGATAAAATAAGAGATTACTTTAAAGTATTTTTACAAATGTCTTTAGTTTTGACATATTCAGCATCCTTACCAGTTGTTAAATTAGGAAGAGTGGCTGGACAGTTTTCAAAACCAAGAAGCGCACCAACAGAAAAACAAGGTGATAAAGAATTACCAAGTTATTTAGGTGATAATATAAATGGTATTGAATTTACTGAAAAGTCAAGAAAACCAGATCCTAAAAGATTATTTAAAGCATATTCACAGTCTGCATCTACATTAAATTTAATTAGAGCATTTTGCCATGGTGGTTTTTCAGATCTTAAAAAAGTTCACTTATGGAATTTAGGATATATAAAGAAAAGTCCTCAAGCTAAAAAGTTTAAAGAATTAGAAGATAAAATTGCAGATGCGTTAGCATTCATGGATGCTTGTGGAATTAATTCTGATTTTAATAGAAGATTAAAAACTGTAAATTTTTGGACTTCTCATGAAGCTTTGCTGTTACCTTTCGAGGAAGCTATGACAAGAGTAGACTCAACTACTGGAGAGTTTCACGATACTTCAGCTCACTTTGTTTGGATTGGTGACAGAACGAGACAAATAGATGGAGGTCATGTGGAGTTTTGTAGAGGTATAGAAAACCCTATTGGCATCAAGTGTGGACCAACATCGAAACCTGATGAGATTGCAAAAATTTGTGAAAAAATTAATCCACAAAATGAAAAAGGAAAAATAACTTTAATTTCAAGATTTGGACACGATAAGGTGGATAAATTTTTACCAAAATTAATCAGAGGTATAAAAAAGGAAGGACTCAATGTAATTTGGTCTTGTGATCCTATGCATGGCAATACTCTGGTTTCTACAACAGGATTTAAAACTAGACCTTTTAACAATGTACTTAAAGAAGTAAAAAATGTTTTTGAGGTACACCAAAGCGAGGGATCTTATGCTGGTGGACTACATATTGAGATGACAGGGCAGAATGTCACAGAATGCACTGGTGGTGCAAAGAATATTTCTGATCAAGACTTGTCTAGCAGATATCATACGCATTGTGACCCAAGGTTGAATGCGGATCAATCATTAGAGTTAGCCTTTTTAATTTCAGACGAAATTAAGAAAAATTCAAATTACGCAAAAAATATTATTAAAGCGGCATCATAGTCACTTTAAAATTTATAACGACTCAATATATTTAAAATATGAATACTAAAAATAAAGTAAACTTTATTAAAGACTGGATACAAGATTACGTTGACAAAATGCCAATGAAGGCTCAGTCTTTAGTAATAGGTATTTCTGGAGGGATAGACTCCTCAGTTTCAAGTACACTTTGCGCACTGACAGGAATGAAAACTATAGTATTATCTATGCCAATAAACCAAAAAAATGAGCAACACGATTTAAGTTTAAAGCATCAAAGGTGGTTAAAAAATAATTTTAATAATGTCGAAGGTCATACAATTGAGTTAGATAATTTATTTGGAGCTTTTAAGAATTCACTATCAAAATTTGATAACGAACATGGCATGGCAAATACTAGAGCTAGATTAAGAATGACTACTCTGTATCAAGTAGCTGCTGCAAACAAAGGTATAGTTGTTGGTACGGGAAATAAAGTAGAGGATTTTGGAGTTGGTTTTTATACTAAATATGGTGATGGTGGAGTTGATATTTCTCCAATAGCAGATTGTAATAAAACAGATGTTTGGGAGCTTGGTAAAGAGCTTAAAATTTTAAAAGAAATAATTGATGCACCACCAACGGATGGCTTATGGGACGATGGACGTACTGATGAAGGTCAACTTGGACTTTCTTATAAAGAACTTGAAGAGGCAATGAATAATGAGAATTCTCCAAACAGACAAAAGTATTTAAAAATAAGAGAAGCAAACTTACATAAGATGGATCCCATTCCAGTTTGTAAGATTCCCAACTAATCAATTAGATTCACAAATCTATAATTAAAGTATATTCCTAGAGAAATGAATAAAGATATATATTTATCAAATAGCCTTGGCGGCAAAAAAGAAAAATTTGTTCCAATAAAAGAAGACAAAGTTGGAATGTATGTTTGTGGACCAACAGTCTATGATGATCCACATATCGGAAATGCTAGACCCTTAGTAATATTTGATTTATTGTTTAAGGTACTCAAATGCAAATATGGCAATAAGGCTGTAACCTATGTTCGTAACATCACAGATATAGATGATAAGATAATTAAGTCATCAAAAGAAAAGAAAATCGCAATAACTGAGCTAACAAAAAGTATAACAAAAAATTTTCATACTGATTGTGAATACCTAATTTGTGAAGCACCTTCATATGAACCAAGAGCAACAGAAAATATTAATCTCATGATTGAAATGATTAATGACTTGATTGAAAATGATTTCGCTTACGAGAGTGAAAAACACATTTATTTTAAAGTCAAAAAATTTAAAGATTATGGAAAACTCTCTAATAAAAATCTTGAAGACTTGATAGTGGGCTCAAGGGTAGAAGTTTCAGAAAATAAAAAAAATCCAGAAGATTTTGTTTTATGGAAACCATCAAAGGATGATGAGCCTTTTTGGGAATCACCATGGGGGAGAGGAAGACCAGGTTGGCATTTAGAGTGTTCAGTTATGTCAAAAAAATATCTGGGTGATACTTTTGATATACATGGAGGAGGTAGAGATTTGATATTTCCACATCATGAAAATGAAATTGCTCAATCTATCTGTGCTAATAAAACTAAAAATTTTGCAAACTACTGGGTACACAATGGTTTTATAACAATGTCAAAAGAAAAGATGGCAAAGTCACAAGGTAATGTTTTAAAAATTAGTGATTTTAGAAATAATTACAATGGGCAGGTCCTAAGGCTAGCTTTAATGAGTGCACATTATACTCAACCACTAGACTGGAACGATAAGTTGATGAATGAATGTTACAAAACAATCAATAAGTGGTATGATTGCTATTCTCCAACTAAAAAAAAAATTTTAATTAAAGATGAAGATCTTCAGCCACTATATGATGATCTAAATACACCAGGATATTTGGCAAATCTCCATAAGCTTTACGAAAAAGCAAAAGAGGGTAGTTTAGAGGATAAAGAATTATTTACTATAGCATGTAACTTTATTGGTCTTTTAAGACAGCCAAAAGATGAATGGGATAAACTTAAAAAAGAAAAACTCACTTTATCTGAAAAAGAAATTTCTGATAAAATAAATGAGAGAAACAAAGCTAGAGAGGATAAAAATTATAAATTAGCTGATAAAATTCGTGATGAGTTATTAGATAAAGGTATTTTAATTGAAGATAAAGATGGTAAAACAACGTGGAAAATTAAATGAGCAAAGAAAGACTATATATATTTGATACAACACTAAGAGACGGCGCACAAACCCAAGGTGTACATTTTTCCTTAGATGAGAAGATAAAAATTGCGAATGCTTTAGATAAGCTAGGTGTTGACTATATTGAAGGAGGATGGCCCGGGGCTAATCCTACTGATACTGAATTTTTTCAAAAAAATCCAAAGCTTAAAAATTCAAAATTTACAGCTTTTGGTATGACAAAAAAAAGTGGAAGAAGCGCTGACAATGACCCTGGATTATCAGCTTTACTTAATTCAAACACAAGTTCTGTATGCGTTGTAGGTAAAAGTTGGGATTTTCATGTTGATGTAGCATTAGGTATTGCTAATGAAGAAAATATAGAAAACATTAGTGAAACAACAAAACATTTTGTTAAAAATAATAAAGAATTTTTGTTTGACGCTGAGCATTTTTTTGATGGCTATAAAGCAAACCAAAAATATGCATTAGAATGTATTAAAGCTGCTTACAATAATGGTGCAAAGTGGGTAGTGCTTTGTGATACAAACGGTGGAACTTTACCTCATGAGGTATCTAAAATTGTAAAAGAAGTTACTGAACATATACCTGGTAAAAATCTAGGAATACATGCTCATAATGATACAGGCAATGCTGTTGCAAACTCAATTGCAGCTGTTTTGTCAGGTGCAAGACAGGTTCAAGGGACCATTAACGGATTAGGAGAAAGATGTGGTAATGCAAATTTAATGTCACTAATACCTACATTTTATTTAAAGAAAGAATTCAAAGAAAAGTTTGAAACGAACATTAAAGAAAATGACATTAAAAATATTACTCAATGCTCTAGGCTGCTTGATGAGATATTAAATAGAAAACCAAATAAACATTTACCATATGTAGGTGCTGCTGCATTTTCGCATAAAGGGGGATTACATGTTTCTGCTGTTCAAAAAGATCCAAAAACATATGAGCATATAAACCCAGAAGATGTAGGAAATAATAGAAATATAGTTGTTTCTGATCAATCTGGAAGATCAAATATAATGTCAAGATTGAAAACAATCGGAATTAAAATTGAAGAAAGTCATCCAAAGATTAAAAAACTTTTAGAGGAGGTTAAAGACAGAGAGTTTATTGGATATAGTTATGATGGCGCTGATGCATCTTTTGAACTTTTAGCAAGAAGGGCTATAAGCGAAATTCCAAGATACATATCGATTAAAGAGTATGATGTAACTGTTAAAAAAGATAATAATGGAAAAATTATTTCATCTGCAAAAGCTCATTTAGAGGTAGATAAAAAAGTAATTCTTTGTGAGGGTGTCGGCAATGGACCTGTACATGCACTAGATAACGCTATAAGGAATAACGTAGATAAGCTGGCAAAATACTCTCAATATTTAAAAGATTTAAAATTAGTTGATTATAAGGTTAGAATTTTAAATACAGGTACAGAAGCTGTTACTAGAGTATCTATTGAGAGTACAGACTCAAATGGAAAAAATTGGTTTACAATTGGCGTTTCCGCAAACATAATAGATGCATCGTTTAAAGCTTTGATAGATAGTTTAGACTACAAGCTTTACAAAGATAAAGCACCAGCCAGCCTTTAATGTTTAATAATATAACTTTTATATTAAACAAACCACAGTTATCAGAAAATATTGGTGCTTGTGCTAGGGCTATAAAAAACTTTAACTTTTCAAAATTAGTTTTAATTAATCCAAAACCATCTTTTCCAAATGATAAAATTATCGCAACATCAGTAGGAGCAAAAGAGATAATTAAAAAAGCAAAGAATTATTCAGATTTAAAGCCAGCATTAAATAATATTGATTACTTAATTTCAACTACATCTAGGTTTAGAAATAAAAATATTAAACATATTGAACTTAAAGATTTGAAAAAAATAGACTTAACCAAGAAAATTGCCTTTCTCTTTGGGGCAGAGGCATCAGGCTTATCTAATAAAGATATCAGCTATTCAAATTATGTTTTAAAAATTCCATGCAATCCTGATTTTAAATCTCTTAATTTGTCGCACAGTCTAATTATAGTAGCTCATAGTATTTTTGATTTATTAAATCAAAATAACACTAAATACAAAAAGTCAGATAAAATTGAGCAAGCCTCTAAAAAAGATATTAAATCAATGGTAGATCTTTGTATTAATCATTTGGATGAAATAAATTTTTTTAAACCCAGTGAAAAAAAACCAAAAATGATGCAGAACTTATTAAGTTTATTTTACAGGGTTGATCTTTCTCGAAAAGAAACACGTATTTTATCAAGCGTATTTGCAAGTTTAGCTAAAAAAGGTCGATTGACAAAATGAGGAGTAGGTTTATAAACCCTTCTATTAAATGACAAAAAGATTAAACTCTAAACATAAAGTAGACAGAAGATTAAAAGTTAATTTATGGGGAAGACCAAAAAGTCCCTTCAATACTAGAGGGTACCCGCCAGGTCAACACGGTCAAACTAAATCGTCTAAACCTTCTGATTATGGAGTTCAGCTTCAGGCTAAACAAAAATTAAAATCTTATTATGGAAATATGAATGAGAGACAATTTAGAAATGTTTATAAAAAAGCTATTAAGAAAAAAGGTGATACAGCAGAAAATTTAATTGGTTTACTTGAAAGAAGACTTGATGCAATCGTATATAGAGCAAAGTTAGCAACAACTATCTTTTCAGCAAGACAGTTGATAAATCATGGACATATAAAAGTTAATGGTAAAAAAGTAAATATTTCTAGCTATCAAGTTAAAGAAGAAGATAGTATTGAAATTAGAGATAAATCAAAACAACTAGCGTTCATAGATATTGCCTTAGCTAACAAAGAAAGAGAAGTACCAGAATATCTTCAAGTTGACGAAAAAAACAAAAAATTAAAATTTGTAAGAGTTCCAAAATTTGAAGAAGTTCCTTATCCTGTTGTAATGGAACCAAATCTAGTTATTGAATATTATTCTAGATAAAATATAGATTTATAATCTATAATTTAAAATATAATTAATGCATAATTTAAAAAGCAAAATATTTTACTTATTTCTTTTTTTATTTTTTGTTACAGGAAGCATTACATCATTGAATGTTGGAGTTTCTCATGATGAATGGCATGAAGAAGAAAATTGGAAATATAATATTTCATTATCCCAAAATATTAAAAATCATATTTTTTCTAATGAAAAAATTAACCCTGATTTAGAGAACTATAAAGACAAATATTATGGGATTGGTTTCCAAATTATATCTCAACCTATACAGTTGATTTTAAAAAAAATTATTAAAAATAATGATATAAGCTCATATGGAGCAAAACTTGTTTCAAAACATTTTGTTGTTTTTTTATTTTTTTTTCTCTCAGGTATAAGTCTTTATTTAATAATTAGAAAAATCATTGATAATGATGAATTTTCATATTTAGCTCTTTTGACATATCTCTTTTATCCATATTTATTTGGTCAATCTTTATTTAGTCCAAAAGATATACCTTTTATGGCTGTATGGTTAATCTGCACTTATTTAAGTTTTAATATTTTTGGAAATTTAATAGAAAAAAATAATTCAAGTACATCTAGTTTAGTTATTCTTGGTATCTCAACAGCATTTTTGCTTTCAATAAGAGTGACTGGTGTTTTAATATTAATTCAATACCTTATAAGTTTGTTAATATATCTTAATACATCAAATATTAATATAATTACATTTATTAAAAAATTTTATCTAAAAATTTTAATTTTTATATTTTTTTTATTTTTATTTATTTATTTATTTTATCCATTGTATTGGATGAACCCATTGATATTCATCACCGCCATACAAGAAATGGGCAGATTTTACAATGATGTTTGTACCAATACGTTTGGTACATGCATGTATGCTAAAGATTTACCACCAACTTACATACCAATATGGTTATCAGTAAAACTTCCATTGTTGATAATTTTAGGTATTTTTCTTATACCTTTTACAGAAAAAAAAATATTTATAGATAACAAAAAAAATGTTTTTTTTGGTACTATTTTAACTACTTCTATTCTAGTTCCTCTAATTTTAATATTAAGAAATGTAACTCTTTACGATGAGTTGAGACATATTATGTTTTTAATACCGCTGTTTTTTATATTGGGCACGGTTTCTTTGTATATGTTTTCAAGGAAATTCTTTTTTATATTAAGCATTTTAACAATATCTCTCTTCGTAATAGAAAATATTAAAATACATCCATATCAATATGTTTGGTTTAATCTACCATCAAGAGCATTAGATTTAACTTCTGATTTTGAATTAGAATATCAAGGCCTTAGTGGAAAGGAAATAGCAAAACATATATCTAAAACTGATCAGAAAGAAAAATGCATATTGGTTAGTCCTCAACATTCAGTTAAACCATTTCTAAGTACTGAAAAATATAATTGTTATGCACAATGGCAGCTAATTGATACAAATTATGAGAGACCTTTTCTTGCAGTACAACACGTAAGAAACTTAAAGAAAAGTATGCCTTATAAATGTGAATCAATTTATGAAGATGGGTTTAATCTTTTATTTCATAAGAAAAGATTTGTTACAGGTAAACTTCTGAGGTGTAATTAATTAAAATTCACAAAATTATCTGTATATAAATGACTAAAGGTTGCAGACCATATTTTTGTGTAATTTAAATCTTTAAGGAAAATATTAATATTAGAGTTATCAATATTTTCATCATAAATTTCTACACATACTAACTTAGGTCTATAAATCTCAAAATCTAGAGATTTTAAAGCATCAAAATCAGCTCCTTCTAAATCTATATTTAAGAAATCTATTTTTCTATTTTTATACTTTGAATTATTGAGTATTGTAGTGAGCTTATTAGATTTTATTTGCTGTTCTTTTATTAACCCTTGCATTCTTTGATCAGCAATATTTTTTTTTATTGTAGTCAATTGACTTAATTTTTTTTGGTAGAAGAAAGTTACGTAATCGTCATTATTTGCAACCGCTACATTTATATTAATATCATCAGGTCTTATGAAATTAAATAAATCTATTGAGAATTCGCTTAGATCTATATTAATTCCTCTCCAGTTATTTTTGTATAATAAATAAGTGTTATTTCTATCTAAAGGGTGATATCCACCAGCATCAACATAAAAACCATTTTTAATATTTTTTAATATTTTAACTATCTCTAGGTCTTCACCTTCCATAGCATAGGTTTTCCTTTTTAGTAAAAATTTATTTTTAAGATAGATATTTTGGATTATATGAATTTTTTTATATAACTTATTTATAAAGTTATTCATTCAACTGATTTAAGTTCATTTTTTATTTTCAAAATGAACTTGTTAATCAATATTCTTTCGTCTTCTGCTAAATAGTTTTCCTTATCAATAGCCTTTTGCATCTCATTTTTTACTGAAGAAACCATGCCCTTTCTTCCTTCCTTAGTAAAAATTATTTCAGCTTTTTGATTAAACTTATTAATTGTCTTTCCAATGGTAAATTCAAATACTATAATAAGAGCTACCACAGCTATTATAGTTTTGTAAATATATTGTCTCATTGTTTGTGACTTATATTTTTATCCTGTAAATATTTTTTTAGTTCACCATTTTCAAACATTTCTTTAATAATGTCACAACCACCTACAAATTCTTTTTTTATATATAATTGCGGAATTGTAGGCCACTCGCTGTAAGTTTTAATACCCTCCCTTATTGATTGGTCAGCTAAAACATTCACCCCTTTAAAATTTACTTTTAATGATTTTAAAATATTAGTTACTACCATTGAGAAACCACACTCTGGAACTTCTGGTGTACCTTTCATAAATAGGCAAACTTCGTTATTTGTTATTTCATTTTCAATTTTATCTTTAACTTGTTGGTCCATTTTTCTCCTTTGTTTTTAATTCTAGAGCATGAAGTTCATTTCCCATTTTACCTTTTAGTGAGTCATAAACCATTTTATGTTGTTGAATTTTTGTTTTACCTACGAATTGAGATGATGTTACTGTTGCAGAATAATGATTACCATCTCCTGCTAAGTCTTGTATTTCTACTATTGCATCTGGAAAGGTATCTTTTATTAAACTTTCAATTTCTTTTAACTGCATTGTCATTAATTAATCATATACTTTCTTAACCAACTTTTATAGGTCTTTTCTAGATCGTCAATTGACAATTTAATCTCATCAGAAAATTCAATATTTTCGTCAATAACAGTCCCAAGCTCGTCATAATGAACAGAGTTTTCTTTTAAAATATTATTAACTTTCGGTAAATTTTCTTTTTTAATTTCTACCAAATATCTAGCTTGATCTTCTCCAAAAAAATATTCAAATTTGTTTATTAAGCCTTTTAATTGATTAATTTTTATCCCTTTTCTTCCTTTTAAACACATCTTGGTGATAGCAACTATTATTCCACCTAATGATACGTCATGACAAGACTCTATAAGCATTTCGTTAATTAATTTTAAAGTAGTCAAACCATTATTTTTTTCATTAAATAGGTTTACCTCTGGAGGGGGGCCTTTTTTTTCAGATAAAATATTTCGTGCAAACGTACTCTGTTCCAGGTGCCCTATTGTTTTGCCAATTACTAATATAATATTTCCAGTATGCTTAAGATCCATAGATATCATATTTTGATAATTTTTAATTAATCCAACTCCACCAATAGACGGTGTTGGTTTGATACCTTTATCTTTGGTTTCATTATAAAAAGAGACATTTCCAGAAACAACTGGAAAGTCTAAATATTTACTTGCTTCAGTGATACCATGAACACACTCAACAAACTCACCCATATTTTTCTCTTTTTCTGGATTTCCAAAATTTAAACAGTTAGTAATAGCTATTGGGTTTGCTCCAACAGAAATTAAATTTCTCCAACTTTCACATACTATTTGTTTTCCCCCCGATAAAGGATGAGCAAAACAATATAAAGCAGAAGAGTCAACAGATGCAGCAACTGCTTTAGATGTTCCATGAATTCTTACCACACCTGAGTCACCACCTGGTTTTTGAATAGTGTCACCCATAACTGTGTGATCGTATTGATCCCAAATCCACTGCTTGTCACAAATATTTGCTGTTGATAATAATTTTTTTAAACAATTTTCAATTTTTAGAGCTTTAAAGTCTTGTTTTTTAAATTTTATACTTTGAGGGAGTTTAATTTTTTTCCATTTTCTATCATAAACTGGCGCATTCTCAGCTAAGAAATCAATTGGTATATTAGCAACTTTTTTTTCATCAAAATATAATTCAATATTTTTTGAGTTTGTAGTCTTACCAATAATTGCAAAATCAATATCCCATTTATCAAAAATTTTTTTAGCTTTTTCTTCTTTTCCATTCTCAAGGACTATTAACATTCTTTCTTGACTTTCTGATAACATAATTTCATAAGGTGACATTTTTTCTTCCCTACAAGGAACTTTATTTAAATTAAGTTCGATACCCAATTTTCCCTTTGATGCCATCTCTACGCTTGAAGAAGTTAATCCTGCTGCACCCATATCCTGAATTGCGATAATTGAATCATCAGCCATTAATTCAAGACAAGCTTCTAATAATAGTTTTTCTGTAAACGGGTCCCCAACTTGAACAGTTGGTTTTTTTTCCTCTATCTTGTCATCAAATACAGCTGAAGCCATACTTGCACCATGTATTCCATCTCTACCTGTTTTAGAACCAACATAAATAACTGGCTTATTAATTCCTGCTGCTTTTGAATAAAATATTTTATTTTTATTCACTAATCCTAACGTCATGGCATTTACTAATATATTCCCGTTATACGATTCATCAAATGTTGTTTGGCCTGCAATAGTTGGAACACCAATACAATTTCCATATCCACCAATGCCTTTGACCACACCTCTTAATAAATTTTTAGTTTTTTTATGTTGGGGTGAACCAAAGTGTATTGAATTAAGATTTGCAATTGGCCTTGCACCCATTGTAAAAACATCTCTCATAATACCACCAACACCAGTTGCCGCTCCTTGATAAGGTTCAATAAATGATGGATGATTATGACTTTCAATTTTAAATACAATAGCATCATCATCACCTATATCTATAACACCTGCATTTTCTCCAGGTCCTTGGATTACTTTTTTTCCTTTTGTATGTAGGTTTTTAAGATGTTTTCTTGAAGATTTGTAAGAACAGTGCTCATTCCACATTGCTGAAAATATTCCTAATTCAGTTATATTTGGAACTCTCTTTAAAAGATCACATATTTTTTCATATTCATCTTTATTTAATCCATGATCAATTGCAACTTTTTCGTTAACTGTCATTTTTTTAAATTATTTAATAAGTTTTTGAAAAAAAGTGATCCATCTTCTCCTGACAGATATTTATCAATCATTCTTTCAGGATGAGGCATCATTCCTAAAATATTTTTTTTGTCATTTAAAATTCCAGCAATATTTCTAATTGCTCCATTTGGATTTACGTTATCATCGCAGTTTCCATCCTTATTACAATAAGACACAGCTATTTGATTATTATCTTCTAATTTTTTTAATTCGTCACTGGAACAAAAATAGTTCCCTTCATTGTGGGCAATATGTAATTCCAGTACTTCTTTTTCAATATTTTTAAAGTATTTATTTTCTTTGTTATTAATTTTTATAAATACATTTTTACAAATAAACTCGATATTTTTATTTTGTTGAAGAACACCTGGCAAAAGACCTGTTTCAGTTAAAATTTGAAATCCATTACAAATACCTAAAACTAATCCACCTGATTTTGCAAAGTTAATTACAGAACTTATAATTTTACTTTTACCAGCTATACTTCCACATCTTAAATAATCACCGTAAGAAAATCCTCCTGGAAGGACAATTAAATCACTCTCTGGAAGGTTATCATCATTATGCCAAACCATTTTGTTTTGAAAACCAAATTTCTTTAGAGCAACATCCATGTCCCGATCACAATTAGAACCAGGAAATATTATTACAGATGATTTCATTCTGATTTATAAAATTTTAAAATCCTCAATTACAAGATTTGCTAATAATTTTCTACACATTTCTTCAGCTTTAGACTTAGCCTTAGCTTCGTCCTTCTCGTTAATTTCTAAGTCGAAATACTTTCCTTGCCTAACACTTTCAATTTCAGGAAATCCCATACCATTTAGTGTTTGTTGTATAGCTTTTCCTTGAGGATCTAAAACTCCATTTTTAAGAGTTACTACAACTTTAATCTTCATTTATTTTTTTTTAATTTTACAGCTTTTGGTTTAGGAAACTTAAGAGGCCTTATATTTGATTGCTCATGAAGAATACCAAGCCTTCTTGCCACATCTTGATAAGCCTCAATTAAATTACCTAAATTTTTTCTAAATCTGTCTTTGTCTAATTTTTTTTCAGTGTCCATGTCCCAAAGTCTACAAGTATCAGGACTTATTTCATCAGCTAAAATAATTTCATTCTTATTATTATTTTTTAATCTTCCAAATTCCACTTTAAAGTCCACCAGTTTAATCCCAACACCTCTAAACAAACCGACTAAGAAATCATTTATTCTATGTAGTTGTTTATCAATTTTTTCAATTTCTTTTTTAGTTGCCCATTTAAAAGTAAATATATGTTCTTTTGAAATTAGCGGGTCTCCTAGACCATCATCTTTAAGACAATATTCTATTAAGGGTTCATCTAAAACTGTTCCATCCTCTATACCGAGTCTTTTTGTTAATGAGCCCGTTGCAATATTTCTTACAATAAACTCAATAGGAATTATATTAACATGCTGAATTAATTGTTCCCGCATATTAATACGCTTGACTAAGTGATTTTTAATACCAACTTGACTTAGATAAGTTAAAATATGTTCAGAAATTCTGTTGTTTAAAATTCCTTTACCTTCAATTATAGATTTTTTTTGATTGTTAAATGCCGTTGCATCATCTTTAAAATGTTGAATTACATAATTTTTTTCCGAACAAGCATAAATAATTTTTGCTTTTCCCTCATAAAGTTTTTTCCCTTTCTTCATTATTTAAAAACTCTTCTAAAGATTAAATTTATATTTTTGAAATGTTTTGAATAACTGAAAATAGATTTTAATTTTTTTTGTGAAATGATATTCATTATATATTTATCTGACTGAATAACATTTAATAAATCCAAATTTTCAGCAAAACATTTTTTTGTATAACCTT
>JACWDM010000033.1 GCA_014654065.1 Pelagibacterales bacterium SAG-MED15 | reverse complement strand
AATAACTGGTCAATTCATTGCTGCTGGTGGGAGAATAATTTCTAAGGAAACTTATTTAGCAAAATATGTTAACTCTCCTGAAACCAAGTTTTTTAAGAAGGGAAATAACTTATATAACTTAAATAAAGCAAGAAAATTTTCAAATTCACATGATGAAGTTTTTTTAGTTGAGGGATATATGGATGTGATTGGTCTATCCAAAAATAAAATTGAAAACTGTGTAGCTAATTTAGGAACTGCCTTGACTGATAGACAAATATTAGTTTTAAATCAATTTTTTAATGAAATTACTATTTGTTTCGATTCTGATGAGAGTGGATATAAAGCAGCAGTAAGAGCAGCTGAAAATTCTATTAAAGAATTAAAACCGGATAAACAGATTTTTTTTCTTTTTTTACCAAATGGCGAGGATCCAGATAGCTTTGTAAATAACAAGGGTAAAGATTTCTTTTTAAACTATAACAAGGAAAAAAAAATTCCAATCCATGTTTTTTTATTTGAACACTACAAAAAACAATCGACAAGCTCTCCATCATCTTTAGCTATTTTTGAAAAGAGATTAAGAGATATATCAAAACAAATTAAAGATGAACTTATAAGAAAGTACATATTAGATTTTTTTATTGGCAAAATTTCAGAACTTGCGCCGAACATATCTAGAGGTAAACAGTATACAATTAAACATGTTGTATCCTTAAGCTCCACAAAAAAAAAAATTAATGAAAGTAAATCATTGAGCAAAGCTGAGATAAAAGAGTTTTCTTTGTTATACTTAATAATCAATAATCTGAGTTTTTTTAAAGCCAATTATATTTTGTTTGAAAATTTAGAATTTATTACAAAAGAAGGTATTAAATTATTTTCCTATTTAAATGAATTTATCAATACTTCTGATGATTTAGAAAAAGTAAACTTAGATATTGAAAATAATTTTTTAGAAAGAATCAATAAATTTGCATCGATTAAACATATTTCTGAAAATGTTAAAAAAGATGAAAACAAG
>JACWDM010000032.1 GCA_014654065.1 Pelagibacterales bacterium SAG-MED15 | reverse complement strand
CATTTACAGAATAATGCCTTGAGCCATCAACTATTGATCTTGTTGATTTTGGATAGTTATATTTGTTATTCCACTCCATGTGATTTCTTATATTCGCTATTTTAGAAAAAAAGAAATTAATTATTTGCTTGTTTTGAACGATCAACAAATTTTTCTACATTTTCTGTTTGGACTGCTTTTTCAAGTTGTTCAGGATCTTTAATACTTTCAAGTGTTCTAGTAATTGATCTTGCGTCTGTTCCAAACTTATCGACAACAGACATAGCTTCTTCTAATTTTTTTCTAAGGGAAACTATGTTTTCAAAATGTTTCCCAAATCTTGAAGTTATTGTCTTTAAGTGATTATAAATTTCGGTTGCACCTTTTTGAACTTTTAATGATTGAAATCCCATATGAAGTGATTGCAGGTAAGCTGAAAGAGTATTAGGTCCGCAGATTACAACCTTATG
The DNA here is from genome assembly GCA_014654065.1 of Pelagibacterales bacterium SAG-MED15. Classification (GTDB taxonomy): domain Bacteria; phylum Pseudomonadota; class Alphaproteobacteria; order Pelagibacterales; family Pelagibacteraceae; genus Pelagibacter. Next base: position 565 of record JACWDM010000032.1, on the reverse strand, counting down.
TTTTTTCATTAATTCTTGAGTTAATAACTCTTTATTGCTTGGATCTTGGTATTCAGTTAATTCTTTATATAAACTTTCCGTTGGAGCATACACAATTGCAAAATCTGTAGTTTTTGGTGGAACAATATATTTTTCATTAACACTTTTGGCTTTTGCCTTAAAAGCAGTGGCTAATTTTGTTCTAGCATCTGCAACAGCTTTTTTGTCTTGCGCGTCATGACCGTCAGTAATTGCTTTAAATTTTTCTACTGGAAAATGGCTATCCACAGGAACTAAAACATCTCCTTGAAGTTTGATTGCAAATTCAACATTTTCACTGGTATCTTCCTTCATCTTAACGTTAGTCATAAATTGAGAAGCAGGTAGTAAATCCTTGATTAAAGCATCTAAGCTAAACTCAGCAAGTGTTCCATATTTTTTAACTCCTGCTAAAATCTTAGTGATCCCCTCTTGGCTTTGATTTAATAATTGCACTTGTTGATTAAAGTTTCCAACTTTCTCATCCACTTTAGTTAAAGCTTCTGTCATGTCTTTAGTGACACCTGTTGAAAGATTATTAAATGAA
>JACWDM010000031.1 GCA_014654065.1 Pelagibacterales bacterium SAG-MED15 | reverse complement strand
TAATTGATGAATAATTATTCAGATAAATTTGAAAAAATGCGAGTTGCAGGAAAATTAGCTGCTCAATGTTTAGATATGATTACTGATCATATTAAACCAGGTATAACCACAGATAAAATTGATAAACTGTGTTATGAGTATATCAAAGACAATGGAGGATATTCAGCTCCATTAAATTATAGAGGTTTTGAAAAATCTTTATGCACATCTTTAAATCATGTTATTTGTCATGGTATTCCGTCTGAAAGAGAACTAGAAGAAAATGATATTTTAAATATTGATGTTACAGCAATTGTCGATGGTTATTATGGTGACACAAGTAGAATGTTTTCTGTTGGGGAAATCTCTGTTAAAGCTAAAAATTTAATTGATGCAACTTATGAGTCTTTAATGAATGCAATTCAAATTCTTAAGCCTGGAATAAAGTTGGGTGATATTGGATACGAGATCCAATCTTTAGTTGAGCCTAGAGGTTTCAGTGTTGTAAGAGATTTTTGTGGTCATGGCATTAGTAACACTTTCCATGAACCACCTAATATTCTTCACTATGGTAAAAAAAATACTGGTCCAGAATTACAACCTGGAATGACATTTACTATTGAGCCAATGATTAATTCTGGAAAATATGATGCAAAAGTTCTTAACGATGGATGGACAGCTGTTACAAAAGATAAATCTTTATCTGCACAATTTGAACATACTGTAGGAATAACTGAAAATGGTTATGAAATATTTACAGAATCTGTTAAAGATTATAGAAAGCCCCCGTATAATAAATGATATCAAGATACTCAAGAAAAGAGCTAATAAGTATTTGGTCTGAAGAGAACAAATATAAAATTTGGCTAGATGTAGAGATTGCAGCTGCACAAGCAATGGAAAAACTTGGTCAAATTCCAAAAGGTGTTTCATCTGTTGTAAGAAAAAAAGCTAGAATTAATGTAAAAAGAATTCATCAAATAGAAACGCAAGTAAAACATGACGTTATTGCATTCCTAACATCCGTTACTGAAAAAGCTGGAA
>JACWDM010000030.1 GCA_014654065.1 Pelagibacterales bacterium SAG-MED15 | reverse complement strand
TATAAAAAAATTAAAAAAAAAAAACTTAAAATAGTTGCAATTGATTATGGTATTAAAACAAATATTTTAAGATATTTTTCTAATTTTTATTGCGATGTAATAGTTGTGCCGTGTGAAGCAAGTGCAGAAGATATTTTAGCTTTGAAACCAAGTGGAGTTTTTTTATCAAATGGACCAGGTGATCCTGCAGCTACTGGAAAGTATGCAGTAAAAATAATAAAAGATCTTGTAAACAAAAATATCCCAATTTTTGGAATTTGTTTAGGTCATCAATTATTGGCATTAGCCTTAGGTGGTAAAACAAAAAAAATGAAGATGGGACATAGGGGTGCAAATCATCCTGTTAAAAATCTTTTTAATAATAAAGTTGAAATTACTAGTCAAAACCATGGATTTGAAGTTACAAGAAATAGCTTGCCAAAAAATATAGAGATTACTCATAAATCTTTGTTCGATAATAGTATAGAAGGTTTAAAATTAAAAAATAAACCAGTTTTCTCAGTTCAATATCACCCCGAGTCTAATCCTGGTCCACAGGATAGTTACTATTTATTTAACAATTTTATTAGAGACGTAAAAAATTATGCCAAAAAGAAAAGATATTAAAAAAATTTTGGTTATAGGTGCTGGACCAATTATAATTGGTCAAGCATGTGAATTTGATTACTCTGGTACTCAAGCTTGTAAAGCTTTGAAGGATGAGGGGTATAAAGTTATTCTTGTAAACTCAAATCCAGCAACAATAATGACCGATCCCGGGGTTGCTCATCAAACATATATTGAACCTATATCTGTTGAGGTTATTGAAGAAATTATAAAAAAAGAAAGACCTCACGCAATTCTTCCCACAATGGGAGGACAGACTGCTTTAAACCTTGCATTAAAGTTAGAAAAATTAGGTTTGCTAAAAAAATATAAAATAGAATTAATTGGAGCTAACTCTAAAGCAATAGCGAATGCAGAAGATAGAAAAAAGTTCAGAAATAATATGTCTGAAATTGGTCTAGATCTACCAAAATCGGAAGTAATTAATAATTTTAAATATGCTGCCAAATGTTTAAAAAAAATTGGACTTCCTGCAATTATAAGACCTTCATTTACTTTGGGTGGACTTGGTGGAGGTATT
>JACWDM010000003.1 GCA_014654065.1 Pelagibacterales bacterium SAG-MED15 | reverse complement strand
GATTTTCAATTAAATAAGATTTATTATTATTAAATTCCCAAATTTTATCAGGATTTCTGCCAAATATAGTATATCTGCCTTTTATTAATCCTTTTTCAACAGATTCAAAAATAAAACTATTTTTTTCAGTTAAAAAATTATTAATTAAATTAATAACATCGTTATCGTCATTAACTTTTTTTACTTTATAAAAAAGCTGATTTTTTTTTTTTAATTTATGTTGATTTTTAAATTTACTTAAATTTGGATTAATCATTACCTAAAATAATTTTTAACTCTTTCTAGTGTTTGTTCATTTATTTTAATATTATATTTCTGATTTAAATAAAAATCATATGAAGTAAGAACTTCTTGGTTAATATTATTTGTAGATAAATTTTTATAATTTTGAATTTTTTCATTTGTAGCAAGTGATTTATCAACTATTTCACCCATAACCTTAATAAGATAAACATTATTTTTTTCATCTGAGGCAAGTGTAAAATTTTTAACAGGTATTGAATAAATTAATTTAACTGAATCAATATTAAAAGTTTTGTTATCTTTGGATGAATTTAAAATTATTTTTTTTACTTTACTCTGGTCTGAATTAATAATTTGATTAAAATCATTATCATTAAAATTATTAGAGCTTATTTTTTTGATTAGATTTAAATTATATGAATATTTTTTTTCTTGATAAATTTTATTTTTAATATTTTGAATAAATTTATCATTATTCACATTAGGAAGTTTTTTAATTTTACTATTTATTTCATATAATAAATAAAATTCATTCATATCAATAATATCGATAGGATTTTTTTCCATGTTATCCAAAATCTTTTCGTCAATTTTAGATAACTTATCTATTTTACTAATATTTTTTTTATCTATTTTTTTTAGATCATATTCACCAATTATTTGATCAAGTTTACTCCCAGTTAATATTTTATTTTCAATTTCATCTATTTTATCAAAAAAAACCTGATTGAATTGATTTGTGCCTGTTAAGATATCAGGTATTAATTTTACATATGAATAGTTTAAGTAGTTTTGCTCTAAATTTTCTTTATTATTTTCAATATACTGGTTTATCTCCTCTTTAGTAAATTCAGTTTCAGAACCATAAAATTCTTTTAAATCTACGTATTTTACCTCAATTTTTTTTGTTTCATCTTCATAAGTTTTTTTTGTCAAAAAGGATGGCGAATAAACACCTCCCGATATATAGCTAAATAGATTCTTTTGTAGCTCTCTATCTTTAAGCCTTCTTTCAAAAGTTGGAGCATCAATGTTATTTGATAGTAGAAATTTTTCATATTTTAATCTTGAAAAATTATTATTATCGTCAATGAAGTTTGGATTTTTTTTAATTATATTAACTAAGTTTTTTTCTGAGATATCTATATTCAATTCTTCTATTTGCATTTCTAAAATTTTTTTTGATATTAACTCTGATAGTAGTTCTTCAACTATATTGTTATCAATATTTTCTCTTATCACCTCTTGATTAAACTTTTGTTCAGTTATATGTTTAATAAAATCTTGTGTTGATACGTTTTCTTCATTAATTTTAACCAGTGAGTTCGTATTACCGCTATTAAAAACTCCACCCATTCCCCAAAAGACAAAAGGTATAACAACAATAAATAATAATATTTTTGCGTATATTGTTTTTGAGAAATTACGAATACTGTTAAGCATAATATTTTAAATTTATTGAACTATAAAAGACAAACCTATAGATTATAAGCCTCAATATGACAAATAAAATAAGATATTTTATAGCAAATTGGAAAATGTATGGTGATTTGAGATCATTAAAAACATTAAATAAAGTAATTAAATTTACTAGATCAAATAGAAATAAAAGATTTAGGATAATTTATTGTCCACCATTCACGTTATTAAGTTCTTTCTCAAAGATTCTCAAAAAAAGTAAAATTAATGTTGGGGCTCAAAACATCCATGAAGATTTAAATTTTGGCCCACATACCGGCTTTATAAATTCAAGAATGGTCAAAAGTCTTGGAGTCAATTATGTAATCTTAGGACATTCAGAAAATCGTGTTTTAGGTGAAACCAATATTAAGATTAATAAAAAAGTGTTATCTGCATTAAAAAGTAAACTCAATGTTATTTTATGTATTGGTGAAACTCTTTATGAAAAAAGAAAAAAATTTACAAAAAAAATCTTAAAAAAACAACTTGTTCAATGTCTCAAAGGTGTTAATAAAAAAACAAAAATTATAATCGCTTATGAGCCAGTCTGGTCAATAGGAACTGGAATTGTCCCAAATAATGTAGAATTAGAAAATAATATTAATTTTATTAAATCACTAATAAAAAGAAAATTCAAAAATCATATAATTTTATATGGTGGATCAGTTAATCCAAAAAATATTGAAAAAATAAATCAGTTAAATTTGTTAGATGGTTATCTTATTGGTGGAGCATCCCAAAACTCTAAGAAACTTATTGATATAGTTAAAAAAACCTTTAATTAAACAATATGGAAAATATATTATTAGTATTAAACGTAATTTTAGCAATTGTACTTGTAATTCTGGTTTTATTTCAGAAATCAGAAGGAGGTGCTCTAGGAATAGGTGTTTCCCAAGATAATTTTATGTTTTCAAGAACTGCTGGAGATTTCCTAACAAAAGCAACAGGAATAGTTGCTACTCTTTTCATAATATGTAGTTTGAGCTTAACTATAATTTCGAGAGGTGATTTAATGCCAGAAACCTCTATAATTGATAAAATTGAGGAGTCTGAAGATACTCCAAAAATTCCTGATAATAACAATTAATCCTTTTCATTTATTCATTTAGCCGCTATAAGATAATTCCATGGCGCGATATATTTTTGTCACTGGCGGCGTGGTCTCATCATTAGGTAAAGGTTTATCATCAGCATCCCTAGCATATTTATTACAGTCACGTGGTTATAAAGTAAGAATAAGAAAGTTGGATCCATATTTAAATGTAGATCCTGGAACTATGAGCCCATTTCAACATGGTGAAGTTTTTGTAACAGATGATGGTGCGGAAACTGATCTCGATCTTGGTCATTATGAAAGATTTACAGGCATAGCAGCAAAACAATCTGACAATATAACAACCGGTAGAATTTACAGCGATATAATTACAAAAGAAAGAAAGGGTGGATACCAAGGCAAGACTGTACAAGTCATACCTCATGTAACTGATCGAATAAAAGATTTTATTAAAAAAGATATAAGCTCTGAAGATTTTGTTATTTGTGAAATCGGAGGGACTGTAGGTGATATTGAAAGCTTACCATTTTTAGAAGCTATAAGACAATTTTCAAATGATAATGGAAAAAAAAATACATTATTTATTCATCTTACATTGGTACCGTATATGAAAGCTTCTGATGAGATAAAAACCAAGCCAACCCAACATTCTGTAAAAGAATTACGAACAATTGGTATTCAACCTGATATAATTATTTGCAGGTCTGAACAACCATTGCCTCATGATCAAAGAAAAAAAATATCTTTATTTTGCAATGTTCCATACGAAAACGTTATTGAGACAGTAGATGTTAAAACTATTTATGAAGCTCCTATAAGTTTTAATAAAGAAAAATTAGATAAAATTGTTCTAAAATATTTCAAACTTAAGTCTAAAAAAAATGTAAACTTAAATCCTTGGAAAAAGATAACAAAAACCGTTTTAAAAACTAAAGCTTCAGTCAATATTGGTGTTATAGGTAAATATGTTAATTTAAAAGATGCCTATAAATCATTAGATGAAGCGTTGGTACATGGTGGCATTGATAATAATATTAAAGTTAATTTGGTAAGAATTGAGTCTGATAAACTAAGTTCAAATGAAATTAAAAAAAATCTAAAAAATGTTTCTGGTATTTTAATTCCTGGTGGTTTTGGAAAAAGAGGTACTGAGGGAAAGATTGATGCAATCGAATATGCGAGAAATTCTAAGATACCTTTTTTAGGAATTTGTTATGGTATGCAAATGGCTGTTATTGAGTTTGCAAGAAATGTGCTTAAAATCAGAAAAGCTACATCTAGTGAGTTCAGTAAGTCTGGTGTTAATATTATTGGTTTAATGCATGAGTGGAATAAAAGCGGTAAAATTTATAAAGGCTCAACAAAAGAACTTGGTGGTACGATGCGTCTTGGCTTATATGAAGCAAAACTATTAGAAAACTCTTTAATTAGAAAAATTTATAAATCCAAAATAATCAAAGAAAGACATCGTCATAGATATGAGGTTAATATTGATTATAAAAGTAAATTTGAGAACAAAGGCTTGATTTTTTCAGGAATATCGCCAGACAATAAATTACCAGAGGTAATTGAGCTTAAAAATCATCCTTGGTTTATAGGTGTTCAATTTCATCCAGAATTTAAATCTAGACCTTTAAACCCACATCCTTTATTCTCATCATTTATCAAAGCTGCAAAAATCAAAAATGCAAAATATTAAAGTAAAATGTAAAGACATTGAGATCTCAAATTCGAATAGGTTTTGTTTGATAGCTGGACCTTGTCAGCTAGAAACAGAACAGCACGCAATGGATATGGCCGGCAAAATCCAGGATATTGCAAAAAAATTTAACATTGGTTTTATTTACAAAACTTCTTTTGATAAAGCCAATAGAACAAGTTTAAAAGGTAAAAGAGGGGCAGGACTTGAAAAATCTTTACCAATTTTTGATAAAATAAAAAAAGAATTAAAACTACCTATCTTGACCGATATACATAACGAGGAACAATGTTCTTTAGTCTCAAATCATGTAGATGTATTACAAATACCAGCTTTTTTATGTAGACAAACTGATTTGTTAATTGCTGCTGCAAAAACTAATAAAATTATTAATGTTAAAAAAGGGCAATTTCTTGCACCTTGGGATATGGTTAATGTTACAAAAAAAATATCAGACTCTGGAAATAATAATATTTTAGTTACGGAGAGGGGAGCAAGCTTTGGTTATAACACTTTAGTATCTGACATGAGATCAATTCCTATAATGGCAAAAAATGGTTATCCTGTTATTTTTGATGCAACCCACTCAGTACAACAACCTGGTGGCATGGGAGAAAAAAGTGGTGGACAAAGAGAATTTATTGAACATCTTTCGCGAGCTGCTATCGCAGTAGGAGTTGCTGGGATTTTTATTGAAACTCACCAAGACCCAGACAATGCACCATCTGATGGTCCCAATATGATTCATCTGAACAATTTAGAAAAATTAATTAATCAACTTTTTGAAATTGATAGTTTAATTAAAAAATAATGACTAAGATTTCGCGTATTGTAGCTAGACAAATTTTTGATAGCAGGGGCAATCCCACAATAGAAGCTGAAGTATTTTCTGGTAAAGTTAGTGCCTCTGCTATTTGTCCTTCTGGTGCATCGACAGGCACTTATGAAGCTTTTGAGAAAAGGGATAAATCAAATAAAAAATATTTAGGTAAGAGTGTATTTAAGGCTATAGATTTAATAAATAAAAAAATTTCGAAAAAACTTCAAGGACAAAACATTCATAATCAAGAAAGAATTGATAGTATTATGATAAATCTAGATGGAACAAAACAAAAAATAAAGTTAGGAGCAAATGCAATTTTAGCAGTTTCAATGGCAAGTAAAAAATTATCTGCAAAACTAAAAAAAAAACCTCTTTACAAATGTTTTTTAATAAAAAATAATTTTAAATTACCTTACCCATTAATGAATATCATCAACGGAGGCGCTCATTCAAATAATGGTTTAAGAATTCAAGAATTTATGATCAGGCCAGATGGTGCGAAAAGCTTCTCTGAAGCTATCAGAATATGCTTTTTGGTAATCCAAAATTTAAAAAAAATTATTAATAGTAAAGGGTTATCCACATCTGTTGGTGATGAGGGTGGTTTTGCACCAATGATAAATAAAAATGAAGATGCATTAGATTTAATAGTAAAAGCTATTAGAAAATCAGGTTTTATAAATGGAAAGCACGTATCTATATGCTTAGATGTTGCAGCAAACGAACTTTATAATAAAGGAAAGTATTCAATTCATTCAACAAAATTTATCACAGTTAATGAATCTGTAAAAAAATATATAAAATTGATCAAAAAATATAAAATAAAATCTATTGAGGATCCTTTCTTTGAAAATGACTGGTCTGCCTGGAGTAAACTAACAAAAGCTGTTTCTAATACTCAAATAGTTGGTGATGACCTTTATGTAACTAATTTAGAAAGGTTAAAAATAGGTTTTTTAAACAGTTCATCTAACTCAATCCTCATAAAATTAAATCAAATAGGAACTGTTACTGAAACTCTTGAGGTTATAAAGTTTGCTCAATTAATAGGATTTAAAACAATCATATCTCACAGATCTGGTGACAGCGAAGATACTTTTATTGCAGATTTAGCCGTAGGAACTAATTCAAATCAAATAAAAACTGGTTCCTTGGCTAGATCAGAAAGAGTATCTAAATATAACCAACTTTTACGTATTGAAGAAAATATAGGAAAAATTGCAAAAATGAATAATAATCATTAATGCTGTCAAAATTAAAAAAAAATTACTTCATCATTATAACATCTTTCTTAATAATATATTTTTTGATTAATTTATTTGGTGGTCAAAGGGGCTTATTTTCCTACTTTGAAAAAAAAGATGCTTTAAAAAGACTTAAAAATGATGAAGCATTCAAAATATCTCAAATAAACAAACTAGAACTTGAAAATTCTCTTTTAACGGACAATGTTGATCATGATTTTGTAGATATATTAATAAGAGAAAAATTAATGCTTGGTAAAAAAGGTGAGAGTACCTATATAATAGTTAATAATGACAATTAGACATCCTGAAAAAGTAAACAAACCAATTAATCCAATTAAAAAAAAACCAGATTGGATAAGGTCTAAGCTTTTAAATTCTAAAGAATTTTTTATAACCAAAAGTGTAATTAATAAATCTAACTTAGTAACTGTTTGCCAAGAAGCAAACTGCCCGAATATAACTGAGTGTTGGAGCAAGAGACATGCCACATTTATGATTATGGGTGATACTTGTACACGAGCATGTGGTTTTTGTGACGTTAAAACTGGGAAACCTGATAAATTAGATACTCTAGAGCCACATAAAATATCTCAGGCAACAAAGAAACTTAATTTAAAACATGTTGTAATTACATCAGTTGATAGAGACGACTTAATTGATGGAGGCTCAAATCATTTTTTTGAAGTAATCAAAATTACAAAAAAAAATAATCCAAATACCTCAATTGAGGTTTTAACACCTGATTTTTTGAGGAAAGGACAGGCTTATAAAAAAGTTTTAGAAGCAAATCCAGATGTGTTTAATCATAATATAGAAACTGTTCCAAGTCTTTACAGACAAGTAAGACCTGGTGCCAGATACTTTGGATCACTGGAACTTTTAAAAAATGCCAAAGAAGTTAATAAAAATATTTTTACAAAATCAGGGTTGATGGTCGGATTGGGTGAGACAAAAAATGAAATTCTACAAGTAATGGATGACCTTATATCAGCTAATGTTGATTTTTTAACTATAGGACAATACTTACAGCCTTCATCAAAGCATTACCCTTTAAATAGATATTATCATCCAGATGAATTTAAAGAGCTAGAATTGAGTGCAAAGTCTAAGGGTTTTTTATTAGTTTCTTCGTCACCTATGACTAGATCTTCATACCATGCAGATGATGATTTTAAAAAACTTCAAAGCAAGAGACTTAAAATCAATGCCCAAAGCCTCAGTTAAAAGAACAATTAACTGTAAAAAAAAAGAGCTAATAGAATTAGTTTTAGATATTGAACAATATCCAAAGTTTATACCTTATTGTATAGATTCTAAAGTTTACCAAAGAGACAATAAAGAAAACGAAATACTAATAGTTGCTGATCTTACAATAGGGAAAGGACCCTTCAAAGATACTTATAAAAGTGACGTTAAGTTTTATAAAGATAAAGATTTAATTTATGTAACAAACATTGATGGTCCTTTAAAACATTTGGAAAATAAGTGGAATTTTAAAGAATTAGGAAATCAAACAGAGGTATCATTTGATGTTGATTTTGAATTAAAAAATCGCTTTTTAAACATAGTAATGACTAAATCTTTTCAATATGGTTTAAATAAAATTGCTGATGCTTTTGAGGAGCAGGCCAATAAAAATTTAAATAATATTAAGAATTAATTCTATAGCTTTTTTAACTGTAGCTTTTTGAATCGATGCTCTATTTTTGTTTTTAAATAAGCATTTATTAATCTTTATTTTATTACCTTTTTTAATACCAATATATACAAGGCCAACAGGTTTTTCTTTAGTACCACCTTTTGGACCTGCGATACCAGTAATAGATATACAAATATCTGCTTTACTTATTTTTTTAAGATTACTTACCATTGACAAGCAACATTGCATACTAACAGCGCCGTGTTTTTTAATAATTTTTTTAGGTACTTTGAGTAATTTAATTTTAGCTTGATTAGAGTAGGTCACTAAACCTACGTTAAATATTTTAGAAGATCCACTGACCGATGTTATTGATGATGAAAGCATTCCACCTGTACATGACTCAGCGCAAGCAACTTTAATTTTATTTTTTATTAATTTATAAACTAATTTTTTTATTTGAATCATAGAGAAAAATAACTTTTTATAACCATTGAAATTATTAAAACAAGTACAACATATAGACCAGCTATTACATCGTCCATTACAACCCCAAATGAATTTTTAAAATTTTTATCAAAATAACTAACTGGAAATGGTTTTTTTATATCAAATAATCTAAATAATATGAAAATTACAAAATAAATATATATCGATTCATTAAAAGTTTTATCTGTGCCATGTGAGACTTCATAAAGATATATAGGAATTGATTGACCAATAAATTCATCAATAACAACTTCTTTAGGGTCTTTATTGGTTTTATTTTTTACATATAAATTAACTGCTATAAATGAATAAAAAAAAACCAAACTCAGTATAAATAAAAAAAGATTTTTAGATAAATCAAAATAATGAAAATAAATTAAAAGAAACACAACAGTTACAAAAGAACTAACTGTACCAGGTATCTTTTTAATATAACCAATACCAAACATTGTAACAAAATAATTGTTTAAATAATTAATCATATTCATTAACTGATGCGATCACTTCACAAGCAATAGCTTTTTCTTTTCCAATAACACCAAGTTTTTCAGCAGTCTTGCCCTTAATATTAATTTGATCTTTTGATAAATTGCAAAGCCGAGAAATTATATTAATCATTTTATTTTTATATTTGCTAATTTTTGGTGTCTGGGTGATTATATTTATATCTAAATTATTAATTGAATAATTACTGTTATTAACTTCATCAATTACTTTTTTTAACAGGATAGTAGACCTAATATTTTTAAACTTCTTACTTTTATCAGAAAATTTTTGTCCAATATCTCCTTTGCCACAAGCACCTAATATTGCATCTGTAATTGCATGTAGCACTGGATCACCGTCCGAGTGACCTAAAGTCCCAAGTTTGGATTTTATTCTTAATCCCCCTAAATACAATTTTTTATTAGGAACTAATCTATGAACATCAAAACCAATACCAAATTTTACATTATTTTTTTTTATATCATTAATATAAGTAATTTTGTTATTTGATTTTTCACCTTTAATAAATTTTACTTTTAAATTTTTTTCAATAAAGAGAGAAGCTTCATCAGTTACTTTATTTTTATTATTTTTAGATAATTCATAAATATCTTTTAATCGGAATGCTTGAGGTGTTTGGGTATTTAAAACTTTTTCTCTATTTAAATTATAGACATCTTTTTTGTATATGTATTTAATTGAGTCAAATGAATTGACATATGGAACAACAGCAGTATTTTTTTTGAGACTTTCAACTATCTTTTTTAATAAATTAATAGAAAAGTCAGGTCTCGCCGCATCATGTATTAAAACATTTTTAAAATTTAGTTTTTTTGCATATTTGAGTCCTATAAGTGATGAGTCGGATCTTTCTTTACCTCCCTTTATTATTTTAATCTTATGATTAAATTTTTTTATATTTATATTAACATTATTAGTTACTATTATTATTTTGGAAAAAAGCTTTGATTTCAATGCTTTTATAATAGAGTGCTCGTAAAGAAGCTTATTTCTATAAGAAGCAAACTGCTTATGTTTTGAGGATTTAAATCTTTTGCTTTGTCCTGCTGCTAGTAATATAAAACAATTATTCATATTATAGTTTTAAACTTATTACATAATGATAGAATTTATCAAAAAGAATATACTCATAATTATACTTTTTTTAATAACCCTTTTTGTTGGTTTTTTTACCTTTTTAACATTCATTGATAGAAGTTTTATTGAATTAACAGAAACTAACCTTAAATATCTCCTGTCAATTAATATTATTTTACTTCTCTTTTTCTTTTTTTTCATTTTTATTGAAATCAAAAGATCAATTAAAAATGATATCGATGCAAAAGGATCAAAAGCTAATAAAAAATATATTGCTTTTTTTTCACTTTTTACTTTAATCCCATCAATTTTAATATCGGTCTTCTCATTATTTTTGTTTTCATTTGCTTTAGATAAATATTTTGATAAAAAAATTACAACAGCTGTTAATAACTCACATGAACTAGCTAAGGACTATGTTGAGGAGCTAAGAGATAAAGTTCAATCAGAAACAATTTTAATTGCGTTTGATGTAAATAAAAGTGCAGATTTTTTATCATCTAACCCAGAACAGTTTAAAAAATTTTTAAATACACAAAAAATTATAAGAGGTGTTGATGAAATTCACTTAATTAATAATCAAAGTAAACTAATTTTAAGTACTATTGATGATCAAAATAAATACATACCACCAGCTAACAAAGCCTTAAAACTAGTTTTAGAAGATGATAGGCCTTTAAAAATAATTAATGCATTTAAGAATAGATCTTCAGCATTAATGAAGCTTCAAAATTTTGACGAAACTTTTTTATATGTTGTTAAGTATTTAGAAAAAGATATTTCTCAATATTTAGCAAAGTCTCAAGAAGCTATTAATTTTTATTATACAGTTGAAGAAAAACGATCAGGTATACAAATATCTTTTATAATTATATATATTATTATAGTTTCTTTATTATTATTTTTATCTGTCAGTATAGCTATTAAATTCTCCTCAAGATTTTTTAGATCAATTAATAATTTAATTTCAGCCTCTCAAAGTATAGGTAGTGGAAATTTAGATGTAAAGGTGCCAGAGGTCAAAACAGATAAAGATCTAGAGGAACTAAATAAAAATTTTAATTTAATGACAGAAAAGTTAAAATCGCAACAAGATAAGCTATTGTTAAATGAACGTCATGAAGCTTGGGAAAATGTTGCAAGAAAACTTGCTCATGAAATTAAAAATCCTCTTACACCAATTCAATTAATTGTAGATAGACTTAAGTCTAAATTTGATAAATTCCTTGATAACCAAAATGACAAGGTTGATTTTAATGAAAATCTTAAAACAATTAATAAGCAAATTAAACAAATTGAAAATTTAGTTAATGAATTTTCAGATTTTGCTAGAATGCCTAAACCTATTTTTAAAAAAAATAACATATACAAACTTATTCAAGAAAATGTAAAACTTATGAATGAGCTGGATCCAAGTGTAGAAATTAAAGTTGTTTCTACTAACTATGATCTTTTGCTTAATTGTGACTCCGAGCAATTAAATAGAGTATTTATCAATTTACTAAAAAATTCTATGGAAAGTATTAATGAAAAATATGATAAAAATCACGACTTTATCAAGAAAATTGATATAGAAATTTTTCAAAAAGATGATTATATAGAGTTATATATCACGGATAATGGTTTAGGTTTTGATATAAGTAATTTAAAAAATATTGTTAAACCATATTTTACAACAAAAAAAAATGGAACTGGATTAGGACTATCAATTGTTAATAAAGTAATTAATGATCACAACGGTTTTTTAAGTATATTGCAAAATAGCGATGGAGCAAAAATTCAAATAAAAATTCCAAATAATGTCGACTGAAATTTTAATAATAGATGATAACGCAGATATTAGAAATATTTTGAAAGAATTAATTTCTGATGCAGGTTATGGAACTAGAATTGCAGCTAACTATAACCAAGCTTTATTAGAAATTGATAAGAAACTACCAGACGTGGCAATTATAGATGTTAAACTAGATAAAGGGGATAATGACGGTATTGAACTTCTATTACATATAAAAAATAAAAATAAAGATATACCTGTTATAATAATTTCAGGACATGCAAATATTGAGATGGCAGTCAAATCTCTTAAGTCAGGGGCTTTTGAGTTTATTCAAAAACCATTTGATCAAGATCGTTTATTAAATTTTGTAAGAAGAGCTGCTGAGAATTATGATCTCAAAAAGGAAAATAAAGAACTCCAAACAAAATTATTTCACTCTTTTGATTTGATAGGTTCAAGTCAAAATATTTTAAAAATAAATGAGCAAATAAAAAAATTATCTTTAACTGATAGTAGGATCTTTATAAATGGTCCAACTGGCTCCGGAAAAGAACTTGTAGCTAGAAAAATACATAAAGAGTCTAATAGAAAAAATGGTCCTTTTGTTATTTTAAATGGCGCACTATTAGATGTAAAAAAATATGAGCAGGAATTATTTGGTGAAGAGAGACAAGATGGTTCAATATTGTATGGCGCACTCGAAAAGTCAACTGGTGGTTTTCTTCTTATAGACGAAGTGTCTGAAATACCTCTTGAAACTCAATCAAAAATATTACGTGTCTTGACAGATCAAAAATTTAAAAGAATCAATGGCAATCATGATATAAAGGTTGATGTGAGAATTATTTGCTCATCAGCAAAGAATATAGTCGATGAAATAAGTTATGGTAATTTTAGGGAAGATCTTTTTCATCGATTAAATGTATTTCAAATAGATATTGACCCATTAAGTAAGAGAACTCAGGATATACCATTGTTAGTAAATTATTTTTCCAAAAAAATATCTACAAGTTATAACTTAAAGGAATTTTCAATAAATCCAGATAGTCACTATTTAATTGACTATTCATGGCCAGGTAATGTTAGGGAACTTAGAAATCTTATTGAAAGAATAGCTATATTAGCACCAGATACACCTGATAAAGTATCAAACATAATCAAAGAATCATTAAAAACTCAAGCCAACGAAAATTTTAAATCAGAAAATACATTGTCTATTCCATTGAAAGAAGCAAGAGAAAATTTTGAAAAGGAGTATTTAACTACACAATTAAAAAAATTTGGAGGAAATATTTCTAAAATGGCAAAATTTATTGGAATGGAAAGATCTGCTTTGCATAGAAAACTTAAAGGTCTTAATATTAAGGATTTAAATTAAATGAACATAATAATTTGTGGCGCTGGTAGAGTTGGTTTTACAATTGCTAAACTATTAAGTGAACAAAAGCATTCTATTACAGTTATTGATCAATCAAGTGAAGATATTGAAAAAATCAAGGATAGCTTAGATGTAAATGCTATTGTTGGTAAAGCTACATACCCATCTATCCTGGAAAAAGCCAATGCACCAGATGCAGATATGATTATTGCAGTCACTAGAAATGATGAAATTAACATGTTAATTTGCCAAATAGCATATACTGTATTTAAGATTAACAAGAAAATTGCACGTATCAGATCACAATATTATTTAGATCCAAAGTTTTCAAAAATTTATAGCAAGGAAAATTTACCAATAGATGTAATAATTTCTCCTGAATTAGAAATAGCGAAATCGCTTCAAAGAAAACTCGAAGCCCCAGGGGCATTGGATAATATCCCATTTGCTGAAAATAAAATTAGACTATTAGAGATTTTAATTCAGGATGACTGCCCAATTAAAAATATCAAAATTAAAGAATTAACAAAAAAATTTCCTGATCTAGAAGCAAACATTCTTGGCGTAATTAGAAATGATAAATTTGTTATTTTAAAGAAAAGTGATGATATGAAAGAAAATGACAAAGCATATGTGATCATAAATTCATCACAAATGGCACAAACATTAAGTGCTTTTGGTCATAATGAGAAAATCTCGAGCAAAATTTTAATAATTGGTGGTGGTAATATTGGTTTTAATCTAGCAAAAAACATTGAAAATTCTTTTGACTCAGCAAGAATAAAAATTATTGAAAAAGATAAAAGTAGAGCAGAGTATATTGCAAATGAACTCAACAATACGATCATAATAAATGGTAATGGTTTAGAAGAGGATGTTTTGACTGAGGCAAATCTTGATGAGGTTGAAACTGTATTAGCATTAACAAATGATGATGAAGATAATTTAATGGTAAGTGTACTAGTAGAAAAGTTTGCTAAAGAAAAAAGAACCATGGCACTAATAAATAAACCTAACTATACTTTGTTACAATCGTCATTAAAAATTAACGATCTAATTGATCCACGTATGAGTACAGTTTCTAGTATTTTAAAACACGTACATAAGGGTACAATTGAAACTGCATATAGTATTTTAAATGGAGAGTATGAAGTTATTGAAGCTGAAATTATTGAAACATCTGAACTAATTAATAAAGAACTTAAAAATGCAAATTTACCAGAAGAAATTAGAATTGGTGCAATTTTAAGGGGTAAAGATATTATTATACCAAGATCGAGTTTTATTTTTCAAAAAGATGATACAGTCGTGTTTTTGGCAAAAAGCGACCAAATCCAAATAGTTGAAAATATGTTTAGGATTAGCGCTATTTAATTATTTTAATGTTTTTTTTTAGTATTTATTATTTAAGATTTTTTACTTCATTAATTTCAGTTTTTTGTTTTTTTAATATCTTATACTCATACTATTTTAACTTATATTTAAATATTGATGTCTATTTGTATACGTTATTAATAGCTTTATTACCAAATATTAGTTTTTTTACAAAAAAAAAAGAAGTTTTAAGAATTTCAATTTATTACAAAATACTTACAGTTATTTTAGGGTATTTTATATTACCATTTCTTATATCACTTCCCTTTTATTTAAGTATTTACAATATAAGTTTTTTAAATGCGTATTTTGAATCAATATCAGGTTTTACATCAACTGGTTTTACAGTTTTTGATAATATAAAACATTTAGATGAAAGTTTGATCCTATGGAGATCTTCTTCTCAATGGATTGGTGGTCTATACTTTTTATTTTCAATATTACTTTTAATAGATATTTTCGACGATAATCTTAAAAAAACTTTAACAAACTTTTTAGCTTTCAATTCATCAGAAATTTTTAAACAATTTTTAAAAATTTTTATATTCTACCTATTTCTTACTTTCATTATTTTCATTATTTTTAATATTTTTGACTTTAGATCTTTTACATCTCTAAACCTTTCATTTACTGTCATCTCTTCAGGTGGTTTTTTACCAGTAAATAATCTTTTCTCTATAGCAAGTGGTCCAATTAAAATTTCTGTTCTTTCTTTAACAATGTTAATTTCATTTTTTAGCTTATTTTTTATATATAATTTGTTTTTTATAAAAGAAAAAGGCGTTAAGTCTATTCAAGAAGATTTATATTTATTAATTTATCTATTAATAATTTTTTCAATATTTTTTGTTTTCTTAAACAAAAACTTAGATTTTAAAATATTTTTATTAGCTATATCAAGTAGCGTTTCTAACATTGGTTTATCTTTAGAACAAACTCCAGGCAATTTCTCTTTTATATTTATTTTATTAATAATTATTGGGGGATCTTTTTTTTCAACTAGTTCAGGTTTACGATTTATAAAGATATATTCTTTAATTAAATTTTCTATTAATGAATTAATATCTCATTCGAAACCAAAAAATATTTTTCTTAATAAATTAGCATTTAGTGATAAAAATATGAACTTAGACGATTTTTATAAATATTTTTTAACAGTTTTAATTTTCATAATTTCTCTAATAGTTTTATCAAGTATACTAACGATTGCTGAGCTAAGTGTTGAAGACTCATTTAAACTAGCAGCTCTTACATTAATGAACACAGTAAACTCACAAATGACCGGTTTGGATGGATTTAATTTTGAGGAATTGAATTATTACATTAAATACGCCCTTATATTGTTTATGATTATCGGTAGAGTTGAATTGTTGACAGTTTTAATTCTTTGTAAAAAATTCTTTTTTAAAAATTAAATTAATAATATAAGTATGATGACAATTTATGCGCCCTTAGCTCAGTTGGATAGAGCAACGGTTTTCTAAACCGTGGGTCGGAGGTTCGAATCCTTCAGGGCGCGCCATATTGGACCAAAATGGGTTTCTTTTCTTTGAATTACATAGCTGATTCAATTTAATTTTATCTTGAAGAGTTTTTTTTTACATGCTTAAATTATGGATATTCAAAAGTTATTTTGAATTATTTGTTAACAAATAAACTTAAAAACAAGAGGAAGAATATGTTTAAAGTAATAAAAAGATTGACTTCTTTCGTTGCAATGGTTGCTGTGCTTTTCGCTTTTACAACAGAAACTATGGCTGCAAAGAAATCAAAAACACTTAAAAACACACAGAAGAAAGGTTTTGTCAGATGTGGTGTTTCTCAAGGTCTTCCAGGATTTTCTAATGCTGATGCATCAGGAAACTGGACAGGTATCGATGTAGATGTATGTAGAGCAGTAGCTGCGGCAGTACTAGGTGATGCAAACAAAGTTAAGTTTACACCATTAAGTGCTAAAGAAAGATTTACAGCTTTAACATCTGGTGAGATTGATATCTTATCAAGAAATACTACTTGGACACTTTCTAGAGATGCTGACATTGGTCTTACTTTCGTAGGAGTAAACTTTTACGATGGTCAAGGTTTCATGGTTAGAAAAAGTTCAGGTATAACTTCTACTAGCCAATTTAAAAATGGTATCTCAGCTTGTACAAACATCGGAACAACAACAGAGCTTAATATGAGAGACTTCTTTAATTCAAGAGGAATTTCTTATGAGCCAGTAGCTTTCGAAAAAGCTGACGAGGTTGTTGCTGCTTATGATGCAGGTAGATGTGATACTTATACAACTGATAAATCAGGTTTAGCAGCTCAAAGAACTAAAATGAAAGACCCAGATGAACACATTGTATTACCAGAAACTATTTCTAAAGAACCTTTAGGACCAGTTGTAAGACAAGGTGATGCTGTTTGGGAAGACATTGTTAGATGGTCTTTAAACACTATGATTGAAGCAGAGGAGTATGGAATTACTTCTGCAAACGCTGACTCAATGAAAACTTCAGACAACCCACAAATCAAAAGATTAGTAGGTGCTGAGGGAGAAATGGGAGCAGCATTTGGCTTAGATAATGAGTGGAACCTAAGAATTATCAAACAAGTTGGAAACTATGGTGAAAGTTATAAGA
The DNA here is from genome assembly GCA_014654065.1 of Pelagibacterales bacterium SAG-MED15. Classification (GTDB taxonomy): domain Bacteria; phylum Pseudomonadota; class Alphaproteobacteria; order Pelagibacterales; family Pelagibacteraceae; genus Pelagibacter. Next base: position 182,148 of record JACWDM010000003.1, on the reverse strand, counting down.
GAAATATAGCTGACACAGGTATTTTACCTGACAGAGGTCCAAACCAATTATGGACTAAAGGTGGAATATTATACGTACCACCAGCAAGATAATTATTATCTTAAATTAGTTAAAAAGGGCTAGATTTTTCTAGCCCTTTTTTTTATGATGAATTTGGATGAATAATAAAATCAAAAGAATTTTACCTCAATTACTCACAATATTATTTGTAATTTTAATATTCGGTTTTTTTACTATTAACGCTCAAGTCAATATGGATAATAGAGGTATCGATTTTGGCTTTGGTTTTCTTAAGCAAGAAGCTTCTTTTGATATGCAATTTACTTTGCTTGATTATGACGGCCAAGACTCTTATGGGTGGGCCTATGTTGTAGCTTTATTAAATACTCTTTTAGTATCATTTCTTGGAATTATTTTTTGCACAATTTTAGGTGTGATAATCGGTATTGCAAGATTATCTAGTAATTTCTTGATTAAAAATTCAGCTGCTTGGTATGTTGAGTTTTTTAGAAATATACCTTTATTACTTCAAATTTTCTTTTGGTATTATGCAGCTTTAAGAGCATTACCTTTACCAGAAACAGCTGAGCCTTGGTTTGGTGTTACTTATATGACTATCAAAGGTTACTTTATTCCAGCAATGATTTGGGAAAATTTAAACATTTTCGTTTATTGTTTATTAGCATCATTTATATCAATAATATTTATTAGAAATTACGCAAAAAATTTACAAGAAAAAGAAGGTAAACAATTACCACTTTTATATATATCGCTAGCCATATTGCTAGTTGTTCCAGGATTATCTTTTTTATTAGGAGGAGTAACACTTAATTTTGAAATGCCTGTTTTAAAACAGCTTTCAGCAACCTCTTATACTTATGATGGAGGTATTGGATTACCGCCAGAGCTTATAGCTTTAGTTTTAGCTCTCTCATTATATACATCAACATTTGTTGCTGAATGTGTACGTGCAGGTATACAAGGTATAAGCAAAGGTCAAAAAGAGGCTGCTGCCTCTGTTGGTTTGACACCTAATCAAGTATTAAAACTTGTGATTATGCCTCAAGCTTTAAGAATTATTATTCCACCAACAACAAACCAATATTTAAATTTAACTAAAAATTCGTCCCTTGCAGCTGCAATTGCTTATCCTGATCTAGTTCTAGTTTTTGCTGGAACTGCAATGATGCAAACTGGAAAGGCTATAGAGATTGTTGGAATTACAATGTTAACGTATTTAACAATAAGTTTATTAATCGCAGCACTGATGAATTGGTATAACAAAAAAATTGAGATTAAGGAAAAATAATGAAAAATATAAGTTTTTTTCAAATCCAAAGCAAAAGTCCTTTAACGAATATGTATATGGGCTCAACTTTATTATCAATTGCAATTTTTGATGTTTTTGTAAGTTCTTTCTTAAGTGTAAATATTACATCTTTTTTACCTCAAAATATAAGTACTTTTTTACCTTTAATAATTGGCTTTATAGGTCTTGGTATTCTTAGAATGGAATACACTGGGATACGTTTACTAGACAAGGTTAATAAAAATATAAATACAAATAATTTTAATGCATTTCTTACTCTTTTAATAATTTTTGTTGTGATTAAAGCTACACCACCTGCATTAAGCTGGATGATACTAGATGCTAATATATCAGGTGACTCAAAAGAAGCTTGCACAGGAACAGGGGCTTGTTGGACTTATATAAAAGTTTGGTTTAGAAGATTTATGTATGGAATGTATCCAAATGAACTTCATTGGAGAATTAATAGTGCATTTATTTTAGTTATAGCTTTGGGTTTTGTTGGTTATTTTTTTAAAGAAAACCTTAAAAAATATTTAGCATTATATTACGTAGTAATTTATCCAATAATTGCATTCTTAATTATTTACTATCTAATATCAGGAGGATCTTTTGGTCTTGTTTGGGTTGAAACTGGCGCTTGGGGTGGTTTATCATTAACATTTATTGTTTCATTTTTCTGTTTAATATTCTGTTTTCCATTGGGTATGGTTTTAGCTCTAGGACGTAGATCAAATTTACCAGCTGTGAGGTATATTTCTGTTGGTTACATCGAGTTTTGGAGAGGTGTCCCGTTAATTACTGTTTTGTTTATGTCTTCAGTGATGTTTCCAATGTTTTTACCAGAAGATTTTTTCATGGATAAATTGGTAAGAGTAATTATAGCAATTACTTTATTTGAAGCAGCTTATTGTGCTGAAGTAATAAGAGGAGGTCTTCAAGCTTTACCAAGAGGGCAGTATGATGCAGCTAAATCTTTAGGTATGGGATATTGGAAAATGCATATCTTTGTAATTTTACCACAAGCTTTAAAACTTGTTATTCCAGGAATTGCCAATACGTTCTTAGCTTTGGTTAAAGATACACCTTTAATCTTTGTGGTTGGCTTAGCAGAAATTGCCGGCATGTTAGCGTTAGCAAAAACAAATCCTAAATGGCTTGGTTTTGCAATGGAAGGTTATATATTTGCTGCTATAATTTTCTGGATAATCTGTTATGCTATGAGCAAATATAGCTACAATTTAGAAAACAAATATAAGACTGAAAGATAATATATGTCAGACCCAATAATCAAAATTGAAAATATGAATAAATGGTTTGGTGACTTTCAAGTTTTAAAAAATATTGATTTATCAGTTGAAAAAAATAAAAAAATAGTAGTTTGCGGTCCATCTGGATCTGGAAAATCAACTTTGATCAGATGTATTAATAGATTAGAAGAACATCAAGAAGGAACAATAATTGTTGATGGTACAGAACTTTCAGAAAATACAAAAAACATAGAAGCTATCAGAGCAGAAGTTGGAATGGTTTTTCAACAATTTAATTTATTTCCACATTTATCAATTTTGGATAATTGTACTTTAGCACCAATATGGGTAAAAAAAATGCCCAAAGCAAAAGCAGAAGAATTAGCATTAGAGCATTTAGAAAGAGTTCAAATAAGTGATCAGGCACAAAAATTTCCTGGACAGCTGTCTGGTGGACAACAACAAAGATGTGCAATTGCAAGAGCTCTATGTATGGAGCCAAAAATAATGCTTTTTGATGAACCAACATCAGCTTTAGACCCAGAAATGATTAAAGAAGTGCTTGATGCAATGGTAAATCTTGCAAAAGCAGGTATGACAATGATTGTTGTAACACATGAGATGGGTTTTGCTAAAGAAGTTGCTGATGAAGTTATTTTTATGGATGAAGGAATGATTGTTGAAAGAGCTGAAACAAAAACATTCTTTGCAAATCCGAAAAGTGATAGAACTAAATTATTTTTAAGTCAGATATTATAACCTTTCTAAATAACGAAAACCCATTATTTATATAAAAACTTTAGTCTTTTTGAGGCTGAGTCAACACTAAAAAGGAGCTAAAAATAATTTTTTTTCTACTTGCAATAACTTTCAGGATAGAGTTCAATCTTGTTTTTAAGAGGGGTCTTAATGGAAGATAATTTTAATAAACACTTAGGTAACAAGCTTAAGCTAAGAAGATTAGCTTTAGGATTAACACAAACAAAAGTAGCAAAAGCAATTAACGTCACATTTCAACAAATTCAAAAATACGAAAAAGGTACAAATGGAGTAAGTTCTATAAGACTTCTTCAATTATCTAACTATCTGAAAGTACCAATTAATTATTTTTTTGAGGATTTTTCGGAGTATGCGATTAATGCAGATAGAGTTAAAGAAAGCCATCTAACAGTAAACTACAATTTCTTAGTCAAACTTTACGCAGAGTTAACACCTGATCAAAAAATAAAGTTTGGTAAAAATTTGCTAGTTGTACAGCCTGGTATTTCTAAGACTGGTTAATTTTTTGGCTCCTCGGGCAGGACTCGAACCTGCGACCAATTGATTAACAGTCAACTGCTCTACCAACTGAGCTACCGAGGAATGTAGAAATCAAAACTTACTTTTTTTTAAAACTAAAACAACTCTTTTTTTGGAGGTAACGCCCGGAATCGAACCGGGATACAAGGATTTGCAATCCTCTGCGTAACCATTCCGCCACGTTACCATTTAAAAGGACAATAAATCAATTTAATACATGTTTATATAATTGTTTTTAAGAATTAGTCTATAAATTTCCACTTAAAATTGATTATTGTTTATTCAGGTGATTAATTTATAAACTAAAAAGGCATATGAGTTCAGATAAATATAATCATACAGAAGTAGAAAATCGTATTTATTCATATTGGGTAAAAAATGAATTATTTAAGCCTAAAAAAAATAAGAAAAAGTTTTCAATTGTAATACCACCTCCCAATGTAACAGGAAGTTTACATATGGGCCATGCTCTTAATAATTCAATTCAAGATCTTTTAACTAGATATCATAGAATGAATAATTTCGAAACTTTATGGCAACCAGGAACTGACCATGCTGGAATAGCAACGCAGGCATTAGTAGAAAAAAAATTAGAAAAAGATGGCATAAATAAAAAAGACCTTGGCAGAGATAATTTCATCAAAAAAGTATGGGAATGGAAAAGCCAATATGGAGATATAATTTTAAATCAACTTAAAAAACTAGGTTGTTCTTGTGATTGGTCTAGAAATGCATTCACTATGGATGACAATTTATCTGATAGTGTTTTAAGAGTATTCGTAGAACTTCATAAAAAGAAGATTATTTATAAATCAAAAAAACTAGTAAATTGGGATACCGTTTTAAAAACTGCTATTTCTGATCTAGAAGTTGACCAAAGAGAAGTAAATTCAAAATTATACTATATTAAATACCCTATTAACGGCACTAATGAATTTATAACAATTGCGACAACTAGACCTGAAACCATGCTGGGTGACACAGCTGTCGCAGTCAATCCTAAAGATAAAAGGTTTAAAAAGTATAAAAATAAAGATGTAGATTTACCTTTAGTAGATAGAAAAATTAAAATTATATTTGATAATTATGCTGATCCAGAGCAAGGAACGGGTGCTGTTAAAATTACACCAGCCCATGATTTTAATGACTATGATGTTGGCCAAAGAAACAAACTTCAAATAATAAATATTTTTACTGAAGATGGAAAAATTAATAATAATTGTCCAAAAAAGTATCAAGGCTTAGATAGATTTGAAGCAAGAAAACTAATACTTGAAGATTTAAAAAATCTTAATTTATTTGTAAAAGAAGAAAATATTAAAAATAAAGTTCCATACGGTGATAGATCTAATTCTGTAATTGAACCATATTTAACAGAACAGTGGTTTGCTGATGCAAAAAAACTTTCTATAAAAGCAAAGAAAATAGTTAAATCAAAAAGGACAAATTTCTTTCCTGAAAATTGGTCAAAGACATATTTTCAATGGATGAATAATATTGAACCCTGGTGTATATCAAGACAACTTTGGTGGGGTCATCAAATACCAGCTTGGTATGGACCTGATAAAAAAATCTTTGTTGCCCTTAATGAAAAAGAAGCAAAACAAAGTGCTAAAAAATTCTATAAAAAAGATGTTGAATTAAAACGAGATCCCGATGTTTTAGATACTTGGTTTTCTTCAGGTTTATGGCCATTTGCAACATTAGGTTGGAATGCTAAAGATCCTTATCTTAAAAAATTTTATCCAACATCTGTATTAGTAACTGGTTTTGATATCATTTTCTTTTGGGTAGCTAGAATGATTATGTTTGGAATGGAATTTATTAAAAAAGAACCTTTTAAAGATATTTATGTTCATGCTTTAGTTAGGGACGAGAAGGGCCAAAAAATGTCTAAATCAAAAGGTAATGTTATTGATCCTTTAGACTTAATAGAAAAGTACAGTGCAGATGCATTAAGATTTACTCTTTTATCAATGGCGTCTCCTGGAAGAGACGTTAAGCTTTCTGAAGAGAGAGTAAAAGGTAATAGGAATTTTCTTAACAAGTTATGGAATGTAAACAATTTTTTACTTCATAATAAATGTGACATTAAAAATGCTAAAAAAGCACCTAAAGCTAAAATTAATATCAATAAATGGATATATTCTGAATTAGTTCAAACAAAATTAACTGTTGAAAAGAACATTAAAGGGTATCGATTTGATGAAGCAGCGCGAAATGCATACCAATTTGTATGGCATTCTTATTGTGATTGGTATTTAGAGCTAAGTAAAACAATCTTAAATTCAAATAATAAAAAAGACATCAAAGAAACTAAAGAAATTGCTAGCTATGTATTTAAAGAAATTTTAGTTTTATTGCACCCATTTATACCTTTTATAACAGAGGAGATATGGCTTAAAAACAAGTTAGATAACTCAAATAAAGATTACTTGATGTATTCCAATTGGGTTTCAGGCAAACCTAAAAAAGAAAAATTTACTGATGTTGAAAATATTATTGATTTCATTACTGAAATTAGATCATTTAAAAATGAACTAAGTATTAGCCCTGGCTCATATGTTGATATTTCACTTAGCAATATTAGTAATAAGAACAAATCTTTTTTTGTTAAGAATGACACAGTAATCAAAAGACTTGGAAGAATAACAAATTTTACCGATAAAGATCAAAATAAGCCATCTGCATCTTTGGTTATAAAAGGGAGCGTTTTTAAACTTTATTTTGAGCAAAATGTTGATTTAAATCTGATTAAGGAAAATCTTTTAAGTAAACAGACTAAATATCAAGCTGAAATGGATAAAATTTCTTCAAGATTGATGAATAAAGACTTTGTTAAGCGTGCACCAAAACATATTGTTGACCAAGAAAAAAGTAATTATAATAATTTAGAAAATGATATAAAGAAAATATCAACAACTGTAAAAAACTTATAATGCCAAAATTTAATAAAAAAAAATTACCAAGTAGACACACATCTTTAGGTCCTGATAAGGCACCACAAAGATCTTTCTATTATGCAATGGATCTTACCGAAAAAGATGTTGCAAAGCCATTTGTGGGTGTTGTTTCAACCTGGAATGAGGCTGCTCCTTGTAATATTGCCTTAATGAGACAAGCTCAGTCTGTTAAAAAAGGTGTTCATCAAGCAGGAGGAACACCAAGGGAATTTTGTACTATTACTGTTACTGACGGAATAGCGATGGGCCATGAAGGCATGAAGTCATCTTTAATATCAAGAGATGTTATTGCAGATTCAACTGAATTAACTGTTAGAGGACATTGTTACGATGCATTAGTTGGAGTAGCAGGTTGTGATAAATCATTACCTGGCTTGATGATGGCTATGGTACGATTAAACGTTCCAAGTGTATTTATTTACGGTGGATCCATTCTTCCAGGAAGATTTAATGGAAAAGATGTAACCGTCGTTGATGTATTTGAAGGAGTTGGAAAATATTCTGCAGGCAAAATGTCAGCTCATGCATTAAGAAAATTAGAATTAAAAGCTTGCCCAAGTGCAGGAGCATGTGGTGGTCAATTTACAGCAAATACTATGGCGTGCGTATCTGAAGCTATTGGATTAGCATTACCATATTCAGCTGGTACACCAGCACCTTATACGCAAAGAGATTCTTATGCTTTAAAAAGTGGAAAAGCAGTTATGAATTTATTACAGAAAAAAATTAGACCAAGAGACATTGTAACAAAAAAATCATTAGAAAATGCTGCAACAATTGTTGCTGCAACAGGAGGCTCTACAAATGCGGCATTGCACTTACCAGCACTCGCAAACGAAGCTGGAATAAAATTTGATTTAATGGATGTTGCAAGAATTTTTAAAAAAACACCTTACCTTGCAGATCTTAAACCTGGTGGAAAATATGTTGCTAAAGATATGTGGAAAGCAGGCGGCGTTCCAATGCTACTAAAAACTTTATTAGATGGTGGATATATTCACGGTGATTGTATGACGGTTACTGGTAAAACAATGAGACAAAATTTAAAAAATGTTAAGTTTAATAAAAATCAAAAAGTTATGAGAACGCATAATCAACCATTATCTCCTGATGGAGGTGTTGTTGGTTTAAAAGGTAACTTAGCACCAGATGGAGCTATTGTTAAAGTTGCAGGATTAAAAAAATTACAATTCACTGGTAAAGCTAGATGTTTTGATACTGAGGAAGCAGCTTACAAAGCTGTGAAACATAAAAAGTACAAAGACGGTGACATAATTATAATTAGATATGAGGGACCAAAGGGTGGACCTGGTATGAGAGAAATGCTTCAAACAACGGGAGCTATATACGGACAAGGAAAAGGTGAAAAGGTTGCATTAATTACTGATGGAAGATTTTCGGGAGCAACACGTGGTTTTTGTATAGGGCACGTTGGACCAGAAGCTTCTGTTGGCGGACCAATAGCTCTATTAAGGAATGGAGATATTATTGATCTTGATGCTAAGAAAGGCACAATAAATGTTCGTTTATCTAAAAAAGAATTAGCTAAAAGAAGAAAAAAATGGAAACCAAAGAAAATCAACTTTGGTAATGGAACTCTTTGGAAGTATGCTCAAACAGTTGGGCCCGCATATCTTGGAGCACCCACACATCCTGGTGCAAAAGAAGAGGTTAGAACTTACGCTGATATTTAATGAAAATTAGACCAGTTATTCTATGTGGTGGCGCAGGTACGAGACTGTGGCCTAAAAAGTCAAAACATCAAGCAAAGCAGTTTATCGATTTTGGCGGTTGGACACTAATTAATAAAACCTTTGAGAGAATTAAAAATAATATCTACGATTATCCCATCATCAGCACAAATGCTAAGTATATTAAAGAAGTTAAAAAGGCTTTAAAAAAAAGTAAAATAAAAAAATTTAAGATTGTTTTAGAACCGGCAAAAAAAAATACAGCCCCAGCTATATTAACCTCGGCACTAATAAAAGACATCCCAAACAATCAGCCTTTGATGTATTTTACTGCAGATCACTTAATTGAAAACCCAAGTAAATTAAATAGAGAAATAAACAAAAATAAATCCAATCTTGATAATAAAAATGTATTTATTTTTGGCATTAAACCAACAAATCCATCTAGTGAATATGGATATTTTTTAACCAAAAAAGATAAAAAAAGTATCAATAAAGTCACAAGATTCATTGAAAAACCAAAGCCTGAAAAAGCAAAGCAGGTTATTAAAAAAAAAGGATACTGGAATTCTGGAATGTTCTTTTTAAGAAAAGACTCAATCATTAATAATTTTAAAAAGTTTCAACCAAAAACTTACAAAAATTGTTTAGCATCAGTTCATAAGTCAAAATATCGAAATAATGTATATTATCTAAATAAATCTTCATTCATTAAGTCAATTGAGAAATCTTTTGATTATGCAATTTTAGAAAAAACAAAAAATATAAATGCGATTAAATTGGATATTCCATGGTCTGATTTAGGTAGCTGGAAAGAAATATGTAAAATGTATGGAAAAAATAAATCAAAATATTTTAAAAAGAAAAATGTTTTTTATAGACCATGGGGTAGTTATACAAATTTATATAATGGTAAAAATTTTTTAATGAAGGAATTGTATGTTAAATCTAAGGGTATCCTAAGTCTCCAAAAACATTTCCATAGATCAGAACACTGGCTAGTTACTCAAGGGAAACCTAAAATAACATTAAACAAAAAGGTATTTTATAAAAAAGTAAATGAAGCTACATTCATTCCACTAGGGGCTATACATAGAATTGAAAATCCTTTTAAAAAGCCAGTTAAAATTATCGAAGCGCAACTTGGTTCAATTTTAAAGGAAACTGATATTGTGAGATACCAAGATATTTATGGTAGAATAAAATAATTATTTTACAAGAAAATTCATTTTTTTATTTGACTGATTTAAATGAATTTTTTTATATGAACCAAAATTATCCCCATCAATTTGAACAGGTATTAAATCATTTCCTTCAATAGTGATATTTTGAGAATAAGTAGTAATAACATTTTTGTTTTTACTTAAGTCGCCATTAAGGATTATTAAAAATATGGAATATAATAAATTGATTCTAGTCAAATCCTTAAATATATAGGTAACTAATTTATCTTCAAAAATATTTGTTTTATTTATTTTATGATGGCCAGCGTAATATTTGGTATTTGAGGATAATATCCAGTCTGCTTGATAAAATTGTCCATCAAAAGTAACATTTAATTTTTTATTATTCATAAATAAGAAATACTGAAAACCCTTGATGCCAAATATAATTTTACCAAGAATCTTTTTAATTTTTGAATTAATTGAATGAACAATTTTTGCATCCCATCCTATACCAGCCATTAAAAAGAAATAACTTTCGTTAATTTTTACAAGATTAGAGGTTTTATAATTGTTTGAAATCAATACATTAACTATATCATCAACTTTTTTATTCATTGATAATTCAGCTTGAAGTAAATTTGCTGTACCAGCGGGTATATAACCTATGGCAAAATCGTCTTCAAAGTTAAAATCATTTTTAATTAGTTCATTAATTGCAAAAGATACCGATCCATCACCACCAGCTATTATTAGTCGATCGTATTTTTTTTGATTAAAATTTCTAAAAATTTCTTTAGCTTGATTTGTAGTTTTTGTCTCAAAGTAGTCTACAGAATTATTTTCTTTTAACTTAGATAAAACTCTATTTATGAATTGTGATTTTCTTCCTGAAGAAGAGTTTAGATTATAAATTAAACAATATAACATAATTATTCCTTAAAAAATTTTTAACAAATTTGTAACATTTGAATGAGATAAGAATTACATGATTCGTGTTACAGTTGTGTTAAAAAAAAGATTTTTAAATGCCTAATATATTAAAATATAAGAGTATATTTATTTCTGATTTGCATTTAGGTACCAAAGGTTGTCAGGCGAATAAAATTTTAGAGTTTTTTAAAAATTCAAGATCTGAAAATCTTTATCTTGTAGGAGACATTATTGATATCTGGGCAATGCAAAAAAGTTTTTTTTGGCCTCAAGAACATAATGATGTAATCCAAAAAATTTTAAGAAAAGCAAGACATGGGACTAAAGTGTTCTACATAATGGGTAATCATGACGAGATGTTAAGGAAATTTATTCCAATGCATTTTGGTGACATTCATATTGTTAATAGAGTAATTCATGAAACAAATGCTGGAAAAAAATATGTTGTTGTCCATGGTGATGCTTGGGATGGAGTAATGAAACATGCTAAATGGTTATCTAAAATTGGATCAATAGCATATAATTTATTGTTACAATTTAATGTAATAATTAACTTTTTTAGAAGGTTGAGAGGAAAAGAATATTGGTCCCTTGCAAAATTTTTAAAGTATAAAGTCAAAAACGCAGTCAAATATATTGGTGAATATGAAAAAACAGTTTCAGATTATGCAAAAAGAAAAAAGTTTGATGGAATAATTTGTGGCCACATCCATCATGCTGAGGATAGAGATTTTAATGGTGTCAATTATTTAAATTGTGGAGACTGGGTTGAATCTTGTACTGCATTAGCTGAAAATTATGATGGTAGTTTTGAAATATTATATTGGGATAAAATAAGAGAACAATATTTAGACACTAAAGATATAATTAAACCTATTAAAACTGCAGACTTAAAAAAAGCTTCATAGTTAATGAAAATTTTAATTGCTACAGATGCATATTTTCCACAAGTAAATGGTGTCGTAAGAACCCTGCATGAAACAGGTAATATCTTAAAAGAACAAGGTCATACTATAGAATATATTACTCCACATTTATTTTTAACCTTTCCGATGCCGAAATATAATGAAATAAGGTTATCTATAAATGTATGGCCAAGAGTTGGTAGTTTAATAAAGAAAATCAAACCTGATGCAATTCATATCGCTACCGAAGGTCCTATTGGGATTATGGCAAGAAGATATTGTTTAAAAAATAATCTAAAATTTACTACGAGTTTTCATACAAGGTTTGATAAATATCTTAAACTATACTTTCCAATTATACCTGCAAAATGGGCTGAAAAATTCTTAGCAAACTTTCATAATAAGGCTGAGAGAATTTTAGTAACAACAGAATCTATGAGAAAAGAATTAATCGATATAGGTATAGATAATAATAAAATGATTACTTGGACCAGAGGAGGAAATCACGGAGCTTTTAAAAAACCACAAAAAATTGATTTACCCCACAAAAGACCAATTTGGATTTATGTTGGAAGAGTTGCTGTTGAGAAAAATATAAGAGCTTTTTTAGAATGTGATTTAGAGGGTACAAAAATAATAATAGGAAAAGGACCCGATTTAAAAAAATTAAAAGAAGAATTCCCTAGAGATATATTTTTAGGAGAAAAAACAAATGGTGTACTTGCATCATATTTTGCATCTTCTGATGTTTTTGTATTCCCTAGTAAAACAGATACATTTGGAATTGTAGTTACAGAGGCTTTAAATTGCGGTACGCCTGTTGCTGCGTATCCCGTTCCAGGTCCTAAAGACATATTTGAAGGCTCCAAAATAGATTGTCTAGATAATGATCTTAAAGTTTCAGCCTATAAAGCTTTAAAAGTTGATCGAAATGATTGTCTTGAATTTGCAAAAAAATTCACTTGGGAAGAAACAGCAAAAATATTTTTTAATAACATTTCACCAAATCGTTAGCTAATTTTTCTTAATTTGTTTGCATTAAAAAGTGTAATGATGCAAAATTAACCTATCTAAATTTATGGAATATTTCGTCATTCTACTTATAGTTGTTATAATTTATCTTCTATATCTACTTAATCAAAAAAAAAACAAACCAATAAATACCGCCACAATAATTAACAAAAGAGAAGAAAAAACAAAAAGAGTAATTATCGATGAGCTTGAGGATCAGTTTTTTGCATTAAATAAATTTAACATAATTAAATATGCTAATCCAAGTGCATTAAAAAGATTTGGTAGTAGTTTAATTGATAAAAACATATCATCTGTAATTCGAAAACCAGAATTAATAGAAAATATTGAAAAAGCTATCGTTGAAAATAAAACAAAAAATATTGATATTGAAATAGATCTGCCATCATATCAATTTTATAAAATTTATATTATTCCTGGTCCAACTCATTTATTTACTGAACCAGATTCTGTTGTGTTATTTTTAAAGGACTTTACTGAAATTACAAAAGCACAAAAATTTAGAACTGATTTTGTAGCCAATGTAAGCCACGAATTAAGAACACCTTTAATGGCAATCAAAGGATCTTTAGAAACAATTGAAGGCCCTGCGTCTGATGATGAAAAGGCAAAAAAAAAATTTATGAAAATTTTATCAGAACAATCATCAAGAATGGAAAGTTTGGTTAATGATCTTTTAATTCTTACGCGGATTGAACTTGATGAACATATAAGACCTACATCATTAGTAAATATTAATGAACTCTTTGAGACTATTATTAGTAATTTTGAAATTGTTTTAAAAAAGAAAAATATAACTGTTAAAAATCAATTAGCAGATACATCAATTGTTATAGGTGATGAAAAAAGATTAAATACAGTTTTTTCTAATCTTTTAGATAATTCAATAAAATATTCTCCAGAAAATAAAAATATATATATTTCTATAAATGAAAATAGTAACAAACTATTAGAAAAGAATATAATGATTAGTATTAAAGATGAAGGTTATGGTATTCCCCAAGAACATATTTCACGTGTTACAGAAAGATTTTACAGGGTGGACACAGAACAAAGTAAAAAAGCTGGTGGAACTGGTTTAGGATTGGCTATAATGAAACATATTATTACTCAGCACAGAGGAGAGTTTGAGATTCTTTCAAAGGTTGATAAAGGTACTGAAATTAGAATATATTTGCCTTCGAAATGAAAATTAAAAAAAAACTCCATTTTATAACCTTTATTTGAGAAAATTTTAACATTTCTTTAATTGATACGTAGGTAAATTTTATCTAAAATTTAATTATGATTAAAATAATTAAAAGTATTTTAATATTTTTTTATCTAATCTTATTCTTAACAACTAGCGGATATTCAAAAGATATTTCTACTCTTTTACGTACTCAACAATTAACAGTTTTTGACATAGGTATCTTTAGATTAGAAGAGGACTTAAAGAGTTCTTATCCTGCTATAAAAAAACATAAAGATGTGCCCTATGAAGATATATATATGGATGTTGTCAGTTCTTATTGGAAAAATACAGTAGATTTAATTATTTCAATCCCAGTAAATGAGAATTTAAAAAAAGAGAATTACATGTCAGACTCATTTAGATGTAGAAATATATTTAATTCTGTTAGAGATCATTTGTTGAGAAACGAAAATTTAAGTAATTATAGGTTTACTATGGCAACCAGCTATTTAACATCTGTTTTTTCTACCCCAAGTACTTGGCCAAGGTGGCGATACGATCAAAGCGTTTTAGAAGAATTAGTTAATTTAGTAAAACTTGAAGTTATTTTGAGACCTACAACTGAACTTGCCTTCAAAGATAAAGTTAACCCTGTTTCTTGTAAAGGTGGTTTAGAAACAGAAAATGAAGAGATTATATTCTCAATGAAATACAACTAAAAAGTTATCTTTTTAACAAAAGTGTAACAATTCTGTAATATTAAAGATTCAATAAATTTATACGAGTCAGCAATCTTTTAATTAAAAAATAAAGAAAGGATTAAAGATAATGAAAAAACTAACTATAGTAATTGCTTCATTAGTTGCTTTATCAATAGCAACTGTTGCTCAAGCAAGAGATCAAATTAAGATAGTTGGTTCTTCTACGGTATTCCCTTACGCAACAGTTGTTGCTGAAAGATTTGGTGGTTCAGGATTTAAAACTCCTGTAATCGAATCTACTGGTACTGGTGGTGGAGCTAAACTATTCTGTGCTGGTGTAGGTGAACAACATCCTGATATTACAAATGCATCAAGAGCTATGAAAGATAAAGAAAAAGCTCTTTGTAAGAAAAATGGTGTAAATGAAATCGTTGAGATCGTAATTGGTAACGATGGTATTACATTAGCTTACAGCAAAGATGCAAAACCAGTAAACTTTACTAAAGAACATTTGTATTTAGCACTAGCTGCTCATACAGTTGTTGACGGTAAATTAGTTCCAAATATTTATAAAACTTGGGACCAAATTGACCCTAGCTTACCAAAACAAAAAATTTCAGTGATGATCCCACCAGGAACATCAGGAACTAGAGATGCTTGGAATTCTTTAGTTATGAAAAAAGGTATGACTAAAGAAGCTAAAGCTCTTTATAAAGCTGGTTTTGAAGCTGGAAATAAAAAATACAAAAAACCTCAAAAACTTTACAGAGAAGATGGTGCTGCTATTGAAGTTGGAGAAAATGATAGTTTAATCATCCAAAAGTTAACTCAAGATAAAGATATGTTTGGTTTCTTTGGTTTCAGTTATTTCTTAGCTGCAAAAGATAAATTGCAAGCAGCAAGTATTGATGGTGGACAACCATCATTGAAGTCTATTCAAGACTACAGTTATGCTGTTGCTAGACCTTTATTCTTCTACGTGAAAAAAGCTCACGTTGGAGTAATTCCAGGCTTACATGAGTTTGTGAAAGAATTCACAACGAAGAAAGCTATTGGAAAAGGTGGTTACCTAGCAGACATTGGTTTAGTGCCATTAGACTCTAAGTTGTATAAAACAACTAGAACTAATGCTACCAAACTAGTTGCTATGGGTAATTAATTATTCCTCTGTTAACAAATGATTAAAAAGGGGGTCTTTTTAGACCCCTTTTTTTTAAATTAAGAGTAAAGTCCTCATTTAAGGAGATTCTGTGAACTTAATATTATTTACATTTATTGTTCTTTTAGGTTTCACAAGCTATTATTTTGGACGCAAAAAAGCATATACAATTCAATCTACAAAAAAAAGATTAACTGCATTACCACAATTTTATGGTTATTATCTTGCAATCTGGTGTGCAATACCAGCCTTTATAATTTTTTCATTATGGGCAATTTTTGAGCCCACAATTGTAAAATTATTAGTCTTAAATGATTATTCAAATCAAGGTTATCTTGATGATGAATTAAATTTAATATACGAAAAAACAAAAGCATTGTCTCGAGGGCAATTCACTGGAGAAATTACACCTTTTATTGAAGCTTCAGCTGAAAAATATTTAAGTCTTCGATCAATAGCTCAAAGTTCAAAAGTTGTTATAGTATTATCTATAATTATTGCTTCAGTTGCTTATGCGTATAAAAGAATTTCATCTAATTCTAGAACAAGAGAACCAGTTGAAAAATTTTTGAACGCAGTTTTATTTACAGCTTCTTTAGCTGCAATATTAACTACTGTTGGAATAGTTTTCTCACTTATATTTCAAACTATAGATTTTTTTAAAGTAATTCCATTATTTGATTTTGTCTTTGGAACTCACTGGTATCCAGCAAAAGCTTTTGTTAGAGATTCTTCTGAGGCTTTAGATCCGACAATGTATTCCGATACTTTTGGAGCAGTCCCTATTTTTGCAGGTACTTTTTTTATTGCATTTATTGCTATGTGCGTTGCTATCCCGATTGGATTAATGAGTGGAATTTATTTAGCTGAATATGCATCATATAAAGTTAGACAATACGCAAAACCTTTAATTGAAATTTTAGCTGGTATACCAACTGTTGTTTATGGTTTTTTTGCTGCCCTAACTGTTGGCCCTTTTTTAAAAGAATTAGGAACCTCTATGGGTCTTGAAGTTTCAGCTGAAAGTGCTTTAGCAGCAGGAGGGGTAATGGGCATTATGATCATACCATTTATTTCAAGTTTAAGTGACGATGTAATTACAAGTGTACCTCAAAGTTTAAGAGATGGAAGTTATGCTATGGGAGCAACTAAATCAGAAACAATCAAGAGAGTTATTTTTCCCGCGGCATTGCCGGGGATAGTTGGATCTATTTTACTTGGTGTTTCAAGAGCTATTGGAGAAACAATGATAGTTGTTATGGCCTCTGGTTTGGCTGCTAATTTAACTTTAAATCCATTAGAATCTACTTCAACAATTACAGCTCAAATTGTAGTTATTCTAATTGGTGACCAAGCTTTTGGTGACCCAAAAACGCAAGCTGCTTTTGCTTTAGGTATGTCATTATTTTTAGTAACGCTTTGTTTAAACATTGTGGCCTTAAGAGTTGTTAAAAAATATAGAGAGAAATATGAATAAAAATAAAGAACAATTATTAAATAAAAGATACAAGGCTGAGCAGAGATTTCGCTTATACGGTCAAAGTGCAATTTTTATGGCACTTTTATTTTTAACAATTTTTATTTTCAAAATTTTTTCAACTGGCTATTCAGCTTTTCAAAAAACTTGGCTTATTGTTCCGGTAACTTTTGATGCTGAATTAATGATGTTAGAACAAAATCCTTCTAAAGAGGACATACAAGACGCTGATTATTACGATATAGCATTAAAATCAATGGCTGATTTAGATCCAAACGCCAATGAGGATCAAGAAAATGAATTGAAGAGAATGGTGTCTTATTTCTTTGAAAAAGAAATTAAAAATGAACTTTTAAATGACCCTAGTTTAATAGGAAAAACAAAAGAGGTTTATTTAACTGCTTCAGATGATCTAGATCAAGTTTTTAAAGGAAATTATCCAAGAGATTTACCTGAAGATCAAAGAAGAGTAAGCGATTATCAATTAAAAATTTTTGATCAACTTGTTGCAAATGGTAAGGTTGAAAGTAAATTTAATATTAGTTTTTTTACAAATGCCGACTCAAGAGAAGCAGAGCTAGCTGGAATAGCAAGTTCATTTATGGGCTCAATTTTTTCTATACTTGTTTGTTTAATGATAGCTTTTCCTGTAGCGGTTCTAGCAGCAATCTATCTTGAAGAATTTGCCCCTAAAAATAGATTTACTGATTTTATTGAAGTAAATATAAATAACTTAGCAGCAGTTCCATCTATAGTTTTTGGTCTATTAGGGTTAGGAGTTTTATTGGCTATATTTCAACTACCAAGGTCTACCCCATTAGTTGGAGGTATCACTTTGTCCTTAATGACCTTACCAACAATAATCATAGCTGCCAGAGCATCTTTAAAAGCAGTTCCGCCAAGTATAAGAGAGGCAGCACTTGCTATGGGAGCAAGTCGAATGCAAACCACAATGCATCATACTGTTCCTCTTTCAATGCCTGGCACGTTATCAGGAACAATAATTGGTTTAGCTCAAGCTTTAGGAGAAACTGCACCCCTCATTTTAATTGGAATGGTTGCTTTTGTTAACACGATACCTGGATCACCTATGGATCCTGCTGCAAGTTTACCAGTTCAAATTTATATTTGGGCTGAAAGTGCTGAAAGAGGATTTGTAGAAAAAGTCTCGGCATGTATAATGGTCTTACTTGGTTTTTTAATAACAATGAATTTATTTGCCCAAATAATTAGACATAAATTTGAAAAAAAATGGAGTTAAAATGATAAAGATTAAAGCAAAAGATGTTGATGTTTTTTACGGAAAAAAACAAGCACTCTTTAATATAAGTTTAGATATTGAGGAAAATCAAGTAACGGCATTAATTGGTCCATCTGGTTGTGGTAAATCAACTTTCCTAAGATGTCTTAATAGAATGAATGATGTAATTGATATCTGCAGTGTTAAAGGAGAAATTTTAATTAATGACTTTAATATCAATGATAAAGGTTGTGATGTAGTAAGACTAAGAGAAAAAATTGGTATGGTTTTTCAAAAACCTAATCCTTTCCCAAAAACTTTATATGAAAATGTATCTTACGGTCCAACAATTCATGGCATAGCTCAATCAAAACAAGAAATGGATGAAATTGTTGAAACTAGCTTAAAAAAAGCTGCACTATGGGAAGAGGTAAAAGATAGGTTGCATGAACCTGGAACTGGATTATCTGGAGGGCAACAGCAAAGACTTTGTATTGCTAGAGCAATTTCTGTAAGACCTGAAGTTATATTAATGGATGAGCCTTGTTCAGCATTAGATCCTATAGCAACAGCACAAATTGAAGAATTGATTGATGAGTTAAAAAAAGAGCACACAATAATAATTGTAACTCATTCTATGGCTCAAGCGGCACGTGTATCCCAAAATACAGGTTTTTTTCATTTAGGACAATTGATAGAACATGGATCTACTGATAAAATATTTAAGAATCCTGATAATAAAAAAACCCAGGATTATATAACAGGGAGGTTTGGATAATGTCTGAAGCACCACATACAGTTAAATCTTACGAAGAAGAACTAAAAAATCTGAATGCTAATATCATTAAGATGGGAAGTTCATGTGAGGATGCTTTAGGTAAAGCAATTCAAGCCATAACCACAAGAAATAGTGATATTGCAGAAAATGTAATTCAAGATGATGAAAAAATAGATAAATATGAAACCTTGATTGAACAACAAGTTGTAAATTTAATTGCTTTAAGACAACCTATGGCAATTGATTTAAGAGAGACAGTAACGGCTTTGAAAATGTCTTCAGATTTAGAAAGAATAGGTGATTTAGCAAAAAATATATCCAAGAGAACACTTTTGCTTAATGAAAATCTTCCAAAGAATTTGGTAGATGCATTAAATAGAGTATCTACCAATGTTCAAAAACAATTAAAATCAACATTAGACGCTTATCTAGAAAGATCTGCGCCAATGGCAGTAAATGTTTGGGAAGGTGATGAGCAAATAGATGATCTAACAAATCTATGTATGCAAGAAGTTATAAAATATCTTAAAGAAAATGAAAAAAATTTAGAGGATGGAACTCACTTGTTGTTTGTGACCAAAAATATTGAGCGTATTGGTGATCATACTACAAATGTTGCAGAACAAATTTTTTATTTAGTTAAAGGTGAATATTTAGAAGGTGACAGACCTAAGGGCACCGAGCCAATTGTAACTGGAGAAAAATGATTTATGTCAGCTCATGTTTTTATAGCTGAAGATGAAGCATCAATTGTTAGTTTGTTAAAGTACAATCTTGAAAAAGAAGGTTATAAAGTTAGTCATTCAGAAAATGGTGAAGATGCTCTTAAACAAATAAAATTAAAACAGCCAGATTTGATATTAATGGATTGGATGCTACCTGAATTATCTGGTGTTGAAATTTGTAAAAACTTAAAAAAAGATAATAAGTTTAATGATATTCCTGTCATTATGTTAACTGCAAAAGGGGAGGAAGAAGACAAATTAAAAGCATTTGATACAGGTGCAGATGATTATGTAACTAAACCTTTTAGTCAAAAAGAATTAAATGCTAGAATTAAATCTTTATTGAGAAGATCTAAGCCTCAATCATCATTAGACATTGTAGAATTTACTGATTTAAAAATAGATCGGATTACAAAAAGAGTTTATAGAAAAGATAAGGAAATTAGTTTAGGTCCAACTGAATTTAAACTATTAGATTTTTTTATCAAAAATCCAAAAAGAGTTTATTCAAGAGAACAACTTCTAAATAATGTTTGGGGGGAAGATATATATGTGGAGTCTAGAACAGTAGATGTTCATATTAGAAGATTAAGACAAGCAATTAACATACAAAATACAAAACCTTTAATTAGAACAGTGAGATCAGCTGGTTATTCTTTAGAATCTTGAAGATCTTTGGGCCTTATAAATTCTTTTAATACTCCTTTTTTCTCAACTTCATTCCAGGATTCAATATCAAACTCAATTTTTGCAAATGCTGCTGTAGGGAATTTATAATTCATTAGTTTAAAATTATTCGTATTATGATTTTTTGTAAGATTTCGTACTAAATTTTTCACTGATGGTTCATGGTTTATAATCAAAATTGATTTATATTCACTGGATATTTCTTTAATTTTTTTTGTAATTGCATTCTCATCAACTAAATATAAATCTTTTGAAAAATTAATTTTTTTTGGTTTATTAATTTTCTTGGACAAAATTTGAAAAGTTTTTTTTGTTCTTTTTGATGATGAAATTAATGCATAATCAAATTTAAATTTTTTTTTAACAAAAAATTCACAAATCATTTTTGCATTTTTCTTGCCTCTTTTGTTAAGTGGTCTATCAAAATCATTAATACTTACATCATCCCAACTAGATTTTGCGTGTCTCATGACGTATAATTCATACATAAAATCTAAATATATGACTGCTTTAAAAAATCAACATAAAGAAGAGCTGAAATCTAAATATCTGAATAGAGAGCTTTCTTGGTTAAAATTTAACGATAGAGTACTTCTAGAGGCGCAAAATATCGAAAATCCTCTTTATGAAAGAGTGAAGTTTTTATCAATTGCTGGGTCTAATCTAGATGAATTTTTTATGGTCCGTGTTGCCGGGTTATATAGTCAAATAAAACAAGAAGTTGACTCACTAAGCTCTGATGGTTTGACACCTGAAGAACAAATGGATGAGGTAGTAGTTGAAACTAAAAATTTATTAAAAAAACAAAACAAGATTTTTACTCAACTGATTATGGAATTAAAAAAATATAATATCAGTTTAGTTAAACCAGTTAGTTTAAATACTAAGGATAAAAAAAAACTTCTAGAAACATTTAAAGAAGAAATTTATCCTCTATTAACACCATCAGCAATTGATCCTGCACACCCATTTCCATTTATAATCAATCAAGGAAGAGCAATTGTAATGAAGTTAAGAAAAAAAAATAA
Source organism: Pelagibacterales bacterium SAG-MED15 (assembly GCA_014654065.1). GTDB lineage: Bacteria > Pseudomonadota > Alphaproteobacteria > Pelagibacterales > Pelagibacteraceae > Pelagibacter. Next base: position 160,634 of record JACWDM010000003.1, on the reverse strand, counting down.
AAAAAGAATTTTAAACACAATAATTGTAATACCAAAAGCATTATCTAGATTTATTGAAATAGAGTCTTCAAAAAATCATAAGAAGTTTGTTATTCTAGATGACGTAATAAGTTTTTTTGCTAATGAAATTTTTCCAGATCATGATTTAGAAAAGAAAATGATTTTTAGAGTAATAAGAGACAGCGATGTAGAGATTCAAGAGGAAGCAGAAGATTTAGTTAGATCTTTTGAATTGGCTTTAAAAAGACGTAGAACGGGTGATATTGTTCGTTTAGAGGTTCTTGAAAATAGCGATAACGAATTGGTAAGATTTATAACTAATAAATTAGATATAAATCCTGACTATATTTATGATGTTGCTGGCCTTCTTGGAATTCAAGATATAGACCAAATATGTAAAGTAAAAAATACAAAATTAAGATTTAAGCATTTTACGCCTAGAGAAGTTGAAAGATTAAAAGAATATAATGATAATTTTTTTGAAACTATTAAAAAGAAAGATTTAGTTGTTCATCATCCTTTTGAAACATTTGACTCAGTAATTGAATTTTTAAACCAAGCAGCAAATGATAAAAAAGTTATAGCTATTAAACAAACTTTATATAGAACAACTCTAGACTCACCAATTGTTAAAGCTTTAATAACAGCCGCAGAGAACGGAAAAACAGTTACCGCTTTAATTGAAATTAAAGCTAGATTTGATGAGGAAGCTAATATTCAACTATCAAGAAGTTTAGAAAAAGTAGGTGTTCAAATTGTTTATGGTTTTGCTAAATATAAAACTCATGCAAAATCATCATTAGTTTTAAGAAGAGAACAGGGTAAAATACAAACTTATTTTCATTTAGGAACTGGCAATTATCATCCAGTAAATGCTAAAATTTACACTGATTTGTCTTTATTTAGCTGTGATAAGAAAATGGCATCAGATGTTGAAAAGTTTTTCAATTATGTAACAGGATACGCAAAACCAAAAAATTTAAATAAAATTTCTATTTCGCCAGTAAATATGAGGCAAACCTTAAATGAAAATATTGATGCTGAAATTAAAAATTCTAAAAATGGAAAATTTGCAGCTATTTGGGCAAAAATGAACTCTTTAGTAGATCCAGAAATTATTGATAAATTTTATGAAGCTTCGAATGCTGGTGTAAAAATTCATTTATTTGTAAGGGGTGTTTGTTGTTTAAGACCAGGAGTTAAAGATAGATCAGAAAACATAGTTGTAAAAAGTATCATAGGAAGATTTTTAGAGCATTCTAGAATTTACTGTTTTAGCAATGGTACAAAAAAAATGCCTAATAGAAATGCAAAAGTATATATTTCTTCAGCCGATTTAATGCCGAGAAATTTAAATAGAAGAGTAGAACTTCTAGTGCCAATTGAAAATGAAACTGTTCATGAGCAAATTTTAGATCAAATAATGTTAGCAAATTATCTTGATACTAGTCAGAGCTGGGAGCTCAATGTTGATGGTAATTATAAAAAAATTAAATATAGTAAGAACGATTCCTTTTCAGCTCATGAATACTTTATGAATAATCCGAGCTTATCTGGAAGAGGTAAAGCTAAACTAAAAATGCAGCCTAAACAACTGCACTTAAGATTGATTAAAAGTGGAAGTAATTAAAAGTAAAAATAGTTTAAAATTTAAACAGGCAAAGTTAGCTATAATAGACATTGGATCAAACTCTATAAGAATGCTAATTTATGAAGATTTTAGCTCTTCTCGTGTGCCTTTTTTTAATGAAAAAGCAGTTTGTGAACTTGGAAAAAATTTAGATAAATCCAAAAAGCTTCATAAATCCGGTACTGAATATGCTTTAAAAGTTTTAAAAAGATTTTCCGAAATTTTAAATGTTTCAAAAATCACAAATCTAAAGATTATTGCAACCGCAGTTTTAAGAGAAGCAACTGATACAAAACCATTTATTGATGAAGTTGAAAAACTTTTTAAAACTAAGATTAATATATTATCTGGTGATGAAGAAGCCGAATGTTCAGCTGAGGGAGTAAAAATAGGTTTTGAAAATGTTGATGGATTAGTAGCTGATCTTGGAGGTGGTAGTTTGGAATTAGCCCGTGTTGAAAACAATATAGTGACTAATAAAACCTCATTACCTTTTGGTGTTTTAAGATTATTAAATAATCCTATAGTTAAAAAAAAAAATTTAGCAAAATATATTAGAAAATTATTAGGGGAAGAAAAATGGCTTTCAAAAAAGAAGTTTAATAATTTATATTTAGTTGGAGGTACTTGGCGATCATTATTTAAATTACATCTTTTTCAAAATAATCATCCAGTACATATAATTCATCAATATAGTATTGATAATAATGTTTTATCTAAGTTTGTTGAAAAAATTTCATCTTTTAATAAATCCAAACTTAAAACTGTTGAGTATATTTCAAAATCTAGAACACCATATTTACCTTATAGTTGCATTATACTTGATGAAATTATGAGAGTTACAAATCCAAAAAATATAATTTGTTCTATAAGTGGTTTGCGTGAAGGTTCTTTATCTATTGACTATTTTAAAGATGTAAAAGACACAGAAATTTTTCTTAAAGCTCTTGAGAATGTTGCAAAAAAAAGAGGTGATTTAGGATCAAATTATAAAAAATATTATGATTTTATTCAGCCAGTTTTTGAAGGTAATGAGCATTTTAATAAGAAATTATTATATTTGGCATGTGTATTAAGTCATATGGATTGGGGATTAGGAGCATTTCAAAAAGCTGAATTAGTATTTCAAGAAACAATAAACACTCCGTTACTTAGACTAACACATAAAGAAAGAATACAATTAGCTTTATCATGCTATTGGCGTTACTGCAGTATCAAATATAATCCAAAAATGGAGTATCTAACCTTTTTGAACAATAATGAAATTTTTTCAAGCAAACAAGTGGGAGCAGCATTGAGATTTTCCCAATCATTGACCTCGATATCTACGATATTCTTGGAGGAGTTTAAATTATATAAAAGAGGTAATGCTGTATTTTTAAAAATTCCATCACAGCATCAAGAAATAATTTCAAAACAAGTTACTAAAAGATTTAAAGCTCTTGCTAGAGAATTGTTTTTGGAACCAAGAGTAATTTACTCAAATAATTCACGATAAATTAAATTTAATACTACTTCTAATTGAGTGATATTTTTTTTGTAACATTATTTTAATTTAAATTAAATAATTAGTTAAATTTTCTGTCATATCTTTCTGATTAAATTTTTGCAAAAAAAGGAGATTTAAATGAAAATAAATAATTCTAAGATACATAATTTGTCAATTGATGAATATGATGAAATAAACAATCCACCACCAGAAGTGGTAGATTTTGACAATATACTAAAAAAAGCAATGAGCAGAAGAAGCTTTATGAAAAATAGTGCTATGTTTGGAGCATCAGCTTTTGTTATTGGTTCTGGTCTTAACATATTAAGCCCAACAGATGCTGAAGCTGCATTTTCTGGTCTAATAGATTTTAAATCAATCAAAGCAGATACAAAAGATGATATTACAGTACCAGAAGGATATAATTGGGAAATTTTAGCTAAATGGGGTGATCCATTATTTACTAAAGGTAAATGGTTTGATCATTACTCAAGAGGTACTGGCGAAAGTCAAGAACATGCCTTTGGTGATAACAATGATGGTATGGACACTTTTTATACAAAAGATGGTAAAACAATAATTGCAGTTAATAATGAATATGTGAATAGGTCAATTATCTATGATAATAGAGGTTCTAAATTACCAGAAACTGCAGATGATGTTAGAAAAGGTAAAGCTGGTCATGGAGTTAGTATCTTTGAAATATCAAATGCAAATGGTAAATGGGAGATAGTAAGAGACTCAAAATATAACAGAAGAATAACTGCAGATTCAAGAATGGAAATCACTGGTCCAGCTAGAGGTCATGATTTGTTAAAAACAATTTCTGATCCAACGGGAACATTATCCTTAGGAACATGGAACAACTGTGGAAATGGTAAAACTCCATGGGGAACTTATCTAGCATGTGAAGAAAATTTTAATGGTTATTTTTCTAACACAGATCCTAATGCCGATATACCGCCTGAATTTAAAAGATATGGTATTTCAACAAAGGATTGGGGTTACGCCTGGGGTAAATTTGATGATAGATTTAATTGGGATCTTGAACCAAATGAACCTAATAGAGCAGGATATGTTGTTGAAATTGATCCATTAAATCCTTCATCAACACCTAAAAAAAGAACAGCTTTAGGAAGATTTAAACATGAAAATGCTGAGGTAGTCCTTGGTAGAAATAATGAAGTTATTGTTTATCTGGGAGACGATGAAAGAGGTGAATATTTGTATAAATTTGTTTCATCAAGAAAATATAATAAAAATGGTGACAACTCCAAAGTATTAGATGACGGAGATTTATTTGTTGCTAAGTTTAACGATAATGGAAAAGGTAAATGGTTACCTTTGACACCTAAAACAACTGGAATGAAATCTAAAGCTGAAATAGCTATTCATACTAGAATGGCAGCATCAACAGCAGGTGGAACTACGATGGATAGACCTGAATGGGTTGCAGCAAATCCTTTGAAAGCAGAAGCTTATGTTGCTTTAACAAACAACAAAAATAGAGGAAACAAACCAAATGCAGGTGGTGATGATACGTCTGTTAATGGACCTAACCCTAGAGTAAATAACAACTATGGCCAAATAGTTAGATGGACAGCAGATAGAGGTAATCATGCTTCATCTAATTTTAAATGGGATATATTTGCTTTAGTTGGAAATCCATCTGTTCATAAAGGAGCAAATGCTGGATCTAAAAACATAAACAAAGATAATATGTTTAATTCTCCAGATGGAATTAAATTTGACTCTAAAGGAGGATTATGGATCCAAACTGATGGAAAATATTCAAACACAGGAGATTTTGCTGGAATGGGCAATAATCAAATGTTGTATGGAGATCCCAAGACAGGAGAAATTAAAAGATTTCTTGTAGGACCTAATGAGGCAGAGGTCACAGGATTAACTTGGAGTAAAGATTATAAAACAATGTTTGTTGGTATTCAACATCCTGGTGAAAAAGGTAATTCTATATGGCCAGATGGACCTGGAACTGCACCAAGATCTGCAATTGTAGCTATCAGAAAAAATGATGGCTCTAGAATTGGTTAATTAATTTATTACGTTCCCCTCAAAATACGCTCGGTAAAATTTATCGAGCGTATTTTATTTAAATCAAATATATATAAGAGTTAATATATAAATTCATTCAACCTTAACAATTAATAAATAATTTTGTAACTTAGTTTATCTACAAGAATTTTAACAAAATTTAAATTATAATATCATTTCTTCCGTTAAGTTTTGTTAATTAACTACTTACTTCCTTCTCAATAGTGAGAAGGAAGTAAGACGATTCATTTGATATTAATTATTTATAGATGCAGAAGACTGCTCTGCATTTTTCTTAGCAAGCTTTTTTGCTTTTTTTTCTGCAACCTTTTTTTCTAGAGCAGCAATTTTAATATTAACTTTTGACAATTTTTTTTCTTTAGCCGTAATTTTATTTTTAAGTCTTTCAATTGCTTTTAAAATTTTTGTTTTTTTCTTCTCATTTTTTTTTAATTTTTTTCCCATTTCTACCTCCAAATTATTAGATCAGTAATTTAATCACATATTTCTTAAATCTAAAAGTTAATTTAATACAACCTGTGGTTTATAAATTTTTAATATTTTTTATTAAATATAAAAACATTGCTATATGAGAACTATTATTAAATTTTTGATTTATTATTAATTTAAATATATCGCTTTGATTAAAAAGATGAATTCTAATACCTTTTTCTGGCTTCGAAATTTTAATTAAGTCTTTTGTAAAATAACCAGTAATTTTTGTAGTTAGTCGCCCAGGCTCAGTATAAAAAGTTATAATTTTACTCAATTTTGATCTTGATTTATACCCTGTTTCTTCTTTTAATTCCTTATGAGCTGATTGCAGAGTTGTTTCTTTTTTTTCTACTATCCCAGAAGGAAACTCATAATTAATTTTGTTAATCGGAACTCTTTTTTGAGATACTACTATATATTTGTCTTTAATCTTAGGTATTACTAATGAAAGATTAGAAGTTTTAAGATAATGATAAAACTCTTTTTTCTTAAATTTTTTGTTAATTAAACTTATTCGATTGGTAAGTTTTATATTTTTCAATTTTTCTCTAAAAATAACTTTTTAACAATAAATACAGCAATTAACATTCCTACAAGTTCAGCTAAAATATAATAAGGAGTATTTAAATAACTTATACCAGTGAAAGACTCTGTAAATGTTCTAGCAATTGCAACAGCTGGATTTGCAAAAGAAGTTGAAGAAGTAAACCAATAACCAGCAGTAATATAAAGACCAACACTAGCAGCAACAGCAATTTTGCCTGACTTCATTGAACCAAAAATTATTATTATAAGCCCTAATGTTGCTATTACCTCAGATGTGAATATGTAAATCCCATCTCTTGACTTAGTAGATAATTCATAAATTTCATGTTCAAAAAAGAAATTAGCTAAACCAACACCAATCAAGCAACCAACCAATTGAGCAATAATATAAAAGGGTAATAGTTTCTTTTTTAATTTACCTGTTATTGCCATTGCTATACTTACAAATGGATTAAAGTGAGCTCCTGATACATCAGCAAATACTGTAATAAGGACAAATAAACCTGCTCCTGTTGCTATTGTGTTTGCAATTAACATCACAGCAACGTCATTAGTTAGGTTTTCAGCCATTAAACCTGAGCCGACAATAATCATTACTAAAAAACAACTACCTAATAGTTCAGCAAGAAAATAACGACTTTTATTTTTCATTTATTAGTTCCTTTATTTTATTATGAATATTATTGTAAACTTTTTCAATTATTTCATCTTTTTTATTTAAGTCATTTGTTTCATTAAGTAATTTAACAGGATCCTCTATATCCCAATGAATTATCTGATCTTTATTTGGCCAAATAGGGCAGACTTCATTATTGGCATTATTACAAACTGTAATAACATAATCCATTTTTATCTGACTTTTGATAAATACATTAAAATTTTTAGATCTATAATTTGAAAGATCATAATGTTTTGATAATAAATAATTCTTCACATCTTCATTTACTTTTCCTGTTGGATTACTTCCAGCACTAAAACCTTTATACAAATCATCATACTCGTTGTTTATTATACTTTCAGCAATAATACTTCTTGCTGAATTACCTGTACATACGAACAATATATTCTTCATTTAAAAAATAACTTTATAAATACCAATTACAAACAATGGAATTTGTAATCCAAAGTTAGTTAAGATTGCTTTATCTTTGCTCACAAAACCTGCAATAGTCCATCCAACAACTCCTAATCCATGAAAATATATATTTAATGGATATATATTTAAATTTGTAAGAAGTATTCCTACTAGAACTAAGAACGTACTAACCCACTTTAGATATTTTTTTATAAACATATTTCCTCCTTCTTATTAATTATTACATTAATGTTACAAATTTATTAAGGCTTAACAGTATTATAGAAAATTAGTTACGTATTTATGAATAAAGAAACCAACAATTAAAAATCCTAGGCCTGCGCCATAAATCATTAAGAAATTCATATTTAAAGATTTTGCAAAGAAGAAGGGTAAAAAAAATAGATAACTTACAGGTACAGCAACCAATATACTTTTAGTAAATAGAATTGTTTTTTCTATATCATTGTGTTCGTAGTAAGAAAAAGCAATAGCTATAAGCGATACAAGTGGAAGAGCTATTATAAATCCAGCTAATTTCGGATTTTGTCCAGATAACCAGCTTGCAAAGGCAATAATTAGAGCAGCACCGATAACTTTAGCAATGAATAGAATCATAGATAAATATTATATCATTTTTCTTGACTTATTGTTGTGATGTTATAACATAACAATATGTCAAATAAAGAATTAGTCTTTAATATTATAAAAAAATCTTCAAAGCATTTAACTGCTTATGAGATATTAGATAAGCTTCAAAAGGTTAAAAAAACACAACCTATGACAGTTTATAGAGCTCTTGATAGCTTAATAGAAGAAGAACGAATTCATAAATCTAATCAAACAAAAACTTTTATGCTGTGCAATCATTTACATTCAAAAAATCACAGTACAGCAATCGCCATATGTAAAAGATGTGGAGATACAGAGGAGTTAAAATCTAGTCTTTTTGAAAGTTTGTTTAAAAAAAACAACGTAAAAAAATATGATTTTAATACATTTAACATGGAAGTTTTAACTACTTGTAAGGAGTGCAATTAATGAAAAAAATAAGTTTTTTAACTTTAGCAATGTGTATTTTTGGTTTTACATTTGTTAGAGCAGCAGAAGGTCATTCACATGAATTACCAGAGTTTCTTCACTTTATGGAAGAACTAATAGAAGAACATAGCATTTTAAGAGGAGCAACTTTTGGCTTTATTCACACATTAATACCTTTAATTGGATTTTATACTGGTTGGAGTATCAATAGATTTCTTAAAATTATCTCTAATGGAGCGATTGCTGGTATAGTTGGAATAGTTTTAGCTCATATCATTGCAGATTTTATAGCAGCTTTAGCTGATCCAGATTTACAAAGTGCTGCATATGGAATTGTTATCGGTGGTTTCCTTCCATTATTGGCAGTTCCTTTTTTAGAGAAATATGTCACTAAAAGCAGATATCATACAGTTGTTGGTGATCACGAAGATCTAAAAAAAGATTTGAAAAGAAAACATAGATAGTATTTAATGTAAGGGTGAGTACGGTTTCCCTTACATTAGATGAAATATTTGATTTAGCTAAAAAGACTTTATTAGCAAATGGATGTGATGATGAAACAGCTTCTATATTATCAGATTTGATCAGAAATGCTGAACGTGATGGTTCTTTATCTCATGGTTTATTTAGATTACCAGCTTATGTAAGTGGTTTAAAAAGTGGAAAGATTAATGGTAAAGGAAAACCAGAAATCAAAAAGATTTCAGCATCAGTAATTAAAGTTCAAGGTAATAATTGTTTAGCACCTGTAGTTTTAAATAAAGGCATACCTGAATTAATAAAAGCTGCAAAAGAAAACGGTGTTGCAGTACTTGCAATAAATAATTCTCACCATATGGCTGCGATGTGGCCTGAAACAGAAAAATTAGCAGAAGAAGGTTTAGTTGCTTTTGCTTGTACATCTTATAAACCTGCCGTAGCACCTGCTGGTGCAATCAAACCATTGTTTGGAACAAATCCAATTTCATTTGCATGGCCTAGACCTGGAAAAACTCCTGTGGTTTATGATATGGCAACTGCATCAATGGCAATGGGAGAAGTACAAGTTGCTAAAAGAGAAGGGCATAAAGTTCCACTTGGAACTGGTTTAACTAAAGAAGGTAAAGAGACAACTGATCCTGCTGCTATAGCAGATGGTGGTGTGTTGTTACCTTTTGGTGGTTATAAAGGATCAGCTATTGCTATGATGGTTGAGTTAATGGCCGGAGCATTAGTTGGAGATAACTTTAGTTTTGAAACGGCAACCAAAGATAACAATGATGGTGGACCTCCAAGTGGGGGAGAATTTATTTTAGCAATAAATCCAGATAAAACATCGGGCACTAATTGGGAAAAACATTCTGACGAATTCTTTAATAAAATGAAATCAATGGGAGATGTAAGATTGCCCGGTGAAAGAAGACATAAAAATAGATTAGATACTGGTCCAAGAAATATTAATGAAGACTTAGTTAATAAAATAAAATCTTTAAGCTAATTCAATTTCAATTGGTGTGTGGTCAGATGGTTTTTGTCTACCTCGTGGATACTTATTTATTTTAACATCTTTAACATGGTTAATTAAGGAATTAGATACTAAAAAATGGTCAATTCTCATTCCGTTATTTTTTTGCCAAGCACCACTAGTATAGTCCCAAAATGTATAACCTTCTTTTTCAGGATAAATAAATCTATATGCATCATGAAAACCTAAATTAATAAGTTCTCTTAGTTTTTTTCTAATCTCAAGTCTAAATAAAGCATCATTCTCATAACCTTTAGGATTATGAACATCTTCGGCTGATGGTATAATATTAAAGTCACCACCGATAATAATATTTTCATTTACTTTTGACATACTCTTAATTTTTTTAATTAAACTATCTAACCAATATAACTTGTATGTGTATTTTTCTGTATCAACAGGATTTCCGTTTGGTGTGTAAATATTAATTATTGTGATATTTTTCTTCTTTACTTTTACATCGGCCGTAATAATTCTTGATTGTTTATTTTTATCTTTAAAAATATCATTTTGAATATTTTCTAATTTCTTTTTTGAAATAATAGCAACACCATTGTAACTTTTTTGCCCAAAAACATAATTTTCATATTTTAAAGATTTTATATCATCATAAGGATAGGTTTCATTCGGTGTTTTAATTTCCTGCATCATTACAATGTCAGGCGAAAATTTTTTTAAATATTCTTTAATATTTTCAATACGAGCTCTTACAGAATTAACATTCCATGAGCTTATAATCATTAAAGAGAGAAGGAAACACCACAACCACAAGAAGATTTACTCTGAGGGTTATTAATTTTAAAAGACTCACCGATTAGTTCTTTTACAAAATCTATTTCTGAACCATTAAGAAGTTCTGCAGATTGTTTATCAATTAAAATATTATTAAACCTAACATCATCAGTTTCCTGATTCTTATCAAATGAAAAATCATATTGAAAACCTGAACAACCCCCACCTTTAATTGCGATTCTAAAAAAAGATCCTTTATCTTTTTCTAGAAGCAGATGGTTTATCTGTTTTATTGCTTTATCAGTAAATTTAATTTCTTTATTCATATTTCAACACTGCTATTACTAATATAATAATATTTTTTTGATTTTAAAGCATGAAAAATTTCAGCAAACTAGGTCAATTTAAAAGCAGAGGAAGGCTTTTTAAAGAGGCTAATAATAGATTTCGTACTCCTTTTCAACGAGATAGAGACAGAATTATTCATAGTGCTTCATTTAGAAGACTTAAGCATAAAACACAGGTTTTTGTTAACACAGAAGGAGACCATTATAGAACTAGAATTACTCATTCTATAGAAGTAGCTCAAATTGCAAGAACAATTGCTAGATTTTTAAAACTAAATGAAGAATTAGCTGAAACTTTAAGTCTTGCTCACGATTTAGGACACACACCATTCGGCCATGCTGGAGAAGAAGCCTTAGATGAATGCATGGAAATGCATGGTGGATTTGATCATAATTTACAAACTTTAAGAATAGTAATGTTTATAGAAAATAAATATTTAAAATTTAAAGGTTTGAATTTAACAATCGAAACAATTGATGGTTTAATAAAACATAATGGTCCTTTGTTTGACCTGGAAAAGGTTGATCGATTAATTGGAGTTAAAAATTTTAAAAATAAGATTAAATTTAATACTTATCCTTCTTTAGAAGCCCAATTATCAGCAATATCAGACGATATTGCATATAATAATCATGATATTCAAGATGGGATAAAGGCAAAACTTTTTAGCGTGAATGATCTATTAGAAATAAATTTTTTTAAACAAATTTATCACCCTTACAAAAAATTTAAAAATATCTCTAATGAAATTTTAATTTATCAATTAATTAGAGAATCTATTAATCAAATGGTTAAAGATTTAATCGAGAACTCAATTAAAAACATAAAAAAAAATAAATTAAAGAGTTTAAAAAATATTTTATCCCATAACGAAGCTACAATTAATTTTTCGAGTAATTTTCAAGACATTTTAGATCAAATAAGAGATTTCTTAAGAATCAAAATGTACAATAATAGAAGTGTTTTACTTAAAAACAATAATGGTAAAAAGATTATTAAAAATTTATTTACAATTATTAATAAAAAACCACAAAAATACTTAAATAAAATTCAATTAAAGTTTGATAAAGATAGGGCTATAGCTGATTATATTTCAGGAATGACGGATAGATATGCAATTAACTTATATAAAAAAAATAGATGAACATATTTAGATTATATTCAAAAAAAATCAGAGATAATATTACCGCATTAGATAAAGATGGTGTGATTAAAACTCCAAAAGATCTGAGCTCAATTAACGTTGATGTGCCACCTGAAAATATTCAATCTGACATATCTACAAATGCTGCCATGGTTCTTTCCAAAATTAACAGTAAAAGTCCTTTAGTTGTTGCTGAAATTATTAAAAAAAAATTATTAGAAGATAATGATATTTCTAATATTGATATACTAAAGCCTGGTTTCATAAATATAAAATTTAAGCCAAGTTTCTGGAATTTATTTCTAGAGAATATAATTAATAATCCAAATGAATTTGGAGTGGATAGCTCTCTGACTAAAAAGAATTTCTTAATAGAATTTGTTTCAGCAAACCCGACTGGACCGTTACATGTAGGTCATTGTAGGGGTGCAATTTTAGGTGATGTTGTTTCTAATATTCTTAAATTCAATAAACATAATGTATTTAAGGAATATTATGTAAATGATTATGGAAACCAGATTATAAGTTTTACAAAGTCGGTTTTTTTCAGATGTAGAGAAATTGTTTTAAAAGAAACATTTCCTAATGATGAAAATTTATATCCTGGTGAATACATTATACAAATTGCTCAAAATATAATTAAAAACAATCCAAAAATTAAATTTGATAATTTTGACAATATATCAAATCAACTTACTGAATTAGCTGTTTCAGAATCTCTCATTTTAATTAAAGAAAATCTTAAAAGCCTTGGTATCAAACACGATAATTTTCAAAGTGAAACAGAGATAGTGAAAAACAATGAAGTACAAAAAATTGTAGAAAAACTTCAAAAAAATAATTTTATTTATAAAGGACGTATTAATGCTCCAGAAAGTGAAAAGAGCGATAACTGGGTAGAGAGAGAACAGCTACTATTTAAATCAACAGATTTTGGTGATGATAAAGATAGAGCGCTTCAAAAATCAGATAACAGTTGGACATACTTTGCCAGTGATGTTGCTTATCATAATCACAAAATTGAAAGACAGTTTGATACTTTAATTAATATTTTAGGTGCTGATCATGCGGGCTATATAAAAAGAATAACCGCATCTGTTGATGCTTTAACAGGTGAGCAGGGCAAACTAATTTGCAAAGTAAGTCAACTTGTTAAACTTATTAAGGATGGCAAATTATTTAAAATGTCAAAAAGAAAAGGTGATTATATAACAGTCGAAGATTTAATAAGTGAGGTAGGAAAAGATGCTACAAGATTTATTATGCTTAGTAGAACTAGCGATGTAGAATTAGATTTTGATTTTACTAAAGTGAAGGAAAAGTCTAAGGACAACCCACTTTACTATGTGCAGTATTGCTATGCCAGAATTTCTTCAGTGTTTAGAAATATAAATAAGAAAATTAATGATCAAATTAATGTAGAAAAATATGATTTTAATTATTCAGAAGATGAAATAAAAATACTTAAAAAAATTTCACAATGGCCATTAGTTATTGAAATTGCTAGTAAGAAATTGGAGCCACATAGAATACCAAATTATCTATATGAACTTTCTTCTGATTTTCATTCATATTGGAATATGGGAAAAGACAATGAGGATAAAAGGTTTATTAACAAAGATAAGAAAATATCTAATGATAAACTTGTTTTCCTAAAATCGATTTCAAATGTGGTAAAATCAGGTATGAATATTATTGGTGTAGATACCCCTGAGAGTATGTGATGGTAAAAGAAATTAAATTTTTATTATACATTACCGTAATTACCTTATTCTTTTTTTTTACTATTAAATATTATCTATCAGACCAATTTAAAAAAAAAGTTTATAGAACTCACAATAATTATGAATTAACAATTAACGAATATTCTAATAATTTAAAAATCTTAAATAGCGATACAGATAATATTATCGAATATGTGGATAATAAAAATAATAAATTAAAAAAAAAATATCAATTTTGGAAATTATTAGAAAATGATTAAAAATAGAAGAAGCTTTATTATTGGTATTAAAAGTACAAAGCTAGCTTCAAAAGAAGTATTATTTATCAAAAAATATAAACCTTGGGGAATAATTCTTTTTTCAAGAAATATTAAATCAATTAAACAAACAAAAGAACTTACAGATAGTATTAAGAAAATTTATAATGATGAAAATTTTCCTATACTCGTTGATCAAGAAGGTGGTCGTGTTAGTCGGTTGGAGAACTTAATAACCTCATCTTCTTTTACAGCTAATTTCTTTGGTACAATTTATAAAAAAGATTTTAAAAATCTTAATAATTACTTAGATATTTATATCGACCAAATTTCTTATTTATTAAGAAAACTTGGTATAAACTTAAATACGACACCTGTACTTGATTTAAAAATAAAAAACGCGAGTAGTATAATTGGAGATCGGTCTTTTTCTAATGATGTAAATGTTGTCAGTAAACTTGGTGATTTAGTGATTAAAAAATTTCATAAAAATAAAATCGGTTCTATGATTAAGCATATACCTGGCCATGGATTAGCTAAGTCTGATAGTCACAATTTTACTCCAGTCGTTAAAAAGGATCTTAAAAATCTAAATAAATATGATTTTCGAGCCTTTAGAAAAAAAAAGTCTCTTTTCGCAATGACTGCTCACATTATCTATAATAAAATTGATCCAATTAACACGGCAACACATTCTAAAAAAATTATAAAAATTATCAGAAATAAAATCTTATATAAAAATATAATTATTTCAGACGATATATCTATGAAAGCTTTGAAATTTACTACTGCCATAAATACGGAGAAAGCGTTCAAAGCAGGTTGTAATTTAGTTCTTCATTGCAACGCCAGGATGTCTGAAATGACGATAGTTGCTAAAAACTCACCGAAAGTAGATAGTTTTTTGCTGAAAAAAACTTTAGAATTTTATAAACTTGTAGCTATCTAAATGAAAGAAGATACACAACTTCAATTTAACGTAGATCTTAATACGTTCAGTGGACCACTTGATATATTATTAGATTTAGCAAAGTCACAGAAAGTAAATTTAGAAAATATTTCTATTACAAAGCTGGCAGATCAGTTCCATGATTTTATAACCAAATCATTAGATTTAAATTTAGAATTAGCATCTGAATATTTATTAATGGCTACTTGGTTAGCTTATCTAAAATCAAAACTTCTACTACCAGAGACTGACGAAGAAGAATTTAAGGCATTAGAAGTTGCTGAAAAATTAAAGTTACAATTAAAAAAACTTGAATTAATTAGATTACTCTCAGACCAAATGTTAAAAAGGAAAAGATTAGGAAGAGATATCTTTATGCGTGGTGCAAAAGGTCAAATTAAATCAATATATAGCTCTGAATACAAACTTTCATTATTTGAACTTTTAAAAACATATGCTGATATAATAATGACTAAAGATTTTCAACGTATCAACATTCCAAGATTACCAGTATTCACAACTGAGGATGGAATTAATGAGATTAAAAAATATTTTGGAAAGCTAGACGATTGGAAGAATTTAGATGACTTGATACCAAAAAATTTTACTGTAAAAAATAAACTTAAAAGAACTGGTCAGGCAGGTATTTTTGCTGGATCCCTTGAATTGGCTAAAGAAGGAAATATATCTATAAAACAAGAAAAATTGTTTGAAAACATATTAATTAAGGAAAATAAATGAAGAAAAGTAAAAAAGATAACGTCGTTGTTTTTCCATCAAATTTAAGCAGTGGTGAACGTGAAGTTGAAGCAATTTTATTTGCAGCTGCTGAACCATTAGAAATCGAGTCTATTGAGGCAAAGGTTTCAAAAAATATAAATGTAAAAAAAATTTTAGATAAACTTCAGAAGTTTTATTCTGAAAGAGGAATTAATTTAGTATGTCTTTCAAATAAATGGTCTTTTAGAACAGCGCAAAATTTATCTAAATTAATGTCTCAGCAAAAAACTATTGAGAAAAAATTATCCAAAGCAGCTATAGAAACACTTTCAATAATCGTTTATCACCAACCAGTAACAAGAGCTGAAATTGAGGAAATACGAGGTGTTGCTTTTGGAACAAACACGTTGGATATTTTAATGGAATTAAATTGGGTCAGGCCGCAAGGTCGTAAAGAAGTACCCGGTAGGCCAATACAATATGCCACTACTGAAGTATTTTTAAGTCATTTCAATCTACAAAAGCTTACTGATTTGCCTACTGTAGATGAGCTTGGATCGGCGGGACTGATAGATACAGGTGCAATAGATGCTTCTGTATTTGGTACTGGAAAATTTTATCAAGAAAAACAAGATGAAAAAAAAGAAAATATATATTCAAATATAGATGAAATGTTAACAAGTACTTTAAAAGATAAAGAAAGTGACTAAAAAGAGACTTTAAATATCTATATAAAAGTTATATACAAACAATATGAGCATAGGATTTTGGCAAATAGCAATTGTAGTAATATTAGTTGTTTTACTTTTTGGAAGAGGAAAAATATCTAGTCTTATGGGGGATGTTGCAAAAGGTATAAAGAGCTTCAAAAAAGGAATGTCCAATGATGAGGTTGATAATTCGCCAAAGAATGTTTCTGAAAATAATCCAGACACAGATAAAAAAGAGTAAATCAAATGCCACAAATTGGCTGGTTTGAAATATTAATTATAGTTTCAATTGCTATAATAATTGTTGGTCCTAAAGATTTCCCAATAATGTTAAAAAAAATTGGATCATGGATCGGCACAGCAAAAAAATATATTTCTAATGTGCAGAATGAAGTTTCTTCTATAGATATTGACGAAAACGATATTGATGAAAAAAAAGAAAATAAAAAAGTAGAAAAAAATGACATTAAATGAAGAAAAGATGGGTTTTTTTAGTCACTTAGCTGAGCTTAGAAAAAGATTAATCATTTGTTTTATTTTCTTATTTGTTTTTTTTGTTATCTGCTATTTTTTTTCAGAATATATTTATGGATTTTTAGTTGAGCCATACTCATCAGTGGTCCAAGATGATGGTATTCAAAGAAGACTAATTTTTACTGCATTACAAGAAACTTTTTTAACATATTTAAAAGTATCTTTTTTTACAGCCTTTTTTATAACTTTTCCTTTTATATTAATTCAGTTTTGGTTATTCATCGCGCCAGCACTATATAAAAACGAAAAATCTGCAATTATGCCTTATTTAATAATAACACCTATCTTATTTTTACTTGGAGGAATGCTGGTTTATTATTTAATCATGCCATTAGCCATTAAATTTTTCCTTTCCTTTGAAAGTGCGGGAACAATTACTAATTTACCAATACAATTAGAAGCAAAAGTTAACGAATATTTATCACTAATAATGAAATTAATTTTTGCTTTCGGTATAAGTTTTCAACTGCCTGTGATTTTAAGCTTACTTGCAAGAATTGGTTTAATTGATTCGATTTTTTTAAAACAGAGAAGAAAATATGTTGTGGTAATGATTTTTGCAGCTGCTGCAATCCTTACACCACCTGATCCAATAACACAAATTGGTTTAGCAATACCTCTTTTAATTTTATATGAATTGTCTATTTTTTCTGTAAGTATGATAGAGAAAAAAGTTAAAGAAAAAGAGCATGCATAATATAAAAGATATAAGAGATAATATCGATAATTTTGAAAAATCATTATTAAAAAGAAATATAAAAATTGAAAAAGCTAATATTGGTAATTTAGATAAAGAAAACAGGAAACTTATACAAGACAAAGAATTATTAGAAAAAGAAAAAAAAAATATCTCAAAAACGAAAGATCAAAATTTATTTGAAAAATCGAAAGAAATTTCAAAAAAAATTGAAAAATTAAGTCGTGATCAATCAGAAATCAAAATAAAGTTAGATACAATCTTATCATCATTACCCAATATTCCCTTGGACGATGTTCCTGTTGGTAAAGATGAGAATTCAAATGTTGAGATAAAAAAATTTGGAGAAATAAAAAAATTTGATTTTAAACCAAAACCACATTTTGAGTTAGGAAATAGTCTGAATATGCTTGATTTTGACTTAGCTACGAAAACAACAGGATCTAGGTTTGTATTTGTAAAAAACCAATTAGCATTACTTGAAAGAGCCTTATCAAATTTTATGCTTGATACTCATATCAATAAAAATAATTATTTAGAAATCTCACCCCCTTTGATTGCTAATGAAAATACTATGTATGGAACTGGTCAGTTACCTAAATTTGAAAATGATCAATTTGAATTAGTTTTAGACGATAAAAATGATCGTAAGTTTCTTATTCCAACAGCTGAAGTAATATTGACCAACATGGTAAAAGATAAAATTTTACAGGTTAAAGATTTACCTCTTCGTTTTGTAGCCTCAACGCCTTGCTTTAGGAAAGAAGCTGGTAGTTATGGTAAGGATACAAAAGGTATGATTAGGCAACACCAGTTTTATAAAGTTGAACTTGTAAGTATTGTAGAACCGAATAACTGTAACGATGAATTGGAAAGAATGACGAATTGTGCAACTAATATTTTAGATCTTTTAAAATTACCTTATAGAAAAATGTTATTATGTACAGGAGATATGGGTTTTAGCGCAGAGAAAACCTATGACATTGAAGTATGGATACCTTCAGAAAATAAGTATAGAGAAATATCAAGCTGTTCATCTTGTAGTTCTTTTCAGGCAAGAAGGATGAAGGCCAGATACAAAAATTCAAAAAATGAAACAAACTTTGTTGGTACATTAAATGGTAGTGGACTGGCTGTTGGAAGAACAATGATAGCCATTTTAGAAAACTACCAACAATCAGATGGATCAATTAAGGTACCTGATGTTCTTAAACCATATATGAATAACATGGAAAAAATTCATAACAATTAGAGTTGTTTTAATAAATCTTTTGGTATAAAAAATGCTCTAACTAAGGAGTAATAATGTCAAATTCTGGAATAGGTCAATTTATACCTTTAATATTAATATTTGTAATATTCTATTTTTTCTTAATAAGACCTCAACAAAAGAAAGTTAAAGAACACAAGATAATGGTCGAGAACCTAAAAAGAGGTGACAAAGTTATAACAGTTGGTGGAATAGTAGGAACAATTGATAGAATTGTCGATGGTGAAAAAGTTGAAGTAGAAATAGCTGATAATGTAAAGGTTGAAATTATTAAATCTACGGGTATCCAAAGTTTAGTAACCGCTGGTCAAGAACCAAAAAAATAATATTTTTTTTTAAAAGTGCTATATTTTTCAAAATTAAGAATATTTTCTGTAATCATTGTTTCATTATGTTTAACTTTTTTTGCTTTAACAAATGTAACTAAATTTGATGATAATTTTCTAGATAAAAAAATCAATTTAGGATTAGATCTTCAAGGTGGATCATATCTACTTTTAGAAATTGATAATCAGCCAGTAATCACAAGAGAATTACAAAATAAAATAACATCTATTAAAAATTATTTTAAAGGAAAAAATATTAATGTTTTTAATCTAAAAATTTATGAAGACACATCAATTATTTTTGAAGCAAAGCAAGGTGACAAAGATTTAATTAATGAATTGTTAGAAAGCACCGAAGAACCGTTAAATCCATACTATGAAAAATTTAAATCTTTTAAATTTGATGTTGATAGTAAGGACAATCAATTTAAAATGACTTTATCAAAGTACGGTATAATAGAGTTAAAAAATTCATCTTTAGATGCCGCTATAGAAATTGTAAGGCGTAGAATAGACGAAGTGGGAACTAATGAACCCAATATACTAAAGCGTGGCAATGATAGAATTCTTGTAGAGCTTCCTGGGCTTGATGATCCAATGAGAGTTAAAACTCTTCTTGGTAAAACCGCAAATTTATCTTTTCGATTTATTTCTAAATCAACCGAAGAACAGTTTGGAGTTGAATTAATGGAATTTGAGGATGATTCAGAAAATCCCGCTAATGTTAGTAAAAGAATTATAATTAGTGGTGAAAATTTAATAGATGCCCAGCCTAGAATGGATTCGGAAACGAATGAAACTGTGGTTACATTTACACTAGATAGAGTTGGAGCAAAAAGATTTGGTAAATCAACAATCTCAGGAGTTGGAAAAAGACTAGCAATTGTTCTTGATGGAAAGATTATAAGTGCACCAGTTGTCCGTGATGCAATAGTTAGTGGATCTGGCCAGATCACTGGAGGCTTCACATTTCAATCTGCTACTGATTTAGCTTTATTATTAAGATCGGGTGCATTACCTGCTCCAATGAATATAATTGAAGAACGAACAGTGGGCCCAGGACTGGGTGAAGATTCAATTAAAGCAGGTATTATTGCATTAATATTTGGATTTTCTTTAGTCATTCTCTTTATGATAATTAAATATAGGTTTTTTGGTTTAATAGCCGACATAGCATTAATCTTTAATTTATTTTTTTTGGTAGGCATTCTTACATTATTTGAGGCTACACTTACATTACCAGGTATAGCAGGGATTATTTTGACAGTTGGTATGGCAGTTGATGCAAATGTATTAATATTTGAGAGAATAAAAGAGGAAAAAAATAGTGAAAAAAATCAATTAGTTGCTTTTGACTCGGGTTATACAAAATCAAAGACTGCGATACTAGATGCAAATGTTACAACGTTTATTGCAGCAATAATTTTGTTTTTTTTAGGCTCAGGTCCAATAAAAGGCTTTTCGGTAACTTTAGGTGTGGGTATTTTAACAACTCTTTTTTCAGTTTATTTTATAGCTAGATTATTAACCTCTTTATACGTTGTTAGAAACAAAGATACTCAAATAAAATTGTAATATGAAACATTATAAATTTAATAAATTTTATAAACCTTTTACAGCTATTTCAGCAGTCCTAGTTATAATCTCATTATTACTGCTTGGTATTAAAGGCTTAAATCTAGGTATTGATTTTAAAGGTGGAACTTTAATTGAGTTAAGAGCTATAGATAAACAAATAAATATCTCTTCCTTAAGAAATTCTTTTTCAAAAATGAATTTAGGGGATGTTGCTATTAAAAACTTTGGCAACGATAAAGATTTTTTAATAAAATTTGAAAAAAAAGGCGACAATAAAAGTTTAATCCAAAATATCAAAAAAAAACTTGATGCTTATTTAGGCACTGGTTATGAAATTAGAAGGGTTGAAAATGTCGGACCTAAGGTTAGTAATGAGTTACTTAAAGGTGGATTAATAGCAATTGCTGCATCGCTTGGTGCTATGTTGTTTTATATTTGGATAAGATTTGAATGGCAGTTTAGTATTGGTGCAATATTAGCTTTATTTCATGATGTGCTTATAACTATGGGTATATTTTCATTATTTAGTTTAGAGGTAAATCTTTCTATAGTAGCAGCCATTCTAACAATTGTTGGATATTCCATGAATGATACAGTTGTTATTTTTGATAGAGTAAGAGAAAACTTAAAGAAACATTTAGATATTAAAATTTTTGAGTTATCAAATTTATCTATTAATGAAACTTTATCTAGAACTATAATTACATCTCTTACAACACTTTTAGCTTTATTTTCGATATTCTTTTTTGGAGGCGAAATACTTAAAGGTTTCGCTTTTGCAATGATATTAGGTGTTGTCTTAGGAACCTATTCATCTATTTTTATAGCTAACCCTGTTTTGGTTTATCTGAGGGTTTCTTATAAAACGATTGTTAAAGACGAGGATTAATATAAATTTTGAGCAGCAACCATAGTTAGCAACATCGGTAAAGACAGCAGTGTGTTTGTTCTTGAAAATAACATAGCGGTTTTAGCTGATTTTGCTTTAACCTCGGCATCACATTCAACTATGCCAAGTGCTCTTTTTTGATTGGGCCATATTACAAACCATACATTAAAAGCCATAATTAACCCAAGCCACATGCCAATACCAATAGCTGTATTTTTACCTCCACCTGAGGCTATACCTAATGTCATTGCATCATGTACATATCCATTTAACCAAGCTAAAACTAACCCAGATATGACAGTTGCTAAAGCGGCCCATCTAAAATAAAAAAGTGCCGAAGGTGCTATAACCTTACCAATCGCTGGTTTCTGTTCATCTGGTATTTTAGGCATATTAGGTATTTGAACAAAATTAAAATACCATAACAAACCAATCCACATAATTGCTACAACAACATGGATATACCTTAGTAACCAGCTCCAAAATATTCTATCAATATCAAATCCTTCATTGTTAAAAAAAAGACCCAAGAAAAGTAGAATAGAAATAGCCAATGAAGTGTGTATCGTTTTTGGTAGTGATGAAAGTATTTTGTTCATATTTGTATAATAATATAGTTTTATTAATAATTAAGCAATTTTTTTGATTTTATTTTCAAGCAAATCTTTAAGGAATCTACCCGTATAACTACCTTTAATTTTAATTACTTCCTCAGGTTTTCCTTCAGCTATAATGTTGCCTCCGTTTATACCTCCATCAGGGCCCATGTCAATTATATGATCAGCGGTTTTAATTACATCAAGATTGTGCTCAATAACAACAACCGTGTTCCCTGTGGCTACAAAAGTATGCAATATTTCTAATAGTTTTTTAATATCATGCTGATGTAACCCAGTTGTTGGTTCATCTAATATATATATGGTTCTACCTGTAGATCTTCGTGATAATTCTTTAGCTAATTTAATCCTTTGAGCCTCTCCACCAGATAATGTAGTCGCTTGTTGTCCAATTTTTATATAACCCAATCCCACCTTCTTTAAAGTTAGTAGTTTAGATCTTATATTAGGTATGTTTTCGAAATAATCACAACCTTCGTCAACAGTCATATTTAAAACATCTGCAATACTTTTGTCCTTAAATTTAATCTCTAACGTTTCTCTGTTATACCTACTCCCTTTACATTCATCACATGTAATATAAACATCCGGTAAAAAATGCATTTCATAAGTAATCACACCATCTCCTTCGCATGCCTCACATCTTCCCCCTCTAACATTAAATGAAAATCTACCTGGCTTATATCCTCTACTTTTAGACTCTGGCAAACTAGTAAACCAATCCCTTATTGGACCAAATGCTCCAGTGTATGTTGCTGGATTAGATCTTGGGGTTCTACCAATAGGCGACTGATCTATATTTATGATTTTATCTACAAGCTCAACACCTTTAAAAGTTTTAAATGGCATTGGAATTTTTCTAGATTTATTATTATTGAGACTTAAGTTTAAAGCATTGTAAAGCGTTTGTAGTACTAATGTTGATTTACCACTACCTGACACACCAGTGATACAAGTAAAACATCCAAAAGGTATTTTTAAGTTTACATTTTTTAAATTGTTACCTGTGGCTCCACCAAGCTGCAAAAATCTTCCATTTTTTGCAAGCTTTCTCATTTTTGGTATTGGTATAAATTTTTTATTCGATAGATATTTTCCAGTAATGCTTAAATCGTTTTTAATAATATCTGAAAAAGAACCTTGTGCTATTACTTCACCACCGTTGTTACCAGCTTCTGGTCCTAAATCAATAATGTGATCAGCACTTTCCATTGTTTCTGTATCATGCTCTACAACAATAACTGTGTTACCTAGATCCCTTAATCTTTTTAATGCATTAATAAGTTTTACATTATCCTTTTGATGCAATCCAATGGATGGTTCATCCAAAACATATAAAACGCCAGTTAAACCAGAACCAATTTGTGAGGCAAGCCTTATTCTTTGAGCTTCACCACCTGATAAGGTTCCAGACTCTCTTGATAAAGTTAGATAATCCAAGCCTACATTTAATAAAAAATTTAATCTTTCATTTATTTCTTTTAGTATGTGTTCAGCAATTTTTAGTTCTCTTTGACTTAGATTATTTTCTAGATTTTTAAACCATTTTTCGGCATCTGTTATAGACATTTGAGTAACTTCACTTATATGTAAATCATTAATTTTTACACATAAGGCCTCTTCTTTTAGTCTATGACCCTTACAAACTTCACATTTTGAATCCGACTGATATTGAGAAATTTCCTCTCTTTTCCAATCACTATCAGTCTCAAGATATCTTCGCTCTAAATTGTTGATTACACCTTCAAATGTTTTCTTGTGTGAATATTTTTCATAGCCATCATCATAACTAAATTTAATTTCTTCGTTATCTGATCCATATAAAATTATATCTTTTATTTTTTTGGGTATTTTTTCCCATTTATCATTTAAGGAGAAACCATAATGTTTTGATAATGAAGAGAGTGTCTGAGCATAATATAAACTAGACGATTTTGACCATGGTTCAATTGCACCATCAGCAATAGTTTTTCTAACATTTGGTATAACCAAATTTGGATCTACATTAAGTTTTATTCCAATACCCTCACACTCTTCGCAAGCGCCATACGGGCTATTGAAAGAAAATAATCTTGGTTCTATTTCTTCTATAGTAAATCCACTCTCTGGGCAGGCAAATTTGGATGAAAAAATTTTTCTTTCTATTTTTCTATATTTTGCAGGCAATGTTTCATTTTCATATTCAACAAAGACAAGACCGTTTGACAAGTTTAAAGCTGTTTCTAAAGATTCGGCTAATCTATTTCCCAATGAATTATTTAATACAATTCTATCTACAAGAACATGAATATCATGCTTTAATTTTTTATTTAACTCAGGTACATCGTCAATGTTATATAGTTTTCCATCAACCTTAATTTTTCTAAAACCTCTCCTTTTATAACCCTGTATATCTTTTTTATATTCTCCCTTACGTCCTCTAACAACTGGTGCATAAATATAGATTGTTGATTTTTTAGGTATTTGCTTAATTATATCGACCATCTGAGTTATTGTTTGAGACTCAATTTTTTTACCTGTAAAAGGAGAGTAGGGTGTGCCCGCTCTTGCATATAATACTCTCATGTAATCATATATTTCAGTTACAGTTGCAACCGTTGATCTTGGATTTTTTGATGTATTTTTTTGTTCTATCGAAATAGCAGGACTGAGTCCTTCAATCAAATCAACATTAGGTTTTTTCATTTTATCTAAAAATTGACGTGCATATGCTGATAAACTTTCAACATATCTTCTTTGACCCTCTGCATAAATTGTATCAAAAGCTAAAGATGATTTTCCTGACCCGGAAAGACCTGTAATCACAACAAACTTTTCCTTTGGTATCGTTACAGATATATTTTTTAAATTATGTTCTTTTGCCCCTTTAATAACTATGTTTTTAAGCATATTTTTTGTTGCTTTAAATAAATAAAATTAATATTCAGTGTTGTTATATGATATAAATATATAAATGTATTTATATCATCTTTAAAATATTATGGCTGGAAGTTTAAATAAAGTACTATTAATTGGTCGTTTAGGCGCAGATCCCGAAATAAAGGAAATGGTCAATGGTAAAAGTGTAGCTAGATTAAGTTTGGCAACTAGTCAATCCTGGAAAGATAAAAATACAGGTGAAAAGAAAGAAAAAACTGAATGGCACCGTATAGTTGTATTTAATGAAGGTTTAGTAAATGTTGTTAAGCAGTATTTAAAGAAGGGTGCACAAATTTATGTTGAGGGTCAAATATCAACTAGAAAATGGAAAGATGAAAAATCTGGACAGGATAAATATTCAACTGAGGTTGTCATACAAGGATATAATTCCTCTCTAACAATGTTAGGTGGTGGAAATAGTTCATCTTTATCAAACCAAGACAGTACTCAATCTATAGAAAACACTTCCCAAGCATCACAAAACGATTTGGATGATGAAATTCCATTTTAGTTTTTATGCCAGATATAGAAAAAATAAAAAATAATAATATTAAACCCATAGCAATGTATGATGAGATGAGCTCATCTTATCTATCATACGCTATGAGCGTAATTGTTAGCAGAGCATTGCCTGATATTAGGGATGGACTTAAACCAGTCCATAGAAGAATTATTTTTGCAATGCATAAAGGTGGTTTTGATTGGACGAAACAATTTAGAAAATCTGCAAGAATTGTTGGTGATGTTATAGGTAAATACCATCCTCACGGTGATCAAGCTGTGTATGATGCTTTAGTAAGAATGGTTCAAGATTTTTCTATGAGTCTACCTTTAATTGATGGGCAGGGAAATTTTGGATCTATAGATGGAGACCCACCAGCTGCAATGAGATATACGGAGACAAAACTTGCAAAGATTTCACAATTTTTAATAGATGATATTGATAAAAATACAGTTACTTTCAAAAGTAATTATGACGAAACCGAACATGAACCTGTTGTATTACCAGCTCAATACCCAAATTTATTGGTAAATGGAGCAGGTGGTATTGCTGTTGGTATGGCCACAAGTATTCCACCTCATAATTTAGGTGAAGTGATAGATGGAACTCTAGCACTAATTAATAATAGAGATATTAAAATTAACGAATTAATGAAACACATCCCTGGACCAGATTTTCCAACTGGTGGAACAATTATAGGTAAAAATATTATTAAGGAGGGATATAAGAGTGGTAGAGGTTCCTTTAAAATAAGAGGTGAAATTAAAATAGAGCAAAGAAAGAATGGAAAAGAAAGAATTGTAATAACCTCAATACCATATCAAGTAAATAAATCTACAATGAATGAAAGGATAGTTGAGCTAGTTAGAGAAAAAAAAATTGAAGGTATAAGTGATATTAGAGATGAATCAAATAGAGAAGGTATACGTGTAGCAATAGATTTAAGAAGAGGTGTTGAACCAGAAACTGTTAAGAGACAATTATATAAATATACTTCAATTGAAAGTTCTTTTGGATTTAACACACTGGCTATTGTTGATCAAAAACCAAAAAATTGTAATCTTAAAGATTTTATTGATCATTTTTTAAAATTTAGAGAAGATGTAGTAATTAAAAAAACAAAATTTGATCTTAAGAAAGCTGAGGATAGAGCACATATATTAATTGGTTTATCGGTTTCTGTTGAAAATTTAGACAAAGTTATTAAAATTATTAGATCGTCTAAAACACCAGATGATGCAAAAAAAGAATTATCTAAAACAAAATGGAAAATAAATAAATCATTAAAATTTATAAAAATGATTGAAGCAAAAAATTCTAAAGGACAATATAATTTAACTGACGTTCAAATTAATGCAATTTTAGAACTTAGGTTACAAAAGTTAACAGCTTTAGGTATCAATGAAATTGAAGTTGAAATTAAAAAACTTTCAGATTTGATTGCTCAATTTAAAAAAATTATAAATTCAAAAAAAGAATTAATGAGTGTTATTAGCAATGAATTAAAAAGTATAAAAGAAAGATTTGCTGTACCTAGACGTACTAAAATTATAGATGCGGTATTGAATTATGATATTGAAGAAACTATTCAAAAGGAGTCAGTGCTAATTACTGTTACATTACAAGGTTATATTAAGAGAGGCTCTTTAAGCTTGGTTAAGCAACAGAAAAGAGGAGGAAAAGGTAAAGCGGGTATTAAAACAAGAAACGAAGATTCAGTTGTTCAAACTCTTTCAGTTAATACTCATACATCTGTCTTATTTTTTTCTACAGAAGGACTTGTTTATAAAATTAAAGCCTGGAAAATACCAGAAGGAACGTCTTCATCTAAAGGAAAATCACTGTTTAATATCCTACCTCTAAAAAATCATCAATCTATAAGCTCAATAATGCCATTTCCTGAAGAAAAAACAGAATTAAAAGACATGCATATTGTATTTGCTACTAGCAAAGGAAAAATTAGAAAAAATAGTCTTGAAGATTTCTCTTCTATAAATACATCAGGAAAAATTGCAATGAAGCTTGATAGTAATGATAAAATTATTGGTGTTAAAATATGCAGGGACGATCAAGATATTATATTAAGTACTCGGCTTGGTAAATGCATCAGATTTGAATCAAAAAAATTAAGAATTTTCAAAGGCCGTTCATCCAAAGGCATCAAAGGTCTAAATTTATCAGATAATGATGACATAGTATCATTATCTATTATCGATCATACCAGCAGTGGTAAATCTAATAAGAAAAGTAAAGATGATGATTCTGAAAAAAAGGCTAAAGAAAAGTATATACTTTCAATTACAGAAAATGGCTATGGTAAGAGAACCTCGCATTACGATTTTAGAGTAACAAATAGAGGTGGTAAAGGAATAATTGGTATTGTTAACTCACAGAGAAATGGAAATGTTTCTTCATCATTTCCTATAAACGAAGGAGATGAAATATTAATATCAACTAATAAAGGAAGAGTAATAAGGGTAGCAGTTAAGGAGATAAGAATAGCTGGACGTAATACTCAGGGTGTTAGAATAATCAAACTTTCAGGCGACGAAAAAGTTGTTTCTGCAATAAAAATCGATGATAATTTAATCTAATGAAAAAAAATATTCTATATCCAGGTACGTTCGATCCAATAACCTATGGTCATATAGATTTAATAAAAAAAGCCTTAAAAATTGGTGATACAATTATTATAGCTATATCAGAGAACAGTAATAAAAATTATTTATTTAGTATAGAAGAGAGAATTAGCTTAGTTAAAAAAGCACTGTTTAATGATTTAAAAATGAACAAGAATAAATTAAAAGTAATATCTTTTAATTCTTTAACTACTGATTTGTGTTTAAAAATGAAATCAAATATAATTTTAAGAGGACTTCGGGCGGTATCGGATTTTGAATATGAATTCCAATTAGCAGGTATGAATAGAAAATTAAATAATAGTATAGAGACTATGTTTTTAATGTCTGATGTAGAAAATCAAATTATTTCATCTAGATTTGTTAAGGAAATAATAGAACTTGGTGGTGATGTTAAAAAATTTACAACAAAAAGTATTATTAATGCTTTGAAAGATAAATATGCGTAAAATATTACTTTTTTTAATTTTTTTTTTATTTACAAATAACAACTTAATAGCAAAGGAGAATATTATGATTTTAAAATTAAAAGATGGCGATGTTGAAATTCAACTGTTTCCAGATGTTGCACCTAACCATGTTGAAAGAATAAAAATGTTAGCTAATGAAGGCATGTATGACAACGTTGTTTTCCACAGAGTAATTGATGGATTCATGGCTCAAACTGGCGATGTCAAATTTGGTAATTCTTCCAACAAAGATTTTGATTTAAATAGAGCTGGTATGGGTGGCTCTGATCATCCTGATCTTAAAGCTGAATTTAGTAATTTACCACATGAAAAAGGTGTTTTATCAATGGCCAGGTCATCAGATCCTGACAGTGCAAATAGTCAATTTTTCATATGTTTAGAAACAGCATCACATTTAGATAGAAATTATACAGTGTTTGGTAAAGTAACCAAAGGTATGGAGTTCGTGGAAAAAATTAAAAAAGGAGACGGTCCAAATGGATCTGTTTCAAATCCAGATAAAATTTTGAGTTTTAAATCTAAATAGATTGTATGTCTAATGGCATTAAAACCTTTTACTTTTAATGTTCTCAAAACTGATAAATCCGCAAGAGTTGGTTTAATAGAAACCAGTAGAGGAAACATAAATACACCTGCATTTATGCCTGTTGGAACACAGGCTACTGTGAAAGCAACATTTATTGATGATATTGTTAAGACTGGTTCTGAAATAATTCTATCTAACACTTATCATTTAATGATTAGACCTGGTGTAGAAAGAATAATTGCAGCTGGTGGATTACATAAATTCATGAACTGTTCAATGCCTATTTTAACTGACTCTGGGGGTTTTCAGGTTATGTCATTATCAAAGTTGACAAAAATTGATAAAGAAAAAGGTGCTATATTCAATTCACACATAGATGGAAAAAAATTTATTCTCAGTCCAGAAGAAAGTATAAGAATACAAAAAGGATTAGGCTCTGACATTGTTATGGTCCTTGACGAATGTCCTAAAAATACTAAAGACAAATCTTTAATTAAGACTTCTATGACATTATCAACTTATTGGGCAGAAAGATCTAAAAAGGCGTTTGGGTCAAATCCACACAAAGCTTTATTTGGTATTGTTCAAGGCGGTTTGTTTAATGACTTAAGAAGAGAGTCACTAAAGAATTTGGAGAAACTTAATTTTGATGGCTATGCAGTTGGAGGTCTTGCTGTGGGTGAGACTCAAACTGAAATGTTTGATGTTTTAAATGGAATTACAGATTTAATGCCAATTAATAAACCAAGATATTTAATGGGGGTCGGAACACCTTCTGATATTCTGGGTGCAGTTAAACGCGGTATAGATATGTTTGATTGTGTTATGCCGTCTAGATCTGGTAGAACTGGATTAGTATTTACTTGGGATGGTAGAATTAACATCAGAAACTCAAAGTTCCAAAACGATAATACACCGTTAGATAAAAATTGTGACAAATTTAACCTAAATAAATATTCGAAAAACTATTTAAATCATTTATTTAATACTAATGAGATTTTAGCATCAATGATACTTACTCTCCATAATATCAATTTTTATCAGGAATTAATGCAATCAATAAGAGATAGTATTAAAAAAGGAACATTTTTAGAGTTTCATGATCGCTATATAGATATCTTGTGATACTTTTTATTCGTTGATTATATTTAAAAAAACATTATAAGAGCAGTTTTTGGGCCGTTAGCTCAGTTGGTAGAGCAATTCCCTTTTAAGGAATGGGTCGTTGGTTCGAGTCCAACACGGCTCACCATTAAATTTTCATGTTAAGAAATTTTAATTGGTGGATAATCTATTGTTATTTCATTAATCCACTCATTAATTTTTATTATTCTGTTATCTGCTGAGGGATGCGTGCTCATAAATTCAGGAGGAGCCTTACCTTTATTAGCTTCTTTCATCCTTTCCCAAATATTAGTAGTTTCTCTTATATCGTATCCTGATAATGAAGAAAAAATTAACCCAAGATAATCAGCTTCACTTTCTTGTTTTCTACTAAATGGATTCATAATTCCTAATTTAGCAAGCAAACCTACAGTATCCATGCCTGTAGTTCTATTTACCTTACTTAACTTACCTCCAGTAAGAATATCTGTAATTTGCACCGTAGTGTTTAATATAACACCTCGACTTGCTCTTTCTACTGAATGCTTAGCTACAGCGTGTGCTATTTCATGCCCCATTACAGCAGCTAATCCATTTTTATCTTTTGTAATATCTAACATGCCACTATATACAGCAATTTTTCCACCAGGCATACACCAGGCATTTTTAATTTTTTTGTTATCAATTAAAATATACTCCCATTGAAAGTTAGTAGTAGGGTCGTTTAAGTTTGCTTGATAGAAATATTCACTGATAGAGTCTTCCATTCTACTACCTATATCTTTAATTTGTTTTAAATCATTACCTGTTTTTATCAGTTTTTCTTTTTCTTTAATTTTTTCATAAATCTGTGATGCCTGAGCATTAAGTTTTGCTTCAGGTATGATTCGGAGTTGTTTACGATCTGTTATAGGAACTGACGCACAAGAATTAAGTATAAATCCACCACATCCACAGCCTACATATTGTATAAATTTTCTTCTATTCATTTCCTATAATTATTATATTAATATAATTATAGAATTTATGAACTTAAACAATAAAATATTGGGCTTTTTATTCATTTTAGCTATTTGTTTTGTTGTCTACTCAAGTTATTAGTAATTTATGTCAAAGTTAAATAAGAATAAAAGATCTATCTCAGCTTCCTTAAGAACTTATTTTTTTACAGGTGTTGTAGTGCTAATACCAATTGGAATTACACTTTATTTAACCAAGTTTATAATTCAAATTTCTTCAAAAATTATTCCAGAAGAAATAAATCCAAACAATTATTTACCTTTTTCAATACCAGGATTAGAAATTTTGATATCAATAATAGTAATAACCTTAGTGGGAGGTCTTTCATTTTCTTTTATTGGAAAGAAGCTATTACAATTAATTAATGACTTATTTAAAAGAATACCAATTTTAAGAACAATTTATTCAGCTATTACTCAAATGACTGAAACTTTTACGAATAAAGATGATAGCAAACGAAGTGTCGTTCTTGTTGAGTATCCAAGAAAAGGTACATGGGCTGTTGGGTTTGCAACGAAAAAAAACGAAACCGAAATATCTTCAAAAACAAATAAAAATTTAATAAATGTTTTTTTACCAACAACACCAAATCCTACAAGTGGTTTTTTGTTAATGTTTCCTGAAGATGAAATAGTTTATTTAGACATGACTTTTGAAGAGGCTTCCAAATTTATAGTTTCGGCAGGTACATCAGCACCACCTACTAAATAATATCATTAATTATATCGGCTCTATCATACAATTTTAGTAGGTATTTATATCTATCAGAACTAAAATTACTTTGCTCAACTTTTTTAATTTCATTCTCTGCTAAGTCAAATAGGTCCTTGTTAATAATAGGATCTGCTAATCTAAAATTTTTTACACCACTTTGTTTAAATCCGAGTACGTCACCATAACCACGTAGTTTCATATCTTCCTCAGAAATTTCAAAACCATCATTTGTTTTTTTTAATATTTTAATTCTTTTTTTTGCATTTTCACTTAAACCTGATTTAAATATCAAAATACACACACCTTGTTTTGTTCCTCTTCCCACTCTTCCTCTGAGCTGATGTAATTGTGAAAGGCCAAACTTATTTGCATTTTCAATTATAATTAAATTTGCATTTGGGAAATCTATACCCACCTCAATAACTGTAGTAGAAACTAAAATTTTAAATTCTTTATTTAAAAATTTTTTTAAAATTATTTCTTTTTCTAAAACATCTACCTTACTGTGTAGTAATTCAACATCATTAGGAAATTTTTTTTTTAAAAAATTATATTTTTGTATTGCAGAAACTTGATCTACTTTTTTAGACTCATCTATGAGCGGACAAACCCAAAAAACTTGATTATTTAAATTTATTTCTTTTTTTACATATTGAATTACCTCATCCATTTTTTGGTCTAGCTTGCTGTAGGTCACAATGGGAAGTCTACTATTAGGTTTTTTTTTGATTAAAGATACATCCATATCACCATATATAGACATAATAAGTGTTCTTGGTATTGGTGTTGCAGACATTAAAAGTATATCACAATTCTTTCCTCCTTTATCAGAAAGTTTTTTTCTTTGCTTAACTCCAAATTTATGCTGTTCATCAATTACAATATAGCCAAGTTTTTTAAAGATTATTTTTTTTTGGAATAATGCGTGGGTGCCGAAAACTATATTATTTTTTTTATTTTTAATTTCATTAATAATTTTTTTTTTATCTTTTGAATCTGTAGTTCCGGTTAAAAGAAACAGTTGTTGATTTTTTGGAAAAATAGATTTTGCTAAATTATAGTGCTGTCGTGCTAAAATTTCAGTTGGTGCCATGAAACATACCTGATAACCAGAATTAATAACATTAAGAGCAGATAAAAGAGCGACTATTGTTTTACCACTTCCAACATCACCTTGTAGAAGTCTAAACATTTTATCCTTATTTTTTAAATCATTATTAATATCATGCAGCGCATCGTTTTGCTCATTAGTTAATGTGAAATTTATATTCTTTTCAATATTTTTTTGATTTCTCAAATCAAATAATTTCTTTTCTTTTTTAACTTTTTTAATTTTATCTCTAATTCGCGATGATATTAAAAAAGTTGAAAAAATTTCATCAAAGGCTAATCTTTTAAAAAATTTACTATTTTTTTTATTAGAGCTTTTTGGATCGTGTAATTTTAAAATAGATTTTTTCCAAGAAATATTATTAAATTTTTTCAAAACTTCAGGATCATGCCATTCTTCTAAATCAGGTACATTTTTTAGAACTTGTTGCATAATTTTATTATATGCTTTGTTATTTAATCCATCAGTTAATGAATACTTGTTATGTTTCTTTAAAATTAATGATTCATCATGCGATACATGTGATGGATTTGTAATTTGATATGTATTTCTAAAATAACTAACTTTTCCACTTATTGTAACATTATTATTTAGGGGTAAAATTTTTTTTATATAACCTTCATAACTGTTAAAAAAAACACATTCTATTTTTCCTGTTTCATCTTCACAGATAACTCTATTAGGAAGATTTCTTTTCCTTGGAAAGTTATATTTAATTACATTTACTTTAATACTTTCTACTTTTCCAATATGCAGCTCTGATATTTTTTTAATTTGAGATAGATCATCGATAGAATAAGGTAATTTCCATAATAAATCCAAAATAGTAAATATTTTTTTTTTGTTAAATATTGAAGTAGTTTTGCTACCAATTCCCTTAATAAAAGAGATATCTTTTAATAAATATTCAAAATTATTTATATTTGGCATATTTGGTACTATATATTAATCTTCATGGAAATTAATATAGATCAATTAAAAAAAAAAATAATTTATAGAGCAAGTTATCGAGGTACTAAAGAAATGGATATTCTTTTAACTTCATTTGTTAATAAAATCATCCATGATTTAGATCTTAAAAATCTTAAAGAGTTACTCGAGTTATTAGAGCTAGATGATGATACTTTATATAAATTTAATAGAAAAACTATTGATTTAGATGATACTCAAAATAAAAAAATTTATAAAATGTTTAGAGAACATAGACATTAATATGTGGCGGAGAGACTGGGATTCGAACCCAGGAAAGAGTTGCCCCTTTGCCGGTTTTCAAGACCGGTGCTTTCAACCGCTCAGCCATCTCTCCAAGAAGACTTTTTTATAAGTATAATTTTAAATTTCAACTTAAATATATAGTTAATTGTTAAAGAAACTATCTATGTACACATATCTAGGTTATATAAAGTTCAACATCATCAAATTTACCTTTATATTGAAAATATAGGTTATTAATATGGATCAATCACAATTTAAAAAAGGGATATTATACGCAACCATAGGTTCTTTATGGTGGGGCGTTTTAGGTACAATTTTTTTTAAGTATGTGTCTATGATGGGTGCATTGGAAGTCACCCTGCATAGATTAATTTGGACAAGTTTAATACTTTTATTAACAACAATAATTTTTAAAAAAATAAAAGTATTTAAGAGTATTATAAAACAAAAGAAAAAATTATTAATATTACTTGTTACAGGTGTATTAATTTTTTTAAATTGGGGAACATGGATCTACGCAATATCTATTAACAAAATAATAGATGCTAGTTATGGATATTTTATTTTTCCAATACTAAATGTTTTTTTGGGTTATGTGTTTTTAAAAGAAAAACTTAATTTTAAAAGGAAAATTTCAATTTTAATCGTAATAGTTTCATCTGTATATTTACTATTTAATTTTGAATCTTTTCCTATTGTTGGTTTTCTCGTTGCTTTTTTTTGGAGTTTTTATAACTTATTGAGAAAAAAGGTTAATGTCGATACTGATGTTGGATTACTTATAGAGAGTCTTTTTATTTTACCAATAGCATTAATTGTTTGTTACTTTATTTTTAAAAGTGGAAATAATGATTTTAGCTTTCAACAGCCTTATAATATATTGCTTTTAATATTGGGTGGTTTCATGACTGTAATACCATTATTTCTTTTTATAAAAGGTTTGGAAAAAACAACAATGGCAGCTTCTGGCTTAATTTTTTTTGTTACGCCCACAAGTCAGTTTTTGCTAGGTTTTTTTTATTATAATGAGCCATTTTCTATTAATAAGTTTATAAGTTTTATTTTAATATGGATTGCTGTATTTATTTATTTAAAAGATCTTTATGAAAGTAATTAAAATCATTTTTACAATTTTCCTCTTCAATATTTCAAGTTTATATTCAAATGAACCTAGTTTTAATGAATGGCTAGTAGAATTTAAAAAGCATTCATTAAATAATGGAATTTCAGAAAAGACTTTCAACATTGTAATGAAAGATGCCAAATTTTTACCAAAAGTTATTGAGTACGATCGTTATCAACCAGAATTTTATGAAGATACAAAAACATATGTATCTAAAAGGTCAAATAAATCTAAAGTTAATTCTGGTATTACAATTTATAAATCTAACAAAAAGTTGATAAATAATGTTGAGCAAAAATTTAAAGTAGAAAAAGAGCTTTTACTAGCACTTATGGGTATTGAAACTAATTATGGTACCTATGTTGGTAAGATGGATATTATTTCATCATTAGCTACATTAAGTTTTGACAGAAGAAGAAGTGAATTTTTTACTAAAGAGTTATTGACTGTTTTAACTTTAGTTGAAAAAAAAATAATTAATCATGAAATTTTATTTGGTTCTTGGGCTGGTGCATTTGGTTTTTTTCAGTTTATGCCATCTACAATTGATAGGTACGCTATAGATTTTAATCAAAACAATATAATTGAATTAAAAAATAATGAAGATGCTTTTGCATCTGCAGCTAATTATTTAAGTAAAATTGGATGGAAAAAAAATCAACCATGTTTTGTAAAAATAAAACTGAAAGATAATATTCCAGACAAATATTTAAATAGCTCTGCAAGAAAAATTAAAAATAAAAAAAAGCTTAAGTTTTTTAAGAATTATATATCAAATTTAAATGTTGACTATAACGAAAATCTAAAAGTAGGTATTATTACACCCGATCTCGATATCGTCGAAAACCCTAACAAATTAAGTCCAGCTTATATAGTTTTTGAAAATTATGAAAAAGTATTGAAGTGGAACAGATCGTTAAGATTCGCTTTAGCTGTTTGTACATTAAAAGATAAGATTAAAAATGAAATATAAATTTATTTTACTCTATTTATTTATTTTACTTAATTCCTGTACATCATATAATAGTAAAAAAATATCAACTAATTATCCAATCCTAGAAAAATTTAATAATAGTGGATTTACACTTATTTTTAATAATGATTTATATAAGGATAAAGTAATTACAAAAAAAATTAATGAAAGAGACCTAATTATATTTCAAAGAAATCTTAAGAGAGGTACAGCTGTTAAAATTACAAATCCTTTTAATGAAAAAACAATAATTGCTAAAGTAGGTGATAATGCAGTCTATCCAAATTTTAATAATTCAGTCGTTTCAATAAGAATAGCCAATGAATTAGAAATTGATATTAACGAACCTTATATTATATTAGAAGAAATTAGAGACAATGCGCTTTTCATAGCTAAAAAATCCAAAACGTTTGATGAGGAAAAAAAAGTTGCTGATAAAGCTCCTGTAGACTCAATCAGTGTAAACGATCTTAATGAAAAAATTAAAAAAAAAATTGTTATAAAAAAAAAAAATTTTAGCTACATAGTCAAAATTGCTGATTTTTATTATAAAAAAACAGCTGATGAAATGGTTAATAGAATCAAGATCGAGTTAAATCTTGATATGGTAGGTATTAATAAAATAAATGAAAATAAATTTAGAGTATTTCTAGGTCCTTATAATAGTTTAAACACATTACAAATAGCTTATAATGGTATAGAAAAGCTTGGTTTTGAAAATATAGAAATAATTAATAATGAATAAAATAATTAAAAAAATTAGTTTTGTAATCTTATTGACTTTGTTTTTTATTAACAATTCTTTCTCATTTGATATCAAAGCGAGAACCGCAATTCTTCAGGATTTTAGCAGTGGTAAAATTTTATTTGAAAAAGAACCTGATAGAGAAATATATCCTGCATCTATGACTAAAATAATGACATCCATAATAGCTTTTGATTTATTAAAGAATGGCGAATTAAATTTAGACGATACATTTGTAGTCTCTGAAAAAGCTTGGAAACTTTCAACAGCAGGATACTCTTCAATGTTTATAATGGTTGGAGACAATGTTTCTGTTGAAGATTTATTAAAAGGTATAATTGTAGCATCAGGAAACGATGCTTGTGTAGCATTAGCTGAAGGTATAGCTGGAACTGAGGAACAATTTGCAATTTTAATGACTGAAAAAGCATTTGAAATAGGTATGACTAATACTAATTTCTCCAATGCTTCCGGCATAAATGATCCAGATAATTATTCAACAGTTAAAGACATACTTATTATGTCGAATTATTTAATTAAAAATTTTCCAGATTATTACACATATTTCAAAGAAACAGATTTTACATGGGATAGGACAGGAGGTGACCCAATAACACAAGGTAACAGAAATCCACTTTTGTATAAAAACATTGGTGCTGATGGTATAAAGACTGGATACTTAGCAGTTGAAAGATATTCGCTTGCATCTTCTGTAAAAAAAAATGAAAGAAGATTAATAGCAGTCGCAAGTGGATTCAATACTAAAAATGATAGATCAAGACAATCAATAAAACTGTTAACCTGGGGATTAACTAACTTTGATTTGGTTAAAGTTTCATCTAAAAACAAATCTTTAGCTAAACTCGATGTGTGGTTAGGAAAAGATCCCTTCGTTGATGTTTATACTAAAGATGACGTATTTCAGACTATAAAAAAAGCAAGAAAAAAAAATATGAAAATTTTAATAGATTATGATGGTCCAATAAAAGCACCCATAGAAAAAAATCAAGAATTAGGCAAACTTAAAATTTATTTTAAAGATGAAATTTTAAGTACACATAATGTTTATGCTTTAACAGAAGTAAAAAAAGTTAATTTATTTACAAGAATTTTGAAATCATTA
The DNA here is from genome assembly GCA_014654065.1 of Pelagibacterales bacterium SAG-MED15. Lineage (GTDB taxonomy): Bacteria > Pseudomonadota > Alphaproteobacteria > Pelagibacterales > Pelagibacteraceae > Pelagibacter. Next base: position 122,120 of record JACWDM010000003.1, on the reverse strand, counting down.
AATTATTTAGTATGGGGCGATGTATAAAAAACCCGTTATTGTTTTCGAGGGTATAGAAGGATCCGGTAAAACATATCACATAAAAAGTTTAGCTAATTTTTTAAATAAAAAAAAAATAAAGTATATTGTTATTAGAGAACCTGGTGGCTCATCTAATTCAGAGAAAATTAGAAATCTTATACTTAACAAAAAGTCTAATTTTCATAAAATGACTGATCTACTTTTGTATCTAGCAGCTAGAAATGAAAATTATATTAAAGTATTAAAAGAAAACTATAAAAAAAAGGTAATTCTAATCGACCGTTTTACAGATTCAACTCTAGCATATCAGCATTATGGCATGGGTATTAATCGTGATATAATACATGCAATTAATAAATATATACTTAGGGATTTTAAAGTAAATTTTACCTTCCTTAACAGTGTTAGTCTAAAAAATTTAAAAATGCGTTTAGGCAAAAGAAAAAAGCTTAATCGTTATGATAAATTTGATCATAAGTTTTATAGTAGAGTTCAAAGAGGCTATTATAAAATATGCTTTAAAAGAAAAAATTATATGAAGATAAATTCAAATTTAAAAATGGAATATAATAAGAAAATAATAGTAGATAAGGTGCTTAAGCTTATAATTAAATAATGACACAGCTAATTAATAAATACAAATTATTTGGTTATGATGAAATTTTTGCAGAATTTAAAGTAATGGAGAATGATAAAATATTACCAAATAAAATTTTGTTAAGTGGACCCAAAGGTATTGGAAAATTTACTTTTTCAATACATTTTATTAATTATATTCTATCATTGAATGAAGATAATAAGTACGATGATGTAAAATTTACCATCAATAAACATAATAAATCTTTTAGTTTAATGAATAATTTATCACATCCAAATTTAAGTATAGTAAACTTAAAAAATAATAAGAAAAATATTGAAATTGATCAAATAAGAAATATTATTACTAACTCACAAAAGAGCTCCTTCAATAGTGAAAAAAGATTCATTTTAGTTGATAATGTTGAGTTTCTTAATATTAATGCATCTAATGCTTTACTTAAAATTTTAGAGGAGCCACCAGAAAATATATATTTTTTTTTAATTCATAATAATTCAAAGAAAATACCTAATACAATCAAATCTAGATCAATTGTTTTTAAAAAAAATTTTTCAATTAGAGAAACAATTTCTGTAATAAATAAAATTATTGATGATGATATAGAAAAATTAATGCATAAGTGTTATTTAAATAAGTATAGTTCAATTGGTGAATTAATTTTTTTGCTTGATTTTGCAAAACAAAACGAAATTAACCTAAATTCCATAGAAATTAAAGACCTTTTGAATTTGATGATATTAAAAAAATTTTATAAGAGTGATCATCAAACTTTTGACTTAATAATAAATCTTATTCATTCCTTTTTTTGTGAAATCTATACATCCACAAAAGATAAGGATATTTTTAATTTATACTCAGATTTCATTAAAAAAATTAATAGTACTTTAAAATATAATCTGGATACCGAGACACTTTTCTTTGAATTTAAAAATAAAATTATTAATGAATAAAAATTTTTACATAACAACTCCTATTTATTATCCTTCTGCTAAACCACATATGGGGCATGCTTACTCAAGTATAATTGCCGATTTTTTTGCACGTATTAAAAAAATTCAAGGTTATAACGTTTTTTTTTTAACAGGTACAGATGAGCATGGTCAAAAAATTCAAAGAGCTGCAGAAAAAGCTAATAAAGATCCCTTAAAATTTTGCGATGAGATAAGTAAAACTTTTAAGGATTTATCCTCAACATTAAATTTATCTAACAATGATTTTATAAGAACTACAGAAAATAGACATTTTAAATCGGTTGAGAATCTTTGGAATATTCTTGAGAAAAAAAAAGAAATTTACCTATCAAAATATTCAGGTTGGTATTCTGTTTCAGATGAAGCATTTTATACGGAGGATGAAATTGAAAATATTAATGGTAAAAAAATCAGTAAATCATCTGGATCAACGGTAGAATGGGTAGAGGAAGAATCTTTTTTTTTTAAACTATCAAAGTGGCAAGAACCTCTATTAAAATTTTATTCAGATAATCCCAAATTTATTCTGCCCGAAACAAGGAAGAATGAAGTAGTAAGTTTTGTTAAAAGTGGTTTAAAAGATTTATCTGTAAGTAGAAAATCTTTTTCATGGGGTATTAAGGTACCTTCAAATAAAGATCATGTAATATATGTATGGTTAGACGCTCTAACTAATTATTTAAGTGCATTAAATTATCCTAATGAAAACGATGAAAAATTTAAAGAGTTTTGGCCAGCAGATCTTCATTTGATTGGAAAAGATATTTTAAGATTTCATGCTGTATATTGGCCTGCTTTTTTATTAGCAGCAGATATTAAACCACCTAAAAGAGTCTATGGTCATGGCTGGATTTTATCTGGTGATGAAAAAATGTCAAAATCTAAAGGTAATATTTTAGATCCAATAGAAATAATCAATAATTATGGCCTTGATCCATTGCGATATTATTTATTAAAAGAAGTATCTTTTGGGAACGATGGAAATATTTCAAAAGATAAACTAGAAAGTTGTATTAACAGCGACTTAGCAAATAATTATGGAAATTTATGTCAAAGAGTTATTACATTTTGTGAAAAAAATATTGGATTAGAAATACCGAAATTTGATACATTTAACGAGGATGATTTATCAATATTAAATAATTTTGATAATAATTTAAAAAAACTAGATCAAGAAGTTAATAATCAAAATATTAATTTTTACGTAGAATTTGTAGTTGATCAGTTATTTAAAGCGAATAAATATTTTAACGACCAAGCCCCATGGGGTAAAAAAGATGAACCTGATAGATTAAAGACAATTGTCTATGTTTCTCTAGAGCTTATTAGGAAAATTTCAATATTACTTTATCCTATAATCCCTAATACTTCATTAAAAGTACTAAATATTTTTTCAATTAATGAGAATGAAATTAAATTTGACTCAATTAGTAATAATGAATATTTAAGACCAAAAAAAAAAATATTAAAATTAGATATTTTATTTAAAAAGATTGAAAATAATGATTGACTCACATTGCCATCTAGATCATGAGCATTTAATTGCAAATTTAGATCAAGTTATTACAAATTCAAAGAATTTTGGTTTGGAAAAGCTATTAACAATTTGCACTACCTTACAAAGTTATGAAAAAATTATTAACATTGTAAAAAAAGACCCAATGATATTTGGAACTTTTGGTATCCATCCACATGAAACAAAAAATAACGATGTTTCTAAAGATGAAATTATTACAAAAATAAATTTAAATAATAAAATTATTGGCGTAGGGGAGACTGGACTTGATTTTTATTATAATAATAGCGATAAAGATTTGCAGATTAAAAGTTTTCAGAAACATATTGATGCTGCAAAAGATCTAAATATCCCTTTAATAATCCATTCCAGAAATGCAGAAGATGAAACATACGATATCCTTAAAAAAAATCATTCAAATAAACTTAAAATTTTAATGCATTGTTTTACTGGATCTACTGAATTTGCTACTAAACTAATACCTTTAAATGCTTTTTTTTCAGCTAGTGGAATTATTACGTTTAAAAATTCTTTAAATCTTCAAGAAACTTTTAAAATGGTACCTAAAAATAGACTTTTAATAGAAACAGATAGCCCTTATTTATCGCCAGTACCTTATAGAGGAAAAAAAAATGAACCTGCTTTTATTAGGTTTACAGCAGAAAAACTTGCTGAACTACAAAATATAAAAGTATCTGAATTAGTTGATATAACAACTAAAAATTTTAATAAGTTATTTTTTGATAGATTAATTTAATGAAGTTTATAATATTAGGATGTGGCAGCTCGATGGGTGTACCTCGCTCCGATGGTTTTTTTGGTAAATGTAATCCAAATAATAAAAAAAATTATAGAACTAGATGTTCAGCAATAATCAAAAGTAAGAATCTAAACATATTAATCGATACCTCACCAGATTTAAGATCACAGCTAATTAATAATAAAATCAATTCTATTGATAAGGTGTTGTACTCCCATATGCATGCTGATCAAACGCATGGAATAAATGATTTAAGAGTTTTTTTTATAAAAAAGAGAAAACCTATTGATGTCTATGCTGATGCTGATACTAAAAGATATTTAAACAATACTTTTTCTTATTGTTTTAAATCAAATACTAGAGAGTATCCAGCCACTTTAAAAATGAACAAAATTAAAGCTAAAATGACAATTAAAAAAAACAGAGATAAAATAAATATTAAATCAATAAAAGTAAAACATGGTAAAGTTAATAGTATTTGTTACATTTTTAATAAAAAACTTGCCTATATAAGTGATGTTAGCGAAATAAGTAATAAGGATTATAAATACTTTAAAGGTCTAAAATATTTAGTAATTGATTGTTTATGGTATAGAAATCATCCATCTCATTTAAATTTAGAACAATCTTTAAAGTTGATAAAAATTTTTTCACCAAAAAAAGCTATCTTAACTAATCTTCACAGCGATATAGATTATGATGATCTAAAAACAAAACTTACAAAAAATATAGTTCCTGCCTATGATGGAATGGTGTTAAATTTATAATAAACTTTCAATTTTAGTTGTAACTTTTTTTGACATAGGATTTGTGAAAGATGTGTACGTTTCTTCTATTTTACCATTTTTGTTAATTAGTATTTTATGGAAATTCCATTTTGGTATTGCAGATTTACCATGATTTTCTTTTGCCCATTTAAATATAGAATGCGCATTATCTCCTTTTACTTCTGTTATTGTGGTAATAGGGAAATTAATATTAAAGTTAACCTCGCAAAAATCTTTAACATCATCATCATTATCCTTTTCTTGATTAAATGAATTTGAAGGTACACCTAATACTATCAATCCATCATTTTTGTATTTATCCCAGAGGATTTGTAAATCGGTATATTGTTTTGTAAATCCACAATAACTTGCTGTGTTAGTTAATAAAATTACTTTATTTTTGTAAGTTTTTAAATCAATCATTTCACCTGTGATACTTTTAATTTTAAAATCAAAAAAAATCTTTTCATAATTGCCATCAGCATTACTTTTTGAAAAAAACATTATGATAACTAATATAGAGAATATAATTTTTTTCATACTAATAAATTATTTGTTAGGAGTAAGTAATATTAGAAAATAACCAAATAAAGTGGATAATAATGACCCAGTTAAAACTCCAATTTTAACTCCATCCATATATTGCATATTCTCAACGAAAGCTAAATTACCAACAAATAGACTCATGGTAAAACCAATACCAGTTAATACACCAACACCATAAAAATTATACCAGTTTGAATTACTAGGCATTTGTGCAATTTTAAGTTTAATTGATAAATATGAAAACACAAAAACTCCTAGTTGTTTACCAACAAATAATCCCAGTACTATACCAAGTGGAACTTTGTCTAAAAGTGATGAAATTGATAAACCTTCTAAAGAAACACCAGCATTAGCAAAAGCAAAGAGGGGCATTATACCAAAAGCAACGTAAGGACTAATCAAATGTTCAACTTTAATTAATAATGAAAAATCTTTTTCTTTTTTTCTATGTGGTATTGTCATGGCAAGCAGTACACCAGCAATAGTTGCGTGTATTCCTGAGTTATGAGTGAAATCCCACAAAAATATTCCTAAAATTAAATAGGGTAAGAATTTTTTTATATTAAATTTATTTATTACTAAAAGTCCTATGAATGCCAATAACATTAATGATAAATATTTTATACTTAGGTCACCCGAGTAAAATAAAGCAATAATTAAAATTGCACCAAGGTCATCTATAATTGCTAAAGCTGTTAGAAATACTTTTAATGACAAAGGTACTCTTTTTCCAAGCAAAGATAAAACTCCGAGAGAAAAGGCAATATCAGTTGCTGATGGAATTGCCCAACCATTTAATGTTTCGGGATCACCTAGATTAATATAGACATATACTAAAGCTGGCACTACCATACCACCTACAGCAGCTATAATAGGTAGTAATGCCTGTTTAATGTTTGACAGTTCACCTTGTAAAAACTCTCTTTTAATCTCTAAAGTTACAAAAAAGAAAAATATTGCCATTAGAGCATCATTAATCCAATGCAATACACTTAATTTTAATCCGAAATTATTAAAACCAATAAATAAATATTTTTCTAAAGTTGAAAAATAATAATCTGCATATACTGAATTACTTAAAATTAATGCAAGTATAGCGCTTAACAATAAAACCAAACCACTTGCTGCTTCAAGTTTAAAGAACCATTTAAAAGATTTTGAAATATATTGAATCATTTGTTAAATAAATCAGATATAAATAAAAAAATATCTTTTAAAGTTTCATATAAACTTTCAAGTACAAAATCAAAACTTGGTATAAATATCATAATTTGTGTTTTGAATGTATCTAATAAAACTATTAACGCTATTAGGCTAATAAATATTATTAATAATTTATTCAAAAATGAAACTTTTGGGATATTTTTCTTTATTGCAATATCTTTCTTTGTATTTTCAGCTTCAACTATAATATCTTCGGTTTTCTTGGGTATTTCTTCTATCCTATCTTCAATAGATATTCTTTCTATTGGTGGTGATTCTTTTTTAGTTTCAATCTCTTTTTGAAAAAACCATTTACGATCACATGCTCCGCATTGAAGTAGTTTGCCCTCTGTTGGTATTAAAGATGCATCAACTTCAAATTCTTTCCTGTTACAAGGGCATGTAATTATCATCTTTTCTTATATATCAGATTTTTATTAAATTTCTTCAATTTTGCTTATATTTATCCTTTGAAATTACTATTATCTACTATATTAGTATTCGTCTCGGGGCGTAGCGCAGCCTGGTAGCGCATCTGGTTTGGGACCAGAGGGTCGCAGGTTCAAATCCTGCCGCCCCGACCATTAACATATGAATAAAGTAAAAATATACAAACCATCCAAAACTTCTATGCAATCTGGAATAGGTAAAACTAAGAATTGGATTTTGGAATACATAGACAAAAAAACAGGAATTAACCCTTTAATGGGGTGGGAAAGCTCAACTCATACACTTTCTGAAGTAAAACTGGAATTTTCAACTAAAGAAAATGCTATAAAATATGCTAAAAAAAATAAATTAACATTTGAGTTAATTGAACCTAAAGAAAAGAAAATTATTAAAAAATCATATGCTGATAACTTTATAAAATAAACTATGTTTAGATTTTTTAAATTAAAAAAATGGTTTGTATGGTCATGGTTAGGGTCTCTAATTATTTTATTATCTTTATGGGTACAAGTTAAGATAGATGTAAAAATAAATGAATGGTTTGGCGTATTTTATGACATGATACAAAAAGCTCTTGCTTCACCTAATGCAATAACAATTGAAGAATATTGGTCGAGTTTAGCTTCATTTATCACATTAGCTGGCATGTATATTGCCCTTTATGTTGCTATTAGTTTTTTTACAGCTCACTATTTATTTAGATGGAGAACAGCGATGGTTGAATGGTATCATAGTGTTTATGATAAAGCTGGAAAGATAGAGGGTGCATCGCAAAGAGTTCAAGAAGACACAATTAAATTTACACGTATCATGGAAGGTCTTGGTACAAGTTTTATTGAGTCGTTAATGGTTCTATTTCAGTTTGTTCCAATATTACTTGGATTATCTATAGGTATACCAATTTTCTTTTTTGGTGATTGGCAATATGGTTTAATTACAGGGGCATTACTTTGGACTCTTGGAGGAACAATATTTTTAATTGGCTTGGGCTGGATATTAAGATTGGTTGGTGTTGAATATGACCTTCAAAAAAAAGAAGCTGCATATAGAAAAATACTAGTAATAGCCGAAGATGATCAGAATGTGAGACCAAAAACAATTGATGAACTATTTTCAGAAGTTCGTTCAATTCATTTTTTAAGTTATATACGTTATTTATATTTTAATATTGGCAGAATGGCTTATTTACAGGCTAATGTATTGTCAGCTTATGTGTTTTTAGCACCAGCAATAGTGGCTGGTGTTGTTACTTTAGGGGTTATGCAGCAGATTATAAGAGCTTTTGGAAGGGTAGAAGGGTCTATGCAGTATCTATTAAAATCATGGCCAACAATCATTGAACTAGCGAGTGTTTATAAAAGATTAAGAGAATTTGAATCTCAAATAATTGAGAAAGAATTAATTGATGAAAAAATTTAATGGCAATAGATAAAAAATTTATTGATCAATTTATTAATGTAACTTCAAGAGCAGCTTACGCATCATCACTTTTTATAGGTAAAAAAGATAAAATAGGAGCTGATAAAGCAGCTGTAGATTCAATGAGAACAGAATTAAACAAAATAAATATGACTGGTGAAGTAGTCATAGGTGAGGGTAGTTTAGATGAGGCTCCTATGCTTTACACTGGAGAAATTCTTGGTACTAAAAATGGTCCAGATTTTGATATTGCTGTAGATCCAGTCGAAGGAACTAATTTTGTGGCTAATAATTTGCCTGGTGGTTTAACTGTTCTAGCTATTGCTGAAAAAGGAAATTTATTTAACGCACCAGAAACTTATATGAATAAAATAGCAACAGGAAAAATTGAAAAAGGATTAATTGATCTTGATAACCCGTTAAAAGAAAATATTAAAAATTTATCTGAATTTAAAAATAAAGACATCTCATCATTAACAGTTTGTATATTGGATAGACCTAGGCACAAAAAAATTATTGATGAATTAAATGATTTAAATGTAAATGTAAAATTAATCTCGGATGGAGATGTTTTGGGTGCTCTTTATGTGTCGGATCCAAAATATAATGTAGACATGTTTATGGGTATTGGAGGCGGTCCAGAGGGTGTTTTGGCTGCTTCGGCACTAGATACGTATGGGTGTTTTTTTCAAGGAAGATTTATTTTTGATAACGATGAGAATATTAAAAGAGCAAAGTTAATGGGTATAAAAGACTTAAAAAAAAAGTACGAATTAAATGATATAGTAACTGGTGACTCAATTTTCTGCGCTACAGGAATAACATCAGGTGATTTGGTTAAAGGTGTTAGTAAAAAGGGTGATAAATTTATAACAGAATCTCTTGTTACGCATAAAAGTATAAAATTAAATAAAATTTTAATAAAAGAAGACACTATAAAAACTTGATAAATATATATTTTTACAATAAAAGTCGGAGTTTGGTCCCTTCGTCTATCGGTTAGGACAGCTGGTTTTCATCCTGCAAAGAGGGGTTCGATTCCCCTAGGGACCGCCATATTCTTAAAAAAATGCACTTTTTTGTTTATATGTTGATGTCAATATCTGATAACAAAAAAAAGACATATGTTGGATATACAAATAATCTTAAAAATAGACTAAATAAACATAATTCAAATAAAGGTGCTAAATCAACAAAAGGTTATAAATGGATTATAATATACAAAAAAAGATTTACCTCTAAAAATAAAGCTATGAGTTATGAATTTAAATTAAAAAATGATAGAAAGTTAAGATTATCAATAATAAAAAAATTTAAATAATGTTAAAGATAGCTACAATATTACCTTACAAAGAAAATTATTCAAAAAAAAAGGCTGCGGCTGCTTCTTTGTGGGTTCATGATTTTTTTAAATATTCTAAGCTAAAAAAAGAAAATTATATTTTTGGTTCAACAGATCAAAAAGACTATCTTTCAAAAAACTATATTAATATTCATATTAAAAATTCATCATCAAAATTAAAAAGTACTACAAGTCAATATTGTAACGAGTTGATTAAAAAAATTCAAAACAAAAGTTTTGATATTGTTGAAATTCACAATAGACCTCTTGTGTTTAATATTTTAAAAAAAAAATTAAATTCTAGTTTTATAATTTATTTTCATAATGACCCGTTATCAATGAAAGGATCTAAAACATCCAAAGAAAGAATTAATTTGTTAAACAGTGTAGAAAAAATAATTTTTGTGAGTGAATGGGTTCAAAAAAGGTTTTTCATAGATCTAGATAAGCGTTTAGTGAATAAAACAGAAGTAGTGTACCCCAGTATCCATAAACAGAAAAAATTTTTAACCAAAGATAAAAAAATTGTATTCGTCGGCAAACTAAATCCTTCAAAAGGTTATGATATCTACAGAGATGCTATACTTAGAATTTTAGATGAATACCCTGTTTGGAAGGCTTATTCTATCGGAGACGAAAGTAGGAATAAACCAACAATAAATCATAAAAATCATTTTGAATTAGGTTATTTATCTCATAATCAAGTTCTAAAATTTTTATCAAAAACAGAAATAGCTGTAGTACCTTCGAGGTGGGATGAGCCATTTGGAAGAACATCTTTAGAAGCATCATCTAGAGGATGCGCTACTATCATATCAAATCGAGGAGGTTTACCTGAAACTTCAGATTCCTGTGTGATATTAGATAAATTAAATTCTGAAAATCTGTATAATCATATTAAGGATTTAATAAACAACAACAGTAAAAGGCTACTGATCCAAAAAAAAGGATACTCAAATGTAAAGCACCTCACAAAAGAAAATTCAAGTTTAATTGATGATATAAGAGAGTCTCTTTTCGTTAATTATAGGATAGGACTAATAAAAAATAAATTAAAAATTATTAATATATATAATCTAGGGCAAAAATTAAATCATAGACTGTATAATATATCTGTAGGCAAAAAATTTACAAATGGTTTTATAAGAAATGGACATGATGTTCTTGAAATCAGTGATAGAGACTTTATCAAACAAAATAGAACATTTTCACTTACAAATATAAATGATAAATTTCAAAATTATTTAGTCGAGACATTTAAAAATTATAATCCAGATTTATTATTTTTTGGACATACAAATAATATAAATTTAAACACAATTAATGAAATTAAGAGTATTAATAAAAAAATAGTAATATCCCAGTGGAATGAAGATCCAATAATGAAAAGTCTAAAAGATTCAAAATCAAACGTCGAAAAAATCTCTTATTATGGATCAAATGTTGATCATAATTTTATAACAACTCATCCTACAATTTTCTTAAATCAAAATAAAAAAATAAATAATTTACACTTTATGTTTATACCTGTCGATAAAAACATAGAATGTTTTGATGTATTTAAATTAAAACCTAGAAAAGATATTTTTTATGCAATGAGTCATGGTGTAAATCGAGCTACTCTAAAAAAGGGTAAAAGCGATAGCAGGATCCATTTTTTAAATGGATTAATTAGAAAATTTAATGGTATAAATTACGATTTTTACGGTTTTAAAAACAAAGAGCCTATTTGGGGTGATAATTTTTATAATGCTTTAACAAACTCTAAAATGGGATTAAACCTTAGCAGAGGTCTTCCAACTAAATATTATTCAAGTAATAGAATAGCTTCTTTAATGGGTAATGGATTATTAACATTTATCGATAAAAGAACGCAAATGAATGACATTTTTAAAAATGATGAGATTATATTTTATTCTAACCTAAATGACTTGTCAGATAAAATTCTTTTTTATAAAAAAAATGATAAGTTGAGAAAGAAAATTGCCAAAAAAGGCAAATCTAAATATTTTCAGCTATTTAATGAGTCTAAAATATCAAAATATATAATTGACAAATCTTTTGGAAATAATTCCAAATTATTTTAATGAATTTTACTATATTAGTTCCAACTTTTAATAATTTTGAATATTTAAAACTTTTTTGTAAATCGATTCATGAAAATTCAACTTTTAATCATCAATTAATTTTTCATGTCAATGACGGATCAGATGGAAGTTATGATTTTATTAAGCAAAGATATCAATTTACTTACTCAAAAGAAAATATTGGATTATGTTCATCTATTAATGAAGCTTCAAGATTAATTAAAAATAATTATGTGATTTATGCACATGATGATATGTTTTTTTGCAAAGATTGGGATAATCATCTTTTAAATTCAATAAATGAGGAAACTGATAATATGTTCTATTTTTCTGGTACAAATATTTCCTACAAAGATGGTATCATCAATTATGATTGTGGTAATGGCCCTGATTCATTTGATCGAGCTAAATTTGATTTATTTTGTAAAAATGATCAATCAAATGATTTACAAGGTTCTCATTGGGCTCCTCATGTAATTCATAAAGATTTATGGGATAGGGTGGGAGGTTTTAGTTTAGAGTTTGACCCAGGAGACGGTTCAGATCCTGACTTGTGTATGAAATTATGGAAAGAAGGTGTTAGAAAATTTAAGTGCATATCAAAATTTAAAGTGTATCATTTTGGTTCCGTAACAACTCGTAAAGGAAATATTTTTATTAATAATGGAACAAAAAAATTTTTACTTAAATATGGTTTTAATCCTAGATTTTTTAGAAAATATTATTTACAAGGCGATGGAAAAAACTCTTATAAAGGACCTCTAAATAAACCAGAATTTACATTTAATATGATTATTGACTTATTAATAAATAAATTAAAATTTTATTATTATAAATTATTACAATGAAACAGCTGGTAGTTAGAATTTCCGAAGGAATAGGTAATCAATTGTTTATGTATGCTAACGCCTATGCTTTATCTAAAAAATTCAATTATAACTTAATCATTGATAATACATCGGGGTATTTTAAAAAAAAAAATCAGATACGAAATTATGAATTAAATAATTTCATGATTGATAGTGATATTGCAAATAAAAATTTAAAATTTGACAGTTATTCTAAAAATGTAAAAAGAAAGTTATTAAAAATAATAGATATTTTTAGAAGTCGTAAAAAATTTTTTACAGAACCAAAAAACTCACAAAAAAAAACAGGTCTAATTGAAATTAGTCTTGAAAACTATTCTAATACAATATTTATTGAAGGTCATTTCGAATGTGAAAAATATTTCATTAAATATGAAAATGAAATTAAAAAACTATTTAAAATTAGAAGTAATTTAATTGAGAGTAATAATAAATATATTAATGAACTCAAAAACTGTAATTCCGTATCTATCTGTATCCGACAGAATAGATATTCTGAAAGAAAAGATAGAAACTATTTAAAATCAAATCAATTTTTAGATGATACAATTAACTATATATATAAATCTATTGATCATATTAAAAAAAATGTTAAAAATCCTAAGTTTTTTGTCTGGTCTAACGATTTATCAAATCTTGGTAAATACTTCAATGATAGTGAATTTATTTTTATCGATAATAAGATTAATAAATCAATAAATGATTTTTATTTATTTAGTTTTTGTAAACATTTTATAGTTGGTCCAACATCTTTTCATTGGTGGGGAGCTTGGTTGAATGAAAATCCAAATAAAATTTGTATTAGACCATCAAATTTAAATCCATCCAATAATATTGACTTTTGGCCGAATGACTGGATAAAAATATCATGAACCTAATTGAAATTGGAAAAAAATATCCTTCAAATAAGAATATATCTGGTTTTATTCAATTGTATGAAAAGTATTTTTCATCTTTAAAAAATTCGAAAATAAATATGCTTGAAATTGGTGTAGAAGGGGGTGATAGTTTGCGTATTTGGCGTGAATATTTTACTAACGCTAATATATGTGGAATTGATATTGATAAAAAAGATTTCAAAATAGAAAACACAGAAATTCTACAAGGTGATCAATCAGATAAAAACTTTTTAAAAACTCTTATCGATAAATATAAAAAATTTGACATTATTATTGATGATGGCAGTCATCAAGCTAAACATATAATTGCATCTTTTAAATTTTTATTTCCTTATCTTAATAATGATGGAATATATGTCATTGAGGATCTCCAAACTTCATATTTTCCTAGATACGGTGGTTCAAGAATAAATCTTAACAAAAAGAAATCATCAATGTATTTTATAAAATCTCTAACTGACACAATTAATTACGAAAAAAATGATCGTCCTTATTATAAAAAGAGTGATTTTGACGGGCATATAAAGTCAATTTATTTTCATCAAAACATTGCATTTATCAATAAGGGAGAGAGTGTGAATTATTTTTATAATCAAGATTTTAAAGAAACTTTTGCTGATAAAATTAAAAAGTTAATCTCTAATTTTTTTTAAATCTTTACTTTATTTAAAGCATTGTTTTTGAATAAATTTGCATCTTGTATATATCTTCTAACCATTTGAGTAGTTTTATGTCCCGTCATAGCCATAATGTTTCTTTCTTCTGCACCAAATTCAGCAGCTGTTGTAGCAAAACCTGACCTTAAACTGTGACCAGCATATCTAGATGGATCAAGACCTGCTATTTCAACGTATCTTTTTATAATTAATGCTACTGATTTATCCGAAATTTCAAAAATTTTTTTGTTATTTTTAGTTTCAGACTTAGATTTCATGTATTCCTTAAGAGCTATAACTGGACAAAATTCTTGATTATCAAAGTAGGGGATCGCTTTTATGATACCTTCACCAGATTGATCAGTTTTTGATCTTTTAATGAGTATCTTTACTCCCTCATCAACAAATTCAATATCATCATTTTCCAAATTAACTAGTTCTGATCTTCTAAATCCACCAGCAAATCCCACTAATATCAATGCTCTATTTCTAAGTTTCTCTTTTTTTTCTTCATCTAAAGCTCTAATAATTAATTTTAAATCATTGATTAATATAGGTTTTTTTGCTTTCTGTCTTGAACCTAAGGTTCTTTTAATCCCATGTAAATTTTCCATTATGATCGGATGTTTAGTATCAAGATAATGCCCTTTTAACCTATGAATAACGCTTATAGAGGCTATTCTTCGTTTTAAAGTACTAAATTTTGATGTTTTTGACAGGTTAGTAATGTACAGCGCAATAATTTTTGGTTCTGTTGGCATTGAGGAAAAACCATTTTTTGTGCAGAAACTTGAAAAATCTTTAAAGTCTGATTGATAAGCTCTTAAAGTATTATTAGCTTTAGAGTTCTTTAAGTTTTTTAAAGTTTCAATTTCTAAGCTTTTAACGTCTGTTATTAGTTCATTCATATTTATTTCCGATAACCATTAATTATCGGAAATTATATATTAGGTGATTTTTAATGTCAATAGTTTAAATTAAAATTATATGGGTACAATTGACGGTGAAATACCAGCTTCATTTTTTTTTATAATATCATTAGGTTTTATATTGCTTAGCTATATTCAATACAAAAAAACTGGTAAAAGTATTGAGACTATTTTTTTATCTATCATGGCTATTTTATTTGTAATTAGTTATTTTATTCTTATTTTTTATCGCTAAATTAAGCATATGATTAAATATTTAGTCCCTGCAATATTAACACTTATAATTGCTTTTATACTCCTTTTTAAATGGCCAGTTGTGAATGAAAAAAATAAGAAAAAAATTAGTCTTACGCTATTATTTAGCACCATATTCTTGTTTGTTGCTTTAATAGCGCTATTAATTGACTAAAAATTATCCCCACTATTCACACTTGTTAAAAACTTAATAAATTCAACAATAAAGTGATACTATCAACCTAAGTAATTTGTTAATCTAATAATGAATTAAGGGGCAACCCTTAACTGACCGACTGAGGAAAGGCCGAGAGGACCAAGCTCAGGGGGCAGAAAGTCCTGCGGAGTAGCGCTAAAATTGTGGGGCGGAAGGCATGGCGGTAGCGCCTACAACGACGTGCCAAAACTACTGTTCTTTGCACCGTAAAAAGTGCAAGGAAACAGGGGTTTTTTATGAAGGGTACCAAATTTCAACTTAAAGTCTGGAACTATTTAAAATCAATACCTAAAGGTACGGTCAAAACTTATAAACAAGTGGCAATAGCTATAAATAAGCCAAAATCAGCTCGAGCTGTAGCTAATGCTTGTGCTAAAAACCCATATGCACCAAAAATACCTTGCCACAGAGTAATTAGGTCAGACGGAGGTTTGGGTGGATACTCGGGATTTGGAGGCACAAAAACTAAGAAAAAACTATTAAAAAAAGAGGGTTTTATCCTCTAAAAGCCTCTATTTTAAACACTTTTTAAACTTTTAAAAAAAATTATTTGTTATTTTTTAACTTTCGCCCTCCAGTTGTACTTAATAAGGGTAAATACTTAAATAAGCCCCTTCTATGGGCTTTTAATGGCTATATTCTATAATTGCATTTCTCATTTATTTTTTAATCTATAATGAGATAAATTCTCTTATATTGGTAATTTAATTTGAATTAATTTTAGTTTTGTTTACAAAATCCTACTTTATTTTTAATTTTATAAGTATTTTAACCTTTTTTGACTCCACATATATTTATGTTTCATTGTTTTATTTTATTATTTTATAATTCATTTATTAATTTACGATTTTTACAAATATTTTTTATAATTAAAATATTTAATAAAAACAATAATTTACAACACTTTATTAATTTAAAATATTAATATTTATGTAAGTTATTATTACCCTTTATATATGATAAACTTATTTCTCTTCTAAACACATAATAGCCAGATAGACAGATAACAACTAACCCAGTAAAGGTCCAAATATCAGGAAAATCACTAAATATTAAGTAACCAAGTATAATATTGGGCAATATCTCAAAGTAACCAAAAGGAGCTAACTTTGAAGCATCAGCATATTTAAGGGAGTATATTAAGCAGATATGACCCAAACAAGCAAATATACCCATTAGTCCTAACCATAACCATTGGTTAAAAGTGGGACTTATCCAAACAACCGGAACAAAGAAAGATGCAATTACAGCCCCTACTACACCAGTTAATAATAAAGTTAACAATGGACTATCGGTCGAATGTAATTTTCTAGTAATAACTAAATAAATTCCATAAAAAAAACCTGTTCCTAGACCAGCTATTGTAGCTAAATTTATATCTAAATATCCAGGTCTAATTACTATCAAACTTCCAATAAAACCAACTATTACTGCTGCCCACCTTCTTAAACCAACTTTTTCTTTTAAAAAAAAAGGAGATAAAGCGGTAGTTATCAATGGAGCAACAAAAGCAAGTGTTAAGGCTTTTGCCATTGAAATAATAGAAATTGAATAAAAAAAACAAATATTTGCAAAAAATAATGTTAAGCCACGTATTATTTGAAGTTTTAAATTCTGGGAAAATTTTAAAGTTTTCCTAAAAAAAAAAAACATTAAAGGTAAAGTCCAGACTACTGTAAAAAAATATCTTGCCCAGGTTATTTGAAAAAAAGATAATTCCGCTGAAAGATATTTTGCTATGGCGTCCATAAAGGGTAACAAAGCCCATGCGGACAAGTTAAGTATAATAGCTTTCATTTAAGAAAAGTATCTTAAAGCAAAATAGACTACAATAGGAATGGTAATAAATGACATTATTGTTGATACAACGATTGTGCTTGCAACACTATCAACAACTTTTTTTGGCGAATAAATAGACCCAACTAGATAATTTAAAACAGCACTTGGCATTGAGCATTGAATTAGCAAAACACCTGCAGCAAAGCCTTTTAAATCAAAAATTATAATTAGCCCTATCCCAATCAAAGGTCCTATAAACATTCTTGTAAATGAGGATATTAAGGCATTATTAAAAGAAAAAACTTTAAGTCTCGTCAAGGCGATACCTAATGACATCAATATTAAAAAAATTGTTGTGTACATTAGCCACTCGGTAGTATTGATAACAAAGACAGGCATCTCAACTTCATAAAATAATATAATAGCTGAAAAAATAATTGCATAAAACGGAGGGTTTTTAATGATTACATTAAGGTTAAATTTTCTGTCAGCTAGAAATACACCTACGGTAAAGTGCATCAATATTATTAGAGATGTAATAGAAGCAGAAACTCCTAATCCTTGAGATCCGTATGCAAACATACAGATTGGTAAGCCCATATTTCCAGTATTTGGAAAAATAAGTGGTGGTAATTCTCGAACAATATCTTTAGTTTTAATTAAATACAGATTAATTACACCAACAACTGAAAAGCTTAAAATTGCTAATAAATAATACCAAAAATAATCTCTAAATATCTCAAAATTTATCCCTGTCGATGTAACTGCATAAATTACCATTGCAGGTGTGCCTATATTAGCAGCAAAATTCGTTATAAATTTAGTATCTATTTTAGGGTTCTTTTTACCTAAGTAATAGCCAATACCAATTACAAAAAAAACAGGAAAAATAACCTCAAAAAGCTTTATGTAGATTTCCATTAAAATAACCTAATTACTATAGGTTTTTTAATAATATTCTTATTTGATTTAAAAGAACTAACACACTTCTTTGAATAATACTCTTTAACATTATGTGTAATTACAATTATAGATGCTTTTTTTTTAGCATTGTCTGGTATTTGGATAAGTCTTTGAACGGATATTTTATAACGTGCCAATTGTTTAGTAATTTGTGATAGGACACCGGGTTTATCTTTAACTTCAAACCTTAAATACAGAGAGTTAACATAATTATTCACATCGTATATCTGAACTTTTTTTCTTTTACTGGAGGATATACCAAATGGAAATTTAATATTTCCTCTTAATATAGACAATAAATCAGACATTAAAGCTGATGAAGTAGGACCTGGCCCTGCACCTTCACCCTGTAATACACTTTCACCTATAGGTTTACCATCCAGAATTACAGCGTTCATTACACCGCCAACATTAGCAATATAAGTATTATTTTTTACAAGACATGGATGTACTCTTTCAAATAATTTATTATCAATGATTTCTGTTATACCTAGAAGTTTAATTTTTAAATCAAGTTGTTCTGCTATTTCAAAGTCTTTACTTTCTATATTTTCGATACCTTCCATTAATGGATTGTTATTTGAAATTTTCTTATTAAAGGACAAAGCTGATAAAATTCGGACCTTTGCTAATGCATCATAACCATTAAGATCTAATTTTGGATTACCTGGTTCTGCATATCCAAGTAACTGTGCTTTTTTAAGGACATCTTTAAAACTTTCTCTCGTTTTTTCCATTTCGGAGAGTATATAATTGCAAGTACCATTTAAAATTCCATAGACTTTTGAGATCCTATTTGTTGCGAGTCCTTCCTTAATTGTTCTTAGAATTGGAATTCCACCACCAACAGATGCCTCATACTCAAGATTGACTTTGTTTTTTTCAGCAATTTCTGAAAGTTTATCTCCATGCTTTGAAATAAGAGCTTTATTTGGAGTAATAACATGAATTTTATTTTTTAATGCCCTTTCAACAATAGATTTAGAAACTCCATCTGATAGACCTATACATTCTATTAAAATATCAATATTTTTTTTAAATATATCAAAAGGATTTTTATAAAAAATTTTTTTATTAATTTTATATTTCCTTTTTTTATTTATACTTTTTGCAGAAATTGCAACAATTTGTAATTTTTTACCAGTTTTGATTTCTATTTCTTTTTTTTTTATTCGTAACTCATTATGTAAATATAAGCCAACTTGACCTAGTCCTACTATAGCTACATTATAATTTTTTTTCATTTTATTTATCAATGTTAGGAAAATCTTTATTTTTATTATAATTTATTAACATATCCTTATATTCATTAATCGTCATATCATACAAATTTTCAGTGTTAAAAGAATCTGAAGTTTCTATATTAGATTTACATGATGTAAGTAAAATTAAAAGTATAATCAATACTCTCATATGAGGCCCATTTTAACGGGAAAATTAAATTTTTTATTCATGTTTTGAATTGCTTGGCCCGACCCACCCTTAATCAAATTATCTATACTAGACAAAATTATCAGTTTATTTTTATTTTTTGAATTACAAACAGATATATTGCAGAAATTTGTATTTATTACGTCATTAGTACTCAAAAATGAATCTTTCATTATCTTTATGAACGGTTGATTTTTATAATAATTTTTTAAATATTTGAAAACTTTATCCTTATTCATATTTTTTTTTATATCTACATAAATGGTTGTAAGGATACCTCTAAACATAGGTGTTAAATGAGGAGTAAAATCAAAATAAATTTTTTTATTCGCTGATTTATTTAATTCTTTTTCTATTTCAGGGTTATGTCTATGATTATTTAAACCGTAGGCACTTAATGACTCATTCAAGTTTTTTTTATAATATTTTTTATGAACACCCCTACCCGCACCTGAATACCCAGATTTAGAGTCTATAACTATATTGCTAAAATTGATCATTTTTTTTTCAATTAATGGTTTTAATGGTAACAATATCGATGTTGGATAGCATCCTGGGCAGGCTATAATTTGATATTTACTTAAATCTTTATCATTTAGTTCTGGTAATAAATAAATACTTTTCTTAATGCTTATCGGAGCCTTATGTTTAATCTTATACCACTTAAAATATTCATTAGCAGTAAGTCTAAAATCAGCAGCGATATCTATTAATATATTATTTTTAAGTAGATATTTGGATATTTTTTGAGCTTCACCATTTGGTAAAGCTGTAAAAATAACATCAACTTCTTTTAATTTAGATTTGTCGAATTTAATTATTTTTGGAAGTTTTTTTTTGATTGTATTATCAAAATTTGAAATTTTTTTACCAATTGATGAGCTTCCACAAAGATATTTAATAGTAACTCTTTTATGTTTGATCAAGAGTTTCACTAATTCAATTCCAATGTAGCCAGTACATCCAGCAATTAAAACATTAAGTTTGGGCATTTTGTATTATAACAGTTTAAAATTAAA
Source organism: Pelagibacterales bacterium SAG-MED15 (assembly GCA_014654065.1). GTDB lineage: Bacteria > Pseudomonadota > Alphaproteobacteria > Pelagibacterales > Pelagibacteraceae > Pelagibacter. Next base: position 101,444 of record JACWDM010000003.1, on the reverse strand, counting down.
AATGTATTATCTTTTAGAGAATTGGAAGCTACGTCTAGCTTTTCTGTGCCCATATTTTTTTCTCTCAACTGCTCGAGAATCTCTTGTGGTCAGTTTTTCCTTCTTTAATGTTGTTTTTAAGTTAGAATCAAACATCACTAAAGCCTTCGAAATACCATGAACTAAAGCACCTACCTGACCAGATAGACCTCCTCCTGTGACATCACCTCTAACATCATAAGATGAGGTTTCATTAAGAATTTCAAAAGGTCGTAACAACTGCATTTTATGGTTTGCTCTTTTAAAATAATCTTTATAATCTTTACCATTAATTGATATTTTGCCACTTCCTTTCATTAACCATATCTTAGCGATTGAGGTTTTTCTTCTACCTGTTGCATATTTGCTGTTTTTTAAATCTATTTTAACATTAGAAATTATATCACCTTGAATAGTAGCCATATTATTTATTTAATTAAAATATTTTTTTTGTTAAGTGAAGATAAGTTTAGTAATACTGGATTTTGAGATGAATGCGGATGATCATTACCAGAATAAATTTTTAATTTAGTAAGTTGCTTTTTAGCTAACGGGCCTCTTGGTAGCATTCTTTTCACTGCTAATTTTAAGATTTCATCAGGTTTTTTCTTTTCAGCCAACTTTTCAGGAGTAATTTCTTTTATACCACCTGGGTAACCAGTATGTTTATAATATTTCTTATCTTGAAATTTTTTTCCTGTGAATTTTATTTTTTCAACATTTTTAACTACAACAAAATCACCTGTATCCATATGTGGTGTAAATGTAGGTTTGTTTTTTCCTCTTAAAATTTTTGATACAATTGTAGCTAATCTACCTACTACAGCATTATTAGCATCAATTTCGAACCATTGAGAACTGATTTCAGATTTTTTAATAAATTTAGTCATCGATGCCGGATTAATACTTATAAATGTATAGTTTGTCAATTACTTGATCAGTTAAGATCTTCTAAAAGTTAGGTAATATAGTGCTTTTTAACTATTGCCTAGTTGTCTTAATCTATAATAAAATTGTTTTTCAAACAAACAATAGAGAGGAAACAAGATATGAGTAAAAATCCAGAAACAATAGCTTTACATGGTGGAGACTATAGAAGTGATCCAGCAACCACTTCAGTAGCAGTTCCAATTTACAGAACTACTTCTTATCAATTTAAAAATACAGATAATGCCGCTAATTTATTTGCATTAAAGGAATTTGGTAACATTTATACAAGAATAATGAACCCTACTAATGACGTTCTTGAAAAAAGAGTTGCTGCATTAGAAGGCGGTCTAGCTTGTGTTACAGTAGGATCAGGACAAGCTGCTTCAACATTTGCAATTATGAACGTTTGTCAAGCAGGAGATAACTTCATTAGTTCAACTGACTTATACGGTGGAACAGTAAATTTATTTACACATACGTTAAAAAAACTTGGTATTGAATGTAGATATGCTGATCCATCTGATCCAAAAAACTTTGAGAAACTTGTAGATGAAAAAACAAGATGTTTTTATGCTGAAACACTTCCTAATCCATATTTAAGAGTTTTTCCTATTAAAGAAGTTTCAGATATTGGGAGAAAACATAATATACCATTAATAATGGATAATACTGCAGCACCAGTTATATGCAAACCTTTAGAACATGGAGCGGCCGTTGTAGTTCATTCTTTAACTAAATTTATCGGTGGGCACGGTACAGTAATAGGTGGATGCCTAGTTGATGGTGGAAACTTCGATTGGACAGCAGATAAGAAAAGACAACCAATGTTTAATGAGCCAGATGCTAGTTATGGTGGTGCTGTTTGGGGAGAAGTTGTTCCACAATTAACAGGAGCAAATGTTGCTTTTGCAGTAAGAGCTAGAGTATGTTTATTAAGAGATTTAGGTGCGCCATTAGCACCAGATAATGCCTGGGGAATAATACAAGGTCTTGAAACTGCTCCTCTTAGAATGAAACAACATTGTTCAAACGCTGAGAAAACCGTTGCTTTTCTAAGCAAACATAAAAATGTTGAAAGAGTGATATATCCTACACTTCATAAAGGTGAAATAGGAGCAAGATCAAAAAAATATCTTAAAGGCGGAAACGGAGCTTTGGTTGGTATTGAAGTTAAAGGTGGTGTGGAAGCTGGTAAAAAATTTATCGAAGCATTAAAAATGTTTTACCATGTTGCTAATATAGGCGATGCAAGAAGTTTAGCTATACATCCTGCTACAACTACACATAGCCAACTTACACCGGAAGAGCTTTTAGCTGCAGGTGTAACGCCAGGTTACGTTAGATTGTCAATTGGAATTGAACATCCAGATGATATTATCGCTGATTTAGATCAAGCGCTAAGTGCGTCTGGTAAGCCTAATCTAAAGGCTGTAAGTTAGTTTGAATATTTTTAAAAAAAATATATAAAAAACTACTTACTACTAAAATAGAACCTAACTGGTGCAAAGATGCATAAAAAATTTTTGCACCAGATAACAATGTAATTACTCCAATAAATATTTGAAATAAAATTGTAAAGTTAAAGATAACAAGTGGAAATAAAGACAATTTTTTTTTTACATAAATAATGTTCAGGTACAAAATTAATATTACAAGTAATAATGCAACTTTTCTATGTATAAATTGAACTATTGAAGGGCTGTTAAATAGATCATAAGATAAGAAGTTAACCTTATTGTAATCATTAGGAAATAAATTACCATTCATATCAGGCCATGTATTATAAATGAGACCGCCATCTAAGCCAGCTAGAAATGCACCCAAAACTATTTGAATAAAAATGAAAAGAAGTATTGTTATTAAAAGTAAACTAGGTAATTTTTTAGTAAAACCTTTAATTTGGAAAGAATCCATTATAAACCAAAAAGTTAATGAGATTATTATAAAAGCTAAAAATAAATGAGATGCAAGTCGATAGTGACTAACATCAATTCTTTCTACTAGCCCACTTTGTACCATGTACCATCCTAAAAAACCTTGTGCGCAAACAAGAACAAAAATTAAAGAATATTTTAAAAGTGAAATATTTTGACCTCTATATTTATAAAAAAAATAAAATAAAGGTATGATTGATATTAGACCAATAAATCTTCCTAATAGCCTATGAAAGTATTCCCAATAAAAAATTATCTTAAATTCATCTAATGATATATCGCTGTTTTGATAAATAAATTCTGGTATTTTTTTATATTCAGAAAAATAAAACTCCCATTCACTAGATAATATTGGAGGTAATATTCCTGTAAAAAGTTCCCATTCTGTAATAGACAAGCCAGAATCAGTAAGTCTAGTAAGCCCACCTACTCCAACCATTAACACAAGTAATAAATATATTGATACAAGCCATATAGTTATTGGACTTCTTTTTAGATCCCTATTTACAAACATCTTTTATAAATATAATAATTTGTTTAACAACCAATTGTATAAATGTCGCCATTAAATAAAAGAAAATTATCAAAAATTAGAGTTAAGCTAGATAAAGTTGACGATAATCTCATAAAGCTGATTAAAATAAGGACAAACTTAGTTAAAGAAGTTTTAAAACTTAAAGAACATAAAAAAGATATAATTGATAAAAAGAGGATTTTAACTATCCTAAAAAAAATCAAAAAAAAATCTCTAGAAAATAAAATTGATCCAAGAATAACAGATAGAATTTGGAAAAATATGATTTGGTCATATATTGATTTTGAAAAAAGAAACTTTAAAAAAAAATGATTTATTTGCTATGAGGAGGAAGTTTTTTTTCTATAAAAAACTCGTGTTTTCTTGTACTTGGATTATACTTTCTAGCTTTTAATTTAACCTTTGCCTTTTCACCTCCAGCTGGCTTCTTTACATAATAGAAAAAAGAACTATCGGGTTTAGCTTCCGGAACAAGTCTTACCTTAACGTGAGTTTTTTTTGCCATTATTTTAAATTTTTAATATCTTTTATTATATTAGAAATTTTATTTAACTTAAGTTTAAAACTTCTATCATCATAGCTTATAGATTTTTTTGCGGTATCGTCAAGATTAAAAGTTAATTCGTTATTGAGTAATTTTTTTACACCTTCTATCTTAAAACCTTGATCTTTAAGCAAAAACTTGATTTTTTTTAAAATTTCGATGCTAGACTTATCATAATAACGTCTTTTCGAGTTTAAAAGTTTAGGTCTAACCTGTTTAAAAGTCTTTTCCCAAAATCTTATAGTATGAGTGCTTAATTTACCGTTTTTTTTGTTTTTTAAATCTAAAATTTCTGCAACCTCACTTATAGTTTTATATGCTTTGTCAAGTTTATTGCTTGTTTTCATTTACAAATTTTTTAAAATCTTTTGAAGCTTTAAATAAAATAACATTTCTCTCATTAATAATTATTTTTTGCTTTGTTTTAAAATTAATACCAGGTCTTTTATTTTTCTTGATTAAAGAAAAAGTACCAAAGTTAGAAATCTTAAGTTTTTTATGCTCTATCAGGTTATCAATTATACAATCAATTATATCATCGAATAAATTATCTGCTATTCTTTTTGAAAATCCGATTTGCATATAAATTGAATTAATTATATCTCTTTTAGTTAAATTAATTCTCATTGATTAATTTTTTCTTTAATTTTGTTAATAAGATCTCCTTTTACAATTTTTTCACATACAGATAATGAGTTTGAAAATCCAACAAAGTCAGTTGAACCATGGCTTTTAATAACAGGTGAGTCTAATCCTATAAAAATAGCCCCATTGTAAAGACGTGGATCCAGTCTTTTTTTAAATTTTTTAAGATTAAAGTGATTGAGTAAACCTGATAATTTACCGGTCATATTACTTGTAAAAGTTTTTTTTAGTTCATCAGTAATAAAATTAGCTGTCCCTTCTGCTGTTTTAAGTGCTATATTACCCGTAAAACCATCTGAAACAATAACGTTCACATCGCCTTTCATAATATTGTTTCCCTCAATATATCCCTTAAATTCATAATCTTGATTTTGTAATACGCTAAGTTTTTTATACGTCTCTCTAATTGTCTCATTTCCTTTTATTTCTTCTGAACCAATATTTAATAATGCAACTTTAGCTACCTCATGTGGAAATAATGATTTAAAAACTGATGAGCCCATTATTGCAAAATCGATTAGATTTTTATCATTACATTCAATGTTAGCACCGAGATCTAATACAACGCTCATGCCCTTTTTGTTCGGCCAAAGTGCGGAAAGTGCAGGTTTGTCAATATTCTCAATCATTTTTAAATTTAGCTTAGCAATAACTAACAATGCTCCAGTATTGCCCGCTGAGATGACTACATCAGATTTATTATTTTTTACACTATCTATGGAAAGCCACATACTGGTGTCTTTACCTCTTTTTGCTGCTTCTAAAGGAGTATCGGTTCCTTTTACAAAATTTTTAGTATTATAAATTTTATAGAAATTTTTATCTAAAGTGGATGGTATAATTTTTGATATTTCATCAGCATCACCATATATGTTATAAAAAACCCCTGATGCATTTTTAAAATGATGTGCTATTCCATCAATAATCTTTTTAGGTGACCCATCACCACCCATTGCGTCTACTGCAATTGTTATGTTTTTAGACATAAAATGTATTATAAATATTTTATTCTTTAGGATCTAGGATTTGTCTGCCTTTATACATGCCTGTTTTTGGATCCAAATGATGTGAAAGTCGATACTCACCGCTTTTTTTATCTTCAACTATATTCTTAGGAGATAGACGTATATGTGAACGCCTTTTACCCGCCCTTGATTTAGATGTTTTACGTTTTGGAACTGCCATAATTAAAATTCACTTTTTATTACACCTTTTGTGAATAAATTAAAAGGCTTATTTGATAGAAAAATACTAAATTTATTAAAATAAGTTGATAAATCTTTAAAATTTACATTGTAATTTAAATAATTCTTTAAATATTTATCCTTATTAGTATCACTTAGACTGTCCCATGTTTCAATTTTTTCTAACATTGAATGAAAAACATTAATATAATCTTTCATTTTTTTATTAATAGATGCGTCGCCATAACCAATTTCTCTAATGCTGAGTTCTAATTGTCTAAAAACATAATCATATATTTGTTGCATTTCTTCCTTAGATATATCACTTTTATAATTTTTAATAAAAAAACCTAAATGAATTAATAATATAATTAACCTATCTGAAAATGTGTCTTTTTTAGTGAAAATATTAAACAATTTTTTATTTCTAGAGAAATTTACTAAATTGTTATAAATATTAATATAATTTTTTTGCATGAATAAATTTTTATTTTTGATTATTATATTTATTTTAAGTTGCTCAACTAATAAAGTAATAAAACATCATGGTGTACACTTTTTAGCTAAAAAAAATGACATATTGACTGTAAATATGAGTAACAAGAATGATATAATAAAATTGTTGGGCAATCCATCAGTTAGGAGTACTTTTGATAATGATGTTTGGATTTATATAGAAAGAAAACTGTCTACTGGATCAATCTATAAGCTGGGAAAAGAACAATTACTAGTTAACAACGTTTTGGTTTTAGAAATTAACGATATGGGTATGTTGGCTAAAAAGGATTTTTATAACAAGGATACAATGAAAAATATAAAAATTGTAGAAAAATCAACAGGATCAGTTTATACAAAGAGATCTTTCGTATACGACTTTTTATCAAGCGTAAGACAAAAAATTAATGATCCAATGCGTAAAATGGATAAAAAAAATTAACCTGCTATTACAGCTAACAATAATAATGCAACAATGTTAGTTATTTTAATCATAGGGTTTACCGCAGGACCTGCTGTATCTTTATATGGATCACCAACTGTATCACCAGTAACTGCAGCCTTATGTGCCTCTGAACCTTTTCCACCATAGTTTCCATCTTCAATAAATTTTTTTGCATTGTCCCAAGCACCACCACCTGCTGTCATTGAAACAGCTACAAATAAACCAGTTATTATAACACCTAAAAGCATTGCACCTACAGATGCTAGGGCAGCAACTTGTCCACCTATTGCGTAAATAATAAAATATAAAACTATAGGTGATAAAACTGGTAAAAGTGACGGAATTATCATTTCTTTTATTGCTGCTACAGTCAATAAATCAACCAATTTAGCATAATCAGGTTTTTGTTTTCTTTTCATAATTCCTGGGAATTTTTTGAATTGCCTTCTAACTTCTATTACTACAGCACCACCTGCTCGTCCTACAGCTTGCATACCCATTGAACCAAATAAATAAGGTAACATGCCACCAATTAACAAACCAACTACAACATAGGGGTTTGATAAATCAAAGGTAACTACAATTCCTTCAAGCTTAGAACCGGTAACTTTAGAAAAATGTTTTATATCTTCAGTATAAGCAGCGAATAAAACTAGTGCTCCAAGACCAGCAGATCCGATAGCGTATCCTTTTGTAACTGCTTTAGTTGTATTCCCAACAGCATCTAAAGCATCTGTTGTTTTTCTAACATTATTCGGCAATTTAGACATTTCTGCTATACCACCGGCGTTATCGGTTACTGGACCATAAGCATCTAATGCAACAACCATTCCAGCCAAGGCCAACATTGTTGTAACAGCTATTGCTATACCAAACAGACCAGCAATATAATTTGTTAATAATATTCCAGCCACGATAATTAAAGCAGGTATTGCAGTTGCCTCAAGCGATACTGCTAGACCTTGAATTACGTTTGTACCATGACCAGTTGTTGATGAACTTGCTACGCTTCTTACTGGTCTGTAATTTGTCCCGGTGTAATATTCTGTAACCCAGATAAGTAAACCTGTAATTGCAAGGCCTATTACTCCACAATAATAAAGACTTTTGCCGTTAAAAGTAACACCGTTAACACTGTATTCTGTTGCAAAACCAATAACATAATCAGTTAGTGGATATAATAATATTAATGATGAAATAGCTGTAGCTATAAAACCTTTGTATAAAGCTGCCATTATATTTTTGCTATTACCCAATCTCACAAAAAAAGTTCCTAAAATTGATGTTAAAATACAAGCGCCGCCGATAGTTAAAGGATATATCATCATATTTAAATCGTTAACAAAGAAAATAGAAGAAAGGACCATTGTTGCAACAATTGTTACAGCATATGTTTCAAACAAATCAGCAGCCATGCCTGCGCAATCACCAACGTTATCTCCAACATTATCAGCAATAACAGCTGGATTACGTGGGTCATCCTCAGGTATACCTGCTTCAACTTTACCAACTAAGTCTGCACCAACGTCAGCACCTTTGGTAAATATACCTCCACCTAATCTAGCAAAAATTGATATTAAAGATGCACCAAAACCCAAGGCAACAAGTGCATTGACTATTTCTCTTTCATCAACATTTAATTTGAGCAATAAATAATAGTAAACTGCTATAGACAAAAGAGCGAGTCCAGCTACAAGCATACCAGTTACAGCACCGGATTTAAAAGCTATAGATAAACCTTGAGATAAACCTTTTCTAGATGCCTCTGCTGTTCGAACGTTAGCTTCAACAGAAACTAACATACCAACATAACCAGCTATACCAGACAATGCAGCACCTATTAAATAACCCAAACCTACTAAAATACTAAAAGCATAACTAATAATTACAAGAACAGCGACACCAACAATTGCTATAGTTTTATATTGCCTATTCAAATAAGCCTTAGCACCGATTTGTATAGCAGAGGCTATGTCTCTCATTTTATCATTACCAGAACTTGCATTTAAAATTTGTTTACCCGTAAAAAAACCGTAAACTATTGATAATAAACCGGCTAAAATTGTATAAGATAAAATTGTTTCGACAGATGTGTTCATTGTAATTCCCTAGATTAATTATTTAATATTAAAAATCGCACAATACAAAAAAGACTATAAAAGGCAACTTTTAACTTAACTAAAAATTGTGTAAATATCCTTTGTTTTTAAGGAATAATTGATTACCTTCATTATCTAAAATTACAGATTTACTTTTCCCCTTAAAGATTGTTCCGATTTTTGTTATTCGAATCTTATTAATGTATGAGAAATTATTTATTATTTTTTGTTTTGATTTTGATGCAGTAAATAATATTTGATAATCGTCACCATTAGAAATGAAATCTATCTTTCTCTTTTTTTTTAATTTTAATAAATTTATCAAATTATTTGATATGGGTACATCGGTTAAATTAACTTTAAATGAATATTTCTGTTTATTAATTAATTTTTCTAAATCAGCGAAGAGACCATCTGATATATCAATTGATGATGAAGCAAATTCATGTAATTTTTTTGTTAATTTAATTTGTATATCAGGAGAATAATATTTATTAATGAAGTAATTACTATTAAATTTATCAGTTTTGAGACTATTTTGTAAAATACATAAACCTGTATAACTATCACCAAGATTTCCAGTAACATATATATCGTCATTAATGACTGATCTATTTCGATAGACTATTTTACTTGAGTAACCAATAGAAGTAATAGAGAAAGTAAGCTTACTAGATTTTACAGTATCGCCTCCACCGATAAATATATTATAAATACTTTGCTCCTCCTTGATTGAGTCGTATATTTTTTTTAAATTTTTTTTTGAAAAGTGTTTATCATTACCAGACGCACAAATAAAAATAAATTTAGGATTAACTCCTTTACAAACTATATCCGAAATAGATGATCTAATTATTTTTCTTAAAACAAGTTCTGGATTTTTAAAATCAAAAAAATGAATTTTATCAACATAGGTATCAACTGATAGAACTAATTTATTTTTTTTGTCAAAAAAAACATCATCATTAAGATTTAAAGAAGATTTATTTTTACGTAATTTTTTAAAGTATTTATTAATAATCTCAAATTCATTCATTGATATTTCTTATTTTTTTTGAAATTTTATCTAATATTGCATTTAAATATTTTGTTTGAGAGACATCTAAAAAAAAATTTGATGCATTTAAATACTCCTTAATGATAATTTTTCTTGGTGTTTTTGGCATATATAAAAACTCATATACAGCACTTTTAATAATTGTTTGAAAAACCTTATCCATATTTTTTAAATTAATATTTTCAATTGATTGATTAATTTCTTCAAAAAGTACTTCTTGCCTCTCAATAGAACCTAGAACAACATTTTTTATAAATCTTTTAAATCTGTGCTTTGGAAATGTAATTTCATTATCGTTATTATAAAGCTTACCATATAGTTTTTGAATAATTATAACCCTTGGATTATTTTTCGCTGAAAAGAAAACTCTCATCTCTTTTGTGATAGAACAGATATTACAGCAATTGCAGCATCTTTACCTTTTTTGTCTCTAGCAATAGCCTGTTTCATATTTAAACATGTTAAGATGCCGTTTCCAACAGGCTTTTTGGTGTCAACACTAATTTTCATAATTGCATCAGTTGTGGAGGATGAAATAAAATCAAAATGTGGTGTTTCACCCTTTATTACACAGCCAAGTGCTACGACGCCATCGTATTTTTTTATATTTTTCATTATTGTAACTGGAATTTCAAAAACACCTGGTACCTCTATAATTTTCACTTTTGAATCATTCTTAAATTGATCTAAAGCTGAACTTAAAAGTTTTTTAGATATTTCCTTGTAATAATTAGCTATTACGATTAAAATTTTATTTTTCATTTTAATATTTCTTGTTTTACTATCTTGATACCATAACCTTCAAGGCCAACAACCTTCTTTCTAGATTTTGTTACCAATACCATATTCCTTATATTAAGTGATTTAATTATTTGTGCACCAATTCCATAATTTTTTATTAGCCTATCCTGGCCTTTTTTATAAAAATCATGACTTTTATACTGTCTTAATGTTTGAGTGACTGATTTTAAATTTGGATCTCTTATAAAAATTAACACACAATTAGAAAATTTTTCAAAATATTTAATTGTTTTATGAAACGAATTGGGTATCTTTTGATTTATTAAATAATTTTCAACTACATTTGATGAAATTACCCTTAATCTAGGAGTAACATTTTTTTTTAAATTTCCTTTAATCAAAGCAAAATGTTCTGAACCGTCTATGATATTTTCAAAGATTTTAATTTTATAAGATTGATTTCCAACATCAATTTTTGATGTTTTTTTTAATTTAATAAGTTTTTCTTTCTTAAGTCTGTAAGCAATTAAATCTTCTATTTTTGCAATTTTAAGTTTATGCTTATCTGCAAATCTAAATAGATCTTGACCTTTGGCCATAGTGCCGTCCTCATTCATTATCTCACATATAACGGCTGAAGGATTCTTTTTTGCCAGTTTTGAAATATCTATTGACGCCTCTGTATGTCCCGCCCTTACAAGAACTCCTCCCTCTTTGGCAATAATAGGAAAAACATGACCAGGAGAAACTATTTCCTTTTTTTTAACATTTCTCTTTGTTGCAATCTTAATTGTTCTGGCTCTATCTTTTGCTGAAATACCCGTTGTTATACCTTTCTTAGCCTCTATTGAGATTGTAAATGCAGTTTGGTTTCTTGATTGATTAATAGGCGCCATATAATTAAGGTTTAACTTTTTAGCTTGTATACTATTTAATGTTAAACAAATTAATCCTCTGCCATTTTTAGCCATAAAATTAATTTTTTTTTGATCTACATCAGAAGCACAAAAAACTAAATCACCTTCATTTTCACGATTTTCATCATCAACTAAAATATACATGCTTCCTTTTTTAGCTTCACGAATTATTACATCAATATTTGAATATCTATTTTTTTTTGACATACCTCTTCACATATTTGGATAAAATATCTATTTCTATATTAACCTTATCCTTTTTTTTAAGTTTATTTAAATTTGTAAGTTTTAATGTATGAGGTATTACCCATATCTGAAAACCTTTTCTAGTTATTTTTGATATCGTAAGTGAAACACCATTAATTAATATTGAGGCTTTTTCAATCAAATCCTTTTTAAACTTATTTTTAATTATAATGTCGAAAATAACTGACTTTTGAGATTTTAATATTTTGTTTACAATTCCAACTGTATCAACATGGCCTTGACATATATGACCGGAAATATTTTGACCGTATTTCATAGGTAATTCAAGATTTATAATGTCTTTTTTCTTTATATCTCTAAACTTTGATCTCATAATTGTTTCATTAGATAAATAAAATTCTTTAATATTTTTTTTAATAGAAACTAAGGTTAAACATACTCCGTCACATGATATAGATATACCTAGATCTTTCTTGCTTATTTTTAATGATGATTCAATAAAAAGATTAAGACCTTTTTTATATTTTATAATATTTTGGACTATTCCTTTATTAAATATAATTCCATTAAACATAGTTAAATAAACCTTATAATTTTATCTTTATTAGTATAAGTATCTAATACTTTTTTACTTTTAAAATTTTTATCTAATTTTATTAAAATATCAGAAATTGAGATTGAACCAGTAGATTTTAAAAAATTATCACTTTTAAATAAATAAAATTGATTAAAAAGATATTGATTTAAAAAGGACCTTGTTAGTGATCTACCACCTTCAACTAACAAATTATAAATCTTTTTTTTATAAATAATTTTTAGCACATCCAATAGATTAAGTTGATTATTGTTTCCTACGGGTAATTTAATAAGTTTAACATTTTTTTTTTTCAAATATTTTATCTTTCCGATTTTAGCTGAATTATAAAATATATAAGTATTTCTACGATTAATTGAATTTATCACATATGAATAATTTTTAATTTTTAAATTTTTATCTATAATGAAAATTTTAGGTGAGTTTTTTTCTAAACCATTTAATCTACAATCAAGTTTAGGATTATCGTCATTTAAAGTTTTATAAGAAACCAAAATTCCATCATTTTTATATCTTAATAAGTGTCCAACATTTAGTGATGCTTCATCAGAAATATATTTTAATTTTTTAGATTTAATATAATTATCTTTTGAACAAGCAATTTTACCTGTCACATAGGGTAGTTTATACTTTCGATTAAATTTATAGCTTGAATAAAAATCATCTATTTCCTTCTTAAGAATTCCTTTTTTGACAAAAATACCTTTATTTTTTAGAATTTTATGTGCTTGCTTTGAGGTTCTATGATCAATATCAGTAACTGAAAAAATTACTTTTTTTACTTTTGACTTAATTAATAAACTTGAGCAAGGATTAGTTTTACCTTTATGTGTGCAAGGTTCCATTGTTATATAGGCAGTTGAGCCATTTGGACTAACAATACAATTTTTTACTGCATTATATTCAGCATGAGGACGACCATTTACGGATGTCACACCCGTTGATATAATTTGATTGTTTTTAACTAGTACACAGCCAACAGAAGGATTTTCCTTAGTTAATCCATGGTTTTCTTTTGCTAGCGCTAAAGCTAAACCCATATAATAATTGTCAGAAGTAATTATATTATCTTTTTTTGAAGACATCTATTTTGTCAACAAACTGTATGAAATCTTTTTCTTCTCTAAAGTTTCTATAAACTGATGCAAAGCGAACATAAGCAACAGGATCTAAATCTTTTAATCCATCCATAACCATAGTTCCTATGGTATTGGATGCAATTTCATTTTGACCAAGCTCTTCTAAAGAACGAGATATTTTAGTTATAAATTTCTCAACTGTGTCAGTATCAATGGGTCTTTTTTTTAAAGCAATATAAATTGACTTGGATAATTTATCTCTATCAAATGGAGACTTTCTTCCATTTTTTTTTACAACCATTAATTCTCGAATTTGTATTCTTTCAAAAGTAGTAAATCTTTCACCACATGTGCAGAGTCTTCTTCTTCTAATAGCCGTTCCATCCTCAGTGGGTCTTGAGTCCACTACTGAAGTCTCGCCTTTTTTTTCACAAGGACATATCATTTAAATTTATTTAACCTAAGTGTTTATAAATTGGAAATTTTGAGCATAGCTCAATAACTTCCTGTCTTACTTCATTTTCCACTTTGCTATTATCTTCTGGATTGGATGATAGACCTTTAATTACCTTAGTAATTAATTGTCCTACAACCTCAAATTCTTTTAATCCAAACCCACGTGTGGTAGCTGCTTGCGATCCAAGTCTTATACCTGAGGTAATCATTGGACTTTCTGTATCAAAAGGTATTCCATTTTTATTACACGTGATGTTTGCTCGACACAAACTTTCAGAGGCTAAATTTCCTTTTACATTAAAAGGTCTTAAATCAACTAACATCAAATGAGTATCAGTACCTCCAGAATAAATCTTGAAACCATTGTTTTTTAATGTTTCAGCTAAAATTTTTGCGTTAGATAATACTGATTTAATATAAACTTTAAAATCAGGTCTTAATGCTTCTAGAAATCCAGCTGCTTTAGCGGCTATAACATGCATTAAAGGTCCACCTTGATAACCAGGAAACACAGCGGTATTAAATTTTTTTGAAAGGTCTTCATGGTTAGTTAAAATAATTCCACCTCTTGCACTTCTAAAAACTTTATGTGTTGTAGACGTAACAACATGAGCATGGTCACAAGGATTAGGATATCCTTTACCAGCTACTAAGCCAGAAAAATGAGCCATATCAACCATTAAGTACGCTCCAACTTTGTCTGCAATTTCTCTAAATCTTTTAAAATCAATAACTCTCGAGTAAGCACTTCCGCCAGCTATAATCAGTTTTGGTTTGTGTTCCAAAGCTAATTTTTCAACGTTATCATAATCTATTAGTTCAGATTTTTTATCTACATCATAACCAATTGCATTAAACCATTTTCCTGACATAGAAATTTTTAAACCATGTGTAATATGACCACCAGAGTTTAAACTCATTCCTAAAAAGGTATCACCTGGTTTTAATAATGCCAAAAAAACAGCACCATTTGCTTGTGCACCGGAGTGAGGTTGTGCATTTGCAAATTTACAACTAAATAATTTTTTTAATCTTTCGATTGCAAGATTTTCAGCAACATCTACATGCTCACATCCATTATAATATCTTTTTCCTGGGTATCCTTCGGCATATTTATTTGTTAAAACTGAACCTTGCGCTTCAAGTACAGCCTGAGAAACAATATTCTCTGATGCAATTAATTCTATATGCTGTTGTTGTCTTCTTAATTCATCATTAATAGCTTTATAAAGATCTGGATCAGTTTTAGACAAGCTATCTTCAAAAAAACCCTTATATTGATCGTTTAAATATTTACTTTCACTAGACATAGTATCCTCAAATTTTATTTATCCTTTTTTGGTGCCTACCACCATCAAACTTTGTTTTTAAAAAGGTATTAATAAACAATAAAGCATTTTTTCTGGATATCAACCTTGAACCTAAGGTAATAATATTAGCATTATTATGCATTCTTGATAATTTCGTAGATTTTAGGCTGTAACATTGAGCCGCTCTTATTTTTTTATGCTTGTTTGCAGTAATACTCATGCCCGTTCCTGATCCACAGACCAAAATTCCTACATTTTTTGAACTTTTAGCAACCTTTTTTGAAAGCCTGTGAGCATACAGCGGGTAATCTACAGAATTATTGCTATTTGGACCTAGATCAAAAAGTTTTATTTTTTTTTTAATAAAACTTTTTTTTATATATTCCTTTAAGGTGTAACCAGCATGATCAGAGGATATGAAAATATTTTTCAAATTAATTAAATTTATAATTTAATACACATGCAACTAAGTGAACACGATTTTCTTCACCCCCATTAAAAGCATTGTGATATTTTGTATTATTAGTAATCCAGACTGAGCCATCTGCTGGCAAATGTTTGGCCACACTATCAACAACCATTATTGCACCAGGATTAGTATAAATTGGTATATGTAATCTTGGTTCTGGATCTCTATGCCAACTTAATGTTGACCTTGGTTCTTTAAGCAATAGTCTAACTCTTCCAAGCTTAAATTTTTCTGACAATTCACGATATACATCTTCAAAATACGTTCCTTTAAAATCATTAACAAATTCTGTATACTTACTTTCGTCAATACCAACATCTCTAGCAACTTCTTTACCTGTGCTATCTGGTTTTGTCCAATACACACCTCTAATTTTACTCCCTTTAGTGGATTCAGGATCACCAGGAATTTGATTTAATGATATGCCTGCAAAATGAGGTATTCCTAAAGTAGTATCAAAACCCTTTATCTTTAAAACCTGATCGCAGGCTTTCCTAAGTTTAATTATATCAAAGTTTATATCTTGTTTTTGAAAATCATTAAAAGTAAGTGACATAAATGCATTTATTAATAGTTTAAAAGATATTATATAATATATAACTATTGTCGCATATAAATTAATTTTTAAATGATTACAACTGGAAAATATCCAAATTTAAGACTTAGGCGCAATCGTAAAAACGATTGGATAAGACGCTTAACAAAAGAAAATGCACTATCTGTTGATGACCTTGTACAACCTATATTTATTATTGAAGGAAAAAATAAAAAAATTCCAATTAAATCTATGCCTGGGGTTTTTAGGTATTCTTTAGATAAGGTTAATCACTTAGTTAAAGGTTTAATTAAAATTGGTATACCAATGATAGCAATCTTTCCTTACGTAGAAAAAAAATATAAAAATATTCATGGATCTGAAGCACTAAATGAGAATAATCTTGTTTGCCGAGCTACTAGAACTATAAAAAAAAAATTTAAAGATAAAATTGGTATAATGTGTGATGTTGCACTAGATCCTTATACATCACACGGGCATGATGGTATTATTAAATCTAACCAAATAGATAATGATTTAACTTTAAAAATTCTATCTAAGCAAGCAGTAATACAAGCAAGGGCGGGTTGTGATGTTATAGCACCTTCAGACATGATGGATGGAAGAATTGCAATAATTAGAAAAGCATTAGATGAAAATAATTTTAATAGTGTGAGTATTTTATCCTATGCTGTTAAATATGCTTCTAGTTATTATGGTCCATTTCGTGATGCTGTTGGGTCTAAAAAATTATTGAAGGGTGATAAAAAAACATATCAAATGGATTATAGTAATTCTGATGAAGCCTTAAGAGAGGTATCGATGGATATCAAAGAAGGAGCAGATATGGTAATGGTTAAGCCTGGTCTACCTTATTTGGATATAATAAGTGATGTAAAAAAAAAATTTAAAATACCAGTGTTTGCCTATCAAGTATCTGGCGAATACAGCTTGATAATGAATTCAATAAAAAACGGTACAGTTAATGAAAAAATTATATTAGAGACGTTAATGAGTTTTAAGCGTGCTGGTGCAAATGCAATAGTAACGTATTTTGCAAGTAAAATAGCAAAGAAGCTATAAATTACTTTAGGATATTAATAAAATCAACTCTTTGTAAAGGATGACTTAAGTTATTGGGCTGCAGTATATTTTTGTCTAGATAACTACTTACTAATTTAATACCTTTAACAAGTTCTTTTTTATCATAAGTACTACTGTTCATATCAACCAAGAAATTTGGCACAATTTTTTTTTCACTTTGGGATTCAACATAATATGTAACATTATCATTTATAATTTGTTTTTTTGCTATTTTTTCTAAATTTAAATCATATCCTGAAATTTTGAGCAATTCTAATTCCCATAAGATGTATTTTTTAAGCCATTCGTCATCTTTCAATAAAATAAAAAAATTATTTATTAAATTAAAAATTTCATGGTTATTTTGATTTTCTGCTGTTAAAAGTTTTATCATACTCATAGATGAGGCCAAGCAATGTAATTTACCTCTATCACTAAAAAATTTTGGTGTTTCAGCGTTTATAATTTCTACTTTGAATGAGCCTATTTTAGATTCATGTTTATTCTGATAATTCAATTGAAACAAATTACCTACCTGCAAGTAACCTTTAATTTTTTTTGAGGTAGCTCCGAATATAATTCCAGATACTTTGCCATGTGTTGATGTATAAAAGTCTACAATTGCAGAATTTTCATTATATTTAAATTTAGATAATAAATAACCTTTGTCGTCCCAAATCATATTAATTTTAATTTTTTTAAAAGAGATGTTGCGGCATCCTGTTCAGCCAATTTTTTTGAATTACCAATGCCCTCTATAGCTTGTGATGTTTTTATTTTAACTTGAACGTGAAAAATGGGCTTATGTTTTAAGCCTTTCGTTTTGATTAATTTATATTTTGGTAATATTTTAAATTTTTTAAGTGAAAATTCCTGAAGTTTAGTTTTTGAGTCAATTATAGTCTCTTTGGTGTTTACTATAAAATCATTCCACATATTCAAAATAAAACTTTCTACGACTTTAATTCCTTGATCTAAAAAAATTGCTCCAACTATAGACTCACAAGTGTCTGATAAAATTTTATTTTCGATCTTGTATTTATTAGTCTTATTTGTATTAGTTTTAATATAATTAAATAGTTCTAATTTATTAGCAATATCTAAACATCTGTTTTTATTTACCAAAGATGCAAATTTTTTATCCAATGAACCTTCATTTTCATCAGGATAAATATCAATTAATTTTTTTGAAATTATAAAACCTAATACTCGATCTCCTAAGAATTCTAGCTTTTCATTATTATTTATTGGATCTAAACTTTTATGTATAAGAGATTTTTCTAATAACTTTTTATCTTTAAATTTAATTTTTAATTTTTTTTCAAGTTGGGATAAATTCATAATTAAATTTTAGTTTATTCTTTTAAAAAATCTATCAAGCCTTATTAATTCACTCCATCTCCAAAACTCAAAAATACTCCCTTTCTTGGAGTCAGAGGAAAAAAAAATAAACTGTGCTTTACCTACTAAATTATCTTTATGAACATATCCGACACTTGATAAAAATCTACTATCTTTTGAACAATCTCTATTGTCACCTAGAAAAAAATAATGATCATCTGGAACTTCAAATAAATCTGTATTCTGTAATGTATATTCTTTGAAATAAGCGCTCGTAAACTTCTTACCATTTGGAAGATTTTCAGTAAAATAATTACTATTAATTTTATTAACACCACAATAAACAAATTCTTTACTCGATTTTATATCTTTAAAAATTTCACTATTATTAAGAAATAGACTACCATCAATAAACTGTATTTTATCTCCAGGTAAACCTATTAGTCTCTTGATATAATCAGTTCTATTATCAGATGGTGTTTTAAAAACGACTACATCACCGACTTTTGGCGATGAAAATAATTTTCTACCATTAAATAATGGTGGACTAAAAGGAAAAGAATGTTTGCTATATCCATATGAGTACTTTGTTACAAATAATCTATCTCCAACCAATAAATTTGGTTCCATGGAAGACGACGGGATATAAAAAGGTTGAATTATTAGAGACCTTATAAATACTGCAATTATTAAGGCATATATAATTGTAGTAATATTTTCGATAATTATTTTTTTCATTTTTTTGATCTACTTAAAATTACATAAGCTATAGAATGTTTTACCTCATCTGATAAGGATAGAAAAACTTTAAAGTTTTTAAGCTTATTTTTTTTGCAAATAATAGATTTAATCTTATTGTTAACCCTAATATATGGTTTTCCTAACTTATTATTTAAGATTATTATATCTGAAAAATTTATTCCAGATCTAAAACCACTGCCTATTGACTTTACAAATGCCTCTTTAGCAGCAAATCTTTTTGCAAAAAAATTAACTTTATTTTTAATATATTTAGACTTTTTTATTTCATGTGTTGAATAAATTCTTTTAATAAATTTAGTGTTTTTAATTAATTTCTTTATTCTAGAATTTTCTACAATATCAACTCCATTACCAATAACTTCCATATAATTTTATTTACAGATTTTTTTAAATTTATTAATAACACTTGGTAGGCCTAAAAAAAATGACTCGCCTACTATAAAATGGCCAATATTAAACTCTTTTATTAATTTAATTTTAGATAATATACGTGCACTTTTGTAATCGAGTCCATGACCAGCGTGGACTTCAAGTCCTAGTGAGTTGGCAAGATTGCAAGAAGAAATGATTTTTTTTAATTCTTTTTCGATATTTTTTTTAGATCTAACTTTTCTTGATATGCTACCAGTGTGTAGTTCAATACATTTAGCCCCAATTTCTTTTGATAATTTAATATCATTTAAATTTGGATTAATAAAAAGACTTGTTCTAATTTTTTTATTATTTAAAGTTTTTACAATTTTTTTTAAAGTTTTATTATTTTTCTTTAAATTCAATCCACCTTCTGTTGTCAATTCCTCTCTTTTTTCGGGTACAATACAAACGTATTTAGGATTACTATTAAGAGCTATTTTTAACATTCTGTTATTTCCAGCCATCTCTAAGTTGATGGGTATAGATTTAAATTTAGATAGAATCTTTAAATCAATATCTTTGATATGACGCCTATCTTCCCTTAGGTGAATTGTAATTAAATCAGCTCCATTTTTCATTACAAATTTTGCAGCTTTTAAAATATTAGGATGATCTTCTCCTCTAGCATTTCTTATAGTTGCAACATGATCTATGTTTATACCTAAACGTATCATTTTATAAATCTACTACCAGGGCTGGTAATTGGTAATTTCTTTAATGATAAGGGAACATTATTCCTTTTAAATGTTGGGATATCTATTTTAACTTGTGAAACTATATTTTTAGTTTTAATTTTTAATGATTTATTATTAGACCTATCTATAATACAGGCAAAACCTACATGTTTAGACTTGAATTTTTTAATTAACCTAACACACTCTAAACTTGATTTACCTGTTGTTATAACATCCTCAACTATTAAAACTCTTGAATTAGGTTTAATAAAAAAACCTCTTCTCAATTTAAATTTTCCTTTAACTCTCTCACAAAATATAGTTTCTTTGTTCAGAATTCTTCCTATGTCGTATCCTATTATAATGCCACCCATCGCAGGTGATAAAATTATATCTATTTTTTTAAATTTTTTTTTAATTTTTGATGCTAATGATTTTGACATAATTGATGCATATGACGGTTTACTCAACAATTTTGCACATTGAACATATTTCGGTGAATGTAAACCTGATGATAATACAAAATGTCCTTCTAGTAGAGCTCTAGTTTTTTTTAAAACCACCAAAGAGTCTTTTAAAGAAAGCATATTTTTTGTTTTTGTGTCTAATAATTTTAAAGTTATATTCTTTTTGTTTTAACTCACTAATAAGTTTTGTAAAGTTCTTCAAATCATGAATTATAAGATTAAATCTAAAATTTATTGTTTTTTTGGTTTTTTCGACCATCTCAACACTTGAAATATTTACATTATTTAACCCAATCATGGTTGTTACATCGCCTAATTTACCTGGTTGGTCTGTTAAAGATATCCATAATGTAGTATTATATCTTTTGGTTTTGATTGACTTAGTGTTTTCTTTATATTGCCAATATCTTCTTATAGCAGCACGTGCTTTTCCAGTTTTTGATAAAGATAGCCAATGAAGGGATGGAGATACTCTTTTTGAAGTAATTATTTTAACAACATCTCCATTTCTTAAAATTGATTGAAGGGGTGAATCTTTACCATTTATTTCAGATCCAATAGCTGTGTCTCCAATTTGAGTATGAACAGCATAGGCAAAATCAATTGGTGTCGCATCTTTGGGTAATTTAATAACTGAACCCTTCGGGGTAAAACAAAAAACATTTTCATGAAACATTTGAAGTTTAGTGTATTCATAAAAATCTTCAGGGTTTTGATTCTTCTCAATTATTTCAACTAGGTCAGCTAACCAATCATATTCTTTCCACGTCAAAGAATTAAATTTTTCTGATGATTTATATTTCCAATGTGAAGCTACACCTCTTTGTGCAAATTCATGCATCTGCATTGTCCTTAATTGAATTTCAATTGGTCTTTTGTTTGGTCCTATTATTGAAGTATGGAGTGATTGATATTTGTTTATTTTTGGTGATGAAATATAATCCTTAAATTTGCCAGGTATACAATTCCACTTATTATGAAAAATACCAAGTGATTTATAACAGGCAGAAATATCATCAAGAATTATTCTAAAACCCATAATGTCTGTTATTTGTTCTAAGGAAATTCTTTTATTTTGCATTTTTCTCCACAGGGAAAAAGGAGTTTTTTCTCTTCCAAAGATTCTTGCTACCAAACCATGATCTTGGAGTAGATTGGTAAATTCTTCTGCGACAGCATTAAAACTAATAAGATTATTTTCTTTAATTTTATCCAATCTATCCTTAATTAGTTTTCTTGCATTTGGATTTAGCACTTCAAAAGAAAGATCTTCTAATTCATCTCTAATTCTATTCATCCCCATTCTATCGGCAAGCGGTGAATATATTTCCATAGTCTCTTTGGCAATTCTTTCTCTTTTTTCAGTTTTATCAATAGAACTTATCGTTCTCATGTTATGTAATCTATCTGCAATTTTAACTAGTAAGACTCTTATGTCTTTGGATGTTGCAATAATTAATTTTCTAAAATTTTCCGCCCTAGAATTAGCAGTTGCTTGATTTTCAAGCTCAGAAATTTTGGTTACGCCCTCAACCAGATCAGCAACTTCTTGACCAAATTCATCTTTAATTGTTTGGTAGGTAGCATGCGTATCTTCAATAGTATCATGAAGCAAGCCTGTTGCTATCGTAGCACTATCTAATTTAAGTTCAGTTAAAATATTTGCAACAGCAACTGGATGAATTACATAAGGATCACCTGAATGTCTTTTTTGATTTTCGTGGGCTTTGACTGCAAAGTTATAAGCTTTGTCTAAAGTTTCTGGATTTAAAAACTTATTATAAGATTTTACTTTATTTATTAAATCATCTGATTTTAACATAAATTTACTATATCATTTTTTTATTCAACTGTAATAGATCTTAAGTCTTTAGTGTCAATTTGCTTTAATAATTGTGATATTTTTATATTTGATCTAGGGTGCTTCCAATTTTTTGATATTTCAAACAATGGTATTAAAACAAAATTTCTATCCTCTAGTCTTGGATGTGGAGTAATAACAAAACTCTTTCTATCATACAATTTTAGACATTTATGACCAAAGTCAATAATATCAATATCACACATTCGTGGAGAATTTTTTTCGGCTGGTTTTCTTCCTAGAATTTTTTCAATTTTTTTTAAAAAAAACAACAGATCTAAAGGTTTTAGATATGTTTCACCTTCAATTACAATGTTTAAAAAATTAGGCATTTTAGGATTTGGCCAAGAATTAGTTCTATAAAATTTTGAAGTTTTAAATATTCTGAAATTTTTATTGAGTTCAAGATGTAATTTGGCGTTTTCAATGTTAAGTTTTTTATTGCCTAAATTAGAACCTATGCCTAAAAAAACTTTATTAGCTTGTTTTTCTAACATATCTTGCTCTATCTCTTTGCCAATCTTTCGTTTTTTTCGCTTGCCTTTTATCATATTGTCTTTTCCCTTTTGCGACTGCAATTTCAATTTTTGCTTTGCCTTTCTTAAAATAAATTTTTGTAGGTATTAAAGTAAAACCTTCTCTATTTATTTTTCCAATCAATTTATTAATTTCTCTTTTATTTAATAAAAGTTTTCTATCGTCCGTAGGATTGTGATTTTTATGACTTGCATTTTTGTATAAAGGTATATGAGCATTCATTAAAAAAATTTCACCTTCTCGTTCAATACCATATGAGTCGGATATATTAATTTTTCCTAATCTTATTGATTTTATTTCTGATCCTTTAAGCATAATACCAGCTTCATATAAGCTTTCAAAAAAATAATTAAAACTTGCTTTTCTGTTAATTGAAATTATTTTCAAACCAGGAGTGGTTTTTTTTTTCATTAACTAATTAATTTTGCAGACTGTAAAGCTTTCTTAACCTTGTCTTTTGTCTCATCCTTAATGTTTACCAAAGGCAATCTAATTTCATCACTGCACAAACCTAAAAGTTTTGCAGCATATTTTGCTGGTGCTGGATTGCTTTCAATGAATAAAGATTTATGTAGTGGTTGAAGCATTTGATCAATCCTCTCAGCTTCTTTTATTTCATTTCCTGATTTTGATTTCGAATAATTTTGCATTTCAGAACATAATTTCGGAGCTATGTTTGCGGTAACGGAAATGATACCAACGCCCCCTCTTTTGTTAAATTCAAAGGCAAGACCATCCTCGCCGGTTAACTGTATAAATTCTGAACCTAATTTTTTAATTGTTTGATCTAGTCTATTTAAATCTCCTGTAGCATCTTTTACGCCCACAATATTTTTTAACTCAAATAACCTTGCCATTGTATCTACAGACATATCAATTACACATCTGCTTGGTATATTGTAAATTATTATTGGAAGGCTTGTGTTGTCACTTATTGCTTTATAATGTTGATATAAACCTTCTTGTGTAGGTTTGTTATAATATGGTGTAACAACTAATGCACCGTTAGCACCTACCTTTTCCGCATGTTTTGTTAACGATATAGCTTCTTCTGTAGAGTTAGAGCCAGTTCCAGCTATAACAGGTATCTTTCCATTTGACTCTTTAATGCAAAGCTCAATTACTTTTTGGTGTTCATCGTGATCTAATGTTGGGGACTCACCAGTGGTACCAGCAGGAACAAGTCCATGCGTACCATTTTCTAGGTGAAAATGAATAATTTTAATATAAGCTTCAATATCTAACTTATTATCTTTAAATGGAGTTATTAAAGCAACATTTGAACCTTTAAACATAAATACTTATAACATAAATTGTTGATTCATTTACAAAAAATTATGAAAAAAATAATACCTTTCACTTTTGCTCTTGTGACATTTTTATATACGTCAAATATTAAATCTCAAGAAAATGTTATTATTCCCAAGCAAAAACCTATTTTAAAACAAGAGACTAAAGAAAAGAAAATTTCTGTTAACATAATCAAGCCACTCAAGAAGCCAGTTTTAGCAATACAGAAAAAAGAAAAACAAAAGGACGAAGTATTAGAAGAGAAAAAAGTAACAAATATAGGAATTATTATACCAAAAAATAAACCAAAAATTGTTCAAAAATCAGTGGGAAAGTTAGCGAAAAAATCTAAATTTTTTTCTAAAAGAGAATTTGAACTAGCTGGTAAAGCTATTAATGCGATGAGGAAAGCTGATTGGACAAATGCGATATCCATTGCAAAGAAAAGTAAAAATAATGACATTATTAATTTTATACAATGGCGTCATTTACTAACTTATGGAAATAGAGCGAGCTACTATGATTATCAACAATTTATTTCTAAAAATCCTGATTATCCTAGAATCGGTAGAATTAAATATCTTTCTGAACATAAAATGTCTACTGAAAAAGTTTCGCCAAAAAAAATAGTAAAAAAATTCTCTGATAATTCGCCACTTAGTGGCTATGGTGAAATGATATTAGGTGAAAGTTTCATTCTTACAGGTGAAACTACAAAAGGTATTAACCTAATTAAAAAAGGTTTTGAAAAAGCAGACTTAAGTAAATCTGATTTAAGATTTTTTAGAAAAAAATATAAAAAATATCTTAATAATGATGATTACATAAATCGTGCTAAATATTTAGCCTGGGAAAATAAATACTGGGATTTAAAAAGAATGCTTAGATATTTACCAAAAGACGAACAATTACTGTATACAGCTAGGCAACTTTTGATGAGTAAATCATATGGTGTAGATAACGCAATCTCAAAAGTTCCAGATAGATTTAAAAATGACTCAGGTTTAAATTATGATAGATTAAAATGGAGAAGAAAAAGAGGTAGAATTGAATCGTCTTTAGAAATATTACTTACAATACCAAACAACAAAATTTATTTGGTAAGACCCGAAAAATGGTGGAAAGAAAGAGAAATCATAGCAAGATCATTAATATATAAAAAAAAATATGAAACTGCGTATAAAATAGTAAGTAACCATTCAATGGTCGAAGGACCAGATTATGCTGCTGCTGAATGGATGAGCGGATGGATATCTTTAAGTTTTTTAAACGATCCAATACTAGCAATAGAACATTTTGAAAATTTTTATAACAATGTAAGTTATCCAATAAGTTTATCAAGAGGAGCTTACTGGTTAGGCAGATCCTATGATAAATTAAATAAAGATGATTTAAAAAATAAATGGTATGAGGAAGCATCAAAATATTTAACTACATATTATGGTCAGTTAGCTTTTTTAAAGATCAATCCGGATGAGAGTTTTGAGCTAAGTTTAGAGCAAAAAGTTGACAATGATTATAAAGCTATGTTTGAAAATAAAGGTCTTGTAAAAATAGTATATTTATTAAATGAGCTGAATAGAGATAAATATACCAAGCATATTCTAAGACATTTAGCATTAGATAACATAGAAAAAGGTAGTGAAATTTTAGCCGCAGAACTAGCAACCAATATCTCAAGATATGATTTTGCAATACAAATATCAAAATTAGCATCTTATGAAAAAAGATTTTTAAATAATTATAATTATCCAATTATAGGTACTCCAAAAATTATTAATGGGAGAAAAATTCCTGAAACTCCTTTTATTCTTTCAATAATTAGGCAGGAAAGTGAATTTGATATGTCAGCTAATAGTTCAGCTGGCGCAAGAGGTTTGATGCAGTTAATGACTTATACTGCTAGACTAGTTGCAAAGCAGGCTAAACTACCATACTCTAAGTCTAGGTTAACGACTGATCCTGAATATAATATAAATCTTGGCTCGCACTACATAGCGGGATTAATTCTTGAGTATGATGGCTCTTACCCTTTTGCAATAGCTGCATATAATGCAGGTCCTAAAAGAGTAAAATATTGGAAAAAATTAAATAAAAACCCTCAAAAAAATCAAATTGATTATGTTGATTGGATTGAATTAATAAAATTTAGAGAGACAAGAAACTATGTTCAAAGGGTTTTAGAAAATTATAATGTTTATAGATATATAGTTGAAAAACGACCGGTTAAAATGCTTAATTTTTTCGAAAATAAGCCTCTTTATTAATGGCGGAAGAGGTGGGATTCGAACCCACGTTACGAATTTCTCCGTAAGATCAGTTAGCAACCGATTGGTTTCAGCCATCTCACCCACTCTTCCACGTTACCTGTGTAACTTGAAACCATTGAATATTCAATATTAATCAAGTATTTTCATAAAATATATGAAAAACAAATATTCAATTTTTTCGCTTATTAAAAACGCTTTTACAAATCATGAAAATTGGCAGAGAGCATGGAGAGATCCTGAGCCAAAAAAAGAATATGATGCTGTAATCATAGGTGGTGGTGGTCATGGGTTGGCAACTGCATATTATTTAGCAAAAAAACATCAAATGAATAATATTGCCGTCGTTGAAAAAGGATGGATTGGTGGCGGTAACACAGGACGAAATACAACAATTATAAGATCAAATTATCTGTGGGACGCAAGTGCAGGTTTGTATGATCATGCTTTAAAACTTTGGGAAGGCTTGTCTCAAGAACTCAATTATAATGTTATGTTTAGCCAACGTGGAGTTATGAATTTGGCTCATAACTTACAAGATGTTAGGGATTTAAAAAGAAGAACACATGCTAATAGATTAAATGGAATTGATGCAGTATGGCTTTCAACAGATCAAGTTAAAAAGTTTTGTCCAATTATTAATACATCACAAGATATAAGATACCCAGTGTTAGGTGGTACTTTGCAAAAAAGAGCTGGAACTGCTAGACACGATGCTGTGGCTTGGGGTTATGCCCGAGGTGCAGATGAATTGGGTGTTGATATTTTGCAAAATTGTGAAGTTAAAGGAATTAAAAGAATCGGAAATAAAATCGAAGGGTTAGAAACAACAAAAGGTTTCATTAAAACAAAAAAAGTTGGTGTTGTTGCAGCTGGTCATTCTAGTGTGCTAGCTGACATGGCAGGACTAAGGCTTCCTCTTGAAAGTAAACCTCTTCAAGCACTAGTTTCAGAGCCTGTAAAACCAATTATAGATACAGTAGTTATGTCAAATGCAGTTCATGCATATGTAAGTCAGTCAGATAAAGGTGAATTAGTAATTGGTGCTGGTACAGATGACTATGTTTCTTACTCACAAAAAGGTAGTCATGAAATTGTTGAAGGGACTTTACAAGCAATTTTAGAGTTGTATCCGATATTTAGTAGAATGAGAATGTTAAGACAATGGGGCGGTATTGTCGATATATGTCCTGATGCAAGTCCAATAATAAGTAAAACTTCAATTGAAGGTTTATATTTTAATTGTGGTTGGGGTACTGGAGGATTTAAAGCAACACCTGGTTCAGGTGATTTATTTGCTCACACTATTGCAAATAACGAACCACATAAATTAAATGCAGCATTTAATATAAATAGATTTGTCAGTGGTGATCTAGTTGATGAACATGGTGCTGCAGCTGTAGCTCATTAATGTTTATTATTAATTGTCCTTATTGCGGTGAGAGAGAACAAAGCGAATTTAAAGCTGGTGGCGAAGCTCATATTGTAAGGCCGAAACAACCAACAGAACTAAGCGACGATGAGTGGGCTGAGTATTTATTTATGAGGAAAAATATTAAAGGAATTCAACTAGAAAGATGGGTTCATATTCATGGATGTAGAAAATGGTTTAATATGGTTAGAGATACATCAAATGATCAAATTCACGCTGTTTATAAAATGGGTGAGAAACCGCCAATAAAATAATTTCATGTCTGATAATTTAAGAACCTCCGCTAGTAAATTCATTGATCAAACAACAAGAGTTTCTTTTAAGTTTGATGGTAAAACCTATTTTGGGTTTAAAGGTGATACATTAGCATCAGCCCTATTGGCTAACAATGTTCACTTAGTTGGTAGAAGCTTTAAATACCATAGGCCAAGAGGTATAATGACATCTGGATCTGAGGAGCCAAACGCAATTGTTCAAATAAATAAAAATTCATCAGTAACAGAACCAAATGTAAGAGCCACTGAGGTTGAGATTTATGATGGCTTAGAGGCATCAAGTCAAAACTGTTGGCCTAGTGTAAATTTTGATATAGGTGGAATAAATAATTTTTTATCGCCCCTTCTGCCCGCTGGATTTTATTATAAAACTTTTATGTGGCCTGCCAGTTTCTGGGAAAAATACGAGTACTTTATAAGAAAATCTGCTGGTTTAGGTCAATCTCCAGCGGAACCAGATCCAGATATATACGATCATAATTATGTTCACTGTGATGTACTGGTTATAGGTGGTGGTATTTCAGGTATTATGGCCGCTAAAATTTCTGCAGAAAATAATTTCAAAACTTTGCTATTAGAGGAAAGGCCTAATTTAGGTGGCACAACTATCTACCAAAAAAATGACTATTTTAAAATTAATGATCAATACTCATCTAATTGGCTAGAAAAAGAAATAGAACAAATTAAAAATTTAAAAAATCTTGAAATTAAAACAAGAACTAGTGTAGCAGCTTATCATGGTTACAATTACTTGTTAGCAAGAGAAAATTTAACAGATCATTTACCATTAGAAAAAAAAAAAAACTTAATAAGACAAAGATTATTAAAAATTAGAGCTAAAAAAGTGATTACTGCCACTGGATCAATTGAAAGACCTCTAATTTTTGATAATAATGATCGTCCAGGAATAATGCTTTCATCGG
Organism: Pelagibacterales bacterium SAG-MED15; assembly: GCA_014654065.1. GTDB lineage: Bacteria > Pseudomonadota > Alphaproteobacteria > Pelagibacterales > Pelagibacteraceae > Pelagibacter. The sequence goes on along the minus strand of JACWDM010000003.1, from coordinate 71,923 downwards.
CAATAAAGAAATATGCTGACTTTTATGGTGTTGCTTGTGGAAAAGAGAATGTATTATTTACTAATAACGACACTGCTTATGAAACAGCTATATCGCTAAATAATAAAGGTATTAAGATTAATGCAATTGTAGATATTAGAGAGCAAAATAAATCAGATTTAACAAATGAAATAAATAAAGCAGGAATTAAAATATACAATTCTTATACAGTAATAGATACAAAGGGTTATAAAAAAATAAATAAAATTACCATAATGAAACTTTCTAAAGATGGTAAAACTGTTACTGACTCAAAAATTGATATTAATTGTGATTGCCTTGGTGTTTCAGGAGGATGGACACCAGCGGTTCATTTGTTTACACAATCAGGTGGTAAGCTAAAATTTGATGATAACGATAATATATTTATACCAAGCAAGTACCCATCTGATCAATTAAGTATAGGATCGTGTAACGGAAACTTAGAGCTAGATGATATCATTTCAAATATAAATGTAAGTTTAAAAAATTTTCTTAAAATAAATAAAACTAATTTTGAAAACTTAAAAATAAATTCTTCTAAATCAAATTCAAAAAGAAATATATGGTTACTTCCATCTGACAAAACTGTTAGTAAAACAAAAGCATTCGTTGATTTTCAGAATGATGCAACTGCTAAAGATATTAAACTCGCGCTACGAGAGGGTTTTAGATCAATTGAACATGTAAAACGATATACAACTACAGGAATGGGAACAGACCAGGGTAAACTGGGTAATATGAATGCTTTAGGAATAATTTCAGATACAAGCAATGTGAAGATGTCAGATTTGGGTACAACAACATTCAGACCACCTTACACACCATTAACATTTGGAACTATTGTAGGAAGAAATGTAGGAGAATTTTTTGATGCATTTAGAAAAACACCGATGCACAATTGGCATGTTCAACATAAAGCTAAGTTTGAAAACGTAGGACAATGGAAAAGAGCTTGGTATTATCCTAAAGGTAATGAAAATATGCATGATGCTGTACAAAGAGAAAGTAAAGCAGCACGTGAGGGAGCAGGTATACTTGATGCTTCAACACTTGGAAAAATTGACATACAAGGTTCGGATGCATCAGAATTTCTGAATAGAGTTTATACAAACGCTTGGTCAAAATTAGCAGTTGGAAAGTGTAGATACGGTCTTATGCTTAACGAAGATGGAATGGTTTATGATGATGGAGTCACAACTAGATTAAGTGAAAATCATTATATAATGACTACCACAACAGGTGGGGCAGCTAATGTTTTGGGAAAATTAGAAGATTATTTGCAAACAGAATGGCCAGAGTTAGATGTATATTTAACATCAGTAACAGATCACTATGCTACTGCAAGTGTTTGTGGACCTAATAGTAAAAAAATAATTTCTAAGATAATACCCAATTTAGATTTATCAGATGAAAATTTTCCTCACATGTCATTTAAAAATGCAAAGATAGGAAATATTAAGTGTAGGGTTATGAGGATAAGTTTTACCGGTGAACAAAGTTATGAAATAAATATTCAAGCAAATTATGGAAAATCTTTATGGGAAAAATGTATGGATGCAGGCAATGAGTTTAATATTACACCTTATGGCACTGAAACAATGCACTTATTAAGAGCTGAAAAAGGTTTTATTATAGTTGGTCAAGATACAGATGCTACATTAACACCAATAGATTTACAGATGGATTGGATAGTCAGCAAAAAAAAATATGATTTTATTGGTAAACGTTCGCTTTATAGATCAGACACCATAAGAGATGATCGAAAGCAACTTGTTGGAATTTTAACTGATGATCCAAATGAAGTTTTAGAAGAAGGTGCGCAAATTGTTGCCGATACTTCAAAAAAACCTGTTGAAATGTTAGGTCATATAACATCAAGTTATTTTAGTCCAAATTTAAATAAGTCAATAGCTTTAGGAGTAGTTAAGGGAGGAAAAAATATGATGGGTCAAAAATTATTTATACCAATGAAAGATAAAATAATTAATGTAAAAATCGCTGATCCTGTTTTTTTAGATAAGGAGAATAAAAGATTAAATGCTTAAATATATTACATCGATTAATGATACAAAAATTTTTGATAATTTAAAAATTTTTGAAACAAGCCCAATAATGAAATTAATTGTAAGAGGAAAAAGTAGAGAATTTATTTCATCAGTTGGAAAATCACTGAATATATTGCTTCCAAATGAACCAAACACATCATCATCGGGTGCTAATGTAACCGCATTGTGGCTAAGTCCAGACGAATGGATAATCTACGCAAATGAAAAAAATAGTGATGACAGCAATAGCTATGTTATTGAGGATGAGTTAATTAATAAAATTTCTAATACAGGTCTAGGAGCAATTACAGATGTAACAGATCAATTTGTTATGTTAAATTTAACTGGAGAAAAAATTTATGATCTATTCATGAAAGGTTCGCCTTTTAATTTTAACGAATTTAAAAAGAAAAAAGGTGCCGTTACACAAACTATAATTAATAAAATAGATGTTATTATTCACAATAAGAGTGATGATGAAATTAATTTATTTGTAAGACGATCTTTTTCAAATCATCTTTGGTCATGGTTGAATGACAGCGCCCGTTTTATTTAATTTATTTTTAATATAGTAAAGAACTACAAATAACAAAGTTACTGAAAATATCCAATTTGATATAACCCAAATCCAAAAAAAAGTATTAAAATCAGCTACAAAATAAGTAGCAACATAAAAAGTAACTATCGGTAATATAATATTTCTAAAAAAGTTAGTAATAAGAGCATTCTCAGATTTTTTTAAAGCCATGAAAAAACCATTTGATAAAAAAAAGATCGGATATGCTGGCAAAACAAATGCTGAGATTTGTAAATATTTTTTTCCGTAATGTATTACTTCTAAATTATCAGAAAAAAAAGTGGGTATAATACCTGATGTAATATAGATAAAAATTCCAGAAGTAACCATTATTATAAAAGTATATTTAATTGCTGTGTAATATGATTGCTTTATTCTTAGATAATTGCCGGCTCCATAGTTCTGGGCAATTATAGATATTATTGCAGTATTTATTCCCAAAACAGGCAGTAATACTACTTGTTCAATTCTGGTGGCAGCTCCATATCCTGCTGCTGCTTCTTCACCAGATGAACCAACATATGTAAATATTATAGCTGATGCAATTGAGTACCCACAGATAGCAACACTTATAGGCATCGATTGAAAAAAAATATCTTTTAGATAAATATATTTTATTAAAAAAAATTCTTTAGTCATTTCTTTTACTCTTTGATTTTTAATAACCTTGTAAAAAACAATAAAAAGTGAGATTGTTTGAGAAATAATCGTGGCTATACCAATACCTTTAACACCAAAAGCTGGTATAAACATAAAACCAAAAATTAAAATTGGATTTAATATAATATTTAAGAAAAAAGAAAAAATTAATGCATTCCTAAAAGTTTTTGTATCACCTTCAGCATGTAATAATGAATTTAGCGCTACAACCATTATAAAAATTATTGTTCCAGAGAAAATTACATTAGTATATTCCAATCCCAATAATGTAACTTCATTAGTAGATCCCATTAATAAAAAAACAGTTTCAGAAAAATACAATCCTAAAAAAGTTATTATAATAGAAATGAATACTCCAAAATAAATATTATTAGAAAAATAATATAAAACTTTTTTTTTATCATTTTCGCCTATACTATTACCAATTAAAGATGTTCCAGCAATAGTTACTCCAATTGATGTTGCTACTAGGATAAAATATATAGGAAAAGACTTTGATAATGCTGACAGGGCTTCGGGTGATATTTTTCCTGCAAAAAAAGTATCCACAATGTTATAAAGGGTTTGAAATAAAGTTCCAACACTAGCAGGTACAGCTAATTTCCGAACTAAAGATGGTATTTTATCCTTAAGTAAATCCATTTTGAAAAATTTTGTTAATGATCTTTTTGAAAGATATGTCGTTTCCCATTACTTTTTGCAAGATTTATTTGACTTTGCCGCATTCTAAACCTTTTTTTTTGAGAAATTGATAACTTATTGTAACATCCTGGACAAGTTACGCCTTGTTCATATTTTTTAGAAACCATGTCTTTCTTTGATATTGGATTTCTACATCCACCACAAATTGAGTAAGTGCCGACCTTTAAACCGTGCTTAAGACTTACTCTGTTGTCAAAGACAAAGCATTCACCCTTCCATAAACTGTTACTCTGTTTAATCGTCTTCATGTAATTAAGGATACCACCTTTTAACTGATAGATATTATTGAAACCATTTTTCTCTAAATATACGCTCGCTTTCTCACATCTTATTCCCCCAGTGCAAAACATAGCAACTGGTTGATTTTTTTTTAATTTTTTGAGGTATTTAGGAAAGTCTCTAAAATTTCTAATATTGGGATTAATTGCTTTTTGGAAGCTACCAACTTTATATTCAAAAGGTTTTCTAGCATCAACAACTAGTGTTTCTTTACTCTTAATAAGTTTATTCCAATTTTGTGGCTTTACATGACTATCTTTTTTTCTAATTTTTTTTGATAAAACCATGTTCATTGGGACTATTTCATTTTTAATTTTTACTTTCGGTTTATGAAATGGTTGAAAAGAACACTTAGATTTACTTGTGCTATCGAACGATTTAAATAAAAAAAATTTTTTAATTTGATTAATTAAGCTTTTTATATCTTTCGATTTACCAGAAATACTACCATTTATGCCCTCTTTAGAAATAATTATTGTACCTCGTATATTTTTTTTTACTAAAAAATCGTTAAGTAAAACTTTTTGTTTATTAAGTTGATTAACTAACATAAATTTATAAAAACCAAATACTTCTATCATTTTAACTTTCTACATACAGTCATACCATCACCGAGTGGAATGATTATTTGCTCTACCCTTTCATCTTCTGATACATACTTATTAAACTCTTTAATTTTTATTGTAAATTTGTCATTATTTTTTTCATCGACTACTTCACCATGCCACAAAACATTATCAATTATAATTAAACCACCTTTATTAATAAGGTTTAATGATTTTTCATAATATTCTTTATAATTCATTTTATCTGCATCTATAAAAACCATATCAAATTTTTTATTATTCAAAACTGATAACGTTTCAAGAGCTGGCTTTACTATTGTTTGGATTTTATGATCTTGATGAGCTTTTTTAAAAAAATTCAATGCAATTTTGTTAGTCTCTTCATTTTTATCAATTGCAATAAGTTTTCCATCATCCGGTAGGGCAAGTGAAATAGAAAGTGCACTAAGTCCTGTAAAAGTACCAATTTCAAGTACTCTCTTAATATTTGAAACTTTTATTATTAAATGAAGAAAATAACACTGCGATGGATCAACTTGCATTCTTTTAGTGGCGCCTAAAGTTTTATTATACTCAATTATTTCCTTTTGAACTAGATTTAGCTTTAAACCAAAATCATTAATATAATTTTGTAATTTTTCTGTTATGTCTAGGTTTACACCCATTTATTTAAAGCTTTTTCTTTAATAATTCATTTATTAATTGAGGATTAGCTTTACCACTAGAAGCTTTCATTGCTTGACCAACAAAAAATCCAAACAATTTTACTTTCCCTTGTTTGTATTCAACAGCTTTTTCTCTATTATCATTAATAATTTTATCTATTAAGGCTTCTAGTGCTTTAGGATCGCTTTGTTGTTTTAATCCATTTTCTTCAACAATTTTTTGTGGATCTTTATCTCCTTCGATCATTAGCTCAAATACTGTTTTGGCTATTTTTCCAGAAATAGTCCCATTCTTAATTAGGTTAATTAATATTGCAAAATTTTTTGAACTGACTGGACTTTGAGAAATTTCTAAATTTTTACTATTTAAAACGGCAAATAATTCGCCTGTTATCCAATTAACAGCTAATTTAATATCTTTATTTTTACCCATTTTTGTTACTACCTCTTCAAAATACTTTGCTGTATCAATATCTGATACTAAAATAGTAGCTTCATAAGGTGATAATTTAAACTCATCAATAAATCTTCTCTTTTTGTCGTCTGGTAGTTCTGGAATATCTTTTTTAATATTATCAATAAATTCTTCAGAGACTTCTAGGGGCAATAAATCTGGGTCTGGAAAATATCTATAATCATGAGCATCCTCTTTAGATCTCATTGACCTTGTTTCATTTTTTTTAGTATCAAATAATCTTGTTTCTTGATCAATAGATTTACCTTCCTCAATTAAATCGACTTGTCTATTTGCCTCGTATTCAATAGCCATTTGCATAAATTTAATTGAGTTTACATTCTTAATTTCACATCTTGTTCCTAAATTTTTTGATCCTTTAATTCTTACTGATACATTTACATCTGCTCTCAACGATCCTTCCTGCATATTTCCATCACATGTACCCAAATATCTCATTATAGATCTTAATTTTTTTATATAAGCACTAACTTCATCTGGGGATCTAAGGTCTGGTTTGCTAACGATTTCCATTAAAGCTACTCCAGATCTATTTAAATCAACTAATGTATTTTGTGGGTCTAAATCATGAATACTTTTTCCTGCGTCCTGTTCTAAGTGCAATCTTTCAATACCAACTTCCTTTTGGCCATTTGGCATGTCTAAAATGACTTTTCCCTCACCTACTATAGGATCTTTAAACTGTGAAATTTGATAACCTTGAGGTAGATCAGCATAAAAATAGTTTTTTCTATCAAATATTGACCGCTTATTAATTTTTGCTTTAAGTCCAATACCAGTCTTAATTGCTTGTTTAATACAAAACTCATTAATGACTGGTAACATCCCTGGGAATGCTGCATCAACTAAACTAACCTGAGTGTTTGGTTCAGCACCAAATTTTGTTGCTGATGATGAGAACAATTTTGATTCAGAAGTTACTTGGGCATGTACTTCCAATCCAATTATAATCTCGTATAAATTATCCTTTCTACTAATTAAATAATCTAATTTATTATTACTCACTTGATCCACCAATCACTAATTTTATTTTTAAAATTAATTTTATCTTCCATTGCATAAGCTATATTTAATATATTTTGCTCATCAAAAGCTTTTCCTATGATTTGGAGTCCTAAGGGATATCCTTTTGAGTCATGACCTGCTGGTATAGATATGCCTGGTAGGCCTGCTAAATTTACTGGGACTGTAAAAATATCATTTAAATACATTGATACTGGGTCATCTTTTTTTTCTCCAATCTTAAAAGCAGAACTTGGAGTTGATGGTGTTAATATTGCATCTACTTTTTTATAAGCTTCATCAAAGTCATTTTTAATTAATTTTCTCACTTTTTGAGCTTTCAAATAGTATGCATCATAATATCCCGAAGATAAGACATAAGTTCCAATCATAATTCTTCTTTGTACTTCTGCACCAAAACCTTCCGATCTTGTTTTCTCATACATATCTATAAGATTCTCACCTTTAGCTCTAAACCCATATTTCACTCCATCATATCTAGCTAAATTTGATGAAGCCTCAGCTGGTGCTACTATATAATAAGTTGGAAGTGCGTACTTTGTATGTGGAAGAGAAATATTTATTATTTCAGCTCCACAATCTTTGACATAATCAATACCCTTTTGCCAAAGATCTTCGATTTCTTTGGGCATACTGTCAACTCTATATTCTTTTGGTATTCCAATTTTTTTTCCTTTAATATTTTTATTTAAATCTTGGCTGTACTGACTTCTTTTAAAATCTATTGAGGTAGAGTCCTTAGTATCATGCGTACTTATAATTTCTTGTAACAAAGCACAATCTTTTACATTTTGTGCCATTGGACCAGCCTGGTCTAAAGATGAAGCAAAGGCTACAATTCCATATCTGGAACAACTACCATAAGTAGGTTTTAAACCTACTGTGCCGGTAAAAGAAGCTGGTTGACGAATAGATCCACCTGTATCAGTACCAATAGTTATGGGTGTTAGTTGTGCACAAACTGCTGATGCAGAACCACCTGAGGAACCACCAGGAACAAGATTTTCATTTATAGGATTTTGAACATTTCCAAAATAACTAGTTTCATTGGATGAGCCCATTGCAAATTCATCACAATTTAATTTTCCAAGTAGGATACCACCCTCATTCCAAATATTCTGTGTAACTGTTGATTCATAAGTTGGAATAAAGTTATTTAAAATTTTACTACCAGCTGTGGTCATGACATCTTTTGTACAAAAAAGGTCTTTTACTGCAATTGGGATACCTGGTAATTTTAAATTAAAATTTGGTTTTTGATCAAACATTTTTGCTTTTTGTAATGCATTACTAAAATCTTCTGTAATATAAGCGTTTAGTTTATTTGATTTTTCAGATCTTTGTATAAAATCTTTAGTTACTTCTTCTGATGAAAGTTTTTTGGCTTTAATATTCTTAATCAAATCTGATAATGTTTGTTTTGTTATATCAGACATTACTCAATCACCTTTGGTACAACGAAATAATCTTCGTTTTTCTCTGGAGAGTTTTTAACTATTTGCTGTCTAATATTTTTACTTTTTATTTCATCATGTCTTAATTTTAATGTTGTTTCGGCAATAGATGTTAAAGGAGTTATTTTCTCAGTTTTGAGCTCATTTAATTTTTCTATAAAATCAAAAATTGAATTAAGGTCACCTGCCAATTTTTTAGCTTTTTCTTCTGAAACAGAAATTCGAGATAATTTAGCTATATGTTTTATGGTTTTAAGATCTATTGTCATGTGATATTTAAATATCGAAAACTATCACTTAAGTATTAAATATACAATATGATCACAATTGAAGATTTAAAAAAAAAACAGTCTAATAAGGTTAGATTGCTTGGTTTAGACTTGGGATCAAAAAGAATCGGCATCTCTATTTGTGATGAAAATCAATCAGTAGCAACGCCTCTAAAAACATTAAATAAAACAACAAATGATAATCTAATTAATGAATTAAAAGCCTTAATAAATGAAAATAATATAAAAGCTATAATTGTAGGGGATCCAATAAATATGGACGGTTCTCATGGTAAATCTTCTCATTCTGTAAAAAGTATTGCCACAAATATTTCAAAAGCTATTAAAGTACCAATTTGTCTTTGGGATGAAAGACTTTCAACAGTTGGTGCTTTTAATTTATCAAGTGATTTAGATGTAAATGTATCTAAAAGACTTAAAAATATAGATCAAAATGCAGCTGCTTTCATTTTACAGGGAGCAATTGATTATTTAAATAATTAATGCTTGCCTAATAGGCCCTTACAAGTTATAGAGTTGGTTTTAATGGCAAAAATAGACAAAGCTATTAAAATTTCTCAAAAACATTTATTAGGTATTCAGGATTTATCAATTAAAGATATTAACTTAATACTGGATGAAGCAAAAACATTTATATCTCTCAATAAAAGCAAAAATAAAAAAATTGATATACTAAGAGGCAAAACACAAATAAATCTTTTTTTTGAACCTTCAACTAGAACGCAAAGCTCTTTTGAGTTAGCAGGAAAAAGATTAGGTGCGGATGTGATGTCAATGAATATTACAAATTCTGCAATTAAAAAAGGTGAAACCTTAGTTGATACAGCCATGACATTAAATGCAATGCACCCGGATATTATCGTAATAAGACATCAGGACTCTGGTGCCTGTAATTTATTATCACAAAAAGTTAATTGTGCAGTATTAAATGCTGGTGATGGAAGAAGAGAGCATCCTACTCAAGCATTGCTTGATGCACTAACCATAATTGATCGTAAAAAAAAAATTCAAGGACTTAGAATAGCAATTTGCGGTGATATACTCCATTCAAGGGTTGCAAGATCAAATATTTATTTACTAAATATGCTTGGTGCTGAAGTAAATATAATCGCCCCTTCAAATTTAATGCCAAAAGATATTGATAGACTTGGAGTTAATACTTTTTCTGACATGAAAGATGGGTTGAAGGGATGCGATATAGTCATGATGTTGAGACTTCAAAACGAAAGAATGAGCAGTTCCTTCTTATCATCTAATCGAGAGTATTATGAATATTATGGTTTAACTCCTGATAAATTAAATTTTGCAAAAGATGATGCGTTAATAATGCACCCTGGGCCTATGAACAGAGGTATAGAAATTGATACAAAACTAGCTGACGATATAAATAAAAGTGTGATTAAAGAACAAGTTGAACTGGGTGTGGCCGTACGAATGGCTTGCCTAAAAATTTTTTGTGAATAATGAAAAAACAATATTTTTTAAATGCAAATATAATTGATCCTAAAAATTCAATCAATGAAATAGGAGGTTTAATTGTAAATGAAGAAGGTAAAATTGAAGCTATTGGTAAAAAAGTTAATAAAAATAATATTCCATCACGTGAAAAATATATTGATCTTAATGGAAAATATATAATACCTGGTCTTGTTGATATGCGTGTGTTTGTTGGCGAGCCTGGTTATGAATATAAAGAAAATTTTAGAACATTGAGCAATGCTGCGCTTGCTGGTGGTGTAACATCTGTGGTAACAATGCCAAATACAAGTCCAGTAATAGATAACGTTTCAATAGTAGATTTTTTAAAAAGAAGAGGAAGAGATAAGTCAAAAATTAATATTTTTCCTTCAGCTTCATTAACTAAAAATATTGAAGGAACCAATATGACAGAATTTGGTCTATTACAAAAGAAAGGGATCATCGCTTTTACAGATGGAATAAGAACTATTCAAAATAGTAGACTTATGTCTAGAATAATGAGATCTGCCTATGATTTAGACTGTCTAATTATGCAACATGCTGAAGATTATGAGCTATCGATGAATGGTATGATGAATGATGGTGTAATTGCCACTAAATTAGGCTTACAAGGAATACCTGACCTTGCAGAAAAAATAATAATAGAAAGAGATCTATCTTTACTCGAAGATTTTAATTGTAGATATCACATTTCACAAATATCATCATCCAAGTCCTTAAGTGTTATTAGAAATAAAAAAGATCAAGTCAATTTTACTACTGGTGTATCTATAAATAATCTTTCATTAAATGAAAATGATATAGGTGATTTTAGAACGTTTTTAAAATTATCACCCCCTTTAAGAACCGAAGAAGATAGAATGTCCTTAATAACAGGTATTAATAGCGATTTGATAGATGTTATTGTGTCAGATCATAAACCAGAGGATGAGGAGTCAAAAAGATTAACTTTTTCACAAGCTGCAACTGGAGCCTCAGGTATAGAGACTCTATTACCTCTTTCATTAGAGCTATTTCACAACGACTCAATTAAATTATCTAAGATAATAAAACTTCTGACAAGCAATCCAGCTAAAATTCTTAAAATTAATAAAGGAAATTTATCAATTGGAAATGATGCAGATTTTTGTATTGTTGATTTATATAAACCTTGGATTGTAAAAAAAGAAAAAATGATTTCTAAATCTAAAAATACATGTATTGAGGATAAAAAATTACAAGGTCAAGTAATTAATACATTTGTAAAGGGATTGGAATTATTTAAAATTTAATATGGATTTGGTTTTAGTTGTTTTTTTATCTTATTTGATGGGATCTATACCATTTGGCTACTTGCTAACTAAAATATTTCTAAAAAAAGATATTAGGAATATAGGCTCAGGTAACATTGGTGCAACAAATGCGCTAAGAACAGGAAATAAAATGATTGGATACAGTACTTTGTGTTTAGATATTCTTAAAGCAGTCATTCCACTTCTCTTTATTAAATTTAATCTACCAGATATTATTTATATCTCTTCATTATGTATTTTTTTAGGACATGTTTTTCCAATTTGGTTAAAATTTAAGGGTGGTAAAGGTGTTGCAACCTTTGTTGGTATACTTTTTTGTTTAAATTATATTTTAGCTTTTGTATTTATAATTAGTTGGTTTTCAATTTTTTTAATTTTTAAATTCTCTTCATTATCATCAATTGTTGCATCTTTTGTAATTCCTATATTTCATGTTTTTTACTTTAATAATAATAATTATTATTTTTTTATAATTCTGTTCATTTTGATTTTTTATACGCACAGAGAAAATGTAAAACGCTTAATAAATAATACTGAATCAAAGACTAAAATTTATTAATTTGACTAATTAACTCATTTATGTAGGTTGTTTCCTCTATGAACCTTGTCATAGTTGAAAGTCCAGCAAAAGCTAAGACTATAAATAAGTATTTGGGTGATAACTTTACAGTTCTTGCAAGTTATGGGCACATTAGAGACCTTCCATCAAAAAATGGATCTGTAGATCCTGATAATCAATTTAAAATGATTTGGGAAGTTGACAGTTTTTCAAAAAAATATTTAGAAGAAATAATAGATGTTGCAAAAGAATCTGATAAAATAATATTAGCAACTGATCCTGATCGTGAGGGTGAGGCAATAGCTTGGCACGTTAAACAGTTTTTGGATGAAAAAAAATTACTTAAAGGAAAAAAAGTAGAAAGAGTTGTTTTTAATGAGATTACCAAAAAAGCAGTTACAAATGGTATAGAGAATCCAAGAGAGATTGAAGCTCAGCTTGTCGACGCTTATATGGCTCGAAGAGCACTTGATTACTTAGTAGGTTTTAATATTTCACCAATATTATGGACAAAATTACCTGGATCCAAATCTGCAGGTAGGGTTCAGTCTGTTGCGTTAAAACTACTAACCGAAAGAGAGCATGAAATAGAAATTTTTAAACCAGAAGAGTTTTGGACTCTGAATGTTATTTTTTCAAATGCAAAAGATATAAAAATTACCTCTAGCCCATTTCAACTTGAGGGAAATAAAATAGAAAAATTTTCATTTAAAAATAAAGAAGAAATAAATAAAGCAATAGAAAAAATAAAAAGAAAAAATTATGAAATTACTGATATTTCATCGAAAATTTATTCGAGAAATCCTTCAGGTCCTTTTACCACATCAACATTACAACAATCAGCATCAAGTAAGTTAGGATTTGGTGCTTCTAGAACTATGCAGATTGCTCAAAGGTTATACCAAGGTATTGACATCGATGGTGATACAAAGGGTCTAATAACTTATATGAGAACCGATGGTACTAATATATCAAAAGATGCTGTTGATGATTTTAGAAATTATATAACTAAAACATATGGTAATAATTATCTACCAGATCAACCAAACAATTATTCAGGAAAAAAAGCAAAAAATGCACAAGAAGCTCATGAAGCAATTAGACCTACAGATATTAATAATGATCCTTCAATGCTTAAAAAATATTTAAGTTCAGATCAACATAAACTTTATAATTTAATTTGGTCCAGAGCACTTTCATCTCAAATGCAAACAGCAAAATTTGATAGAAAAACTATAATTTTAACTTCTGATGATGGAAAAAATATATTTAAGGCAAGTGGCTCTGTTATTAAATTCGATGGTTTTTTAAAACTTTATAAAATTGACGAAAATAACGATGAAGAAAAGATATTACCAGAAGTGTCAAAAGGACCAATAAATATAGAAAGTTTTATTGATGAGCAGCATTTTACTCAACCTCCACCTAGATACTCTGAGGCTAGCATTGTTAAGAAGCTTGAAGAACTTGGCATTGGTAGGCCTTCAACTTATGCAAGTATAATATCTGTAATTACTAATAGAGGATATGCAGATATATTAAATAAAAGATTCTTTCCAACGGACAGAGGAAAACTTATTTCCGCTTTTCTTGAAAAATTATTTACTAAATATGTTGATTATAACTTTACAGCTAAATTAGAAGATCAACTTGATGATATAACTTCGGGTAAGGAGGATTGGATTAAAGTGCTTGAACAGTTTTGGAATGATTTCAATAAAAATGTTTCAGATGTTAAGGAAAAAAGAACTAGGGAAGTTTTGGATTTGTTGAATGAAAGCCTTGGTAGTTTAATCTTTGAGACAAATAAAGATGGTAAAGTTGATAGAAGCTGCAAATTATATAATAAAAGTTGTAAATTTTCTGATGAAGGTACATTAAGTTTAAAAAATAGTTTTAGAGGGGGTGCCTTTATTGGTTGTTCAAAATATCCTGATTGTAAATTCACAAGACCTCTATCTAAAGCAAAAGCCGCAGAACAAATTAATCTAGCAGAGCCTAGATTCATAGGTAAAAATGAAATGGATAAAGATATTTTTTTAAAGAATGGAAGATTTGGACCTTACTTACAGTATGAAAAAGAATTAAATGAAGTTGAAGATACAAAAAAGAAAAAAAAGAAAAAAATCAAGAAAGATGTAAATGAAAATTTAAAAAATGTTTCAATACCTAAGGGGATAGATATTGATTCAATTGATTTAGATCGTGCTAAATTTTTGTGTTCATTGCCCAAAAGTCTCGGAACAAACCCTGAAAATAATCAAGAAATTTTATTAAACTCGGGAAGATTTGGACCATATTTAAAATGCGAAAATAAATCAGCAAGATTAGAGAATGTTGAAGATATTTTTACAATAGGTTTAAATCGAGCAATCACTTTAATTGCTGATGCTAAACCCGGTCGAATTTCATCATCTTTAATAAAAGATCTTGGTGAACATCCAGAAGATAAAAAACCTGTAAGAATTATGAAAGGCCAATATGGTCCTTATATAAAATACAAATCATTAAATGCAACAATACCAGAAGAAAAAGATCCTACAGATCTCACAATGGAAGAGGCATTAATATTAATTGAGAAAAGAAGAGAATACGATAAGAATAAGAAAAAGAAAAAAAAATGAGTTTTGAAGAAAATATAAAAAAAAACAACATTGTTTTACCAAAAGCTGCTGACCCAGTTGGTTCATATGTTGCATCTAAAATAATAGGAAAATTACTTTACATTTCAGGGCAAATTTCAATGGACATAGAGGGCAAGCTAATTAAAGGTAAAGTCGGTAAAGATTTAGATGTTGATAAAGGATATAAAGCGGCGGAAAGATGTGCATTAAGCATAGTTTCTCAAGCTAAAAAGGCTTGTAACAATGATTTATCAAAAATAAAATCTTGTGTTAAATTAACAGGTTTTGTTAATTCGACTGATGACTTTACTGATCAACCTAAAGTAATTAATGGAGCTTCGGATACAATAGCAAAAGTATTTGGAGATAGTGGAATGCATACTAGAGCTGCTGTTAGTGTAAATAGTTTGCCTCTTGGTGTTTCTGTTGAGGTTGATGCTATATTTGAACTTAATTAGCTATTTACCAATACTAAAATATTTTATTTTTTCCTTTTTCATTTTATCATGTGATAAAATATTTCTCATATCATATAATATTAAGCCTTTTTTATTAGATAGAGATTTAAAATTTAAAGATTTAAAATCATTCCATTCTGTATGTATAATAATTAAATCTGCATTAGAGCAAGCTAATTTTATACTTTCACAAAAAGTAACATTTTTAATTTTCTCAAAATCCTTTTTGTAGCCACTAGGATCATAATATCTTATTTTTGCACCTTTTAAGGCTAATGAAGGTATCATGGCAAGGCTTGAAGATTCTCTCATATCGTCAGTATTGGCCTTAAAAGTAACGCCTAAAAATGTAATTTTTTTATTTTTTATTTTATTTTTTAATATTTTGAAGATCCTATTGAGTAAAACTTTTGACCTATTTTCATTTGATTTAATTACATTCTTTATAATAGACAAGTCAGTTTTAAATTGTTTTGCAGTATCCACAATTGCACGGGTATCTTTGGGGAAACAAGAACCACCGTAAGCAGGTCCTGCTCTTAAAAATCTACCACCTATTCTCTTATCAAGACCCATACCTATTGAAATATCTTCAATATTAACGTCAATTTTTTCAGCTAAATTTGCCAGTTCATTAATGTAGGTAATTTTAGTAGCTAAAAAAGCATTTGATGCATATTTTATTAATTCAGCTCCTCTCCTTGAGGTATTTAAATATTCTGCACCTTTAGATAATAGTGGCGAATATAATGATTTCATAAATTTATTTGCTTTTTTATCAGATGTTCCAATAACAATTCTATCAGGAAAATTAAAATCTCTTATGGCCTCACCCTCCCTCAAAAATTCAGGATTTGAAACTACTGAAAAATTTTTTCTTTTTACCTTTTTAACTAATATTTTTTCTATTTTGTCACCGGTTGTAACTGGTACAGTAGATTTCGTAACAACAATTTTAAAATTTTTAATATTTTGGCCAATTTCTTTGGCTACATTAAAAACTTGGTTAAGATCAGCTGCGTTGCTATTTTTTTTTGTTGGTGTGCCAACACATATAAAAATTATATTAGATTTCTTGATAGCTTCAGACAAATCTGTAGTAAATGTAAGTCTACCTGATTTATAATTTTTTTTAACAAGTTCGTTAAGTCCGGGCTCATATATAGGAATAATTCCATTTTTTAATTTATTAATTTTATTTTGATCTTTATCAACACAAATTACATCATTACCAAGATCAGAAAAACAAACACCGCTAACTAGTCCTACGTAGCCTGTTCCTATCATGCACAATTTCATATTTTTGAAATCTCCACTGATGATTTAATATAACCTTGCATAGTCCCACAGTCTAAATACTTGCCACTGAAGTTATGACCTATAAATTTGTTTCCATCTTTTATTAATCGTCTTATAGCATCTGTAATATGTATCTCACCACCCTTACCTTTTTTTTGATTTTTTAGTTTATTGAAAATTTTCGTAGTCAAAATATACCGTCCGATAACAGCGTTATTAGAAGGTGCTTTTTTGATATCTGGTTTCTCAACTACATCTTTAATAAAAAAATTTAATTTATTAATAGTTTTCATTTTTTTATATATACCCCAACGATTAACAGTATTTTTATTTACCTTCATACTCGCCATAACAGAGCATTTTTTTTTTCTGAATATTGAAATCATATCTTTAGAGCAGTTTCGTTTTATTATTAAATCATCAGGTAGCAACATTAAAAAAAATTTATCTTTTATATATTTTTTTGTTTTCATAACAGCATCGCCAGTGCCCATTGGTTTGTTCTGATAAACAAATTTAATCATTTTTTTATATTTTTTTATTTTTTTAAATTCGTTAATTATTCTTTTGTCTTTCTTTTTGGTAATTATTTTTTTATAAAAAGCATCATTATTAAAATAAGTTTTTATCATTTCTTTTTTTTTAGATATAATAAAAATTATCTCTTTAATGCCAGCTTCAATACATTCTTCGATGATATATTCTATTCCTGGTTTGCCATTTATCGGCAACAGCTCTTTAGCAAATACACTAGTAAGTGGCAAAAGCCTTGTACCTTGTCCAGCCAGTGGTATTATTGCTTGTTTAATCATTAAAGTTAGTTATTTAATATGAATTACCATAAATGATAATTTTTAAAAGTATTAATAAATTAAATAAAGAAGTTAATTTTAAGGCAGATACAGGGTTTGTACCAACTATGGGTGCTTTGCATCGAGGTCATATTTCTTTAATAAAAAGAGCTAAAAAAGAGTCGTCAAAAGTTATAGTTAGTATTTTTGTTAATCCATCACAATTTAATAAGTCGAATGACTTTAAAAAATATCCAAGAAATATAAGTAAGGATCTAATTATATTAAAAAAACTAAAAGTAGATTTTGTACTTATACCAAGTGTTAAAGACATTTTTAAAAATCAGAGAAGCATGAAGATCAAAATAAGCAAAAATGACAAGGTATTATGTGCTAAATTTAGACCAGGTCATTTTGAAGGTGTTTTAGGCGTAATTAATCAATTTTTAAAAAAGATACAATCTAAGAGAATTTATTTAGGTGAGAAAGATTTTCAACAAATTTATCTGATTAGAAAATTTATAAAAAATAAATTTAAAATAAAGGTATGTTCTTGTAAAACTGTGAGGGGGAAAGGGTTTCTGCCTTTATCTTCAAGAAATAATCTTTTAAAAAAAAATGAAATTAAGAAAGCTTCATTAATTTCTAAAAATATAAAAAAATTTTATTTTTCAATTAAAGGTAATTTCAATAATAAACATAAAATTTTTCAAATCAGGAATAATCTTAATAAAATGGGTGTAGTAATTGAATATTTTGAATTAAGAAATAAAAATACTTTATCTAAAAAATTTAATAAACGAAATTTTAAATTATTTATTGCATTTTATGTGAATAAAGTAAGATTAATTGATAATATTTAATCAACCATAAAAAAAGTAGGCACCAATACCTAGAAAAGATAGAAAACCAATAACGTCAGTAATTGTAGTTACAAAAACACTCGATGCAATAGCTGGATCTATATTAAATTTTTTTAATGTAATTGGAACAAGAATCCCAAAAAGACCCGCTACAATCATATTTAGAACCATTGATATTGATATTATAAATGATAACTGAATATCATTGAACCAAAGCTGAACTATTATTGCACTAATTATGGCAAATATTATACCATTTAAAATTCCTATCAAAAATTCTTTTAATATATTTTGAGTAAAATTATTTTTAGTCAATTCATTTGTAGCTATAGTCCGAATTGTAACTGCCAAAGTTTGCATACCTGCATTACCACCCATCGAAGCAACAATGGGCATTAAAAAAGCTAAAGCAACCATCTGCTCAATGGTAGCACCAAAAATACTTATAACCCATGTGGCTAGGAATGCTGTAAATAAATTTAATAAAAGCCAATTGAATCTTCTTTTAGTTTTTTTTAAAACACCATCAGTAATTTCTTCATCACCTACACCCGCTAATCGTAAGGCATCTTCTTCAGCTTCTTCTTTTAAAACTGTTAAAACATCATCACTCGTAATCATTCCTACCAATTTATTATTTTTATCTACAACGCAAGCTGAATTAAGATTATAATTTTCAAATAAATGTCCAACCTCTTCTCTATCCATATCTACTGGTATTGAAAGTTGCGATTCATTCATTATTGAATTCATTTTTGCATCTCTTGATGTTCTAAGAACCTTTGACGATGGGACTGTACCAATTGGTTTAAATTCATTATCTACAACAAATATTTCTAAAAATTCCTCTGGCAAATCTTTATTCTCTCTTAAATAATCTATTGTTTGTCCTACAGACCAGTTACTTGGTATAGCTGTAAATTCTCTCTGCATAATTCTTGCCGCAGAATCTTCGGGGTAGCTTAAGCTTTCTAACAATACAAATCTATCTTTAGGAGGTAGAGAGCCTAAAATTTCATTCTTATTTTCGTCATTAAGATTTTCAATAATTTTTATAGAGTCATCAGATTCTAAATTCTTAAGTATATAAACAATAGAGTCTGTAGATAAGTACTTTATAATCTCTGTTTGAATTGATTCATTAAGCTCAACAAATACTTGTGGATCTATTCGAAAATTATTTAATTTGATTAAATTTTCCCTATCAGATTCATTCAAATGTTCTATAATGTCTGCTGCATCTGAAGGGTGCATTTCTCTAAAAGAATTTGAAATGAAATCAGCATCATTATTAAATATTTTATCTGTAACAACTTTTATAAATTCTTTATTAAATTCAAAGTTAACTTTTTTGTCCTTTATTTTTTTTACTAAAGTCATAAATTACGTCCATAATTTTATAAGCACTATTAATACATAATAAATATAATACAATTTAATAAATGAATATTGAGATCAAAATATCAAAAAAGCCCATAGAATATAACAAAGCTATAAAATACTTAGAGGCAAGATTAGATAAAATAAAAGAAGGAAAAGCTAAAGAGCTAATATGGATTTTAGAACATAATGATATCTATACAGCAGGTTCCAGCTATAAAGATGATGAAATATTAGATAAAAAAATTAAACTTATTAAGACAAATCGTGGTGGTAAAATAACATGGCATGGCCCAGGTCAAATTATTTTCTACTTTCTAATAGATCTAACTAAAAGAAACAAAGATATAAGAAATTTTTTAACAATCATTGAAAGCTCTATAATAAAATCACTTAAAGAATATAATATAAGTACTTTTTCAGATAGAAAGAATATCGGTATATGGATAAAAAAAAGAAATAGTACAAAAAAAATTGCAGCGATAGGTATTAGAGTAAAAAAATGGATTGCTTATCATGGATTCTCTTTAAATATTAATAACGATATAGAAAAATATAAAAAAATTATACCGTGTGGTATTAAAAATAAAGGTGTCACAAACCTTAGACTGGTTAAAGATTTAAATTATAAGTATTTAAAAAAAAAAATAGTTAAAAATTTACTTAAAAATCTTTAAATTTTAATCTTTTTGTTTTTAAGAGACTTTTGAAATAGTTTGGTAATAATGCTGTATACTTATATTTACTATCATTAATAATAAACTTTAATTGATATGAATGAAGCATTAAATTCTTATTAATAGATTTTAAATTATTTGTTAAAAAATATTTATTATCTCCAAAAATTGGGTTACCTAATTCTAATAATTGTTTTCTTAACTGATGCTTTCTACCAGTAATAGGCTTCATTTCTACTAAAGTGCTAATTGAATTTTTATCTAAAACCTTAAAAAAAGTTTTAGCTTTTTCAATTATTTTTTTACCATTTTCATATCTAATTAAATCTCCTTCGATTGAACCTTTATCCTTACTAATTTCACCATGACAAATTGCTAAATAAGTTTTGTGAACTTTTCTTAATCTAAACAATGAGGTTAACAATTGTGCAGATGATCGTTTTTTTGCAATCAAAAAAACTCCAGAGGTATCTTTATCAAGTCTATGTACAGTGTATGGTCTAGTATTTTCAAAAATTTCACTTTTGGCAAATATATCAATTAAATTTTTTTTAGACTTTGTGCCTCCTTGAACGGATATACCAGCTTCCTTATTAACAACGATGAAATCATCATTATTATCAATAATTAAATTTTCATTTGATTTGATAACATCCTTTGATGGTTCAAATTTGATAGTTTTTTTTGTTGTTACATTATCTTTAAATTCTAAATTAAATATTTCGATAATATCGTTGTGTTTTACTTTATGTGAACTTTTTACTTTTTTTTTATTAATCTTAATCTTGCCAATTCTTAAATTTTTTTCAATTAGACCCTGGGGTATTTTTTTAAAGTTATGTCTTATCCACCTATCAATACGTGCATTATCAAATGATTTATCCACTGCGAAGGTTTTCTTCATTTAATAATTAGACTACGCTGATTTTTTTTTCTTATCTTCTTTTTCTTCTTTTGGAACGTTTTTTTCTACTTCTTTTTTAGGATTTTTTTCTTTAACATCTATTTTTTTTGCTTGAATATCTCTATCTACAAATTCAATGACTGCCATAGGGGCATTATCTCCATATCTAAATCCAGCTTTAATTATTCTAGTATAACCACCTTTTCTTTTTTCATATCTTTTCGATAGAGTTTTTACAACTTTATTTGTTGATTTTGAATCCTGTAGTTTTGAAAATAAAGTTTTTTTATTTTGCAAACTCTCTTTTTTTCCAAGAGTGATAATTTTGTCTGCTTGCGGTTTTAAAACTTTGGCCTTAGGTAATGTTGTTGTGATTTGTTCATATTTTATCAATGAATTGAGCATATTTTTAATTAAGGCTTTCCTGTGCTCCGATGTTCTATTTAGTTTTCTATAACCAAATTTATGTCTCATTAGATGGCTTCCTCTAATTTTTTAGATAACTCAGCAATGTTATCTGGAGGCCAATTAGGTATCTCCATTCCTAAATATAAAGACATACCAGTAAGCACCTCTTTTATTTCATTTAAAGATTTTCTCCCAAAATTTGGGGTTCTTAACATTTCTCCTTCAGATTTTTGAACCAAATCACCTATATAAATAATATTGTCATTTTTTAAGCAATTCATAGATCTTACGGATAATTCTAGCTCATCAACTTTTCTTAAAAGATTCTTATTAAATTCAGGCTCTGTAGGTTGTTCTTTTATAATTACTTCTTTAGGTTCGTCAAAATTAACAAACATTCCAAGTTGATCTTGGAATATTCTAGCAGCATAGGCAACTGCATCTTCAGCTGAAATAGATCCATTTGTTTCAACTTCCATTGTGAGTTTATCATAATCTAAGGCTTTTCCCTCTCTAGCAGTACTAATGGAATATGAAACTTTTTTTACTGGACTAAATAGTGAGTCTATTGCAATTAAACCTAAAGGTGGTTCATCTGGCTTATTTAAATCTGCTGATACATATCCTTTTCCTGTTCCTACATTCATTTCCATATGAAAATGAGTATTTTCGTCTAGATTACAAATTACTAAATTTGGGTTAAGAATTTCAATATCGGCAACTGCAGAAATGTCTGAAGCTTTAATTTCACCAGGTCCTTTAGCATCTAATATAAGTTTTTTAGTTCCCTCAGCTGAGCTTTTTAAGGCTAGAGATTTAATATTTAAAACAATGTCTGTTACGTCTTCTCTGACTCCTTTAATTGATGTAAATTCATGTAGCACTCCATCAATTTGAATAGATGTAACAGCAGCACCTCGTATTGAAGATAACAAAATTCTTCTTAAAGAATTTCCTAATGTTAGTCCGTAACCTTTTTCTAAGGGTTCGGCTACAATTTTAGCTAAAGATTTATCGTCACTTAATTGAACATCCAACTTAGCTGGCTTAATTAACGATCTCCAATTTTTTATATTTACTTCTACATTGTCCATTATACTCTCCTTTTCTTTGGTGGTCTTGTGCCATTATGTGGTAATGGTGTTGTATCTTTAATTGATAAAATTTTAAAACCTCTAGCCTGTAGTGCTCTTAAAGCAGTTTCTCTTCCAGAGCCAGGTCCCTTTACTTCTACAGTTAATGTTTTCATACCATATTCTAAAGCTTTGACAGCAGCGGCATCAGCTGCAACTTGAGCTGCGTAAGGTGTTGATTTTCTAGATCCTTTAAAACCTTTTTGCCCTGCTGAAGCCCAAGATATTACATTACCATTAGTATCAGCTATTGATATAATTGTATTATTAAATGTTGATAAGACATATGCTGCTCCATTTAATATATTTTTTTTTGCTTTCTTTTTCTTTGAATAAGAACTTTTTTTAGCAGATTTTTTTTCAGTAGTTTCTGAAGTTAAGTTTTTATCTGTAGTTTTTTCATTCATTTTTTATTTTTTTAAAGGTGTAAGTTTTTTACCTGCAATAGCTATAGCTTTACCTTTTCTAGTTCTAGCATTACATCTAGTTCTTTGCCCTCTTACTGGAAGTTTTTTTCTATGTCTAGAACCTCTGTAACAAGCTAAATCAATTAATCTTTTAATATTTAATGAAAGCTCGCGCCTTAGATCACCTTCTACAGTAAAGTTTTTGTCAATATATTCTCTTATTTTTAAAATCTGTTCATCTGTCAGTTCATTAACTCTTTTAGATTTAGGGATTTCTAAATCTTTACATATCAGTTTTGAAAATTGATCTCCTATACCATGGATATAAGTCAGTCCAACTTGAACAATCTTGTTTTGTGGAATATTTACACCTGCTATACGAGCCATATATTTTGTGATTAAATTTAGCCTTTTATATAAGAA
Organism: Pelagibacterales bacterium SAG-MED15; assembly: GCA_014654065.1. Classification (GTDB taxonomy): domain Bacteria; phylum Pseudomonadota; class Alphaproteobacteria; order Pelagibacterales; family Pelagibacteraceae; genus Pelagibacter. The sequence goes on along the minus strand of JACWDM010000003.1, from coordinate 48,469 downwards.
GTTATTTTAAAGTCAATGTCTTAAACATTAAGAATAGCCCCTATTTTAAGGGTAATTTCATCAATTCCAAGACTTCCATCTATTTCATGAAAACCTTTATGTGAGGAATAAAAATCCAATACTGGTTTGGTCTCTTTCATATAAATGTCATATCTTCTTAAAATAGTAGCCGCATCATCATCTGTTCTTTTTTCTAAAATTTTTCTTTTTTCAATTCTTTCTATAATTACTTTTTTACTTACATTAAGAAAAAAAATATAGTCGATTTTTTGGTTAGATTTATTTAATAAAATATTTAAATTTTTCGCTTGATTTATAGTTCTGGGGTAACCATCAAAAATTAGCTTAGTTTTTTTAGAGTCATAAATTATTTTTTCAAGAAGTTTATTTACTATCTCATCATCAACAAATTTTCCATCATCCATATTGTTTAGTATCTTTTTGCCTATATCAGTGTCTTTTTTAATTTCATCTCTTAGCATATCACCAGTCGATATTTGAAAGCTATTCAATTTCCTAACTAAGATTTTAGCTTGCGTTCCTTTGCCCGCACCAGGAGGACCAAAAATTATTATATTCACTTATTATTTACCAAACTTTGTTTTTTTAATTAAGCTTTCGTACTGTGAGCTCATTAATCTTGTTTGAATTTGTGTAACAGTATCGATTGCAACCACTACAACGATTAATATCGATGCTCCACCTAAATAGAAGGGAATTGGATAATTGGCTATTAAAAATTCAGGCAATAAACATACAGCTGTTAAATACAAAGCACCAATCGTTGTGAGTTTGGTTAAAATATTATCTATGTACAATGCTGTACTTTCTCCAGGTCGAATACCAGGTATAAATCCACCATATTTTCTTAAATTTTCTGCTGTTTCATTTGGGTTAAAAACAATTGATGTATAAAAAAAAGTAAAAAATATAATTCCTGATGCATATAGAAGCATATAAAGTGGTTGTCCTTGAGTAAAATATGATGAAATATTTAAAAAAGTCTCGTTATTAGAGACATTAAAATTTGAGAATGTTACAGGTAATAATAGTATAGCAGACGCGAAGATAGCTGGTATTACACCTGCAGAATTTATTTTTAATGGTAAGTGTGATGAGTCACCTCCGTACATTTTATTTCCCATTTGTCTTTTTGGGTAATTAATTAAAATTTTTCTTAATGCTCTTTCCATAAATACAATAAAAATAATTGTTCCAATCAAAATTATAAGTAAAAGAAATATAATAAATCCTGATAATGCTCCACTTTTACCTAACTCAAAAGTTGTAACTAGTGCCCTAGGAATTTCAGCAACAATACCTGAAAAAATAATTAAAGATATACCATTACCAATTCCTCTTTGAGTTATTTGTTCACCTAGCCACATCAAGAATATTGTACCAGCAACTATTGTTGTTACTGTTGAAATTTTAAAGAAAACTCCTGGATTAATAACTAAATTAGCAGAAGATTCTAATCCAACTGCTAAACCATAACCTTGAATTGTCGCAAGTAGAACAGTTCCATATCTCGTGATTTGTGTTATTTGTCTTCTTCCAGTTTCACCCTGGGCCTTTAAGTTTTTAAAGTAGTCTGAAACACCTGTTAAAAGCTGAACAATAATTGATGATGAAATATATGGCATAATACCCAAGGCAAATATAGCCATTCTACTTATAGCTCCACCAGCAAACACATTAAACATGCCCAGGAGGCCTTTTTGATTACCTTCCATTAATATTTGTAATTGCTGAGGGTCTATACCTGGTAATGGTACAAATGTGCCAAGTCTATAAACAGCTAAAATTATTAATGTAAATAATATTCTATTTCTTAAATCGTTTGATTGTGTACTTGAACTCATTAACTATTTTTAATTTTTAGGGTACTACCAGTTTTTTCTAACTGAATTTTCACTGATTTAGATATAGAATCAACCTCAAGTGAAATTTTATCTTTAAGTTCTCCATTGCCTAAAATTTTAACTCTTTGAGAGTTTTTATTAATTATTTTATTTTTTTTTAAAAAATCAATATTTATCATATCAGTCAATTTTATTTTTTTTTGATCAATTAATGTTTGTATCTTTCCAATATTAATTTTTGCGATATAAACTGATTTAATTGGGTTAAACCCTCTCTTAGGTAACCTCCTATATAAAGGCATTTGGCCACCTTCAAAGCTTTTTATGGCTACACCACTTCTTGATTTTTGACCTTTATGACCACGACCAGAGGTTTTGCCCTTTCCTGATCCAATTCCTCTTCCTGGTCTAATTTTTTTTCTTTTAATTGATATAGTTTCGTTTAAATTTATCACTAACCCCTCTTCTCAATAATTTCAGATATTTTTTTATTTCTTATATTAGATATCTGCTTAGGTGAAGTCTGTTTTTTAAGCGCTTTCATACAGGCCCTAATTACATTATGTGGATTGGCGGTACCTATCGATTTTGCCACAATATCTTTGATGCCCAAAACCTCACATACAGCCCTTACCGGACCGCCGGCAATGATACCTGTTCCTTTTGGTGCTGAGCGTAATTTTATTTTTCCTGCACCATCTTTACCGTAGATATCGTGATGAATTGTTCTACCCTCTCTCAACGGTATTTGAACTAAGTTCCGTCTTGCAAGTTCATTAGCTTTTTTAATAGCGTCAGGAACTTGTTTAGCCTTAGCATGTGCTATTCCTATTTTACCATTTTGATTACCTACAACAACTAGTGCTGAAAATCCAAATCTTCGACCACCTTTTACAACTTTAGTTATTCTATTGATGTGAACAAGTTTTTCTAAAATATCTGTATTTTTATCCATTTTAAAACTCCATCCCGTTTTTTCTTAAAGTCTCTGCAAAAATTTTTACTCTTCCATGATATTTGTATATTCCTCTATCAAAAAAAACTTTAGTTAATTTTTTTTCCTTAGCTATTTTAGCTAATTTTTCAGCAACTAGAGCAGATGACTCAGATTTATTTTTTTTTGCATCTTTTATATCTTTTTCAGATGACGAAGCTGAGATTAATGTTTTAGAAATTTTATCGTCTATTATTTGTGCAGATATATTTTTAGATGATCTCGAAATACATAGTCTTAATCTTCCATCTTTTGCAACCTTTTTAAGTTTATTTCTAACCCGAAATTTTTTTCTAATTGATGCAGTTAGTTTCATTATTTTTTCTTCCCTTCTTTACGTAAAATATATTGACCTTTTTCTTTGATACCTTTTCCTTTGTAAGGTTCGGGTGGACGGAATGATTTAATTTTAGATGCTATCATGCCTACTTCTTGTTTATCAAAACCTAATATTTTAAGAGTTGTTTGTTTTTCAACAGTTATTTTAACAGTATCAGGTATATCAAAATTGATATCATGGCTAAATCCAAGCTGTAAATTAAGTTGTTTTCCTTTTAAAGCTGCCCTATAACCAACACCTACCAACTCTAAAGTTTTCTCATAACCTTTACTTGCACCAATAATTGCATTATTTAGAAGACTTCTATTCATTCCCCACAACCTTTTTGAATTTTGATTTATTTTTTTTGGTTTTATAGTTATTTCTTTACCATCTTTAATATTTAAATCGAAATTCTCTAAATCTATATTAAGAGTTTTTTTGCCTAAAGGCCCTTCAATATTGATCGCACTGCCTGCTAAAGCAACTTTTACTTTTTCTGGAATTGAAATATTTATCTTTCCTATTTTAGACATTAAAACACCTTACAAATTATTTCTCCACCAACCTTTTGTTTTCTCGCATCTATATCAGTCATTACTCCTTTTGGTGTTGAGATTATTGCTATACCTAAACCATTATTGATTTTCGGTAAACTTTCTGCACTTGAAAATATTCTTCTTCCTGGTTTGGAAACTCTTTCAATAGTATTTATTACAGGGTTTCCTGAATTATATTTTAAATTAATTGTTAAATTAGGTTTTCCGGACACATTTTCTTCATTATAATCAATAATAAAGCCTTCACCCTTTAAAACATCAACAATCTTTTTTTTAAAATTTGACGAGGGAAGATCAACTCTTTTCTGATTTCTCATCTGAGCATTTTTTATTCTAGCTATCATATCTCCAATTGGGTCACTTAAACTCATAATATATCCTTTCTACCAACTTGATTTAACCATTCCTGGAATTTTTCCTTCAAGACCTAGTTTTCTTAACGCTATTCTTGATATCTTTAATTTTCTATAGACGCCATGCGGTCTTCCTGTTATTTGACATCTATTCATAACTCTAGTTTTTGCTGAATTTCTTGGTAAATTAGACAATTTTTGTTGTGCCTTAAATCTTTCCTCTAAAGGTAATTTTTTATTCATTATTATTTTTTTTAATTTGTTTCTTTTCGAAAATAATCTGTTGGATAATTTTATTCTTTTATTATTTTTATTTATTGAACTTAGCTTTGCCATTAGTTTGTCCTTTCTTCCTTGAATGGAAAATTTAAACGTTTAAGTAATTCGTAACTATGCTTCTTATCTATAGCAGAAATAACAATGGTAATATCAAGACCTCTAATTTTATCTACCTTATCAAAATTCACTTCTGGAAAAATTATGTGTTCTTTTATACCGAAAGTATAATTTCCAAAATTATCAAATCCATTTGCAGATAATCCCCTAAAATCTTTTATTCTTGGCAAAGCGATATTAATCAATCTATCGATGAATTCATACATTTTGTCTTTTCTAAGTGTTACTTTCAATCCAGCTTTTGAGTTTTGCCGTGTTTTAAAATTTGAAATAGATTTTTTGAATTTAGTTGAGACTGGTTTTTGACCTGTAATTTTTGACAAATCCTCTTCACAAACTTTGAGGATTTTTGCATCATTACCATCTATACCTAAACCCATGTTTAAAACTACTTTAGATAGCTTTGGTGTCATATAATTATTTTTAAGACCTAATTTTGTTTTTAATTCTGGTAAAATTTCTTTGTTATAGAGTTCTTTTAGTCTGGGTATCATTTTTTAATCTCTTTCTTTTTACTTTCTTTTTTGGCTTCTGCTATAATTGATAAATTTGACATATTTAAAAAATTTTCTTTTTCAATTATTCCACCCTTTTTTTCTTTTGTGGTCTTTACATGCTTCTTTATTATATTTAGGCCTTTTACTTTTGCCCTAAAATTTTTTCTATCAATTTCTATAATCTCTCCTTCTTTGTTTTTGTCTTTACCACATAAAATTTTTACTTTATTACCTTTTTTAATTAACATTATAAAACCTCCGGAGCTAAAGAAATTATTTTCATTTGTCCTTTATTTCTAAGTTCTCTTGTGACTGGTCCAAATATTCTGGTACCTACAGGTTCCCCTTTATCGTCAACTAATACTGCAGCGTTATTATCAAATTTAACTTTAGATCCATCATCTCTATGAATTCCTTTTTTTACCCTAACAACTACAGCTTTATGAACTGAACCTTTTTTAACTTTGCCTTTTGGTATTGCCTCTTTCACAGCTATAACTATTGTGTCACCTATACTAGCATATCTTCTTTTTGACCCACCTAATACTTTGATGCACTCAATTTTTTTTGCGCCAGTGTTATCAGCAACATTTAGTTCAGTTTGTACTTGTATCATTTCTTTTCTCCTACAACTTCAAATTTTTTATTTTTTGAAATTGGTTTACATTCAATAATTGAAACTTTATCACCATTTTTATATTGATTTTGCTCATCATGAGCGCTATATTTTTTTCTTCCCTTTACAACTTTCTTAAATAAAGGGTGTTGATATTTTCTTTCTACTAAAACTTTTATCGTTTTATTTTCTTTGTCACTTACAACAACTCCATGTAAAATTTTTTTAGGCATTACTTTTATCCTCTATAATCGTTTTTAATCTTGCGATATTTTTTTTTGTAGATTTAATTTTTGCCGAGTCTGTTATTTGACTGTTTATTTTCTTGAATCTAAAGTTAAAAAGGTCTTTCTTAAGTTTATCAATATCCTTTAAAGCTTGAGATTTTGTCATTTTTTTTAATTCCTTTTTTTTCATTTTAGGCAAATCTTTTTATAAATTTAGTTTTAATTGGTAATTTTGCAGACGCTTTATATAAAGCTTCTTTTGCTGTTTGTTCAGTAACACCGTCTACCTCGAATAAAATTCTACCAGGTTTTACTCGACATGCCCAAAACTCAGGAGAGCCTTTACCTTTACCCATTCTTACTTCTGTAGGTTTTTTTGATACCGGTATGTTAGGAAAAACTCTTGTCCAAACTCTTCCTTGTCTTTTCATATGTCTAGTTAAAGCTACTCTAGCAGCCTCAATTTGTTTTGATATAACTCTATCTGGTGCCATAGCCTTTAAACCATAAGCTCCATAATTCATTAAATTACATCTTGATGCTCTACCATGTATTCTTCCTTTATGAGCTTTTCTGAATTTTGTTCTAGTTGGTTGCAACATAATTATTTTTTATTAGTTTCCTGACTAAACTCCTTTGTAAATATTTCACCTTTGTAAATCCAAACTTTTATACCAATTATTCCATATGTCGTAAGCGCTTCAGCCTCAGCGTAATCAATATCTGCTCTTAAAGTGTGTGATGGAATGCTTCCCTCCCTTAGCCATTCGGTTCTTGCAATTTCATTACCACCCAATCTTCCGCTGATAGAAACTTTAATACCTTTTGCTCCCAATCTCAAAGCAGACTGCATAGATCTCTTCATGGCTCTTCTATAAGATATTCTTTTTACTAATTGTTGAGATATGTTTTCTGCTACTAGAAAGCTATTAGTTTCAGGTTTTTTAACTTCTTTTATATTGAGGTTAACTTCATTTTTTGTGAGAAGAGATAGTTTGTTTTTAATTTTTTCTATATCACTACCCTTTTTACCTATAACGAATCCAGGTCTTGATGTATAAATCGTAACGAAACATTTTTTAGAAGTTCTCTCTATCATAACTTTAGAGACTCCAGAATTAATAACATTTTTTTTGATATACTCACGAATTTTGAAATCTTCAATAAGGTAGTTTCCAAACTCTTTTTTTCGAGCGTACCAAACAGAGTCCCAACCTCTATTGATGCCCAATCTTAAACCTACAGGATTAACTTTTTGACCCATGCTTCTCCTCATTTTTTTTGGTTAATTCTGATAAAATAATAGTTAAATTTGAATACGGTTTTTTTATTCCAGCAGCTCTACCCTTAGCTCTAGCTCTAAATCTTTTCATTATAATTTGCTTTCCACAGAATGCTTCTTTAATGAATAATTTATCTATATCGTATTGAAAATTATTTTCAGCATTTGCAACAGCTGAGGATATAGTTTTTTTAACATCTTTAGATATTCTTTTTTCTGAAAACGTTAAATCTCTTATTGCTTCACCAACCTTTTTTCCAACTATTGATTTTAAAATTGGTTTTAATTTTCTTGTGCTAGACCTAACATTTTTATTTACAGAGCGAACTATTTTATTCTCAGATTTCATATTATTTTTTTTTTTGTTCATTTTTTACTTCTTTTCCGCAGGTTTTGCTGCTCCCTCATCTGGCTTCGCTTTTTTATCAGCCGGTGTATGACCAAAAAATTGCCTTGTAGGTGCAAACTCACCAAACTTGTGACCAACCATGTCCTCAGAAACAGTTATTGGAATAAATTTTTTCCCATTATAAATTAAGAAACTTATTCCTACAAAATCAGGAATTATTGTAGATTTCCTAGACCATGTTTTAATTGGTTTTTTACTTGGATCGTTTTTCTGTTTTTCTACTTTCTTAATCAAACTTTCCTCTACAAATGGTCCTTTCCAAACTGCTCTTGCCATAATTATTTATTCTTCCTTTTTCTTCTTCTTATAATAAACTTATCTGTTCTTTTATTGTCTCTAGTTTTAAGTCCTTTAGCTGATTGTCCAGTTGGTGATACTGGGTGTCTTCCTCCTGCTGATTTACCTTCACCACCACCATGTGGGTGATCCACTGGATTTTTTACAACTCCCCTGGTATGTGGTCTAATTCCCATCCATCTTGATCTTCCAGCTTTTCCAATCTTAATATTTTTTTGATCTGGATTTGAAAGCACACCAATTGTTGCCATGCATCTTGAATTAATTTTTCTTACTTCGCCAGAAGTCATTTTTACTAATGAATAAGCTCCATCAATACCTGAAATTGAGACAGAAGTTCCAGCAGATCTTGCTATTTTACCCCCTGCACCCGGCTGTAATTCAACGTTATGTATATCTATTCCTGCCGGGATATCCTGTAAAGGCATGCAGTTTCCAACCTTTATCTCAATATTAGAACCATTTCTAATTTTGTCCCCTATATTAATTTTTTGTGGTGCTAAATAATAAAATCTTTCACCGTCTTCAAACTTAATTAACATTATATGGCATGATCTATTAGGATCGTACTCTATTCTCTCAACTTCTCCAATTGAGTCAAATTTTCTTCTATAAAAGTCAACAAGTCTATATTTATGCTTATGGCCACCTCCATGATTTCTTGATGTAATTCTTCCAAGGTTATTCCTACCTTTTGATGAATTATTTGCTGAAGTAAGCAATTTAAATGGTTTTCCTTTCCATAATGAACTTTTGTCAACAAGGACAGTTCCTCGCGTAGATTTTGTATATGGTTTAAAAGTTTTAAGTGACATCTAAATTCCTGTTGTTAAGTCTATTGACTGTCCTTTTTTAAGTGTAATTATAGCCTTTTTATAACCTTTAACTTTAATTTTTTTACCTCTGGTAAATTTTGTTCTTGTTTGCTTATTTATTATATTCACTTTTGTAACATTCACTTTAAATATTTTCTCTATATTCTTTTTTAGAATTTTTTTGTTTGAGGAAAAAGGTACTTTAAAGACAATTTTATTATTCTCAGACATATTTGTTGATTTTTCTGTAACAACAGGAGATATAATATTATCGTATAAATGAACTTTACTCATAACGTTTTTCTAACTCCTTTACTGATGTTTCTGTAAAAATAACTTTTTTGAATTTAATTATATCAAAATTACTAAAATGATTAACATCTGTAGCCTTTATATTAGGCAAATTTCTTAAAGATTTGTAGATATTGTTTTTTGAGTTTTTATCTAAAATTATCAAAGAGTTATTTGCTTCAAATTTTTTTAATATTTCACTCATTTCTTTAGTTTTTTTTATTTCACTTTTGAAATCGCTTAAAACAATTAAGTTACTTGAGGTTTTTTTATCACTTAAAAGAGATGCCACGCTAAGTTTTTTTTCATTTTTATTTAATTTTCTTATCTTATAACTCTTTTCACCTTTAGGACCATGCGCAATTCCTCCACCAACAAATATTGGTGCTTTTCTACTAGCATGTCTTGCATTACCTGTACCCTTTTGAGCATAAATTTTGGAAGTTGATCCAATGATTTCATTTTTCTGTTTTGTTTTAGCTTTTCTACCTTTAAAATTTGCATTAGTTTTATATATAACTCCACTTACAAGTTTTTTGTTCATTTTTGCAGAAAAAATTTTATCCATTACTTCAATAATCTCTTTTTTTCCATCTATATTAAATTTATCAATTTTCATTTTATTTTTTCTTTTTTTCTGGAATTTTCTTTAATTTTTCTATTGCTTCAATTTTTTCATTCATAGTTAATTTAGATGTATTTTTAGCAGCTTTTTTTACTAAGACTTCTGAATTTTTTGATCCAGGGATTGATCCTTTCAAAAACAGTAGATCATTTTCAGCGTCAGATTTTATTATTTCAATGTTTTGAATAGTTCTTAATTTATCTCCCATATGGCCAGCCATTTTTTTATTTTTAAAAACTTTACCTGGATCTTGATTTTGTCCTGTTGACCCATGAGCTCTATGAGATACTGAGACACCATGTGATGCTCGTAAACCACCAAAATTATGTCTTTTCATTACTCCAGCGAAACCTTTTCCTATTGTTTTTGATCTAATATCTACAAATTTAATATCTTTAAAAATTTCAACACCAAACTCGTTTCCTGGTTTGTAGTTTTCAAGACTTTTGACACGAAATTCTTTAATTTTATTTTTTGGCTCAGTATTTTTTTTCGTGAAATACCCTTTCATTGCTTTAGATAATTTTGAATTTTTAACTTTCCCAAATCCTAATTGAACAGCCATATAGCCTCTCTTTGCAGGATCAATTAAATCAATTACTCTTCCTTTTTCAATTTTTAAAACAGTTACTGGCACGGACTGTCCAGTTTTATAAAATTCCCTAGTCATACCTATTTTTCTACCTATTAAAGCAATCTCAGTCATACGTTTTATATTTTAATTTCTACATCTACGCCCGAAGCTAAATCTAATTTCATTAATGCCTCAACCGTTTGCGGTGTTGGTTCAATTATATCTATTAATCTCTTATGTGTTCTGGTCTCAAATTGTTCTCTACTTTTTTTATCAATATGAGGAGATCTTAAAACTGTATATCTTTCAATCTTTGTTGGTAGTGGAATTGGACCTTTTATATTGGCGCCAGTTCTTTTGACTGTATTTACTATCTCTTCAGTTGATTGATCTAGAACTTTATTGTCATAAGCTCTTAATTTAATTCTAATATTTTGTTTTTCCATTTTTTTATCCAGTCTTCTTTGTTACTTCGTCTTGAACGTTTTGTGGTACTTTAGAATAATGATCAAAAAACATAGAGTATTGTGCTCTACCTTGTGACATTGATCTTAATGAATTTATATACCCAAACATATTCGCTAATGGAACCATTGCAGTGATTACAGTTGCATTTCCTCTTGGCTCTTGTGTACTAATTTGTCCTCTTCTACTATTAAGATCACCTATTACATCACCCATATAATCCTCTGGCGTGACAACTTCGACTCTCATCATCGGTTCAAGTAATTTAAGTGTAGCTCTTGTACATGCTTCTTTAAAACATTGTCTAGATGCGAGTTCAAAAGCTAAGACACTTGAGTCAACATCATGATGTAAACCATCAAGTATAGTAACTTTATAATCTATCATTGGGAAGCCAGCTAAAATTCCATTGTCCGCAACAGATAACACTCCTTTTTCTACGCCAGGTATAAATTCCTTTGGAATTGCTCCACCTTTAATCTTGCTCTCAACTTCTCTCCCTTTACCAGGTTCCAATGGTTCTACAGAAAGTTTAACTCTCGCGAATTGGCCTGCTCCACCACTTTGTTTCTTATGTGTGTAATCAAATTCACTAGGATTTTGTATTGTTTCTCTGTATGCGACCTGCGGAGCACCAACATTTGCTTCGACTTTGAATTCTCTTTTCATTCTATCTACAATAATATCTAAATGTAGTTCTCCCATGCCTTTTATAATTGTTTGTCCAGATTCTTCGTCAGAACTTACTCTAAATGATGGATCCTCTTTAGCTAACCTCCCTAAGGCCTCACCCATTTTCTCTTGGTCTGCTTTTGTTTTTGGTTCTACAGCTATTTCTATAACTGGATCAGGAAACTCCATTGGCTCTAAAAGCACAGGTTTATCCTCATTTGCTAATGTGTGACCAGTAATTGTATTTTTTAAACCTGCTAAAGCTACTATATCTCCAGCATTAGCCTCTTTAATATCTTCTCTAGAGTTTGCATGCATTAACAACATTCTGCCAACTCTTTCTTCTTTATCTTTTGATGTGTTGTAAATTGAAGTTCCAGTTTTTACTGTACCAGAATAAATCCTTATGAATGTTAATGATCCTACGAATGGATCATTTGCTACTTTAAACGCTAAAGCAGAGAAAGGAGCATCGTCCTCAAATTTCATCTCTATTTCTTCATCTGAATTAGGTTTGGTGCCTTTAATTGATCCAATGTCCTTGGGGCTAGGCAAATAGTCAACAACAGCATCAAGCAAAGGTTGAACTCCCTTATTTTTAAATGCAGATCCTGTCAAAACAGGTACAAAATCAAAGTTTAAACAACCTTTTCTAACGCATTTAATTAAATCATCATTTTTAATTTCATCACCATTTAAATAGCTTTCCATCAGTTTTTCATCTTGTTCTACAGCTGTTTCAACTAGTTCTTTCCTGTATTTAGTACAAATTTCTTTTAAATCATCCGGAATATCTTTTTCTTCCCATTCAGCTCCCAAGTCTTCATTTTTCCAAACTATTGCTTTCATTTTGACTAGGTCTACAACACCTTGTAAAGATGCTTCTATACCAATAGGAATTTGCATGACAAGGGGTTTTGCCCCTAATCGATCTTTAATCATATCTACACATCTAAAAAAATCAGCTCCAGTTCTATCAAGTTTATTTACAAAACAAATTCTAGGTACTTTATATTTATCCGCTTGTCGCCATACTGTTTCTGATTGTGGCTCTACTCCAGCAACACCATCAAAAACGGCTACAGCGCCATCTAAAACTTTCAATGATCTTTCAACTTCAATTGTAAAATCTACATGACCGGGTGTATCAATAATATTAATACGATTATCTTTCCAAAAACATGTTGTGGCAGCTGATGTGATCGTTATACCTCGTTCTTGTTCTTGTTCCATCCAGTCCATTGTAGCTGCACCGTCATGGACTTCACCAATTTTATGGCTTTTACCAGTGTAATAAAGAATTCTTTCAGTTGTTGTTGTTTTACCAGCATCTATATGGGCCATTATGCCAATGTTACGGTATTTTTCTAATGTATGTGTCCTACTCATAATATTTTACCATCTAAAATGTGCAAAAGCTTTATTTGACTCTGCCATTTTGTGTGTGTCTTCTTTTTTCTTAATTGCTGAACCTCTATTTTGATATGCATCAAAAATTTCATTGAAAATTTTATCTGACATATTTTTATCTTTTCTTTTTCTTGAAGCATCTATCAACCATCTTAGTGCTAATGCTTGTGATCTTTTTGATTTTACTTCAACCGGTACTTGATAGGTTGCACCACCAACTCTTCTAGACCTTACTTCAACAGTTGGTTTAATATTATTAATTGCCTCATTAAAGACTGTAATCGGTTCATCTTTTGATTTAGATTTAATCTTTTCAATTGCATCATAAATAATTTTTTCAGCTACAGTTTTTTTACCATCATACATGATATTGTTAATTAATTTTGGAATAATTGTTGATTTATATACTGGGTCTATAATGGGAATTTTTTTCGGTGCTCTTTTTTTTCTAGACATTTGAAATTATTTTCCTTTTTTTGTACCGTATTTAGAACGTTGTTGCTTTCTTGCAGTAACTCCTTGGGTATCTAAGTTACCCCTAAGTATATGGTAACGTACTCCAGGTAAATCTTTTACCCTTCCGCCCCTTATTAAAACAACTGAGTGTTCTTGTAAATTATGACCCTCACCAGGAATATAAGATGTAACTTCATGGCCATTAGAAAGTCTAACACGAGCAACTTTTCTTAACGCAGAATTTGGTTTTTTTGGTGTTGTTGTATAAACCTTTACACATACTCCTCTTTTTTGAGGTGATCTTTCTAAAGCAGGAACCTTATCTCTTACCGACGGCCTTCTTCTTCTTTTTCTAAGTAGTTGGTTTATAGTTGGCATAAATTTTATAAATTTTTGATAAGAAATAACTGACAGGTTATTTAGTGGCAGCGTTTAACATCCCAATGATGTTACATTCCAACCAAAAATATCGTCAAAATACTATAGAAATTTTTTTTGTCAAATTAAAACACTACAAAAAACCCTTATTTTTTATTGATTTACTTGGCTTTCTGAGGGTTCTTTAGCTTCCTGTTCTGAAAGGAATTTATTATCATCATCAAGTGCTCTTTTGTTCCAATCATTTTTAATCGTTCCAGTTCCAGCAGGAACAAGTCTTCCAACTATAACGTTTTCTTTAAGTCCCAATAAAGAGTCTGTTTTTCCTCTTATAGCAGCATCAGTTAGAACTCTTGTAGTTTCTTGGAATGAAGCAGCAGAAATGAAAGACTCTGTTTGTAAAGATGCTTTTGTAATTCCCATTAAAACTCTTTCGCCCACAGCTGGATTTTTTCCTTCAGATTGTAGCTTTTCGTTTAAATTATCAAACTTTATTCTATCAATGATTTCACCAGGCATAAGACTTGAATCGCCTGAGTTTTTTACCTCAATTTTTTTAAGCATTTGTCGTAATATAGTTTCAATATGTTTGTCGTTAATAACAACACCTTGTAATCTATAAACTTCTTGTACTTGATTAACAAAATATTCAGTTAATTCCTCTATACCCAAAATTCTTAAAATATCATGAGGGAGAGGTTGACCGTCTAAAAGATATTCTCCTTTTTTAATTTTTTCACCTTGATTGAAATTAATATGCTTACCTTTTGGTATTAAATAATTAGATGTAACACCTTCATCTGAGACAATCGATACTCTTTGTTTTCCTCTAACTTCTTTACCAAATAAAACTTTACCATCATTCTCTGCGATAATTGCACTATCTTTTGCCTTTCTTGCTTCAAACAATTCCGCTACTCTTGGTAGACCTCCAGTAATATCTTTCGTCTTAGATGTTTCTTTAGGAAGCCTTGCTATAACATCTCCAGCGAAAATCTTTTGCCCATCTTTTACCGATAAAATTGAGTCTGGCACTAAATAATATCTAGCTTCGTTATCATCAGCTTTCTTAATAACATTACCTTTTTCATCTCTTAGAGTAACTCTTGGCTTAAGATCAGTATTTTTAGATTGAGATCTCCAATCAATAACAGACTTAGATTGTATTCCAGTCTCATCATCTAATGTTTCAGATAACGTTACACCGTCAATTAAATCTACATAATTAACTATACCACTTTTTTCTGCAATAACAGGTGTTGTATAAGGATCCCACTCACAAATTTTAGCATTTTTTTTAATTTTGTCACCATTCTTAAAAAATAATCGTGAACCATAAGGAACTTTGTAAACCGCAATCTGAAGTCCATTATCATCTTCGATGGAAAGTTGAGTATTTCTTCCCATAACTATTTGATTTTTTTTAGAGTCCTCTAGTAAATTTGTATTTATTATTTTTAAAGTTCCTTCATTCTTACTTACTATTTGTGAATCCTGTTTGATTGAAGCTGTACCACCAACGTGGAAAGTTCTCATCGTTAATTGTGTTCCTGGCTCACCAATAGATTGAGCAGATATCATTCCAATTGCTTCGCCCACATGAACCATTTTTCCTCTTGAAAGGTCTCTACCATAACTCATAGCACAAACACCTTTTTTAGATCCACAAGTTATAACTGAGTAGACTTGGATAGATTTAACCCCAGCTGCATCGATTTTTTCACATGCGGACTCATCAATCATATCACCTTTTTTAATAATTTTTTCTCCAGTTATTGGATTTTTTATATCATTAGCTGCTACTCTTCCAAGAGCTCTTTCTGATAACGTTACAATTACATTACCACCCTCTATAATTTCAGATAAATTTATACTTCCTGCTTTACCACAATCGCAGGCCTTTTTTGTAATAGTTAAATCTTGCGCAACATCACATAGTCTTCTTGTTAAATAACCCGAGTTTGCAGTTTTAAGAGCTGTATCTGCGAGTCCTTTTCTTGCACCGTGGGTTGAATTAAAATACTCAAGTGCAGTTAAACCCTCTTTAAAATTAGATGTTATAGGCGACTCAATAATTTCACCTGATGGTTTTGCTATCAACCCCCTCATACCAGCTAATTGTTTCATCTGTGCTGCAGAACCTCTAGCTCCAGAGTCAGCCATCATAAAAACTGAGTTTACTTTTAAACCATCCTTGGTTGTTTCAGTAGCAGAAATCCCCTTCATCATCTCTGAGGCAACTCTATCTGTACATTTAGACCAGGCATCTACAACTTTATTATATTTCTCACCTCTAGTAATTAGACCTTCGGCATATTGGTTTTCATAGTCAGTAATTAGTTTTTTAGTCTCCTCAATCATTTGAGGTTTGCTATCAGGAATAATTAAATCATCTTTTCCAAACGATATACCTGCTTTAAAAGCATGTTTAAAACCAAGATCTTTTAATTTGTCACAAAAAATCACTGTATTTTTTTGTCCTGTAAATCTGAATACAATATCAATTATCTCTGACACAACTTTTTTTGGTAGCAACCTATCAACCAATGAAAATTTAATATCTTTATGTTTGGGTAGTAGATTAGCTAATAGAAATCTACCAACAGTACTTGTATATTTCTCGTATTTAACATTATTACTTTCATCAATAGTTTCAAATCTTGAAATAATTCGAGAATGAACATTTATTTGACCAGATTCTAATCCTTGTTCTATCTCTGAACTGTTAACAAAGTATCCTTCCACCTTTTCCGTTTGATAAGGAGCTTGTGATAAATAGTATATACCCAAAATCATATCCTGACTCGGTACAATTATTGGTTTACCATTTGAAGGACTTAAAATATTGTTTGTAGACATCATTAATACTCTAGCTTCTAATTGAGCTTCTAAGCTTAATGGTATATGAACTGCCATTTGATCCCCATCAAAGTCTGCATTGAATGCTGCACAAGTCAAAGGGTGTAATTCTATTGCGTCACCTTCTATTAATTTTGGTTCAAAAGCTTGAACACCTAATCTATGAAGTGTCGGTGCTCTATTTAAAATAACTGGGTGTTCTCTAACGATAAGTTCTAAGGCATCCCAAACTGCATTAGTTTCTTTCTCAACTAATTTTTTTGCCTGTTTAATTGTTGAAGCTAAACCTAATTTATTCAATCTTGCATATAGAAAAGGTTTAAATAACTCTAAAGCCATTTTTTTTGGTAAACCACATTCATGCAATTTTAGATCGGGACCCACAACTATTACTGATCTACCAGAATAATCTACCCTTTTACCTAATAAGTTTTGTCTAAAACGACCTTGTTTACCTTTCAACATTTCTGCAAGTGACTTTAATGGTCTTTTTCCAGTTCCAGTTATAACTCTTCCTCTTCTACCATTGTCAAATAATGCATCTACCGACTCTTGAAGCATTCGTTTCTCATTTCTGATAATAATATCTGGTGCTTTAAGATCCATTAATCTTTTAAGTCTATTGTTTCTATTTATCACTCTTCTATATAAATCATTAAGATCTGAAGTAGCAAACCTTCCTCCGTCCAACGGCACTAAAGGTCTCAACTCTGGAGGTATAACTGGTATAGTTGTAAGTATCATCCATTCAGGCTTATTTCCAGTCTCTATAAATGAGTCAATTAACTTCAATCTTTTAATTGATCTTTCTTCTGCAACTTTAGACTTTGTCTCTTTAATGTTTTTTAATAAAATTTCTCTTTCATTTTTTAAATCAATTGATTTTAAAATTTGTAAAATTGCTTCTGCACCAATACCTGCTGTAAAAGCGTCTTCTCCATATTCTTCCTGATATTTTGCTAGCTCATCTTCATTTAAAAGTTGATTTTTTTTTAATTCAGTTAATCCAGGTTCAATTACAATAAAACTTTCAAAATATAAAACCCTTTCAACCTCTTTCAGTTTCATATCAATGGCTAGAGAAATTCTACTGGGTAATGATTTTAAAAACCAAATATGAGCTACTGGAGTTGCTAAATTAATATGGCCCATTCTTTCTCTTCTAACATTTGATTTGGTAACCTCTACACCACATTTTTCACAAATAATTCCTCTAAATTTCATTCTTTTATATTTTCCACACAAACATTCATAATCTTTGATGGGTCCGAATATTCTAGCGCAGAACAATCCATCCTTCTCCGGTCTGAAAGTTCTATAATTTATAGTTTCAGGTTTTTTAATTTCACCATAAGTCCAAGATTTAATTTTTTCAGGACTTGCTAATGTAATTTTTATACTACTAAAGTTCTGTGATGCGCTAATATCATTGCTCTTAAACAGTTCTTTTAATTCATTCTTCATATTAATTTAACTCCACGTTTAGCGCTAAAGCTTTAATTTCTTTTACTAGCACGTTGAAAGATTCTGGTATACCAGACTCAAAATTTTCTTCACCTTTTACAATGGTTTCGTAGACTTTAACTCTTCCTGCTACATCATCTGATTTAACTGTCAAAATTTCTTGAAGTGTGTACGATGCACCATAGGCTTCTAGAGCCCAAACTTCCATTTCACCAAACCTTTGACCTCCTAACTGAGCCTTACCACCAAGTGGCTGTTGTGTCACTAAACTGTAAGGTCCAGTAGATCTTGCATGAATTTTATCCTCTACTAAATGGTGAAGTTTAAGCATATAAATAGTTCCAACGGTAACTTCTCTATCAAATTTTTCTCCTGTTCTGCCATCCCATAATTGAGTTTGACCTGAATTTGGTAGATCTGCAAGTTCAAGCATTTTGGTCACGTCGTTTTCTTTTGCACCATCAAAAACTGGAGTTGATATAGGGACACCATTTTTTAAATTTTCGCAAAGGTCAGTAAATTCAATTTTATTTAATTTCTCTAAGTTTTCATCAAATGCATCTTTTCCATAAACAGATTTTAAAAAGTTAGAAATTTTTTCACTTTTTTCTGCTTTTTTTTGATTTTCATCTATTAAATTTTTAACTTTTACACCTAGTTCTGTGCAAGCCCAACCTAGGTGAGTCTCTAATATCTGGCCAACGTTCATACGACTTGGAACACCTAAAGGATTTAAAACAATATCAACTGGTTTACCGTTCTCTCTATATGGCATGTCCTCAACTGGAACAATCTTACTAACCACGCCTTTGTTACCATGCCTACCTGACATTTTATCTCCTGGTCTAAGTCTTCTTTTAATAGCTACAAAAACTTTTACCATTTTCATTACACTAGGTAACAACTCATCACCTTGACGTATTTTTAAAACCTTATCTTCAAAACGATCCTGAATATCTTGTTTAGCTTTATTATATTGGTCTTTTAATTGGTTTAAACTGTCATCTTTTTTTTGATCACCTACAGAAATTTTAAATATTTCAGATATTGGTAATAGACTTAAATTTTCAAAAGTAATTTGGGTACCCTGGTCAATATCTTTAATTTTTTTGGTTAGAGATTGGCCTTCTAGAATTTCTGCTGCTCTTTGTTTTATACTTCTTTCTAGGATTTCTTCTTCTACTATTTTGTCTTGTTGAACAGAGTCAATTTCTGCTCTTTCAATTGTAATAGATCTTTCATCTTTATCTATACCATGTCTATTAAAAACTCTAACATCAACAACAATACCACCACTTCCACTTGGCATTTTTAAAGAAGTATCAGTTACATCAATTGCTTTTTCACCAAAAATAGATCTAAGCAATTTTTCCTCTGGACCTGATGCTGTGTCACCTTTTGGAGTAACCTTACCTACTAATATATCACCAGGTTTAACTTCTGCTCCTATATAAACAATTCCAGATTCATCTAAATTTTTTAATGCTTCTTCATTTACATTTGGAATATCTCTTGTGATATCTTCTTCACCTAACTTTGTATCTCTTGCCATAACTTCATATTCTTCTATATGCACAGATGTAAAAACATCATCTGTTACACATCTTTCTGAAATTAAAATTGAGTCTTCAAAGTTATAACCTTGCCATGGCATAAACGCTACTGTTACATTTTTTCCTAAAGCTAGCTCACCTAATTTGGTTGATGGTCCATCAGCTATAATATCTCCTGACTTAACTTTGTCGCCAACTCTCACGAGTGGTTTTTGATTGATGCATGTATTTTGATTTGATCTTTTAAATTTTTGAAGATTATAGATATCTACACCTGACTTTGTAAAATCAGTTTCACTAGTAGCTTTTATTACTATTCTTTTTCCATCAATTTTATCAACTACACCGTCCCTTTTTGCAACAATTGTTACACCAGAATCTAAAGCAACATCGCTTTCAATGCCAGTTCCAACTAGTGGCGACTCTGGTTTTAATAAAGGAACAGCTTGTCTCATCATATTTGATCCCATCAGAGCTCTATTTGCATCATCGTTTTCTAAAAAAGGTATTAACGATGCTGCTACGGAAACTAATTGTTTAGGTGATACATCTATATAATCAATATTTTCTGGTTTTGACAAAATAAAATTTAAGTTTTCTCTACAAGAAACAAGGCTTTCTGTAAATTTTCCATTTTTATCAATTTTAGAATTTGCTTGTGCAATTGTAAAATTACTTTCTTCCATTGCAGATAAATACTCGATCTTATCCTCTACAATACCGTTTTTAACTTTTTTATAAGGACTCTCAATAAAGCCATACTTATTAATTTTAGAGTAAGTTGATAAGCTGTTGATTAAACCTATGTTTGGACCTTCCGGTGTTTCAATTGGACATATTCTGCCGTAGTGGGTTGGATGCACATCCCTTACTTCAAAGCCAGCTCTTTCTCTTGTAAGACCACCGGGACCTAGGGCTGACACTCTTCTTTTATGTGTAATTTCAGATAATGGATTAGTTTGATCCATGAATTGAGAAAGTTGTGATGTTGCAAAAAAATCTTTTAAAGAAACCGTCAAGGGTTTAGCATTAATTAAGTCTTGTGGCATTGCTGACTCAACATCTAAGGTTGTCATTTTTTCTTTTATAGCTCTCTCCATTCTATAAACACCAATTCGTGCTTGGTTCTCTACAAGTTCACCAACAGATCTAACTCGTCTATTTGCTAGATGGTCGATATCATCAACATCGTCTTTCCCATCACGAAGATCTAACATTTTTTTTATAATAGCTAAAATATCATCGTTTCTTAAGATTGTAATTTTATCAGAGCAGGTAAGGTTTAATCTAGAATTCATCTTTACTCTTCCTACATCAGAAAGATCATATCTATCAGAGCTAAAAAATAAATTGTTAAAAATTTGAGTAGCTATATCAATTGTCGGTGGCTCACCAGGTCTTAAAACTTTATAGATTTCTGTAATAGCTTCGTTTTTATTTGTATTTTTATCATTAAAGATTGTTAAAAGAAGATATGGTCCTTTATTAATAGAATTGGTTGATGAAATTAAAATTGATTTTAAATCGTTTTCTAAAATTTTTTGAATAACACTTTCATTAAGCTCAGTACCTATTTTAAAAGTATCTTCACCACAAACTACATCTTTATGTAAAAATTTCCCGTACAAAGACTCATTTGTAACAAAAATCTCTTTTAAACCATTATCATAAAGTTTCTTTGCATTTAAAAAATTTGTTTTTTCACCAAGCTTAATTACAGTTTTGCCATTTTTCGCATCAATTATTTCCTCGGAAAAATTTTTTGATTTATAATTGTCAGGATTAAACTTTGTTTTCCATTTCTTAATTTTTTCATCATAAGTGTAAGTTTCTTTTTCAAAAAATTCATTTACAATATCATCTTTAGAAAATCCTAATGCCATTAGAAGAGTTGTCACAAAAATTTTTTTCTTTCTATCTATTCTAAAATATAAAAGGTCTTTTACATCATATTCAAAATCTAACCATGATCCTCTATTTGGGATTACTCTGCAGTTAAATAGTAACTTGCCACTTGCATGGGATTTACCTCTATCATGATCAAAAAATACTCCTGGACTTCTATGCATTTGATTTACCACAACACGCTGCACACCATTTGTAATAAAAGTACCACTATTAGTCATCATAGGTACTTCACCCATATAAACTTCTTGCTCTTTTGCTGATAAAATTTCTTTTGTATTATTTTCTTGGTCAATATCATAAACCACAAGTCTTAATGTGCATTTTAGGGATGATGAATATGTTAAGCCTCTTTGAATACATTCATCAACATCGAACTTAGGTTTTTCTAATCTATATGAAACATATTCTAATGTTGCTTTATCATTCATATCCTCAATCGGAAAAATACTTTTGAATACTCTATCAAAACCCTTTACTAAATTTTGATCAACATTTTCTTTAAATTCAGTTAACTGTTTGTATGAGTTTTTTTGAACTTCTATAAGGTTAGGTATAGATAAACTTTCTTTAAGTTTACCAAAATTTTTTCTTATGTTTTTTTTCTCAGTAAAAGATAATTGCATCCAACAGTGTTATTGATTAATTTAATAATCAATAATTAAAATTTTTCTTATTAATTTACTTAAGTTCTACTTTAGCTCCAGCAGCTTCTAGTTTAGCTTTGATTTCATCTGCTTCTTTTTTGTTAGCACCAGATTTAACTTCTTTTGGTGCTCCCTCAACTAGATCTTTAGCTTCTTTTAATCCTAAAGAAGTTACTGCACGAATTTCTTTAATAACATTAATTTTTTTATCTCCAGCCGAAGCTAAGACAATTGTAAATTCACTTTTTTCTTCAGCTGGGGCACCGCCCGCTGCTGCTGCAGGAGTTGCTGCTACTGCTGCTGCTGCTGTTACTCCCCATTTTTCTTCTAATTGTTTTGAAAGCTCAGCTGCCTCTACAACAGTCAAGCTTGATAAATCTTCTATAATTTTATTAAGATCAGCCATAAGTTTTATCCAAGGTTATTTTTTTGATTTTGCGAGCGCTAAAATAGCGATTTTTGAGGCAGGTGCAAGTAAAATACTTGCGATTTTTTGTGCAGGAGAGCTTAAAATTCCAACAATTTTAGCTCTTGCCTCATCTAAAGTAGGTAAAGTAGCTACATTTTGTACTCCAGCTAGATCTAAAATGTCCTTGCCCATAATTCCACCTAAAATTTTAAGATTCGCATTTTCTTTTGAAAAATTAGTTAGAATTTTAGCAGATGTAATTGCATCCTCTGAAAATGCAACTGCTGTTGGTCCTTTAAACAAATCTGACAATTCTTTGCATTTAGTATTTTCTAATGCAAGTTTTGTGATCCTGTTTTTTGTAATTTTAAATTGTATCCCGTGCTCTCTCATTTTGCTTCTTAAGTCGTCTAACTGTTTCATTGTTAAACCTTGGTAGTGTGTAACGATAACTGCTTCGGATGCATCTAATTGCTTAGTCATCTCTTTTATGTAAACTTGTTTTTTGTCTTTGCTCATCATAACTAAAAATTCTTTTCCATTTTTAACTTAAAGGATATTCCCATTGTAGATGTTATATAAACGTGTTTAATAAGATCACCTTTAATATTTAAATTAGATTTCTCTTTTTCTAAAGTTTCAATAACAGCTTTGTAATTTTTTATAATATTCTCATCCGAAAAAGATTTTTTACCAATAGATAGACCTATATTTCCATCTTTATCATTTCTAATTTCAACCTGGCCAGATTTAGCATCTTTTACAGCTTTGACAATATCATCAGTAACTGTTCCTAGTTTTGGATTTGGCATAAGTCCTTTAGGTCCTAATATTTTACCTAATTTAGACAATTTGATCATCATTGATGGTGTACAAACTAGTTTTTCAAAGTTTAATTGACCATTCTTAATACTTTCAATGAGATCATCTGAACCAACAATATCAGCTCCTGCACTCTTTGCGTCAGATACTTTGTTTTCCTCGCAAATAACAGCAACTTTAATTTTCTTACCTGTGCCTCCAGGCATATTTACTATTGTTCTTAAATTTATTTCACTTTTTTTTTGTTTATTGTTAATTTGAAAACTTAAATCAATAGCTTCATCAAATTTTGTAGTACAGTTTTTTTTCAAATCAGGTAATAGTTTCTCGATATTAACTGAATTATTTTTCAGGTCTTTTTCTAATTTTTTAAATCTTTTTGATGACATTACTCTTTAACCTCGATACCCATTGATCTAGCAGATCCCATTATTATTTTTGTAGCTTCGTTTATATCGTGTGCATTAAGATCTTTCATTTTTTTCTTTGCAATTTCTTCTGCTTGTTTTTTTGTAATTGATGCAACAATATTTCTACCAGGTTCTTGTGATCCTCCTTTAATTTTAGCGGCTTCTTTTATAAAATGTGATGCCGGAGGAGTTTTTATAATAAAGTCAAATTTTTTGTCCTTATACACTGTTATTACTACTGGTACTGGTTTGCCCATGAAATCTTTTGTTTTGTCATTAAATGCTTTACAAAATTCCATAATATTTATTCCTCTTTGGCCTAAGGCTGGTCCTACAGGCGGCGCTGGATTCGCTTGGCCTCCCTTTATTTGAAGTTTAACATATCCACTAATTTCTTTTTTTGCCATATTAACTAACTTTCTCTACTTGATTATATTCTAAATCAACAGGTGTTGGTCTACCAAAAATAGACACTGATACTTTAAGTCTAGATTTATCTTCATCAATTTCCTCTACCATACCATTAAATGAAGCAAAGGGTCCATCTATTACTTGAACTTTTTCACCCACTGAATACTCAACGCTGCTTTGTGCTTGAGTTACACCATCTTTAATTTGACCCAATATTTTCTCTATTTCTTTATCTGAAACAGGAACTGGTATACCTTTTGATCCTAGAAAACCACTTACTTTTTTTATTCCTTTGATCATATGATAAATATCATTGTCCATTTCGCTTTTTATTAAAACGTAACCTGGAAAAAATTTTTTTTTTCTTTGTACTCTTTTTCCTCTTTTTACCTCTGTTACATCATGTGTTGGTACCACAATCTCTTCAAACTTTTCAGTAATTTTAGCCTTTTCAGCTTCTTCTTTTATTAATTGAGCTACTTTATTTTCAAAACTAGAATGTGATTGAACTATATACCAATTTTTCGTCATATACTTAACTTTAAAACTATCTCTAATAAAAATTTTAAAATCTGATCTAAAAGTAAAAAAAATATTGCAGCTATAATTGCCATTGCAATTACCATTAAAGTACCTTGCATGGTTTCTTTTCTAGTTGGCCATGTTACCTTAAAAGCTTCCTGTTTTACTTCTTGAAAAAATTT
Source organism: Pelagibacterales bacterium SAG-MED15 (assembly GCA_014654065.1). Taxonomy (GTDB): domain Bacteria; phylum Pseudomonadota; class Alphaproteobacteria; order Pelagibacterales; family Pelagibacteraceae; genus Pelagibacter. Next base: position 23,784 of record JACWDM010000003.1, on the reverse strand, counting down.
TAACGGGTTTCTCATGTTTTTATTTAGCAGTTTTGGCAGGAGCGGAGGGAATCGAACCCCCAACCTCCGGTTTTGGAGACCGGCGCTCTACCAATTGAGCTACACTCCTATTGGTAGCTTACTTAATTATTTTTGTAACTACTCCAGCTCCTACTGTTCTACCACCTTCACGAATTGCAAAATTTAATTTTTCATTCATCGCTATCGGTGTAATTAATTTAACTGTGAATTTTGCATCATCACCTGGCATAACCATTTCTGTACCTGATGGAAGCTCAACTTCACCTGTAACATCAGTTGTTCTAAAATAAAACTGCGGTCTATATTTTGTAAAGAATGGGGTATGTCTTCCACCTTCTTCTTTTTTTAGCACATATGCTTGAGCCTCAAATTCAGTGTGTGGAGTAATTGAACCAGGTTTACATAAAACCTGTCCTCTTTCAACATCTGTTCTTTCAACACCTCTTAAAAGAGCACCTATATTATCACCTGCTTCACCTGTGTCTAAAATCTTTCTAAACATTTCAACGCCTGTGCAAACAGATTTTTTTGTATCTTTAATTCCAACAATCTCTATTTCTTCACCAGTCTTTACAACTCCTTGTTCTACTCTACCAGTTACTACGGTACCTCTTCCTGAAATCGAAAATACATCTTCTACAGGCATTAAAAAAGGTTTATCTTTTGGTCTGTCAGGTTGAGGAATGAATTCATCGACTGCTTTCATTAATTCCATGATAGCGTTTTTTCCTATTTCATCATCTTTACCTTCAACGGCGGCTAAGGCAGATCCCTTAATTATTGGAGTTTTATCACCTGGAAATTTATAAGAAGTTAAAAGTTCTTTAATTTCTTCCTCTACAAGTTCTATTAGCTCTTTATCTTTAACTTGATCAACTTTATTTAAAAATACAACAATTGCAGGTACACCAACTTGTCTTGCTAAAAGAATATGTTCTCGAGTTTGAGGCATCGGACCATCGGCTGCATTGACTACTAAAATTGCTCCATCCATTTGTGCTGCACCTGTAATCATGTTTTTAACATAATCAGCGTGACCTGGACAGTCTACGTGAGCGTAATGTCTTTTTTCAGTTTCATATTCAACGTGTGCTGTTGAAATTGTTATTCCTCTTTCCTTTTCTTCAGGAGCTTTATCAATTTGATCATAAGCTGTGAATTGCGCACCTCCAGTTTCTGATAATACTTTTGTAATAGCAGCTGTTAGAGTTGTTTTACCATGGTCGACATGACCTATTGTACCAATGTTACAATGTGGTTTATTCCTATTAAATTTTTCCTTCGACATTACTTTTTTTTCCTCACTTTATTTTTTAATTTTTTGGAGCGGGTAAAGGGAATCGAACCCTTACATCCAGCTTGGAAGGCTAGCGTTCTACCATTGAACTACACCCGCGTAACCAAGTACTTCACTCCAAGTCTTTAAAACTTTTTTAAATGGTGGAGGGGGAAGGATTCGAACCTTCGAAGACCGAAGTCAACGGGTTTACAGCCCGCCCCATTTGACCGCTTTGGTACCCCTCCTATTCTAGTAGGGGAAGCGTCCCCTTGTTCAATAAAGCTTTAAACAACAAGCGTTTTATATATTTTTATAGTATAAATGCAATATTAGAATTATTGGCAAAACTAGCAAAAAAACGTGTAAAACAACTGTTAATTTATGAATAAATCATCTTTTTTTATTGTTGGTAAGCATGCAGTAATCGAAGCTTTAAAAAATCCTAAAAGAAAGGTTTTAAGAATTTTTCTAACCGAAGAATCTAAGAAAAGTATTCATAGAGCGTCACCGAAAAAAAATTTACTTAAAGACTTAAAAATATTTTTTAAAACTAAAAGAGAATTAGACAAATACTCAAACAAAGACGGTTTGCTTCATCAGGGCTTTGTAGCTGAAATTGAGCATTTAGATGAAATTTCTTTAAATGATTATATTAAAATGAAGAATAATTTGAATTTAATTTGTTTGGATGAAGTATCAGATGCTAGAAATATAGGTTCAATTATTAGAAGTGGAGCATCATTTGATTTAGATGGTTTAATAGTCAAAGAAAGACACTTTCCCTCAGAAAGTAAATTACTTTATAAGTCAGCTAGTGGTGCTATGGAACATATAAAAATATTTCAGGTTTCAAATATAAATACAACACTCAAAAACTTGAGAGAAAAAAATTTTTGGGTATATGGTTTTGATGCATCTGGAAATAAAGATTTCACTGAATATAAATATAATGGTAATAACATTTTACTTTTTGGTTCTGAAGGATATGGTATAAGTAAGCACACACTAAATTACACTGATTATTTAGTAAAAATTAAAATGAACACAAAAATCGAAAGTTTAAATATTTCAAATTCTGCCTCTATAGTATTTCATCATGTTAAAAAATTTAAAAGCTATTCTTAACAAAGGCTAAGTATTTTTCACAATTTAGTCTGTAATCAAACCTACTAAAATACTTTGATCCATGTTTTATCATATTCAAAATTTTTTTTTTTCTTTTTGGAAATTGATTGATCAAACTGGATAATTTTTTATAATCACCTATTTTAATTAAATCACCAGCTTTTCCGTTTAATAATATTTCTTTAGGTCCGGTTGGACAATTTGTTGAAATTATATATTTTTTAAAATACTGAGCTTCAAGAAGTACATTTGGTAAACCTTCATACTTTGAGGTTAAAATAAATATATCAGCATCTCTTAGATATTCTGTTGGTTGTTGCTGATAGCCAATAAGTTTTACTATTTTATTTAATTTATTTTTTTTTATAAAGTTTACCAAACTATTATATTTTTCTCCTTTGCCAATAATAGTTATTCTAGGATTAAGCTTCGAATCAATTAACTTTGCAGATTTTAATAATGTTAAATGATCTTTTTGATCTGTTAGTCTGCCTATTGAAATAATACTTAATTTTTTAAAGCCTTTTTTTTTAATTGTTTTATTTTCATAAGAAAAATAAGATTTATCAAAAGGATTCAAAATGCACTTAGCATCAATATTAAATAATTTTTTAAACTCTTTTTTAAATTGGTAAGAGTTAACCATCACATCATTTGCTAATCTAATGACTATACTGTAAAATTTTTTTTTAAAATAATTATTAGACCAACCAGAGGGAGATGAATTGGATCTAGTAATGACTGTTGTAAGGCATAATTTTGATATTAATATCGCATAAATGTTTGCTTGAAAGGCAAATACAATTTTTTTCGACTTATTGAATAATAAATAAAAAAATAAGTATAAAAGGCATATTAGATATTTTACTTTTCTGTTTTTGTTAAACCAAAAACTATTTTTTGTTCCTATAAACTTTACATTCTTATTTAATTTTTTCTTTTTATTATAGTTGCAAGTTAAAATATCTATTTTAAGATCTTTTTTAATCAAATAGTCAGAAACTATATATAAATTTTTTTCAACTCCACCCTCCTCAATCGATGGTATAAAAATCACTACCCTTTTACTCATAAATTTTTAAAATCATTATTGAATTATTTAATAGTTATTTGATTATTTTTCTCAATGTTATTTTGCAAATATGTTGAATTATTCTCTAGGTTTTTATATAAGATTTTTGTTTAAATTATGCCCTTGTAGCTCAGCTGGTAGAGCAATTGATTTGTAATCAATAGGTCCGCGGTTCGAATCCGTGCGGGGGCACCATCACTCAACAAAATCAACGTTAATTTTTTTTCATATATTTAGTTCTAATTAAATTTCTTTAGTGAGTGTGACGCTAGTGTGACGTGAGTGCGATGTAATCAAGTGATCATTTAACAAAACTAGTTAAGAAGTTTATCTTTAGCCTTTTCAAACTGTTCTTTTGTAAGTGTTCCCTCTTCATAAAGAACTTTAAGCTTTTCAATTTCGCCAATTAGATCTTTGTTAGCATCAGATTTTTTAGGTTTATCGTTTATGCATTCAAATTCATAAACAGAAGCTACTAATATTTGTTCTGAGTATTTGTCGGTACTCCAGGTGTGAGTATTTTTTTTTAAAATAGAATTATATGTTTTGCCGATATATTTTCTATCTTTGCGCGTTTGAGTGGCAGTTATCGGCTTATAACTCGTTAACTTAAAAGGTTTGTGTTTTAAGTTATATTTTAAACAGTGTGATTTTGCTAAAGGATTTGCTGTTCTTATTCTTTCACCCCACTCTCTTAAACCATTTTTCTTAGAGCTAGGTCCTAAAACAAAAATAGTACCTCCATTAATATCAGAACTTTTTTCAACAAATATTTTTTCAATAGCAAATGAATGAGAACTAATAAATAGACCCAGAACCACGATCCCTAAAAGTTTTTTCATTTAGCCTCCATCGTGTCCAAAAAATCTTGGTTGTCCAAGATCTGTGCCTATATCAAATATCACACCAAAAATAAGCCAAGTTAAAAATACTAAAATTAAAAAACCTCCAAAAGCATTGTCCGGAATAAAGAAGAATGGATCAAAACCTTTAGCTTTATCTATAAAGGTGTCTTTATCTTCATTATCAACAATAGGATCTTCGTTATATTCATCAGACTCACTATAAATGTCATCTGTTTCTTCTGAAGGATATCTATTTTCTATTTCATTATAAATTGCATCATAAAGATCTACGTTAGGAGAATTTTCACCTTCCCTATCAAAAATAAACTTTGATCTCTCTTTTTCGTTATAATGTACCCAAGCGATGGCTCTTATATATTCTCTAAAAATTTCAAATCTTTGTGAATATTTTATTGCTTCATTATTTTCTTCAAGAGCAAAATCTTTAATAACTTCAAATTCATTATTCGATAATTTGATTTTATAAAATTTATCTAGATCCTTTTTTTTTATGTCTTGAATCTTTATTTTTTTCACTCAAAAACTTTATCACTGTGACGCTAGTGTGACTAGATCTAAGTTAAATAACAAATTTCGTTAGAAACAAATAACTATTTAAAGTTTTATTCTTGATTTGTAATCAATAGGTCCGCGGTTCGAATCCGTGCGGGGGCACCACTTTACTTATAGTTTGTAAATCTTTCCCAAGCCATCTCATACAAAACATAAATGAAAATACTTACGATCAAAACTACCATAGAGAAACTTAGTGATCGAATCCAATCACCGAACCATAAATAAGATAACAAAGATATCCATGTCAGTCCGATAAGTTGCCAAATAATTGATTTATAAAATAGTCTTTTTTTACTCATAAAAGTCCTTTAATTAAAATTTAATGAATTTTAGTAAAATTAGTAAAAAAGATTATTTACTTTGCAGATGTGTAGTGAACTTTAACAAATAAACTACAATTCCAATGTTTCCAAAAATTAAAGATTTGTTTAAGTTTCATTATGTCTAATAGTAACATAAATAAACCCAGAAATACATAAAATATTTAATGGTGGGACTGGTAGGTTACGCTCCTACTACCCCCTCGATGTCAACGAGGTACTCTACTATTGAGCTACAGTCCCATAATTATTTTTCAAAAGTTTCTTTTCTTAATTGTTCAATTTTTATTTTTTTATTAAGACTATTATTTCTTTCATAAAGTAGATTAAATTTAATTTTTTTATTAATTTCAATTTTAATCTTCTTAGCATTTCTAACTTCGTTATTGTCAGCTACTGCACTAATTGGTCTTTTTTTATCATTAAGATTAAATATTAATATTTTTGACTTATCAGATACAGTTTTTGCTTTCCATCTTCTTGGTCTAAATGGACTTATTGGTGTAATAGCAAGTTTTTTTGAATTTAGTTTTAATATTGGTCCATGAGCTGATAAATTATAGGCAGTGCTGCCTGCTGGTGTTGAGATTAGAACTCCATCAGAAATTAATTTTTTTATAACAGTTTTTTTTCCATTCATAATTTTTAATGATGCTGCTTGTTTGCTTTGTCTTAATATTGAAACTTCATTTATCGCTATAGAATTTTTTTTATAACCTTTTTTTCTTTCTACTGACATAACTAATGGATGAATTTGAACAGGCTTTATTTTGCTTATATAATCGTACAAGTTTTTTTTTGAAAATTTATTCATTAAAAAACCATAATTGCCTGAATTTATTCCATAAAAAGATTTCTTTGCTTTGTGAAATTTTTTTAATGTATGCAACATAAAACCATCGCCACCAATTACAATTATAGCCTTACTCTTTTTGATGGAGGTGATTTTTATTTTTTTTAAAACATGAGACCTAATTTTTTTAGAATTTCTATTGGTGTCTGATATTAAATAAAAACTATTGGTCATATACAGTTAGTGGTGCCCTCGGCCAGACTCGAACTGGCACTCCATAAATGGCAAGGATTTTAAGTCCTTTGTGTCTACCAATTTCACCACGAGGGCTCCTAGATTTCGCATTGTTATATCTGTATTCTTTTATAACTCAACTTGTTAAACGAAAGCAAATTAATTTGGTGTATGACTGGTGTATGACTATGATCAATAGAGGTACCACATTAAAAGGTTAATAAGCTATTTATATATATAGAAATATCCTATTAAGGCTGAAACAATTAATATTATTAATAAAATGATCCATGATATTCTTCTAAATATTAAAAGCCCAGCTTTTTCATGTTTTGGTACCTTTAAAATATCTTTTTGACCGTAACCCATAAAGTGACCGACATAAATAGACTCTATAAACGTTACGATTAGAACTGAAATTGCATTTATATAAGCTGTAAAAATAAACCAATCAAATACATTCAAATAGGGCATATCTGGAATTTTTGATGATGCAGCAACTAGATTAAATGCAACAAGGGACAAAACTAGAGTAATACACACTGAAATTCTGTAAAATTCAAAAGGTAAAAATATTGTAAGATAAGTAATCATTATTATCATAACTATTGGCATAATAAATTTAAAAACAAAACTAATTGAATTTCTCTGTATTAGAAATTCAGTGGTAATAGAATGTTTGGCATAATCTGAATATGCATCAACTAAAGTTTCCATATATGGGTATGAAATAAATTGATTGATAGTCCAACCAGGAGATGAAATATTAGTAAAATTTACTTTCCTCATTTCATCATTTAAAATTTTAAATTTATTGGATGCTCGAAAAGAAACTTTTTCAAAGACTTTTGAATAAACTACAAATTTAAAAGATTGTTCATCAAAAGGATATTTCTTATAATTAAAATCAGATGTATTGTAGGTAACAACCTCATCATAATAGATATATTCAACTGTCCCATCATAAAAAATTAATATTTTAGGATCAATATTAGACACAACTTTTGTGGAATCCTGGTAGGTCATTTGAAAATCAAAAAATTTACCTTCTGAAATTGATTTATTTAAGTCGTACTCACATACCACAATTTTTTGAGTTTTAGCTTCAATTACCTTTTTATTGATTGCAGACATTTCATCAGAAAAATCATCTGATAAACTATTAAAAATTATAAGATTTAATTTAGGCTCAGTATAATAGAAAGATCTTTGATCTAAAAAAAGAGATAAAGTGGAATTTTGTTCATCTAGGTTTATTCTTTTTAAATTAAAGAAATTTTTTAAAGTAACATCTTCTTTTAGTTTTTTTTCAGTACCGAAAGTACTTTTGTCATATATATTATCGCAAATTCTTTTCGGAAATAATTCACTAAACTCTAATCTTTTCTCAGCTTCGAGAGAAGTTACTTCAATTGAAATTGCCCTAGAAATAAAAATAGAGAGAAATATCAATATAAATCCTAAAAATCTAATCATGTTAATTTCTTAAATTATCTCTAAACTTTAATCAACGATAAGAGTATCTTTTGATCCGCCACTAGAGACTACTACGGACTGACTAAAAAGTGAATCCCTCGGCTTTTAAGTCCTTTGTGTCTACCAATTTCACCACGAGGGCATTTGTGAATTTCATGAGTATTTATGCTAATATTTATAATTGAACAAGGTTAATAAGTAAATTTTTTTTATTTTATCTCCCTAGTTTCTAGTCTGTTTCTAGTTATCCTATAAAGTCCTACATTTTAATAAATGAAGATTTTACCATGAACTGGACAATTTTTTTAAAACTTTAACATGAAAGTTTATGGTGGGGGCTAACGCCCCCACAGGCTTAATTTAGTTATTAATCTAAGCTATAAATTGTAACTGATTTCTCTAAGTCTTTTTCGTTAGCACTTATAAATAAGTTACGTTGTGGAATAGCAACCAAACCTTCTGGTCCAATACCTGTTGGTAATATAGTAACTAATTCTGGGTTTGTTAAATCATTTGCTTTATAAACACCGATAGCATTTGCTCTTTCAGCACCAACAAAGATATAACGTGTATCACCATACATTGCTACTTCAACTGACTCTGGTTCTACACCTTTTTTCTCTGCACGTTTTTCTGGCCAGTAACCTGCTGAAGCGAGTGCTCTTTCATATGACGAACCTGACTCGTATACCACCGAACCATTTTTATTAAAGATTGTCCATCCACGACTACCACCACGTTTTGCTTGACCCGGTGCTTCATGTTTATAGTCACCTTCATTTGCAGTTGCAAAATGATCATTGTCAATCCACTTAACTGCATCTGGTTCTCTACGAACATTCTCAATGGTGTCAACCATCTTTAGTTCACCATCTTTTTTATTGTCAACACCTTCTAATGTTACTAGTCCTGCATCAAATTCTGAAATTACTTTTCCACTTCGATCAATAACCGCCATCCAGTTATTCTCTTGGATAGTAACAACTATTTCACCTAAATTATTGATATCAACAAACTCAGGCTCTGGATCGTTAGGAGCAATAGTTGAAAAACCAACTAAGTCCGCTTTAGTAACACTGTTATCTGCTAAATTAACAATTGCCACAAACCCCCCTGGAAGTTGTGGAATTTTTTCATCGTTAATATCTTCGTTACGTTCATTTTCAATAGCTATTGCTACAAAAGTTCCATCTGGACTAACTGCAACCGAGTCTGGTTGTCCGCCTAATTCAACTTTTGCAACTTCTTTCCCTGAGGCAAGATCAACAACTAATAAGTGACCACTTGGTTCTACATAGTTTGGAGAAGTATTAATACCTACAAATGCTTTTCCATTTTTGATTGCAACACTAGTTGGTTCACCACCTACATGCATGTGGCCTAATGGTTTCGGATTTGCTGGATCAGTAATATCAATCATGCCTAATGCGTTTGCAGGGCTATCGCTATATACCAGTTTCATGCCATCTGCTGTTGCTGCAATTATTTCTGCTGAAGTTTCTTCTGAATTAGGGTTATTTGCTGGTGTTCCAAATTTCCCAATTTCTTTAAAGTCTGCATTTACTGTGCTAACAAATGCAGTTGAGGCCAGAAGGCCTGCTAAGATTAATTTTATCATTATATATTCCTTTTTTGATTATCTGAAAAGTTATCTAAATAAGATGAAAAATTTGTAACAGTTTAATTACAATTATATTTTATTTTATCTCTCTATGCTCTTGTCCTGCTCTTGTTTGAGAAAATTAATTAAGCTTTATTTTCTAATCTTAATCAAAGGTTAAAATAAAGTTATGTGATTTTATGGGATGTTTTAGACTACCTTGGACTACTACAGACTGACTTTAACTTCTATCCCTCGGCTTTTAAGTCCTTTGTGTCTACCAATTTCACCACGAGGGCATGAGTTATTTTCATGAGTATTTATGCTAATATTTATAATTCAACAAGGGTAATAAGTAAAATTTTTTTAATTACTTTCTTTAATTTTTTTATAAATTAACTCACTGATTATTTTATAACCACTAACCGTATAATGACCGCTGTTTTTAAAGGGTATAAGTTTCATAGGATCATCAATTATATTAGATAATTCATCCTCTAGATAAATACTATTAATACTAAGTTTTTTGATAATTTTTTTTATCGTTAAATATTCTGTATTCATTTTGCCCATTCTGTAATTATATACATGTCTTGAATTTGGAAGATAAATAAAATAAAAATTTGAATTATTTTTTTTTGCAAGATCTTTTGAATTTAATAAAATTTTTTCAAAAAGTTTAAAATTAGTATCATCATAATTATTTTTTATTTTTTCTGAAAGATTAATTTTTTTTTTATTTGAAAGGTAATATCTTATTGTTTCTCTTGTATTATATAGTTTTATAAAGTTTATAATATGAAAACTATAGCTGAAATAATGTGAAATTATGTTTTTATTAATCTCGTCTATAAGATCTTGTTTGTCTTTTAAATTTTGAGAAAAAGATAAATTTTCTAAATACTTAGATAGTATTGGGGATTTAATTTCTTTTTTTAAATCTTTTAAATCGTTTTCATAATATATCCATAATATATTTTTTACATTAGGCTCTATATATTCCCTAAGTACTGCATATTCAATAAGTGGGCCATTTCCCCCATAACCTAGATTTAAGACTGCACCTTTGGATAAACTTCTCAAGACCGATGGTATATCATGTGGTCTATTTACACATTGTCCTTGGGTAAAAGAGTCACCAACCACCATATACTCTATCTCTTTACTATCCCACATTTCATCAGGATTATTAAATCCGTATCTATCACTTAAATAAATTGAATAATAACCGTTCTCATTACAATTAATTGTTTTCGAATTTGAAATTCCTGACAATTTAAATATTTTTTTATTTTTAATTCCACTTTGTATAAAAGAAACAGGATTTACAGTAACAAAAATTTCTTCATTTTTTTTTTTATCTTTATAAAATTGTAGTTTAGATCGAGTATCATATTTTTTTCCTGTTTTTGTTTCATATTCAGATATATTTTCTGGGTTTATTTTTGTTTTTTTAAAATTTATATAAAAAAATTCAAATAAATATAACGCTGTTACAAAACTTATTGATGTTATTCCCAAGTATAATTTTATTTTTTTATTTAAAAAAAAACTCACTATAGAAAAAATAAAAAAGATAATTGAAAAAATATAATAAGGATAATAATAATTTCTATTTAAACCATTCCATACAATTTCTGATCTATAAAGAAGATAGGATAAAATTAAACTTGATATTATTAAAAAAATTTTTGGAAAGAAATTTTTCATGTTGGCATGAATTAATTTTATGAGGTTTATGCTAATATTTATAATTGAACAATAAGAATAAGTAAATTTTTTTTATTTTGTATCCCTAAATCCAAAAATCTGAAAATTAATTATTAAGATTTTCCAATAAAAATAATCCAATGATTTTAAACATTATCTATCTCAAAATACCTTCTTGCGCACCATAGTTTAAACTATCTTTAGTTGTTTTATTTCTATCTACTAGCTTTGCTTTTTCCTGATGTTTTGAGTGTTTGTCATATCCACCGGTTCTTAAAAGTTTATTTTTATCAAGGTTTCCAAATTTTTTATTCAATTTATCCAACCAACCCAGAGTATATGCCTTTAGTTCTTCCTCATCCATTTTTGTCATATTAAGACTAAAATCTTGTCTTTCTGTTATAGCCGTTAAAAATTTATCTATATCTGTTATAAAACCATTTTCTATTGCATGTTTCCACATGCCAGTTTCTGGCAAAGGAAGCAAGAATCCAGCGCTTGGATAAACGTTAAGTGCTTCAAGTTTTGACATAGTTTCATCAATAGTTTCTTTTGTTTCCTCGGGATATCCAATAACTAAACTTGTATTAGTTATTAATCCAGCTTCTCTACAAATTTCTACTTGCTCATGAAAATACTCAGATTTAACTTTTTTATTCATTGACTCTAAAATTTTATTACTTCCTGACTCTAAAGAATACCCTGCTGATACACATCCAGCTTCAACAAATTTTTTTGCTAAATTTAATCTTCTTTCTCTAGGTATAGGATTACCCTTTGGGTCTACATCTTTTCCCATAAGGTCAGCTCTTATCGCGCACGTAAAATGGATTTTTAAATCAGCTTCAATAAGTTTGTCTAAAAATTTTTCTGCAGGGCCTATTTTGTGAAATGATAATTCATCCCAAAAATTAAAAAAATTTGCTCCATATTTTTCTTTAAGATTTTTTATTTCTGCTATTACATTTTCAGCAGAACGATGTCTGTAAGGATCGTGCCAAAATACATAGTGACAAAAAGTACATTTAAATACACATCCCCTAGCAGTATTTATTGGCATAGTAACTGCTTTGTCTTTAGGATAAAACCAAGAATGGGAGGCGCCATGTTTTATACCTTTTTTTAGATAATGCTGAACGTCAAATAATTCCCAATCTGGAAATGGAAAATCATCTATGTTTCTTACCGCTTTTCTTTTTCCATTATTAACTATTAAGTTATTCTTAGTTCTATAAATGAGACCAGCTATTCCCTCACCTTTAATTGTAGCAGGATAACCCTTGTTTGGATGAGGAATCTCTACTCTTGGCTCTACAATTGTGCCAAATGATTCATTAGATTTAATCGCATCAAGTGTTTCTTTTAAAGTAATTTCAGCCTCTCCATAGATTACAATATCAACTTTCGAAGTTTGAAAAAGAACTTCTGGTATACTTCCACCAACTGAATTTCCAACTATTACTTTGCAATCTGGTTGATATTTCTTTATTGTGTTAATACACCATTTTATCCATCTGTAATGGGTAACGATACTACCCACACAAATCACATCATATTTATTTTCTTTAAAATAATTTTCGACATAATCGTCTTGGAGTTGTCTTCCATCAATATCTAGAAGATCAAAAGTATAGCCTGCTTGTTTGATGTATGTCATCACATACCCTAAACCTACTGGTAAAAATAAAAACTCAGAACCTAATCTTAGGCTGGGATTAATGAATAATATTTTCATAAATATAAATTTATAATTATTTAATTAATTAATATCATATTAGTTATTTAAGTAAAATGTAATACACTCAAGTGACATAATGTTATCTAAATATCAAAATTTGTTAGTTTTATCTGCTCTTTTTTAAAGATATAAATTTTTTAAAATTTATATATTTGTAAACACCCTCGATAACTCCTGCAAAAATAAAGGTAGAGATTAAGCTGTAACCAAAAAATGGCAATGCTAAAATATAACAGCTAATCATACCGTTTATACTGTATCCATAAGAGCCCAAAGACCAAACTCCAAAGTTAGTAATTATAAAAAATAAACACGCTCCCAATAATGATCCACAAATTCTATTTAAAATACCTTTGTCAAATAGTCTAGAACCAAGGCCAATTAAAATAACACTACCCCAAGTAAAAATGGTAACCCCATGTAAACCTATGATTAAATCAGTAAAAATAAACCCTACTAATAAAACTGGTAAATAACTTAATCCTAAAAAAACTGGAACATAAAAACTTAGAGCTAGAAGACTTGTAAAATTTGGTGGATGTGGAACAAATCTACTAACCGCTAAAACAACAAATATTCCAATAGAAATTTTTAAATACTTCATAAAATATCTTATCTAATAGAATAATTAATTACAAGTTTATAAAGTTACAACTAAAATTGATTAGTATGCAAGTTTTAAACTGATGTTTATTGTCCTTGGTGTTCCTGAATAATCTAATGAGTTTTCATAATTTTTATCAAAAAGATTTTTTACTGAAAAATCTAAATTATAACCTTCAAAAAGTTTGTAAGAACTTTTAAGATCTACTAAAAGATATTCATCAAGTATTTGATCTCTGAAAGCATAGTCTGTTCCACCATAATCTCTTGTACGTCCCTTGTAAGTTAACATTAAAGAACCACCTAACTCTTTATTAAATTGATAATTAATTTTAGAGCTTAGTGCATGGATTGGAACACGAACCATTGCGCTTTCAAGCCACCCATGACCAGAGTCTAGACAAGAAGTATAACCCCACTTATCTTTTTCTGGCTTATCACAGTCCATGCCTGAATAACTTTTTGTTAGATTATAATTAAAATCAACATTTAATTTCTTATTATCGGTCCAGTTAGTAGATAATTCAATTCCTTTACTTTTGTTTTCTGCACCAGATACGTTGTCTTGAAAGTTTGTAGTATTTGATCCCATTATTGGATCCTCAACAAGAATATCAAAATAAGTAATGTTAAAGCCTAGGTCTAAACTATCAAAATAGGTTTCATAACCTATGTCAAAACTTGTGGTCTTTTCAGCATGAATGTCCTCACCATTTTGATTTGTCCATCCATATTCTCCTGACTCATATAAAGCTGGAAATAAAAATCCCGTTCCATGTGAAAATCTAATTTTACTATTATTACCTAAATCATAAGCTCCAGTAATTCTGTATGATTGTTCATCACCAGAAAGGGTATGTCTATCATTTCTTCCACCAATGGTAGCGTAAATATTCTCATATGGTCTAAACTGATAATCTATATATTGAGAATGAATCTCTTCATCATGAGTTTTATACACACCTGGATCTGTTGGATATTTCGCTTTAAAAAACTCAATATCTGATCCATAAACTATTTTGTTATCTAAATTAACGTTATATTCTCCTAAATAGGTAAGCATATTTTTAAAACCTTCATATGTATGCTCTTTGTTTTGAAAATTTGTTACCATTCTTGATGTGCCTGACTTACTTAAACCAAAAGTGTTTTTAAAATTGTTATGAGTATTTTTAAACTTGAAATTATAATGTGCTTCAAAATTTTCTGAAGAGTTTTTTGTATCATCTCTACCAGCGGTAGGTTCATCATATTTTAAATAACTTTCTTTTAGAGTTAAATAATTTTCAATAGTATTATTCTCTGAAATATCATAACCATAATTTAAAGTAAGACTGTTGTTTTCATAAGGATCTTTTTCACTATCATTGCTCATTGCTGATATTCCATCTGTCTTATAATAATTAAATCCAACAAAATAATTCTGTTTTTCATTAGCTCCATCAATTGAATAAAAAAGATCTTGAGAGTTGTTTCCGCCGTATCTCACAGCGGCATCTTGATGTTTGCCTAATCTACCTTTTTTTTGTGAAAATATTGATTGTTCCTCCTACTGCACTATTTCCGTAAAGTGAACTTTGACTACCTTTTAAAATTTCTATTCTATCAATTGCGTCCTTAAATAATCCCTGTGCATAAAATGAATTATCAGGAGATGATGGATCATACATTTTAACACCATCTATATAGATAGTTGAATAACGTTTTGGTAAGCCTCTCATCTGAATACCTGTATTTGTTCCTCTACCACCTAATGAAAAAATATTCATTCCTTGAGCTTCGTTATTTAGAAGATCGGTTAAAAAAGTGTCTGAAGAGTTTTTAATAGCCTCTGAATTAATGACTGTAACTTGACTGCCAACAGAACTATATGATTGAGGAGATTTTGAGGGTGAAATTACAATTACAGGAATCTCTTTTGAAAAAATAGAAGTTGTAAATAGTATAAAATATAAAAGAAAAAAGCTTCTTAACATCATAGCATGCATCCTTTTTTTTATTAATTCCAAAAAAAATGGAATTAGTTAATTTAATGCCGATGTTAATTAAAATTGCAGAACTAGACTTTTCCTGGCCATCGTTCAACAGCGGACTATATTGGGTGGCACTCGGACTTTACCGTTGCAGGAACAGCTAATGATTTTCACATTATTCCCCACCAAGGTTCAATACAATTATTTTATTATATAAAACAAAATTTAAAGTCAACTATTAATTGCTTGAAGCTTGTTTGCTTTGTCTTAAAATTGATATAGACATATTGAAATTATAAAAGCTTATATGAAATTTGGTTTTGGATCAGCAAACCTTGGTATCAAATATGGAAAATTAAAAACTCTTATAAATCGAAATGATTCACATCTTATAATAAATTCAAAAAATTTTAGCATTATTGATACAGCGCCACTTTATAAAAATGCAGAAAAAATTATTGGAAAAAAATTAGTAAAAAATACACCTATCATCTCAAAAATTTCGCCTTTTAAAAGTAAAGATATGAATACAAATATTGAAAATTTTCATAAAGATTTTGAAAGGTCTTTACTAAATTTAAAGAAAGAGAAAATTTATGGGCTTCTATTTCATAATGAAAAAGATTTGAAAACAAAAAATATTAGTTTTTTTTTTAAATATTTAAATATTTTAAAGGAAAAAAAAAAAATTAATAAAATTGGTTACTCCACATATGATATATATAAATCTAAAAAATATTTAAAAAAATACAAATTCGACTTCATTCAATTTCCTTTAAATATATTTAGAATTAATAAAAAATTGATAAAAACTCTGACCCAATTTAAAAAAAAAAAAATTGAATTACATGCAAGATCAGTCTTCTTGCAAGGTATACTATTACAAGAAAATAAAAAGTTAAGAAAAGAATTTAATATAATTTACGGCGGGATGGATAAAATTAAATTAAAAATGAAAATTAAAAAAAGACAAGATATATATAATTTTATCTTATCTTCAATCCAATCTATAAAGCTAATTGATTATTGTATTATAGGTCTTAGAAATAAAAAAGATCTTAATTATTTAAATAATTATAAATATAAAAGTATTAAACTAGATTTATTATATAGTCTGTTTTTAAAAAATAAAAACTTGTTAGATGCAAGAAAATGGAAAAATTAAACATTCAAATACTAAATTTAGTGTGTAAGAAATAAATAATGCTTAAATTTAACCATTCACTTAAAATTGGTAGACATAAAATTAAACAATTCAGCGAGCCATATATAATTGCTGAAGCTGGATCAAATCACAATCAAATATTCAAAAATGCCATTAAACTATCAAAAATTGCAAAGGCAGCTGGTTGTAATGCAATTAAATTTCAATTTATTTATCCTGAAGGTATTGCCGTAGGTCCAAAATCAAAGCATGGAAAATTAAAAAATAAGTTTAAGGTTTACTCAAATAATCTATTTGATCTTTACTCTAAATGTTCTTTAAAATTTGAAGAGTTCAAAAAAGTGAAAAGTTTTTGCGATAAAATTAAAATTGATATGTTGGCGAGTGTTTTTTGTAAAAAATCATTAAAAGATGCAATTAAACTTAAACTTAAAGCTATTAAGATAGCAAGTTTAGAATTATATGATCCTCTACTAGTCAGAAATGTTGCTAAATCCAAAAAGCCAATAATTCTATCAACTGGGACATCAAATATAAATGATATTAATTTTGCTTTAAAAATAATTAAAAAAGAAAAAAATAGTAAAGTGATACTTTTACAATGCACCAGCTCTTACCCTGCGCTTAAAAAAGATGCAAACATTAACTCAATAAAATTTTTGTATAAAAAATATAATATCCCAATAGGTTTCTCAGACCATACACAATCTAACTTACCAAGTATTTGTGCGATAGCACTAGGATCACCAGTCTTTGAAAAGCATTTTACTATGAGTAGAAAAATGAAAGGACCTGATCATTTTTTTAGCTTAGAACCACAAGAATTAAAAAAGTATGTTGAGGATATAAAAGAAGCTTTCATATCATTAGGCAAAGAACATAAAAAAATGACACTTGGAGAGAAAATAGACTCTCATAGAGGAAGACGAACAATATACGTCGCGAAGGACGTCAAAAAAAACGAAAAACTATCATTAAAAAATTTAAAAATAGTAAGACCTGCTAAGGGCTTAGATCCAAAAAAAATATTTAAAATAATTAATAAAAAATTTACTAAAAATCTTAAAGAAGACACACCTCTTAAAAATAACTTTTTTAAATGAAATTTTCTTTAATAATCACAAACTATAACCAGAAATATGGTTATGGACATTATAATAGATCAAAAAGACTTTATGATTATTTAAAAAAAAATGTTAAAATTCGATTTACATCAAAGCCAAATAAAAATGAGTATAAAAATTATGATAATCTTATTTTTGACCTACCAGATTACAAGAATTTTTTAAAAGGATATAAAGTAAGAAGAGGTCAAAAAATAATTGCTCTAGATTATAATGGTAAAGAAAAAATTGACATTAACTATGCAATCTTTAGTAAATCAAAAAATGCGTTACTTAATTATGTTTCATTAGAAAATACCTTTATTGAAAAACTCAAATTCAAAAAAAAAAACCGTCAATTTTCTCTGATAGCATTAGGAGGATACGATAGAAAAAAAGAAAGTTTAAAAATTGCAAAAAATATTATCAAATTATTCAATATAAAAGTTTTGATTGTTTATGGACCGTTAAATAAAAAAAAAACATGTATAAAAGAAAAGAAAATTAAAATTATCTATAACCCAAAAAATTTTAAAAAAATTCAATCTGAGTGTAAATTTGCAGTAACTAATGGAGGATTAACGCTCAAAGAAATGTTATCTTTAAAAAAATCAGTATTTGCTATTCCACAAACACCCGCGGAGAAAAAACTTTGTAAAAAACTTAAAAAACATTTTAAATTTAACTACGGAAATATATCAAATTTGAAGTTTGAAAAATTTAAGTCAAAAACTAATTTAAAGTTCAAAGGATTAGAAAATTTTAAAAAAATTTTATGAAAAAAATTTTATATATCTGCTGTGGAAATTTTCAAAAAAAAATTATTAAAACTATAAAAAAAAAAGGATTTCAAATTTATGGTATTGATGAAAGAGTAAATGCTGAGTCAAAAAATTTAGTAGATAAATTTTATAATTTTAAAATTCAAGAAACTAAAAAAATTTTTTCGAAACTAAAAAAAATTCAATTTTCAGCGATCATATCATTAAATTCGGATGTAGGATTTAATTGCGCTAATAATCTATCAAAATTATTTAATCTTGAATTTTTAAATACAAAAAAAAAAGATATATTCTTTAAAAAAAACAAACTAAATATTTTTTTAAAAAAAAACAAATTTCCATATAAAAAATTTTTTTATGGAAACTTTCTGCAATATAAAAATAATTACATTTATAAACCAAACTCTAACTCTGGTAGTAGAGGTATTTTTATAACTCCAAAAAAGAAATTTAAAAACTTTTTAACAACAGCAAAAAAATTTTCAATTGATGATAAAGTTTTTTGCCAAGAGATAATAAATGGTAAAGAATTTGCTTTTGACTGTCTTGTTTATAACAATGAAATCATTGATTTTATAATTTCAGAAAAAATTAAAGTTAAAAATATTAGATATGTTTCTCAAACAATACTTCTTTCCTCTATAAATAAGAATGAGAGAGAAAAATTTTATAATCTTATAAAGAAATTTTTTAAAAAAATTAAAATAAATCAAGGAATTTTCCATTTTGAGCTAATAAGAGATATAAATTCCAATTTATTTATTATTGATGTGGCTCCGCGTGGACCAGGATTTTTTGTATTAGAAAATTATTTAAATAATATTTCCTCAAGAAATTGGATAATTGACTATTTGGATATTATAACCAATAAATTTAATAAAGAAAAATTTAAATCATTTAATAAAAAACCTCATTTAATACATTTTATTTTAAAAAAAAATGGGACCTTTAAATATATAAAAGTGCGAAAAAATAATTTAAAATATAAGATTACTTACTTTGTAAAAAATAATACTCAAACAATTTATTCTCAAAATGACTCTAATAGAATTGCTTCAATAATTATTAAGAATAAAAATAGTAAAAAACTATTAAAAGACTTACAAGTTATAAAAAAATCGTTTATAGCTAAATACACTAATGAAAATTATTGATACTCACTTACACTTAGATAGTAAATTTAAAAAAGCTTCTGAAGCTATTAAAAATTTAGATAAAAGCATGAATAGTGCTAATATTAGCAATGGTGTTTTATTGCATGTTGCTTGGCAAAATTGGTCAATTGAAGAAATTGCAAATAATCTTGATTTAAAAAAAATTAAACTTTTTTACAATTTTGACACAAATTCAATCAAAGAAATAAAAAAAATACCCACCATAGTAAATAAACTTCAAGTCTCAGGTATTAAAATCCATCCTAGATTTCAAAACTTTAATTTTTTTTCAAAAAAAACAAAATATTTGTTAGATATATGCTCAGAAATTAATATTCCTGTATTAGTTTGTGCTTTTTTTGATGGCATAACTGTAAAAAAAAATATTACTCCCTATTGTTTTGCTAAACTTGCTGAGACTAACAGAAATACAAATTTAATTTTTGCACATTTTGGAGGATATAATTATATGGATTTCATGATGATGGCTAAACATTTTGAAAATGTTTATTTGGATTTATCCTTTGCTCCATATTATTTTAGAGAAAGTAATATTCCTGAAAATCTAATATATGCATGTAAATCTCTCAAATTTAATAAAATTTTTTACGGAAGCGATTTTCCAGAAGTTTCTCACAATAAATCCATATTGGAGCTCTCATCACAATTTAAAAAATATAAAGTCTCAGATAATAATCAATCAAAAATTTTTTTTAAAAATGCAAAAAAATTCTTTAAATTTTAATTTTGTTTCGAAACATGAAAATATAATTAAAAATTTTTATTCAAATCGTCACCGTTATATTGGAAATAAGATAAATGCGGTTGGTTGGTCGTCAAAAAAGAATCAATATTTAAGATTTCAATTACTTACATCGCATATAAAAAAACATGATAAAGTTTTAGACTATGGATGTGGATTTTGTGATATGTACTTTTTTTTTAAAAAAGAAAAAAAAATTATTAAATATTATGGATATGATTTATATCATTATAAAATTAAATCTAAAAAGATTAAAATTATTAAAAAAATTAATAAAAAATTTGATCATATCTGTTGTTCAGGAGTGTTTACATATAAAACACCTTATTCTGAAAAATATATTAATTATAAGATTAAAGATTTGTTTTCTAAAACTAAAAAATCATTATCTTTAAATTTTTTATCAAATAATTCGAATATCAAACTAAAAAAAAATGTTTATTTTTCATTAGAAAAGATAATAAAACTAATAAAGAAGATTAGTAAGTCATTTATAATTTTTAATAATTACAAAATAAACGAAATTACTGTGATAATATTAAAAAAATGAATTTAAAAAAAATTACATCAAAAATTGAAAAAGATGGTTATACGATTATCAAAAGAGCTTTTTCAAAAAAGAAAATAAATTTTATTCTCGATTTAGTAAAAAAGGAGCATACAAAAATAAAATTCAAATATAAAGGTTTACCAAAAAGAGACTCGAGCGATCTAATAGTTTATAATTTGCAAAATAAAAATTATGAATTTTTAAGGATTTTATCAAATCCATTAATACAAAAAGTGTGCAAATATTTTTTAAATGATAACTTTTTTAGGTTAATTAAAAAAGATAAGCCAAATTTTATACTAAATTATTATAATGCTAGATCGAGCGGTAACAAACTAGATCTTCATATTGACTCTTACATGCCATATCTTGGAAAAAAAATCTTTCTTATGCAATTCGCAATTATATTAGAAGATCAATTCTCTAATAATGGATGTACTATTTTAAAACCAAAAAGCCATTTGAGTGGAAAATTTACTAACAGAAATGAAAAGAAACTTAAAAAAATTAAAAGTCACGCAGGAGACATTGTTATTTGGGATAGTCGAATTTGGCATGGCACTGAAAAAAATACCTCAAAAAAAACTAGATGGTCATTAATTGCAACTTTTTCATCTTGGTGGGTAAAGCAATCAATGGATATGACAAAATCACTTCCAAAAAAAATTTTTAACAAGCTATCTATAAATGAAAAAATATTATTAGGATATTGTTCAATAATTCCAAGAGATGAGACTGGCGCTATAAGAACAAAACGATCATTAAATGAGATATCATATAATTTACAAGATTATTATAAGTAACTTTTTAGAACTAAAAGTGCTTTTTTAATATTATTCAAACTTTCGGTCCCTATGCTCATTCTGACAAAATTTTTAACACTTTTCCCATATGCATCGCCAGGTACAAAACTTATATTATTTTTAAATAAAAGTTTTTTACACAAGTTGTATGTGTTAATTTTTTTGGGTATTGATATAAAAAAATAAAACGTTGAAGAGCCTTCTAAAAATTTTAAATCGATTTTTTTTAAGAATTCATAAATTTTTTGTCTTTTGATCATAACTTTTCTTATTTTTTTTATATTATCATTAAATAATTTTTCAAAATTTAACGTCACGTAATCTTGTAAAATTGTCGGAGCACAAGTAATGAGGTGTTGATTTAAAACCAAAATTCTATCAATAATTTTTTTATTTGCAATCACATATCCAAGTCTCCATCCTGACATACCAAAATTTTTTGATAATGAATTTATAACTATAGTATGGTTTAATTTTCTATCGCAATGAATGGCGCTAAAATATTTTTCTCCAAAGTTGAGATAGTCAGAATAAGCCTCATCACAAACAAAAAAAACTCCTTTCTTTCTACATATCTTAGAAATTAAATTAACCTCTTTTTTAGAATAATACTTTCCTGTAGGATTATTTGGATTATTCAAAAGAAAAATTTTTGTTTTTTTTGTAATCTTTTTTTCAATATTTTGAATTTTTTCATTAAATTTTAAAAATTTTATTTTTGCACCACAGAGATAAATCTGCTCTCTATAACTCAGCCAAGCAGGCTCTGTTGTTAAAACTTCATCATTTTTTTCCAACAATGTAAGAAAAACAAAATATGAAACAATTTTTGATCCTGCAGAAATTAATATTTCATTTTTAGATTTTAATCTGCAGCCATATTTTTTATTATATAAATTTAATATTTTAATTCTTAATTTTTCAAAACCTCTACTATCAGAATAATGATAATTTGCCTCTTTTTTTAAATGGTTATTTAAATTAAATTTTTTTATTTTAAAAAATGCTTCACCTAAAGATAAAATTGTAATTTTTTTTTTTAATTTTCTATTTTGAACTATTTGATTCCAGTAAATAGATGATGCTTGAGGTATTTTTTTATTTTTTTTATTTAGCTTATTAATCATTCTATTGTCTCTTGTCTCTATAAAGTTTAAATTATTTATTCTACTATTCTTTTTATTTCTATCATCTAAATATAGTATATATACCATTTGATTTTAAAAAAAAATTTAATGATTAAGTGTAAAAAGTATAATTTATTAATATTTGTTAGATTTGGTCTAATTTTATCATTTATAAATTAATTTTATTAAAAAATAAAAAACCAATATACTAATAGGCCTGAGACAATTGTGGCTATAATATTTTTTGAATAAAAACCAACTATAATTGCTGCTATAATACCAAATATTTTAGGGTCATTTATTTCAACAAAACTTCCATAATCATTGAAGAAAACTGCTGGAAATATAATTGCAGGAAAAACTGTTGAAGGAACATAACTTAAAACAAGTCTAGCTTTTTTATTTAACATTTTTCCATTAACAAAAGTCACCATTGAAAATCTTGTAATGTAGGTGATTATTCCAGCCGTAATTACACTCATCCAACTCATAATTTTTCCTTTATTTTTATAATTATAAAAGCGGCTAAAAGTCCGATAAGAGGTGTGATTATTATGTATGCTTTAAATGGTACGTCGAAAAATAATAATGAAGAGAGTCCTGAAATAAGCATTACAATTACATGATCTAATTTTCTAAAATCATTTATTATAATTGCTAAAAAAGTAAGTGGGATCGCAAATTTTAAACCCCAATGCTCTGGAATGATTGAGCCTAAAAATATACCAATTATTGTAGTTAGCTGCCATGTAGTCCATAAAGTGACACCTGCGCCAATGAGATGATAATGCAAATTTTTTTGATCTTTATTTAACTTGAAAAAATTATTCGAGACAGCAAATGTTTGATCTGTAATTAAATATGATATTAAAAGTTTTTTAATTAAATTAAGCTTATCAAGATATTCTGTTAAAACAGCACCATAAAGTAAATGTCTTGAGTTTATTACTCCAACAGATGTAACGGCCACAT
>JACWDM010000029.1 GCA_014654065.1 Pelagibacterales bacterium SAG-MED15 | reverse complement strand
AATAATTATTGCTAATTATTTCCTGTCAACAATTGTAGCAGACCACTGTGCATCAGCCATTTTTTTTGACTCTACAAAAGCTTCGCCTTTGTATTTCCATACTCTTCCGTGAGACCTTACGGCTTCTATATTGAGCTCAAGATCACAATCAGGAATAACTGGATTTCTAAATCTAGCTTTTTCAACACTCATTAAAAAAACTAACTTATCTTCATAGGTTTTCTTATCTAAGCCATCTGCTGTTAGTGCTGCTGCGGCTTGGCCAAAAGCTTCGACAATCAGAACACCTGGCATTACCGGATTATCTGGAAAGTGTCCTTGAACAAAAAAACTGTCTTTTTTAACTTTAACGATAGCTGTAGCAGAATGAAGTTTTTTAATATTTTTAAGCTCATTAATTAAAAGCATTGGCTCTCTGTGGGGCAGTAAATTAATAATATCTTCTTTATTTAATGTTTTGCTCACTTAATCTATTTTTAATTTATTAATTTTATCGTCTACTATTTTTAAAATTTCATCTGTTATATCAAGTTTTGACTTACCCATAATTATATTTTTTTTTTGTATGACCATGGCAATTTCATTCTTAGAAGCATATTCTGCTAAAATTGGTTTAATCTTAATTGCGAAGTCTGCACTTGCGTTTAATCTTTTGCTTGTGGTTTCTTGAATAGATTTTTGTCTCAAATCTCTATATTCAGTAATTTTTATTCGTAGACCATTAAGTTGATTATTAAATTCTTCTTCACTTAAAACATTTTTTTTCTGAATTAATTTTTCTTCTTCTTCTTTTAAATTTTTTTCAATTTTTTGAAACTTTGAAACATCTATTTTTTTTTGTTTATTTATTTTATCGATAACTATTTTTCCTGCTTTAGACTTTTGCATTATTTTTTCCATATCAATATAAACAACATTTTCACCAATAACTTTTGAAGTATTGATATTAAAAAAAATTATTAAAACTATAAAAAAAAAATATTTTTTTTTCATTAATTAAAAAGTTGTACCAATATTAAATCTTACTGACTCTGTTTTGTCTGTACTAGCTTTAGTTATTGGCTGAGCTATTGAGAAATTTAGTGGACCAAGAACAGTAAACCAATCAATACCGAATCCTAGAGAAGATCTTAT
>JACWDM010000028.1 GCA_014654065.1 Pelagibacterales bacterium SAG-MED15 | reverse complement strand
ATTTGGGGAGTAATTCACAATGGAATTTCTTTATATGATGAATCGGTAAACGTCCTTAGCGAAATTGAAAATTTAAATAAGGAATATGTCTTATTAACAAATGCCCCGAGACCAAATAAAACTGTTATAAACTTTCTTAAAAAATTAGGTTTAGAAGAAAGTAAATGTGAAAAAGTTTTTACATCAGGAGAAGCAGCACTTAAATATTTAGAATCAGATTATAAAAATCTTAAGTTTTTTCACATTGGGCCAGAACGAGATTTTGATTTATTTAAACTTTTTGAAAAAAATAAAGTGAACAGAATTGAAGATTGTGATTTTTTATTATGCACAGGATTATTTGACGAATATGATAAAAATTTAGAATATTATAAGAAATTATTTAAAGACAATTTTTCAAAAAAAATGATTTGTACAAATCCAGATTTAATAGTTGATAGAGGGGAAGAAAGAGAATTTTGCGCAGGAACAATCGCTAAACTATTTGAAGATATTGGTGGGGAAGTAAATTATTTTGGTAAACCATATCCATTAGTTTATAATTTATCGACTAATATTAAAAATAAAAAAATATTATGTATAGGTGATAACTTAAACACTGATATTAAAGGAGCAAATAATCAAAATTTTACATCTTTATTAATATCAAATGGAATACACAAAAAAGAAGTTAAAAATAATTTTGAAAAATTAATGAAAATTTATGATGTAAAAGTAGATTATATTCAATCAAGTTTAAAATGGTAAAAAAAATTAAATATTTTGAGAACTCTGATATTACTAAGTCGTATTATAATTCTATACTATTAATAGGAAACTTCGATGGATTACATATTGGACATCAAAAACTTTTTAAAAAAGCAAAAATATTTCAAAAAAACAAAAAAATTAAAATTGGGGTACTTACATTTGACCCAATACCTAAAATGTTTTTTTTTAAAAATATTAAAAATTATCGAATTTGTAACCTAAATCAAAAATTAAATCTATTCCAAAAATTTAATGTTGATTTTGTAATCAATAAAAAATTCGACAAGAGTTTTTCGAAGATAACTTGTTATAATTTTATTAAGAACATTTTATATAAAAATATAAAACCAAAATATATTTTTGTGAGTAATAACTTTCGTTTTGGAAATAAA
>JACWDM010000027.1 GCA_014654065.1 Pelagibacterales bacterium SAG-MED15 | reverse complement strand
ATTTTAAATTTTTTGATCTTTGTGTGTTATTTTTATTGAGACTTTTTAATTGACTTATCCCAAGTACCGCTCCTATTTCATTGTTTCTGAAATTAAGTGTAGGATATAAAAAAATAAATTGAGGAGAAAGATTTTTATATTTTTTAATCATTTTTTTTTCAAATAGATTATTTTTGGCCTCTCTTACCATTCCATGTGATCTAAATATTTTTGATAATTCATGAATTTTTTTATCATTTGTGCAAATCATTCCTCCTTCGATAGTTGTCATGTGATGTGCATAATAAAAAGAAAAATTTGAAATCATTCCAAAGGTTCCTAATTTTCTCATTTTATGTTTAGCTCCATGACTTTCGCAAACATCTTCAATCAAAGGAATATTTCTTTTTTTTAGTTCTGCCAATAATTTATCTGTTAGTCCATTAAAACCCTGAGCGTGAGTAATAAATACTGCTAAAGTTTTTTTATTAAGTTTTTTTATAATTTCTTTAGAAGACATAGAAAGAGTTGTTGGATCTATGTCAACAAAAACAGGCTTGAACCCATTCATAATCACAGAATTAATATCTGAAACCCATGTTAAAGTTGGAACTATTATTTCATTTTTTTTTTTATTTTTATTTATAGCTTTAAGAATAGAAATTGTAATAAAATTTGCTGACGATCCTGAGTTTACAAAAGTTGAATATTTTACACCTAGCCATTTCGACCATCTTTTTTCAAACTCTTCTACTTTTTTTGATTGGGTTAAAATTGTATCTTTATTTTTTAAAAACTTTTTTACTGCACCAATATCTTGATTGGTAAAATTATTATTCATTAATTTATGATTAAATTTCATATTATCTTTTAAGATCTTGAAATATAACACTCGTTCCCTCATTTATGAAACGAAATGGGACATTGATTAATTTTGGATTATTATTAAAAAAAGGCTTACGATATTTGTCTTTCATATACATTAGTAAGAAACCTCCACCGCCTGCACCTAACAATTTTCCACCTAAAGCTCCATTTTTAATTGCAAAATTATATAAATCATCAATTTTTTTGTTTGTTATTGATAGACTTAATTTCTTTTTTAAATACCAAGCATGATTGAGAAGTTTACCAAAGTCATCTAAATGTCCTGAGTTTAATAACCGCTCTCCC
>JACWDM010000026.1 GCA_014654065.1 Pelagibacterales bacterium SAG-MED15 | reverse complement strand
ATTTTTTTTAAGGTCCATACCACTATAAAGATGAGCAACCTCATCTCCATAACCATTGAACATTAAAGTTTTTATTCTTGGAGCTAATATACTTTCTCCGATTACTCTTTCAGTTGCTTGGGACCATCTTGGATGATCAACTTCAGGATTTACATTTGAGTAAAAACCATACTCTCTTGGAGAAGCATTTTTCCAAGCAGTATTAGGCATATTTTTTGTTAATCTAATTTTAACAATTGATTTTGCACTCTTAAAACCATATTTCCATGGAATAAATATTCTCAAAGGTGCACCATTTTGATTTGGTAAGGGCTTACCGTACAAACCAGTAACAACAGTTGTAAGAGGGTGCATTGCTTCATCTAATCTCAAACCTTCAATATAAGGCCAGTTTAAAGTAGGATATCTCTGACCAATCATCTCCTCTGGATTATAAACAGTTTCAAATTCAACAAATTTTGCAGTTGATTTGATCTGAACTTTATTAAGTAATTCACTTAATGAAAAACCTAACCATGGAATAACCATAGACCAACCTTCAACACATCTTAGTTTTAGAATTCTTTCTTCAGATTTAATTGCTAAAACTTCATCAATTGGAAGTTCTAATGATTTTTCAACTTCACCTTCAATTTTCACGCTCCAAGGCCTTGTAGTAAAATTTTTTGCTCTTCTATGTGGATCACCCTTACCTGTGCCAAACTCGTAGTAGTTGTTATATGTTGTGATGTCTTTATAACTAGTTGGTTCATTTGAATTACTAGCTTTTGCATTAATTAATGGTACTGAACTTAACGCAATAGTACCCAAACCATAACCCATGGATTTAATAAAAGATCTTCTTTTATTATAAATTTTTTGTGAAGTAATTTCTGAATGTTTAAATTTTTTCATGTGCAATAGGATTTCCTTTTAACCACTCACTTTCATCATTTTCATAATGTTCTTTCTTCCAAATTGGAGATCTCTTTTTAATTTTCTCTATTATAAACCTTGAAAGTACGTAAGCTTGATCACGATGTTTACAAGCAACTGCGATAATTATACTTACCTCACCTAACTTTAAATGTCCTTTGGCATGTTCAATAAATACAACTTTATCTTTAATATCTAATTTTTGATCAGCTTCATTATAAATTTCTTCAAAGCTTTTGATTACCATTTCATCATGACTGTCGTAAGTAATTCCAGTGAC
>JACWDM010000025.1 GCA_014654065.1 Pelagibacterales bacterium SAG-MED15 | reverse complement strand
TATTGCATTATCATTAAATGAATAAGAAAAATTAAAATCAATTGTTTCAATTTTTTTTCTAAAATTTTTAGGTGTTAGTAAAAATTTGTAAATATTTTTAGCATTTGTTATCTTAATTTTTGATTTTCCTTCTAAAAACAGTGTCCCATCCCTAACAAAAATTAATGTATCAGTTAATTTTATAAGTGAATTATCTTTCCATTCTAATTTAGTATTGTCTATATCAATTAGACCTTCTTGAATTTTAGATTTTAAAAAAAGATTTGTAAAATTTCGGTTATTTTTAATCTTACTGGCATAAATATTTAATTTAAAGTCTAAATTTTTATTATTAAAAATTTCAGTTTTTAATAATTCAGCTACGATTGCGTTTGTGCCAAATAAATAAGAAACATTTATTTCTTCTGCATCACCTTCAAAAGAAGAATAAAAAGGTTTAAAATTAAATTTTCCATTATATAAAAATTTTTTACTCTCCAATTCATTTGAATAGTTAAACTCAAAGAAATTTTTATTAGTTTTATAATTTATTAAACTTTTATCTGTATTAAATAATATGGTTGCAGCACCTGATTTAATATCATCTTTATAATTAAATATATTTTCAATTTGTAATTTTGCAAAATCAAGATCTAACTTTGTATATAATTTTGTTTCATCTTTATGGTTAATTACCTTTAGAGAAAAAGGAGTATTAAATATTTCATTTTTTGAGTAAAGAATATTTTTTAATTCATTTGGGTCATAATAATATTTTAAATCCTTTATTATATTAATAAATAAAATTTCATTCTCTGAGTCTCTAAAAAAAATATTACTATTTTTAATATTTAAATTTGCATCTAAAAAATTATTTTCTAAAAGATTTATAAAGAAATTGCTATTTTTAATATTTAATTCAAAATTAGTATTCTCCAGTATTACTTCATTTATATTAATATTCTTTAGAGAAAACAAATTATCTAAAGAAACATAGATTTTTAATTTATCTATATCTGCAATTTTGTTTTGATTTTCAAGAATAGAAGACTCACTACTCACAAAATGTGGTCTTGGAAAAAAATTATAATTTAAGTTTTGAGCGAAGCTAAATTGTAAGTTAAATTTATTTAGTAATTCTTTTTTTAATTCTTTAGAAATATCACCCTGTTTATAAAAAGTTGGAACTAACAGGTAAGAAACAAATAAAAAAAACAGTGCGACAAATGTAAGGATAAATTTGCAAATCCTAGAAATGCTGCGTCAGGCTCATT
>JACWDM010000024.1 GCA_014654065.1 Pelagibacterales bacterium SAG-MED15 | reverse complement strand
TTATCTTTTCAAGTATATTTTCAGACATTTTGTATTTTTACCAAATGTTTATAGGTTTTGCCTGATTTAATAAAGTCCCTAGCATAATTGTAAGCTAATTCAAAATTTTCATATTTTTCTGATACAATTAAACCTGCAGCCGCATTTAAACAGACTGCTTTAGAGAAATCATTATCTTCACCTTTAAATATATTTATCATTTTTTGGGCATTAAATACCGCATCATCACCAACAAGATTTGCAAATTTATCTGCATTAATATTTAAATCTTTTGGATCTATTGTAATTTTATTAATTTTTTTATCTTTAAGTTGCATAATATTAGTTTTTGCATATGGAGATATTTCATCTAATCCATCTTCACTATTTACAATCCATGCAAATTTAATATCTAAATTAAATAGCGCATCTGCAAATATTTTTAGTAATTTTTTATCAAATACACCAACAACTTGGCGCTTTACGTGTGCAGGGCTACTTAATGGTCCAATCATATTAAATATTGTTCTTTTGCCAATTTTTTTTCTTGTAGGCCCAACAAATCTCATTGCACTATGATAATTAGGAGCAAACATAAAACCAAAGTTATTTTTATTAATTTGATCTTCAATATCATTTGGTTCTAAATTAATATTTATATTCAATGCCTCCAAAACATCTCCAGAACCACATTTTGATGAGACGGCTTTATTCCCATGTTTAGCAACTTTAATACCCATACTAGCTAGCAACAATGCTGAGGCAGTTGAAATATTAAGAGTATTCATACCATCTCCACCAGTCCCACAAGTATCAACACAGTTATCTATATTAACTCTTTTAGCTTTTTCTCTTAATACATAAACACCACCAGCAATTTCATCTGATGCCTCACCCTTAGCTGATAAAGATGTTAGAAAATCAAATATATCTTTATCATTTGCCTTACCTTCCATGAGTATTTCGAAAACAGCCTTACTTTCATTAAAGGACAAATTTTTTTTACTATTGATTTTTTCGATAAATTCTCTCATTTTTCTTCAAATTTAATAAAATTTTTTAAAATCTTAATACCTATTTTTGTTTTAATGCTTTCTGGGTGAAATTGCACTCCATGCAAATTATATTTTTTATGCTGAATGGCCATTATCAAACCATCTGCAGTTTCTGCCGTAATTATAAGGTCTTTTGATAGTGTTTTCTTATCAATTATCAAACTATGATATCTAGTTGCCTCAAAAGTTTTTGGTAAGTTTTTAAATATTCCAGTTTTTTTTGATATAATTTTACTAGTCTTGCCATGCATTAATTTTTTCGATTGTACGACTTTTGATCCAAACACTTGACCTATAATTTGATGTCCCAGACAAACACCAAATATTGGAAGATGTTTATG
>JACWDM010000023.1 GCA_014654065.1 Pelagibacterales bacterium SAG-MED15 | reverse complement strand
TATAACTGTGTGAAATTTTGATTTTTTGAATAGATTAAATATCTTTTTTTTATCAGAGATATTTATTTTTTTAAAAATAAAATTTTTTTTAAATTTATTTTTTAAATTTTTTATACGTGCTAATTTAAGTTCCCTACTATAGTAATTATTTACCGAGTCAATCCCAACTACTTGCAAGTTTTTTTTATTTGATAAGATTTTTAATACTGTATGGTAGCCTATAAAACCTGCGGCACCAGTTATAAGCATTTTCATTTTTTTAAAAAATCTTTCTAATTTTTTTTTTATATATTCGCATTTTCTCTTATTTTCTAAAATTTTAAAATATTTTTATATCAATACTAAAATTATATTTTTTAACATTCAAATTTTTTTTCTATAAATTTATTTAGATTATTTATAATTTGAGTACAATTTAAATTTTTATCAAACTCGTAAGAACTACCATAATCAGCAATAATTCCTTTATCACAAGTTGACAGCAATTTTTGTAAGTCATTAATAAATTTTGTTTTATCAAACTGGTCATAAAAAAAATCATTTATTTGTTGTTCATCAGTTGAGTTTTTTATTTTGAGAACACCATGTAAATTTTTATACCAAGAGTGACCAAATAATAAACATTTCTTTGATTTTAATAAACCTTGAAATCCTATTGTTCCACTTATTGTTGCTGTCATATCGGATTTGTCTAAAAATTCTTTTGTATTTTCGGTTCTTTTTAAGAAAAAAACATTTTTTAGACCTTTTAATCTTTTAAAGAAAAATGAGTTTCTTTGATAATGAGTTTGAGATTGTTGTTCTTTAGCAACAATTATCCACTCATTTTTTGGTAAACTATTTAATTTTTCTAGAGCTAAAATTTGGTCTTCATAAATTGCCCCTAATAATGATGTTGATAACTCAGGCTGCATATGGAGGGGAAAAAAAATAATTTTTCGGTCATGAACTAAATTCAAAATTTCCTCCTTTGACTTTTCAATCTTGTTTAAATTTTCCAAATAATTTTTATAAAAAAATTTTTCATCTTCTCTATAAATTAATTTAAATTTAATTAAGTAATCTCTGATTATATCTTTAAAAAACTTTTTTGAAAAAATTTTTTTCGAGGATAAACTTCTTATATCTTTAGAAAAAATTTCTCTCGAAGTTAAACTTCTATACATTCTCTCTCTTTGGTTTGTTAGTAAATGTATTTTATCAGTATATTTCTTCTCTAAACTTTCAAATTTAATATTTTTAATATCGTTTTTAACATTTATTTCATTTTTAAAGTGTCCTAGCTCTTCAAAACTTTCGACTGTAAAATACCTATCAGGAATAATAGACGGGTACATTAAGATTGTTTTAATATTCAAAATTTTTGCTAATTTATAAACCAAAAAATCAGGCCCTTCATGAG
>JACWDM010000022.1 GCA_014654065.1 Pelagibacterales bacterium SAG-MED15 | reverse complement strand
ATTTTTAACCTCAGTAGATGATAAATTTCTTTTTTTAAGATAATCTCTTACCTCTGTAAGGTCTGGGTTTTTTAATAATTCTTCATTGTGATAATTTATATAATCTTTATAAATTTCTGAATAGTTTTGCCAATCATCTTCCCTTTCCTTGTCAGCTTTTGAAAAAGTATAAGGCTGCATTCCCGCATGGTTAGCTAATGTTTTTACAGCTTCCCCAAATTTTAGATTTTGAGTCTTCATAATAAAATCAAAAATATTTCCATGTTCACTAGTACTAAAACAATGATAAAAACCTTTTTCATCATTTACAGTAAATGATGGAGTTTTCTCATTTTTAAAAGGCGAAAGTCCTACAAATTCCTTTCCTCTTTTTTTTAAACTAACTGTTTTTGAAACCACTGAGGAAACCTTCAATCTCGTTTTAATTTCATCTAGGTATTCTTTAGGATATTTCATTTTTTATTTAAAATTTCTTTTATAATTTTACCGGCTAAAGAAAAATCTATGTTATCTCCGTTATTATTTTTCAAATCACCCATTACTTTACCCATGTCTTTTACAGACATTGCGTTTATTTTCTTTACAGCTTCCTCGCATAATTTTTTTGTATCTTCTTCGTTCAATTGTTTTGGTAAATATTCAAGTATTATATCTACCTCATTTTGCTCCATTTCAAGTAAATCCTGTCTATTATTTTTTTTATATATCTCAATTGATTCGGTTCGTTGTTTGATCATTTTTTTTAATAATTTTTTAATATCTTCATCGTCAGTATTTTTTTTGTTTGGCTCAGATCTATTTTGAATATCTATATCTTTAAGCCCAGATAAAATTAACCTATAAGTTGATATCTTATTTTTATCTTTAGATTTTAATGCATTTTTATATTGGTTTTCAATTTTTTCTCTAAGTGACATAAAGTTAATTTAGCTTAAAGAATATTTTCTTAAAAGAAAAATTGTTTTTTTTTCTAAATTTTGTATTAGACCTGTTGCGTTAGTTGAGCTTTTATTGTATTAACCTTTAACTCATGAGTTGTAATTGATCAAAAAACGAAAAGTAAACTCAACTAAAAATTCAAATTTTAACCCAGGTATTTTAGTTCTTGAAAATAAATCAATTTTCAATGGAATTGGTATTGGATATGAGGGAACGGCAACAGGGGAAGTGTGTTTTAATACTTCAATTACTGGGTACCAAGAAATAATTTCAGATCCTTCTTACGCAAGTCAGATTATTAATTTTACTTTTCCTCATATTGGAAACGTAGGTACTAACAAAGAAGACAATGAATCAAATAAAGTATGGACTAAGGGAGTAATTTTTAACTCTGAAATAACAAATCCCTCAAATTATAGATCATTAATGGAGTTAGATTTATGGCTAAAAAAAAATAAAATTGTTGGCTTAACAGGTTTGGATACTAGGAGTTTAACAAATTTAATAAGAGATAAAGGGGCTCCCAGAGGTACTATTTCACATAATAGGCAAGGAAATTTTGGAATAAAAAAACTAATTAATTCTACTTTGAAATGGCCAGGTCTTAATGGTTTAGATTTAGCAAAAACTGTTTCTACTAAATATAAGTTTGTTTGGAAGGGCTTTAAAACATGGACAAAGGAACAGGGGTAT
>JACWDM010000021.1 GCA_014654065.1 Pelagibacterales bacterium SAG-MED15 | reverse complement strand
ATGTTTTCTGACGTTAAAATTGGACAAAACTATACTAATGATGATCTCAACATTATTTTAAAGGATATATATAATACAAATTTTTTTTCTAATGTTAGCCTGGAAATAAATAATGGAATACTAATAATTGATGTAGTTGAAAATAAGATTGTTCAAAACATTATAATTAATGGAATCAAAAAAAAAGATTTAGTTAAAGATTTAAAGTCAAGAATTTCTTCTAAAGATAAAAACCCGTTTGTTGAAAATAATATTGACAATGATATTTCTATAATAAAAAAACTTCTAAAGTCAGCAGGTTTTTATTTTTCCGATGTTTCAGCAAGAGCTGTCGAAAATACAAATAATACTGTAGATTTAATATTTGATTTACAACTAGGTGGAAAAGCATATATCAGAAGCATAGAGTTTATTGGTGATAAATATTATAAAGATAGGCTATTACGAAACATTATAGCGAGTGAAGAAGCAAAATTCTGGAAATTTATCTCTAAAAAAAAGTATATTAATAAAGAACTCATTGATCTTGATCAAAGACTGCTTAAAAATTTTTATTTAGATAGGGGACATTATCAAGCTAAAATAGTTGGAAATTTTGTAGAGTTTACAGATTCCAATGATTTCAAATTAGTTTATAACATAAATGCAGGTCCAAAATTTACTATAGATAAGACAAGCTTGCTTTTACCTATAGACTATAATGAAAAAGATTTTATAAAAATAAAAAAACTATTGAAGAAGTTAGAAGGCAAGCTTTATTCTATTAATAAATTAAATAAAATTGCGAAAGAAGTTGAATATCTTACAACAAGAAATAATTATGAATTTATTGATGCATCTTTTAACGAAGAAATTAATAATGAAAATAAATTAAATCTCGTTTTTAAAATCAAAGAGTTTGATAAAAAATATTTATCTAAAGTAAATGTTCTTGGGAATAACATTACTGAGGAAAAGGTTATTAGGGACAATCTTGAGGTCGATGAGGGAGACCCTTTAAATAATATTCTTCTTACAAAATCTATAAATAACCTTAAATCATTAAATATTTTTGGATCTGTTGAATATGAATTAATAACAAATATAAATGATGAAAATATTTTGAATATAAGTGTTGAGGAAAAGCCTACAGGCGAAATTTTTGCTGCAGCAGGAACAGGTACTTCTGGTGGAACATTTGGCTTTGGTATTAAAGAGAATAATTTTTTAGGTAAAAATATAGCTCTTGAAACTAACTTGAGAATGGATGAAGAAACAGTGAAAGGTAAGTTTTCAGTTATAAATCCAAAATGGAACTATACCGATAGGTCTTTAATAGCTTCATTTGAAAGCAGTACTACCGATAGAATGGGTGATTATGGATACGAAACATCAACTACTGGTTTTTCTTTTGGTTCAAGCTGGGAACAATATGATGATTTATTTTTTACACCTAAAATTGCCTCTTCTTATGAAAAATTAGATACTATTCAAACAGCTTCAGACAAATTGAAGAAACAAGAGGGTGAATACTTTGACACAAAATTTTCATATGGACTAATTTTAGATAAAAGAAATAAAAGATTTCAAACAACAGATGGTTATGCGAGTAAATTTAATCAAAGCATTCCTTTGATATCAGAAGATTATGCTTTTTATAATAGTTATGAATATACAACATTTAATC
>JACWDM010000020.1 GCA_014654065.1 Pelagibacterales bacterium SAG-MED15 | reverse complement strand
AAATTGGTCTTTTTTTATCTTTATTTATAAATTCTATAACATCCTTGATGTAAATATTGTCTTTTAAACTTCCATTTAATTTATTTAAGTTGTCATTTAAACTTTCCGTTTTGAATATTTCTTTATATGCATCTGATAGCTCTATTATATCTTTATTAGAAACTTTTCTTCTTCTGAGACCAACTATATTAATGCCATCTAAATAATTTCGATTCCCAAGTGAAACCCCATAAGGTATTACGTCTCTTGATACACCTGTCATTCCTCCAATCATTGCCATTTTTCCAATTCTTGTAAATTGCTGAACACCACAATTTCCACCTATTATTACATCATCTCCAATTTCAGCATGGCCAGCAATTGCTCCACTGTTAGCTATCACAACGTTATTTCCAATTATACAATCGTGGGCTATATGAACACCAATCATGAATAAAGAATTGTCTCCAATTTTTGTTAAACCACCCCCACCGATTGTTCCGGTATTTATCGTTGTGTATTCTCTTATTGTATTTCCATTACCAATTATTAATTTAGTATTTTCTCCTTTGTACTTCAAATCTTGTGGGTCATTACCTATAGAGGCAAAAGGGAAAATTTTATTGTTTTTACCAATTGAAGTATGACCAATAATACTAACATGTGACTGAATTTTTGTGCCCTCATTTATTTCAACATTTGGCCCAATAATTGAATAAGGCCCAATTTCAACATTTTCATATATTTTTGCCTTATCATCAATAATTGCAGTTTTATGTATCATCTGTTGCTTTTAATGAATTCTTTTAAATTTTTTGCCGGATAACCCATTACTTTTGAATTATCTTCTACATCTTTAATCACACCACTACCACCACCTATGTGAACATTATTACCAATTTTTAAATGGCCAGAGATTCCTGCTTGACCTCCAATCATCACACTATCGCCCACTGAGGAACTGCCAGCAAAACCAACTTGACCAGCTATAATACAATTATTCCCAATTCTATTATTGTGAGCAATATGAACCTGATTATCTAAAAAAGTATTTTTTCCTATAATAGTATTTGATAGTGAGCCTCTGTCTATAGTCGATCCACATCCAATTTCTGAATTATCATTTATTAAAACAAGACCAATATGTGGGTATCTAACATTCTTATTTTTATTGGGAAAAAAACCAAAACCCTTTTTACCAATCACACAACCATCAAGTATATTTACATTATTTTTAATTATTGTATTTCTAATTATAACATTAGAACCTATTGAACAATTAGATCCAATTATAACGTTTTTTTCAATTATTGTATTATGACCAATTAGACAATTTTTTCCAATATTTACATTATTCCCTATTAAAACATTATTTCCATATTTAGCTTTATTTTTAAACTTTGTTTTATTTATTTCTTTTACAGAATTATCAAAATCATCAACAACTGAATTAGGATAAAATTCTTTAGTAATTTTTGCCATACTAAATAAAACATTATCAACAATAATTTTTTTACAAGTTTTAGGTAAATAATTGGATAAACTCTTCAGAGTTACGCAATATAATGCTTTTGTAGATAAGGCTAAAGAAGAATAATTTTTTGAATGAAAAAAAGTTAAATCCTTATTTGTTGCTGTGTATAGATCTTTTACATCATAAATTTTATCTTTTTTAAAATTATCACCATTAATAATTCTAGATTTT
>JACWDM010000002.1 GCA_014654065.1 Pelagibacterales bacterium SAG-MED15 | reverse complement strand
TTGTTGCTCTCCCAGTTTCCTTAATTTCAACTTTCTTAGCAATTTATTTTTTTGATTTTTCTATTAATCTTTTTACTTTGATGGCTTTAGTTCTTGCAATAGGGATTGTTGTTGATGATGCAATTGTAATGTTAGAAAATATTGTAAGAAGGATTGAAAAAGGAGAATCAGCATTAATTGCAGCCTATAAAGGATCTAAACAGGTATCTTTTGCAATTATCGCTACGACTTTAGTTTTAGTTGCAGTTTTTATTCCACTTATTTTTATAAAAGGCTTGAGCGGAACTCTGTATACCCAAACTGCAGTCACATTATCTTTTGCAGTAATCATATCAAGCTTTGTTGCTTTATCATTAAGCCCAATGATTGCTAGCAAGATATTAATTAAAAAAAATATAAAATCAAAAATTACCTACAAATTTGAGTCTGGTCTTAATAAGTTTAGGGAATTTTATAAAAGAACTTTACTCTTTTGGTTAAAAAAAAGAAAAGCCATAATAACTTTTCTAATATTGATATTAGTTTTAACTTCATCAGTCTTTTTATATGCTCCAAAAGAATTAATGCCTAAAGAAGACCGAGGTGCTTTTTTTGTAATAATTAAAGCACCAGAAAGCTCTGGTTTTGAATTTACATCGAACAAATCTGAGGAGATTGAGAGTTTTTTATTACCTAAAGTGGGTAAAGGAGAATATAGAAGGTTGCTTTTAAGAGTTCCTGGATTTGGAAAAAGTTCGACTCAAGTAAACTCTGGTTTCATAATTGTTTTATTAGAGCATTGGGATAGAAGAAAAAGAGATGGTCAAAGAATTATGATGGAGTCATTTAGAGAAATTTCAAAAGTTCCAGGTGTTTTAGCTTTTCCAGTAATGCCTCAAGGTATTAGGACTGGAGGAATCCAAAAACCAGTGCAATTTGTTTTGTTAGGAAACACATATGAAGATTTAATTAAATGGAAAGAAGTGATTAAAAAAGAAGCTAGAAAAAATAAAAACTTAACAAATATAGAGGACGATTTTAATCAAACAAAAGCTATTTTAAATGTAAAAATAGATCAAGAAAAAGCATCTGATTTAGGTGTTTCCACATTAGAAATAGGTAGATCAGTTGAGACAATATTTGGATCACGAAACGTAACCAAATTTACTAAAGATGGAAGAGAATATGATATTATATTGCAGGGTGATATAAAGAATAGAAAAGAACCATCCAATCTTGCAAAAGTTTATGTAAGATCTAAAAATTCAGGTCAATTAGTTTCATTGTCTAATTTAGTTTCCTTAGAAGAGGAAGGTATAGCGCCTATACTCTCAAGGTATAACAGACAAAAGGCTATTACAATTTCTGCTAATATTGTTGGAGATTATTCACTTTCAGATGCACTTACTTTTTTAGAGAAAACTACTAAGGATAATTTTCCTGATGCAAGAATCGCTTACAAGGGTGAAAGTGAAGAGTTAAAAGAAACGAGCTATCAAATATATTTAATTTTTGCTTTAGCTTTGTTGACTGCTTATCTGGTCATGGCTGCACAATTTGAGAGCTTTAAGCATCCATTTACGATTATGTTAACAGTTCCCCTTGCCATTTTTGGAGGGATATTAGGTCTTCTTGTAGTCGGTAGCTCGATAAATATTTTTAGTCAGATTGCATTAATAATATTGATAGGACTTGCTACAAAAAATGGAATTTTAATTGTAGAATTTGCTAATCAATTGAGAGATGAAGGAAAAGATATTGAAAAATCAATTATAGAGTCTGCAAATATAAGACTTAGACCTATATTAATGACCTCAACATCAACAATTATAGGTGTTTTGCCTTTAGTATTTAGTAGTGGGCCTGGTGAAGCAAGTAGATTGACAGTTGGAATTACAATTTTATTTGGAATGATATTCTCTACTTTTTTTACACTTTATGTAATCCCTACAATTTATTTAGCTATAGGTAAAAATACAAAAAGTATAAATTATGTTGAAAAAGAATTAAATAAACAATTACGTTAAAAAATTATATATTTTTTTTTATCTAATTTTTTTCTACATTTATTTAATTGAATTTCATATCTATCTGAATGGGTTTTAACTTTTTTAGCAAGTTTTATTACTTTGGTATTTTTTTTATAGTATTTATAATTACCCCACCCTTCATGATAAGCAATATATTGCTTAAAAGGATCATTCATTGATATTTTAAGAATTTTGGAGGATTTAGAGGTATACCATCCTATAAAATCAACACTATCTTTAAATCTTGTTCTGGTTGCTAGTGGATTATTCGTTTCTTTTTTATATTGTTTCCAAGTACCTTTCACTGCCTGCGAATAACCAAAGGAACTTGACGGTCTTTTGTAAGGAATTACTTTAAAAATTTTTTGTCTCTTGGGCTTCGCTAGCCAATCGAAATCTGACTCCATTTTTATTATAGCTAACTGAATATAAATTGGTGTTCCCCATTTTTTTTTAGTTTTTTTTGCATGTTTATACCAAAGATATTTTTCAGAAAATATTGCGCAACTGCTATAAGTATTATTTGGAATAGACGCACAAGATGTTAAAAATAAAAGTATCAAGATAATATAAAAATTACTTTTTATCATTTTTTCTCCAATCCCATGGCATTTCAAATGTACCTTTCCATAAACCAAGCTCATCTTTTATTGCTTCTTTTTCTGCAGTTAAATACTTTTTAGAGTATTTTTTATAAGCAACTGCGTACCCATTTCTAACCATTCTAGAATTAATATTAATTGTATTTTTATAGCATGTTCCCAGTATTCTCTTATATCTATCTATTCCTTCAATTTTACATCTAATGGTATTATTTTTAATATAGTTTTCTAGTTTTTTCTTTGAAAGCTCCCCACATTTGTAATTTTTTTCAAATGAAATAAAAAAAATACTTAAAAATACTTTTTGACATAATTGTTTTATTTCGGGTGCATCTATCCCGTGGAGCCTAACTTTCTTATTATTAATCCTAATTGTATCACCATCGATTATAATAGCATTGCCAGATATAATTTCACTTTTAACTGGAGTTAAAAACAATATTATAAATATAATGCTATTTAAAAGTTTTTTTTGCATTAAAATAAGTGTAAAATAAAATTAACATAATAATTACTCCTAAAAAATTTCCGATTAAATCAGAAAATTGAAATGACCTATTGGGTATTATAAGATGTAAAATCTCTAAGACTACTGATATGAAAATTAAATAAATTGTTATGAGCTTCAAATATTTTTGAAAATAAATATACAATCCAAAAAATGAAACAACTGCAAAAGCATAAATATGATTCGAGGAAATATCTAAAATACTCAAAGAAAAATCATTTGTTAGTTGAGGTTGTCTTTTAAAATCTCCATAAATTATTTTTCCTAGAATGCTACCTGGATAAAGATAAAAAATTATGAATATTAGATTTACTAAATAAAAAAATAATTTTATCATATAGAATTATTAATATAATAATTATATTTATGAGTCATTTAATTTTAGTAAGACATGGACAAAGTGAATGGAACCTCCAAAAAAAATTCACCGGGTGGGTGGATGTGGATCTTACACCCGAGGGAAAATTAGAGGCATGTAAAGCTGGTGAAGTTATTAAAGAATTAAATATTAAAATTGATCATTTTTATTCATCTTTTCAAATAAGATCTATTAATACACTAAAATTGATTCAAGATACCTTAAGGAATAAAATCCAGCCTGAAAAAGCTTGGCAGTTAAATGAGAGGCATTATGGAGCATTAACTGGACTAAACAAAGATGAAATGAAGAAAAAGTTAGGTGAGAAAAAAATACATCAGTTTAGAAGGTCATGGGATTTAAGACCAGACCCTCTAAGTAAAAATAACCCATATCATCCAATTAATATAGACGTATATAAAAGTTTAAGAAAGGAAGATATTCCTGATACCGAGTCATTAAAGGATACTTACGAGAGAGTTGTGAAATACTATAAAGAAAATATTGAAGATAAAATAAAAAAAAATAAAAATATTTTAATCTCAGCTCATGGAAATTCGATTAGATCTCTGTGTAAATTTCTCTTTAAATTGGACGAAAAACAAATAACAAAACTTGAAATTCCAACTGGAAATCCCATGATGATTGAACTTGATAAAAATAGGGAAATATCGAATTGTCTTTACCTTGATAAAGAAAGAGCTCAAGATTTAATCGTTTTTTAGTAATTGATTATAAATATTTATATCAGTTATGTGAATAAACTTATTTTTACTTTCAAATCCAAACAGTCTTTTCTTTTCAATTAATTGTGTCCATAATTTATTTATTGAGAATTTACTTTCATCAACCTTAGAAAAAATTTTTTTATTTAAAATTTGGCATCCAGTATAAATAAAATCACAAGGATTTTTTCGATCTATAATTTTTTTATTTAAATTAAAATCACCTTTAAGTTTTTTATCAAAACTTAAATTTTTATTAACTACTAGTAAAATATTGTTTATATTATTATTAAAGTAAAAATTTTCCATATTTTTAATACAATCTATGTATTTATCATTCCAGTAAGTATCAGGATTAAAAATCAAAAAATTTTCTTCAGTAGTTCTTTTGATCATATTAAAAATACCACCGCCAGTATCTAATATTTGTTCCCCGTCATCAACAATCTCTATATCTAAATCAAAGTTTTTATTTTTTATAAATTTTTCAATTTTTTCTTTTAAGTGAAAAGTATTTAATTTGACTTTTTCAATACCTAGTTTTTTTATAAGAATTAAAGTGTGTTCAAGTAAAGTATTTTTATGAAAGTTTAATAATGGCTTTGGATCATTTAAAGTTAATGGATTAAGTCTTTTACCAAACCCCGCACATAAAATTAAAGCTGTTTTAACTTGCATATTTGTTTCTAATGCTTTTAGAAAAGTTTTTGTAAAGAAAATTTTTAAAATTTATTAATAATTTATTATTTTTACATCTTAGATCTATAAGTCTCCATGTGTAAGGTATTAATTTTAAATATATTTGTTTATTATCTCTCCTTGCTAGTCTTGTAAAAATTCCAATGATTTTTAAATTTCTTACTACAGATAAAATTTCGAAATCATTTGAAAAAGAATTTTTATTTAAATTTTTTTTATTTTTTTTAAGATAATAGTTGTAAATTTTACTCTTAAAAGAGTTAGAAGTTTTATAACGAACATCGTCCACAAGTGAAGCTAAATCATATGCTTCATTACCCACAACTGCATCTTGTGAGTCAATTATGCTTAATTTTCTTTTGTACAACATAAGATTAGAAACATGAAAATCCCTATGAACAATAATATTATTTTTAAGTTTTAAATTATTAAGCAAATTTTTTATTTCTACTTTTAACTTTTTATTTATTTTTATTCTATTTTTTTTGATATTTTCTGGAACGTACCAATCACAGAAAAGTTTTGCTTCATTAAATAATAATTTATTCGTATAAATAGGTATATTGTATAATTTGTTTTGAAAGTTTTTAACTCTTCTTGTTCTTATTTTTTGAAGTTTTATCAATAAGTCTATAATTTTTTTAAAAATCACAAATTTATTTTTACTTTTTTTTATATGATCCAGTGCTGTCGTTTTTCCTAGGTCATTAACTTCAATAAAATTTTGACGATAATTTTGATTTATTAATTTTGGAGCAATAAAATTATTTTTTGTTAAAATTTTATTAATAGCATCATAAATTAATAGATTCTTTCTTTTCTCTTTTTTTGAAAAAATTATAATACTAGTTTTAGATTTTACTTTTTTCCTATAAAACTCCCTAAAAGATGCATCTCCCTTTATTTTTAAAAGTTTTTTTTTATCTAAAATCATTATTATTTTTATTTAGATTCTTTTATTAACTTCTAAAGATCTCATATTCAATTTTGAGTTATATTTAAAATAAAGATTATATTTCTTTTTTATTTTGTTTTGAATTTTATCAGGCCATTCAATAAAAGTAATAAAATCGTGCATATTTTCGTATATACCAATATTTTTGATTTCATTGGAATTCTTAATTCTAAACAAATCGTAATGCCTAATTGTAATATTCTTTATTTCATATTCGTTTAAAATACTAAAAGTTGGACTCGTTATTTCTCCTAGTTTAACTTTATTTTTCTTCTCTAAAGAATTAATCAAGTATCTTATAAAAGTAGTCTTTCCTGCTCCAATTTCACCATGAAGCAAAACTACGTCTCCAACTTTTAAAACCTTTGAAAATTTCCTCGCAAATTTAGCTGTTGAGCTCTCTTTTGAAATGTCGACTTTGCTACTTCTAGTAGCGATAAGCATGAGGCTTGTATGGTCCCTCTGGTGTTACACTTATATAGTCAGCCTGTTCCTTTGATAGTGGTGTTAATTTTGCACCAACTTTATCTAAGTGAAGTCTAGCAACTTTTTCATCTAAGTGTTTAGGAAGCACATAAACTTTATTTTCGTAATTTTTTGAGTTATTCCATAATTCGATTTGAGCAATAACTTGATTTGTAAATGATGCGCTCATTACAAAACTTGGATGACCAGTTCCACATCCTAAATTTACAAGTCTACCCTCTGC
The DNA here is from genome assembly GCA_014654065.1 of Pelagibacterales bacterium SAG-MED15. Taxonomy (GTDB): domain Bacteria; phylum Pseudomonadota; class Alphaproteobacteria; order Pelagibacterales; family Pelagibacteraceae; genus Pelagibacter. Next base: position 200,193 of record JACWDM010000002.1, on the reverse strand, counting down.
TAATAAAATTAATCTTTTTTCATCCGGAAATGTTATTTCATGTACTTGGGGTTTCACTTCGTCCCATTTATAATTTTTTAAAGCTTCAACCTGAATTTCATTATCAAAGTGTCCAATATTACATAAAATAGATCTGTCTTTCATCGCTCTCATATGGTCTGCAGTCACTACATCTTTGTTTCCAGTTGCAGTCACAACTATATCTGCTTGACCTATCATTTCATCCATTAAAACAACCTCATAACCTTCCATGGCTGCTTGAAGTGCACAAATGGGATCGGTTTCAGTTACTAAAACTCTTGCACCACTTTGTCTTAAAGAGGCTGCACTACCTTTTCCAACATCACCAAAACCTGCAACAATTGCAACTTTTCCTGACATCATTACATCGGTAGCTCTTTTAATTCCATCAACTAAACTTTCTCTGCATCCATATAAGTTATCAAATTTTGATTTTGTAACTGAGTCATTTACATTAATTGCTGGCACTAAAAGCTTTCCTTGCTCTTCCATTTTTTTAAGCGCTAAAACACCTGTTGTTGTTTCTTCACTTAAACCCTTTACGTTTTTTAATAATTCTTTGTAGTCCTTATGCATTAGAGCAGTAAGATCTCCTCCATCATCTAAAATCATGTTAGGAATCCAATCTTTTTTACCCTCTATAGTTTGTTTAACACACCACCAATACTCTTCCTCTGTTTCACCTTTCCAAGCAAATACTGGGATACCTGCTTTTGCAATTGCAGCTGCTGCGTGGTCTTGAGTTGAAAAAATATTGCATGAAGACCATCTTACCTCTGCACCTAAATCAACTAAAGTTTCAATCAAAACTGCCGTCTGAATTGTCATGTGAAGACAACCTAAAATTCTTGCGCCCTTGAGAGGATTTTTACCTTTATATTCAGCTCTTACTGCCATTAATCCTGGCATTTCTGTTTCTGCTAATGAAATTTCTTTTCTTCCGAAGTCTGCTTGTGAGATATCTTTAACTTTGTAATCTGTCATAAGGGCAAATGTTTAACAACATATTATAAATTAATCAACTTTACTTTAGGCATTTGGGAAAATAATCTCTATTTTTGCACCCTTTTTATTCAAATTATTGCCTGCGATGATTTTCCCCCCATGTAAATCAATTAAATTTTTCACAATATTCAAGCCTAAGCCTGAATGTTCTCCAAATTTTTCAGGCCTGTTACTATAAAATCTGTTAAAGATTTTGTTTGTATCCTTTTCTTTAAAACCAATTCCCTGATCGATTACATCAAGAGTAATATTATTATTATTTTTATTCAATTTAACCGTGATTTCCTGGTTATCTTCACTAAAAGAGATTGAATTTTCTAAAAGATTTGCCAATATTTGTTCGATCCTATTTTCAATTCCATAAATCTCATACTTTTTGTATTTATCATTAAGTTCTAAAGATATTTTAATGCCTCTCTTAGGTGAATAAATACTATTAAAATCATCGACAACAGAATTTACAATTTCTTTTAGGTCAATTTTGCTCATTTGTTCTTTTGTTATAGCAACTTCATCTTTTAGCATTTGAGAATAGTCTGTTATTAATCTTTCAATTCTTTCTACATCATGACTCAATATATTTACTAATTTGTCTCTTTGATTTTTATCTTCTGTTTCAGATATAATTTCAGAGGCACTTTTTAAAGAAGCAAGTGGATTTCTTATTTCATGAACCAAATCTGTAGAAAAGTTTTCAGCAGTATTAGCTCGACTTTGTAACTCTTGCGTCATATCATCAAGTGAATTAGTTAAAATACCTAGTTCATCCTTTCTTTTCTTAAGATTTTCAATTTTTGTTTTTTTATTACTTTTGCTCTTAATAATTTTTGTATAATCAACTAAATTTCCAATTGGTTTTAAAAAAAATCTATTCAAAACAATTGAAAATACTAATATTACAATTGCAACTAGTATTGCAGTTCTTATTATAAATATTTTTCTTTCATCAATCGCTGTTTTGATTTCATTTGAATTTTCAGAAATTAATATATACCCAACATTTTCATCATCTAATGAAACATTCTTAATAGTAGTTAATACATATCTATCATAAAATTCTTGTGTAAATGTATAAGGTCTACCAAAATCTCTAGAATTTGAATAAATTTTTACAATTTCTTTAATTGTTAAAGTTTTATTATTAGAAATTTCTTTTTTTTCCTCAACTTCGATTTCTTTTTCTTCTGTTAGGTTCTCAAATTCTATTATTTCCAGTCTTTGGGAAAAAGATCTAGGATCTAGATCTAAAGTATCAGTGTCCGCTATTAAATTATTTTTATCATCAAGAAAAATTACTCTATCTAAATTCTGAAATAAAAACCTTGTAGATAAAAGAAATTTTTTAATATCTTTATTGCTGAATTCAATATTTAATCTTTTTATATGATCAATTGTATTATCAATTACTCTTATATGATTTGAGGTTTTTTTTTTTATAAGTCCTGGTTGAATACTTTCAAGATATGCAACAGTTAATATGCCAATAACTATAAAAACAATTAGGTTAATAAATAAAAATTTTCTTAATATTGATAGGTCCTTTATTAAAGATACCATAGTTAGCTAACATTCCATCTATAACCACTTCCATAACGTGTTTCAATTGCAGAAAAATTATTATCAACTTTTTTAAATTTTTTTCTTATTCTTTTTACATGGCTATCAATAGTTCTATCCTCAATATCTGTATCTTCTCTATAAGCTATGTCCATCAATTGAGATCTTTCTTTAATTATTCCTGGTCTTTTTGCTAATTCTTGAACAATTAAAAATTCTGTAGTTGTAAGTTTATCAGGTAATTGTTTTCCATCCCATTCACATTCTAACTGTGACGGATCCAATTTAAGTTTGCCATGCGATATGACATTTTTAGTTTCCTCTATGTTATTTTGAGTTTTTTTTCTTAATTGTACCCTAATTCTCTCGATTAAAACTTTAATAGAAAATCCACCTGATTTTTTTACAAAATCATCGGCTCCTAGTTTTAATCCCAAAAGTTCATCTATCTCATCATCTTTAGATGTTAAAAATATTACTGGCATAGAAGTTTTTTTTCTCAGTTTTTTTAGTAATTCTTCTCCATCCATTTTTGGCATTTTAATATCAATTATTGCTAAATCGGGCGGTTGTCGTGTTAATCCAATTAAAGCGCTTTCACCGTCTAAATACGTTTGAACCTTAAAACCCTCTTTTTCTAAAGCTATACTTATACTAGTTAATATATTTCTATCATCATCTATAAGGGCAATTGTTTGAGTCATTAATACTATTAAAAATACTAAATTGTTCTAATTTGGGCAAGAAATCTAATTAGTGAAGTATTCCCCAATTTTCACCAGAATTTATATCAACTGTCAAAGGAGTTGAAAAAGTATGCAAATCACTATCTTTAACGCTTGTCATTTCACTTACAATCAAATCTATAAGTTTTTTTTCATTGTTTTTTGGTATCTCAAAAATTAATTCATCGTGTATTTGAAGTAACATTTTACAATCATTATTTCTAGTTTCCTCAAGTTTTTTATTTAATCTAATCATTGCTAATCTCATAATCTCCGAGGCTGATCCTTGTATTGGCGCGTTAATTGCAGCTCTTTCTTGAAAATTTCTTACATTAAAGTTTTTATCATTTATTCCTGTTATATGACTTCTTCTCCCAAATATATTACTTACAAAACCACTCTTTCTACAAAACTTAATTGTTTTATCCATATAGTCTTTTATTTCTGGAAATTTTAAAAAATAAGATTTTAAAAAATCTTGTGCCTCTTCGTTTGAAACCATTATCTGTTTTGCAAGTCCATATTGTGAGATTCCATAAATTATACCAAAATTAATGGCTTTTGCCTTTCTTCTCATATCAGAGTTAATTTTTTTAATATCACAATTAAATATTTGGCTTGCAGTTAATGAATGAATATCTTGATTGTTTTTAAAAGCCTTTTTTAATTCTTTTACATCTGCTAAATCAGCTAATATTCTCATCTCGATTTGATTATAATCTGCAGATATTAATTTTTTTCCTTTTTCAGCTACGAACGATTTTCTTATTTCTTTTCCATCCTCAGTCTTTATGGGTATATTCTGTAAATTTGGATCACTAGATGCTAATCTTCCAGTCGTTGTGGCTGCCAAAAGAAATGATGTATGTACTCTTTTAGTATTTGGATTTATATGTTCCTGAAGAGAATCAGAATAAGTATTTTTTAATTTTGATATTTGTCTCCATTCTAGTACCAATTTTGGTAATTCATTTCCTTTAAACGCTAGATCTTCAAGGACAGATGCACTTGTAGCAAAACTACCTTTTTTTGTTTTTTTCAATGTTGAGATTTTAAGTTCATTATACATTATTTCTCCCAACTGTTTAGTAGAAGCAATATTGAATTCTTTTTTTGATATCTTAAAAATTTTTTTTTCTAAATCCTTAATTTTTTTTTCAAACTTTTTAGATAATATATTTAAAAATTTATCATCAACTTTTATTCCTTCAATTTCCATATTAGCTAAAATTTTAATTAAAGGTTTTTCAAATATTTCATAAATATTTGTCAATTTTTCTCTATTAAGATTTCCTTTTAAAATTTTATGAAGTCTAAATGTAATATCAGCATCCTCAGCTGCATACTCGAGGGCTTTATGAACATCTACATCTTTAAAATTAATCTGTTTTTTTCCAGTTCCAACTATATCTTTAAAAGATATTGGTTTATGGGCTAAGTGAATTTCTGACAAAGTATCCATGTTATGTCGATTTTTTCCTGCATCTAATACGTAAGAAATAAGCATTGTATCCTCTAATGAATTTAGGTTTATTCCTTGATGATAAAAAATTATGTAATCAAACTTAATATTTTGGCCTATCTTTTTAACAGATTTATCTTCCAATAATGGTTTAAGTTTGTTTATAACTTCTTTTTTGTCTAAACAATTTCCCGATGAGTGAGAAATTGGAATATAACATGCTTTGCCTATTTTTGTTGACATAGAAATACCTACTAAATCTGCCTGATGAGGGTCCAATGAAGTAGTTTCGGTATCTATAGCAAGCTCTCCATTTTCTTCTGCCTCTTTAATCCATTGATCTATTTCATCAATTTTACTTATTAGTTTATAGTTTTTAGTATTAATTTTTATATTTTTATTATCAGGTAAATTTGTATCTTCATTTTTAAATTTAGGTTCACCGTATAGTGAAATAACACTACTTAATAATCTATTAAATTCCATTTCTCTTAAAAAAGTAAATAACTTATCTTTATCAATTTCTTTTAAAGTAAAATTTTCTAATTTTTCTTTGACAGGTACGTCTTTTTTAAGAGTAACTAGTTTTTTACTAATTATTGCTTTTTCTTTATTTCCTAAAATTGTTTCTCTTCTTTTATTTTGTTTTATTTCATCTGCATTTTCTAAAAGTTTTTCTAAATTTCCATATTTATTAATTAACTCAGCTGCAGTTTTTACACCAATTCCAGGGACACCTGGTACGTTATCACTGCTATCACCTGCAAGTGATTGAACATCAACAACTTTATCTGCTGTAACACCAAATTTATTATGAACATCATCTTCGGTGATAAATTTATTCTTCATTGGATCATAAATTCGAACTCCCTTTTTATAAAGCTGCATGAGGTCTTTATCGGACGAAACAATTGTTACTTTTGCTCCAATTTCTAATATCTGTTCAACGTAAGTTGCTATCAAATCATCTGCTTCATAGTTTAACATTTCAATAGATGGCAAATTGAATGCTAGTACTGATTTTCTTATGAATTCAAATTGTGGAATTAGATCATCAGGTGCATCCGATCTATTTCCCTTATAATCACTATAAATTTCATTTCTAAAATTTTTTCTAGCTGAGTCAAAGATAACAGCAAAGTGAGAAGGTTTTTGTAAATTTTCTTTTGACTTTGAGTCCTCTAGTAATTTAAAAAGCATGCTACAAAAACCACTAACTGCTCCTGTTGGCATCCCATCACTCTTTCTAGTTAATGGAGGTAAGGCATAATAGGCTCTGAATATATACCCAGATCCGTCGATCAAATAAAAGTGGTCAGTTTTTTTAATTTTGGTCATTAATGTATTAGCTTAACTTATATGTATGTTATAAATTTATAAATCATTATGGAAAAAAAAAACGTATTATCAGTAAAAAATTTAAACAAAATTTATTCGAAAAATGGTTCTTCAACTGTAAATGCACTAAATAATTTAAACTTAGAGGTGAAAGAAGGGGAAATATTTGGTTTATTAGGCCCTAATGGTGCTGGAAAATCTACATTTATAAATATCCTTGGAGGCACTGTGGTAAAGACTTCTGGAATAGTTAGCGTATGGGGATTTGATTTAGATAAAAACCCAAGACAAGTCAGAGCTTCTATAGGAATAGTCCCTCAAGAGGTAAATTTAGATCCTTTTTTTAGCCCAAGAAAATTACTTGATTTGCTAGCCGGTATGTATGGCATCAAAAAAAAAGACCGTATAACAGATGATATACTTAAGTTGGTAGCTTTAGATAAACAGTCAGATAGTTATGCCAGAAGCTTATCGGGTGGAATGAAAAGGAGATTACTAATTGCTAAAGCTCTAGTTCATCAACCCCCAATATTGTTTCTAGATGAACCAACAGCAGGTGTGGATTTAGAATTAAGACAACAATTGTGGGAAAATGTCAAACTTCTTAATAAACAAGGTGTGACTGTTATTCTTACAACTCATTACTTAATGGAGGCTGAAGAAATGTGTGATAGGATCGGAATTTTAAGTAATGGAAATTTAGTAGCTTTAGATACTACAAAAAACTTAATAGATAAAATTCAAACAAAAATAGTCACATTTACTTTAGACAAAGCCTTGTCTTTAGATATAACAACTTTAAATACTTTAAAGATTATATCAAATAACAATAATAAAATTACGGTTTCATATGAAAAAAGTAAACTTAAAATTGAGGATATTATTTTACTTCTTTCAAAACAAAATATTAAAATTTTAGATATCGCTACTGATGATGCTAATATAGAAGATGTTTATTTGGGGCTAACAAAAAGCTAGCTTATTATAACTAAAAGAGTAATATAAAGTATGGATAGTGTAAAAACTTTATATAATCATAAAGTCCTTAGAGTTATCATTATAACAATTATAGGATCTTTACTTCTAACTCTTTCTGCAAAAATTAAAATTCCTTTCTATCCTGTGCCAATGACAATGCAAACTTTTGTAGTTATTTTACTTGGTATTACCCTTGGACATAAATTGGCTCTTGCTACAGTAGGACTATATTTGATTGAAGGTATATTAGGTTTACCAGTATTTTCTAATTCTCCTGAAAAAGGTATTGGTTTTATATATTTTATTGGACCTACTATGGGATACTTAATTGGTTTTTTATTCACTACTTTTCTGTCCGGCTATTTAAATTTAAAAACAAATTTTTTAATGGTCTTTATTAAATTAACTTTTGCAGTCTCATTTATATATCTTTTCGGTTTAATATGGCTTGGTACACTAATTGGATGGGATAAACCTATTTTTGAATTAGGTGCATTACCATTTCTATATGCCGAACTGTTTAAGGTTTTATTAATATCTCTACTTGCAAAAAAAATATTAAAATTAAGAAAATTTATTTAGGAGATCTTTTAGACAAAATTCTTTGCAACGTTCGTCTATGCATTTTTAGTCTTCTTGCTGTTTCTGAAACATTTCTATTGCAAAGTTCAAATACTCTATGTATGTGTTCCCATTTAACCCTATCAGCTGACATAGGATTTTCAGGTGGTTGAGCTTTAGTCTTTGGATCAGCCAATAATGCCTTTTCAACATCATCAGCATCAGCAGGCTTTGCAAGATAATCAATGGCACCCTCTTTTATAGCCGCCACTGCAGTTGGAATATTTCCATAACCAGTTAACATAATTATTCTACTCTCTGGATTGGTAGTTTGAATTTCTTTTACAACTTCTAGACCATTGCCATCACCAAGCCTAAGATCAACAACTGCAAAAGCAGGCTTTTTTGACTTAACTGCCTCAATTCCAACTTTTACACCTTGAGCTTGTGAAACTGTGAAGCCCTTCTTCTCCATTGCTCTAGCTAGTCTCTCTCTAAAAGGATTATCATCGTCTACGATAAGTAGTGAATTATCCCTAAAATCCGTTATTTTTTGAATATTAGTCATTACAATTCTTATATAGTTAACTTAATTAAAATTTCAATGGGCTATTGAGCAGTGGATAAATATCTGAAATAAATACTTTACATTACCTACCATATTTCATAACTATTCAATTAAGTTAACAAATTTGCATATCAAATATGCAAATTTTTTTTGTTAAATTTTTTTTGAGGGGCTACTAAATGGAAAAATTTAAAAGTGTTGATAAACTAGTAAATCAACTTAAACCATCTAATCCAGTTTACTGTATTAGAGGAGAGTCGTTAAAAAAAGCTTCAAACTTTTTCCAAAAAAATTTTAAAGGTAAAATCCTTTACGCTGTAAAAACTAACCCAAATAAATTTGTACTAAAAACATTACATGAATCTGGAATTAATAATTTTGACATTGCTTCAATTAAAGAAATTCAAACGATAAAAGAAATAGCACCAAAAGCTAAATGCCATTATATGCATACGGTAAAAAGTAGAGAGAGCATTAAAGATGCCTACTTTAAATATGGTGTAAAATCATTTTCATTAGATACCAAAGATGAACTAATTAAAATTATTGATTCAACCAATAAAGCTAAAGATCTAGAGTTGTTCGTTAGAATATCTGTTTCAAATGAACATGCAGAAATTGATTTATCAAAAAAATTTGGTGCTGCTAATCACGAAGCCACTGGATTATTAAGGCTTGCAAAACAACATGCTAAAAAAATTGGTTTAAGTTTTCATGTAGGTTCTCAGTGTATGCATCCAATTTCATACTCAAAAGGAATTGATGAAATAAATAATATTATTAAGAAAACTAAAATTGAACCTGATTATATTAATGTCGGTGGTGGTTTTCCGTCTATATATCCTGATTTAATTCCTCAACCTTTAGATAAATATTTTGAAGAAATAAATACAAGTCTTTCAAAACTTAAACTACAGAAAAAACCTGAGATTATTTGTGAACCAGGACGAGCATTAGTTGCTGAGAGTGGTTCAACTGTAGTTAAAGTAATTTTAAGAAAAAAACAAAAATTATATATTAATGATGGTACATATGGATCTTTATTTGATGGAGGTTCTCCAAATTTAGTATTTCCATCTAGATTAATTTCTAATGGAAAAGTAATATCAAAAAAATTTACTGCTTTTGATTTTTATGGTCCAACTTGCGATAGTATGGACTACATGAAAGGACCTTTTGTTTTACCAAATAACGTTAAAGAAGGTGATTATATTGAACTAGGCCAACTTGGTGGTTATGGCTTGACGTTTAGAACGCAATTTAATGGATTTTACTCAAATGAAATTTATGAATTAGAAGATAAGCCTATAATGTCAATGTATGAAGGCAGCACCAATAAAGAGTTTCTTGTTGCCTAAATGTCAGATAAAAAAAATCTAGGACACAATACCAAAAAAGATTTTCTAAAAAAACCTGTTGAGCACATTGATATAACTTCATTCGATTCTAGAAAAATAATTGCATCTATGGAAAAAATGTCATTTGTTTCAAGGGAAACAGCAAATGCAGCCAATATTTATAATGAAATGTTAAAAGATAAAGACTGTACAATTTTTTTAACATTAGCCGGTTCTACATCAGCCGCGGGATGTATGAATATTTATAAAGATTTAGTAAAATATAATATGGTAGATGCTATAGTTGCCACTGGAGCTTCTATAATTGACATGGATTTTTTTGAGGCCTTAGGTTTTAAGCACTATCAGGGATCTCAATTTCAAGACGATACTGAATTAAGAAAAAACTATATCGACAGAATTTATGACACATACATTGATGAAGATGAATTACAAGAATGTGATAAAAAGATATGCGAAATAGCAGATAATCTGGAACCAAGAAGTTACACATCGAGAGAATTTATTCATGAGATGGGTAAATATCTAAAAAAAAATTCTAAGAAAAAAGACTCTTTAATAGAAACAGCATACGATAATAATGTTCCAATATTTTGTCCTGCATTTACAGATTCCAGTGCTGGGTTTGGTTTAGTTATTCATCAAGAAAAAAACCCAAGTAAGCATATAACTATTGACTCTATAAGAGAGTTTAGAGAATTAACTGAAATAAAAATACAATCGAAAGGATCAGGATTATTTATGATTGGTGGTGGAGTTCCAAAAAATTTTATTCAAGATACAGTTATTTGTGCGGAACTTCTTGGTAAAGATGTTGAAATGCATAAATACGCAGTTCAAATTACAGTTGCCGATTCAAGAGATGGTGCCTGTAGCAGCTCTACTCTTAAAGAGGCAAGTTCATGGGGGAAAGTTGATGTAACTAAAGAACAAATGGTCTTTGCTGAAGCAACAAGTGTTTTGCCCCTAATTGTAAGTGATGCATATCATAATGGTGAATGGAAAAACAGAGTTAGAAAAAACTTTTCAAAAATTTATAAATAGTGAATTATCTTTCTAATAAAAATGGTTTTCTAGGAATTGATAATAAATTTAATTTCAAAGAAAAAGTTGTAATTGTTCCTTTTGGTCTTGAAAAGACGGTCAGTTATGGAGGAGGAACTAAAAATGGACCTAAAGAAATTATTAAAGCATCTCACCAAGTAGAGTTATATGATGAAGAATTAAGGTGTGAGCCCTATAAAAAAATAGGTATCAAAACTTTAAAACCTTTTAAAATTGATAAAAATATCAAAAAAGCTCTTTTGAAAATGTCTAAAATAAATAAGGAAATTTTAAACAACAAACTTTTTCCAATGACTTTTGGTGGAGAACACTCCATAACTCCTGGATGCATTCAGCCATTTGCCAAAAAATATAAAAATATTTGTCTTTTACATTTTGATGCTCATGCAGATTTACGTCAAAGCTACAATGGAGAAAAATTTTCACATGCATCTGCCATTAGGAGATGTTTAGATTATCCTAATGTTTCAGTAATTTCTTTTGGCATAAGAAATATTTCAGAAAGTGAAATCCCTTTCCTAAAAAAAAATTCTTCAAGAATACGTATCTTTTGGGCAAAAGATAAAAAAAAATGGAACTTTGCCAAGTTTAAAAAATTAATAAAAAATAAAACTGTTTATCTGACTTTTGATGTTGATGGTCTAGACTCAAGTATTATGCCAGCAACTGGAACACCAGAACCAGGTGGTTTATTGTGGGATGAAACTTTAGATATTATAAAAATTGCAGCAAAAAATTCTAAAATTGTTGGTGCTGATATAAACGAACTTTCTCCTATAAAAGGCTTTAATTCATATAACTTTCTTGTAGCAAAATTAGCTTATAAGATTTTATCTTATAAATTTTTATATTAAGCTTTAACTGGTTTAAGAGTACCTAATAATAATCTAAATGGTATTAACATCATCATAGCAACAAATATTTTAACCGCCAAGTCTCCCAAGGCTAATGAAAACCATGGTATGCCTGTTGCATAAAAAGATATTGAAAAGAATAAAAAGGTATCAACGGTAGATCCAATAAATGAAGATGTAAGAGGTGCAACAAACCATTTTCTGTCCCTTAGTTTGTCGAAGACCTGAACATCTAACAATTGAGCTGTTAAAAAAGCTGTACCTGAACCAATTGCAATTCTAATTGAAATTAAATCAGTAAAATTTGTGGAAAATAATAATGTAAAACTTATACCTATCCCAAAACCAATATACACTATATTTCTAGCTACTAGTTTGCCAAAAGATCTATTTGCAAGATCAGTAATTAAAAAAGCTATTGGATATGTGAATGCTCCATAAGTTAAAATTTCCTGTAACCCATAATATTTAACTGGAAATTGAACTAAATAATTTGATGCTAAGACTATAAACCCCATCAAAAAAGATAGGATGATGAATATTCTTTTCATGGTTAAGCTGATTTACTTAGTAAACTTTTTTTAATTTTTTTAAGTCTTGGAGAAAGATCTCTAATTTTAGCTGATTTTACAAACTGATCAAAGCTACCTTTTTTATCTACTGATCTAACTCCAGCATTAGATACAGTTAACTTTATACTTTTTTTTAAAAGCTCACTTTTAAATCTTACTTTTTTTAAATTTGGAAGAAATCTTCTTTTAGTCTTATTATTGGCGTGACTCACTTTGTGGCCTTTCAAAGGTATTTTACCAGTTAGTTCACATTTCTTAGACATAAAATATGACTGTATAGGCTTTACTAAGTTTCCAGTCAAGATTATTTTTTAGTACCAACTATTTCAGAAATATTTGTTACACCCTGTTTTTTAAGTAAGTTATTTAAATCTTCACTTATTTTGTTAGCTATACTAGGGCCTTTATATACCATGCCAGTATATAACTGAATTAAAGAAGCACCATTTAATATTTTTTTATAAGCGCTCTCAGCAGAATCTACTCCACCCACTCCTATTATTTTAACTTTGTTTTTCAAATTCTTAAAAAATTTATTTATTATTATATTTGATTTCTGTTCTATAGGTTTTCCAGATAAACCACCTTTCTCTAGTTTATTTATATTTTTTAGAATATCCCTTGTTCTGTCACTGGTGTTTGAAATTATTATTGAGGGAATACTATATTTCAAAATAAGACTAGATATTTTTTCTATTTCTTTATCATTGATATCTGGCGAGATTTTTAAAACAGTTGGAATTGAGGTCTTTAAATTTTCTTTTTCTTTTTTAATTGCATCTAATAGCTCATTTAATTCATTTTCATTATGAAAACTTCTCAAATTTTCAGTATTGGGTGAGGAAATATTTATGGTCAAATAATCAGCAAGATCATAGAATTTTCTTATACCTATTAGATAATCCTCTACCCTATTTTTAGTATCTTTATTTGGACCAATGTTTATACCAAATAAACCCTTTGGAGGATTAAGCCTAATTCTTGATTGAATCAAATCTGCACCAGAATTATTAAAACCTAATCTATTTATTAACGCTTCATCCTCCTCTAATCTAAAGACTCTAGGCTTTGGATTGCCATGCTGTTTTAAGGGAGTAATAGTTCCTACTTCAACAAACCCAAATCCAAGTCTAAAAACTGAATTATAAACCTCTGCATCCTTGTCAAAGCCCGCGGCAAGACCTATAGGATTAGGAATTTTTTTTCCGAATATTTCTGTTTCAATATTTTTATAGTTAAACTTTTGCTTACGCGGAATTAAATTAATCTTTAATGCTTGAATTGCTATATTATGTGCAGTTTCAGGATCAAATTTAAATATTAATGGTCTTATTTTTCCAAACATTATTTAATCTTTTCTTTTATTAAATTTTGCATTTCAGTAACACCAAAAAAACTAATAAAAAAACCTATTCTAGGACCGTTTTCATCACCAAAAACTACTTCGTAAATTAGTTTAAACCAATCTCTAAGATTATCTTTATAACCATTTTCTTTTCCAACAGAAAATATTTTTGTTTGTATGTCCTCCGGTGTCATTTTATCATTACAACTATCCAACGCTTTTATTAGGGATTTCAATGCATTTTTCTCTTTATCATTAGGAGTTTTATATTTTTTATTTAATTTTATAACATCTTTGTAATACTTAATTGCATACTCTATAAGTTTGTCAAATATTGGAAATTCTTTTTCTACTAAATTGGGTTTATATTTTTTAACAAATTTCCATAATAGCTCCTTACTATCTGCATTACTTGTTTCGACTAAATTTAAAAGCATCGAAAAAGTCATAATGTGATTCTCGTCTGGAATCTTGCCATTATGCACATGCCAAACAGGATTCATTAATTTTTGTAGTTCATTTTGTTTTTTACCTTTTTCTATAAAATCAAGATACTCATCAACTGCTTTTGGAACGATTTCTTTATAAAGCTTTTTAGCTCTTTTTGGATTTTGATACATAAATAAAGATAAACTTTCAGGTGATGCGTATTCTAACCACTGATCAATTGTAATACCATTCCCCTTTGACTTAGATATTTTTTCTCCTTTTTCATCTAAAAAAAGCTCATATGCAAAACCACTTGGATTATTTTTTCCAATTAACTTTATTATTTTAGATGACAAAATTGCACTTTCTATTAAATCTTTACCATACATTTCAAAATCAACATCTAAAGCATACCATCTCATAGCCCAATCAACTTTCCATTGTAGTTTACAATTGCCATTTAAAATACTCTGTTCTAATTTTTTACCATTATTATCAAAAATAATTTTTGAGTTTTTTTCATCAATTTCAATTACGGGTATTTCCAATACTTTTTTAGTTTCAGGACAAATTGGTAAAAATGGTGAGTAAGTTTTTTGCCTTTCTTTACCTAACGTTGGTAGAATAATTGCCATTATACCTTCATAGTTTTCTAGTATTATTTTTAAAGTATCATTAAATTTTCCAGTCTTATAAAGCTCTGTTGAGCTTTTAAATGTATATTTAAAATTAAACTCATTTAAAAATTTTTTTAATAATTCATTGTTATGCTCACCAAAACTATTAAATTTATTAAAAGGATCTGGAACAACTGTTAAAGGCTTGTGAAGATTATCCTCTAAAATTTTTGTATTCGGTATATTGTCAGGTACTTTTCTCAGGCCATCCATATCGTCAGAAAAAGTTATGATTTCTTTTGGAATATCTATAATTTTATCAAGAGCATTCACGACCATTGAAGTTCTAGCAACTTCGCCAAAAGTACCAATATGTGGAAGGCCACTAGGTCCATAACCAGTTTGTAAAACAATTTTACCTTTTTTCTCAATATAGGATTTTCTTTCTTTTAAAAGTTTTTTTGCCTCAATAAAAGGCCATGCAGCAGTTTTATCTAAATTTTCTTTATCTATCACAAACAATCTTAAAAATTCATATATTTAGTAGTTTTATTAATTCTTATAATGTTGAAATTTATTTACCATAAAATAATGTTCAAACAAAATGTCCAATTATAAAACAGTTTTTTTCACATTAGGTGTTTTGCAGATAATACTTGGAATATTTATGTTGATTCCAATATCTTCTCAGTTTGTATACGGTGAATTTGACTCTTCTTTTGTCCTAGCTCTAATAATTACAATAATATTTGGTGCTCTTTTTATAATAACAAATTTAGATTATGATAAAAAACTTAACCTACAACAAGCCTTTTTACTAACCTCACTTTCATGGATAACAGTTGCTATTTTTGGATCTCTACCAATCTTCTTTTCTAGTTTAAATTTATCTTTTACTGACTCATTCTTTGAAAGTATGTCAGGTATAACGACAACGGGATCAACAATAATTTCAAATCTTGAGAACGCCCCTAAAAGTATTTTATTATGGAGGGCATTACTGCAATGGCTTGGTGGAATTGGTATTATTGTTATGGCAATAACACTTATGCCATTGATGAATGTTGGTGGAATGTTGCTATTTAAAGTTTTAAGCACAGACTCCTCTAATGAAGTTCTGCCATCATCAAAAGAAATTTCTATTAAATTAATTTTGATTTATTTAGGACTTACTTTTGCCTGTTGTTTTTCGTATAAATTTTTTGGAATGAATATTTTTGATAGTATTACTCATTCAATGACAACTATAGCAACTGGTGGTTTTTCTAATTATAATCAATCAATTGGATATTTTAATAGTGCTAAAATCGAATTTGTATCTATTATTTTTATACTATTGGGCAGTTTACCATTTATAGCTTACGTAAAGTTTATTAATGGAAATCGAAAAATATTTTTTAATGATGCACAAATTAAAACTTTTATAAAGCTAATTTTAATATCTATTTTAATTTTATTTTTATATTTATTCTTAAAAAACGGTAAACTTATATTTTTAGATTTTAGAACAATTATATTTAATATTGTATCAATACTGACAGGCACAGGATATATTTCAGGTGAATATGATAAGTGGGGAAGTTTTCCACTTTTTTATTTTTTAATTTTAATGTTTATTGGTGGATGTGCAGGATCTACTACCTGTGGTATTAAAATTTTTAGAGTACAAATACTTTATAAATTTGTAATCAACCAACTAAAAAGATTTATTTATCCAAGAGGAATATTTGTAATTAAATATGAAAATAATACAATAAATGATAAATTTTTAGCTTCAATTATTTCTTTTATTTTTTTGTATATAATAATTTTTTTTATTTTAACTGCACTACTATCTATAACTGGTCTAGATTTTATTACCTCAATTTCTGGAGCAGCAACATCAATATCAAATGTGGGTCCAGGCTTAGGTTCTGAAATTGGTTCAAACGGAAATTTTTCAAAAATTCCAGATATTTCAAAATGGATATTAAGCATAGGAATGATTTTAGGTAGGCTAGAGTTATTTACAATTTTAATTCTATTCCTTCCTTCTTTTTGGAGAAAATGATTACTATTAAAAAAAATAAAAAATTTTCTGATCTTTTTAAATATTATTTTGAAAAAAGAATGATCAAAATCTTACTGCTAGGAGCAATAAGTGGATTTCCATGGGTAATCATTGGAAGTAGTCTTAGTTTATGGCTTAAAGAGGACGGCTTGTCTAGAACCACAATTGGATGGGCTGGTTTAATTTTTGCAGTTTATGCTTTTAATTATTTATGGGCCCCATTAATTGATCGAATATATATACCTTTTTTAACAAAAAAAATTGGACATAGGAAATCATGGATATTTTTAATGCAAACTTTAATCTTAATTTGTTTATTTTCATGGAGTTTAATTAGTCCGACAAATAACTTGGCTTTAGTAATAGGTATAGGCTTAATAATTGCTATAGCATCGTCAACACAAGACATAACTGTTGATGCTTTAAGAATAGAACAAATTTCAAAAAACGAAAAAGAACTAATGGCTGCAGGAGCTGCTGTTGCAGTTGTTGGATGGTGGTCTGGATTCAAGCTTGGTGGGGTTGTGGCATTAAATCTTGCAGAATATTTTGAAAAATTAGGTATTGAAAACTACTGGCAAGTAGCCTTCTTGGGTTTAGGTTGTATAATCGTGTTATTTAATATTGGTATTCTTTTTATTAAAGAGAAAGACTTTAAAAATAAAAAAAACAATCAAAATAAATTAGATAAAAAAATCATCAAAAAATTAAAAATAGATAATTTTTTAATTAAAATCACAGCTTGGCTATCATCAACTATTTCTGGGCCTTTAATAAATTTTTTTAAAAAAAATGGTTTTAAAATTGCAATTGGAATCATAAGTTTTATCTTTTTATTTAAAATTGGAGAAGCTTTCTTAGGAAGAATGTCTGTAATTTTTTATAAGGAAATAGGTTTTTCAAAATCAGACATTGCCTTGTATTCTAAGACTTTTGGATGGTTTACTACTGTAATTTTCACTCTCTTGGGTGGTTTATTTGCAATTAGATCTGGAATAATAAAATCAATGTTTTTAGCTGGAATATTAATGGCATCAACTAATCTGCTTTTTACAATTCTTGCTTGGAGTGATAAATCTTATTTTCTTTTTGCAATTGCTGTAATTCTTGATGATATAGCTGCTGCATTTGCTACTGTCGCCTTTGTTGCATTTATATCTCTTCTTGTTGATCGGAACTATACAGCTACACAATATGCTCTTTTGGCCTCAATAGGCACTGCTGGAAGAACTAGCCTTGCATCCTCCTCGGGTGCTTTAATAGACTGGCTGAACGGGGACTGGGGTATTTTTTTCATTATAACTGCTTTGATGGTAATACCATCATTAATATTATTATATAGAATTAAAAATAAAATAAATTTAAATGACTAAATTTTATTCAACGGCTTTATTTAAAAACATTTATAAAAAGCCTTCAACTAAGTCTGAAATTACCTCACAAATTTTATTTGGAGAAAAATTTAAAATAATACTTAAAAAAAAAAACTGGATAAAGATAAAATCAATTTCAGATAATTATAAGGGGTTTATAAAAAATAATAACTTATTAGAAAAGTTAAATCTTACTCACAAATGTTTTAGCCTGAAAACTAGAATTTATAAGTATAAGAAAACAAAAAGATTTGTTGGTACAAAATTATTTTTGCCTTTTAATAGTAGAATAAGTTTAAATAATACTAAAAACAATTTTGTTGAATTTCAGAAGAACAAATGGGTTAAAAAAAAAGATTTAAAACCTATTAATCATAAAGAAACAAATTTCATTAAAATATTTAAAAAATTTAATAAAATTAAGTATGTTTGGGGTGGCAGAACATATAAAGGAATAGATTGTTCTGCTTTAATTCAATTATATTATTTATATAATAATAAATATTTTCCAAGGGATACAATAGATCAAATAAAAATTGAGAAAGGTAAAAAGATTTCAAAAAATTTTAAAAAAGGTAATATTATTTATTGGAAAGGCCATGTAGCAGTATGCATAAACTCAAAAAAATTAATTCATGCTTATGGTCCAATGAAAAAAGTGATAATAATGAATACTGTAAAAACAATTGAAAGAATATATAAAACTGCAAAACTTGAAGTAAAGAAAGTTACAAATATTTAAATGGAACTAAACGAAAAATTTCAAATTTTATTGAGAAAATTTTACCTTGGAAAATTTGATGAGGTTATATTTGAATCTACCTTAATGGCAAAGAAATATCCAAATCAAGAGGTATTTATAAACTTATTATCACTATCTTATCAAGCTAAGGGTCAATTTAAAAAATCAATATTAATCTTAGAGGAAGCTTTAAAGAAAGGTAAAAAAAATTTTAATTTTTGGAATAATTTAGGTTTAGGTTATCTTAAAATTAAAAATTTCGATAAAGCTAAAGAATGTCTATCCGAGGCTAATAAATTAAATCCAAAATTTATAAACACACTAAATAATTTTGGGAATTTATATGTAGAACTAAACAAATTTGATGAAGCTCAGTCTTTTTTTCGAAAGGCATTAGAAATAGATGATAAAATTATTGAAACAAATTACAATCTAGCTACGACACTTCAGTCAATTGGAAAAATAAAAGAGGCAAAAGAATTTTATAATAAAATACTTCAAATTAATGAGAACTTTACAAAAGCAGACTTTGGTTTATCCATGCTTGAAAAATACGACTCCTCTAACAGTCATATTAAAAAGATGGAAAATAAAATTAATAAAGAATTACATAAAACAAGTTATAAAGATTTATACTTTGCTTTAGGCAAAGTTTATGAAGATATCAATGATTACGATAAAGCATTTAATTTTTTAAAAAAAGGAAATAAACTAAAAAAAGAAATTACAAATTATTCTGTTAAAAATGATAAAAATTTATTTGAAAAAATAATTTCATTCCATGATAAGAACCAATCAATAAAAGATTTACCAAGCAAAGACTCAAAAAAAATTATATTTATTTTAGGTATGCCAAGAACTGGTACATCAATGGTAGAGCAGATAATTTCAAATCATACCAAAGTTGAAGGTGGGGGAGAAATAAGTATCCTTGGATTTTATCTTGAAAAGTTTTTTAATGTTAATAATAAAGACAAAGATATATTTAAGGAATTAATTTTAATAAAAAATGAATATCTGAATTACTTAAATAAAATATCAGCGTCTCAAGTTATCACTGATAAAGCTCCTTTAAATTTTAGATGGATTGGTATAATTAATCTCCTGTTTCCAGAATGTAAAATTATACATTGTTCACGGGACCCATTAGAAAATAGCTGGTCAATTTTTAAGAACGAATTCGAACGGGGTATGTTTTTCTCTAATACTTTTGAAGATATAGCTGAGTTTCATAAATTATATAAAAATTTAATGATTTATTGGAAAAAAAAATATGAAAAATATATATTTGATTTAAATTACGAGGACCTTATTAACAATCCAGAAGAAAAAATTAAAGAAACTATAAATTTCTGTGGTTTAGATTGGCAAGAGAGCTGCTTGGAATTTTATAAAAATAAAAAATCGATTAAAACTGTTAGTTTTATCCAAGCGAGACAACCTATTTATAAAGACTCGTTAAAAGGGTCTATGAAGTTCAAAAAATACCTCTCCGAACTTGAAACTTTATTGAAAAGTTAATTTCTTCCAAAATCAGGTTTGTTGATATCTTGTTTTATTTTAATAATTTTTTTACGTACTTTTTTTGCATCCTTTAATTTTCTTAAAACAACTTTATTATTATTTTTAAGAATATCTTTTTTAAAAGATTTAAGATTTGAAATAAATAAGTCAATAACTCTAGAAAGATTATTATTATTACTAAAAAAAATATCCCTCCACATTATCTCATTAGAAGCTGCTATTCTTGAAAAGTCTCTGAGACCTCCTGCACTAAAATTAATTAAATTGTATTTTCTTCTCCTTTCAAAATCTGTGGCTGTTTTTATTAAATTATATGCGATTAAATGAGGTAAATGACTAGTTAAAGAAAATATTAAATCATGTTTTTTCGCATCCATGATAACAATTTTTGAACCAAGCCTTTTCCAGAATTTGGATATTATTTTTAAATTTTTAATATTAGTTTTTTTTTCTTTTATTAAAATACACCACTTATTATGAAAAAGATTTTCACTACCGTGCTCTGGTCCACTCACTTCTGATCCTGATATTGGATGACTTGAAATCCATGAAATTCCTTTTTTTAATTTCTTATTAGAAATTTTTATAATTTTCTCTTTAGATGAGGCAACATCAGTAAGAATAGTTTTCGCATTTAAATATTTACTTACAGACGAAATAATTTTTTCATATTCTGACATATGAGTACAAATTATAACTAAGTCCATTTTTGGAATAATTTGCTCTAAATCATTCACAATTGTAAATTTGTTTTTTAATCGTTTTAATTTCTTAATATTTAATTTTGATTTTTCTTTAACAAAAATATTTTTTACAACTTTTTTTTTTGAGCAAGCTCTAAGTATTGATGAGCCAATTAATCCACATCCGATTATTAAAAGGTTATTTATCATTATAATATATGATCGAGATTTTTGATAAATTTATTATTCTCTTTACTTGATCCAATTGTGACTCTGAGTTTATTTTTCATTTTATAGCTTTCCATACTTCTTAGAATAATACCTTTTTTTTCAAGTTT
This sequence comes from Pelagibacterales bacterium SAG-MED15, assembly GCA_014654065.1. Classification (GTDB taxonomy): domain Bacteria; phylum Pseudomonadota; class Alphaproteobacteria; order Pelagibacterales; family Pelagibacteraceae; genus Pelagibacter. Next base: position 179,028 of record JACWDM010000002.1, on the reverse strand, counting down.
TTTTAAAACATAATTAGCAGATAGTTTGCAAAAATCAAAATTAAGTAAAAAAAAATTAGCACTTGTTTCATTTGAAATTATATTCTTTTTATCAAAAAAACTTTTAAATTTCCTTGACCAATATTGATTATGTTTTACTGATCTGTTTACAAAATTTTTATCTTTTAATGACTCTGTTGCATAAACTTGTGCTAACTTATTAACATTAAACGGTGGTTTTATTTTATAAAGTTCATTTATAATATTTTTTGGACCATAACCCCATCCAACTCTAAGTGATGCAAGTCCATAGATTTTTGAAAATGTTCTTAATATAAATACATTTTTTGCATTTTTAAATATGCTCAACCCACTTTGGTAATCTTTTTTTTTCATATATTCGAAATAAGCATCATCGATTACTAATAAAATATTTTTATTTAATTTTTTTCTTAAAATCTTTACTTCTTTTATGCTTAGATATGTTCCTGTTGGATTGTTTGGATTTGCAATAAATACCATTTTAGTTTTATTTGTTATTTTAGAAATAATATTTTTTACTGAAATTTTAAAATTTTCTTCCTTAGCAAATACTACTTTTGCTCCAACAATTTTCGAGTATATCCTATACATTAAAAAACTATACTCAGGAAGGACTACCTCATCATTTTTAGTAAGGAATAGCTGACACAGCATTTGTATAATTTCATCAGAACCAGCTCCACAAATTATCTTGTCTAAATTACATTTATAAGTTTTTGAAATTTGTTTTCTCAAAATTTTACACTTACTATCTGGATATTTGTCTATTTTAATTTTATTATTTTTTATATTTTTTACTTTAGAGCTAAATCCTAACGCAGACTCATTTGCAGAAAGTTTAATTAAATTTTTAATATTACCTAACTTTGATTTTCCAGGTTTGTAGGAATCTATATTTATTTTTCTGAATTTTAGTTGATTCATAATTTTAACCTCAATCTTATAAATAAATTAATAAAATTTAATAGCAAAATTAGCTGTATTTTTTTTAAAATTGACATAATAAAAATGATTTAGTACATAAAAAGAGCGCTGATTTAACTGAATTGCGAGCGCGATAAAAAAACCGCTAAATAAGTTTTTTTTGATCTCTCAATTCTCAGCTTAAAAAATATGAATAAAATTGATAAGATAAAAAAAATAGTTATTGAAAAACCACTAAAGCTTGACTGTGGAAAGACAATACATAATTTTCCATTAGCATATGAGACATATGGAAAATTGAATGAAAAAAAAGATAATGCAATTTTAGTTTTTCATGCATTAACTGGTGATCAATTTGCATCTGGAAAAAATCCTATTACTAATAAAGAGGGGTGGTGGAGCTATGCACTTGGACCTGATAAAGCAATAGATACAAACAAGTTTTTTGTTATTTGTGCAAATGTAATCGGTGGATGTATGGGTTCATATGGACCTAGTCATTTAGATAATTCAACAGGAAAACCATTTGGAACTAATTTTCCGGTAATAACAATAAATGATATGGTAAATGCTCAATATAATCTTTTAGAATATTTTAATATTAAAAAATTGTTTTCTGTAATTGGTGGTTCAATGGGTGGAATGCAAGTTCTACAATTTATATCAAACTTTCCTGATAAATCTCATACGGTAATACCAATAGCTTGTACTGCAAGTCATTCAGCTCAAAATATTGCCTTAAATGAATTAGGTAGGCAATCGATTATGGCAGATCATAATTGGATGGAAGGTTTCTATGCAGAAAACAAAAAAAACCCTGATAAAGGACTGGCTGTAGCAAGAATGGCAGCGCATATAACCTATTTATCAAAAAAAGGATTACAAGAAAAGTTTGGACGAAAACTTCAAGAAAGAGATGATTTAAAATTTGGTTTTGATGCAGATTTTCAAATTGAAAGTTACTTAAGATATCAAGGTTCTGTTTTTGTTGATAGATTTGATGCTAATAGTTATTTATATATTACTAGAGCAATGGATTATTTTGATTTAACAAAACAGTTCAGTGGCAACTTATCTAAGGCATTTGAAAAAACAAGTTCTAAATTTTTTATAATTTCTTTTACCTCAGATTGGCTTTACCCAACTCCAGAAAATAGAGAGATTGTAATTGCTTTGAATGCAATTGGAAAAAATGTGGGATTTGTGGAGATTAATTCAGATAAGGGGCATGACTCCTTTTTATTAGATATTCCAGATTTTCTTAATGCAGTAAAAAATTATTTAGAAACCTCATATAAAAAAATAAAATGAAAAAAGAATTTTTTACAATTGCAAAGCTATTAAAAGAAAATTCAAGAGTCTTAGATGTTGGTTGTGGTGATGGAGAATTGATGAAATACATAACTGAAAATATAACTGAAAATGTAAGAGGCCTTGAGATTTCTAAAGCTAATATTCAAAAGTGTATTGCAAAAGGTCTTACAGTTATTGAAGGAGATGCGGAAAAGGATCTTAAACAATTTCCAAGTTCATCTTATGATTTTGTTATATTAAGCCAAACTCTTCAAGCATTCTTAGATCCTGAAAAAGTAATGAATGAATTATTAAGAGTCGGTAAAAAAGCCGTTGTATCTATACCAAACTTTGGTCATTGGAAAGTTAGATTAAATCTTTTGTTCAAAGGCACAATGCCAATTACGAAAAATCTACCTAATGAATGGTATAATACCCCTAATTTACATATGTGTACGATCAAGGACTTTGTAAATTATTGTGATAAAAAAAAAATAAAGATAAATTGTCCAAACTTAAATTATGTAAATTTTTTTTCAGAACTGGGTATTTTTATTATAGAAAAATAAATGAATATTGAAATTATTAAATGTTTAACAGATAATTATTCTTATTTAGTTATAGACTCAAATAAAAATGCTTTGGTTGTCGATCCAAGTGAAGCAAAACCAATCATAGAGATTATTGAAAGTAAAAAGCTTAATTTAAAATTTATATTAAATACTCACCATCATTTTGATCACGTAGGTGGTAATAATGATTTAAAAAATAAATATTCAGCAAAAATTTTAGGCTATAAAAATGATAAAGATAGAATTCCAGGTATAGATATTTTCTTGACAGATAATGAAATATGGGAATCTGGAGAATTCAAAGCAAAAATTATATTTATTCCGGGACACACATCTGGCCATATTGCTTTTCATTTTTATGAAAACAAATTTTTATTTTCTGGAGATACACTTTTCTCTCTAGGTTGTGGAAGGATATTTGAAGGAACATATGAGGAAATGTATGAATCTTTAAAAAAATTAAAAAACCTTCCTGAAAACACTAAAGTTTACTGTGGTCACGAGTACACCCTTAATAATTCTCTATTTTGTATTGAATATGACAGTAAGAATATAAATTTAAAAAATAAAATATTTGAAATAGAGAAAAAGCTAAAAAAAAAAGAACCAACCGTCCCAACTACAATTAAAGATGAGTTAGCTTGTAATATTTTCTTGAGAGCTAAATCTATTGAAGAATTTTCAAAACTAAGAGATTTAAAGGATAATTTCTAGTTTATTGATCTTGACTAAAATAGGTCTGGAACTATATTGCTGGATATAAAAATTAGGAAATAAAAATGTCTTTTGCAGTAATACAAACAGGTGGAAAACAGTATAAAGTTAAAACTGGAGAAATTCTTAAAATTGAAAAGTTAGAAAAAGTAGACGCTAATTCGAAAATAGAGTTTAAAGAAATCCTGGCTTATGGTGATGATAAAATTGCTGAAGTAGGGTCCCCAAAAATTGATGGAGCAAAAGTTGAAGCTAACTTAGTAAAAAATGGAAAAAATAGAACTATTTTAATTTTTAAAAAAAGAAGAAGAAAAAATTCAAGAAGAAAAAATGGTCATAGACAAGAATTTTCGTTAATAAAGATAAACAAAATTTTTTCTAAAGATGGAAAGATATTTTCTGAAGCTGAAGAAAAAATTAAAGAAATTAAAAAAAAAGAAGTAACTAAAGAACCAAAAGCAAAATAACCAGGTAACTTATGGCAACAAAAAAAGCAGGTGGATCATCGAGAAATGGTAGAGATAGTGCTGGTAGAAGATTGGGTGTTAAAAAATACGGTGGCCAACAAGTAATTCCTGGGAATATAATTGTTAGACAAAGAGGAACAAAAATTTTTCCAGGCGAGCATGTTGGGATGGGCAAAGATCATTCAATATTTTCAAAAATAAAAGGAACTGTTAAGTTTAAAAAGAGCAAATCTGATAGAACTTTTGTTTCTGTAAAACCCAATTAATCAATACAACATTTAACTTAAAAGACGTTGTATCATGAAATTTTTAGATCAAGTTAAGATATATATAAAAGCTGGAGATGGAGGATCTGGATCTCCGAGTTTTAGAAGAGAAAAATTTATTGAATTTGGTGGGCCTGATGGTGGAGATGGTGGAAAAGGTGGATCTATAATTTTAAAATCTGAGAGAAATTTAAATACGTTAATTGATTATCGTTATCAGCAACATTTTAAAGCAAAAAGAGGTGGTGATGGAAAAGGTAAAAAAAAAACTGGTAAAGGTGGTGAAAATTTATTTTTAAAAGTTCCCCTAGGAACTCAAGTCTTTGAAGAAGATAATAAAACATTGATTTATGATTTTAAAAAACAGAATGAAGAATTTGTTGTAGCTAATGGAGGAAGAGGAGGATTTGGAAACACAAGGTTTAAATCATCTACTAATAGAGCGCCTAGAAAATTTACAAAAGGTACTAAGGGAGAAGATTTTTGGATATGGCTTCAGCTTAAAACAATTGCTGACATTGGGATAATTGGAATGCCCAATGCTGGAAAATCGAGTTTACTTGCTTCAATAACAAGTGCAACTCCAAAAATAGCAAATTATAAATTTACAACATTAAATCCAAATTTAGGTGTTGCATTATACGATGATAAAGAAATTACCCTTGCAGATATTCCTGGATTAATAGAGGGAGCGCATATTGGTATCGGTCTTGGAATGAAATTTCTTAAACATATAGAAAGATGTAAAACTCTCCTTCATTTAATTGATGTGAGTGAAGATAACTTAGTTAAAAATTATAGACAAATTAGAAACGAATTAAAAAAATATAGTAACGAACTAGTAAAAAAAGATGAACTAATAGTTTTTAATAAAGTTGATTTAATTGATAATGATAGTTTAAATAAAAAAGTAAAAGAATTTGAAAAGAAAGTAAAAAGAAAAGTTTTATCTATATCAACATTAGACAAAAAGCTTATTTCTGTAATAAAATCAAAATTATTAAAATATGTATCTTAAAAAATCTCAAATAATAGTAATAAAAATTGGTTCCTCATTGTTAATTGATGAAAATATGATTATTAGAAAAAAATGGTTAGCTGAGTTCTCGAAGGACATAAGAGATCTCTTAAAACAAAATAAAAAAGTTATTCTAGTCAGCTCAGGTGCTATTGCATTAGGATGTAAAAAACTTGGATTAAATATGAAAAAACTAAAATTAGATAAAAGCCAAGCGATTGCATCTATTGGACAAATTGAGCTCATGAATTTATTCAAAAAAGTTTTCAGTAGTACAAAAATTAATTTTTCACAAATTTTACTTACACTTGAAGATACGGAGCAGCGTAGAAGAGCAATTAATGCAAAACGTACAATAAATAACTTATTTCAAATGAACTTTGTGCCAATAGTTAATGAAAATGATAGTATCGCAACTTCAGAAATTAAATATGGAGATAATGACAGATTGGCTTCAAGAGTTGCACAAATATCAAGTGCAGATTCTTTGGTTCTTTTATCTGATGTAGATGGACTCCACGACAAAAACCCAAAGGTATTTAAAAATGCAAAACTAATAAAAGAAATTAAAAATATTGATAGTAAGATAGAAAAATTTGCAACACGAACTGTAAGCAACTATGGTAAGGGAGGCATGAAAACTAAAATAGACGCAGCTAAATTATGTCAACTATCTGGATGCTCTATGGCTATTGCTAATGGACTACATATGAGACCAATAAAAAAAATAATGCAAAAGAATAATTGTACTTGGTTTTTACCCAAAGTTTCAAAACTTGATGCTAGAAAAAAATGGATAATAAGTTCAATATCCCCAAAAGGACAATTGATAATAGATAAGGGAGCGATCACAGCTTTAAAAAAAGGTAAAAGTTTATTGGCTGCTGGTATAATTGATGTCAAAGGAGAATTTAATAAAGGGGATCATGTAAAGATTTTAAATAAAAACTTAAGAGAATATGCTAGAGGCTTAAGCTCATTCACATCCTCAGAAATACTTAAAATAAAAGGGAAACATTCAGATAAAATAGAAAGTTTATTAGGATATATAACAAAATCTGAAGTCGTACATAAAGATGATATGGTAGAAGTTTAATGAAAAAATATTTAGACCACATTGGAAAAAAATCAAAAAAAGCAGTTCTTAAATCAGTAAATACTAAGAAAAAAAACAAAGTCCTCCTTGATTTTGCAATTCTAATAAAAAAAAATGAAAAAAATATTATTAAACAAAATAAAAAAGATATTAGTTTTGCAATAAAAAAAGGTCTTAAAAATAATATGATTGAAAGATTAATTTTAGACAAAATAAAAATTAAACAAATTGAAAACTCAATAAAAAAAATAGTCAATCTAAAAGACCCTGTGGATAAAGTTATTGAGAAATGGAAAAGGCCTAATGGACTTAGATTTAAAAAAGTAACTATACCTATTGGTGTAATAGGTATTATTTATGAAAGTAGGCCTAATGTTACTTCGGATGTTTCTTGCCTTTGTTTTAAGTCTGGAAATGCTGTTATTCTAAAAGGTGGTTCTGAGGCTTTTAATAGTAATAAAACTTTAGTTAATTTATTTAGAAAAGCTTTAATAAAAAATAACATTGATCCTAATTATGTTCAATTAATTGAAAAAAGAAACAGGCAAGTAGTAAATTATATGCTTACAAAAATGAAAGAATACATTGATGTAATTATCCCAAGAGGTGGCAAAGGTTTGGTTAAAGAAGTCCAAAAAAAATCAGCAGTTCCGTTTATTGGACATCTAGAAGGAATTTGCCATACTTACGTCGATAAATCTGCAAATATGAACATGGCAAAAAAAATTATTTTAAACGCTAAATTAAGAAATACAGCAATATGCGGAGCAACAGAAACAGTTTTATTTCATGAAAAAATAGTTAAAAAATTTACTAATCCAATTTTAAATCATTTAAATAATGAGGGATGTGAAATTTATGCTGATAATAAAATTAAAAAAATTTACGATGGAAAAGTTAAATTAGCTTCTAAGAAAAATTGGTCAAAAGAATACTTGTCACCAAAACTATCTGTTAAGGTTGTAAAAAATATAAACGAAGCTATTGAGCATATAAATTATTATGGAACAATGCATACAGACGCCATAGTTACTTCAAATAAACCCGATGCGAATTATTTTCTAAAAAATGTTAAAAGTGCAATTGCAATTCATAATTCATCAACTCAGTTTGCAGATGGAGGAGAGTTTGGCTTTGGAGGAGAAGTTGGTATTTCAACAAACAAAACACCTCCGAGAGGTCCTGTAGGTTTAAATCAGTTGGTTTCCTATAAGTATGAAGTTTATGGATCTGGACAGATAAGAAAATAAAATTGAAAAATAAAATTGAAAGAATTGGAATTTTAGGCGGAACTTTTGATCCAGCTCATAGAGGACATGTAGCAATATCAAAGAAAGCAAAGAATATATTTGGTCTGAAAAAAATTTATTGGGCAGTTACTAAAAAAAACCCGTTTAAGATTAAAACTTCTAAAAATCTAATTGAGAGAATTAAATATGCAAAAAAAATAAATCTTAAAAATAAGTTTATCTCAGTTTCATGTTATGAGGACAAAACAAAATCAAACAGAACAATTGATTTAATAAAATTTTTTAGAAAAATACACAAAAAAAAGGAAATTTTTTTTATAATGGGTGCTGACAATCTTATTAATTTTCACAAATGGGAAAAATGGAAGCAAATAACAAAAATAAGTAAAATACTAGTTTTTGATAGAAATAAATACAAATCAAAATCTTTAAAATCTAAATCCTACAAAAAATTGGGTGGTAAAGGACTTAAATTTATTAATTTTAAGAAGGTAAATATTTCATCTTCTAAATTAAGAGAAATTTGATAGTCTATTTTTAATTAATGGATAAAATTTCAGATTTAAAAACAATAATCCTAGATACACTAGATAATAATAAAGCGCTTGATATTGTGAGTATTGATTTAGCCAACAAAAGTTCAATTGCTGACCATATGATTATTGCCAGTGGAACATCTTCAAGGCATATTCAGGCGCTCTCAGAGCAAGTTTTACAAAAACTTAAATTGAATGGACTTAAAAATTGTAAAATAGAGGGAAGTGAAAGTAATGATTGGAAATTAATCGATGGTATTGATGTAGTGATACATATTTTCAATCCAGAAAAAAGAAAATTTTACGAGCTTGAAAAAATGTGGTCTGAATTGATACCTAGAGAAAAGATCCTTATATGATTAAACTTAAATTAATAATTTTATTTTTAATTATCTCAATATTTTGTAGTAAAAGTTCGTATTCTGCATCTAAGGAAAGTATATATGAAAAGATAGACTTATTTAGCGAAGTATTAAACAAAATTAATAAAGAATATGTAGATGAAGTTGACCAGTCTGAAGCTATGGATGCTGCTATAAATGGAGTTTTACAATCTTTAGATCCTTATTCTGCTTATATGTCTCCAGAGACTTTTCAAAATATGCAAACAGAAACAAGTGGTGAATTTGGAGGACTTGGTATTGAAGTTAGTATGGAGTCTGGAGTGGTAAAAGTTATCTCACCTTTGGATGATTCTCCAGCTTATAAAGCTGGCGTAAAAGCGGGGGACTATATTGTTAAAATTAATGACATACAAGTTCAGGGAAAAACATTATCTGAAGCGGTAGAAATAATGAGAGGTCCCGTCGGTTCGGATATTGAGATTACTGTTAGGCGTAGAGGTGTAAAAAAAGCTCTTGTTTTTAGTATAACAAGGAAAATTATAAAAATACGATCAGTTAAATCAAAAATATTAGAAAATAATATTGGTTATATAAGGCTTACAGCATTCAATGAAAACAGTGGAAGACAGATCAAAAGAAAACTTAATGAATTCAATGATAATGAAAAAATTAAAGGTTTTATACTAGATTTAAGAAATAATCCTGGTGGATTATTATCACAGGCAATAAAAATCTCTGATTTTTTTCTTTCAAGCGGTGAAATAGTTTCTACAAAATCTAGACAAGAAAGTGAAAATAGAAAATGGTTTGCAAAAGATGGAGATATTTTAAATGGAAAAACTTTGGTAGTTTTAATAAATAATGGCTCTGCTTCAGCATCTGAAATAGTAGCTGGTGCATTAAAAGATCATAAAAGAGCAATTTTAGTTGGTGAAAATAGTTATGGAAAAGGGTCTGTGCAATCAATTATACCACTTAAAAATAAGGGGGCTATAAGGCTTACAATTTCTAAATATTATTTACCCTCAGGCAAGTCAATTTCTGAGGTTGGCGTGATGCCTGATATAGTTGTTAGTGAAGAAACTGATGACTTCAGGATAGATACTGAAACAGATAATCAGCTTAGTTATGCTATTAAATTATTAAATGGTTAAATCAAAAAAAGATTTGAAAAATCTTCCATTACGTAATGGTGTAGGTATTGTTTTGCTAAATCAAAATAATAAAATTTTTGTTGCAAAGAGAATTGATAATCCCAATAATTATTGGCAAATGCCTCAGGGTGGTATAGATCCAGGGGAAAACGATCACCAAGCAGCAATCCGAGAATTATACGAGGAGACAAGCGTTAAAAGTGTATCATTAATCAAGGAAATAGATGGTTATACAATTTATTATTTGCCTGAGCGTTTATTAGGAATAATTTGGAAGGGAAAGTTTAAAGGGCAGAAACAAAAATGGTTTATTATGAGATTTTTAGGTAAAGAGTCTGAAATTGATATTAATACAAAAAAACCAGAGTTTTTAGAATGGAAATGGATTGATGCTAATTCTTTAACAAAAAATGTCGTAGATTTTAAAATAGATGTTTATAAAAAAGTTGAATTAGAAGTTCAAAAATTTTTAATTAGTTAACTATTACAGACTTTAAAGTATCAATTTTTTGCGATATTAAAAATCTTTGTTGATCATTAATATCATCTTTAGATAGATTCTCTTCCGCTTCTTGAATTGATTTTTGAATATAATCTCTATCTAATTGATCGTATTTAATTACTGAACTTGTTAATATTGATAGAGAATTATCTTTAAACTCTAATATACCATCCTCTATATAAAATTTTTCCTCACTATTACTTGTAAAAACTTTCATTATTCCAGGTTTTAAAAAAGATATTATTGAAATATGATCTTTTAATATTCCCATCTCACCTTCATAAGCAGGTACAACTACCTCATTAACATCATCTTTTGTAAAAAAGGATTTTTCTGGATTTATTATTTCTAAATTAAATAACTCACTCATTACGCAGCATCTTTTGACATTTTTTCTGCTTTTTCAATAGCCTCTTCTATAGTTCCAACCATGTAAAATGCTGCTTCGGGTAAATGATCATATTCACCTTTGCAAATAGCATCAAAGCCCTTAATAGTAGCTTGAAGATCAACAAGTTTACCTGGTGATCCTGTAAAAACTTCTGCAACAAAGAAAGGTTGAGATAAAAATCTTTGGATTTTTCTAGCTCTTGCAACAGTAAGTTTATCTTCCTCCGAAAGTTCATCCATTCCCAAAATTGCAATAATATCTTGAAGTGATTTATAAGTTTGTAGAACTTTTTGAACTTCTCTAGCAACTCTGTAATGTTCATCGCCAACAATCCTTGGATCTAGAATTCTTGAAGTAGAATCTAATGGGTCTACAGCTGGATAAATTCCAATTTCAGCAATCTGTCTTGATAGTACGGTAGTTGCATCTAAGTGAGCAAATGAAGTTGCTGGTGCAGGATCTGTTAAATCGTCAGCAGGTACATAAATTGCTTGCACAGATGTGATTGAACCCTTATTTGTTGTTGTAATTCTTTCCTGAAGATTACCCATATCCGTTGCTAGTGTAGGTTGGTATCCCACAGCTGATGGAATTCTTCCTAATAATGCTGATACCTCAGAGCCAGCTTGGGTAAATCTAAAGATATTATCTACGAAAAAAAGTACATCTTGGCCTTCTTGATCTCTAAAATACTCAGCAATTGTTAAACCTGTTAGAGCAACTCTAGCTCTAGCTCCTGGAGGTTCATTCATTTGTCCATATACAAGTGCTGCTTTTGATCCAGGTCCTTCTGGTTTTATAACTCCTGAATCTATCATTTCATGATATAAATCATTTCCTTCTCTAGTTCTTTCTCCTACTCCAGCAAAAACTGAAAATCCACCATGAGCTTTTGCTACGTTATTAATTAATTCCATAATAAGTACTGTCTTACCAACACCTGCTCCACCAAATAATCCAATTTTTCCTCCTTTGGCATATGGTGCTAGTAAATCTACTACTTTAATTCCAGTTACAAGAATTTCTGTTTCTGTTGACTGATCACTAAATTCAGGTGCAGATCTGTGAATCGGCCACTTTTCTTTTGTTTTAACTTCTCCCTTTTCATCAATAGGTTCGCCTATTACATTTACAATTCTTCCTAAAGACTCTGGTCCAACTGGAACTTGAATAGGGGCACCTGTAGCAATTACTTCATCACCTCTTTTTAATCCTTCAGTAGCGTCCATTGCAATTGTTCTAACACTTGTTTCTCCAAGGTGTTGTGCAACTTCTAAAACTAATCTACTTTCACCATTTTTACATTCTAACGCTGATAAAATTTCTGGAAGTTCTCCATCAAATTTTACATCTACTACTGCTCCAATAATCTGTGTTATTTTTCCTTTTTTCATAATTATAAACTTTCTGCTCCTGATATGATTTCAATTAATTCTTTTGTAATTGCAGCTTGACGACTTCTATTATACTCAATGGTTAACTTGTCAACCATTTCACCTGCGTTTCGGGTCGCATTATCCATTGCGCTCATTCTTGAACCCTGTTCACTAGCTGAATTCTCTAACATTGCTTTAAAAATCTGTGTGGATATATTTTTAGGTAATAAATTGCTTAAAATTTCATCTTCATCTGGTTCAAATTCATAGTTATCATCTGGCAGATCATTCTTTGCCTCAGAACTTTTTAAAGGAATTATTTGTTGTTCTTGAGGTATTTGAGTTATTACATTTTTAAATTTATTATAAAAAATTGTACATACATCAAATTCTTTTTTTTCGAAATTTTCGATTATCATTTTTCCAACCTTTTCAGCATCTAGATAATTAATATTTTTTGAATCTTTGAATGATATTTTCTCTACAATATTCTCTTTATAAGTTCTTTTTAATTGGTCGTAACCTTTTGATCCAACAGTAATAATCTTTAAAGTTTTTCCATCATCAATTATTTTTTGAAAATATAATTTAGCTTTTTTAATTATGTTTGTATTAAAACCACCACAAAGACCTCTGTCAGATGTTAAGACCACACATAAATGTACTTTTTCCTCACCAGTTCCAGAAAGTAATTTTGGGGCATTTTCTTTATCCGAAATACCATTAGATAAATTTAAAATTATATTATTCATTTTTTCTGAATAGGGTCTGCCTTTTTCAGCATTTTCTTGTGCTCTTCTAAGTTTAGCAGCTGCTACCATTTTCATAGCTTTGGTAATCTTTTGTGTAGATTTAACACTTGCTATTCTTTTTTTTAAGTCGTCTAACGTTGCCATATTTTATGATTTAAAGTTTTTCTTTAGCTCTGTTATTACATCAACTAATAGTTTTTCAGTATTTTCCTCTAATTTACCAGAACTTAAAATCGATTCTATGATCTCTGGTTTTTCAGATTTACTTTTTTCAATAATTTTAGCTTCAAACTCAGCAATATCCTTAAGTTCTACATCATCTAAATATCCTTTGACTCCACAAAATACCGAAATTACTTGCTCTGCAACAGTCATCGGAGAATATTGTTTTTGTTTTAAAAGTTCAGTTAATTTTGATCCACGATTAAGTAACTTTTGAGTAGAGGCATCCAGGTCTGAACCAAACTGAGCAAAAGCTGCCATTTCTCTATATTGAGCAAGTTCTAGTTTCATAGAACCAGAAACTTTTTTCATTGCTTTTGTTTGAGCTGATGATCCTACTCTAGAAACTGATAGCCCTACGTTAATTGCTGGTCTAATTCCCTGGTTAAATAATTCTGTTTCAAGAAATATTTGTCCGTCTGTGATTGATATCACATTCGTTGGTATAAAAGCTGATACGTCACCACCCTGTGTCTCAATAATAGGAAGAGCAGTTAACGAACCACCTCCATGTTCATCGCTAAGTTTTGCAGCTCTTTCAAGTAGTCTACTATGTAAGTAAAATACATCCCCAGGATAAGCTTCTCTTCCAGGTGGTCTCCTTAACAAAAGTGACATTTGTCTGTATGCTACAGCCTGTTTAGATAAATCATCATAGATAATCAATGCGTGCATACCATTGTCTCTAAAATACTCACCCATTGCACATCCAGTATATGGAGCAAGAAATTGAAGTGGTGCAGCATCTGAAGCTGTTGCAGCTACAATTGTTGTGTATTCCATTGCCCCTGCCTCTTCTAGAGTTTTTTGAATTTGTCTAACTGTAGATCTTTTTTGACCTATGGCTACATACACACAATAAAGTTTTTGCTTCTCATCACCAGTTTCATTTATTTTTTTTTGGTTAATAATTGCATCAATAGCAACTGCAGTTTTACCAGTTTGTCTATCACCTATAATTAATTCACGTTGCCCTCTTCCAACTGGAACCAAACTATCAATTGATTTTAATCCTGTTTGCATTGGCTCACTAACAGACTGTCTTGGAATAATTCCTGGAGCTTTTACTTCAACTCTAGTTTTTTTTACTCCTTTATCTAAAACACCTTTACCATCAATTGGATTACCCAATCCATCAACAACTCTTCCTAACAATTCTTTTCCAACAGGTGTATCAACGATACTTCCCGTTCTTTTTACTACATCACCTTCCTTAATATTTCTATCATCTCCAAAAATTACAACCCCTACATTCTCACTCTCTAGGTTAAGAGCCATTCCTTTTGACCCATCGGAAAATTCAACCATCTCACCTGCCTGAACATTATCTAATCCATAAACTCTAGCTATACCATCGCCTATTGATAATACTTGACCAACTTCAGTTATTTCAGCTTTATCTCCAAATTTTTTAATCTGCTCTTTTAATATTTTTGTTACTTCTGAAGGATTTATTTCCATTTAAGCCTCTATCATATTGTTTTCTATTTTTTGTAATTTATTTTTTATAGAGGTATCTATCATCGTACTACTAACCTGAACAATTAAACCACCAATTAAACTTGGATCTTTTTTGAAATTTAATTTTATTTTTGAATCAAATGAACTCGATAAGTCATTCTCTATTTTTATAATTTCTTCCTTATTCAAATCATTAGCTGCTAGTAATTCTGCTTTTATTTCACCTCTTTTTTTTGAACAGGTTTTTATAAAGTCTAGAAGGATTTTTTCCACATAAAAAAAACGTCTTTTAGAAATCAAATAGCACAAAAATTTAGTTAATAATTTATTAAGATTAAATTTGTCAGAAATCTGTTGAATGATTTTTTCTTGATCTTCTTTTTTAATGGTAGGGTTCTTTATAAAAAAATCTAAATCTTTACTATTATTAATTAAATTAACTAAAGATATAACTTGCTTTTCAATCTCGCTTATTACTTTTGCCTCATCTGATAACTCATACAACGCTAATGAATACCTACCAACTGAAGTTTCTGAGAAATTTTTGTTACCAGTCAATTTATAACCTTTGTAAGTGAGGATTATTTAAAAATTCAGATTAATTAACATATGATAAAAATGTCTTCAAGTAACACATTGTCAAAATAGTCAGTATTTTGTTGATTAATTGAAGTTTATTGGGTCAACATCAACTGTCAGTTTTATTCCATGAGGAAATTTATATTTTGATATAATTTTTGATAAGGAGCTCTGTAGATTTAGTGATTTTCTGCCTCTAACTAAAAGTCTTAATCTATACTTTCTTTTTATCCTAAAAATAGGAGCATTTACAGGGCCAAGAATTTTGTCTTTTATTTGCTTTTCTATAAATTCTTTAAATTTTATAGATTCTAACTCAGCTTTTTTTTCATCACTTCCAGTAATTATTAAAGATATAAATCTTTGAAAGGGAGGAAGATTATTTTTTTTTCTTAATTCTAATTCTTTTCCCAGAAAAATATCTGGATCGCTATTTGTCAAATTTTTTATAGAATTTAAATCAGTATTATATGTTTGGAAATAAACTGTTGCTGGCTTTCCAGATCTACCTGCTCTACCTGAAAGCTGATGATAGAGCTGTAAATTTTTTTCTGTTCCTCTCAAATCATGTCCGCTGGATGATAGATCTATATCAACTACAATAATACAATTTAAATTTGGAAAATGAAAACCTTTTGAAATTAATTGTGTTCCAACTAGTATTTGTATTTCGTTATTAGATATTTTTTTTAATATTTCTGATGAATTTTTTTTATTCATTGTATCACTTGAAAAAATCGAAATGTTTTTATCTGGAAATTTTTTTTTTACCTCCTCAGTAATTCTTTCAACGCCTGGTCCACAAAAAACAGGCTCACAAATATTATTTTTGCCACAATTTCTTTCAAGTTTATCTTTAAACCCACAATAATGACATAATAGTACTTTTTTATTTTTATGGAAAACCAGATTAATCGAACAATTTGGACAAGAATAACTATTAAGACATTTTTTACATAATACGTGTGGAGAAAAACCTCTACGATTTAAAAAAAATAAAACTTGATCATTTTTTTTTAAATGATCGTTTGCTTTTTCAATTACATCCTTGGACAACCATGAATACTTATCTAATTTTGTTTTATTTAAATTTATAATTTCATGATTTGGCTGGGAGGCTTTTTTATATCTCTCATTTAGTCTTGAGATTAGATATTTACCTTTTTTAATATTATCGAATGTCTCTATTGATGGCACAGCAGTTACAAGATTGATGGGTATATTTTCAAAATTTGCTCGTGCTATTGCCATGTCTCGAGCGTTATAAATTATTCCCTCATCTTGTTTATAAGATTGGTCATGCTCCTCGTCGACTATAATTAAACCTAAGTTTTTAAAGGGTAAAAAAAGTGATGATCTTGCTCCTATAACAACTTTTATTTTGTTATTTACTATGCCGCTCCATACGATTTTTTTATTTTTTTTTGTTATATTTGAATGCCATAAAGCTGCTTCAAAACCAAAAAATTCTGTAAATTTTTTTTCAAATTGACTTGTCAGACCAATCTCAGGAAGTAATATTAATACTTGATTTCCATTTTTGATAATTTTTTTTACTGCCTCGAAATATACAATAGTTTTTCCTGATCCCGTTACACCTTGTAAAACGTGGACTCTGAAATTTTTAATATCTTTACTTATTTCCTCTAGGTTTTTTTTTTGATTGTCAGAGAGATTAAAATTTGATTTCTTTTTAATGCAAGTATAAGTTAAATAATCTTTATCAGGTAGCTTTTCAACTACTTGGCTACTTAATAACATTAATTTAAGTGCCATTCCCTTTGGTATTAAATTATATTGTGAAAACCAATCTAAGAATTTTACTGTTTCTTTTTTAAGACCAGGTATATCAAATTTTTTGATTACATTTTTAAGCTTATAATTTTTATTATTTGTTTCTTCAAATGTATCCCAAACAACTCCAACTATTTTTGTTTTGCCAAATGGAACTTCAACGAATTCTCCAACTTTTAAGTTTACACTTGAATTATAAGTAAAAGGATAATTAAAAATATTAGGTAGTAGAATCGGTACTTTCATAACCGTATAATATGAGAATATTTTAAGAGTGTATTGCTCTTTTATCCACAGATAATGCTGCTTCTTTAATTGCCTCTGAAAAGGTTGGATGTGCATGGCAAGTTCTTGCAATATCTTCTGCACTGGCACCAAATTCCATTGCCACAGCCATTTCAGCAATTAATTCACCTGCGTGGGGTCCTATTAGATGAACACCAAGGACTTTATCACTCATTTCATCTGCAAGAATTTTAACAAAACCTTCTGCTTCATTTATAGCTTTAGCCCGAGAATTCGCCATAAAAGAAAACTTTCCAACTTTATATTTAACATTTTTTTCTTTAAGTATTTCTTCAGTTTGACCAACTGCAGCAACCTCGGGGGTAGTATAAATAACTCCAGGTATAACATTATAGTTTACATGACCAGACTGACCTGCAATTAGCTCAGCAACTGCAATTCCTTCTTCTTCAGCTTTATGAGCAAGCATAGGTCCTTCAATTACATCTCCAATTGCATAAATATTTTGAATATTTGTCTCAAAATTTTTATTAACTTTGACTCTTTTTTTGTTATCTAGTTTTACTCCAATATTTTCTAAATTTAAGTTTTTTGTATTTGGTTTTCTGCCAACAGAAATAAGAACAACATCAGTTTCAATTTGACTTTGCTTCCCATCTTTATTGGATATAGTTACTGTTGCAGAGTTAGTATTTTTTTTTATATTTTCAACTTTAGTCTCCATGTGAAATTTTATTCCTTGCTTTTTTAAAATTTTCATAAATTCTTTAGAAATCTCTTTATCCATACCAGGAGTGATGTGGTCTAGAAACTCAACAACATGAACTTCAGATCCTAGTCTAGACCAAACCGATCCCATTTCTAGTCCAATATACCCGCCACCAACAATCAGCATTTTCTTTGGTACTGAATTTAAAGATAAGGCTCCAGTTGAAGATAAAATTATTTTTTCATCAAATTTAGTCCCTGGTAGTTCCTGAGCCTCCGAGCCTGTAGAAATTATAATTTTATCAGAATTAATTAATATTTCTTTTTTATTTGAATCTGTAATTTTAATTTGATTGTTAGAGTTTAAAGAACCAGTTCCTTTGAAGTAAGTAACTTTATTTTTTTTAAATAAAAACTCTACTCCTTTAGTTAAAACATCTACTGCCTTTTCTTTATTTTTCATCATTTTTTCTAAGTTTAACTTTATTTGTCCAACCTCTATACCTAGTTGGTCAAATGATTTTGCTTTATGGTAATTTTCGGAAAGATTTAAAAGACTTTTAGAAGGTATACATCCAACGTTCAAACATGTACCACCCAAAGCTCCTCTAGATTCAATGCATGCAGTTTTAAATCCTAGCTGAGCTAATCTTATCGCACAAACATATCCTCCAGGGCCTCCACCAATAATAGTTGCTTGAAATTTGTCAGACATCTAAATCTCTAAAAATAACCTTCTAGGATCCTCTAAATTCTCTTTTATTGTTTTTAAAAAAGAAACTGAGTCTTTTCCATCAATAATTCTATGATCATAAGATAATGCTAAATACATAACTGGCCTTATTTTAATTTCACCTTCGACGGCCACGGGTCTATCACTAATATTATGCATGCCTAAAACTGCAGATTGTGGTAAATTTAAAATTGGAGTTGATAACATTGATCCATAAACTCCACCATTACTTATTGTGAATGTCCCTCCTTGTAAATCCTCTATATTAAGCTTTCCCTCTCTAGCTTTATCGGAAATTGATTTAATATTTTTTTCAATATCAGCGAAAGACAATTCATCTGCATTTTTTAATACTGGAACAACTAATCCTTTATCGGTACCCACTGCAAAACTAATGTTATAATAATTTTTATATATAATTTCGTCACCAGAAATTTCTGCATTTACAATTGGAAATGCTTTAAGGGCTAAAACGCATGATTTAACAAAAAATGACATAAAGCCCAATTTTACTCCATATCTTTTTTGAAAATCTTCTTGATTTTCTTTCCTCATCTCAATAATTCCTGACATATCAATTTCATTAAAAGTGGTTAGTAATGCTGCATTTTCTTGGGCTTGTTTCAGTCTTTTCGCAATAGTTTGTCTCAACCGTGTCATTTTAATTTTTTCTTCTTCACCAAATTTAATTTTTCTTTCGGAAGGAGCAGGTTTTACTGACATTAGATTTATTAAATCACCTTTAGATATCCTTCCATCTTTTCCAGTTCCCGTAACAGAGCTAATATCTATTTTTTTTTCAGCGATTATTTTTCTAACAGATGGTGAAAGGTTATTATTAATTTTAGTTTCAGTTGTATTGATTTCTTTTGTTATTTCATTAGTTAAAATTAATGGCTGCTCTCCCTTTACATCACTATCAATATTTTCATTATCTTCAATCTCTATAGGGTCTTCCTTCTCAAAAATTTTTGGCTGTATTTTTTCAGATTCAAGTTTACTAATATTATTTTTTTCCTCACTTTTTACTGTCTCTTTTATTTCAACTTCTTCTTTTTTTAAATTATGACCATTAGTTTGTACAGATCCTAAAACAGCTCCTACCTCGACAGTATCACCATCCTTAAATTTAATATCTCCGACTGTTCCACTTATTGGAGAGGGAACCTCTAAATTTACTTTATCAGTTTCAAGTTCAACAATAGGTTCGTCAGCTTCGACTGTATCACCAACACTTTTAAGCCATTTAGCAACAGTTGCCTCTGTTATACTTTCGCCTAATGCTGGTACTATAATCTGCTCACTCATATTTATTTTAATACTTCCTCAATAATTTCTCTCTGTTGGTCCAAGTGCCTTTTTGCGTATCCAGTTGCAGGAGATGCTGCAACCCCTCTTCCAATGTAAGAAATTTTGTTATTATTAGCCTTTATATAATCTAAAGTCCATTGTATATAATCTCTCACTGAGAACCAAGCTCCCATATTTTTTGGCTCTTCTTGACACCATATAAAATTAGCATTTTTTGCATAAGGCTTTAGTGCTTTAGCTAAAGATTTTGCAGGAAACGGGTATAACTGCTCAATTCTTAAGAAGACAACGTTATTTTTTTTTGCTTTCTCTCTTGCTTCTAGTAAATCGAAGTATATTTTTCCTGAGCATATTACAACTTTTTCAATCTTTTTATCTTTTTTGAGTTTAATAAAACCACTTTCCTCATCAAAAGCATGATCCTGGAGAATTCTGTGAAAAGAATTTTTATTACTAAAATCCTCCAAATTTGAAACACAGATTTTATGTCTTAATAGAGATTTAGGGGTCATTATTACCAATGGTTTTCTAAAATCTCTATGAATTTGTCTTCTCAGGGCATGAAAATAATTAGCTGGTGTTGTACAATTAAGAACCTGTAAATTTTCCTGTCCACAAAGTTGCAAAAATCTTTCAAGTCTTGCAGATGAATGTTCGGGACCTTGGCCTTCATATCCATGTGGTAATAAAAGGACTAAACCTGAAGCTCTAAACCATTTTCTCTCACCAGAGGATATAAATTGATCAATTACAACTTGCGCCCCGTTTGCAAAATCCCCAAACTGAGCTTCCCAAATTGTCAATGTTTCAGGTTCAACTAAACTATAACCATACTCAAAACCAAGGACAGCCAGTTCAGATAAAAAACTGTCAACAATTTCAAATTTTTTTTGTTTGTCTGAAATATTATTTAATGGGATATATCTTGAATTGTCTTCTTGATTTCTCAAAACAGAATGTCTTTGACTAAAAGTTCCTCTCCCTGAATCTTGGCCAACAAGCCTTACAGGAAAACCTTCATTCAAAAGACTACCAAAAGCAAGTGCCTCTGCATTAGACCAATCAATATTCTTTTTCTCTAAAATACTTTTATGTCTATTTGAGAATATTTTTTTAATAGTTTTATGAATATTTTGATCATCTTTAACATCATTAATTTTTTCGGAAATTTTGATCAGTGTATTAATATCAACACCTGTCTGACCTCTTCTATCTTTTCCTTTTTTTGGCTGATATCTTGACCAAGTACCTTCAAACCAATTTAATTTAGGTTTGTAATCTTTTGCTGTTTTAAATTGCTCATCAAGCAAGTTTTTAAAATCATTTATGTTATTATCAAAATCATTTTTGGATATAATTTTTTCTTTTATTAATTTATCTCCATATATTGATAAAGTTGTTGGATGACTTCTTATTTTTTTATACATCAATGGTTGTGTAAATGATGGTTCATCTCCCTCATTATGTCCAAATCTTCTATAGCAAATAATATCTATGACGACATCTCTTTTAAATCTTTGTCTAAACTCTATTGCAATTTTAGCACAGTGAACAACTGACTCTGGATCATCACCATTACAATGCAATATTGGTGCTTCAACAACTTTTCCAAGGTCTGATGGATACGGACTAGATCTTGCAAACCTAGGACTAGTTGTAAAACCAATTTGATTATTCAAAATTATATGAATAGTTCCTCCCGTATTATGTCCTTTTAGACCAGACATTGCAAAACATTCAGCTACTACTCCTTGACCGGCAAAAGCGGCATCTCCATGAATTAAAATTGGAATTACTTTTTCTCTTTTAGTGTCTTTATGAAAGAATTGTTTTGCTCTAGTTTGACCAAGGACAACTGGATTAACAGCTTCAAGGTGTGATGGGTTATCTGTTAAACTTACATGTACTACGTTTCCGTCAAATTCTCTATCAGAGGAAGCGCCTAAGTGGTATTTTACATCTCCTGTTGAATCCTCTAATTTATTATAACTTGCTTCACCGGCAAATTCGTTAAAAATCCTTTTATATGATTTTTGTAAAACATTAGCCAAGACATTTAACCTTCCTCTGTGTGGCATGCCTATTTTAACTTCCTTAACTCCTAATTGACCACCTCTTTTAATTATCTGTTCTAAAGCCGGTATTAAAGACTCTCCTCCATCTAAACCAAATCTTTTTGTTCCTACATATTTTTTTGCAAGAAATTTCTCAAATCCCTCAGCCTGAACGACTTTGTTTAATATTGCTTTTTTACCATTTTCGGTAAAACTTAATTGATTTTGTTCCTTCTCCATTCTATCTCTGAACCAAACTTTTTCCTCAGGATCAGAAATATGCATATACTCAGCGCCTATTGTAGAGCAGTAAACTTTTCTAAGTTTATTTAAAATTTCATTAATTGATGCATAGCCAGTATCTAAATAAGACCCTAAATATATTTTTTTATCATAATCCTCCTTTTTAAATCCATGGTCCTCTGGGTGTAGTTCATGTAAATATTTTCTATCCATCATTTTTAATGGATCAAGATTTGCTATCAAGTGTCCCCTAATCCTATATGCTCGTATTAGTGCTATAGCTTTTATAGATTCAACTTTTGATAGCTCTATATTTTCAATATTTATATTTTGGCTTTGATTTTTTTCTTTATTTAAATTAATTTTTTTTTTTTGAGGTTGCCAAGTAGGTCCTTCAAGTTCTTTAACCACAGAATTGATATCTTCATTCAAAGTATCAAAATAATCTATCCAACTTACAGGTAAGTTTGGATCTTTTTCGATATACCTTATGTACATATTTTCAATAAAAGCACTATTTGACTTTGTTAAAAAAGATGTGTTTTTTTGATCTAAATTTTTTGATGAACTCATTAATTTTATAATTTAATTATAATTTTTTTTATATATTATTTAAAGTGACAATTTTTCTAAAAGCGTTTTTCCTATTTCACCTGGTGATTTTGCAATAGTAATACCTGCTTTCTCCATTGTTCTTATTTTATCATTTGCTCCACCTTTGCCACCTGAAATAATTGCTCCTGCATGGCCCATTCGTCTACCTGGAGGCGCTGTAACACCAGCAATAAAACCAACTATTGGTTTTTTTATCTTGTGATTTTTAATAAAATCTGAGGCTTCTTCTTCTGCTGTTCCACCAATTTCGCCAATCATTAAAATAGACTCAGTTTCTGGATCATTTAAAAATAAATCTAAACAATCAATAAAATTTGTTCCATTTATTGGATCGCCACCTATTCCAATACATGTAGATTGACCTAGCCCATTTGAAGTTGTTTGAGCAACAGCTTCGTAAGTCAATGTACCTGATCTTGAAACAATTCCGACTGATCCTCTTTTATGTATATTGCCTGGCATTATCCCAATTTTGCATTCATCTGGAGTAATTATTCCAGGACAATTTGGGCCAATCAATCTTGATTTAGATTTATTAAGATATTTTTTAACTTTAAGCATATCCAAAACTGGAACACCTTCTGTGATACAAACAATTAGTTCAATATTTGCATTAATTGCCTCTATGATTGCATCCGCACAAAATTTTGCAGGAACATAAATCATACTTGCATTAGCATTTGTAGAATCCTTTGCCTCAATAACACTATTGAATACTGGCCTATCTAAATGTACTTGGCCACCTTTTTTAGGAGTCACGCCTCCAACAAGATTTGTCCCATACTTTATCGCTTGTTCAGAGTGAAAAGTTCCATGGGAACCGGTGAAACCTTGACAAATTAATTTTGTATTTTTATTAATTAAAACTGACATATTATTTTATTTCGTTAACAATTTTTTCTGCTGCACTTGTTAAATCTGATGCAGAAATTATTTTTAAACCTGAGTTATCAAGTATCTGCTTTCCTTTTTCAAAATTTGTCCCCGCTAATCTAACAACTAATGGAACATTAATATTAATTTGCTTAGCTGCATCAACAACTCCTTGAGCAAGCACATCACATTTCATTATACCTCCAAAAATATTAATTAATATCCCTTTTACATTCTTATCTAATAAAATTATTTTCAATGCCTCAGAAACTTTTTCCTTAGAGGCTCCTCCGCCAACATCTAAAAAATTAGCAGGCTCCTCTCCATAAAGTTTTATAATATCCATGGTTGCCATCGCTAAACCTGCTCCATTAACCATACATCCAATACTCCCATCTAATTTTATATAAGATAAGTCAAATTTACTTGCTTCAATCTCAGTAGGGTCTTCTTCATTTAAATCTCTAAGTTTAGATATTTCTGGATGTTTAAATAACGCGTTATCGTCAAAATTTATTTTTGCATCTAAGCAAATGATCTGACTTTCTTTTGTTAATATTAATGGATTAATCTCAACCATGCTTGAATCTAAATCTATAAAAAGTTTATAAATTGACTTAACTACTTTTGTGGCGAGTAATTTTTGATCTGTTTTGAGATTAAATATTTGAATTATTTTTTCACAATCTTCATCTGAAATATCTTCTCTAAAATCTATTTTAGTAGTTACTATCTTATCAGGGTTATTTTTTGCGACATCTTCAATATCCATACCGCCCTGGTCACTTGAAATAAAAGCTATTTTTGAGCTTGCTCTATCAACAAGGCAAGATAAGTAAAATTCTTTATCAATGTTTGAAGGTTCTTCAACATAAAGTCTTTTAACCTCTTTTCCCAAAGGACCAGTTTGATGAGTTATCAATTTTTTTCCTAGTAAGCTGTTTGCCTCTTTCTCTAATTCATGAATACTATCTACTATTTTAATTCCTCCAGCCTTTCCTCTTCCGCCAGCATGGATTTGAGCTTTTAAAACAAGCTTTTTGCTGTCTAATAGTTTTACTTTTTCTAAAAGATCTTTAACTGTAAATGCAAAAACACCATTTGGGACAATTGCTCCATATTTTTTTAACAATTGTTTGGCTTGATGTTCGTGTATATTCATTATTTATTTAAATCAGGATCGATTTTAGAAGCTGCTTCCCAGAGTTTTTTTACAGATTCCACAGAATGTATAAACTCTGATTTTTCCTTTTCATCCAAATCAACTACCTCAATTTTTTCAACACCATTTTTTCCTATAATAATAGGTACCCCCGCATAAATATTCTTTAAACCATATTCACCATTAAGATAAGCTGCACAAGGAAGCATTTTTTTTTCATTTTTTAAAAAAGCTTTAGCCATTTCTACTCCTGAGGCCGCAGGTGCATAAAAGGCAGATCCTTTCTCTAAAAACTTAACAATTTCAGCTCCACCATCTCTAGTTCTTTGATTTATTGCTTCAAGTCTTTCCTTAGAAATTTTACCATTTTTAACTAGATCTAACAAAGGCTTACCTGAAACTTTTGTAAATCTTGGTAATGGAACCATTGTATCACCATGACCTCCCATTACCATTGCTTCTATTTCCTTTACGGGAACATTAAATTCAAGAGATAAAAATAATTTAAATCTTGAAGTGTCAAGTATACCTGCCATACCAACTACCTTATTAGCAGGTAAACCTGAAAATTTTTGAAAAGCCATAACCATAACGTCTAAAGGATTAGTGATACAAATTACAAAAGCATCTGGAGCATTTTCTTTTACTCCTTTTGCAACTTGTTTCATTATTTTTAAATTAATTCCCAGTAAATCATCTCTGCTCATTCCAGGTTTTCTTGGGACACCAGCAGTTATAATTACTACATCAGATCCTTTTATTTCCTCATAATTATCAGTTCCTGTTAATTTTACATTAAAACCATCTACTGATGATGACTGTGCAATATCCAATGCTTTTCCTTTTGCAAAACCACTTACAACATCAAATAAGACTACTTCATCTACAAGCTCCTTTGTTCCAATTAAATGTGCTAAAGTTCCTCCTATTTGACCAGCGCCGATTAAAGATATTTTGCTCATAAATATTATTTCATTGTTGGCATCACAAACTCTGGGTTTGATCGAATTCCTGATGGCCATCTTGATGTTATTGTTTTTAATTTAGTATAAAATTTTATACCTTCCATTCCATGCATTGCACTATCTCCAAATAATGATCTTTTCCATCCTCCAAAACTATGAAATGCCATTGGTACAGGTATTGGTACATTTATTCCAACCATACCAACTTGAATTTTACTAGCAAACGTTCTACCTGCATCTCCATCACGTGTATAGATACTTACTCCGTTTCCATATTCGTGATCATTAATTAATTTTGCTGCCTCTTCGAAAGTTTTAACTCTCACAACAGATAAAACTGGTCCAAAAATTTCTTCTTTATATACTCTCATTTCTTTTTTTACATGATCAAACAAACATCCGCCAATATAAAAACCTTTTTCATATCCTTGTAATTTTAAATTTCTTCCATCTACAACCAGTTTAGCTCCCTCTGATACTCCTATATCAACATACCCTTTAACTTTATCTAAGTGCTCTTTTGTGACTAACGGGCCCATTTCTGAACCTTTATCCATACCTGGTCCTACTTTTAAAGCTTCTACTTTTTTTGACAGCATTGATACTAAATCATCAGCTATATTTCCTACAGCTACAGCAACCGATTGAGCCATACATCTTTCACCTGCAGAACCATAAGCTGCTCCCATCAAACCATTTACTGCTCCTTCTAAGTCACAATCAGGCATAACTACTAAATGATTTTTAGCTCCACCTAATGCTTGAACTCTTTTTTCATTTTTAGCAGAATTCTCATAAATATATTTCGCTATTGGTGTTGATCCAACAAAACTTACTGCTTTTATATCTTTATTAGTTAAAATTGCATCGACAGCTTCTTTATCACCGTTAACAACATTAAAAACTCCATCAGGTAAACCTGCTTCTTTTAAAAGTTCTGCTAATTTAATTGAACACGATGGATCTTTTTCAGATGGTTTTAATACAAAAGTATTGCCACAAGCAATTGCTATAGGGAACATCCACATAGGAACCATTGCAGGAAAATTAAATGGTGTAATTCCAGCCACAACTCCCAAAGGTTGTCGCATTGACCAGCTATCAACATTAGTTCCTACATTTTCTGAGAACTCACCTTTTAATAAATGAGGTATGCCACAAGCAAATTCTACAACTTCTAGACCTCTAGTAAGAGAACCTTTAGCGTCTTCGTAAACTTTGCCATGTTCAGAAACTATTAGTTTTGTGAGTTCATCATAATTTTTTTCTATTAGTTCTTTAAACTTAAACATTACTCTTGCTCTTTGTAATGATGGTTTTATTGACCATTCTTCAAATGCTTTCTTTGCTATATCAACAGCATTATCTAAATCAGATTTTGAGGCTAGGCTAACTTCAGATTGTTGCTCTCCAGTAGCAGGATTAAAAACTTTACTTTTTCTAGTTGATGAACCAGGGATTATTTTTCCACCTACAAAATGTTCAATTAATCTCATGAATATGATCTTTTAGATTAAAAATTATTAATAGTCTATTGTTTTAAATATTAGATGCAGCTAGCATCTTTTTTATTTCAGCAATTGCTTTTGCTGGATTTAATCCTTTAGGGCATGCATTAGTACAATTCATAATAGTATGACATCTATATAATTTTAGCTCGTCAGCTACTTTTCTTAACCTCTCCTTTCTATCTTCATCTCTGCTATCAATTATCCATCTATATGCTTGCAACAAAACAGCAGGACCTAGATACTTATCTCCGTTCCACCAATAACTTGGGCATGCAGTTGAACAACATGCACACATTATACACTCATATAAACCATCTAATTTAGATCTATCTTCTTTTGATTGTATATTTTCTTTATCTGTTTTTTTAGAAGTCTTTAACCAAGGTTGAACCGACTCATATTGCTTATAGAGTGTACTTAAATCTCCAATTAAATCTTTAAGAACTTTTAGATGTGGAAGTGGATAAATGTTTATATCACCTTTTATTTCTGCATGTGCCTTTGTGCACGCTAAACCATTTTTACCATCCATATTCATAGCACACGATCCACATACTCCATGAGCACAAGATCTTCTATAAGCTATACTTGGATCAATCTCATTTTTAATTTTATTTAAAACATCTAAAACTTTTGATGGACAATTATCCATATCAACTTCATAAGTATCTATTCTAGGCTTTTCACTTGATGAAGGGTCCCATCTATAAACATTTACTTTACGAATATTTTTAGATCCTGTTTTATCTTTATAATACTTACCTTTTTGAACTTTAGAGTTTTCTGGTAAGTTAATTTGAACCATTAATAAACTCTTTCCTGAGGTGGAAAATATTGAACATCGGTAGTTAGTGTAGACTTGTGAACTGGTCTATAATCAATTTTAGTTTCTTTTCCATTACACCAAGATAAAGTATGTTGCATAAATTTATTATCATCTCTTTTGGGATAATCTTCTCTTGCATGAGCACCTCTACTTTCTTTTCTATAATAAGCAGAATCCATAGTAGTAATTGCTTGTCTAATTAAATTATCAAACTCTAAGGTTTCGACTAAATCTGTGTTAAATATCAATGATTTATCTTTAACTGCAATAGAGTCCATACCATCGAAAGGTTTTCTAATTTCCTCTACACCCTCATTTAAAGTTTTTTCAGTTCTAAAAACTGCACATTTAGATTGCATAGTTTTCTGCATTGCTAATCTTAATTCTGCGGTATTATTATCACCGTTACCATTTCTTAGTTTGTCAAATCTTTCTAAGCATTTTTCAGTTTCAGACATTGGTATATCTTCATGTGGCGTTCCTGGCTTTATTAGTTCTGCAGCTCTCTTTGCAGCAGCTCTTCCGAAAACTACCAAGTCTATTAGCGAGTTAGATCCTAATCTGTTAGCTCCATGCACCGATACACATGCAGCTTCTCCTATCGCCATTAGTCCTGGAACTGTTTTTTCAGA
Source organism: Pelagibacterales bacterium SAG-MED15 (assembly GCA_014654065.1). Lineage (GTDB taxonomy): Bacteria > Pseudomonadota > Alphaproteobacteria > Pelagibacterales > Pelagibacteraceae > Pelagibacter. The sequence goes on along the minus strand of JACWDM010000002.1, from coordinate 150,417 downwards.
TCCATTTACTGTTAAAACTTCAGCTTTGTAATTAGTTGGTATACCACCCATATTATAATGAACTGTTGGAACAACTGGGATTGGTTCCTTTGTTACATCTACGTTTGCAAACAATCTTGATGACTCGGATATTCCGGGTAGTCTCTCTTCAATTACTTTTGGATCTAAATGATTTAAATGTAAATGAACATGATCTTTTTCTTTCCCAACTCCTCTTCCTTCATTTATTTCTACTGCAATAGATCTGCTAACGACATCTCTTGATGCAAGATCCTTGGCTTTAGGTGCGTATCTCTCCATAAACCTTTCACCTTTGGAATTCAATAGATAACCACCTTCTCCTCTTACACCTTCAGAAATTAAAGTTCCATGACCATATATGCCTGTTGGATGAAATTGTACAAACTCCATATCTTGTAATGGTAGTCCTGCTCTTAATACCATAGCATTACCATCACCTGTACAAGTATGAGCTGATGTTGCAGAATAATAAACCTTACCATAACCACCCGTTGCAATAATTGTAGTATGAGATCTAAATCTATGAATTGTGCCATCATTTAAGTTCCATGCTATTAAACCTTTGCAAGCACCATCTTTCATAAGCAAATCTAAAGCAAAATACTCAATAAAAAATTCGGTATTATGTTTTAGCGCTTGTCCATATAAAGTATGAAGTATTGCATGGCCCGTTCTGTCTGCAGCTGCACATGTTCTTTGGACTGTTTCATTCCCATAATTTTTAGTCATACCACCAAAGGGTCTTTGATAAATTTTTCCATCTTCAGTTCTACTGAAGGGAACACCGTACTTCTCTAATTCTAAAACTGCTCTTGGGGCCTCTTTACATAAATATTCAATAGAATCTTGATCTCCAAGCCAATCTGATCCCTTTACAGTATCATACATATGCCAACGCCAATCATCCTCACCCATATTACCTAGTGCTGCTGAGATACCACCTTGAGCAGCTGAGGTATGGCTTCTTGTAGGAAAAACTTTTGAAATACATGCTGTTTTCAATCCAGCTTCGCTTAAACCAACTGCAGCTCTTAAACCTGATCCACCCGCTCCTAAGACTACAACATCGTATTCGTGATCTATAATTTTATATGAACTCATAAGTTAAATTTTAGTAAAACAGTTATAGTTATTAAAGGAATAATTATAGCAAGAAAATATAATAATTTGTTTGCGACAATTTTTATTTTTTCTACATGTATATAATCCTCGAAAATCTCACTAATTGTAAGAGCTGAGTGAAAAAAGGCCGTAATTAGGAATAAAGAAAGTAAAAATTTAGCTGGTTGATTATTAAAAAAAGCTAAAACTTCTGTTTGACTTTGGTCATAAATAGACACAAAATTTATAATAAACCACATCATAAGAGGTATTAAAATAATTGAGCTTATTTTTAAAAATATCCATTTTTTTGTAGCGTTGATCATTGAATTATTTACCTTCCAACTAAAAAAATAAAAATTGTTAAAATAAATGATCCAAAGATCACAAATAAGCCTGAGATATTTGAAATTTTTAGATCGAAACCATAACCAAAGTCCCAAAATAAATGTCTTATCTCGCTTAAAATCTGAAAAGAAAACGACCAGATAATACTAATTAAAAAAAATTTTCCAAAGATCGTATTATAAAAAGTATAAAATATTTCATAAGACTGGCCTAGTAAAATTGAAAGTAATATCCACCCACTTAAAAATATAAAAAAAAGAAAATTAATTACCCCAGATATTCTATGAGAAATAGAAACTAGTGAAGAAATGTGCCAATTATAAATTTGTATATGTGGTGATATAGGATTATTATTTTTCATCAATTTTTATTATAATAAGTTTCAGCTATTTCAACAGCATTTAATGCAGCACCCCTTAACAAATTATCCGACACAATCCAAAGATTTATAGAATTTTTATTTGATTTATCTTCTCGGATACGAGAAATAAATGTTTCATTTTTTCCTTCAGCGTCTATTGGTGTTGCATAACCTCCATCAATAGTCTCATCTATTACCTTGCATCCCTCCGCAACTTCTAATACTTTTTTAACTTCTGATGGTGTTACTTTTTTACTAAATTCTATATTTAAAGATTCTGCATGCGATACTTGTACAGGGACCCTAACGCATGTCGCGGTAACCTTTATTTTGTCATCTAAAATTTTTTTAGTTTCGTTAATCATTTTAATTTCTTCTTTAGTGTAGCCATCATCAGAAAATTCATCAATGTGTGGTATTGCATTAAATGCAATTTGTTTTGTAAAATTTTTTAATGAAAATTCTTTTCTTTCTAAAACAGCCTTGGTTTGTTCAATAAGTTCGTCCACTTGTGCTTTGCCTGCTCCAGATACAGATTGATAAGTAGATACAACAACCCTTTTGATTTCAAATAAATCATGTAATGGTTTTAAAACTATCACCATTTGTGCTGTTGAACAGTTAGGGTTTGCTATAATATTCTTTTGTAATTTAAATAAATTCTGTTTATTTACTTGCGGAACAATTAGTGGCACCTCTGGATCCATTCTAAAAAAACTTGAATTATCTATTACAACCGAGTGCTTCGCAGCTAAAGGAGCATAATTTTTTGAAATATTTTTACCAGCAGAAAAAAAAGTAATTTCAGCTTTTGAAAAATCAAAATCCTCTAAATTTTCAACTTTAATTTTTTTTTTATTAAACATTAATTCTGTGCCTGAACTTTTTTTAGATGCAAGTAAATATAAATTTTTAACTGGAAATTGTTTTTGTTCCAGAACTTCAATTATTTTACGACCTACGTTTCCTGTTGCTCCTACAATTGCTATATTCATGACTGTGTATTATTTTTATACTAAATGAAGGGTAAATCGCAAATTGTTCCTACAAATATTTTTTCATCAATTTCTATTTTAAATTGATCTTTGCTATCCCAATAAGGTTTATTAATCATTGCAATTCCAATAACCTTTTTAAAAGTAGGAGAATAAGCTGCCGATCTAACGAAACCCGCAACTTCGTTTTTATCGTCAAATAATGTCTTTTCACAATACATATCGATGCTATCATGATCTATTTTAACACCCATTAGCTTTTTTTTAATTCCATCTTCCCTTATTTTTTTTAATTTCTCTTTCCCTAAAAAATTAACTTCAGTATCTAAATGTATAAACTTACCAAAATTTGCCTCGAAAGGATTGTCTCTGTTATCAAAATCATTCCCATATGATAACAATGCTGACTCAATTCTTTCAATTAAATTTGGACACCCAGGTCTAACATTAAATTCTTCTCCTGCCTCAAAGAGATAATCATAAAGATCCTGTCCAGCCTTATCATCATCAACATAAACCTCAAAACCTCCTTGTTTTGACCAGCCTGATCTAGCAATAAAATATTTATACCCTTTAAAATCAAAATAATTAAAATTGAAAAATTTTAACTCTTTTATTTTTTCACCAAATAATTTTATCATTAAATTATCTGCCAATGGTCCTTGAACTGCTAAAATATTTACATTAGGCTCATTTATTTCAACATCAAGTTTTTTTCCAGCTGCTATACCTTTCGCAAAAAAAATTACATCTGAGTCGGCGATTGAGAGCCACCATTTATCCTCAGCTAACTTATTTATAATTGGATCGTTAACTAAAAGACCTTGATGATCAACTAGTGGTGCATAATAACATTTTCCAACTTTAGATTTTGATAAATCCCTGCATGTCATTAACTGAACTAGCTCTGCAGAGTCTTTTCCTGTAATCTCAACTTGTCTTTCGGCCGCTACATCCCATACCTGAACAAACTCTTTTAAATGATGATAATCAAATTCTATAGACTTAAATGATGATGGTAATAACATATGGTTATATACGGTATAACTACTCACACCTTGAGACTCTATTCTGTCCGTGTAAGGTGTACTTCTTAATCTTCTAGATTTTACAATTGGAAAGTTTTTCATTTTTTTATTTTCAATATAAATTCTTTTACAATATTTCTCATCTCAAAAGCTTTCTCAAAAATTATCATATGGCCGCAGTTATTAATAACTTTGGTCTCTGAATTCTTTATTAATTCAGACATTTTATTTCCTACTTTAAGAGGAACCATTTTATCTAAGTCTCCAAATATACATAAAGTCGGACAATTAATTTTTTCTAAAGCTTCTTTTCCAGTCTTGTAGTTATTACAAGCGTTTAAGTCTACAGATAAAATTTCTATTATCTCTCTTGAAGAATTAATTATCTTTTTAACAGGATTGCCACCTATAAAGGCTTTTGATCCTTCGTAGCCCCATTTCATCATTAGTAGGATTGCTTTATCATCTCCGGCCTCGGCTAAATCGATCAATTCTTGATTTACTGGCATTTTATAGGATCCGGAGACCAAAACTAATCCATCTATTAAATCTGGATATCTTGAAGCAAAATCGATACCTACTAGACAGCCCTGTGAATGGCCTAAAATAATTATTTTTTTTATATCTAGAGCTCCCATCAAATTTTTTACCCAAGTTGAAATATCCTCAATTGATTTTAGTGATGGACCCTCAGAATTTCCATGCCCAGGTAAATCTACTGATAATACATTATAACCTTGTGATGCATAAAATTGTTCATGCAATGACCAAACAATATGGGTTAGACCACTACCATGCATTAAAATTATAGATGGTTTAGCTTTGTCGAAGTCAAAACCTCCTGTTGACACGAATACGTCTTTCCCGCTTACGTCTAAATTCAGTTTAGCCCCTCAGCTTTTTTTCTTAATTCAAATTTTTGAATTTTTCCAGTTGATGTCTTTGGCAATTCACAAAATTCAATTTTCTTTGGAACTTTAAAACCAGCTAAGGTCTCTTTACAAAATTTAATTAATTCTTCTTCACTTGCATCTTTATCTTTTACTTTTTCAATAAATGCACATGGTACTTCACCCCATTTTTCATCAGGTTTTGCAACAACAGCTACTATTGAAACACTTGGATGTTTTGCTAAAGTATTTTCAATCTCAATTGAAGATATATTTTCTCCACCCGATATTATTATATCTTTAGATCGGTCTTTAATTTTTATATACCCATCAGGATGGGTAACAGCTAAATCACCAGAGTGAAACCATCCATGAGACATTGCTTTTTCTGTTGCCTCTTTATCTTTAAAATACCCCTTCATTACAATATTACCTCTAATCATAATTTCTCCAATTGTTTCTCCATCGCTAGGAACAGGTTTCATCGTTTCTGGATCCATAACCTTAGTATCCTCGGTATTTGGATATCTTACCCCTTGTCTTGCTTTAATTTCATTTTTTTTATCATCTTGATAAGAATTCCATTCTTCATTCCAAGCACACTGCAAAATATGACCATAAGTTTCTGTCAATCCATACACATGCATTACCTCAAAACCTAAAGCTTCCATTTTTTTAAAAATTATACTTGGAGGGGGCGCGCCTGCTGTCAGAACATAAACTTTATGCTTTAATTTTTTTCTATCTGACTCAGCAGCACCAGTTATCATATTTAATACTATTGGTGCTCCACCAAAGTGAGTAACCTCATACTTTTCTATTAACTCAAATATCTTTTTTATATCTATAGCTCTCATACATATTGTTCTTCCATTGAGCATTGGAACTGTCCATGGATAACACCATCCATTGCAATGAAACATTGGAACAATTGTTAAAAAATTTAATCTATTTGGCATATTCCAGGCAACAGCACTTCCAGTAGACATTAGATATGCTCCTCTATGATGATACACAACACCTTTAGGATTTCCTGTAGTTCCTGATGTATAGCTTAGAGAAATTGCCTGCCATTCATCCTTTGGTTTTTTCCAAATATAATTTTCTTCTCCAGTTTTTAAAAATTCTTCATACTCTTTATCTCCAATTTTTTTTAACAAAGACTGGTCTGCATGATCATCTTGAATATCTATAATAATTGGTTTTGTTTTAGTTTGTGTTAACGCTTTTTCAATAACTGAATGAAGTTGTCTATCAACAATAAGTACTTTGGCTTCACTATGGTCAATTATATAAGCCACAGTTCTAGCATCTAACCTTGAATTAATTGTATTTAAGACTGCTCCTGTCATTGGCACTGAATAATGTGCCTCAAATATCTCGGGAGTATTAAAAGCCATTACTGAAACTGTATCTCCCTCAGCAATACCAATCTTTTCCAAAGCACTGGCAAACCTAATGCATCTCTTATAAATCTCTAACCAAGTATATTTTCTATCCTCATAAATAAGTGCTTCATAATTAGGATAAATATCTTTCGCTCTTTCCAAAAAACTCAAAGGAGTTAGGGGCACAAAGTTAGCGTTGTTTTTATCTAAATTTTGATCGTATTTATTCATTAATTAAACTTGTGTTTCATAATATAGTCACTACCGCTTACTGCTGTTATATAATGACTCTCAATCCTTGGCAGAACTCTCTCAAAGTAAAATTTTGCAGTATTAATTTTATCCTCATAAAATTCTTTGTTTGTGTCATAATTTTCGAAACTTACCTCTAAAACTTTGATCCAGGAGTGAGCAACAGCAACATATCCAAGAACTTTTAAGTAATCGTTACATGCAGCACTTACGTCATCTTTTGATTTTTGCATTTTATTTTTTATCCAATCAGTAAATTTTATAAGAATTTTAATTCCATTATCTAATTTTTCATTAAAACTTTTTAACTGTGGGTTAGAGCTAGACAGATCTTTTTTAAGACTATCAATATATCTATTAATAATATCACTTTCTTTATTTACTAATTTTCTAAAAACTAAATCTATAGCTTGCACAGAGTTTGTACCCTCATAAATTGGAGTTATTCTGTTGTCTCTATATAATTGTTCGATACCTTGGTCTTTTGTGTATCCATAACCCCCATGAATTTGCATGGCTTCACTGGTTATTTCCATACCCAAATCAGTGAACATAGACTTAACTACAGGTGTCATTAACGAAACAAGTTCCGAAGCTTCCTTTTTAACTTTCTCATCTGAATGATAAAGACTAACCTCAGTCTGTTGTGAAAGCCAAAAACATAAAGCTCTTTCTCCCTCAATAATAGATTTCATATTTAAAAGTGACTTTCTGATGTCTGCATGTTCAATGATCAAGTCAGCTCCACCATTTTGACTTTTTCCATTGTGTGCCTTGCCCTGTTTACGCTCCTTTGCATAATTAACAGAGTTTTGATAAGCGATCTCAGAAATACCTAATCCTTGGATTCCAACAACAATTCTTTCAAGGTTCATCATGGTAAACATAGAATTTAATCCTTTATTTTTTGGTCCAATCATATAGCCAACTGCATTGTCAAAATTCAATACACAAGTTGCCGATCCTTTAATTCCCATCTTACTTTCAATAGATCCCGTCGAAACTCCATTTCTTGGACCGACGCTACCATCATCTTTCACTATAAATTTTGGCACCAAGAAAAGACTTATACCTTTTGTTCCACTTGGAGAGTCTGCTGCTCTAGCAATAACTAAATGAATTATATTCTCTGTAAGATCGTGATCACCTGATGTGATAAATATTTTTTGTCCATTTAATTTAAAAGTTCCATCATCTTGTTCAGTAGCCTTCGTTTTAAGTAAGCCCAAATCAGTACCGCATACTGGCTCTGTCAAACACATGGTACCACTCCATTTACCTTCAACCATTTTTGGTAAATATTTATTTTTTATTTCTTCTGTAGCGTGATGATTAATACAATTGTATGCACCAATACTTAACTCAGAGTAAAGTTTAAATGACAAAGATGCTGCTGATAACATCTCATCAAAAAATGCACTGACTGTTTTTGGCATTCCTTGACCACCATACTTTGGGTCACACGATAATGAGGTCCATCCATCTTCTATATACTTTTTGTAAGCCTCTTTATACCCAGGAGGAGTTCTAACTATTCCATTTTCAAGAACAGTTGGATTTTCATCTCCAGATTTTGCAAGTGGTAAAATTATATTCTCATTAATTTTTGCTGCTTCTTCTAAAATATTTTTAACTAAATCTGGAGTTACATCTTTATATTTATCTATTTCATTGTAACTTTTATCGTTCCTTAATTTCTCATAAAGGAACATCATATCATCAACAGGAGCTGTATAAGTTGTCATAAGTTTTAATAAATTAATTGAAATTATCTATTTTTGCAAACAAGCAATAACCGCATCTCCAATGTCTTTTGTGGATACTTCTTTGTTACCTTTTGAATAAATATCCTTAGTTCTGAGGCCATCATCAAGGATTTTTTGGACAGCTGAGTCTAATTCCTTAGATTCTTTGTCTAAATTTAGAGAATATTTTAGTGCCATCGAAAAACTCAGTATTGTTGCAATTGGATTCGCTACTCCTTTTCCAGCAATATCGGGAGCTGAACCATGTACAGGTTCGTACATTGATCTCATATTGCCATCTTTATCTTTTGCACCCAAAGAAGCTGAGGGCAACAAACCAAGAGAACCAGTTAACATTGCTGCTTCGTCTGATAAAATATCACCAAATAAATTATCTGTTACAATTACATCAAATTGTTTTGGATTTCTTAACAGTTGCATTGCACAATTATCAGCTAGCATGTGTTCTAGCTCTACTTCTTTAAATTCTTTATCATGAATAGCTTGAACTTCCTCTTTCCATAATTGTCCGGCTTCCATTACATTTGATTTTTCACATGAAGTAACTTTGTTGCTTCTTTTTTTTGCTAAATCAAAAGCTACTCTAGAAACTCTTTCAATTTCACTCGTTGTATAAGTATGTGTGTTAATACCTTTTCTTTCACCATTATCTATTGGCTTAATTCCTCTTGGTTCACCAAAATAAATTCCACCAGTAAGTTCTCTAACTATCATTATATCTAATCCGGATACTATTTCTGGTTTTAAACTTGAAGCATCAACCAATTGTTTAAAACATATAGCTGGTCTTAAGTTTGCAAAAAGTTTTAACTCTTTTCTTAATTTAAGCAAAGCCCTTTCAGGTTTTTTTGAAAAATCTAAATTATCCCACTTTGGACCACCAACTGCACCCAAAATCACGGCTTCACTCTCTAAAGCTTTATAAAAAACTTCGTCTGTAATTGGTGTTCCATGTTTATCATAAGCAGCACCGCCTACTAAATCTTCATCAATTTCAAAATCTAAAGATCGATATTTATTTAACCAATTAATTATTTTTTTAACTTCGGCAATTACCTCTGGTCCAATACCATCACCTGGTAATAATAATATTTTTCTCTTTTTTACCTTAATCATTGAATATCCAAGGTTTCGAAGATTTAATTTTTTTTTCAAACTCATTAATATGAGATGATTTTTCTAGTGATAATGCAATATCATCAAGTCCTTCGATTAAACATTTCTTTTTAAATGGATCTATTTCAAAACTTAATTCATTATTTCCATAAATAATCTTTTGATCTTTTAAATTTACCTCAATTTCTTCTTCTCTATTTGAATATTCAGATAGATCTTTTATTTTTTCCTCATCTAGAACAATTGGTAATATTCCATTTTTAAAACAATTATTATAAAATATATCCGCATAACTTGAACTAATAACACAAGTTATTCCAAAATCTAAAAGAGCCCATGGGGCATGTTCTCTAGACGATCCACAACCAAAATTATTTCCAGCTATTAGAATTTTTGAATTGTTAAATGGTTTTTTATTTAAAACAAAATCTTTTATATCTTTTCCATTATCAAGATATCTCATTTCGTGAAAAAGATTTTTTCCTAATCCTGTACGTTTAATTGTTTTTAAAAACTGCTTGGGTATAATCATATCAGTATCAATATTTACAATTGGTAGATATGCGGGAATACTTTTAAGTGAAGTAAATTTTTTCATTAATTTTGGTACTTTCTAACGTCATCTAGATTGCCTGCTATGGCTGCGGCAGCTGCCATTCCTGGGCTAACTAAGTGAGTTCTTCCACCTCTTCCTTGTCTTCCCTCAAAATTTCTATTTGATGTGGAGGCACATCTCTCTTGTGGTTTTAATTTATCTGCGTTCATTGCTAAACACATTGAGCAACCTGGCTCCCTCCACTCGAATCCAGAATCTTTAAAAATTCTATCTAACCCTTCTTGTTCTGCTTGTTCTTTAACTAATCCTGAGCCAGGAACAACCATACCATGAACATGGGTTGCCTTTTTCTTATTCCTAAGAATTTGAGCCGCTTCACGTAAATCTTCTATTCTTCCATTTGTACAACTTCCAATAAAAACTTTATCAATTTTAATATCTTTAATTTTTACATCAGGCTTAAGTCCCATGTATTTTAAAGATCTATTAATTGAATTTTTTTTATCTTCATTTTGCTCATTATCTGGATTTGGTACTTTTCCATTAATTGAGACAACATCCTCTGGGGAAGTTCCCCATGTAACCATCGGAGCTATGTCTTCACCATTTAAATTAATTTCCTTATCAAATTCAGCATCATTATCAGTCTTAAGTGAATGCCAATATTCTAATGCTTTTTCCCAGTTTTCTTTTTTTGGTGACATGGGTCTCCCTTTTAAATAGTTAAATATTTTTTCATCTGGTTGAATTAATCCTGCTCGAGCTCCACCCTCAATCGACATATTGCAAATTGTCATTCTTTGTTCCACTGATAAATTTGAAATTACTGAACCAGCATATTCTAATACACATCCTGTTCCACCGGCAGTTCCTATTTTTCCAATAATTTGTAGAATAACATCTTTTGATGTAACTCCTAATGAAAGCTTTCCATTCACATTTATTCTAAAATTTTTTGCTTTTTTTTGAACAAGAGTTTGGGTTGCTAAAACATGTTCTACTTCTGATGTCCCTATTCCAAAAGCTAAAGCGCCAAATGCTCCATGTGTAGCTGTATGACTGTCTCCACAAACAATTACCGTTCCAGGCTGAGTAAAACCTTGCTCTGGACCTACAATATGAACTATCCCTTGTCTTTTGTCTTCCATTCCAAATAGCCTTACACCAAAATCTTTACAATTTTTTTCTAATGTTTCTACTTGTATTTTTGAATCTATGTCATCTATTCCTTTTGACCTATCTGTTGTAGGAATATTATGATCCACGACAGCAAGTGTTAAGTTTGGCTGTCTAACTTTTCTACTTGAATTCCTTAGACCCTCAAAAGCTTGTGGACTCGTAACTTCATGAATCAAATGTCTATCAACAAATAGTAATGATGTACCATCATCTTGTTGATGAACTAAATGATCAATCCAAATTTTATCGTATAAAGTCTTAGGCATTTAGAAAAAGATTATTTTTTTTCTTCTAGAGTCTCTTTTTCACTTTTTTTTTCAGAGGAAACTTTTTTTTCAACAGACTCTTTCTTGATTTCCTCATTTACATTAGCATCGACCGCTTTAATAATATTTTCTTCTGTTGGTTCTTCTGGTTTAGAATCTACATCAATACCAATTTTTTTCTTAATTTTTTCTGCAATTCTCGCTGATTTTCCCGTTCTATCTCTTAGATAATAAAGTTTTGCCCTTCTAACTTTTCCAGATCTAATAACTTTTATAGAGTCAACAATAGGGCTATACAAAGCAAAAGTTCTTTCTACACCTTCTCCAAAAGAAATTTTTCTAACAGTAAAAGATGAATTCAAATCTCTATTTTTTTTTGCAATACATACACCTTCAAAATACTGAATACGATCTCTTTTTCCTTCTGTAATTCTTACACCAACTTTAACAATATCACCTGGAAAAAAACTAGGTAATTTCTTTTCAGCAGATATTTTTTTTACATTTGCCTGGTTTATTTCTTCAATTGTCTTCATTTGTAAATTTATCAAGTTAATTTTTTTTATTATTATATTTTTGCCATAAATCTGGCCTTCGGACGCGAGTTATAGCCTCAGATTGAGATAAACGCCAGTCTTTAATTTTCGCATGATCTCCTGATAATAGCACGTTTGGTACACTTTTTTCCTCCCAAATTTGTGGCTTTGTGTACTGTGGGTATTCTAATAAACCATTTTCGAAGCTTTCCTCATTTTTAGAATTTTCATTTCCGATTACCCCAGGAATTAATCTAAGTATTGCATCAAGAAAAACGTATGATGCAGTTTCCCCTCCAGATAAAACAAAATCGCCAATACTTATCTCTTCTATATTTCTATGGTCTAAAACTCTTTGATCTATACCTTCAAAATGTCCACAAATAATATTTATTTTTTTTTCTTTTGATAAATTTTTTGCAATACTTTGATTAAAAATTTTTCCTCTGGGTGATAGATAAAAAATTTTTTCATTTTTAGTGGTATTTATATCTAAAGATTTAGCAATTACATCTGGTTTTAAAAGCATTCCTGATCCACCTCCATAAGGTGTATCATCAACTGTTTTATGTTTATCATTTGCATATTCTCTAATGTCAATTATTTTTAAATCCCATATTTTTTTTTCCAATGCTTTTCCAAAAATTCCATCTTTAAAAGGACCTGGAAATAATTCTGGATAAAGCGTAAAAATTTGGAATGTAAACATATTTATTTTTTCTCTTCTGCTTTAGGAGCTTCCTTTGGTGCATCTGCTTTTTTCTCTTCTGCTTTAGGAGCTTCCTTTGGTGCATCTGCTTTTTTCTCTTCTGCTTTAGGAGCTTCCTTTGGTGCATCTGCTTTTTTCTCTTCTGCTATATCCTCTTTTTTTCTATCTTTTTTTGGAACAGCTTTAATTGGATTGTTACCATTTGCTGGCATTTTAATTAACTCTTGTTCACCAAGTATTCTTGCAACTCTAGTTGTTGGTTGTGCACCTTGGCTGAGCCAATATTTAATTCTATCTGTTTGTAAGCCAATTCTTTCTTTTTTCTCTTTTGGTAAAAGAGGATTAAAAAATCCTAATTTTTCAATAAATTTACCATCCCTTGGAAATTTACTATCGGCAACAACTATTTTATATACTGGTCTTTTTTTAGTTCCTCCCATTGATAATCTTAGTTTTAGCATTGTTCTCCTTTTTGTTATTTAAGTTGATTAAAAAGTTCAGGCGGAATACCTTTATCTGCCATCCCTTTCATATTTCCTTTTGACATTTTTTTCATCATCTCTGACATCATTTTAAATTGTTTTAACAATTTATTGATACTGGCTATGTCTGTACCTGAGCCATTAGCAATTCTTTTTTTTCTTGATCCATCAATTATTTTTGGATTTTGTCTTTCTTTTTTAGTCATAGATAAAATTACTGCTTCATTTTGAGTGATAACTTTTTCATCTACACCTGACTGATCCATCTGAGATTTAATTTTAGAAACTCCAGGAAGGAATGACATAATGCCTTCAATGCCTCCCATTTTTTTCATTTGCTTTAATTGAGATAAGTAATCTTCCAAAGAAAACTGACCTTTTTTTAAATTTTCCTCTGTTTTTTTTAAATTTTCTTCATCTAGATCTTCTGCTGCTTTTTCTACAAGGGTGACTATATCTCCCATTCCTAAAATTCTATTGGCAATTCTCTCGGGATAAAAAACTTCAAGATTTTCTATTTTTTCCCCAACACCTAAAAATTTAATTGGGACGTCTGCAACATATTTCATACTTAAAGCAGCACCACCTCTTCCATCACCATCAGATCTTGTAAGTATAATACCTGATAGACTTACAGTATTTTTAAATTCCTTAGCCACATTCGCAGCGACTTGTCCTGTAAGAGAATCTGCTACCAAAATAGTCTCAACAGGATTTATAATTTCCTCAATTTGTTTTATCTCATTCATCATTTGTAAATCAATTTGTGTTCTACCTGCTGTATCAAATAATATAACTTCAGAACCATTGAGACTTGCAGCACTTAATGCTCTTCTGCATATATCTGTTGGTTGTTGTCCTTCAATAGCTGGTAAAGTATTTATGTTATGCTGCTCTCCCAAAAGTCTTAGCTGTTCTTGGGCTGCGGGTCGATAGATATCCAAACTTACCATCATAACTTTCTTCTTTTTATTTTTTTCAACAAATTTTGCTAATTTTGCTGTTGTAGTAGTTTTTCCAGAACCCTGTAAACCAACCATCATCATAGATACTGGTGGAACTGCATTAAGATTTAAATCAGAACTTTCGCTTCCAAGTAAACTAATCAATTCATCATTTACTATCTTAACCACCATTTGACCTGGAGATGTTGATCTTATTATCTCTTGGCCCAAAGCTTTTGGTTTGATTTTATTTATAAAATCTTTAGCAACTTCTAAAGAAACGTCTGCTTCTATTAGAGCTAAACGAATACTTCTTAATCCTTCGTCTACTTGTTTTTCATCAAGCGAAGCGGACTTTTTTAAAGAAGAAAATATTTCTTCAAATTTATTTGTTAAGTTCTCAAACATAATTTTTTCCAGCAGTTAACGCACCAGTGGGCGAACCCTCGCTAACTGGTGTCGATCTCTTTGTTACCAAAGACACCGCAAATTGCTGATTTTGCGGAAACATCGACAAACTATAATAGAGGTTCAAAAAGTCAATAAATAAGTTAAGTATTAAATATATGGAATTTAAAGCTTATAAAATGGATGGTTTAGGTAACGATTTTATAATTATTGATAATAGAGATAAAGATATAAATTTAACTCAAGATCAAATAATAAAAATTTGTGATCGTAATTTTATTGGATGCGATCAATTAATTTTTATTAATAAAAGTGAGAATTCTGATGGCTCACTGAAATTTTTCAATTCTGATGGGGGTATTTCAGGTGCATGTGGAAATGGGACTAGATGTGCAGCAGAATTAATTGCAAAAGAAAATAATAAAAAACAAATATATTTAAGTACAATATCAGGAAACTTAAAATCTGATATTATGGGAAATAACATTGTAACTACAGAAATAGGACCAGCAAAAACTAAATGGGATCAAATTCCATTATCTAAAGAATTAAATACAAAAAATCTCAATATGAAAATTATTGATATTAAAAAAAATGAACTAAGGGGTGGTACAGCAATCAATGTAGGTAATCCTCATATAGTTTTCTTTGTTAGGGATATAAATAGTTTTAATATAATTAAAATTGGTCCTGAAATTGAAAATCATGAATTATTTCCAGAAAAAATAAATGTAACCTTGGCATCAGTTGTTAATAAAAATTTAATTAAAATAAATGTATGGGAAAGAGGTGCTGGTAATACAAAAGCTTGTGGAACCGCTGCATGTGCTACAGCAGTTGCGGGGAAAATAAATGGGTTAACTGAAAATAATGTTGATATAGAATTTTTAAAAGGCAAATTATCAATTAAAATTGATGAAAAAAATTCTATCCATATGACAGGACCAGTTTCTGATATAAAAAAAATAAATATCAAATTATAATGAGTATTTTTGAGAAATTTAAAATAGGCTTTAAAAAAAGTGCAGAAAATATTTCCTCTGGTTTTAGGGAAATTTTAATTAAAAAAGAAATTGATGATAATTCACTTGATAAAATTGAAGAATTTTTAATTTCTTCTGATGTGGGTATCGATTCAGCCTCCGAAATAAGAAATATTTTAGCTCAAGAAAAAATCGATCCAAATTTAGATATTATAAAAGAAATAAATAAAATTTTAAAAAATTATATTATTTCTAGTATGACCCCTTTTGAAAAAAAAGATTTTTTCAATAAAAATGAAAATTTAAATGTAGTATTGATAGCTGGTGTAAATGGTTCTGGAAAAACAACTACTATTGGTAAAATTGCAAAAATATTTAAACAGAACAATAATAAAGTAATTTTATCAGCATCTGATACTTTTAGAGCAGCTGCAATTGAGCAGCTAGAAAATTGGGCAAATAAAATTGGTGTTAATATAATTAAATCAACACAAGGGTCTGACCCAGCTTCAGTGGCTTACAAAGCTATGGAATTTGCTAATAGAAATAATTTTAACCAATTGATTATTGACACGGCAGGTAGATTGCAAAATAAAAAAAATTTAATGGAAGAGTATAAAAAAATTGCTAATGTTGTTAAAAAAATAGATGAAAAAGCACCAAATGAAATAGTGCTAGTTTTAGATGCTACCTCAGGTCAAAATATACTTAATCAAGTCGAAGAATTTAATAAAATTATACCATTAACTGGATTAATAATGACTAAATTAGATGGTACTGCGAAAGGTGGAATACTTTTAGCTTTAACAAAAAAATATAAAATTCCAATTGTAGGTTTGGGTCTTGGTGAAAAAGAGGATGATTTACAAATCTTTGACGTAGAAAAATTTGCAGACGCATTTACACAAATTAATTAATTAGATTCGTTGATATCAAAGGTTTAAATAAATTACACTCAAACTTTTTGTCTAAACCAGCATATCCACAATTTTTAGCATAAGAAGAAATTATAAAACTTAATTTTCCTCCCACTTCTTCTGATTTTAATTCTCTTTTTTGGATATTAAATTTAAGATTTTTTGAAATATTTTTGTTAGCACTTACCATGATCAATGTATTGTTATCTTCTAATAAATAATAAGCAAAATCTTCGGGGAAAACTGGAAAGTCATAATTATCTAAAAATAACTTTGCTTTTTTTGGAAACCACTCATAGGAAATTAAAGGAAAATCTTTTTTTAAATTATTGTCATATAGATAAAGATCCTGAGGGTAATCAGTTATATAATTAAATTCTTCACCTCTAGCTAAAATGGCATTTTCTCTTGTTTTAAAATATAAAGTAAATTTTTTATCATATGAAACCATTTTTCCGATATGAAAATAATCGTCTGATTGCTCTGACAATACGGGTTTGCAAATAAGAATAGATAAAATAAAAATTACGAGGATTTTCATAATTTTTATGATTATTATTAAAATTTGAAGGCTATTTGTTTAAAATGTGTCTATTTTAAATTATTAATAAATTTTTCAATAGCTTTAACTAAATTTTGGTCAAAATTCATCATATGATCATCATATTTTATAAAATATTTTGATTTCGGACTGTTGGCATTCTCATAAATTTCAACCCCCATACTAAACGGAACGATAGTATCTTTTTCTCCATGCATTACTAAAATTGGGAAATTAATTTCCTTAATTTTTTCCAAAGAATCATATTTATCTTTTAAAATCATCTTAATTGGAAAAATTGGGTAATATTTTTTCGCTAATTTCTCCATCGAAGTAAAAGGAGACTCCAGTATTATTCCAGAAAATTTAAAACTCTTTCCAAGATCTATTGCAATTGCTGTTCCTAAAGACTCCCCATATAAAATAATATTTTGATCATCTATACCTTGATTATTAAGCCAATCTTTTGCTGCTTTAGCATCTTTATAAAGGCCCTTTTCAGTCGGATTTCCTTTGTTTCCGCTAAAACCTCTATAAGCAATTATCAAATAATTTAAATCAAATTTTGCTAATTCATTGAGTTTATAAATTCTATTATCAAGTCTCCCTGCATTGCCATGAAAAAAAAGTAAAGTTTTGAATTTTGGATTTTTTTGAAAATTCCAAGATACAAGCTTGTTTTCAGATTGGATATAAACTTTTTCTACTTTGTGATTGAGAGATGTTTCATCTAAATAATTATTTTCGCTTGGATGATAAAGTAACTTTCTTTGGTAAAAAGATAAAAAAATTATAATAAAAAGGTATATTGATATTAGTATAAAAAAGGAATTTAGTGCAATGCTTCCTATTTTCATTATAAGAAAATTAATTAACTTTTATCAAAAAAGGCTTCGTAAATCATCATTGCAATAGCGATGCCCATTAACAAATAAACTGGAATTACATCTATAAATCCAATCATCATAGATCTTGTTAATGTTGTTGCTAAACCTATTAAAAAAAATATAGCAAAAGACAATCCAACAACTGTGGTTAATTTATTCATTTTAATTCTGACATTCCTTTTCTAGCCATTTTGCAACCCCTAAAAATCTGTGATCATCATATCTATCACCAACTAATTGTACTCCTAATGGTAAATTATTTTCACCTTCAAGTAAAGGTAGAGAAATACAAGGTGTGCCTAAATAAGACCAAACTTTATTAAATTCTGCTGTTCCAGTGCTCTTCAGCCCCTTTGGTGCAACACCTGGACTAGAAGGAGTTAAAACACCATGATAATCCTCAAAAACTTCTTGATAAGATTCATAACTTCTTTTTTTAAAATCTATTGCTTCCGCGTAATCTTTTGCTGAATGTTTATTGCCTTGTGCTATTGCTGTTTGCATATATTTAGATAATTTTGATTTATACTTCTTATAATATAAAGAAAAATTATTTGCTAAATCTGTTTCATGAATAATTTGATGATATTTGTGTATATCTTTAAAATATGACGGAGTATCAAAAACTTCTATATTTTTAAAAGATTTAATAAAATATTCAAATGCTTCTCTAGATTTTTTATCAACTATTTTCCAATAATCAGTTTTATAAAAAATAAATTTAGGTTCAAATAATGGGCCTTTTTTAGTTTCTTCTAAAATATTTTCTGCAGAAAAATATACTGTAGCTGGATCGTAAGGATCTTTTTTAATTAATACTTTAGCTAGTAATGCAATATCTTCAACACTTCTTGCAAACATGCCTATATGATCCAGCGAGTTTGAGGTTCTTAAAACACCGTTTCTAGATATTAAACCATAAGATGGTTTATAACCTACCACACCACAATAAGATGCTGGTCTAATTATTGAGCCACCGGTTTGAGATCCAATAGACAATGGTGCCATCAAAGATGCTACAGAAGCAGCCGATCCACTTGATGAGCCACCAGGTGTTCTGGTGTAATCGTGAGGATTAGTTGTTTTTGGTGGACTTAGATAAGCTAGTTCAGAAGTAGCTGTCTTACCCATTACAATAGCCCCGGCAGAATTTATGAGATCAATTATTTCAGCATTTTGTGAGTACGACTTTCCTTTTCTAATAACAGTTCCACATTCAGTTGGCATATCTACAGTTCCTATTATATCTTTTACCGCTACAGGTATTCCATGCAATGGACCTATTGGTTTTCCAGATCTTCTGTGATCATCTGCCTCCGAAGCTTTTTCTAATAAAATTTTTTTATCAAAATGTGCCCAAGCTTTAACTTCTTTTTCAAACTTACTTATTCTTTCAATATATTTATTACAAACCTCAACTGAAGTAATTTGTGCATCTTTGATTTTTGTTGCTAGTTCTTCAACACTTAAAGAAAATATATCGATCATTTATAATCTATTTAAATAGCAAATAATTTTTCTGGCAACCATAAAGCAATTCCTGGAAACCAATACATCAATACCATAGCTAATATTACAATCGCTAAAAATGGCATAATACCTCTAAATATTTCCATTAATTCAACATTTTTAGACTGTACACCTTTTAAGTAATATGCCGACATGGCCATGGGGGGTGTTAAAAATGATGTTTGTAAGTTTAATGCAATAAGCATTGCAAAGAAATATGGATTTACACCAAAAAATTCTACTAGTGGTAAAAATATTGGTACAAAAATAATTAATATCTCAGTCCATTCTAAAGGCCAACCTAATAAAAAAATAATTATTTGGGTTATAACTAAAAACTGCCAAGGTTGAAGATCTAAGGACTTAAAGAAATGTTCAAATACTTCGTGACCACCTAAATAAGAAAATACAGATGCAAAAGTCCATGAACCAATAAAAAGCCACATAATCATAGCAGTAGTTTTTGCAGTTAAAAATACAGATTCTTTAAAATTCTTCCATTTTAGAGTTTTATAAAAATAAGATAGCACTAAAGCACCAAAGGCTCCCACCGCAGCAGCTTCAGCTGGAGTTGCTATACCTGCAAGAATTGTTCCTAATACCAAAATGATTAATGAAAATAATGGTAGAAATGAAATTAATACTTCTTTCAAAATAACTGCAGTAGGTGGAATTTCTTCAGCCGCAGGTTTTGGAGCAATAGAAGGATTTAACCATGCTCTAAAAACAGCATAACCAATATAAAGTCCTGCTAACATTAGACCTGGAAATATTGCGGCTGCAAATAATCTTAGAGGTGAAAGTTGAGCAATTACAGAGTAAACAATTAACATAATACTTGGTGGAATTAAAATTCCTAAACATCCGCCTGCGCAAATTATTCCTGATGCAAATTTTTTATCATAACCAGCTTTTACCATTGCTGGCCAAGCCAAGAGGCCCATTAAAGTAACCACAGCGCCTATAATTCCAGTAGCTGTTGAAAACAATGTACAGGTAATTAAAGCTGCGACTGCCATTGAAGCTGGAAGTCTATGTGAGGCCAATCTTATTGCAAAAAAAAGTTTTGCGACTATTCCTGCTCTTTCTACTAAATAACCCATAAATAAAAAAAGAGGAACGGCGGTTAAAACATTATTATCCATTACTGTATATGTATTCTGAACGAAGAGCTGGAATATTCTATTATCAAATAGATGTTCCATTTTAGTTGGATCAAAATATGCATAATAACCAAAACCTAAACCCATGGCCATTAATGTAAATGCAATTGGAAATCCTAGTAAAACTGCAAAAAGGAATATACCCATCATTAAAATCGCAACTTCTGGATTTGTTAGACTAAATAACATCGTCAGTATTACCTTTCTGAGAAGTTCTCATTAATAATTTTTCTGTTTCTTCTGCGTCTGCTGAATCTCTTTCTGGCCATTTTCCTGTTTGAATACAAATGATGCATCTGAAAACCTCGCTAATACCTTGTATGGTCAAAAGTGAACCTGACAAAGGTATTAATGACTTTGCCATATAAATTTGAATTTGTGCAGGGCTATTCCAGCTGGTTTCTTTTATTTTCCATGCCAAGGCTGCGTACTCGTAACCATAAAATGCAAGCGCAATAACTCCTGGGAAAAAAAATATAAAGTATAAAACTAAATCTATATATGCCTGTGTTTTCTGTGAAAACAATCTGTAAATTACGTCACCTCTCACATGTGCTTCTGTAGATAACGTGTAAGCACCAGCCATCATAAATATTGCTCCATACATTTGAAGACTAAAATCAAAATTCCACAAAGTAGGTGCATTAAGTGCATACGCCATAAAAACTTCGTAGCAAGTCCCTCCCATTAAGATCACTATGCACCAAGAAAATGCTTTACCCATTGATATGCTTAATCGGTCAGCTAATTTAATATATGATCTCATCATAAGCTTAGAGTTTTATTGAATTGTCTTAAATTAATCAAATAAATAAAAAAGGGGGCCGAAGCCCCCCTTAATTTAATTTATAAAAGTTACTAAATCTTAACTTTTCCTATTGGTCCAAACTCATTTTCATATGCAAGTTTGTAATTAGGCTGATTCATTAACAGATACTTCATTACTCTTTTTGCATAAGATTTTTGAGAATTAACGATCTTCTTAAAGAAAGCATCTTTCTTATTAAAGTCGCCAATTACTTTATCCCAACCTTTTAATTGTTGAGCCAAAATCTCATCTGAAGTTTGATAAACATTTACTTTATGTTCGTTCATTAACTTAGCTAAATCAGCTGAGTATCTTACTAAAGCTTTAAAGTAGTTATCACTGTTAGCAGCATAAGCAGCATTTTTTAAAATAGCCTGATTAGCTGGTGATAAACTGTTAAATGTTTTTTTGTTAACTGGTATTTCAAACATCTCCTGTGATTGGTGGAAGCTTCCTAAGTGATAATGCTTAGAAACATCTTGCATACCAAATTGAGAGTCTGAAGTAGGGTTGTTAAACTCAGCAGCTTCAATTAAACCAGTTTTCATTGCTGGTTGAATTTCACCACCTGGTAATTGTCTAACGACCATTCCCATTGCTGTAAGAACGTTAGTGGCAAGACCAACTGTTCTGTACTTCATACCTTTAACATCAGACACTTTAGTTACGTTCTTTTTGAACCAACCAAATGGCTGTGCGGGCATTGGCATATGAAAGAAACCAACATAATCAAAACCTACTTTCGCAAGTGTTTCATCATATAATTTTCTTCCTCCACCATATTCCATCCATCCCATTACTTCTTGAGATGACATTCCGTATGAAGGACCAGTACCAAATAAAGATGCAGCAGGATTTTTTCCATACCAATATGCTGTCACCCAGTGACCCATATCTACTACACCTGAACTTACCGCTTGTCCGATTTCTGAAGTTTTTACAACTGCACCAACTGGCTGAAGGTCTATTTTTAAAGAACCTCCCGACATGTCGCTAACCATTTTGCAATAGTCTCCTGCCATTTCAAAAAATATGTTAGCACCACTAGGCCATGCAGCTTGCATTTTTAAAGTCTGAGCAGCGCCTACATTTAAATAAGGCATTGCAACAGCTGCTGCACCTGCTGCGGCCGCAGTTTTAAAGAACTTTCGTCTTGAAGGTATTTTTCCCTTCAATGATTTTTTTTCTTTAATCATTGTTATTCTCCTCTTTAGTTAATTAACTTAAAATAATTAAAACATATTAAGGATTATGAGTCCTATACTAAATGGTCCAGGTATTAATTTTTTACAACTTGAAGGTGTAAATAGTTTGTTATAGTTCTAATTTACTTTATTTTTACAATTTCCTGTTTTGTAGAATTCCTCAAGATTATCAATAGCTAGATTTGCCATTGCTGTTCGGGTTTCTTTTGTAGCGCTTCCTAAATGAGGAAGAATAAAAGCACTTTTGTGTTTAAGATAACCAGTATTTAAATTTGGTTCTCCCTTGTAAACATCTAAGCCTACTGCATATACCTTTCTTCTGTTAAGAGCATCTATCAAAGCTTCGTCATCTACAATATCTCCTCTTGCTACATTTGTAACCACTGCGCCTTGAGGTAAATATTCTAAGGTTTCCTTGTTAATTAAGTTAATTGTCTCATTTGATGCTGGGCAACAAACTGACAATACATCTGATACTGACATTAAACTTTTAAGATTATTATGGTAAATCGCTCCTTGAGCTTTTTCTGAACTTAATTCTGAACGATTATGGTAATGTATTATCATTCCCAAAGCTTTAGCGACTTTTGCTATTTTTTGTCCGATTCTTCCCATTCCTAAAATTCCTAATCTTGTTCCGGTTAGTTGCTTTCCTATTAAATAATCTGCTGACCATTTCCAGTCTGATGCTCTTGCTCCACTTATTCCTTCAGCTGCTCTTCTGCAAGCTCCTAAAATTAATAAAATTCCAATCTCTGCAGTTGCATCAGTTAAAACTTCTGGGGTATTTGTAACTGCTATATTTCTTTTTTTAGCAGCATCTAAATCGATGTTTCCAAAACCAACAGCAAAATTTGATAAGATTTTTACAGTATCAGGTAATTTATTAATTGTTTCAGCATCCAACTTATCGGTCAATGCTGAAAGTATACCATCGCATCCTTGACTCAATTCTATAAGTTTACTTTGAGAATAAAGCTCATCATTTTTATTTAAATTAACCTCATATATTTCTTTTAATCTATCCTCGTTAGATTGAAGTAATTTTCTGGTTACAAGTATTTTTTTCATAAAGATTTATTAGTTTAAATCAAAAATCTTTCCAGGATTCATTATGTTGTTTGGATCCATTGTTCTTTTAATAGATTTCATTAAGGGAACGTTATCAGGATGTTCTTTTAAAAGGTAGTTTTTTTTGTGAAGACCTATGCCATGTTCCCCAGTTATAGTACCCTCAAGTTCTAAAGATTTATCAATTAAGATATCATTAAAATATTTAATCTTCTTATATTCATCATCTTTTTTGGGGTTATATGGCATCATAATATGAAAGTTTCCATCTCCTAAATGTCCAACCATAGGTGCTCTTAAACCCAATTTTTTTACCTCTTTCTCTGCAAAATTTACACATTCTGTTATTTTTGAAATTGGTACACAAACATCCGTGGTATATACTCTACCATCATCAATTAGGGCTCTAACAGAATACCATGCGTCCCATCTGGCTTTCCACATTTTTTTTCTTTTTTCAATTGTGTCTGCCCATTTAAATTTACTTCCATTATTATTTTTTGATATTTCATCTACTATATTTATTGCTTCTTTATTTGATGTTTCAGATCCGTGAAATTCAAAAAAAAGTGTGGGTAATGCACTTACATCTTCTAATTTTGAATAATTAATACTTATCTCCATTTGATCTTTATTTAACATTTCAATTCTTGCAATAGGAACACCATACTGAATTGTCTCCTGGGCTGTTTTTACTGCATCATCTAATGATGGAAAATGGCAAACTGCACTCATTATACTTTCTGGAATTGGCGATAATCTCAATTGAACTTCTGTAATTATTCCTAATGTACCCTCAGATCCAATAAATAAATTTGTTAAATTATATCCTGCTGATGATTTTTTTGATCTACCGCCTGTTTTAATAATATCTCCATTCGGTAAAACTACTGTTAGGCCAGTAATAACTGATTTCATCGTACCATACTTTACCGCCATAGTTCCTGATGCAGAAGTAGCTGCCATCCCGCCAAGTGCAGCATTTGCTCCTGGATCAATTGGGAAGAAAACTCCATCCTCTCTTAAATATTCATTTAACTGTTCTCTAGTAACATTTGCTTGAACTCGACAATCAAAATCTGATGCGTTTACACTAAGAACTTTATTCATTTTTTCTAATGATAGTGTTATTCCATCTTTATTTCCAACAACGTGACCTTCTAAAGATGTACCAGTTCCAAACGGGACTACTGGTACCTTATGTTCATTACAAAGTTTTAAAATCCTAGATACTTCTTCATTTGTTTCAGGAAATACAACCGCTTGGGAAAGTACTGGGTCATATGTGTCTTCACCTCTTGCAAAGTTCGCTCTTGTAGATTCTGATAAAGATATTCTATCTTTTAATATTGAGGTCAGTTCTTTTTTAAGTGATACATTCTCCATTTAAAAAACAGTATATCAAGCTATGAATAAAAAATAAACTTAGCCCAGCATTTTTTTAATATTATCTAATGCTTGAGAAATATTATCTCTGGATGCTGCAAAACTAAACCTTACATAATCATTGCAAGTTTTTCCAAATGCAGTTCCAGGGACAATCGCAACTCCAGCTTCATGCATAGCTCTTTTACAAAATTCTGCACCATTCATTCCAGTTCCAATTACCTTTGGAAAAGCATAAAAAGCGCCTCCAGGAAGACTGCATTCAACTCCTGGCAAACTGTTTAATCCTTCATGAATAAGTTTTCTTCTTTGAGTAAATTTTTCCATCATTTCATGAATAGAATCGTCTGGACCATCTAGAGCGGCTATGCCTGCAAACTGCGCAGCTGCGTTAACACATGAAACACTATTTATTAATAACTTATTAACATGCTCAACTAAATGCTCAGGCCAAAAACTCCATCCCAGTCTCCATCCCGTCATTGAATAAGCTTTACTCCAACCTTCAAGAACGATTAGTCTATCTCTTAATTCTGGATAATTAAAGAATGTAGGCATTTCTTTACCATCAAAAACTTGTCTACTGTAAATTTCATCACTCAAAATAGTTACGTGTGGATATTTTTTTAATCCCTCTGCTAACTTATCTATCTCCGGTTTATCAACAAAACTTCCAGTAGGATTATTTGGATTAATTAAAATTAGTAATCTTGTTTTGTCAGTTATTAATGATAGAATTTTATCAGCCTTAAATTTTAGATCCTTATCTTCTGTTAAATCGTATGGAACGGGGGTTGAACCTGTGTAATTAATCATAGACTCATAAATTGGAAATGCAGGAGTTGGGTGTATTATTTCTGCACCTGGTTCACCAAAACATTGAATTGCATAACTCATTGTAGGTTTTCCACCTGGCATAATTAGTATTCTTTCAAAGCTTACATCAGCGTTGTATCTTTTTTTGATCCATCTTGTTACAGATTGTCTACATTCAGGAATCCCATTTGACATTACATATCCATGATGTCCGTCATCCAAAGCTTTTTTTGCTGCTTCTACTACATGTTTAGGAGTTTTAAAATCAGGTTGACCTAAGCCTAAATGAATCATTGGTTTGCCTTGAGCTTCTAACTTTTTTGCCTCTGCAAGAACGCTAAAAGCAGTTTCGGTCCCTAATCTTTGTAAATTTTGTGCTAATTTCATTTTATCTCCCGGTTATTATTTTCTATAAATTAATTTAGAGGCATTTAATTCTTTTAAATTTTTACACCCCATAAGTACCATGTTTCTATTAATCTCATCATGCATGTTTTGCATTAAATGTTCAACGCCCTGTTGTCCTCCTGCGGCTAAAGAGAACAGAAACATTTTGCCGAAACTACACGCTTTTGCACCAGCTGCCAAGGCTTTTAAAACATGGGTTCCTCTTCGTACACCACCATCTAAAATAATTTCTAATTTATCTCCAACTGCATCTGAAATAGCTTTTACCTGATCAAAAGGGGATCTTGATCCGTCTAATTGTCTTCCACCATGATTTGATATCATTATAGCTGTACAGCCAATATCAATAGCTCTTTTTGCATCTTCAACTGACATGACTCCCTTTAAAGCAAAAGGTCCATTCCATTTTTTTGCACAATATTCTGCATCTTTCCATCCCATAGCTGGGTCATATTGTTCGTTAATATACTCAATAACTGATTTTGAGATATTTGTTCCTTTATCTGTTTTCTTTTTAACATTTGATAATTCAAATTTTTTTCCAATTAAATAATTAAAAACCCAATTGGGTTTCATCGCAAAACTCATAAGGGTTTCAAAAGTAAACTTTGGTGGTGTTGTAAAACCTGTTCTGTGATCCTTTTCTCTATTACCAGCAACCAAAGTATCAACAGTTAAACACATTGCATCAAAACCAGATCTTCTAGATCTTTCAATCAAATCATCAGAAATCGATCTATCTTTATGAACATAAAGTTGAAATAATTTTGGACCACTTGAAATATTAGAAACTTCTTCAATTGTATTATTACCCATTGAAGACATACTATAAAAAGTTCCAAATTTTTCAGCAGCCCTTGCTGATGCTTTATCACCGTCTGGATGATATAGTCTTTGCATTGCTGCTGGAGAGAGAAAAATTGGCATATCAATTTTTCTACCAAATAACGTAGTTGATATGTCTGGCTTACCAACGCTTGCTAGAATATTTGGAACTAAATCACAATCATCAAAAGATGTTGTATTTCTTCTAAGAGTAGTTTCATCATCAGATCCACCATCTATATAATGAAAAATAGGTGAAGGAAGTTTTTTTTTAGCAAGTTTTCTAAAATCAGAAAAATTATAACAATCAGTAATTTTCATTTAAAATTTATTAAAATTTCTTTAATAAATTGAACATGTAGCTATTAGCGCCTGGATTTTTATCACCTAGACTAGCGTTAGATAGATGGTTGTAAGAAAATCCCATTTCAGTATCCTTAAATAAATCGACTGAAAGCTGAATTTCGCTTTTAAATTCAACTATATGCCCTAAATCTTTTCCATCACCTTGACCATAAAGTCCTGGAGTGAAACTTGGTGTGAATTGTATTTTACCTAAATCGTAATTCGCCTCTATGCCCGTATACAAATAAGTAGCACTATCTCCTGTAATCATAAACCCTGTAACTGGCGACAAAGTTCCAAGGAAACTTTCTCGATATAAATTTTCATTATTATGTTGCACTCCAAATAGTGCAGATTTTTTTCCGTCATCGCTGAAGTCAAACATTCCAGTATAAAAATTATATTTATGTGGATCTAAATTTTTTTTAATCTTTTCATCACCTTTTAAAGGTGAAATAAAAAATAAAAAAATTCCAACTATGCTTAATAAATTTTTCATGTATCTTTTAAATATATATATATTTATATCGTATTGTTATTTCTTTAAAATACTTAATTTTCTCAAGATAATAGCCCCTCCTAGAAGAAAGAGTATTAATGGTAAAATCCACAATAAGTATGTTCCCTTATTAACTTGTGGGTCATATAGAACCCATTCACCATATTTATTTTTTAAAGAATTATATATTTCTTTCTCTGACATACCTTCCTGAAGATTTTTTCGTACTACTATTTTCATGCTTTCTGAAAAGTCTGATTGAGAATCATAGATAGATTGACCTTGACAAATTAAGCATCTTAAATTTTTAAAGATTTTATTTTCTAGATCTGAATATTTTTCTGAAGCTGATAAATTATTACTTATAAAGCAAAAGAATACTAACAAAAAAGATATTATTTTTTTCATTTTATTAAGTTTAAAATCTCTTTATAGCTTTCATTATTAATCGGACCAATAATTTTTTTAATAATAACTTTTTCTTTATTAATTAAAAAAGTTTCAGGTACACCATAAGCTCCTAGTTCAATCGATATAACTCCATCTTTATCACTCAATATTTTACTATAAGGATTTCCAAGCTCGTTCAAAAATGCTTTTGCATTATTTATATTATCTTTATAATTAATACCTACTAAATTTATTTTACTATTTTTTAATCTTGTCAAGAAAGGATGTTCCGTTCGACACGGAACACACCACGATGACCATATATTAACTAAATAATAATTCCCTTTTTTAAAAATATCATCTGATAATACTTTTTCATTCGAGTAAAAATCTAAGCTTACAAAACTAGAAATACTTTTTTTTTGATTAAGCTCTGGACTGTATACGTTTGGTTTTTGTAATCCTTTATAAAATACAATAAAGCAAAAAATAAATAAAATAAATCCAAAAATAATAAATATTTTATTTCTCATTTTTTAAAAAATTAATACTTCCACCTATAATAATTAAAATTGTAGAGATCCAAATCCAAATCATTAATGGTTTTTCTTGGTATCTAACGTTAAAATAAGTTTTATCTTTAATTGGATTAATTACTAAAAATCTATCTTTAAATATACTTGTTTTAATGAAAGCTTCACTGGTTATAACTTGAGGTTGATTATATATTCTTATTTCAGGTAAGAATTGTTCACTTATGTTTTTTTGATTTTTAATAATAAATAAACCAGTTATTTTTTCATAGTTTGTTTCAGAGCTTACGTCTATTCTTTTAAAAATTATTTTATTATTTTTAAACTGAACTTGCTCTCCTACTTTGAGATTTGTAATAATCTCTTTTGAAAATAATGCGTTAAGAATAATACTCAATATTAAGAGACTAAAACCAAAATGAGAAATTACCTGGGAAGGGTTTTTGTGACCTTTTTTTAGTAGGTCTTTAAAAGATATGAAGAATAAATAAAAACTAGCAGCAAGTAATAATATTGAAGTGAGTTGAGTTTTGCCTATAAGATTTAAAATTAAGTAAGACAGGATTAAATTTATAATCAAGAATAAAAATAAAATAAATTTCTTTTCAAATTTTTTACTTTTAATCCATGCTAAATTAGGACCTATAGACATAAATATTAAGAAAGGAATTAAAAATGGGATTATTAATTTATTAAAAAATGGCGGTCCTACAGAAATTTTTTGGTTTGCTATTACCTCAAGAAAAATTGGGTAAACTGTACCAATCAAAATCACAGATAAAAAATACATTAAAAACCAATTATTTATTAAGATATGACTTTCTTTAGTTATTAAACCAAAACTTTTATTAGAAAAATTTAGTTTTTCCTCATAAAAAAAATAAATAATTAGTGACATAAAGATTATAAAAAATAAAAATAATAAAATATATAAACCTCGTTCAGGATCGTTGGCAAATGTGTGGACTGAATTTAATATTCCTGACCTAACTAAAAAAGTTCCGCATATACTTAAAGTAAAAGTGGTTATAGATAAAATAATAGACCATGATCCTAAAGCTGATCTTTTGTTTAAAACCAAAATACAATGTAACAATGCTGTTAAGCTAATCCATGGCATTAAAGATATATTTTCAACAGGGTCCCAAAACCAAAAACCTCCCCAACCCAACTCATAATAGGCCCAGATAGATCCTAATAGAATACCTCCAGTTAAAAAAATCCAAGTACCAATTATCCATTTCTTTATGTGACCTGCCCAGCTACTATTAACATTCCCAAGTATTATTGAAGATAAAGATGAAGAAAAAATAATTGATGTACTTACATACCCTATATAAAGAACAGGAGGATGAATTGCGAGTATTGGATCTTGTAAAATTGGATTTAGTCCAAGTCCCTCTTTAGGTATTGGAAATACTTCGCTAAAAGGATTTGAAGTAAAAATTAAAAAAATAAGAAAACCAAAAATTATAATTTGTTGAAAAATTAATGTAACAAGTCTTTCATTAATTGATCTGCTATTAGAAGTTAAAAAATAAACAAGATTTATTGAAGTGAGTATTAACATCCAAAGCAGCAAACTTCCCTCATGATTTCCCCATAAACCGCTAATCTTATAAAACATTGGTTTTGTTGTATGAGAATTATTGAAAACTGTAATATTACCAAATTCTGAATTTATAAATAAAACAAGTAAAGAAATAAAACCTACTAAAACAAAAAAGAATTGAAAAAAAATTAATTGTTTGAGATTTATATTTGAAAATTGACTTAAATTTTTTAATTCCAAAAAAATTTTTAAAAATATAAATATTGATAAAAGAAGTGAGATAATAATTGAAAAGCTGCCTATATAATTATAAATCAATTTCTACTCGTCTTTTTTTTTATTTAAATCTGGAGGCATATAATTTTCATCATGTTTAGCCAATATTTTAGTAGCCTTGAAATAATTTTTATCTTCTAAAAATCCCTCTGCAACAACCCCTTTATTTTCTTGAAATAAGTTTGGTACCAAACCTGAATAGGTAACATTAATTTCATTTTGAAAATCTGTTATTATAAAAATTATTTCATCATTAATAATATTTATTGAACTTTTTTTTACCATTCCACCAACTCTTATCTTATCTTTTTTTACTTCGTTTAAGGTTTTAATTTCTGTTGGTGATAAAAAATATACAACATTTTCTTTTAAAGAATATAAAACTAAAAAAACAATCAAAGTCAGTGATAAAATTAAAGTTATTAAGAATAAAGCTCTTAATTTAACTTTTTTGCCATACATTTGTTAAAGTTAAGTCTTTGAAAAAGTACCTGTTAATAAAATTTCTTTATTAATATTTTGTTTATTTGCTTCAAAAGCTTTTTGTTCATCTAATTTACTAAACTCTTTAGCAAACTTTTGTTGTTCTTTTTTAAGTTGTGATCTAACAATAAAATATAATCCAGCAAAATTTATTAAAGTAAAAATGAAAGCTGAGAAAACGTAAATCCCATAGCCGTTCATATTTATAAAGTTAATTATCATAGTCTGTTTAAACCCTTAGTTTTAATTTTTATCAGTTCTGTATTATATTTCATTAAAAAAATCAGTAATGAAAATAGGGCAAATGCCGCAGTCATTATTATGAGAGGTAGTAACATTGCTTCATGTATGCTCGAGTCCGAAAGTATTTTGATAGAAGATGGTTGATGAAGAGTATTCCACCAATCAACAGAAAATTTTATAATTGGTATATTGATTGCTCCAATTATTGATATGAGTGAGGTTATTTTAACTACACTATTTCTGTCTTCAAATATTCTCCAGGCTAACAAATACATTAAATAAAAAAGGCCCAAAATTAACATAGTAGTAATTCTAGCATCCCAAGCCCACCAAGTTCCCCATGTTGGTTTTCCCCAAATCGAACCGGTAACTAATGCAATCAATGTAAAAACAAATCCAGACGGTGCAAAACTTTTAGCAATAATAATTAAATTTCTATTTTTAAAAATAAAAACTAAAATTGATAGAAATGCTATTAATGAGAATATACCTAAAGAAATCCATGCTGAAGGAACATGAACATACATGATTCTAACCGAGTCTCCTTGTAAATAATCTTGAGGTGATAAAAATAATGCCTCTAGCAATCCTACAGACAAAACTAATAAAAAAAATATTAAAATAAATTTTTGATATTTGTTTGTTAACAAAAAAATTTTACTTTGATTAAATAAACCCATAACAAACTATATACAATTTTTAAAAGTTATGAATGGGTTAAAAAGTCAATTTTTGACCAGGAATGAGAGGGAGATAATTAATAAGGGAAACAATATCATTCCTGGTCGAAGTCCAAAAATAATAATTTTATATGACCAAGATTTGAACTAAATGTGTTTAAATAATGTATCTTTTTAATTTGAAGGCTTAAAATAGCTTGAACCCTTCTTTCCAGAGAAAATTTCATTAATTAAGGGGTGTTTAATAGGCTCTTCTGAATCATCCATTAGAAGATTTTGCTCTGACACATATGCTTCGTAAGTAACGTCGTCATTTTCTGCAAGAAGATGATAAAATGGCTGATCTTTTCTCGGCCTTACATTTTTTGGTATAGACTGATACCATTCTTCTGAATTATTAAACTTAAAGTCGACATCGTATATCACTCCTCTAAAATCAAAGTGCTTATGCTTAACTATATCTCCGATTGAAAACTTAGCTTTTTGAACAGTCATTATTAATAATATATGTGTATTTAAATCTAAAAATCAATAAAAAAATATTAAAGTTTTTTTAAATCTGTTAATATCTTTTTGTGAATAAATCATTATTTAAATTTGTCACAGACTTTGGTCCTCTTTTAGTATTTTTCTCCTTTTATTATAAAAACGATAAAAGTTTGGAGGTTGCAATTCCTCCTTTTATTATCGCTACAATAATTGCACTTGGCTTAGTATGGGTTAAAGAAAAAAAAATACCAACTGTTCCCTTGATAGGTGGAGTTTTAATAACTTTTTTTGGAGGATTGACAATTTATTTTAAAAATCCAATTTTTATTTACATTAAACCTACAATTATTAACGTCTTATTTGGTTTAGCTTTAATATTTGGAAAATTTTTTACAAAAGAACCATTGTTAAAAAAAATGCTTGAAAGTGCTATAAAAATTACAGATGAGGGTTGGAAAATATTAAATCAAAGATGGGCATATTTCTTTTTTGCACTTGCTATTTTAAATGAAGTTGTATGGAGAACTCAGTCAGAAGAATTTTGGGTAAATTTTAAAGTTTGGGGAATGTTACCAATAACTTTTATCTTCACTGCTTTTCAGTTTAATATAATTAATAAATATAAAATTGATGAATAAAAATCTTAAACTGGTTGTAGATAATACCTTCAGAGAAAAGGACAGAAAGTATTTTTTTGAAAAAAATGAGCTTAAAATTATTTTAAATTTATATGCAAAGATGGTTTCAGAAGGTTCTTGGAAAGATTATGGTTTAGCTATATCAAGTAAACAAGTTGGTTTTAGTGTTTTTAAAAATTCTACAGAAAATGCTATGTATAAAATTTGCAAAAATTTTAGACCAACAAATAAGAATTTAAAATATTTAATTACAGACTCGAAAGGTAAAATATATAAAAACTCAGATAATTTAGAGAATTTATTAAAAAAAACCAATTGGAAAAAATTGTAATTATTAATTATCTTCTTTGACCAAAAAGTCTTAAAAGCATTATGAAAAGATTTATGAAGTCTAAGTAAAGAGTTAATGCACCCATTACTGCTTTCTTTCCTATAATCTCACCAGAATCTGAAGCAGCATACATATTTTTGATCTTTTGTGTGTCATAAGCTGTTAGTCCAACAAAAATCAAAACTCCTAAAATTGAGATAACAAAATACATCATTGAAGATTTTAAAAATATATTAATTAATGAGGCAATAATTATTCCTATTAAACCCATCATCAAAAACGAACCTAACTTAGTTAAATCCCTTTTAGTTGTGTATCCATAAATACTCATTGCTCCAAAAGTTGCAGAAGTAATAAAAAATACCCTAGCAACACTCACGCCGGTGTAGACAAGAAGGATCCAAGATAAAGACAAACCCATCAAAGCCGCAAAGACCCAAAAAACAGTTTGTGCTTTTCCAGCACTCATTTTATTTATTCCAAAGCTCATATAAAATACAATTCCAAGAGGAGCTAACATAACAACCCATTTTAATCCTGAGAAGAAAAGTGCATTACCGAGTGAAGTAAAACCTATTATAGCTCCTTGGGCATCTGTAATCACAGACATTTTAAATGATAATAATGCAATTATTCCTGTCAACAGTACTCCGGTCGCCATATAGTTATAGACCTTAAGCATGTAAGATCTTAGGCCCTCATCCCATATAACTGTTTTTTTTGCAGCCGTTGCTTGAAATAAATTTTGTCTGTTAAAATTCATATAATATATATAATAATATTTTTTTACATTTTCAAGAGATCAATTAAAAGTAATAAATATTTAATGAATTATAAGAAATTAGGTAATACAGACTTGAAAGTAAGTACAATTTGTCTCGGTACGATGACCTGGGGTGAACAAAACACTGAAATAGAAGGTTTTGAACAAATGGATTTTGCAATAGATAGAGGCGTTAATTTTTGGGACACTGCTGAAATTTATTCAATACCTCCCAAGGCTGAAACATTTGGCCATACAGAAGTTATAATTGGTAATTGGTTTGAAAAAACAAAAAAGAGAGACAAAGTTATTCTGGCAACAAAAGTTTCTGGACCTATGAGATCTTACGTCAGAGGTGGGGGTAATCAATTTGGAATTAAGAATATGTCTGAGGCAATAGAGGGTAGCTTAAAAAGATTAAAAACTGACTATATAGATCTATATCAATTACACTGGCCTGAAAGAAATACGAATATGTTTGGAAGATTAGGTTATGAACATAGTGATAATGATGACTGGAATAAGTTTGAAGACATATTAGAAAATTTACAAAAATTTATTAAGGATGGAAAAATTAGACATATTGGTTTATCAAATGAAACTCCGTGGGGTGCATCCAAATTTTTACAAATTTCAAATGAAAAAAATTTACCAAGAATGATGTCGGTACAAAATCCTTATAATTTACTTAATCGTACTTACGAAGTCGGTTTAGCTGAAATATCTGTTAGGGAAAAAATTGGACTACTAGCATATTCTCCTCTTGCAATTGGGTTCTTAACTGGAAAGTACAGAAATAAAGAAAGACCAGAAAAATCTAGACTTGCAGTAGATGGGGATTTTTGGACAAGATATAACAAGCCAAATACTGAAAATGCTGTTGAAGCGTACTATAAAATAGCAGAAAAGCATAACCTTGATATGGCTCAGATGTCACTTAAGTTTTGTGAAATTCAACCTTTTGTTACCAGCGTGATAATCGGCGCAACCAGGATGGATCAGTTGAAAACTGATGTAGAAAGTGTAAATGTTAATCTTACAA
This sequence comes from Pelagibacterales bacterium SAG-MED15, assembly GCA_014654065.1. Taxonomy (GTDB): domain Bacteria; phylum Pseudomonadota; class Alphaproteobacteria; order Pelagibacterales; family Pelagibacteraceae; genus Pelagibacter. The sequence continues at coordinate 115,288 of JACWDM010000002.1, read as the reverse complement.
AAGAAATTTTAAAAGAAATTAATGAAGTTCAAAATTTATACCCAAACCCATGTCCTTAATTAAAAAAATATTTTATATAACTCTTTTTTTATTTGTTGGATTTAACGTAACTGCAGAAGAAGTTAAAAAGGTTGGAAAGTTCAAAGATTGGGAAACTATGGTTCTAGTGAAAGATACTGGAGTTGTATGTTTTGCACAATCAAAACCTGTTCTTCAAGCTCCAAAAACAAATAAAAGAGACGCTAGGCTATTTGTAACTTTTAGACCGAACGAAAAAATTAAGGATGAAGTTAGTATTACACCTGGTTATGAATTTAATAAGCAAAATTCAATTACGGCTAAGTCCGGTAAAAACAAATATAATTTTGATATCACACAGCAAAATTTTGCATGGATTGCCGATAATAAAATTGAGAAAAAAATGATTAGAACTATGAAAAAAGGCTCAAGAATTATGATATCAGGATATAATTCATCGGGATCACAAACAATTGATCACTATTCACTTTTAGGTTTTACAAAAGCTTATAACGAAGCAAAAAAAAGCTGTAGCTAAATAAATAATGAAAAAAAGAAAAATTGTACTCGCGTACTCTGGCGGTTTAGATACATCAATTATACTTAAATGGCTTCAAGAAAACTATGATGCCGAAATAATAGCATATACTGCAGACATTGGACAAAAAATGGATAAGAAAAAAATTATAAGTAATGCAAAAAAGCTGGGTGTAAAAAATATAATAATAAATGATCTAAAAAATATATTTGTTAAAGATTATGTTTTCCCTATGATCAGAGGTCATGCAATCTACGAAGGTGTTTATTTACTTGGTACATCCATAGCTCGACCTTTAATTGCTAAAGATCAAATAAAGATTGCAAAAAAATTTAAAGCTTATGCGGTTTCTCATGGATCTACAGGCAAAGGTAATGATCAAGTAAGATTTGAGCTTGGTTATCATTACTTCGACACAAAAATAAAAATTATTGCTCCTTGGAGAATTTGGAAACTTAAATCTAGAACTGATTTAATTAATTACGCAAAAAAACATAATATACCAATACCTAAAGATAAAAAAGGTGCACCACCTTTTTCAGTAGATGATAATTTATTGCATACATCTACAGAAGGTAAAGCACTAGAAAATCCTAAAAATTCTGCGCCAGATTTCATATTTCAAAGAACTACATCTCCTGAGAAAGCACCTAACAAACCAACCTTTATAACAATTGGATTTAGCAATGGAGATCCAATAAGTGTAAATGGGAAAAAATTAAATCCTGCAAAACTTTTAGAAAAACTAAATCAAATTGCTGGTAAAAATGGAATTGGTAGAGTTGACTTAGTAGAAAATAGATTTCTTGGAATAAAATCTAGGGGTGTTTATGAAACTCCTGGAGGTACATTGCTAGTTCAAGCTCATAGAGCCATTGAGTCAATAACATTAGACAAAGAGACGATGCATAAAAAAGATGGGGTAATGCCAAAATATGCTGAATTAATTTATAACGGTTATTGGTATTCAAAGGAAAGATTAAAAATTCAAAAAATTGTAGATACAAAAAGAAGTAAAGTTAACGGATCAATAAAATTAAAACTTTATAAAGGCAATGTTATAATTTATTCGAGAGTTACAAAAAGTAATGCATACTCTATGAAAAAAGTATCTTTCGAAGAAAATAAATCATTTAATAAGTCAAATGTTGAAAGATTTATAAATTTTCACAAAAAAAAACTAAAATAATCATTAATGAACTTTTTGCCAAGTAGATCTGCGGCCATCGAACAACTAGAAAGATTTATTGAAAATAATCTTAATCAATATGCAAAACTTAGGAATTTTGATTATGGCTCTAAAAAAAGGAATAATATATCTTGTCTGTCTCCATATATTTCACACGGAATTATTAATGAAATAGAAGTTATAGATAAGTCTCTTAAAAAATTTTCTTTCAGTAAAAATGAAAAATTTATTCAAGAAGTTCTATGGAGAGTTTATTGGAAAGGATGGCTGGAATTAAGACCCACAGTATGGAAAGACTATTTATCCGATTTAGAAAAAATTAAAAAAGATTATTCAAATGATCAGGATTATAAAAATGCAATAAACGGAGGTACTAATTTAAAATGCTTCGACGAATGGGTGAAAGAACTTAAAGAAAACAATTACTTACATAACCATGCCAGAATGTGGTTTGCTAGTATTTGGATTTTTACACTTAAATTACCTTGGCAATTGGGTGCAGAATTCTTTTTACAACATTTGTTCGATGGTGATGCTGCCTCTAACACTTTAGGTTGGAGATGGGTCGCAGGAGTACAAACAAAAGGAAAAAACTACATTGCTAAAGAATGGAATATAAAATTGTTTAGTTACAACAGATTTCAAAATGTAAAACTAAATGAGGATGCTCAGCCAATATTTGATAATAGAACTTATTCTATAGAAACAAAAAACTTTGAAAATATGCAAGATATTAAAAATAAAAACTTAATTATTTTTGATAACAATCTTTCATTTGAAACTTCTGATTTTAAGGATAATAAATTTAATAAAGTTTTTTTAGTATCAAATAAAAATGAGAATAGAAAAATAAAATTAAGTCAAAAAAATATTGAATTTAAAGGAAATTTATTTGAAGATCAAAAAAAGAGGCTTTTGGAAAAATCAATTGATTGCGAAATAATTGATATTAGAGACTTAGATACTATGAATGATAATTTATTATGTTTATATCCCTCTGTTGGTGAAAATCTTGATTTTATAAATTCTAACAAATTAAAAAATATCTCATTTTTATATAGAAAGATTGATCAGTATTCTTGGAAATATTGTAATAAAGGTTTTTTTAATTTTAAAAATCATATTCCAAAAATAGTTCAAGAATTTATTTAGAAGAGCATTTTTTTGAACAATACTTAACCCGATCCCAATTTAATCTCCATTTTTTTCTCCAAACAAAAGGTCTTTTACAAACTAAACAAGTTTTAGAGGGTAAATTTTGTTTTTTCACTTTAGTTGGTGTTTATTTTTCAAAAATAAAAAATAGGCAATTACTTCATAGCCATAATGGAATAAAACAAATAAAGGCTTAATTGAAAATATTTTTGCCAGAAAATTATATTTAGGAATTTTTGACCATATTATAACAAAAGCTTTAGCGCCACCTATTACTTTTCCATCCTCGATTACATGAAGTCTTCTTAATAATTCTGCCTGTGATTTTGAGGTTAATTTTAAAGCTTCATCGTTATTTGTTATGTCAACCCATTCTAAATTACTATCAGCAATCTTCTTATAGTGATTTATCTCTAATCTACAAACATTACAGGAATTATTAAAAAAAACTTTAATTGCCATATGTATTTTTATTAATAAATTTTTCAGCCTCTGACAATATTAATTTTTTTCTCTCAGGTTTCATTTTGTCAAAAATTCTTACCATCATCGACAGTCTTGGGTTTTTTAAAAAGAAAGTTCTATTTCTATTTATAAATCTCCAATACAATCCATCCATTGTATTGCACCACTCCCCTTTTTTAAAATCCATCATTTTCATAAAGTAACTTGATCCACAAATATAAGGCTTAGTAGCAAAAATTCCTCCATCACTGAATAAACCCATTCCATAAACATTTGGCACCATTACCCAATCAGAAGAGTCTACAAACATTTCCATAAACCATTTGTAAACAATTTTAGGTTTGAGTTCACATAAGTTCATAATATTTGAGAGTATCATTAACCTTTCAATGTGATGCGACCAACCATGATTTAAAGCATTTTTAATTGCGTAATCTAAAGGAGGTAAACCAGTTGTTCCTTCGTACCATGAATCTTTCATTTTTCTGTTTTGTTTAAAAAAATTTCTCGTCTCCATTTCGTCGCTATACTTTTGATAAACACCACGCATAAATTCTCTCCATCCAATAACTTGTCTTACATAACCTTCTAAAGAATTCAGTCTAATTTTATTTTTCTTATGAAATTCTAAAGTTTTAGAAATAATATATTCAGGAGTTATAAGACCTAAATTAATGTATGGACTTAATGCACTATGAAATAAAATATTATTTCCCTGATCAACTGCGTCTTCATAGTCACCGAACAAATTTGATTTTTCTTTTAAGAAAAAATTTAAGAGTTTCACAACATCATTATACTCTGTAGCAAACCAAAAATTTTTGGTACTTCCTGGGTGATCTTTAAATATTTTTTCAATAATAGGTTTTAAGTTTTTAGTGTGTTTTGTTTCATTAATATTTCGAAACTTTGGAACTTTTGTATTTTTAGGAAGTTTCTTTCGATTATCTTCATCAAAACTCCATTTACCCCCCTCAGGATTCCCATCTTTCGTCATTAATATATTTAATTTTTGTCGGGTACCTTTATAAAAAGTTGCCATAAAAGGTCTTTTATTTTTTGATAAATAATTATTAAACTCCTCTCTAGAGTTTAAAAACATCGGTGATTTAATTTTGTTCCAAATAAGATCATTTTTTTTTACAAAGTTTTGAACTTTTTTTTCAAAAAACTTATCTTCAATTTCAAAACTTGTAATTTCTTTTATTTTTTTTAATTTTATTACTTTTTTAACTTTCTCTAAATAATCTTTTTTAAAATCATTTGAGTCAATTCTAGAGTATTCAACTTTGAATGTATTTTTTTTTAGATGATCTAAATGGGATCTCATTGCTGACAAAAACAACAAAATTTTAAGTTTATGATGCTTTTCATATGTACATAATTCATGGTCTTCGGACATAAAAAATAGGTGATCATTTTTGAAGCGGTCTAAATATTTAGGTGGAAATAACTGGTTTCCAAGTATAAAAAATAACTTCATAATATAACTATAACGTAAAAATTATTTATGTCAGGAAAGTTTTTGATATTTGGTGCCACAGGTTCAATTGGATCTAGTTTAGCAGAACAGTTAAAAAGTGCTGGCATATCAAATGTTCACTTAGTTGCAAGAAATGAGGAAGAAGTAAAAAATATATCCAATAAACTTGGTTATAATTATACAGTTGCGGATGTTCTTAAAGATGGCTTTGTAGAAAAAGTTAATAAAGACGTAAATGATATTTGTGGTATTGCATATTGTGTTGGATCTATAGACCTTAAACCAATTAGGATGGTGACTGAACAGGATTTCAATAAGTGTATGAAACTAAATCTTTACTCTGCAGTTGATGTTATCAAGGGTTTTCAAGAAAGTTTAAAAAAAAATAAGGGATCAGTTGTTTTATTTTCCACAGTTGCTGCGCAAAGGGGTTTTACTAATCATTCAATAATCGCATCAGCAAAAGCTGCTGTAGAAGGTTTGACAGTTTCACTTGCTGCAGAATTTGCTCCGAGTATTAGGGTTAATTGTATTGCACCAAGTTTAACAAATTCAAAGATTGCTCAACCTATGTTAAAAAATAAAGCACTCGCTGAAGGCATAGCCAAAGCTCATCCATTAAAAAGACTTGGCGAAGGTAAAGATTCAGCAGCACTTGCAAAATTTTTGCTAACTGAGGAAAGCTCTTGGGTTACTGGTCAAATTATTGCTGTTGATGGTGGTAGGTCCAAACTCTCTTAAATTTATTTTTGAGATCTTTTAAAACACTCAATAGTATTTTTTAGTAAACAAGCAATTGTCATAGGTCCAACCCCGCCTGGAACTGGAGTAAGGGCTTTAGCAACTTTTGAAACTTCTTCAAAGGCTACATCGCCCACAATACCTTTTTCAGTTTTATTAATTCCCACATCTATTACAATTGCATCTTTCTTAATCCAGTCTGCTTTAACCAATTCCGGAATACCAACTGCTGCAACGATTATATCTCCTTTAAGACATTCGCCTTTTAAATCTTTAGTTTTAGAGTGAGTTATCGTTACTGTGCAATTTTCTTTTAATAATAATTGAGTCATTGGCTTTCCATTTAAATTTGATCTACCAATTACTACTGCTTTCTTTCCTGAAAGATTTGGTTCAATTTTTTTTATTAATAAATAACAGCCAAGCGGTGTACAGGGAACTGAACTTTCATATCCAGATGATAAATTTCCAACATTCATTGGATGAAATCCATCTACATCTTTTCCAGGTACTATTGCTTCTATAACTTTTTGCTTATCAATATGTTTTGGTAATGGTAATTGCACAAGAATACCTGATACGCTACTATCTCTATTTAACTCTGCTATTTTTTCCAAAACTGTTTTTTCATCTACAGAGTCTGGATATTTAATTACTTCTGATTTTAAACCAACTTCATTTGCTGACTTTTCTTTATTCCTAACATAAATTTGACTTGGCGTTAAATCGCCAATTAATATTACAGTAAGTCCAGGAACTTTATTAAATTTTTCTTTAAGCTCTGAGACCTCAAGTTTTAGTTCTCCTCTTAATTCTGCAGCTGCTTTTTTTCCGTCAATTAAAATCATGAGTTAATTAAATAAAATTGGTGCTATGTAAATCTTCATACACATTTCTATGAACCATATCAATAAAAGAAGGATTATAGGTGATATATCAAATGCGCCGAGATTAGGTAAAAAACGTCTTATCTTATTCAAAATCGGATCTGTAAGTCTGTAAGTAAAGTCTAATATTGAATATACAAATCTATTTGAAGTATTTAATACATTAAAAGCAACGAGCCAACTTACTACAACGTTAGCAATTACCACATATGAATAAAGTTTTAAAATTTGAAGTACTAAATAAAATATAGCAATCATTTTTTCTCAACATAAATAGATTGACTTGGAAATGCAAAAGATGCACCATTTTTTTCAACTATTTGTTTAATTTCAATTGCTAATCTTTCTTTGACTTCAAGCCAGTTTTCCCAACTATCTGAATTGGTAAAACATCTTACATACATATCTATTGAACTATCTGAAAATTTATCTACACGAACTGCATAACCAATTTTTGAGTTAAAATCCTCATGTGACTTAATATATTGTTCTATTTTATCTCTTATAATTTTTAGCTGATCAACAGTAGTGTCGTATTGCAAGGTTATTACCCAACTTATAATCCAATTTGTAGTTTGACTTACATTGATAACTGCATTTTCAGCAAATTGGAAATTCGGTATTATTGCTAGAGATTTATCAAACTTTCTTATTGTTGTTGATCTAAAACCTATTCTTTCTACTATACCTTCAATGATCCCCTCGACTAATATCCAATCACCCATTTTAAATCTTTTTTCAACTAAAACTAAAATACCTGATATTAAATTTTTAAATAAATCTTGAGCACCTAATGCTACTGCAACTCCAAATAATCCAAGTCCAGCAATAATTGGTCCAATTTTAATTCCCCACAGCTCAAGAACTGCTGCTGTACCGAGTATGAAAATTAATACTTTTAATGATTTAATTATCCATCCAATTAATTCACGAGTTAAAATTTTTCCTAACCCACTTAATATATAAGAAATAGGCTCAATAATTTGATGAATAATCCAAAATAATAAAATTGTGATGAGAGTTCTATTAATATTTTCAACAAAAGCCCTACTATCCTCTTCAAAGGACATATAATAACTTGCAATAAAAAAACCTAAAACGATAGGTAAAAATCTTGCAGGACCAATCATTGACTTTACAAAAGTATCATCAAGTTGATTTGTTGTTCTTTTCGAAATAACTTCTAATTTTTTAATAATTAACTTACTAATTAGCCCTCTAAATATTAAAAATATTAAAAAAATTCCTAAACCAATTAATATTTCAAAAATATCTATTCCAAGGATTCCTCTATCCCAAACAGATAAAAATAATTCTTTAAAATTTTTTATTAATTCCATAATTAAATTTTATATAATAAATACTCTTCTTCTCCAGGGTTGAATAAAAAAATTTTCTTCCATTTTATATCATTCAAAACCGAAGAGGTTTTTTCACTAATACACATCAAATTAGTGTTCATCCAATGATTTTGCAAGTCGTAGTTTATTAATAAGCTTTTAAAGCTTATTGCACTGTTTTGTGAATATACGTAAACAATATCTGGAATATTGTTTTTTAAATCACTAATCAGATTTTCATCAAATTTCTCAACAGGATGTGAAGTATAATTTATTAACCTCTCAACGGATAAACCTTCAGATATTAAATATTTATCTAGGTCATAAGTTATTATTTCTCCACTTACATAAAGTAACTTACCCTCTGATGATTTAAAATTTTGTAAAATTATTTCCTTTAGATTATTAACATTGCCCTCGGCTGAATATATATTTTGAAAACCTTTTTTTTTGGCTGTTTGCTCTGTTGCATTTCCAACACAAAAACACTTGATATTTTTGTCTAAAGAATTTATGTCAAAAAATTTAATAGCATTTGAACTTGTAAATATAATTCCATTAAAAGATGAATAATTCACTTTAAAATATTCTTTTTTTTTAATTATTATAACAGGTATGTTGGAAACTATGTGGCCTAAAGACTTAAATCTTAATATTAATTCCTTACTATCATCAAATGGTCTTGTGAATAAAATATGCATATTATTTTTTATACAAATTTTCAGATTTTTCTTTTAGTATTTTTCCCACTTCTTTTCCAAGTAGACCAGCGGAGTTAACTTCTTTTGAAGATTTCAAATAAAATCTTTTCTTGCCGTCTAATGAAAAAAGTTCGGCTTCTAATGAAATTTTACCATCTGTGATTTGTGCGTGTGCACCAATAGCAGTTTCACAGTCACCTTCCAAAACTTTTAAAATATTCCTCTCTGCTTCGACACAACTTTTTGTATTAATATGGTTTATTTTTTTTAAAATATCTTGAGTTTCTATATCCTCTTTGCGGCATTGAAGTGCAATTACACCTTGACCAACACTAGGAATTATTTCAGATGTAGAAAATTTTTGTGAAATATATTTTTCTAAACCTAAAAATTTTATACCCACTATTGATAAAATTATTGCATCATACAAACCATCATTTAACTTTTTCAACCTCGTGTCAACGTTACCTCTAATAAGTTTAAATTTTAATTTACTATTCTGTCTATTTAATTGAAATTCTCTACGGTAAGAAGATGTACCGACAACAGAACCATCTTTTAATTCTTTTAATGTTTTTTTATTTCTTGTAATTAAAACTTCTCTTGGATCATTTCGTTCTAAAAAACATTGAGTTTGTAAGCCATCTGTTTCAATTGATGGCATATCTTTAAGAGCATGTACAGCTATATCAATTTTTTTTTCTTTCAACTGATCTTCGATTTTTTTTGAAAATAAACCCTTACCACCAGTATCAGATAGCCTAATATTCTGTATTTCATCTCCATCGGTTTTGATTTTTTGAATAGATACTTCACTAATATTAAATTTCTCCTTTAGATCTAATATTTTATTTTTAGCAATTTCAGCATATATTAAAGCTAATTTACTTCCTCTTGATCCAATAATAATTTTTTTTTTATGCATAAATATTTTATACTGAATTTTTATATCTAAATTGTAATATCATCAAAAATAAATAATGAAAAAAAAAACTATTATTCTTGGAATTGAAACAAGTTGTGATGAGACAGCGGCTGCTATAATCAAGGAAAATAACACAGAAATACCTACTATTCTGTCAAACGTAGTATCGAGTCAAATTGATGTACATAAGGAATTTGGTGGAGTTGTACCAGAACTTGCTGCACGATCACATATCGAAAAAATAGATTTAATCGTAAAAAAAGCAATCAATGATAGCGGTGTTAACATCAAAGAAATTGATGCTATTTCTGTGACTGCAGGACCTGGCTTGGTAGTCTGTATTTCTGTTGGACTAAATTTTGCAAAGTCACTTGCTTTAAGTCTAAATAAACCTTTCATAGCAGTAAATCATTTGGAGGGTCATGCGCTATCACCAAAACTTATTACAAAATTAAAATTTCCATATCTTTTGCTTTTAATTTCTGGTGGCCACACTCAATATTTAACAGTTAAAAAATTCGGAATTTATCAGCGATTAGGTACAACTATTGATGACGCATTAGGTGAAGCTTTTGATAAAACAGCAAAAATGTTAGGTATAGAATTTCCTGGTGGTCCCTATCTAGAAAAATTCGCAGAAAAAGGAGATCCAAATAGATTCAATTTACCTAAACCAATTTTAAATAAAGGTGGATGTAATTTGTCTTTTGCGGGACTAAAAACTGCAGTTTTAAAAATTTCTAAAATAATAAAAACTAAACAAGACAAATATGATTTAGCTGCATCTTTTCAAAAAACAGTGGAGGAAATTTTATACAAAAAAACCAAAAATGCATTTAAAGAATTTAGAGAGAAATCCTCAAATGATAAAGCTACTTTTGTAATTGCCGGTGGTGTAGCTGCTAATAAGAAAATTAGACAAATGTTAACTAATCTTAGCTTTAAAAAAAATTTTAAACCTATTTTCCCTCCTATAAATCTATGCGGTGACAATGCAGCAATGATTGCAGTCGTTGGTCTTGAAAAATATAAAAAAAAAAAATTTGATAATTTGGATTATGCAGCTAAACCACGATGGCAATTAGATGAGAATGCTGTCTTTTTGAAAGGATCAGGAGTAAAATTATAATTTAATGTTTTTAACCTCAACTTCATTTAAATAGTTATTATAAGCTTCAATAAAATTTTTTTTTTAATAAGCTTAAGAATTGAATTAATTTTTTCATCCATAAAAATATGTTATACAATTTAAAATATTATAAAAAAATTGTTAATAAATAAATATGAAATATTGGTTACTTAAGTCAGAACCAAATGTTTGGTCTATTCACAATCAAAAAAAAGCACCAAAAGGAACTTCTATTTGGGACGGCGTTAGGAATTATCAAGCTGCTAAAAATTTAAAAAGCATGAAAGTTCATGATCTTTGTTTTTTTTACCACTCAAATATTGGTAAAGAAATTGTTGGAATTGTAGAGGTTGTAAAAGAAGCTTTTTTAGATCCTACGGATAAGCTAAAAAAATTTGTTGCTGTTAAAGTAATTTTTAAAAATTACTTAAAAAACCCAGTTACTCTTGAAAGTATTAAAAAAAATAAAAATCTCAAAAATTTGGCGCTAATTAAACAAAGCAGATTATCTGTGATGCCAGTTGATACTAAAAGCTGGAAAATTATAAATAAGATGAGTAAAATAAAAATAAAAAAAAATAAAAATGACTAAAAGAACCAAAAAAAAAAGAAAAAAAAAAATAATCCGGAGAAAAAGTAAATCAAAAAATATAAAAAAAAATAAAAATTTGAAAAATGCACAAGAAACTGTATTTAAAACAAAATCTGATTGGATTAAAAAATCATTAGTAAATAAAAAGCAATACGATAAAAAATATAGCTATTCCTTAAAACAAAACGATGAATTTTGGAAAAAAGAAGGAAAACGTATTACTTGGATAAAACCGTATAATAAAATTAAAGATGTCAAATATAGCAAGACAGATGTACATATTAAATGGTTCTACGACGGCACTTTAAATGCATCAGCAAATTGTATAGATAGACATTTAAAAAAGAATAAAGATAAGACGGCAATAATCTGGGTAGGCGATGATCCAAAAGTTCAAAAAAAAATATCTTATAAGCAGCTTCATAACGAAGTTTCTAAAGCCGCTAATGCTTTAAAAGAGCTAGGTATTAAAAAAGGTGATAGAGTAACAATTTATTTAACAATGATACCAGAGCTTGCCTATACAATGTTGGCTTGCGCTAGGATAGGTGCAGTGCATTCAATTATATTTGGTGGCTTTTCACCAGATAGCATCTCTGGAAGAATTAATGATTGTAAATCGGATTACATAATTACTGCTGATGAAGGATTAAGAGGTGGCAAAACGATACCTCTTAAATCCATAACAGATGAAGCTTTATTAAATTGCCCAAATGTAAAAAAATGTATTGTTGTTAAAAGAACAGGAAATAGAATTAATTGGGATGAAAGTAGAGATGTATGGTATCACGATATAATTAAAAAAGCTTCCACTGCTTGTGAGCCAGAGGAAATGAATGCTGAAGATCCACTCTTTATTCTTTATACATCTGGATCAACTGGTAAACCAAAAGGTGTTTTACATACAACAGGAGGTTATATGGTTTATGCATCTATGACACACCAGTATATATTCAATTACAAACCTAAAGATATTTATTGGTGTACAGCTGATATTGGTTGGATAACAGGTCATAGTTATATAATTTATGGTCCACTAGCAAATGGAGCTACTACAATAATGTTTGAGGGCGTACCAACTTATCCTGATACATCTAGATGGTGGCAAATAGTTGATAAGTATAAAGTAAATATTTTTTATACAGCACCTACAGCTATTAGGGCTTTGATGAGGGAGGGTGATGCACCAGTTAAAAAAACTTCTAGAAAAACTTTAAAATTATTAGGAACTGTTGGCGAACCTATAAATCCTGAGGCATGGCAATGGTATTATAAAACTATTGGAGACTCACGATGCCCAATAGTAGATACTTGGTGGCAAACTGAAACAGGTGGAATTTTGATAAGTCCTCAAACTGGAGCGATTGATTTAAAACCTGGATCTGCAACAAAACCTTTCTACGGCATCAAACCAGTAATTGTCGATCCTGAAGGAAATATTCTTAAAGGGGAAGCTAAAGGAAGACTTTGCATTGCCCAATCATGGCCTGGACAAATGAGAACAGTTTATGGTGATCACAATAGATTTATTGATACATATTTTTCACAATTTGACGGCAAATATTTTACAGGTGATGGATGTAAAAGAGACAAAGATGGATATTATTGGATAACGGGCAGAGTTGATGATGTAATAATTGTATCTGGTCACAATTTAGGAACTGCAGAAATAGAAAGCGCTTTTGTGGCGCATCCAAAAGTTGCTGAGGCGGCAGTTGTTGGATATCCACATGATATTAAAGGTAACGGTTTATATTGCTACGTAACCTTAAACGTAGGGGAGAGTCCAAGTGGTGAATTAGAAAGAGATTTAAAGCTTTGGGTGAGAAAACAAATTGGACCAATTGCAACACCAGACTTAATACACTTTTCACCAGGGTTGCCTAAAACAAGATCAGGGAAGATAATGAGAAGAATTTTAAGAAAAATTGCTGCTAATGAACATGAACAGCTTGGTGATACCACAACTCTAGCAGATCCAAGTGTCGTTGATAGTTTGGTAAACGACAGAAAAAATATTTAGATACTAATTAATTTAGTAAACTCATCTTTAATATTATCCCACTTTAAAATCATAGAATTTAAAACAATTTTTCTATCAAGTATTTTAAGATCATCAGCTATTGGAGCCCATTTGTATAATGCCAACGCACTATCATTGAATGGAAGAGAGTTATAATGTTTTTTCCAATCAACTTTTTGAAACCTCTCATCGAAAGATATTTTTGCACTATCATAAACTTCCTCGGGCATTCCATTTTTTTTTTCGTTATCTAATATTGAATGAAAAATATCTTTAGATTTGATTATATCTTCATAATTGTAAATGGCATTTAAATAGGAGAAGCTAAAAAAGGTTAAGTCTTGAAGTGCTACTGAATATATATTCCACTTAGCTTTATTTATAGATGATAAAAGCTTTTCATTATCAAAATGTAAAACATATTTAGTTCCCATTCTGGTTTTTAAATAACTATAAAGTGTTATTTGAGAAACCCATGCTGATTTTTTTTGAATAAAAGATTCAAGATCTGATAGATTTTTAATTTTTTTCTTCGGTAAAATTGATTTAAACATTCCAAGAAAATAAACTTTGAAATCCTCTACACTTATATCTTTCAGATTGAATTTGTATTTTAAAGCCATTTTATACCTGAGGTTGTATTATGTGTTAAAAAGCCCTTTATATTGATCATATTAAGTCTTCCAATCTACTTCATTTTTAGTAATGTTTCATCTTTTAACCTATAGGGAGGCAAAAAAATGTCAAAACAACAACAACACTGGGAAAAAACCAGAGGATTGCTTTTTATTACATTGGCAATATGGTTCGTTTTCTCAATTGGCATCTTTTTCTTCGGAGCCGAAATGGAAGCATCTAGCTTCAGACCACTAGGATATCCATTGTCATATTATATGACATGTCAGGGGTCGCTTGGAATTTTCGTAATACTAATTTTCTGGTTTGCGGGAAGACAAGAGAAGATAGATGAAGAGTTCGGATTTACTGAAAGAGAGGATGACTAATGTTTAAAGGTAAATTTATAGACAACTTGCCTAAGATTTATGGAACATACACAGGAGGTTTCCTTGTATTCATAATCTTAATGGCAATAGCTGAACAAGCTGGGATGTCTGCGAAATTAATTGGTATATTTTTCGTAGCTTTTACAGTTTTAATCTACGCACTAATCGGTTGGCTATCACGTACACTTCAAGTAGACGCTTACTATGTAGCTGGAAGACAAGTTCCAACAGTATTCAACGGTATGGCAACTGCAGCAGACTGGATGTCTGGTGCATCATTCGTTGCAATGGCTGGGGGAATTTACTTCAAAGGTTATGGTTACATGGCGCTTTTAGTTGGATGGACTGGTGGTTACGTTCTTGTGGCATCACTACTAGCACCTTACTTAAGAAAGTTTGGATGTTATACAGTACCAGATTTTATTGGTACTAGATATGGTGGTAATGCAGCTAGACTAAGTGCGGTATTAGTACTAACAGTTGCTTCATTCACATATGTAACAGCTCAAATTAATGCGACGGGAACTATTGCATCAGTTGCACTAGACATTCCGTTTAACATTGCTGTTTATGTTGGGCTATTAAGTATATTAATGTGCTCATTACTAGGTGGTATGAGAGCAGTTACTTGGACACAGGTTGCGCAATACATAGTATTAATTATTGCTTACTTGTTACCTGTATTCTGGATCAGTAATAAAATGGGTGCTGGTGTATTTCCACACTTCATGTTGGCAGACGAAGTTGCTAGAATAGCTGAACTAGAGTCACAGTTTGGTCTAGGAACAGTTAAAAACTCTGCAGCTGATTTAGCTACAGTACCAAAAGGTTTAGCTGGAATAACTAAAGCTCACTCGGAAGTAAACACAACACCTTG
This sequence comes from Pelagibacterales bacterium SAG-MED15, assembly GCA_014654065.1. Taxonomy (GTDB): domain Bacteria; phylum Pseudomonadota; class Alphaproteobacteria; order Pelagibacterales; family Pelagibacteraceae; genus Pelagibacter. The sequence goes on along the minus strand of JACWDM010000002.1, from coordinate 100,221 downwards.
GAAATTTATTTCATTAGCGATTTGTATGATGGCTGGAACAGCTTCATTACCGCACGTTATGATGAGATACTTCACTACTCCAAGTGTTAAATCAGCAAGAAGATCAGTAGGTTGGTCATTATTCTTTATTTTCTTACTTTACTCTTCAGCGCCGATGTTAGCTACGTTATCTAAACTATCATTAATGGATCCAAACTTAGCGACTGGAATTATTGGTAAATCAATTTCTGATGTTCAGGCATTAGACTGGTACCAAAACTGGAACCAAGCGAACTTGATGTTTGTTAGCGACTTTAACGGAAATGGAACTCTTGAATTAAATGAGTTTTTCATGGGTGGTAAAGCCGTTGTGTTAGCAACACCAGAAATAGCTGGATTACCATATGTAATTTCAGGACTAGTTGCTGCTGGAGGTATGGCTGCTGCCATGTCAACAGCTGATGGATTAGTTTTAGCAATTGCAAATGCTTTATCTCATGACTTGTACTACAAGATCATTGACCCTAAAGCGGAGACTGCGAAGAGATTGGTTGTTGCAAGGGTATTACTTGTAATAATTGGTTTTGCAGGAGCAACAATTGCAGCTCTTGAAATTCAAGGTATTTTAGGTTCGGTTATCTGGGCTTTTGACTTTGCAATGTCAGGATTATTCTTCCCACTTGTACTTGGTGTATGGTGGAAGAGAGCTAATGCACAGGGTGCGGTTGCAGGAATGATTCTAGGTCTAGCTTCAGGAACAGCGTATCTAGTTTGGGTACGAACTGGAGGAGCAGGATTCTGGGGTGTTACTCAATTAACATTCGGTATTGTTGGATCATTAGTAAGCTTAGTGTCTATGGTTGTGGTTAGTTTAATGACTAAAGCACCAGACGCAGCTACAATGAAAATGGTTGATGAAGTACGTATACCTAGCGGTAAAACAGTACTTGGTAAACAACACTAAATAAATTATTTAAAGGGGCGAAAACTTTCGCCCCTTTAACTCTTAAACAAAAAGACCATGTCTGCAAATTTTCATCCTTTAGTATATTTAATCGATTATGTGATGGGCGTAATTATGTGGACACTAATTGGCAGAGTGGCAATGAACATCTTTCAGAGAGAAGACTCAAACTTTTTCTTTATGAAAGTTTTTGTTAAATTGACCAATCCTTTAATAAATTTATTTTCGGTAATAACTCCTTCTTTCATAATAAGGCCTCTAGTTCCACTCTATGTTGCATGGTTCTTTTATATGTTTAGATTTTATCTATTTCCGTATCTATTGGGCTATTCTGTCATGGGTATGCTATCTTTTCCATTGGAAAGCGAAATTGCAATTCAAATTTACCAAATTTTTGGTAAAAATTAATTCAAATTAAAAAACTTTATTGATACTAGTAATATAGTAATCAATGGAAAAAATTAAAATTTCACCGTCAATATTATCAGCTGATTTTAGTCAATTGAGCAATGAAATAAAAAGACTCGAGGCTGCTGGAGCAGACATGATTCATGTAGATGTTATGGATGGACACTTTGTTCCAAACTTAACAATAGGACCTCCGGTAATTAAATCCTTACGAAATCATACTAAATTAATATTTGATGTTCATTTAATGATTTCCCCAGTTCATAAATATATCCAGAATTTTGCTGATGCTGGCGCAGACATTATTACATTTCATCCGGAAGCAACGGAAGATATTAACGAGACAATAAATCTTATTAAAAAAAATAAAATCAAAGTTGGCATATCATTAAACCCCAAAACACCCATAGATATAATCGAAGATTATTTAAATAAAGTAGATCTTGTTTTAATTATGAGTGTACATCCAGGCTTTGGAGGTCAAAAATTTATGCCAGAAGTTATAAAAAAAATAAAAAAACTCTCTGATAAAAAAATAAAACAAAATTTAAATTTTGATATTGAGGTTGATGGAGGTATAAATTTTAGTAATTCTAAACTTGTAAAAGATGCTGGGGCTAATATTCTTGTTTCGGGAACTACAATTTTTAAAGATAATAACGGTGATATTAAAAAAAATATAGATGCTTTAAGAACAGAGTAATATGATTTTAAAAAATTCGTTAATTTATATTAATCAATTTTTTTTTTTTATTTTTTCGTCAATAAGAAAGTTTTATTTAAAATCAGAGATCTATAATAAAAAAATTTCAAAAATAAATTCTAATTATTTAGAATATAAGCCTAGTCCAAGTCTACTTGATAGTATTATTAAATACTCAAATAATAAAAAAAATATCAAAGAATTTTCACTAACTAATGTTTGGTCAGATAATAAAATAAACAAAAAAGATTTTAAAAAATTGCACAGTTTTTTTTGGTTATTTACGCTTGATTTAAACTCATCAAAAAAAGAAGTTCAGTCAATTTTACAAAATTGGTTTTTAAAAAATAAAAATTATAATCATGAGAGTTGGGAAACAGATATTTTATCAAAAAGAGTTATTTCTTGGATATCAAATTCAAAAATCACTTATGAGAGTAGTGATGAAATTTATAAAAATGAATTTGATTATTTAATTAAAAAACAAATTAATCATCTTATTAACGAAATAGACAGATCAAAAAAAATAGACAATAAAATAATTGGTTGTGCTGCTATAATTTTAGGGGGCTTATCATTTAACGACAAAACCAAGTTTCTTGAATATGGTCTAAATCTTTTAAAAAAAATTGTCAATTCAACCTTTAATAAAGAAGGTTTCCCAAAATCTAGAAATATAAGACAGTTAAATTTTTACTTAAAATATTTTATTTTAATAAGAGAATGGTTAAAAGAATCCCAAAATGATATTCCCGAATATCTAGACGAAATAATTTATCACATTGGACAAGCATACTCATTGATTAATCGGAGTCCAGAAGTATCATATTTGTTTAATGGTAATCAAATTTCAAATAATTTAGATTTTAGTAACTACTTAAAAAGATTGGGTTATAATTTTAAAAATGAGAGTCATGAAGTTGGTGAATATGTTTTTTTAAATAATAAAAAATTATTTTTTGCTATGGACTTAGGCTCCTCCCCTGAAAAGAAATTTTCAGACAACTACCAAGCTGGTACGCTATCTTTTGAAATAATTAGTAATGGAAAAAAAATAATTTCAAACTCAGGATATTTTCAAAACTATAAACATCAATTAAACCTCATTTGTAAAAGTACAGCCTGTCAGAGTACATTAGTATTAAATAATAGTTCATCTACCCAATTTTTAAAAAAAATAGATGGTACTTCACAAACAATTGGTTCAACAAAAGTAATGAATAAAAATGTTAATATAACAAAAAAATACTGGATGATTAGTGCAGAACATGACGGTTATTTAAAAAGATATGGAGTCATTCATTCTAGAAAATTAGAATATTTCCACGATCAACATAAATTTATTGGAGTTGATAAGATAATAAAAAAGAAAAAAAGTGGGAATTTGAATTTTGAGATAAGGTTCCATCTAGATCCCGAGGCTAAAGTGATGAAAACACAGGATAAAAAAACTGTTTATATGGAATGTGGGAATGAAGGCTGGAAATTTAAATCTGATATATATAATATAGATTATGAAACTGGTTTATTTTTTGGACAAAAAAATAGATTTTTAGAAAATCAAAATATTGTTATTTCGGGAATTATAGAAGCCAAAGATCAAGAAATAAAATGGGAAATAGAAAAGATGATATGAAAAAAATCAAAAGAGCTCTTATATCTGTTTATGATAAAAAAGATTTAAGAAATTTATTAAAGACTTTAAAAAAGTATAATGTTGAAATACTGAGTTCAGGTGGAACTCATAAAGAAATCCAAAAATTAGGATATAAATCCATAGAAGTATCGAATTATACTAAATATCCTGAAATTTTAGATGGAAGAGTAAAAACATTAAATCCAAAGATACATGCTGGGATTTTGATGAAAAGAATGAAAAGATCTCATAAAAAAGAATCATTAAAACATGATTTTAAAGAAATTGATTTAGTTGTTGTAAATTTTTATCCTTTTGAGAAAACTTTAGAAAAATCAACTAACCATGAAAAAATTATTGAAAATATTGATATTGGTGGGCCAGCGATGGTCAGGGCTGCAGCTAAAAATTATAAGGATGTAACAATTGTCACAAATATATCACAATATGATAACTTGATTGATCATTTAAATAAGTTTAGTTGTTCTACTACACTATCATTAAGAGAAAAACTCTCTTCCGAAGCTTTTGCTACAACGGGTTCGTATGATGCAACAATTTCTAATTATTTTAATACAATTCTTAAAAATAATTTTCCTAAAAAGAAATTATTTACATTTAATCTACTCGAAAACTTAAGATATGGAGAAAATCCTCATCAAGAATCGTCTATTTATATAAATAAGAATTTAAAATTAAAACAATTAAATGGGAAAAAATTGAGCTACAACAATTATAATGACATTTTTGCAGCTTTAAATATATCTAAATCACTTCCAAAAAATCAAGGTACAGTTATTATAAAGCATGCAAATCCTTGTGGAGTGGCGGTAAATTCAAATAAAATTGAGAGTTTTAAATTAGCACTTAAATCCGATCCAATAAGTGCTTATGGGGGTATTGTTAGTTGTAATTTTAAAATTAACAAAAAATTAGCAAATGAGTTAGATAAAATTTTTTTCGAGGTTATCATTGCAGATGCCTTTGATAAAGATTCTTTAAAAATCTTAAAAAAAAAGAAAAATTTAAGAATAATAGACTCAAGTGAGTTAAAGAATAAAGAAATTCTAAGTTATAACAGTAATTTTAATACTCTTCTTTTACAGACCGCAGATAATTTAAAGTTTTCCTCAAAAAATTTTAAAGTAGTTTCAAAATTAAAACCAAATTCTAAACTCTTAAAAAATTTAATTTTTGCATTTAATATTTGTAGATTTGTTAAATCAAATGCAATTGTTTTAACTAAAGATAAATCAACTGTAGGAATTGGTTCGGGACAACCTAGTAGATTAGATAGCTGCAAAATTGCTATCAGCAAGTTAAAGAAATTTAATTCAAAAATTGAAGGTGATATTCTAGCGGCCTCAGATGCTTTTTTTCCCTTTGTTGATGGAATAGAAACCTTAGTACAATCTGGAGTAACTGCAGTGATTCAGCCGTCTGGTTCGATCCGGGATAAAGAAATTATTAAGTATGCCAATGATGCTGGTATTGTTTTAGTATTCTCAAAAACTCGACATTTTAGACATTAGCAAATTCGATCAATTTTCGCTGCCAAAATAAAATCACTTTCTGCGAGACCTTCGATGGCGTGTGTAAATATTTTGATTTTTGCATAACCCCATCCAAAAGCAATATCTGGATGATGGCCCTCATTTTCTGCAATTTGTGCAACTTTGTTAACAAATGATTGGCTGTCTATAAAATTTTCAAACGTAAATTCTTTCGTTAAAAAAAAGTTATTTTTTTCATCTTCTTTTACATCCCATCCATCGACTTTTTTTAAATATTTATGTATTTCGCTTTTATCAAATGCGGGAATTCCACCCTCACAAGGAATACATTTTTTATTTGCTAAATCATCCATAATATTTGGAGCGGGCAATGGGACTTGAACCCACGACCTTCTCGTTGGCAACGAGACGCTCTACCACTGAGCTACGCCCGCTTCTATAAATTTATTATAATAAGCGATCTTTTTAATTGCAAGAAGTTATCAAAATTTCAAAAAAATTTTTAGTTACTTGCTTTAAGAAAGATTAATATATCTATATTTTAAATATTAAATAAAGTGATTTACTAATTGTTGCTAATTATTATAATTAACCTTTATGCAAAATAATAAAAAATTACCTGAAGAAATATCCATTTTTCCACTTTCTAATTTTATTATCTTTCCTGAGAGTACAGTTCCATTAAATATTTTTGAACCAAGATATGTACAAATGATCGATGACGCAATGAAATCACATAGAATGATAGGTATGGTTCAACCTAAAAAAACTGGAGATTTAAAAAAGCCTAACCTCTATAATGTTGGATGCGTTGGGAAAATTACAAGTTTTAACGAAACTGATGATGGAAGATATTTAATTGTTTTGAATGGAATAAGTAGATTTGAGATTTTAAAAGAAATTTCTACAAATAAACTTTATAGGGTTTGCAAAGTAAATTATGAAAAGTTTTCTTTTGATTTAAAAGAAAATAGAGAGAAAATTAATTTCTCAAATTTAGAAACAATTCTAAAAGATCTTAAAAGTATATTTAATAAAAAAGGTTATGCTATAAATTGGTCAGAGCTTGAAAAGCAAGATTTATATAATACTATAAATACTTTATCTATGGCATCTCCAATAAGCTTGGAAGAAAAACAAACATTGTTAGAAAGCTTAAATGTTAATGATAGAAAATTAAAATTGGAAAAAATTTTAAAAACTTATCTATTAGATAATTTTCAAAATAATACTTTACAGTAATTAAAAAAAGCTAAAACCTTCGTCAGCCACTTTCATAATAAAATTTTTAAATATTTTATTTTTATTTAAACTTAAAGGAATTGAGTTAGAAATTTTATTTTTAAAATTGTTATCTACTTTAAAAAAAGTTTCTATAAGATTTATGCTATTTGAGTATAGAAAATTATAGGGTTTAGTTTTAGCTTGAAATTCTTTTAACAAATTTTTATTTATAGGCAGGCCAAGATCCTTGATTTGAATTATTTCATTTATTAAAATTTGCAAATCTCTTATTGTCATGTTGAAACCTTGACCAGCTAATGGATGAATTTGATGAAGACTATCACCAAATAAAAGAATCTCATCGTGATAGTAATGTCGTGCTACTTCAAATTTAAGTTCTACTTTTTCGATTTGAGAAAATTTTATTTTTTTATAAATTTTATTATATTTTTTAAATAAATCAAAAACGTCAGAATTTGATCGTATAAAACTTTTTTTATTAATAGAAAATACTATTGACGTCTGGAATTTTGACAATGGTAGAAATGCTAAGGGACCATGCTTAGTAAAAATTTGTAAAGCTTTATTATTATTAACAGGTTCGTGATTTATAATAAATGTAAAAGCTATACTATTGTAATTTTTATTAAATTTTTTATGAAAAAATTTTTTATTATAAATATTATTTTTTTCACAATTTATTATTAAATCTCTTTTATTTTTATTTTTATTTAATAAACTTTCGTAAAAATTTTGACTTTTAATTTTATTAAGTTTAACTCCTTTTAAATTTTTTTTTAAGATCTTTAAAAGATCCTTATTTCTTATTAAATAAAAAAGATTTTTTTTATTTTTAAAATTAAATATTTCTTTATTGTTACTATTTTCTGTTGCAATACCAATTTCATTAATAGGATTTATAAATTTTTTAGAAATATGAAATAAATTTTTTTCTACAAAATTCATATTTTTATTTGTTATTGCTATTGTTCTATTAGATTTATGTTTCTTTGATTTATCAACGTAGAAAATTTCAACATTTATATTTTTATTATATAAAGCTTTAGCTAAAATTAAACCTGTAAGGTTATTCCCAATAATACTTATTTTCATAAAAAAATAATTTTAACAACAAATATTAAGTGATACAAAGTGGTAAATTGGATTCTTTTTAATATTATGAGCATTAAATCTTTACTACAAAATGTATCAAGCTTTATAATCAACAGATTAATTCAGCTATTTGGTATCGTCTTAACTACTACCAGTATACTGCTCGTTATAGCTCTACTTACATATACAGCCTCTGATCCTAATTTTGTTTATTCTAATAATAATCAAATACAAAATGTCCTAGGTTTTTATGGTAGTGTTGTTTCTGATTTTTTTTTACAATCAATTGGTTTAATTTCTTTTTTACTAACGACTACTTTATTCATAACAGGTCTTAATATTTTTTTTAAAAAAGAATTAACAATTATTTTACAAAATTTTTTTTATGTAATCCTGTATATATTCTTTGGAACAATTTTTTTAACAATATTCTATTTTAACTCATTTTGGTTACCAATTAATGGTAACGGAGGTTTTATTGGAAATACTTTCTCCAAGGGTTTTGTTGAAAATATACTCTTAATAAACAAAGATATATCTTACTACTTTATGCTCATTTCCACTCTTTTACTTTTTTTCAAAAGTATTAATTTCAGTATTAAAAGTTTTGTAAACTTAGTTAAAAAAATTACGTTAAATAAAAAATCAAATATCTCTTTACAAAATAAAATTATTAATGATGATATTTATAAATCTATCGATGAAGAACCAGTTGAAAGTGTGCAGGAAAATTTTTCTTTTAATCAAAACACATACCAAAATAAAACCACTAAGCTTAAATATAAACAACCAAGTATAGATTTTTTAAATATTGCCTCAAAAGAGGAGAGATCAAGAAAATCAGATGATCAAAATTACGATTCTAATTCTTTAGAAAAGATACTTCTAGATTTTGGTGTTGAGGGTAAAATTAAAAAAGTTAGTAACGGACCTGTGGTTACATTGAATGAATTTGAACCTGCGGCTGGTGTAAAGGTTTCAAAAGTCATAAACCTTTCCGAAGACATTGCTAGAAACACAAGCTCAGAATCTGCAAGAATTTCTACAATTCCAGGACAAAATACTATTGGTATTGAACTTCCAAATACTTATAGAGAAAACGTATATTTAAGTGAAATAATTTCTTCACCAAATTTTAAAAATAAAGATATTAAATTACCAATTGCTCTTGGAAAAAGTATTTCTGGGATTCCAATTACTGGGGATTTATCTTCTATGCCCCACTTATTAATAGCTGGAACAACTGGTTCTGGAAAATCTGTTTGCATTAACACAATTATACTTTCGCTTTTATACAAACACTCGCCTGATAAATGTAAATTCATTTTAATTGACCCTAAAATGTTAGAATTATCAACTTACGAAGGTATACCTCATTTACTTTGTCCAGTTATAACTGAAGCAAAAAAAGCAGCATCTGTATTAGGATGGGTCGTTAAAGAAATGGAAAGTAGATATAAATTGATGACAAGAGAAGGAGTTAAAAATATCGATGGCTACAATAAAAAGCACTCGCATGCCATGCCATACATAATTGTGATAGTTGATGAAATGTCGGATTTAATGTTAGTTGCCGGCAAGGAAATCGAAAATTATATTCAAAAACTATCTCAAATGGCAAGAGCTGCTGGAATTCATATTATTATGGCAACCCAAAGGCCAAGTGTAGATGTTATTACTGGAACCATTAAAGCAAATTTTCCAACAAGAATATCTTTCCAAGTTACGTCAAAAATAGATAGTAGAACAATTTTAGGAGAACAAGGAGCAGAACAGTTGCTTGGTAAGGGTGATATGCTTTATATGTCATCAGCCAATAGAATAATTAGAATTCATGCTCCATATGTTTCGGAAAGTGAGATAGATAAAATTAACAACTTTATTCGCTCACAGGCTGAGCCTGATTATGTTGATGAAATTCTAAATTTTGCAGATGAGCGTGATTCGGGTACGTCAGCATCAAGTGATAATAAAGATGATTTGTATGTAACTGCTGTTGAAATTATTAAAACAGAAGGTAAGGCTTCGACTTCATTTTTACAAAGAAAGTTACAAATTGGATATAATAGGGCTGCAAGAATTATAGATATGATGGAGCAAGAAGGAATCGTTAGTAAAGCAAACCATGTTGGTAAAAGAGATGTTTTAAAATAATGAAAAAAATTTTCATTGTTTTTTTTTGTTTTTGTTTTTTTTTTAATAATTTAAAAGCGTCAGAAGTTATAAATATTATTAATAATTTTAATAAAATTGAAAATCTATCTTTCTCTTTTAAACAAAATATAAATGATAAGGAGGAAAAGGGTAATTGTATTATTGAATACCCTAAAAAGATTTACTGTTTATATGAAAATAATAAGGAAAAACTTCTAGTATCTGATGGCAAAAGTCTGGTGATTAAAAATCAAAGAATTAATCAATATTATATTTATCCTATTGAAAAAACTGCACTTAATTTAATTTTAGATAAAAATTTCCTAATTTCAAAAATAAAGGAAACAAATGTAGATTTAATTGATGACAAGTTTTATCGCTTTAAATTTGATGAAAGTGAAAATAGTGTAAATATTTTTTTTGATAAAACAACTTTAAATATTATTGGATGGCAAAATATTGATATTTATCAAAACTTAGTTATTACATACCTTTTTGATTTAAAAATAAATTTACCGCTAAAAAAAGATCAATTTAAATTACCATCTATTAATTAAATAGCTCTTCTCTCTAAAATTTCACTTTTAAAGACTTTCATGCCTCTTGATCTATAATTTAAAATTGCATTTGGGTGGTCTAAAGAACATGTATGAACCCAAACTCTTTTTGCATTCAAGTTAAAACCAAATTTGATTGCTTCAGATAATAAATAGCCCCCATAACCTTTTCCAAAAAATTCTTCTAAAATTCCAAAATAAGCAATTTCACAATTATTAGTCTCTGTATTATGAATTAGCTCAAAATATCCTACTAATTCATCGTTTTCCTTTAGTACATATGTTTTTAAATTGTTATTAGATATATAATTTTGCCAAGAAGCATCGCTCCAGATTAATCGGTCAATCCATTGATATTTTTTACCGACTTGTTTGTAGAAAAATTTATTTAAATCAAAATTTTCTTTTTTTAAGAGCTCAATGTTAAGATTTTCATTAGGTTTTTTTTTATACTTTAAGCTTTGGATTGATAAAATTTCTAAATAATATCTATCAATTTTTTCAATCATTCAACCATTTTCCCAACTTTTTCGCCACCAAAAACATGAAAGTGTAAATGTGGCACTTCCTGACCGCCATGTTCGCTTATGTTTGTAAGTGCTCTATAACCATTGCCTTCCTCAACTGAGATGCCTAATTTTTTTGCTACCTTATTAACCCCTTTAATTAATCCTACAATTTCATCATCACTTGCTTTGTCGCTAAAGTCATCTAGATCAATATATTTTCCTTTAGGAATTACTAAAGCATGAATTTTTTTTTGAGGATTAATGTCATAAAACGATAATACAAAATCGTCCTCATAAATTTTTTTACAAGGTATTTCTCCCCTCAAAACTTTAGCAAATATATTATTGTCATCGTAAGCCATTATAAAACCTCAATTTCTTCTATCACTCTAATTATTTTTCCTTCCTTAGTAATGGCTATCACCCTAGCACATTCATAATATGCATTAGAGTTTTCCTCTGCAATTACTTTCATTTCAAAACATTTAGATTTATTTTTAACAAGTAAGTGTTCGACTAATTTTAGATCCTCAGGATCTCCAAGATACATCATTAACCCTATCACCTGGCCTTCCTTTTCAAATCCCATTTCTTCGATTTGAGCAACTTCTTTATCAATTCCGATTTCAAAATTTTTAATTGCTACAAAACCTTTGTAAACTATGAAACCAATTATAATTAAAAATATTATTTTTATTTTACCCATAAAAAATTAATTTTAACCAAGCACTCTTTTTACAGTATCTCCCATTACTGAAGGATTTTTTGAAATTGTTACACCACATTCTTTTAAGAGCTCAACTTTTTCAACAGCACTTTCTCCATATGCTGAAACAATTGCACCTGCATGACCCATCACTCTGCCTTTTGGTGCAGTTAGTCCTGCTATATATGCTATGACTGGTTTTTTCATATTTTCTCTAGCAAAATGACCTGCAGCAACTTCTTGAGGTCCACCAATTTCCCCAATCATTAAAATTGCATCTGTTTCATCATCAGTTTCAAACTTTTCAATAATATCCCTAAAAGAACTTCCGTTGATTGGATCACCACCAATCCCAACACTTGTTGAAACTCCAATATTTAAATTTTTGAGTTGTTGTGCTGCCTCGTAACCTAAAGTTCCTGATCTACTAATTATTCCAACTCTACCCTCTTTATAAATATGACCAGGCATTATTCCTAGCATAGATTTACCAGGACTTATTATTCCTGCACAATTAGGACCCACCAAAGTCATCTTTCCACTTTTAGTATATCTCCTCATATATCTCTTAATCTTAATCATGTCGTGAGATGGGATACCATCTACAATTGCTACACAAGTTTTAATTCCTGCATCAGCTGCTTCCATTGCGGAGTCTGCAGCAAAAGCTGGTGGGACAAATAATATCGAAGCAGTGGCACCCGTTTGTTTAACAGCTTCTTTTACTGTATTAAATACAGGACGATCTAAATGCTTAGAACCACCTTTTCCTGGTGTGACGCCACCAACGACATTTGATCCATACTTTATCATTTCGTCCGCATGAAATGTTCCCATTTTGCCTGTGAAACCTTGAATTATTATTTTTGAATTTTTATCAATTATAACAGCCATAAATTAGTTACCTAAAGCTTTAACTGCTTTGTTTGCAGCATCTTCAAGAGTATTTGCCTCAATATATTTAATTTTACTTTTTTTAAGTATTTCATTTCCTTTTTTAACATTCGTACCGGCTAATCTTATTACAAGAGGAACTTTTACATCAATTTTTTCTAAAGCTTGAACTATACCTTCTGCTACCCAATCACATCTATTAATTCCTGCAAAAATATTAACTAATATAACTTTAACTTTTTCATCCATTGTTATTAGTTTAAATGCTTTTACAATTTTTTCAGGAGTTGCACCTCCCCCAACATCTAGAAAATTCGCAGGAGATCCTCCAGCTAGCTTAATCATGTCCATTGATGCCATTGCAAGTCCAGCGCCATTTATTATATTGCCAATATTTCCATCTAAACTGACGTAATTTAAACCTCTGTCAGATGCATAGACTTCTTTGGTCTCCTCTTGAGTTTTGTCCCTTAACTCTGATACTTGGCTACGCCTAAACATTGCATTATTATCAAAACTCATTTTGCAGTCTAAAGCTAATATTTGTTTTTGCTTTGAAATTACCATTGGATTGACCTCAACCATAGTTGCATCTAATTCACTAAAAGCTTTATAACATCCGATTATTGTATCTGAAACTCTTGAAATTAATGCCGGTTCAATTCCCAAACCAAATGCAAGCTCTCTTGCTTGAAAACTTTGAATACCAACTGCAACCTCTATTTTTGATCTAATTATAGTTTCTGGCTTTTCTTTAGAAATTTCCTCAACACTCATTCCACCTTCTGTTGAAGCTACGATCATTATACTCTCAGAACTTCTGTCAAAAACTAAACCTAAATATAATTCTTTTTCAATATCAGTCGCTTCCTCAATATAAATTCTATTAACTATTTTGCCCTCTGGTCCTGTTTGATTTGTTACCAATTTTTTTCCAAGTAATTTGTCAGTAGCTTGAGCCACTTCTAAAGGTGTATTACATAATATTATACCTCCAGCTTTTCCCCTTGCTCCTGAATGTATTTGTGCCTTCGCTACCCATTTAGCTCCACCAATTTCCCTGGCTTTATTTTCTGCATTCTCAGGACTATAAACAATCCCACCCCTTGGAATTGATACTCCAAAACTTGATAATATTTTTTTTGCTTGGTATTCGTGAATGTCCATAATTTTTATTATTTATTATGTATTAATTTATCAATATTGACAATGTTTTCAGCCATTCTTGCTGAAGCCGCATCAATCATTCGACCGTCAAGTTGAGCTGCTCCTTTTCCTTCTTTGGCCGCTTTTTCAAGTTCATCAATAATTCTTTTTGCTTTTGAAACTTCTGATTCTGGTGGAGTAAATACTTTGTTAGCAAGCTCTATTTGAGATGGGTGGATTGCCCATTTGCCTTCAATTCCGATAGCTGCACCTCTTTTTGCAGACATTATGTATGCATCTGCATCATTAAAATCTCCAAATGGTCCATCGATAGCTCTCAGACCATAAGCTCTACAAGCAACGACTAATTCCGACAAACCGTGATGCCACTGATCTCCAGGATAGTCAGGATTTAATCCTCCTATAACAACCGTTCTAGCTCTTAAACTTGCTGCATAATCTGCAACACCAAAATGTAGAGCCTCTAATCTGGAACTTGATTGTGCAATGTCTTTAATATTTGCCATACCTAGAGCAGTCTCTATTAAACACTCTATACCTATTTTATTTTTTATTTTTTTATGTGTCTCTATTTGAGTTAGCAAACAGTCAACCATATATACATCGCTTGATGTTCCTGCTTTTGGAACTAAAATAGTATCAACATTTTCTCCAGCTTGCTCAACTATTTCAATTAAATCGCTATACATATAATGAGTATCTAAACTATTTATTCTCACAGAAATGGTTTTGCCCTTCTCTCTCCAATTCATTTCGTTCAAAGCCTTTATAGTGTTTTTTCTTGCTGTGATTTTATCATTCGGCGACACTGCATCTTCTAAATCTAAAAATATAACATCAGCAGCTGAATTTAGTGCTTTCTCAAACATTTTTGGAGATGATCCCGGAACTGCTAATTCGCTTCTGTGAAGTCTTGCTCTTGCAGGTTTATAAAATTTGTGGCTCATAATGAATTTAAAATTTTAAAAAGCTAACACTAATTTGATCTTTTTAAGACTCTTTTTTTTTCTTCCTTTTTTCTAATTCATCCATGATATCCTCAATACGGACGCCATTTCCCTCTAGATAGACCAGTAAATGATAAAGGACATCAGCTGCCTCATGAATCTTGTTTGAATTATTTTCTACTGCTTCTATAAGTTCACCAATCTCCTCTTTAACCTTTTCTACAGATAACGATTTGTCTTTAAGTAATTTTGATGTGTAAGAAGTCTCATCTGATGATGATTTTCTTTCTCTGATTATATTAACTAGATCTTCTAAAGTCTTAAGCATTCTAAATTCTAACTGGAATCCCTTTAGAATCCAAATATTCCTTTGCCTGTTTTACTGAATATTTACCATAATGAAAAATTGAAGCTGCTAATACTGCACTCGCATTACCTAATTTAATACCATCTACTAAATGATCTAAGGTACCAACTCCGCCAGATGCGATTACAGGTATGTTTACAGTAGATGAAATTTTAGACATTAAATCAATATCATATCCAACCTGTGTGCCATCTCTATCCATTGAGGTAACTAATAATTCTCCTGCACCACTTTTTTCCATTTCTTTTGCAAATTTAATTGCATCAATATCAGTTTTGTTTCTTCCGCCATGAGTATAAATCTCCCACATGTCTCCATTTTTTTTTGCATCTATTGCAACAACTATACATTGAGAGCCAAACTTTTTTGAACTATCAACAACAACCTGTTTATCATTTACAGCAGCAGTATTGATTGAAACTTTGTCAGCTCCACAGTTAAGTAATTTACTTATATCTTCAACACTTCTAACGCCTCCACCAACTGTTAAAGGCACAAAACATTTCTTTGAGGTTTTTTCTACAACGTCGTAAATAGTATCCCTATTTTCGTTAGAGGCTATAATATCTAAAAAACAAATTTCATCAGCGCCACCATCACTATAAATTTTTGCTTGTTCGACAGGATCGCCTGCATCTTTTAAATCAACAAAGTTAATACCTTTCACAACTCGACCATTCTTAACATCTAAGCAAGGAATTATTCTATTTTTAAGCATCTTCTTTCACAAGTTCTTCTAATTTAATATCACCATCATAAATTGCTTTTCCAACAATTATACCTTCAATATTTTTTAAACTCTTTGCTTTTTTAATGTCATCTATTGATGAAACCCCACCAGATATAATTACAGGACAATTGGATTTAGCAGCAATTTTTGATGTTTCATAAAAATTTGGGCTTTGTTTCATGCCATCTTTATTTATATCAGTATAAATAAGTCTACTAACTCCATAATCATTTACTTCATTTAAATAATCTAAAGTTAGTTGATTAGAATTTTCCTTCCATCCAGATACCGATAAATATCCATCTTTAGCATCTAAGCCTAATGCTATTTTATCCGGAAATTTTTGACATGCTTCTTTTAAAAATTTTTTATCTTTAATAGCAGCACTTCCTAAAATCACTTTTTCAACGCCAACATCAACATATTTTTGAATACTATCAAGCTTTCTTATACCGCCACCAATCTCAACCTCTAAATCAAATTTACCAACTATATCCTTGATAATATCTAGATTAACTGTTTCGCCAGTTAAGGCTCCATCAAGATCAACTATATGTAAATTTTTGAAACCATGATCCCTATATTTACTAGCTTGTTCAACTGGAGACATTTTGTACTCAGTTTTCTTGTCAAAATCTCCTTTAAGTAGTCTCACGCACTTTTTATCCTTAATATCTATGGCTGGAAATATTTTCACTATTTTAAATTTTTTTTTATTAACTTATAAATTTATAAGTTATTTTCCACCAACAATCATCCCTTCAACTAACATTGTAGGTGAATTAGTTGAATAGTTGAATTCTAAATCATTGGCTAATGATATATTTTTATAAATATTATTTAAATTTCCAGCTATTGTTATTTCGCTTACAGGATACGAAAACTCACCATTTTCAACCATTAATCCAGATGCACCAACTGAATAATCTCCAGTAATTATGTTTGACCCCCTACCGATTGTTTCTGTAATATAAAGCAGCTTTTTATTTGAGTTTAGTAATTCCTCAAAACTTAAATCACCATTTAGGAAATATAAATTTGATGAACCACTAGCTCTACCATTTGACTTTTTTTTTATTTTTTTTCCGTTGTAAGTATCAATTAAAAGATCGTTTAAAGCTCCATCTTTTACAAGATCTAAAGGACTCGTCTTAACCCCTTCAATATCAAAATATCTCGAGCCATTTGCTTTTTTAATGTCAGCTTTATCTTGAATATTAATTTTATCTCCAAATATTTTTTTATTAAGTTTATCTTTTAAAAAAGTTGTTCCTTTTGAAAATGAACTAGAGGATATAGCACTTGAAAATGAGGATAAAAAACCTTTAGCAATTCTTTTATCAAAAATAATATTTAATTTCTCACTTTTTATTTTTTTTGGATTCAATTTTTTTAAAGCTAATTCAGCAGCTTTTGACCCTAATTGTTTTGGTTTTAGAATATCGTTAAAAAAACGTTTGCTACTGTACTCGTAATCTCTCTCCATGCTTCCATTATTTTTTGATACTACCTCACAATAGGCTGTAAACTGAGATGTTTTATAACCATCAGAAAATCCACTTGAATTTGCTAAAATAAAATTTGATTTATTTTGGCTAAAGCCCGATCCATTGGTATTAACAATATCTTTTCTGGAAAAAGCCTCTTCCTCAGCTTCGTTTATGTATTCTATTTTCTTTTTATTTTCTAAAACTGTTTCATCATACAAATCTAGGTCTTTATCGCCTTTAAAATAAAGTTCTTTATCTGCCAGAGAGTTTAGATCATCTTCAGGCGTTATTTTAGTACTCTCAATGCATCTATTAATCAGACCATCTAAATTTTTAGTGTTCAGATCTGAAGATGAAATTGTAGACTTTTTTTTACCAATGTAAGTTGTTAATCTAATACCTAAATTTTCAGACCTTGTTGAGCCATCTAATTTTCTATTTCTTACACTTACATCCTCGGATACTGAATGCATTACCATTACACTTACATCTGTTGAACCAAGTTTATTAGATTTAGATATACATTGCTCAGCAATATTACCTAGATACTCTTTTTCTTTTAACATTTTTATAGTTGAGTGCCGCCAACTGTCATATTATCAATTAAGAGAGATGGTTGACCAACTCCAACTGGAACCCCTTGTCCAGACTTACCACAAGTTCCAATACCAGGGTCTAGCATCATATCATTGCCAACCATCAAAACTTCTTTAAGAGATGATGGGCCATCGCCAATTAAAGTTGCTCCTTTTAAAGGTGCACCAATTTTACCATCTACTATTTCATAAGCTTCTGTACAATTAAAAACAAACTTTCCTGAAGTAATATCAACTTGTCCACCTCCAAAACTAACAGCAAAAATCCCCCTATTTACAGAATTAATCATCTCTTCCTGTGTATGAGTGCCGTTTAGCATTATCGTATTACGCATTCTGGGTAATACGATATGTTTGTAATTTTCTCTTCTTCCATTGCCTGTAGACTTAGTATTCATCAATCGTGCATTTAATCTATCTTGCATAAAGTTTTTTAAAATTCCTTTCTCAATTAAAACTGTCTTTTCTGTAGGAGTTCCTTCATCATCAATGTTAAGACTTCCTCTTCTATTATCTATAGTTCCATCATCAATTATAGTGACACCTTCACTAGCAACCCTTCGGCCAACTAAATTATGGAAAACAGAGGTTTTTTTTCGATTAAAATCGCCTTCAAGACCATGCCCTATTGCTTCATGTATTAATATAGCTGGCCAACCAGGTCCAAGAACAACTTTCATTTCACCTGCAGGAGATGGTTTACTTTTTAAATTAGTTGTGGCAATTCGAAATGCTTCATCACACAACTTCTTCCAACTTCCATCTTTAAGATATTCATCATAAGACTGTCTTCCACCGACTCCATATACAGCGGTTTCTTTTCTACCATTTTTTTCTACCATCATTGATATATTTATTCTAACCAGAGGTCTACTGTCTTTGAGTAATTCGCCCCCTAGTCTTAAAATTTCAATATTTTTTTTCTCTCCTAGAAAACTAGCTGAGACCTGTTTCACAGATTGATCTTTTGATCTTGAATATTCATTCATTAAATTTAACAATTCTATCTTTGCATTTAAGGACTTTGTTTCGATAGGATCTATATCATTATAAAATTTTTGATTTGTTTTTGTAATTGCAGAATTGTAAGTACCTTTTTTACCCTTAAGCGTTGACTTTAAATTTTCACCTGATTTTTTAAGAGACTCCTCTGAAATTTCGTTTGAATGTGAGTAAGCAATCACATCATCAGTAATTGCTCTAAAACCATAACCTGAGTCTATACTATATTCTGAGCTTTTAATTTTATTATCATCTAAAGTTACAGTTTCAAATTTTGTATCTTCTATATACAACTCTCCATCATCACAATCGTGCAATGTATCTGAAACGATTTTATCTGCAGTATCTAGAGATAAATTTGAATTTTTAAGTAAATCTGACATTTTTTTAATTTCTTATAATGCAATAAAATTTTCTATTATTCTAAGCCCTATTTTGTCACTCTTTTCAGGGTGAAATTGGGTTCCAAAGATATTCTCTTTTTCTGCAGCACATACTACTTTCGATGAATAATCCGTTGTTGCAGCAATTATGGATTTGTCCTCAGGTATAAATTCATAACTGTGCACAAAATACATGTGGGATTTATCTTCTATATTATTAAAAATCTTACTATCTTTAACAATATTAATTTCATTCCACCCAATATGTGGAAGCTTAAATTTACCATTTTGGTTATTAATTTTAGACACTTTACCTGGAATCCATCCTAGACCTTTTGTTTCAGTTTCTTCATAACCAACGTCTGCAAACATTTGCAACCCAACACAAATACCAAGAAGAGGTTTTTTATCATTTATTGCAAATTCATTAAGTGTATCTGTAAGACCATTAATTTTTTTTAAAGCATCTACACAACTTTTAAATGATCCTTGTCCTGGCAAAACAATTTTATCAGAAGATTTAATTTTATTTAAATCTGAAGTTACTTCTATAGTTGCTTTGTTTTGTGCAACTTCCTTAAAAGAGTTTATTACAGAGCTTATATTGCCTGAGCTATAATCAACAATTGTGACTTTCATTAATTCTTTTTTTTATAAAGAACCTTTTGTAGAGGGCGCTGTATTTTTATTTTTGGGATCTAATTCAAGCGCAGCTCTAAGTGATCTAGCTAGTCCTTTATAACAAGATTCAATAATATGGTGACTATTATCACCATAAATGTTTTCTACGTGAAGTGTAATTCCTGCAGATTGCGCAAAAGCTTGGAACCATTCTTTAAATAATTCTGTATCCATTTCACCTAATTTCTCAACTTTTAATTTAACATTCCAAATTAGATATGGCCTGTTAGACACATCTAGCGCTACTCTAGTCAGTGTTTCATCCATAGGCAAAAGAGCATGCGCGTATCTTTTTATTCCAACAAAATTTTTTGATGCTTTTTTTAGGCATTCACCAATCGCAATACCTGTATCCTCCGTCGTATGATGTAAATCAATATGAGTATCTCCTTTTGCTTTAACTTTAAGATCAATTGATGAATGTTTTGATAGTTGTTCTAGCATGTGATCCAAGAAACCAATTCCTGTGTCAATTTTGTATTGGCCCTTACCATCAATATTAAGTTCTACCTTTATTGATGTTTCTTTTGTTTTTCTAGTAATATCAGCTTTTCTTTTCATTATTTTAATACGTATATATTCATTATTTGCTTAGATCAATAAAAGTAATCAAGGCCTTGAACTCTTCAAATTAATATCCATTTAATAACTATGACAACGATTGTATTAGTAAGAAAAGATAATAATGTTGTAGTTGCTAGTGATGGACAAGTTAGTATGGGAAATACTGTCATCAAAAGAACTGCAAACAAAGTCAGAAAAATTGAGAAAAGAAATGTGATAGCAGGTTTTGCTGGGTCAACAGCAGATGCACTAACGCTATTTGAGAGATTGGAATCAAAATTAGAAAAACATGCCGGAAATTTAACTAGAGCTGCTGTAGAACTTGCAAAAGATTGGCGAACAGACAAATACTTAAGAAGACTTGAGGCATTAATGGCAATTGGAGATAAAGAAAAAAGTTTTATAATTTCTGGAACTGGAGATGTTTTAGAGCCTGAAGGTGATGTAATAGGAATTGGCTCAGGTGGAAATTATGCTTTAGCGTCAGCAAAAGTATTAATGGATACGGATTTATCTGCAGAAGAAATTGCAAAAAAGGCAATAAAAGTTGCTTCTGAAATTTGTGTATTTACAAATGACAATATAAATATGGAAAAAATATAATGGAAAAATCTAATGTAACTCCACTAGTTCCTAAAGGAGAAAAAAAAGGTAATGAAACCTATATAAGCTCTCTTTCTCCAAGAGAAATAGTTTCAGAATTAGATAGATTTGTTATTGGACAAAACAAAGCGAAAAGAGCTGTAGCTATTGCTTTAAGAAATAGATGGAGAAGGCAGGCATTAAAAGACGAGATGAAAGATGAAGTTCTTCCAAAGAATATCCTTATGATTGGACCAACAGGAGTTGGTAAAACAGAAATTTCGAGAAGACTATCTAAACTTGCAGAAGCACCATTTGTTAAAGTTGAGGCAACTAGGTTCACTGAGGTTGGTTATGTAGGAAGAGATGTCGAACAAATAGTTAGAGATCTTTTAGAGATTGCCATAGCAATGGAAAAAGTTAAAAAAAGAAAAGAAGTGCATGCACAAGCACAAAAGCAAGCGGAAGAGAAAGTTTTAGATGCGATTGTTGGAAACAAGGCAAGTGTAGCAACAAGAGAAAGTTTTAGAAAAAGATTAAGAAATGGTGATCTGGATGAGAATGAAATCGAGATTGCTGTAAACGAAAGTAACTCTTCTATGCCATCATTTGAGATACCTGGTATGCCTGGGGCAAATGTTGGTATGATAAATATTGGTGAAATGCTTGGTAAGGGAATGGGAAAACAGCAAAGGAAGAAAAAAATGACAGTTAAGGAATCCCATGAAATTTTAATTAATGAAGAGTCTGATAAATTGATAGAGCAAGATAAAATTATTAAATCAGCAAAAAATTCAACAGAAAATAATGGTATAGTTTTCTTAGATGAAATAGATAAAATTTCAGCACGAACTGATCGAGTAGGTGGTGATGTTTCAAGGGAAGGTGTTCAAAGAGATTTATTACCTTTAATTGAGGGTACAACTGTTAGTACTAAGTATGGGCCAATAAAAACTGATCATATCCTATTTATTGCATCAGGTGCTTTTCAACTTGCAAAACCATCTGATCTACTCCCAGAGTTGCAAGGTAGACTGCCAATTAGAGTTGAGCTAGAAGCTTTAACAAGCGAAGACTTTAAAAAGATTTTAAGAGAGCCAGATAATAGTTTAATTAAGCAATACAAAGCCTTATTAAAAACTGAAAATGTTGATCTAGAATTTTCAGAAGATGGTATTGATGCGATTGCTAATATAGCAACTGAGGTTAACTCAACAGTTGAGAATATAGGAGCAAGAAGACTCCATACTATTATCGAAAGAGTTTTGGATGAAATTAGTTTTACAGCAACCGATAGATCTGGAGAAAAAATAGTTGTAAATTCAAAATATATCAAAGATAATATTGGTGAATTAGTAAAAGATACAGATCTTTCAAAGTTTATCTTATAATCATTTTTTTTTTAAATAAATTCTAAAACTTCCACTTGATAAATCTTCTATCGACTCGTTATCGATACTTATAATTTTGTTCATTAAATCTAAGTTATTCATTACAAAATTTGGCACTGAATATTTTAATATTGATAAATCTTTTGACTGGTATGGATCTTTCTGATTATTCGACCTGTTTCCTTTGCCTGTAATTATATTTAAATTTCTTATATTATTTTCAAAACTTTGATGTATTAATTCACTGACTTTTCTATTTGCTTCATCTAAAGTGTAACCATGAAGATCGATTGATTTCGAAAGTGTAGTTTTATTATCTTTATAAGAAGTTTTGTCTTTATCTTCTATCTTTTCAGTGCTCTTTAAAAAAGTATTCCAGTCTTTTTTATCTTTATCGCTAATATTACTCAATCAACTCTCTGTTCCAATTAGAAGCCAATTCGGATTGTTAGAGGATATTTCTTTAGAAAATATCCATGTATCATAAACTTTTTTTACTTTAGTTGGATCACCATCTAAAATTTTATTATCTTTGTCTTTTATGCATGAAATTATTTCACTTGCAAAATCAACTGTAACTTCTAAAAAATCTTTTTTGTTTTCATGATTTCTGATTTCTGCAGAATTGACACCTATGAAAGTAGTTTCAGAAATCTGACCATTAGACTTTCTATCATTAATGGCTTTTTCAAACTGATCATAAACCTTTTTACTTAGTATCTGTTTTACACCGCTTAAATTTCCTGATGCGAAACTTACAACTATATTTTCATACGCAATTTTAGCACCTTTAATAAAATTATTTTTTGCCTCATCATCAAACTCTAAATTTTTATGATTTTTTTTAATTGGTTGATTAGAAAAATCTCGAGGAAAATTTGATGCTACTTCATCCTCATAACCAGACTTTTTGCCTAGAATTCCCCTTAATCTTAAAAATATAAAGCCTGCGATCATTGCTAAAAGTATAATATCAATATATTCAAAACTATAATTCATAATTAAATAATATTTACTATGTTGCTTAATTTCAACTAGCAAATTAGACTAAAGACAAATGAACGCTATATTATTGTTGATTATATTAATACCAATTATTGAAATATACCTATTTATAGAAATTGGAGGAAAAATTGGAGCCTTCAATACAATTTCTCTAATTTTCATAACTGCATTTATTGGTGTTCTTTACGCTAGATATGAGGGCTTTAACACATTAAAATCTGGGATGTCTCAATTAGTTAAAAATGAATTACCTATTTACGAAATGGTCTCTGGAGCTGCTCTGGCATTTGCAGCTTTTTTATTAATTATTCCTGGTTTTGCAACTGATGTTGTTGGTCTTTTCATGATTTTTCCACCAACAAGAAAAATTTTATTTAGAAAAATTAAAAATAAACAATCAACAAATAAAAATGATGAAGAAGATATGATCGAAGGGCATGCTGAAGATATAGATGAAAAAAATAACAAATAAATATAAAATATTATCTAACTACGTAAAAGATATGTCAAGCGAAACACCTGATGTTGAAAGTTTTTTATACACAAAAAGTAATATAAACAAATATGAACTTGATATTGATATTTCTTCAAAACCATTAAAAAATAAACTTATAGAAATAAATACAACTCTTAAATTCCAAGACAAATCAAAACCAGAAAAAAAATCTTATTTTGAAGTTGTTTATTCCTCTATAGTTAAAATTGAAAATGAGGTAGAGGAAAAAAAAGAATTACAAAAAATAATTTTATGTGATGTCCAGAATGATATTTACCCAAAACTTGAGAAAATATTATTAAACTTATTAATCGATTCCGGATATTCGGGAGTAAAATTTGAAAAAAAGGTTGATTTTAATAAACTATTTAAAGAAAAATTTAATTAAAAATAATTCTTCTTTAAGTTTTTTTGAATGAATAACTTATGAGCTTCTTTTTCTTCAGTAGTTGGTTTTAAAATCTTTTTGCAATAAGAGATATTTTTCTCATTATAATTCTTATTAAACTTAGACTGATCGAAATCATTAAAATTAAGCACAGGTTCTTTTTGATCTAAAAGATTAACATAAACTTTGGATAAAAGCTCACAATCAATGATTGCTGTATGTTTTTCTCTTCGAGAATTATCAATTTTATATCGTTTACACAAAGCATCTAAACTTATTTGTGCACCTGGAAATTTATTTTTAGCAATTTCAAGTGTATCTATAACTGCCTTTATATCTATTCTATTTTTATTTATTAATCCTAATTCGTTATTAAGATGAGTTATATCAAACTTAGCATTATGAATTACAAGTTTTTTTCCATTGATAAATTCTAAAAACTCTTCAGCTATCTCAGAAAATTTTTTTTGTTTAGCTAAAAATTCATCTGAATAGCCATGAACCTTAAGAGCTTGTTCTGAAACTTTTCTTTCAGGATTTAGATAACAGTGAAAAATATTTTTTGTTGGGACAAAATTTTCAATTTCTATACATCCAATTTCAACAACTCTATGACCATCTCTAACATCTAAGCCTGTTGTTTCTGTATCAAGTATTATTTCTTTAAAACTCATTTTGTTTCGAGAATCCTTTTCTTTAAAACTTTAATGTGTTTTTTTATAGAACTTGAATTAAAGTCATTTACTATTATATAGCTTGATTTTTTTTTTTTAAAATCACTTTTCTTTTGAATTTTTTTAAATTCATCTAATAATTTTTTATTATAATTCGGTCTCTTTTTTAATCTAGTAATTATCTTATTATCCTTTGCGTCTATATAAAGTATCACATCTCCTTTTTTATTTATTTTATTTTCAAAGTATAACGGAATATCCAAAATAACTGCTTTTTTATTTTTATTTTTTTTTAAAAAATAGATCATTTTTTTTCTTACAATTGGATGAACTATTCTTGTAATAAGTTTTAAATTTTTTTTATTACTTAATATACTTTTTAAAATTTCCTTTTTTTTAATTGGAAAAGATTTAATAAATTTTGGTAATTTTTTTTTTAAATTCTTAAAAAAATTTATATTACTTTTATAAATTTTTGATACTTCATGATCTGCGTTAAAAACTGGAAAGCCAAATGAAGACGCTACATAACTTTTCCCAGAACCAATTTTACCTACCACTGCTATTTTTTTCATTTTTCAACTAATTTGATTAATTCATCATCTATTTCTGGAAAAATTTTATGCCACACAGAAAAGGCTTGGTGTGCTTGATATATAAACATCATTTTTCCATTTTCCACAATATTGCCTAAACTTCTGGCTTCGTTTAGAAACTTTGTCTCTTTTGGATTATATATTACGTCATAAAAAAATTTATTTTTTCCAAAACCCTTTAAATCAATACCTAAACTTTCTCCATCTTTAAGACCAACACTAGTAGCATTAATTATCATGTCGACATTTATTATATCTTCCCACTTAACTAAATCGACACCAGGAAAGCCTTTTAATAATGTTTTTGCTTTTTCCATTGTTCTGTTTTTTAAAAAAATTTTTTCAACTTTCATTTTTTTTAAAGCAACAATGATAGAGGAAACGACTCCTCCGGCACCTATTATTAGTACTTTTTTTTTATTTATATCGTACTTACAATGTCTTATTGCCAATTCGAAACCCCCAACATCTGTATTGTGACCAATGACCTTGTCGTTTGAAAGATATAAGGTATTTACTGAATTTGTCTCTTTTGCTTCATGGGTGATTTCATCAACAAAATTTATGAAGTCCTTTTTAAATGGCACTGTAATATTAACGCCATTTAGTTCTTTTTTTCTAATTTCAGATATAACTTTTGGTATATCGGTTTTATTTAAAAGTTTTTTTTCATAATTTGCATCAATATTGTTTTTCTTAAACCAATAATTATGAATTTCGGGAGATAAAGAATGACCTATCGGATTTCCTACAACAATATATTTTTTCACTTTATACCTTTTAAGTATTCTTTTATTTTATTGATTGGAAGCCCCATGATAGTATCAACGTCTCCCTTTATGCTTACAAATAAATTTTTTCCTTCACCTTCTATTTGATAGACATTATAAGCATATAATTTTTCATCGTCTATTTTAGATAAATAGATTTTCAGCTGATTTTCTGTCATTTGCTTCATGATTAGTTCTGCTTTATCTGTACATTTCCATATCATAGATCCATTTTTTGAAATACACACAGAGCTGATTAAAAAATGATTTTTTCCATTAAGTTTTTTAAGTATATCTAAAGCCTCATCTCTGTTTTTAGGTTTAGAAATAATCTCGTTTTCAAAATCAATTACACTATCAGCGCCTATAACCACTTTTTCAGGGTTTTTTTGACTAATTTTGTTTGCCTTTAACTCAGCTAAGCTTTTTGATATATCCTCTGGTGAAGCTCCTTGTTTTGTCATTGAATATTTAATTTCATCTTCATCAATATTTGATGGTTGTGACTTACAATTAATTCTATTTTTTTTTAATATTTCTAACCTTATTTTACTTTTCGACGCTAATATAATTTCAGACATTTTTTTTACTTATTTCAAAAATTTTTATAACTGATGCAGCTGTTTCTTCAACTGATTTTCTACTGACATCAATTACTGGCCATTTGTACTTTTGAAAAGTTTTTTTTGCTTCTTCAACTTCTTGTGAAATTTTTTCAAAATTTACATAGTTTGTACTTGTGTTATCTTTAAGAGAACTCATCCTATTCTTCCTTACTTCAACTAATCTGTTTGGTTCTGCGGTTAATCCTATAATACATATTTTATTTTTATTATTTTTTAGACTATTTGGTATTGAGTTTTCATTTACAAGAGGAATATTCGAAACCTTAAATCCTTTGTTTGCAAGATAAATTGATGTAGGCGTTTTGCTTGTTCTACTAACTCCTAATAAAATTATATCAGATTTATTTATATCATTTGATAAATTCCCATCGTCATGATTCATGGTGAATTGAATAGCTTCTATTCTCTCATAATATTCTTCATTCAAGGCATGTTGTCCGCTTGGTTTAAATGAAGCTTCTTGATCTAGCTGTTTTGAAAAACTTAATATTAAATCACCTAATGCATTAAAACATGCAACTTTTAACTTCTTTGCTTCTTGATCTAAAAATTTTGAAAGATTATTATCAACTATTGTATAAAGTATAATTATTTTTTTTTTATTTTTTATATTTGTTAGTATTTTTAGAACTTGATTTTCTGTTCTAGTAAAAGAAAAATGATTAGTTTCATAAGAAAAATTTTTAAATTGGGCTTTAAGGGCTATAAAAATTCTATCTAATGTCTCTCCAGTTGAGTCTGATATTAAATATATTTGATATGAATTATTCATGAATAAGTATGTTTATAAGTATTTAATAATAATCTGATTTAAGTCAAATTTGAATATTATTGTTTTACAGGTGTATAAAATCATTTTAATTAACATATTTAAACATGTTTATAAGTATTCCTTAATTTTTCGATATAAGTGTTAAAGTTACTTTTTTTAATACAATTAAGAGTTTTTTAACCATAAAAATGTGGATAGTTATTGTAAAAAAAGTTGATAAAATTAAATTAGAGTTATTAACAAGATAATAAACTAATACTAAACATATATATTTTTATTTAATGAGTCCCTTACAAAAATGTATCTTTAATAAAGATAGGTCAATTAAACCAATTTGGTTGATGAGACAAGCAGGTAGATATTTACCAGAATTTAGAAAAATAAGACAAAAGAATAAAAATTTTGTTAATTTATGTTTAGATAAAAAACTTGTACCAAAAATAACATTACAACCTATTAAAAGATTTAATTTTGATGCAGCAATAATTTTTTCAGATATCTTAATGGTTCCGTATGGTCTGGGTCAAAAATTAAAATTTACAAAAGACTATGGTCCTGAATTGGGTGATTTTAGTAAAGATCTAATATTTAGAAATAATAAAAATGATTTTGAAAATAAATTAAACCCAATTTATGAATCCATTAAAATAACTTCAAATAATAATATTCTAAAAAATAAAGATCTTATTGGATTTATAGGAGCTCCGTGGACTTTATTAGTCTATATAATTAATAAAAAATCACCAAAAAAAAATATTAAAAAAAACTTTTTTTCAAAAGCAAATAATCTTGATGAAATATTAGATTTACTCAAAGAATTTTTAAAAATTCATATAATAAATCAAGTTAAAAGTGGTGCTACTGTAATTCAAATTTTTGATAGCTGGGCAGGATTATTAGAAGAAAAAGATTTAGAAAAATATGTTTATCAACCAACTAAAGAAATAGTAGAATTTACAAAAAAACTTAATATTCCCATAATTTGTTTCCCTAGGAATATTAAAAATTACAAAAAATATGTGAGCAGAGTAAATCCAGATGCAATAAATATAGATTTTAATGTAGATCCGTTGCAAATCTTAAAAGATATAACTATACCTGTACAAGGAGGCCTGGACCCAAAACTACTTCTTGGGAATAAAGATAATTTGAAAAAAAATGTTAAAAAGTATAAGGATATTTTCAAAGATCATCCTTATATTTTTAATTTAGGCCATGGTGTCCTACCCGAAACAAATCCTGATATGGTAAAATATTTAATAGAATTTATAAAAGATAATTAATAAAATACTTTTAAACATGAACTCAAATCACCCCACTGTAAAATTTGGAAAAACAGGAATATTGTTAGTTAATCTTGGGACACCAGATTCAACAAGTTGGTTTGACATAAGAAAATATTTAAAAGAATTTTTATCAGACAAAAGAGTTATAGAGGTAAACCCTATAATTTGGCAGGTAATATTAAATTTATTCATTTTAACTTTTAGACCCTCTAAAACAGCAAAAGCATATAAAGAAATTTGGATGAAAGATATCGACATGTCCCCACTCAAATATTTTACTGAAATGCAGACAAAAAAATTAAAAACAAAATTAGAGAGCGAAAAGATCGTTGTTGATTATGCAATGAGGTATGGGAATCCTGGTATAAAAAAAAAAATAATAAAGCTTAAAAATGATGGTTGTGAAAACTTAATTATACTTCCATTGTATCCACAATATGCAGCTGCAACAACTGCCACAGTTTGTGATGAAGTTTACAGATCTCTAATGGATATGAGGTGGCAACCCAGTTTACAAATAATACCTCATTATGAATCAGAGCCGATGTATATAGATGCTCTAATTAATAGTATTAACAAAAAAATTTCAGAAATTAACTGGAAGCCGGATTTAATAATAGCTTCGTATCATGGAATACCAAAAAAATATTTTGATAAAGGAGATCCATATCAATGTTATTGTCAAAAAACATCTCGTTTGATAACTGATAAATTTAAAAAAATCCCAATTAAAACAACTTTTCAATCACGTTTTGGACCTCAAGAGTGGCTCCAGCCTTATACAGATAAAACTTTTGAAGCACTTCCAAGAGAGGGTAAAAAAAGCATACTTGTAATTTGCCCAGGATTTTCATCTGATTGTGTAGAAACTTTAGAAGAGATACTCATTCAAGGAAAGGAGAGTTTTTTAAAATCAGGGGGAGAAAATTTTGATTTAATACCGTGTTTAAATGATAATGATGATCATATAAATTTAATTAATAATTTAGTTTCTAATTATCTTAAAAACTAATGAATATTTATTTAACTTATAAAGCCCTCCATCTTATTGCTGTAATTTCATGGATGGCGGGTCTTCTTTATCTACCAAGGATTTTTGTTTATCATACGGAAAATCAATCAGATAGAAATATTTCAAATGTATTTAAAACAATGGAAAGAAAACTTTATTTTTATATTATGACTCCTGCAATGTTAATTTCTTGGATTTTTGGAATCTTATTGATAGGCAGTATCGGATTTGATCAATTATCTACATATTGGCTTAAAACAAAGTTAATACTTGTTGTTTTATTAACTTTGTATCATTTTTATTTAGGTAATTTTTTAAACAAATTTAAAATGGATCTAAATACTAAATCTTCTAAATTTTTTAGGTTTTTTAATGAGGTTCCCACTATTCTGCTAATTTTGATTATATTCATTGTAGTATTTAAGCCTATCTAGACTTGAAAAAGATAAAAAAGTATATATATTAATCTTATCTTAAAACAAAATCCCACATTATGAATATCCAAGAACTTAAAAAAAAAACATCTGAACACCTAATTACACAAGCAGAGGAATTAGGTATAGAGAACGCTAGTACTCTTAGAAAGCAAGAAATTCTTTTTGCTATCTTAAAAAAACTTGCAGAAAAAGGAGAGGAAATCACGGGAGGCGGTGTATTACAACTTCTTCAAGATGGATTTGGATTTCTTAGAGCGATGGAATCAAACTACCTGCCTGGGCCAGATGATATATATATAAGCCCAAGTCAGATAAGAAGATTTGGTTTAAGAACAGGTGACACAGTCGAAGGACCAGTTAGAGCTCCAAAAGATGGTGAAAGATATTTCGCACTTTTACAAGTTAGTAAAATAAATTTTGAAGACCCAGAGAAGGCAAGACATAAAATTGCATTTGATAACTTAACGCCATTGTATCCTAATAAGCAATTAGTAATGGAAGTTGAAAATAACAAGACAGAGAAAAAACCCGATCTAACCCCAAGATTAATTGATTTAGTAAGCCCAATTGGAAAAGGACAAAGATCGCTTATTATTTCACCGCCAAAAGCTGGTAAAACTATGATATTGCAAAGCATAGCTAATTCAATTACAGCAAATCATCCTGAATGTTACTTAATGGTATTGCTAATTGACGAAAGACCCGAGGAAGTAACTGATATGCAAAGAACAGTTAAAGGTGAGGTTATAAGCTCAACTTTTGATGAACCAGCTCAAAGACACGTTGCAGTAGCTGAAATGGTAATAGAAAAAGCAAAAAGATTAACAGAACATAAAAAAGATGTTGTTATATTATTAGACTCTATAACCAGACTAGGAAGAGCATATAACGCTGTTGTACCGAGTTCAGGTAAGGTTTTAACAGGTGGTGTTGATGCAAACGCTTTGCAGAGACCCAAAAGATTTTTTGGTGCCGCAAGAAATATTGAAGAAGGTGGATCTTTAACAATAATTGCCACTGCACTTATTGATACAGGAAGCCGAATGGATGAGGTAATTTTCGAAGAGTTTAAAGGGACAGGAAATAGTGAAACTATATTAGACAGAAAAATATCTGAGAAAAGAATATATCCAGCTATAGACATTACTAAATCAGGAACTAGACGTGAAGAGCTTTTATTTGATAAAGCTGATTTACAAAAAATGAATGTTCTTCGAAGAATAATTGCTCCCATGGGATCAATGGATGCAATTGAATTTATCAATTCTAAATTAAAGAATACAAAAAATAATGGTGAATTTTTTAATTCAATGAATAAGCCAAGTTAATACAGTTATTGCTGTAAAATTATATATACCCCAATTCTTTCATTTTTTTTTAAAATTATTCTCGATTTCTTTTCAATTTTTTCAAGTTATAATATTCATATGACAATTTATGCTTTATCCTCTGGAATTGGAGTGTCTGGGATTGCTGTTGTAAGGATATCTGGAGCTGAAACCAAAAAAATTATTTCAGGGTTAACAGATAAGCCTTTTCCTACTCCAAGGTTTGCTACCCTTAAAAAAGTGAACAATAGCAACAAAACTGGATTAATAGATGAAGGTATTATAATATGGTATCCAGGCCCAAACAGCTACACAGGCGAGGATATGGCTGAAATACAAGTCCATGGTAGCAGAGCAGTTCTAAAAGCATTATTGGACGCAATTTCAAATTTTAAAAATTGTAGAATGGCGGAGCCTGGAGAGTTTACGAAGCTTGCTTTAAAAAATGGAAAAATAAATTTACTTAAGGCTGAAAGTATTGGAGATTTGATATCCTCAGAGACAGACTTACAGATGAAACAGGCATTAAAAGTAATCGCAGGAAAAAATTTGAAAAAGTTTGAAACCTGGAGAGAAGATGTTTTAAAAGTATTATCAAACATAGAAGCCAAAATAGATTTTCCTGATGAAGACTTACCAAAAGAAATCCTTAATGATATCAAAAAAAAAACAGACAACATTATTCGTGAAATGGAAGCAAGTTTACAGGATAATAAAGTCGGTCAAATAATAAGAGATGGTTTTAAAATCGCAATTATCGGTCCACCCAATGTTGGTAAATCTTCTTTGCTTAATTATCTTTCAAATAGAGATGTAGCAATTGTTTCTGAAATAGCAGGAACCACCAGAGACGTTATAGAGACTCATCTTAATATAAATGGCTATCCAGTTATCATTTCTGATACGGCTGGAATTAGAGAAGCAAAGGATGAAATAGAAAAAAAGGGTATTAAACTTTCACTTAAAAAGGCAGATGAAGCAGATTTAAATATCATAATAATTGAAGCTAAAAGTAAGGAAAATAGGGGCTTTTTAGACAAATATATCAATGAAAAGACATTATTAGTTGTAAATAAAATTGATAAAGAATCTGATATCATATCTTCAGATTTAAAAAAATTAAATCCTATTTTAGTGTCTATAAAAAATCAAAAAAATATAGACGTCCTAATAAATCTAATCAAAGAAAAAATTAAAAGTCGATTTCTAGGTAGCGAGAATGTTTTAATTACGAGAGCAAGGCATAGAGAAAATTTGGAAGATTGCTTAAAAAATCTGAAAAAATTCAAAAATAAAAATGACATTAACGATTTTGATAAGGCAGCTGAAGATTTAAGATTAGCAACTAGAAGTTTGGGCAAAATCACTGGAAAAGTCGACGTAGAGGAGATATTAGATACTATTTTCAACGATTTTTGCATTGGAAAATAATAAGCTTTTTTATGCATTTTTAGAGTTTTTTGAGGATTTAAACTTGTTATTCAAGATTTTTAAGCCTGTCCTTGTAAATTTTTAATTCAGATATAGATTTAGTTCATGAAAAAAAATTTGTCATTTGATGTTGTAGTTATAGGTGGAGGGCATGCAGGATGTGAGGCAGCTGCAGCCTCAGCTAGACTAGGTGTTAACACTGCGTTGTTCACTCATAATATAGATACAATAGGTGAGATGTCTTGTAATCCAGCAATAGGAGGACTTGGAAAAGGTCATTTAGTAAGAGAAATAGATGCCCTAGATGGTGTTATGGGAGAGGTAGCTGATAAATCAGGCATACAATTTAGACTACTTAACAGAAGTAGAGGACCTGCTGTCCGTGGACCTAGAACACAATCAGATAGATCCTTATATAAAAAATACATGAAAGAAAAACTTGTAAACTATTGTAATTTAAGCATTTTTTCGGACTCTGTAATTGGATTTATATTTTATAAAAATAGTATAAATGGTTTTTATACACAGTCAGGAAAGAAAGTTGCATCAAGCAAGATAATACTTACAACTGGCACTTTTTTAAATGGTCTAATACATATAGGTGAACAAAAAATTCCTGCGGGTCGTATTAATGAAAAACCATCGATTGGTCTAAGTGACCAGCTAAAAAAATATAATTTTTCCTTAGGTAGATTGAAAACCGGTACTCCACCAAGATTAGATAGAACTACCATTGATTTTAAAAATTTAGAAGTACAACACGCTGATAGCGATCCTTATTTTTTTTCGTTTCTAACAAAAGAAAATTTTAATAAACAAGTTTCATGTAGCATGACCTACACAAATAAAAAAGTTCATAAAATAATTTCAATGAATATAAAAAAAAGTGCGATGTATTCAGGAAGCATTCAAGGAGTAGGACCAAGGTATTGCCCTTCTATTGAAGACAAAGTGATAAAGTTTAATGATAAGGAAAGGCACCAAATATTTTTAGAACCTGAGGGCTTAAATGACAATACTATCTATCCAAATGGTATTTCAACTTCCCTCCCAGAGAATATACAGCAAGAAATACTCAATAATATCAATGGTTTAGAGAATGTAAAAATATTACAGCCTGGTTACGCAATTGAGTATGATTTTGTAGATCCAAGGGAACTTTTTTTAACTTTAGAGACAAAAAAAATACAAAATCTTTATTTTGCAGGTCAAATTAATGGAACAACAGGTTATGAAGAAGCAGCAGCTCAAGGATTGATTGCTGGAATAAATGCTGCTTTATCATTTAAAAAATTGGAACCTTTTATACTAGATAGGTCCGATGCTTATATTGGGGTTATGATAGATGATCTAGTTACTAAAGGTGTTGCTGAGCCTTACAGAATGTTCACATCTCGGGCTGAATACAGACTATCTCTTAGAGCTGATAATGCCGATGTCAGATTAACTCCAAAAGGAGTTAAAATAGGATTGGTTGGACCAAGTAGACAAGCATACTTTGAGGACAAATCTAAAAATTTTGAGAAAATAAGTTCTAAAATGAGAAAATTATCTATATCACCATCAAAAATTGATAAATTTAATGTAAAAATTGCAAAAGATGGCATATATCGTTCAGCTATTGAGGTTTTGAGTCAAAGAGGTGTAGATATGATGAAAATTAGAGAAATATGGCCTGAAATCCCTTATATATCAAAGGAATTGGATGAAAATCTAGAGATACAGGCTCACTATAAAGGTTATTTAACTAAGCAAAATGCCGATATATTGGCTTTTAAAAAAGACGAAAATCTAAAAATACCAAATAATATTGATTATGAGGCATTATCCGGTCTATCTACTGAGGTAAAGTCTAAATTTAAGAAAATTAAACCCGAAACTATGGGTCAAGCACTCAGAATAGACGGAATAACGCCTGCTGCAGTATATATTTTGTTGTCACATGTCAAAAGAAAGTCTATTAAGCATATAGCTTGATAGATTCGAACATATTACAATATTCGGTATTAGAACCTCTGAATGTTTCACGTGAAACATTTTATGTTTTTGAGGAATTTAGATCTCTAATACTAGAGAGAAATAAAAAAATTAACTTAATTAGCCAATCTTCAGAAGAAAAATCAAAAGAAAGACACATAATAGACAGTGCGCAAATATTTGAATTTATTAATAAAAATGAGAAAATTTGTACTGATGTTGGCTCAGGGTCAGGTCTTCCAGGCATAGTGCTTGCAATTATCATGAAGCATAACAAAAATTCTATGAAATTTAATTTATATGAAAAAAGCTTTCGGAAAAGCCAATTCTTAAAAGAGGTGATAAAAAAATTTAATCTGAACGCAGAAGTTTTTCAAAAAAATATTTTTGATGAAGAAAATTTAAGCACTGACATACTTGTTGCAAGAGCTTTCAAACCATTACCAACAGTTTTGGAATTAGCACACTCAAACTTTAAAAATTTTTCAAGTATTATTTTATTTTTAGGCAAGAGTGGAATGGATACTTTATCGAAATGTTTAAAAAGATGGGATTTTGAATATAAAGTAAAACAAAGCTTAACAAATTCAGACTCTAAAATAATTAAAATTTATAAATTTAAAAAAAAAAAATGAAAACAAAAATAATATCAATAATAAATCAAAAGGGAGGGGTTGGTAAAACAACTACTGTAATTAATTTAGCTGCAGGGCTTTCACTTCAAAATAAAAAAGTTTTAGTAATAGATCTAGATCCACAAGGAAACGCAACAACAGGATTAGGTTTATCAAACCTCGAGAGTTCAGAAGGTACAATTTATAGTGTGCTTAATGGAACTGACAATATATCAAAGGTGATAAAGAAAACAGATTTTGAAAATCTTGAAATTATTACTTCAAATGTAGATCTTTCAGGTTTAGAGGTTGAAACAGCAGGAGACACTAGAAGAGCCTTCATTCTTAAGGATAAATTAACCGCTTATTTAAATGATTCTAGAGGTAACTACTCCCATATACTAATTGATTGCCCTCCTTCATTAAGTCTCCTAACCGTAATGGCATTAGTGGCCTCAAATTCATTAATTGTGCCTCTGCAAACTGAATTCTTTGCTTTAGAGGGCATAACTCAGCTTATAAAAACTATTGATCGAATAAAAAGCAATCTTAATCCTGAACTTTCCATAAGAGGTATATTATTAACCATGTATGATAAGAGAAATAAACTTTCTATCCAAGTAGAAAAAGAGGCAAGAGATTATTTTAAGGATCAAGTTTATCAAACCATCGTTCCAAGAAATGTAAGATTGTCCGAAGCACCATCTCATGGAATTCCAGTTTTAATATACGATAAAACGTGCCCAGGTAGTAAATCATATTTTAGTTTTACAGAGGAATTTTTAAACCAAGATAACAAATATGAGAGCGCTGCATAATGAATCCATTTAAATCAAAAAAAGGTTTAGGAAGGGGTCTATCATCATTAATTGGAGATATTAAAAATACTCCTACCAATAATAAATTATCAATTAGTGATGTAGTTCGAAGCAGATTACAACCAAGAAAAAATTTTGATAAAGAAAACTTAGAGGATCTCACTAATTCAATTAAGGAAAGGGGAGTTGTTCAACCGATTATTGTTCGAAAATCAAGAAATATTGATAATAAATATGAAATTATTGCTGGGGAAAGAAGATGGTTAGCTTCTCAAAATGCTGGGCTTAATGAAATTCCAGCTGTTGTCATTGAAGCAGATGATCTAAAATCTTTAGAGTTTGCGATAGTTGAAAATGTTCAGAGACATGATCTTAATCCGATTGAAGAAGCTGAAGGATATAAGAGACTTATGGATGAATTTGGGTACGATCAGGAAAAGGTTGCAAAATTTATTGGTAAAAGCAGAGGACATATTGCTAATTGTTTGAGACTTTTATCATTACCTAAAAATGTTGTTGAACTTATTGAAAATAATTACCTATCTCAAGGTCACGCTAAAATTCTTGTTGGTTTGGATAATCCTTATTTATTTGCAAAGAAAATAGTCGATAAGAAATTATCAGTTAGACAAGCTGAAAGTTTAGTGAGAATTTTTAAGAAACCCTCTATTAAAAAAAGTTTTTCAAAATCTGCAGATATCAAATATTTAGAAGAAGCCCTTAAAGATAAGCTAGGTATAAGGGTTTTAATTAACAATAAAAAAAATAACAAAGGTTTACTAACTTTTGAATATAACGACTTAGAGCAATTAAACAGATTAATAGAAATTATAAAAGTTAATTACTAGGTCTAGCTTGTGTTAAAATAAAATTATAAAGAATGTTTATTGGATTATTTTTTCCTTTTTTTATAATTAGTTCTATCTCACTTATTCTGTATAAAAGTTCTTTTGCTTTTTCTAAACTCCAAATTTTCATTTGAGACTTAACCAAATCTTTGTCTTTCCAGAAAATGGGAGGCTTATGATTTGAAACAACATTATCAATATTTTTTTCTAAGATATTATCTTCTTTTAATTTTATTAACCTTTTTACTTTAGATAAAAGAACTCTAGTAATCGCAACACAATCATCAGAGTTATAATTATTCTCATTTATTATATTAATAATTTTTTTTAGATTCTTATTTAAGCAATGGTCACTAAGTTCGTTATAAGTATAGTTATCTGCAAGATTGGTTAATCTTAGTATCTCATTTGTAGAAATTTTTTTTTTATTTTTTGTAAAGCTTTCAATTTTTAATAATTCATTATTTAAATTTTCTCTATCGCCTTTACATCTTTCGCTTATTAAATTTATATTTTCTTGAGACACTGATAGTTTTTTATCTTTAAAAAAGTTTAAAGCTATCCTGTTTAAAGTTATGTTATCATCCGCATAAAAAGGTATACATACTAAATTACTTGCTTTCTCAAATTTATTTCTTAGTTTTGATTTTTTCTCTAACGGTCCACTATTAATTATTATTCTTGTATCTTCAAATTTTTCATCTAAAAAATCTTCAATTATATTTAAAATTTTATCAGAACTTCTTGAGATTATAATAGTTTTTTTGTTATCAAAAAAAGATTTGCTTTTAATTTCATCATAAAAAATATTTTTATCTTTTAATATTTCATTTTCTTCGTAACGTAATATGTTTTCATTAAACGCATTTAATAAATTATTATTGATAATTTGATTTTTAAATCCTTCGTTTTCTCCGTAAAGTAAAAAAAAACTCGAAGTAGTATTCGTAAGATTTTTTATTTGGAAAGTTTTAATTATCATTTGTTTTTAAATTTAATCCCAAATTTCCATTAAGGGATGCACTTTTTTTATTTAAGTTATAAAAATTTTGTAGATATATAATTATATCGTCAATGATTAAGTCAGTTAAATTAATAATTTTAGCATTCTCATGTTTCTTTAATTCAAATTTATTATCGTTATTATTTATTATCGTACTCTTAGTGAAAACAATTTCCTTTTTTTGTCCTAAATTATTATCCACCACCAATAACACACTCACAGTTAAGCCAAAAGTTTTCGCGTTTCCTTTCTTATCTTTTGATGAAATATTTTTTTTTCTATTCGAGGTTATAAAAATTTGGTAAAAATTTTTTTTCGAGGTGTCATTAGAAAAAAACTTTAGCCTTTTTTCTATTTGTCTTCCAATTTTAATATCATCATATATTAATATTTCTTTAATACTAAAATTTATATTTTTTTGGGAGTAAATTTTTTCATATCCACATTGATTTAAAAAAAAAATAAACGCTATTAGTGCTAATTTTTTAATCATTTAATAAAATATTTATAAGTCTATTTTTTATGAAAAAAATTTTTTTAATTTTTTTGTTATTTAAATTTTTGTAAATTTTAACGTTTTTTTTAATCATTTCCATCAAAGTTTTTTCTTCAATATCTTTTAAAACTTCCAATGTACCCTTCTTTTTACCATTAATCTGAATAACAAAATGTATTTTTTCAACTTCAAGCATTTTTTGGTCAATCTTAGGCCAGTTTTGAAAAACATTAGTTTTCAGACTTTCCAGACATTCAGATATTATATGTGGTATTACAGGGGATAAAACAGTTAATATTTTTTTGTAATTTTCTAAAAGTTCTTTTCGTGAAATATTTTTTTCAATTATTTTTGAAAGAAAGCTATATGTTTCATGCATATTTGCGATAATTACATTGTAATTAAATTTAGATAAGTGACTGTTGAGTTTATTAATTAATTGATTTGTATACTTTTTAAGCTCAGTGTCTGCCTCAACACTTCCTTCTGATGCAATCCCTATTTTTTTTTGAATTTTATTATGCAGTTGCCAAAATTTTTGAATAAATCTATAAGAAGCTATCATGCCTTGTTCAGACCATTGTACATCTTTTTCAGGTGGGCTATCTGATAGAATAAAAAACCTTACTGCATCTGCACCATAATTTTCAATCATTCTCTCTGGGTCTATAGTATTTCTCTTTGATTTTGACATAGATTCTGAGGGCCCAACAAAAATTTTGATCTCAGGATCTTCTTTTAGGTAAAAATTTTTACCGTCTTTAGTTTCAACTTCATCAGGGCTAAACCATTTTTTATTTTTGTCACTAAATGTTTCGTGACAAACCATTCCTTGAGTAAATAAACTTTCAAATGGCTCTAGTATTTTAAAATTTTCGTTTTTAAAACTTAAAGCATGCATAAAGAACCTTGAGTATAATAAGTGCAAAATTGCATGCTCAACACCTCCAATATATTGATCTACCGGCATCCAATAATTAATTTCTTCATTATTAAAACCATATTCTTTATTATTCGGAGAGCAAAATCTCAAAAAGTACCAGGAAGAGTCAACAAAAGTATCTAAAGTATCTGTTTCTCTTAAACATTCTTTCCCGTTAATAGTAGTCTTTTTCCATTCTATATTTTTATCAAGTGGATTACCTTTTTCATTTAAATTTATTTTTTGCGGAAGTTTTATTGGAAGGTCTTTTTCTGGAACAATAATCACATTACCGTCTTTGTCATATGCAATTGGAATAGGACATCCCCAGTACCTTTGTCTTGAAATTCCCCAGTCTTTTAATCTAAAATTAATTTTTTGAAGACCTAGTTTCTTTTTTTCTAAAATTTCGATGGTTTTTATTATTGACTCATTAGGAACTTTAAAGCCATTTAAAAATTCAGAGTTAAAAATCTCACCAGGCCCAGTGTAAGCATTCTCCTTTACTGTAAAGTTTTTGTCAGCATCAACAGGTTTTACAACTGTTTTAAAGGGTATTTTGTACTTAATTGCAAAATCTAAATCTCTTTGGTCGTGTGCT
This sequence comes from Pelagibacterales bacterium SAG-MED15, assembly GCA_014654065.1. GTDB lineage: Bacteria > Pseudomonadota > Alphaproteobacteria > Pelagibacterales > Pelagibacteraceae > Pelagibacter. The sequence goes on along the minus strand of JACWDM010000002.1, from coordinate 59,860 downwards.
GGACAACCAAAGACAGCACCAAAACCGTAATCCATTAAAACAAAGTTAGCAAAATAAACAGGAACTTTCTGTTTTTCATTTAAAGGGTTAAAAGCCTCAAGATTTGTTTTAAATCCTATTTTTTGTCCTAGCGCTATGGATTCCTCTGTTGTCCCAGTCTTTGAACATTCATCTTTAAATTTTTTGAATGCCAAATCATTTGAAAAAAATTCTGATAGAGGATGGTCGACAGATACTGCTAAAAAAGAAAATCCAAAAAGTGTATCGGGGCGGGTTGTAAAACATTTAATTTTATCTATTGGCAAATCTCCTTTTATTTTAAAATTAATTTCACAACCAAAAGATTTCCCTATCCAATTTTTTTGCATGGTTTTAACTTTATTAGGCCATGTTTTGAGCTTATCTAATCCATTTAAAAGTTCATCAGAAAATTTTGAGATATTAAAAAACCATTGATTAAGCTTTTTTCTTTGAACAACTGCACCAGACCTCCATCCCTTACCATCAATTACTTGCTCATTTGCTAAAACGGTTTCATCAATTGGATCCCAGTTAACGTAGTTTTCTTTTCTATAAACAAGTCCTTTTTTGTATAACTCAATGAAAAAAAGTTGTTGATGTTTGTAATAATCTTCAGAGCAAGTTGAAATCTCTCTATCCCAATCTATTGATAATCCCAATTTTTTTAATTGATTTTTCATTACTGAAACATTTTTTTCCGTCCACTCTTTTGGGTGTAAATTGTTTTCACGTGCTGCATTTTCTGCAGGCATACCAAATGAATCCCACCCCATAGGATGCATAACATTAAATCCTCGCATAGATTTATAACGCGAGAGCACATCACCAATGGTATAGTTTCTCACATGTCCCATATGAATTTTTCCAGATGGATAAGGAAACATTTCTAGGCAATAAAATTTTGGTTTAGTGGTATCTATGTGAGATTTAAAGGATTTATTCTTTTCCCAGAAGGACTGCCACTTTTTTTCAATTTGTTTAAAATTGTATCTTTCCATACTAAAAAAAATTTTAAAAATAATTAATCTTATCTAGCTTTAATAATTTTTTTTAACACCTTTTCTCTTTTTTTTAACTTTTTTTGAACTTTTTGTAAGGTTTTCTTCTTTATATATTGTTGCTTTTTTTAAAATTGCTAATTTTATTTGATTACTAATTTCAGATTTTATTTTTTGAATTTTACAATCTCCATTTGAAGAAAGACATATCTTCTCATGAATTATAATCTTAATCCCGTCTGCTCTAACCTCGTTACTTAAAAATCTAACAGTTATTTTTAATTCTCTATTGTTACTGTTTTGATCCTCATCATTTCCTGAAAACCAATCAGTAATTAAAATACCACCAGAATAACTTGCATTGGTGAAACTAACAAAATCTAAAACTTCAACAGAAGCTCTCCACATTTCGTTTGATGAAGCAAAGTCAAAAACACCCCCGCTGCCTCCACCAAGGGCATTCCCAAAAGAAACTCCACGACCCTCTTCAATATTTTTTTCAATCCTTTCTTGCGAATCTACAGGAACATCTCTTGCTGACGGAAAAGTAAAAAAGTCTTTTCCACATGCATTTAACATTAAAAATATTGAAAATATTAATATTTTAAATTTTAAATTTTTTGTCATGATTAATTTGTATTTATTAACCTCAAAATTGAAAAAAACACCTAAAATTGAAGAAAATGCTTTAAAATTGATTATAAGTTTTTAGTTTAAAAAAACATAGAAAAATCAATAAAAATAATGTGGTAAAAATGCAACATATAAGCAAAAAAAACAACAAATTCTTATGATTTGGACAAATTATTGAGACTATAAGTTATAAAGCTCTCATTCATATGAATAATTAAACAAAGGAGTTTAATATGAACAAACTAAAAAAAATTGGACTTACAGCTTTAGGAACATCTTTAGTTGCAAGTTCAGCAATCGCAGCTGATGCAAGCTTAACTGGTAATGCTGGTTATACTTGGTCATCTGAAGAAGTTGGAACTTCAACAACTGACGGTATTGGTTATGAAGCTGACTTCAACATGGCAATTAGTGGTGAATTAGATAACGGTTGGTCAGTAACAGGTTCAATGCTTATTACTGAAAGCAACACTCTATCCTCTTCATGGACACAATTAACTATGGGATCACTAGGATCAGTTCTAGTTGGTGACGGTTATGGTGGTGTTGGTCAAGCATTTGACGATGTAACACCAAAAGCTTACGAAGAAAACCACGACGGTATGAAAACAACTACTGCTATCGACAGCGTAGGTGCACATATGGGTAATAGTTCTATTATGTATATGGCTCCAGCATTAGATGTTATGGGTGCAAGTGTATCTATAATGGCTGGATACGCTCCAGAAGCTTCAGGTGCTGCAGTTACTGATGGTAAAGTTTCAACTTCATCAAACCTATGGTCATCTGGTAAAGATCTTGGAATTAAGATCGCTTACGCAGGGGCAACAGTAGGTGCATACGGAAGTGAGTTACAAAAAGACTCATCTGATACTGAAACAGAAAACGACCAAATGTCAGCTACTTGGCATGCGTCATACTCAGCTGGTCCAGTATCTATTGGTTACCAAACTGGTGGATATGATAACGGTCTTGAGACTTCAAGTACAGCAGCAACTTCTGCAGCTACTGTAGCTGCTTCAGCTGGTACATTTGAATTCGAAAAAATGTCAGTTGCGTTTAACGTAAATGACAATTTATCTGTATCATACGGTGAATTGACAGAAACTTACAATCCAACAGACGATGCTATTGCTAACGTTGATATGGATTCTAAATCAATTCAGTTTGCGTACACAATGGGATCTATGAAACTTTCTGGATACCAAACAGACACAGATAACCCAGGTTGGGATTCTGATGCAAAATCTGACGAAGTAACGGAATTAGCGCTTAATTTCTCATTCTAATTATTTCGTAAGAAGAGTATAATTTAAAAACGGCCTAAATTTTTATTTAGGCCGTTTTTTTTTATCCACGATATTGAAGCCAAACCTTTTGACTTTGTCATCTTTATTTTTTTTAGATTTATTTTCTTAATACCACCTAGACAAATTACATCTTTTTTAGTTTTAGAAGCAAGAATATTAAATTTAACAATATCAAGATAAGATTTATTTTTGTCAGTTTTAAAAATAGGACTAATAAAAATTTTTTCACAATTTTGGAATTCTTTTATTCTTATTTCCTTTAATGAGTGAGCAGATCCAATGATAGAAAAATCTTTTTTTGTGACAAAATTAGAATAATTCATTTTTTTGTTAAAAGCTGGCAAATAAACACCATTAAGACCCAGTTTACTTGCTAATTTAATATTATTGGATAAAAACAACTTAAATTTATTTTTTTTACAAAATTCTTTTATTTTTATAATGTCATTAACATTAAATTCTGTACTATAATTTCTATAAATAATATTTATTGAAGATTTAATATTTGACAAATCTTTTAAATCAAATTTATCTACGAAATAATAAACTTGAAAATAATTATGCATAATTCAGTAAACAGTTTAATATCAATAAAAAAGGAAATCCAAGAAATTAATAAAAATGTAACATTAATTGCTGTTACAAAGACTTTTAATATTGAGAAAATTCAGCCAATTATCGACTGTGGTCATAATGATTTTGGTGAAAATAAAGTCCAAGAAGCATATGACAAGTGGTCTAATTTAAAAAATACTAATAAGAATATTAAACTTCATTTGATAGGCAAGCTTCAATCTAACAAAGTTAAGTTTTGTTTCCCATTATTTGATTATATACATGGTTTAGATAGTCTTAAGCTTGCTGATAAAATAGCTAATGAACAAGTCAAAAAAAATTTTAAACCAAAAATCTTTATTCAAATTAATATAGGTAATGAGGAACAAAAAGGTGGGATTAAAGAAATTGAATTAATTAATTTTTACGAAAAAATTAAAAAAGATTTTGATTTAAATATTATTGGATTGATGTGTATACCCCCTTTCAATGATAACACCACACCTTTTTTTAGTAAAATGAAAAAACTTTCTGAACTTATTAAATTAAAAGAACTTAGCATGGGCATGTCTAATGATTATATTGAAGCTGTCAAGAATTCATCGACTTTTGTAAGAATTGGATCTAAGATAATGGGTAGTCGATCTTAACTAATTAGAATTCTGCTCTTTTTATTAATTAATTTAAGTAGCACTAACATATCATTTCTTTTAATTGCAATACATCCGGCTGTAGGCATGTAATTTTTTGTAAGATGTAAAAAAATAGCACTTCCTTTAAAAGGAACTGGTTTTTTTAAATTATAGTCAATAACTAAAAGCAAATCATATTTAAAGTCATTTCTAAACATTTTTTCATGACGAATCTTTTTATTAATTTTAATTAATGAATTGTAATTTTTTTTTTTAGGATCATTGCACCAACCCATATTTTTTTGTATTTTATATTTTGGAATAGTTATCTTAATTTTTCTCTCTCTGTCAGCTCTATAAAATAAACTTTTAATTAAAAAATTGCCTTTAGGTGTTGATAAATCACCTTCTTTTTTTTTTAATTTCGTATGATTTTTACCTATTGAACACTTAAATTTAAACTCATCAACGAGCAATGTATCTTTATTTTTTAGACGTATTAGCATAAATTATATAAATGGTTAAACCTATAGTGAATATACTAAATTTTAAAGTATTGTATAATATTCTTTTTGAGATGAAGGGCTCACTAAATTTTGATTTGAATCATTTTGAAAAAGAAAAAGAATTAATTGAGATGATTAAAACTAAAAAAGTTTTGGAAAATTCTATAATTTTAACCAAAAAAAAAACAATAAATCCTACATACAGTTTTGAAAATATTTTAGTTCTTGATGATCTCCCTATAAGTATTGCGGATTTATTAGATAAAATTAATATAAGTTTACTTAAACAAAAATATAATTTTCAATCTAATTTTAATATAAAAAGCTATAAACTGGATCTTAATTCCAGAACTATTTCAAAATATAATAAAAAATTAAAATTAACAGAGAGAGAAATAGATATAATACTTTTTATTTATAACAATAAAGAACCACAGAGTGTTGAGACATTACAAAGAGAAGTTTGGGGATATTCAGAAAACTTAGAAACCCACACTGTTGAAACGCATATTTATAGATTAAGAAAAAAAATAGGTGATGAATTTAAAGACGAGGAATTTTTGATCAGTCATAAAAAAGGTTATAGCATTTAGATGGCAAGAAAAAATTTAGTAGCAAAAAATTTAATGTCAAGACGGTATAAACCAAAAGTAGTTAAGCCAAAAAAGGGAAAAGGTAGTTTTAAAAGGAAAAAAAAATAAACTACAGTCTTGCACCTATTTGTTGAATTATTTTTGAAGACATCTCAGTACCTTTGTCTAAACTTTCTTTTAAAGACAATTTATTTATAAAACCATGAAGAAAACCTGCTGCAAATAGGTCACCTGCACCTGTTAAATCTACAATTTTAAGATTTTTCATAACTTCGCATTCAACAAATTCATCACCATTTATTGCTACTGCACCTTTTTCTCCTCGTGTAACAACAATTAATTTATTTACCTCTTTTGCAAAGTTTATTACCTCTTTAAAATCTTTAGCATCTATAAGTGAAGTTATTTCTTGTTCGTTTGCAAATGTAATATCAAGTTTTTCTTTAACCAAAGATAAGAAATGAGGCTTATGCCTATCCACACAAAACTGATCAGATAAAGACATCGCTACTTTGTTTGCACTATTTATCGCTTTATCAAATGCTTTTTTTGGATCACCTTCATCCCAAAGATAACCCTCTAACAGAATTAACTCGCTTTTTTTAATTGCATCAGAACTAACATCATTTTGGTTTATTTTTCCAGCGGTTCCTAGAAAAGTACACATTGTTCTTTCTGAGTCTGGAGTAATCAATATTAAACATGTTCCTGTAGGTAATTCCTCTTTTTTTTTTGAATAAAAATATTCTACATTTTCAGACTTAAGACCTTCTTCATATTTAGAACCTAAATCATCATCACAAACTTTACCAATAAAACCTACTTTATTTCCAAGTTGTGATAAACCAACAATAGAATTTGCAACTGAGCCACCTGATACTGTTTTTTCAATTTTTAGATTTGATAAAAGTTTTTTAAACTCTGCTTCATCAAAAATAAGTTTCATTGTACTTTTTGTCAGTCCATTTTGTACAATGAAGTTATCTTCAACTTTACAGATTACATCTACTATTGCATTTCCTATTCCTAAAATATTCATATTACGCCTTTTTAGTTATGATTGGTTTTTTTCTATTAGGATAACAACTAGTACAAATTTTACAAGATATTCCGTAGCATTCTCTTGCCTTGCAATATTCTCTGCCATAAAAAATTATTTGGAGGTGTAATTTATTCCAGTATTTCATTGGAAAAACCCTTTTTAGGTCCTTTTCAGTTTGAATAACATTTTTACCATTAGTCAGTCCCCACCTTTGAGCTAAGCGATGAATATGAGTATCCACTGGAAAAGCTGGATAGCCAAAGCCTTGAGACATTACTACGCTTGCAGTTTTATGACCAACACCAGGCAAAGCCTCTAATTCTTCAAAAGTTTTTGGTACTCTTCCTTTAAATTTTTCAACTAAAGTTTTAGAAAGATTATAAACGCTCTTAGCCTTAATCCTGAATATCCCTATACTTTTAATTAATTTTTCAATTTTCTTTCTTCCTAACTTTACAAAATGTTCAGGCTTATTATATTTTGGATAAATATTTTTAGTTACATTATTCACATTAACGTCTGTACATTGAGCAGAAAGTAGCACCGAAATTAATAATGTGAAATTGTTTCTATGTTTTAAAGGGACTGGTGTTTTAGGATAAATTTTATTTAGAGTTTTTAAAATAATCTTAACTTTACCAGCTTCATTCATTAACTATTTAAAATTTAAAACGTCTCTCATAGAATAAAGACCTGGTTTTTTGTTTATAAGCCATTTAGCTGCAGTCAAGGCCCCTTCCGAATATAAAGCCCTATCAAAAGCTTCATGATTGAGAGTAATTATTTCTTTTCCACTTGAAAATTTTACTTCATGTTCACCTACAACCTCACCACGTCTAAGTGAGTTAAAATTTATCTTTTTTGAATATGGAAATTTTTTTTTATTAAAATATTTTCTACCCATTAGTTTATATAAATCTTTACCCTTTCCATCAGCGATTCCTTTACCAAGCATTAAAGCTGTACCAGACGGATGATCTTTTTTATGTTTGTGATGTATTTCAAAAACTTTACTTAAAAATTTATCACCAAGTGATTTTGAAGTTATTTCAGTTAAATACATTAAAAGATTAATTCCTAAACTCATATTACCAGCTTTTAAAATTGATATTTTTTTTGAGTATTTCTTTATCAAATCCTCTTCTTTTTTTGTGAAACCTGTAGTTCCTATTACTACCTTTTTTTTAAGCTTTTGGGCTATTTTAAGAACCTCAAGTGTGCATCTAGGAATAGTAAAATCTATAATTAAATTTACTTTTTTAAAGGAGTCTAAATTATTTAAACTTGGTCTAATTCCTGAGATTTTTTTTTTAATCAACTTGTTTTCAGTAAGAGTAATAAGTTTAAATTTTTTATCTGATTTAGCCGACATAATTAATTGTTTACCCATTCGACCTAAACAACCGGTAATCGCTAGATTAATTTTTTTCATTAGAAGATAATATATAAAAGTACCACAACTACTAAAACAATTACAGCCCAAATACTTAAGTTTTTAAGAAACAATTTTTTATTTGCATTTGAGCTCATGAAGCCAGGTAGAACAAGGAATAAAACTGCAATTAAAGCTATTGCTGGAACTATTTGCTCTAAATTCATAAATTAACTTTTCCAAAAACTTTTGGCTTTTTGAAAGAATTTTTTAATACTAGGATTTGACTTTTCGTTTTCAATTTCTCTAAATTTTTCAAGCAATTCTTTTTGCTCTTTATTTAAAGATATAGGTACTTCAGTATTTACTTGGATATAAAGATCTCCGTTACCACTACCTCTCATATAAGGCATTCCTTTTCCCTTTAATCTGAATTGTTTACCGCTTTGAGTTCCAGAAGGAATTTTTATTTTTGCCTTACCACCATCTATAGTTGGTATTTCTATTGATGTTCCAAGGGCTGCATCAGCAATTGATATTGGACATTCAAAAAATAGATTTTCATCTGATCTTTTAAACAAATCATGTGAATATACATTAATAAACAAATATAAGTCACCGCTACCAGCACCTTTAGACCCTGCCTCACCTTTGCCAGAGAGCCTTATTCTTGTTCCATCATCAACTCCCTTGGGTATGGTAACCGATAATCTTTTAGAAGCTTGTTTTTTTCCTTGTCCTCCACAATTTGAACATGGATTAGTTATTTGTTCACCTGATCCTGAGCATTGAGGACATGTCTGTTGTACTGTGAAAAATCCCTGACTTGATCTAACTTGGCCATAACCTCCGCACATTGAGCATGAGCTAGCTTCGCTACCTGGTTTTGATCCAGATCCTTTACAAGTATCACATTTTTCTGAAGTCGAAAATTTTATATCTTGTTTTTTACCCTCATATGCCTCTTCTAAAGTAATTGATAAATCATACCTTAGATCTGACCCTCTATTGTTTGATTTTCTAGACCTTCTTCCTCCACCAAATCCTTCTCCAAAAAAATCTTCAAAAATATCAGAGAAACTTCCAGAAAAATCAAAATTCCCAAATCCACCTCTGCCTCCGCCACCATTTTCAAATGCAGCATGACCGAAATTATCATAACTTTGTTTTCTTTCTTCGTTGGATAAAACGTGATACGCCTCGGAAGCTTCTTTGAATTTTTCTTCAGAAGCTTTATCACCTTTATTTTTATCCGGATGATGTTTTACTGCAAGTTTTCTATAAGCCGATTTAATTTGGTCTGGGGTTGCGCCTTTGTTTACACCTAAGACTTCGTAGTAATCTCTTTTTGCCATAATTAATTATAGACAAATAGTTGTAATAACTTACGCGCTTTTTTCTTTATTCTCGTCTTTTACTTCTTCAAAGTCTGCATCAACAACATTATCGTCTTTTTTACCTTCTTGTTTATTATCTTTTGGTGCATCTCCAGGCTTAGCACTTTGTTGTGATTTATAAATTGCTTCACCTAATTTCATTGAAGATTGAACTAATTCTTGTGTTTTCTTTTTAATGTCTTCAACATCTGTTCCTTTTAATGCATTTCTTAAATTCGAAGCCGCAGTTTCAATTGCTTTTTTATCTGCTTCTGAAACTTTACTACCATGTTCTTTTAAATTTTTCTCCGTAGAATGAACTAAAGTATCAGCCTGATTTCTTGCATCAACTGCTTCTCTTTTAGTTTTATCAGCTTCTTTATTTGCTTCAGCTTCTTTAACCATTTTATCAATCTCTTCATCGCTTAAACCACCAGATGCTTGAATCTGAATTTTCTGCTCTTTACCAGTGCCTTTGTCTTTTGCAGATACGTTTACTATTCCATTAGCATCAATATCAAAAGTAACCTCTATTTGAGGAACTCCTCTTTGAGCTGGAGCGATCCCAACAAGTTCAAAGTTTCCTAAAATTTTGTTATCCGCTGCCATCTCTCTTTCACCCTGTAAAACTCTAATTGAAACAGCTGGCTGATTATCCTCTGCGGTTGAAAATACTTGGCTTTTTTTAGTTGGTATAGTTGTGTTTTTATCAATCAATTTTGTTGATACACCTCCAAGAGTTTCGATACCTAAAGATAGTGGAGTTACATCTAATAAAAGAACATCTTTAACATCACCTTGAAGAACACCTGCTTGAATTGCAGCACCCATAGCAACCACTTCGTCTGGATTTACAGATTTGTTTGGTTCTTTTCCAAAAAAATTTTTAACTTCTTCAACTACTTTTGGCATTCTAGTCATTCCACCAACAAGCACAACTTCATCAACTTCGCCTGGAGATAATCCAGCGTCATTTAGTGCTGTCTTACAAGGCGGGATAGTTCTTGTAATAAGTTCTTCAACTAGTGCCTCAAGTTTGGCCCTAGTCATTTTTAAGTTAATATGTTTTGGTCCAGTTTTATCCGCTGTAATAAAAGGTAAATTTATCTCAGTTTGTGTTGCCGATGACAATTCGATTTTGGCTTTTTCAGCAGCTTCTTTTAATCTTTGTAAAGCTAACTTATCTGATTTAAGGTCAATACCATTTTCTTTTTTAAATTCATTAAGTAAATATTCTACAATTGTATTATCAAAATCCTCTCCGCCCAAAAAAGTATCTCCATTTGTCGATTTAACCTCAAATACTCCATCACCTAGTTCTAGAATTGATACATCAAAAGTACCACCTCCTAAATCATAAACAGCAATTTTTTTATTTTGCTTTTTTTTATCTAAGCCGTAAGCGAGAGATGCTGCAGTTGGTTCATTAATAATTCTTAAAACCTCTAGACCAGCAATTTTTCCTGCATCTTTTGTTGCTTGTCTTTGTGCATCATTAAAATAAGCTGGAACGGTGATTACAGCTTTTGAAACTTCTTGACCTAAATATTTTTCTGCAGTTTCTTTCATTTTTTGTAAAACAAATGCAGAAATTTGAGATGGAGAATATTTTTTACTTTTAGACTCAATCCATGCATCACCTTTTTCTGAATTAATAATCTTAAATGGAGCGGTTTCTAAATCTTTTTTAACAGTTGGATCATTAAAATTTCTTCCAATTAATCTTTTTACTGCGAATATTGTATTTTCAGGATTTGTTACAGCTTGTCTTTTAGCTGGTTGGCCAATTAGTTTTTCTTCTTCATTTGTGAATGCTACGACCGATGGAGTAGTTCTAGCTCCCTCAGCATTTTCTAACACTTTAGGCTGTGTACCATCCATTATAGCTACACAAGAGTTTGTTGTTCCTAAATCTATTCCAATTACTTTACTCATAATTTTACTTTAATAAACCTCATATAAGAGTTAATTTTAAATCTACAAGCTACTAGCTAGTTAATTTTTCTCTTATTTTTCCTTAATTTCCTCATTTTCTTTATAGTTTTCCTCTTTTTTTTGAGTTTTTTTAGAAACACAAACAAGAGAGGGTCTTAAAAGTCTTTCTTTCATCATAAAACCTCTTTGAATTTCTTGTACTATTGTCCCGGCTTCTTTCTTATCATCTTCTATTTCCATCATCGCTTGATGTAAATTAGGATCTAGTTTTTGATTAATTGATTTAATAGGTTCTATATTATTTTTTTTTAATATTGTAATCATATCTTTGTAAACAATATCCAAATGCTCTATAATTTTTTTTAGCGCCTCTGTGTCTTTTAATTTTTCATCGTTTTGTAAAGAAGTTTTTGATCTTTCCAAATTATCTATTAAGTTTAACGATTCCTTTGCAAAAGAAAAACCACCATATTCAAAAGCGTCATCTTTTTCTTTTTCATATCTCCTTCTTTGATTTTCCATTTCCGCATAAGCGCGCACAACCTTCTCTTCTAATTCTTTAACCTTATCATTTGGATCTATTTCTTTCTCTTCTTCATTGTTTTCAATTTTTCCAGAACTTTCTTTATCCTCGACTAATTCTTCTTCTATATTTTTTTGATTATCTTTTTGAATTTCTTCTTTTTCCATATAGTTCTATATGGTAAGAAATTGTTAAATTTCTAGATGAAAAATAAAAAAATTTTTGAAATATTAATAGGGTCAAATAATAAAGGAAAAGTAAGGGAAATAAGAGATTTACTTCCAGCAAATATTAAAATTTATACTACACAACACTTCAAATTATCAAGTCCAAAAGAAACTGGTAGTACATTTTTGCAAAACTCATTAATTAAAGCTAGATACTTTTCAAAAAAATCAGGAAAAATTTGTATTGCAGATGATTCTGGACTCGAAATCGATATTTTAAATAAAGCACCTGGAATTTACTCTGCTAGATGGGCTGGGAAAAAAAATAACTTTGATTTAGCCATAAAAAAAGTTTTTAGAAAATTGGATGTCACAGATATCAATTGGCGTAAAAAAAAAATTAAAGCAAGATTTGTTTGTGCAATTACAATATATGGACCAGGTTTTAAAACAAAACAAACCTATGGAAAAATAGAGGGAAAAATATCAAATAAAAAAAAAGGAAAAAATGGGTTTGGTTATGATCCAATTTTTATACCTAATGGAAAAAAATTTACTTTTGGGCAAATGAAATCTAAAATTAAATTCAAAATTGATCACCGATCTAAAGCATTTAAAAATATTAAAAAATTTTTTTAAATTCTCCATCTTCAACTTTATAAAATTTTAGTATGTGATTAATTTTGTTATTTTTAATTTCAAATACACCAGTTATACCTTTAAATTTATTATTTTTTGTAAATAGTTTATCATTTATAATGAAATTATTTTGTAGTAATAAATAATAAATTAAACCAACCAAATCGTATCCTAGGATAGCTATATGACTTGGATATTCATTATAAATCTTTTTATATTTATCTCTAAAATCAAAAAAATTTTCTCTATTAATTGACGGAAATGCAATAGGTTGTGAAGTTTTTTCTCTAAATAATGATTCATCAAACCACTGATTTAAAGAAATAAAAGCCACTTTTTTTGGAGAGACATCTGTATACAATAAAGATGTTGTAACACTTTTTAAGCTTTCGCTAAAATCAGCAATAATAATTGAATCGTACCCAATCCTTCCAAGAGTATCTTTCTTATTTAAAAATTCTAATTTTTTTTCTTTATTCTCTTCATCTGAGTTCTCTACCCTTTTAATTTCGTCTTTAAGATTATTCTTGCGAATTTTGTACTTAGTAACTTTTTCAATTTGTTTAGTTAATTTTGTTGGTTCTGCATCATAATAAAATATTTTTTTTGTTTTTAATTTTGATGTCTTAATTGCTTCTTCGATTTCATTTTTATAATTTTTTTTTGGTATTAATACTAAAGTTTTTTTTAAGTCATTAATTTCTAAATATTTCTTTATCGTGTCAAATTGAGATTTTGCATTAACACCTGATGTGATAACATTATTTGGATTTCCAAGAATTTTGTTTGATAAAGATAAAAATATTGCATCTTCAAATATACTTAGGCCATTTAGATTTTTGTTAAACACAGGACCGATAAAAATTCTGACTCCTTCTAAGTAAAGTTCTTTAGCGATTTCTAAAGTTTCATTTTGATTAGATTTTGTATCTCTTGGAATGATTATTAAGTTTTTATTATTAATTTTGTTTACACCCATTCGAACAGAATGGATTATTGATTTTCCGATACTAGACGTCTCTCCTGATAAGGGTACCAATAAACCTATTTTAATGCTTTCTTCAGAGCTTAACGGATTGCTACTGAGCATAAATATAAATATTATTTTTGTAAAATTTTTAAAAAATTCTTTCATTTTGTTATGTTTATTATAATTATAATACTTAATGATTTCATACACTGATTTTAACCAAAATAAGTTAGAAAATGGTTTATATGTTGTTTCTACCCCAATTGGCAACCTTTCTGATATTTCTTTTAGAGCAATACATGTACTAAACAAATCAGATTTTATTTTATGCGAAGATACTAGAGTATCTAGGAAATTATTGGAAAAATATAAGATTAAAAATAAATTAATTTCTAATCATAAATTTAACGAAAAAAAAAATATTAATAGTATCATTGAGACTCTTAAGTCAAATAAGATTATTTCCTTAATAACTGACGCAGGAACTCCATGCGTTTCAGATCCCGGAACTATTATAGTCAAAGAGGCAATTAAAGAAAAAATAAAAGTTTTTAGTGTTCCAGGCGCATGCTCTGTCACTGCAGCATTTTCAGTAAGTGGCTTCGAGGGTAAATATTTTTTTTATGGTTTTTTTCCAGAAAAAAAAAAAGAAATAGAGATTGATATTAAAAATATATCTAAACTAGATTCTTCTATAATTTTTTTCATATCTTCAAAAAAATTTATTAAAAAAAAATCTTATATTAAAAAATATTTTTATAATAGAGACCTCGTTATTTGCAAGGAAATTACTAAATTATATGAGGAGTATATAAGAATTGGAGTAAAAGATATTGATGAATTTAAAACAATTTTAAAAGGAGAAATTGTACTTATTTTTTCTCCAATTATAATAAAAAGTAGTAAAAAATTAGAGGAAGACGATAAAGTAAAAATTAAAAAATTATTAAAAAAAGCAAGTATAAAGGATATTATACAGCTAATAAGTAAAGATAAAAAAATTTCAAAAAAAGAAATTTATGATTATTGTTTAATGCTAAAAAATGAAAATTAAAATACTATTAACTCTATTCTTATTAATTTTGGTTTCTAACTGTGTGGGCACGTCTTCTCAGGGAATTTTTGGTACAGGTGTTAGTGTAGCTTTAGATCCTCGATCAATAGGAACTCAGATAGATGATAATATTATGCAAAAAAGCTTGTCATCAAGATTGCTTTTAAAAGATAAAAAGTATGTTTTGTCTATAAATTCAAAAGTATTAGACGGTAGAATTTTTATTACAGGAAAAGTAGACGAGCCGGAGGAAAAACTTAAAATTACAAAAATGGCTTGGGAGACTAAAGGAGTTAGATCAGTAAAAAATAATATAATTGTAAAAGAAGAATTTAATTTTAAACAATCAGCAAAAGATATTTTAATTACAAGTCAGCTAAGAACAGCAATGATAATTAATAAGAAAATTAAATCCACAAATTACAATATAGATACATACAAAAAAAAAATTTACATTTATGGAATTGCGCAAGATAAAGATGAAATGAAACAAGTTATTGATGAGGCTAAATCAATATTGGATGTTGAAAAGGTTATTGCAAGTATTTTATTAGTAGATGATTTAAGAATACAAAAAAACTAATTTAATATTATAAATAATATTTTACTTATAAAAGACATAAAAATTATAAAACTTAAGAAAAAGGTCCAATACATAATTGTTACTGCTTTATTCCTTTTTCTTCTTAATAAAACAAAATTTTTATCATCTAGATTAGATATATCCCTCTTACCTTTCACAGGATAATCGTAACTCCATCTCCAAATAGTATCTCCAAATCTTTCATCCATATTATTAAAATATCTTATCCAAGATGTAATCCAGAGAAAAAAAAAATATAAGATTAACAACAATAGTAACTCTGTTAACATTTATCTAATTTATTTTTCCGTAATTAATAATACCTGCTGAATAGGCCGCAACAGATGCAAGGTTAAGAATATCTGAAGTGGAGGATCTAAGTGGAGCAACTTCTATAGCTCTTCCTAATCCTATTAGTAAAGGACCAATACCCTTTACATCACCTAGAGTTTTCATTATTTTATAAGAGATAGCAGCACTATGTTGTCCAGGCATAATCAACACATTTGCATTTCCGACAATTTCAGACATCGGATATAGATCTTTATATTCTGTACTAAGCGCAACATCAGGCTGCATATCTCCATCAAACTTGAAATCAACATTCATTTTTTTTAAAATATCAACCGCATCTCTAATGTGTTTTGTTCGACTTGTTATTGGTTGACCAAAAGTCGAGTGAGATAAAAAGGCTACTTTTGGATCAAATCCAAATAGCCTTACCACTCTAGCTGCAGATTTGGCAATTTCAGCCATTTGTTCTGAAGTAGGATATTCGTGAACAGTTGTATCAGCTATAAATACTGTTTTTCCTTTATTAACAACCATGTTTAAACCAAACATTATTTCACCAGGCCTAGCATCAATAACTTTAGTTATTTTTTTTAAAGATTGAGAATATCGTCTAGTATTGCCAGTAACCATCGCATCCGCATCTCCACACTCAACCATACAAGATGCCCATATTACTCTATCGTTTCTAGTCATTTTATCACAATCTCTTTCGAGCAAACCTTCTTTTCTATGTAATTTGTTAAATAGAAATTTAATATATTTTTCTCTTAAAATTTTATTTTTTTTTGCATTAACAATTTCAATATTGAAATTTTCACCATAACCAATTTCTTTTAATTTTTTTTTAATTATTTCTTCTTTAGCAACAATTAAAGGTATACCAAGTCCAGCATTTTTAAATGCTATAGCTGCTTTAAGAGTATTTTCATCTTCTCCATCTGCAAAAACAACTTTTTTCTGAGTTTTTTTAATTTGATTATTTATTCCCTGCATAATAGTAACGGAGGGATCAAGCCTTTGTTTAAGTTGTTCGGAATAAATATTAAAGTTATCAATTTTCTTTCTTGCAACTCCAGTTTTAATTGCTACTTTAGCAACTGCAACAGGTATTACACTAATTAATCTTGGATCAAAAGTAGAAGGTATAATATATTCTCTTCCGTAGGTCGGTCTTTCTCCACCCATAGCTGCAACAACTTCATCTGGAACACGTTCTCTTGCCAAAGAAGCAATTGCTTTCACAGCTGCAATTTTCATCTCTTCATTTATTGTTTTTGCTCTTACATCCAATGCCCCTCTAAAAATGTATGGAAATCCAATTAAATTGTTAACTTGATTTGGATAATCAGATCTTCCAGTAGCAACTATTGCATCTTTTCTTACTTCCTCTATTTCCTCAGGAGTAATTTCTGGATCTGGATTGGCACAGGCAAAAATTATTGGATTTTTAGACATCAACTTGACCATATCTTTCTTTAAAACACCAGCGGATGAGAGACCCAAAAACACATCTGCATTTTTAATAGCATCTTTTAACGTTCTATCCTTTGTGTCTATAGCAAAAGCAGATTTCCACTGATTAAGACTATCACGTTTTTTATGGATGACTCCCTTTCTATCTAACATAGTAATATTTTTTCTTGTAACACCTGTTTTTATAAAAAGGTTTGTACATGCCATGGCCGAGGCTCCTGCGCCATTAACTACAACTTTAATTTTTTTAATATCTTTTTTTGCTATATCGACTGCATTAATTAATGCAGCACATGTAATAATTGCAGTCCCATGTTGATCATCATGGAAAACAGGGATGTCTAAAATCTCTTTTAATTTTTTCTCAATTATAAAACAATCTGGAGCAGCTATATCTTCTAGATTGATACCCCCAAAGCTTTTAGAAAAATTTTTAATAGAATTGATTATTTCATTTGGATCATTTGAGTCAATTTCAAGATCAATTGAATCTATATCAGCAAATCTTTTGAATAAAACTGCTTTTCCCTCCATCACAGGTTTTGAGGCAATTGCTCCCAGGTTGCCAAGACCTAAAATTGCAGAACCATTACTTATTACTGCAACAAGATTCCCTTTTGTTGTGTAGTCGTAAGCTAGGTCAGGATTTTTATATATAGCCTTTACTGGCGCTGCAACACCTGGAGAATAGGCAAGTGCCAAGTCTCTTTTTGTTGTCATTGGTTTTGATGAAACAATCTCAATTTTTCCAGATTTATTATTATTATGAAACTCTAAAGCTTCTTTATCTGAGTAATGTTCAATTTTATTTTTTTTCATTTAATGTAATTAGTTATACAAATAGAGCTAAATTAAGACTAATATGATTTATGAACTTAATTAAGTCAACCGGTACATTCGGTTTCTTTACTCTAGTTAGTAGAATTTTAGGATATTTAAGAGATTTATTAATTGCAATATACTTAGGATCGGGCCCTTTAGCAGATGCATTTTTTGTTGCATTTAGAATACCAAATACTTTTAGAAGATTATTTTCAGAGGGTACCTTTAATGCTGCGTTTGTTCCCAGTTATTCTGCTGAAATAACAAAAGGCAAGAAACAATCAAAAAAATTTGCTAATGAGGTTTTTAATTTATTGGTGATTGGTTTATTTTTTTTAATTATAATAATAGAAATTTTTATGCCATGGTTTATACTTTTAATAGCACCTGGCTTTAAAGAAAATTCTGATAAATTAGAACTTACGATATATTTAACAAGGATTACATTCCCTTTTTTATTTTTTATCAGTCTAGCTTCATTTTTTTCTGCAGTGTTAAACTCTCATAATAAATTTGCTTTAGCAGCCGCAGCTCCAATAGTCTTAAATATATTGCTGATCTTGACTTTGTTATTAACAAAATATTTAGATGACAATTTAGTAGAATATCTTGCTTATGCTGTAACGATTTCAGGTTTTATTCAATTTGCAATATTAATGAAATTCGTTAAAAACTTTATTCCAATAAGTTTTGATTTTAAATTAAAAGTAGAAAAAAAAGTTAAATTTTTTTTTAGTAAATTATTACCAAGTATATTTTCATCAGGGGTAACACAAATTAATATTTTGGTGGGAACTATTATTGCATCGTTTCAAGCTAGCGCAGTTTCATATTTGTACTATGCTGATAGAATTTATCAAATTAACTTAGCGATTGCTGGTATAGCCATAGGAACAGTGTTACTACCGAACTTAAGTAAATATGTAAAAGAAAATAAAAAAAAAAAGATAGATTTGATTCAAAATAAATCTTTAGAACTTAGCTTATTTCTAAGCTTACCCGCAACTTTTGCATTATTAATTGCATCAGAAGAAATTACATCTTCACTTTTTGGTTATGGATCCTTTGATATACAGAGTGTTAAAAATTCTGCAAATGCGCTTTTTTACTTTGCCTTAGGCCTTCCAGCGTTTGCCTTTATAAAAGTATTTTCAAGCTTTATTTTTGCAAGACAAAATACCAAGGCTCCATTTTATTTTTCAGTCATTTCAGTAATAATTAATATTATAATAAGTTTATATTTTTTTAATAAAATTGGATTTATAATAATACCTATTGCTACGTCTATATCATCCTGGATCAACTCATTACTATTACTTATCTATTTAAATAATAAAAATTTTTTTACATTTAGAATAGAAATTATTTTCTCATTTTTAAAAATTATTTTCACATCAATAATTACATCATTATTTTTTTATTATTTATTAAATCTATCTCGAAAATATCTAATTTATGATAGTAGCTATAAATTGATAACTATAGTGTCATTGGTAATTTTAACATTAATAGTTTATTTTTTATTATCTATTATTACTAAAGCTTTTAAAATGTCAGATATTAAATTAAAGTATTAATCTATGGGTAAAAAAATATTTTCAGGTGTGCAGCCGACTGGCAATCTTCATTTAGGTAATTATATTGGAGCGATAAAAAATTTTGTTGACTTACAAAATGAAACAGATAATCAGTGCATTTTTTGTGTTGTAGATTTACATGCTATAACAGTTAAACAAGATCCTAATGAATTAAAAAAAAATATTAGAGAAACAACAGCAGCTTTCTTGGCAAGTGGAATAAAGCCTGAGCAAAGTATTATTTTTAATCAGTCATTAGTCCCAGCTCATGCCGAAGGATCTTGGATTTTAGCATGCGTTGCTAGAATGGGATGGTTAAATAGAATGACTCAATTTAAAGAGAAAGCAGGTAAGGATAAAGAAAAAGCAAGTGTTGGACTTTATATCTATCCAGTTTTAATGGCTGCAGACATTCTACTGTATGATGCAACACATGTACCAGTTGGCGAAGATCAAAAACAACATTTAGAGTTATCAAGGGATATTGCTCAAAAATTTAATTCAGATTTTAACTCTTTAAATTTCTTAAAAGTACCTGAGCCATTGATTCAAAAAAGTTTTTCAAGAATAATGAGTCTTAAAGATGGAAGAAAAAAAATGAGTAAATCTGATCCATCAGATTTAAGTAGGATTAATTTAAAGGACGGAAAAGATGAAATAGTAAATAAAATTAAAAAAGCAAAAACTGACAACGACCCAATGCCAGCTAGTGATGATAAACTTAATGAGAGGCCTGAAATTGAAAATCTTTTAGGTATTTATTCTAGTTTATCAAATCAAAATTTAAAAAGTACAATTAATGATTTTAGTGGAAAAAATTTTTCGGATTTCAAAAGCAAACTAGCGGAAATTATAGTTGAGAAAATTTCTCCTATATCAGATGAAATAAGAAGGCTAGAACAAGATCCTAAATTTATAGATGATATTTTAAAATCTGGATCAAAAAAGGCAGAAAAAATAGCAAAATTAAAAGTTGAAGAGCTTAAAAAAATTGTAGGTTTTTAAATTTAGTTATTTAATTTTATAAAATTGTACTTATATATATAATATGTTCATTCAAACTCAAGCAACCCCAAACCCAAACTCATTAAAATTTATACCTGGAAAAAAAGTGTCAAGTATTGGCTCTTTAGAGATTCAAAAAAAAGATGAAATAAGCAATATTTTATTAAATAATATTTTATCAATTAATGGGGTTGAAAGTATTTTTTTAGATGAGGATTTCTTGTCTGTAAATAAGGAAGAGAATATTAATTGGGAAGACATTAAGCATATTATATTATCATTGTTAAACGAATATTATGCTAATGGAAAAGAAATTATTTTAGACGAAAAACCTCAAAGAGAAAATGTTGAAAATTATCAAGAAATTGAAAAACAAATTATAAAAATCCTAGAGACAAAAATTAAACCTGCAGTGGCAAGAGATGGAGGTGATATAAAATTTGTAGAATTTAAAGAGGGGGTTGTTAAAGTTCAACTTAGAGGAAGTTGTGCTGGATGTCCGAGTTCTATTATAACTCTTAAACAAGGCGTGCAAAATCTTTTGACGCACTATATTCCAGATGTTAAAGAAGTTACAGCTGTTTAATTTTAAAAATGTTTAAAAACCCAAATATAAATCTGAAACAAATAAAAAAAATTATTAATGAAAAAGGTTTTGTATTAAAAAAAAAGAAGAGCTTATTTAATATTAAAGAGCAAAAAATTAGTTTTAAATCAATCAAAAAAATTATTAGTGAAAGAGGTTTTGTTTTAAATAAAAAAAAAAACTTTCTTAATTTCAATGAGTTAAAAAGTTTTTATTATACTATTGCTTCCAGCTGTCTGCTAGTTTTGATATCCTATCTATTACCTTTATCAATTAATATAAAAGAAGATATAAATTTAAATAAAAAAACTGTAGAAAATAATTCAAAATCAAATTTTCAAAAAGTGCTTGATGGAAAGTCACTAGATGAGGACTTAGATACACAATTAGATACAAAGAATCTTTTTCAAGATATTTTTTCTTTTGATGAGATTCCCAATGATACAGTGAGATTAAGTGCATCAACTGTTAAAGAACTATTTAGAGATACAAAATATGATCTTGATAAGATAAGGAAAACAAAGCTTGTAAAGCCAATTAAACTATCTCTTTTGCCAAATGAAATAAGAGAGATAGAAAGCACAAAAGAAAAAAAAAAATTATTTTTAGAAATAATTTTACCTTTGATTTTAGAGGAAAATAATAGAATTAAATTTGATAGAATTAAGCTGTTTAGTATACTAAATAAAAATAATAATTCTAATTCTGAAGTTAAATGGCTTAATTCAAAATTTAAACAGTATGGCGTAATAAAAAAAGATTTATCAACTTTGAAAATTAGAATGGATGAAATTCCAGTGTCATTAGCTTTAGCTCAAGCTGCGAAAGAAACAGGCTGGGGAACATCAAGGTTTGCAATTGAGGGAAATGCTTTATTTGGACAATGGACTTATTCTGGAGAAGGAATAAAACCAGCAGGAGCAGACTCTAATGACGGATCACACAAAGTCATGAAATTCAAAGTTTTAAAAGCATCAGTGAGAGCTTATCAAAGAAACTTAAATACTCATAATAGCTATAGGAAATTTAGATTATCAAGAGCCATGATGAGAGATAGGGAGGAAGAACTAGATAGTTTGATACTTGCTGATTTTTTAAATAAATACGCAGCAACTGGTGAAGAATATACAAAAATAATAAAAAAAATTATAGAACAAAATTCATTACAAGACTTTGATAAAGTAAAATTATTACCATCTAGTATTAAATTTAAAAACTTAATTTAGTCAGTTTTCACCGTAAACTGAATTCCAAACCATCTCCATCCATCATCATTCAAAGAGCAATTAACTCTTCCCCTTCTAAATAAAAATTTATCTCTAAAAATAATTTGAAGTTTTTGATTTTTAAAAACTACATTAGATTTTTCCCATTTATTACCTTCATCTGAGAAACAATTTATACTTCGAATATTTTTTTGATCTTCAAAAAATTCAACTATCAAGTTTGGTGGATTATTTTCTATTAAGTACATATCCACAGGATTTATTTTTTTAAATTGAAGAGGTGATAAGTCAATTAAGAATTTAAATCTATCTAAGTCACCATATTTTTCATTGATTGGAAATCTTGGTAATTGATATTTATCTTTATTTACGTCAATTACACCAGAATGCTGACCAAATGCAAATTCAAAATTTTCTCTTAAAAATTTAATTTGCTTCTGGCTATATTCTCCAAAAGGATGTGAGTAAAAAACAGGATTATACCCAAGTTGACTTTTAAATATATTTATAGATTTATTAATATCATTTTTAAACTCACTAAAACTCAAATTTATTAAATATTCATGAGAGTGAGAATGATTGCCAATGTAAGCAAATTTTTCTTTTTCTACCTCTTTTATCTGATCCCACGTCATATATCCTTTTTTACCCACAGGCTCAGTAGAAACAAATAATATAAAAGGGATTTTATTTTTTTTTAAAAATGGCCATGCATTTTCATAGAATGATAAAAATGCATCATCTATAGTAATTAATATTTTTTTTTCGTCTTTTGGGAAATTAAATTTTTTTTTAAATTCCTCTGGGTTTTCAAATTGATAATTTTTATCTTTAATTACTTGAATATGCTTCTCAAATATATCCATCTTAATATTTGTTGAAGGATATTTATTTTCATTAAATCTATGATACATTAAAGAAAGTACCCCTGATTCATTAGAATAATATTTACTATTATTTTCCTCTGCAATAGAGTTGCTAAAAAGTATAAAAAATATGAAAAGATTTATAATTGATGCTACTGGTGAAAGTATTCTATTAATCATAATTAATGATGAATCTATTTATACTAGTAGTCATGATAATAGTAAAAGTAATTTTGACAAAATAACAATTTTAATTAATAATTTTTTAAAGAAAAATAAAATTCCACTAAGTCAATTAAATGAAATATATGTCAATAGAGGCCCTGGAAGTTTTGCTGGTATAAGAAATTCCTTATCTATCGTAAAAGGTATTCATTTAGTGAAAAAAATTGATTATTTTTGTTTTAGTTTTTCAGATTTTTCAAAAGAAACCAAAAAAAAAGTAAACAATTGGAAGGAATTGCCAAAATTATGTAAAAAATATAAAATTAAAAAAAATTTGATTAATCCACTCTATTAGAGTTAAAATAAGATATGTCAGAAACAATTGAAAAAAGATGTTTAGATAAAGGCGTTAAACTTACAGAGCAAAGAAAAATAATTGCTAGGGTAATTTCCGACTCAAAGATTACTTATGGAGAATCTGATCATCCAGATGTTGATGAACTTTATAGTAGAGTTTCAAAAATAGATCCAAAGATTAGTATTGCAACCGTATATAGAACTGTAAAGCTATTTGAGGAAGCTGGAATTTTAGCAAAGCATGATTTTAAAGGCGGAAAGGCAAGATATGAAGAAATGAGAGAAAGTCATCATGATCATTTAATTGATGTAAAAACGGGAGAAATTATTGAATTTTTTGATAATGATATTGAAGAGCTTCAAAAAAAGGTTGCTGAAAAATATGGTTATGACTTAGTTGATCATAAGCTCGAACTTTACGGAGTTAAAAAAAAAAGTTAATTGATGGCAAAAAAAGTATTTATTAAAACTTTTGGTTGTCAAATGAACCAATACGATTCAAATAGAATATTAGATATCGTTAAAAAAATTGGATTTATAGAAACTAAATCCCTTGATGAGAGTAATTGTTTTATTTTAAATACTTGCCATATTAGAGATAAAGCAAAAGAGAAAGTTTATCATGAGATTGGGAGAGTTAAGGAAAGATTTATTCAGAAAGATAAACCACTCATAATAGTTGCCGGGTGTGTAGCGCAAGCTGAAAATACTGAAATGTTAAAAAGGGAACCATATATTGATTTTGTAATAGGTCCTCAGTCTTATCATAAACTAAATAATACTATTAAAAATTTTGAAAAAAATAAAGTAAGGGAGGAAATAACCGACTTTGAATCAATAACTAAATTTGAGTACTTAAGTAAAATAAAAAATAAAATAAATAAAGTTTCGTCTTATATTACAATTCAAGAAGGGTGTGATAAGTTTTGTCATTTTTGTGTGGTTCCATATACAAGGGGCCCAGAATTTTCAAGACCATTATATCAAATCATTAGTGAAGCAGAAGAATCGGTAAAAAAAGGATCTAAAGAAATAATCTTACTAGGTCAAAATGTAAACGCGTATTGCAGTAATGAAAATGGAAAGCAATATAAGCTATCAGATTTGATTATGTCTTTAGAAAAAATTAATGAATTAAAGAGAATAAGATATATAACTTCACATCCAAGGGACATGAGTGATGATTTAATCGAGTGTTATGCCAATTCAAAAAAATTAATGCCATTTATTCATTTACCAATTCAATCTGGATCTAATAAAATTTTAAAACTTATGAATAGAAAGCATAAAGTAGAAGATTATATAGTAACTTACGAAAAACTAAAAAAAATAAATATGAATATTGAATTTTCAAGTGATTTCTTAATAGGATATCCTGGTGAAAATGAAGAGGATTTTGAAGCAACTTTATATTTAATAAAAAAATTAAAATTTTTGAATTCATACTCTTTTATATTTAGTCCTAGACCTGGTACGGTAGCTTCAAACTACAATTTAGTAGACGAACAAGTTTCAAAAGAAAGATTGAAAATTATTCAAGCTGCATTATTTAATAATCAAAAACTTAAAAATAAAAGTTTTGAGAATAGAAATATTGATGTTTTGATTGAAAATGAGATGAAAGATAAAAAAAATTTATTTGGAAGAAATGAATATATGACATCAGTAATATTAAAAGGTAACAAAAGTTTAATTGGAAAAGTGTTACCAGTTAAGATAATTAGCAGTAATCAAAATAGTTTATTTGGTGAAGTTGATAATAATAAAATTGAGGCAGCATAGAATTGAGCAATTTACAAAATAAAATAAATACCGATCTTAAATTTGTGTATTCTGAAAATAATTCAATAAGTATTATTTTTCCCAATAACGATTTATTAATGGGGGTTGTAGGCGAGTTTAACAAAAATCTTAAAGAACTCGAAAATCTTACTAATACCAGTCTATATTTTAGAGGAAATTCGATAATAATTAAAAGTGATAACAAAAAAAATCAAATTATAAAAAATGCTATTCAATTCTTGTGTGATCAATTTATAATAAATGGTTCAATAGAAAAAAAGGATATAGTATCATCAGTAAATAAATTTATGATTGCCGAGAACAATAGTTTAAACAAAAAAATTGAATATATAATCAAGACACCAAAAAAATCAGTAATACCAAGATCTGAAAAACAAAAAGAATATGTATCAGCTTTAAGAAATAGTGATATTATAATTTCTGCTGGACCCGCTGGAACTGGAAAGACATTTTTATCAGTAGCTGTAGCCCTAACTATGTTGCTTGAAAAGAAAATTGAAAGAATAATTCTTTCTAGACCAGCTGTAGAAGCTGGAGAAAGACTCGGTTTTTTGCCAGGAGATATGAGAGAAAAAGTAGATCCATATTTACGACCATTATATGATTCTTTATATGACTTGCTTGATTATGAAAAAATACAAAAAAAAATCGAAATTGGGGATATAGAAATTGCACCATTAGCTTTTATGAGAGGAAGGACTTTGAAAAACTCATTTGCAATATTGGATGAAGCTCAAAATGCTACTGACACACAAATTAAAATGTTTCTTACACGTATAGGAGAGAACTCAAAAATAGTAATTAATGGAGATCCATCCCAAATAGATTTACCAAATAAATCTTTATCAGGATTAGATAGATCTAAAAAACTTTTAAAAAATTTAAAAGAAATATCAGTTGTGGATTTTGATCACACTGACGTAGTTAG
Source organism: Pelagibacterales bacterium SAG-MED15 (assembly GCA_014654065.1). Taxonomy (GTDB): domain Bacteria; phylum Pseudomonadota; class Alphaproteobacteria; order Pelagibacterales; family Pelagibacteraceae; genus Pelagibacter. Next base: position 33,849 of record JACWDM010000002.1, on the reverse strand, counting down.
ACATCCATTAGTTTCCAAGATTGTAAGAGCATATTCAGATCATAATAATGATTAAACTCGAGGTTGTTGTTGATAATCTTCAGTGGAAAAAGAAAATAAAAAAACCAAATACTTTCTTCCAACATATTTTAAGATATTTACCCAAAAAGTATAAATCAAAAAAAAAAAATATTATTTTTTCTCTATTATTATCTAATAGCATAAAAATAAAAAAACTTAATAAAATATTTAGAAAAAAAAATAAAACAACGGATGTACTTTCTTTTCCTATAAATGAAGAAATAAGCAATAATAATTTTTATATTGGAGATATCATAATAAGCTATCAGCATATGAATAACCCAAAGTCAATAAACAGCATAAATTTTAAAAAAAAAGTTATAAAAATATTTATCCATGGTTTCCTTCATCTCACAGGCTATGATCATATTAAAGAAAAAGATTTTATTAAAATGAGAGACGAGGAACAAAGAATATTTAAATTAATAGAGAGAAAAATTGATACAATTATTAAAATATAAAAAAATTTCATTTACATTAATTTTTTTATTAGGAGCTATCAGCTCTTTAAGTCTACCTCCTTACAATTTTTTTTATATTAATTTTATTACGTTAAGTTTTTTATTTATATTCTTAATTAAAAATAAAACTCTTCTAAGAAGAAATTATTTTTTATATGGATGGTTATTTGGTCTAGGTTATTTTTTGTGTAGTTTATACTGGATATCGATTTCGCTAACATTCGATTCTGAACTCAAAATTTTAATACCAATTTCTTTAGTCTTAATTCCATCCTTTCTTGCTCTATTTTTTGCTATACCAGTTTTGTTATTATCGTATTTTTCAAAGTTGAATAACTTATCTTTAATTCTTATCTTTTCACTATTATTAGGTTTTTTTGAATTTATAAGAGGTGTTATATTAACTGGTTTTCCATGGAATTTATTTATTTATTCTTTTTCAAATAATCTATCTTTTATCCAAATGCTTTCTGTCTTTGGAACTTATGGTTTAAATTTACTTTGTATAAGTTTTTTTTTATTACCATCTATTTTGTTTCTAAAAAAAACTCAGTTTGAGATGATTGTTTCATCAGTTTTATTTTTAATCTTTTTATCATTTTTTTTTATAGGCAGCTCCAGACTTAAAAATATAAATATTGTATCTAGTTTAGGTGAAAGAGGACAAATAAAAACTATTTCCTCAAATATAGAAATAAACAGATTTTACAATTATATAAACGAGGAAGATATAATTAATCAGCTTATAGATTTAAGTAATCCAGAAAAAGATTTACCAACGCTATTTATATGGCCAGAAGGAGTAATCACTTCAACTTATTTAAAGGATATATCTAAGTATAAAAATTTGTTTAAAAAGTTTGGAGACCAGCACTTTATTATATTTGGTATTAATGATTTAGTTTTAGAAGAAAAAAATAAAGTATATAATGCATTAGTACTAGTCGATAATAAACTAAATATAAAATCGGTTTACCATAAAAATAAACTTGTACCATTTGGGGAGTTTTTACCTCTAGAAAACCTATTAAGTAAAATTGGACTAAGAATAATAACACAAAATTATCAATCTTTTTCAAAGGGTATACAAAGAGATATTATAAAAATAAAATATGATAATTTTAAATTAAGTATACTTCCATTAATTTGTTATGAAATTATTTATTCAGGCAAATTGTCTAAAATAAATAATTTTAATTTAATAATAAATATTTCAGAAGATGGATGGTTTGGAAAATCTGTGGGGCCGTACCAGCATTTTACTCATTCAATTTTTAGAGCAATTGAAGAGGGAAAAAGTGTAATAAGATCATCCAACAATGGAATTTCCGCAATCATTGGTCCTAAGGGTAGAATATTAAAAAATAAAGAGTCAACCGAAAGTGGTGTATTGACAGTAAAGAATTTAGAAAAGCTCAACAAATCGACTATTTTTTCATTATATGGAAGTAACAATATATTCTTTTATTTAGGTGCGATTTATATTAGTTTAATTTTTTTTTTAAAAAGAACAGGGAGATAAAATGAAAAAAAATTATTTATTTACGAGCGAGTCTGTGTCTGAAGGACATCCAGATAAAGTATGTGACAGAATTTCGGATATGGTTGTTGATACCTATTTAGGAATGGAACCTCAAGCTAGAGTAGCGTGTGAAACATTAACTACGACAAATAAGGTCGTTTTAGCTGGAGAAACAAGAGGGCCTGATATTAATAAAGATGAACTTATTTCAAAAGTTAGAGATTGCATCAAAGATATTGGCTATGATCAGGATGGTTTTACTTATAAAGAAGCAACTAAAATTGAAAGTCATTTGCACTCACAATCAGCCGACATTGCTATGGGAGTAGATTCATCTGGAAATAAAGATGAAGGTGCTGGAGACCAGGGTATAATGTTTGGTTATGCATGTAATGAAACAGATGTACTAATGCCAGCTCCAATTCATTTTTCCCACAGAATTTTAAGATTGATGGCTGAAGATAGAAAATCTGGAAAGTTAAAAGGAATAGAGCCAGATTCAAAAAGCCAAATCACTATCGAGTACAAAGATGGAGTGCCAACTGATGTTAAGTCAGTAGTGATTTCAACACAACATTCTAAAGATGTTAACTTAGCAAAAGTTAAAGAGCTTTGTATGCCCTACATTGAAAAATCAATTCCAAAAAATTTATTAGGAAACCTTGATGAAAAAGAGATTTATATAAATCCTACAGGCAATTTTGTTATTGGTGGACCAGATGGAGATAGTGGACTAACTGGCAGAAAAATTATAGTGGACACTTATGGAGGAGCTGCTCCGCATGGAGGTGGTGCATTTTCAGGGAAAGATCCAACAAAAGTTGATAGATCTGCTGCTTATGCCTCAAGATATCTTGCTAAAAATATTGTAGCATCAAAAATTGCAGACAAATGTTTAATTCAATTAGCATATGCAATTGGAGTATCTAAACCTTTATCAATATACGTAGATCTTTTTTCTAATGATGAAGAAAAAAATAAACATGTAGAAAAACTTATAAATGAAAATTTTGATTTAAGCCCTAGAGGAATTCGAGAAATGCTAGGATTAAATAAACCAATATATGAAAAATCTGCTGCTTATGGGCACTTTGGAAGAGAACCTGAGTCAAATGGGGCTTTTTCATGGGAAAAAACTGATAAGGCATCAATATTTAAATAAGAAAAAGTTGAAAATATAAAAAAAATACCTATATTTCACTTACATTATTGAAATTTCAAAAATGGGCTTCGGCCCATTTTTTTTTGGTAGGATAAAAATGTTAAATAAACGATCTGATAAATTAGAGCTTTTAAGAATTGCTGAGGCAGTTGCTCTGGAAAAATCTATAGATAAAGAATTGATAATTAATTCAATGGAAACAGGTATAGCTAAAGCAGCAAAATCAAAATTTGGGCAAGATAACGAAATAGAAGTACAAATAAATAGAGAAAATGGAGATATAGGAATATTTAGAAAATTGGTAATTGTAGAGAAACCTGAGAATATAAATACTGAAATTAGTTTAAAAGAAGCTCATAGTTTGAATGAAGAGAACAACGATAAAAACTTAGGTGACACAATACTTCAGTCATTACCCGCCTTTGATTTTGGGAGAATTGCCGCTCAAACTGCAAAACAAGTAATTAGTACAAGCGTAAGGGAGGCTGAGAGAGAAAGACAGTTTAATGACTTTATAGATAAAAAAGATACTATTTTAAGTGGTATAGTTAAAAGACTAGAGTTTGGTAATGTAATAGTAGATCTTGGAAGAACAGAGTCGATTATTCAAAAAAATGAAATGATACCTAGAGAAAATATAAAAGCTGGTGATAGAGTTAAAGCTTATTGCTATGATGTTAGAAGAGAAACAAGGGGTCAACAAATTTTTTTATCTAGAGCTCACCCAAAATTTATGGAAAAATTATTTATACAAGAAGTTCCTGAAATATACGATGGTTTAATTGAAATAATTTCTTCATCAAGAGATCCAGGAAGTCGTGCCAAAATTTGTGTAAAGGCAATTGATAATTCACTAGACCCTGTTGGAGCATGTGTCGGAATGAGAGGCAGTAGGGTTCAAGCAGTAGTGAATGAACTACAAGGAGAAAAAATAGATATTGTAAACTGGTCTGAAGACCCAGCAGTAATAGTTTCTAATGCATTATCCCCAGCTGAAATTCAAAGAGTAAATGTTGATACAGAAAATAAAAAACTAGATGTAATCTTAACAGAAGAAAATTTGAGCAAAGCAATTGGAAGAAGAGGTCAAAACGTAAGGCTTGCTACAAAGCTTATGAATTATGAGATCAATATAATGACTGATCAAGAAGACTCAGAAAGAAGACAAATTGAGTTTAAAGAGAAAACAGAAATTTTTGTTAAAAATTTAGAATTGGACGAAACACTTGGTCAATTACTTGTTGCTGAGGGCTATTCATCTATAGATGATATAAAAGACTCATCTATTGAATCATTAGCAAAGATCGAGGGAATTGAAGAAGATACAGCTAAAGAATTAATAGAAAGAGCAAAAGAGTCCTATCAAAAAGATCAAGAGGAAATTTCAAAAAAAATTAAAGAACTTGGATTAGAGAGTCATCTTATAAGTCATGAGGGTTTAACCCCCGGTATGCTTGTAACACTTGGTGAACAAAAGATATTAAAGTTAAGTGATTTTGCTGATCTTGCTTCAGATGAACTTACAGGTGGCTATGACATAGTAAAAGGAGAAAGAATTAAAATAAAAGGCTATCTTGAGGATTTTGCTTTAACAAAAAATGAGGCAGATCAATTAATTATGTCTGCAAGAGAAAAAATTTATAAAGATTGAGTAATGTCCTATGGAAAAAAAAAAAACGAAACTTACATTATCAGGAAATTTAAAAAAATCTATTTCAAATATTGAAAAAGCTAAAACTCAAGGAAAAAATTCTGTATTTATAGAAAAAAAAACAAATAAATTTCCAGCTAGAAGAACCTTTAATAACAACAATCTTAACAAAGCTCCCAAACCTAAAAATCTTAATTTTTCAAAGCCAAAGTTACCTGTAAATGATTATGAAAAAAGAAAGCTAGCTGAACAGAGAGCTACTAGAAGACTAAAAGATGAGCCTGAAAAAAAAGATACTAAAAATAAACTAGGTACTAAAAGAAGAGAACTGAAATTGACCATCTCCAGAGCTCTTAGTGGTGATGATGAAGGTAGATCAAGAAGTTTGGCAGCATTAAAAAGAGCCAAGCAAAAAGAAAATAGAGTAATACAAAGAGAAGATCAAATAGCAAACTTAAGACCTGTTAAAAGGGAAGTAAATATCCCAGAAGTAATAACAATAAGAGAATTAGCAAATAGAATGGCAGAACAATCTAGTAACATTATCAAACACCTTTTGGGCATGGGAGTTACGGCAACTATAAATCATTCAATTGATGCAGATACAGCTGAGTATTTAACTAAAGAATTTGGCCACGTTCCCATCAAAGAAGAAAAAGCTGATGAGATAATTAAAAAAATTAAAGAAATAAAGTCTGAGAATTTAAAAAACCGACCTCCAATTGTAACTGTTATGGGACATGTTGATCATGGTAAAACATCTCTTTTAGATGTGTTAAGAAGCGCTAATGTTGTGTCAGGAGAATTTGGTGGAATTACTCAGCACATAGGGGCTTATCAAATTACGCATAAAAATAACAAAATTACTTTTATAGATACACCTGGACACGCAGCATTTACAGAAATGAGAGCAAGGGGCTCAAAACTTACTGATTTAGTAGTTTTAGTTGTAGCTGCAGACGATGGCGTTAAACCCCAGACAATCGAATCTATTAAGCACGCAAAGGCAGCAAAAGTTCCAATTGTAGTTGCTATAAATAAATGCGATTTACCAGAATCTGACCCACAAAAAATTAAAAATCAATTACTAGAATACGAGCTTATTGCTGAGGAATTATCTGGCGACACTTTAATGGTAGAAATTTCAACTAAGACAAAGAAAAATTTAGATAAATTAGTGGAGTCAATTATTTTACAATCTGAATTATTAGACTTGAAAACAGATTATGATACAAAATCAACTGGAGTTATTTTAGAGTCGAAAATAGATATAGGAAGAGGCCCTGTTGCAAATGTTGTTCTAACAAGCGGAACTTTAAATAAAGGTGACTATTTTGTAAGTGGTCTTCAATGGGGAAAAGTTAGGGCCATAAATAATGACCTCGGAAAAAATATTAGTTTGGCTTTACCCTCAGCTCCTATAGAAGTTCTGGGCATAAACGGTGCAGCAAAATCAGGTGATGATTTTTTAGTATTGGAAAGTGAAAAAGAAGCAAAATCTTTATGCGATGTAAGAGTACAAGAGTCTAAAATTGGAAGAAATCCACTAAAGTTTGTAACACAAGAATCAGCTTTTAAGGATAAAGTTTCAGAGGAATTAAACATTATTATTAAGTCAGATGTTCATGGATCATCAGAAGCAATTAAAAGTGCAGTTGATCAAATTAAGCATGATGAGATTAAACCAAAAATTATTTTATCAGACATTGGAATGATAACCGAAACTGATGTTTCTCTTGCAAAAGCGTCTAATGCAATTTTAATTGCTTTTAACGTAAAACCAACAAAGGAAGCAAAAAAACTTTCAGAAAAGGATAAAGTCACTATTTCATCATTTAATATAATTTATGAAGTATTAGACTTTATAAAAAATAAAATGTCAGGTTTATTAATGCCAGATGTAGAAGAACAAGTAGTTGGATCTGCAGAAATACTAGAAATATTTAAAGTTTCAAAAATAGGGAAAGTGGCTGGTTCAAAAGTAATCGAAGGTGAGATATCTAATAATTCAAATGCAAGAGTTATTAGAGATGGAACAATTATTTATAATGGAAAAATTGGATCAATTTTCAGGGAAAAAAATCAAGCAAAACAAGTTGCAGCAGGTCTTGAATGCGGAATTACACTTAAAGATTTTAGTGATTTTCAAAAAAAGGACATCATCGAGGTTTATAACTCTAAAATAACGGAAAGAAGAGTATGAGAAGTAAAAAATCAGGTAAACCAGTTACTCAAAGACAATTAAGAGTTGGAGAGATGATTAAACAAGCATTAGGTACTATTTTTTTAAAAGGAGAAGCTAAATTACCAAATTTAGAGACAAATAATATTACAGTTACAGAGGTTAGGATGAGCCCGGACCTTAAAACAGCTAAAGCATTTGTTTTGCCACTTGGTGGAAAAAATGCTACTGAAGCTATAAATATATTAAAGGAATTTTCCTTCGTAGTAAGAAAAGTTCTTTCAAAAAAAATAACTATGAAATTTTTACCAAAAATATTTTTTGTCAAAGATGAGTCATTTGAATATGCAGAAAAGATCGAAAATTTAATAAAACAAACAAATAGACAGGAAAAGGCATGACAGATAAAGCAAAAGAACTTGCAATTCATGAAAAAGACACTGGTTCTTCAGAAGTACAAATTGCATTATTAACAGATAAAATTGAGATGTTATCAAAACACGTTAAAGAATTTAAAAAAGATAAACACTCATCAGTTGGATTGTTAAGAGCTGTAAATAAAAGAAAGAAATTATTGGATTACTTAAAGAAAAATAAATTAGAATCCTATAAAAAAGTAATAAATAAATTAAATATAAGGAAGTAAATGTTTAAAGTTTTTAAGAAAGAGATTGAAATAGCGGGAAAAAAAATAAGTTTAGAGACAGGTAAAATTGCTAGACAAGCGGATGGCGCTATAATTGCACAATGTGGCGAAACAGTTGTTATGGCAACAGTAGTAGGAGCAAAAAAAGTAAATCCAGACATTGATTATTTTCCTCTATCAGTAAATTATCAAGAAAAATATTATGCAGGTGGAAAAATACCAGGTGGATATTTTAAAAGAGAAGCAAGGCCAACTGAAAGCGAAACATTAATCTCTAGATTAATTGACAGACCTATCAGACCCTTGTTTCCAGATGAATTTAAAAACGAAGTTCAATTATTACCAACAGTTATTTCTTATGACAAAGAAAATGAAGCTGATATTTTATCAATCATTGCTTCTTCTGCAGCATTAGCAATTTCTGGAATGCCATTTATGGGACCCGTTGGAGCATCTAGAGTAGGTTTTATTGATGGTAAATATGTTTTAAACCCATCGAAGCTAGATTTAGAAAAATCAAAATTAGATTTAGTAGTTGCAGGAACTAAAGATGCAGTTCTGATGGTAGAGTCCGAGGCTAGTGGTTTAACAGAAGAGGAAATGCTTAATGCAGTTAAATTTGGTCATGAAAACTTTGTACCAATTATACAAATGATCGAGGATCTAGCTAAAGAGTGTAAAAAACCAGATTGGATTACAGAGAAGAAAGATCTTTCAGAGATAAGAAAAAAACTTGAGTCAGAATTTACCGATGATTTAAAAAAAGCATTTTCTACAAGAGATAAGCAAGATAGATCAAATCAAATTTCTGAAATAAGTGAAAAAGCAAAAAAATTATATGAAGAAAATGAAAATTATAGTGATTTAGATGTAAATCATGAACTTAAAAATCTGGAAAAAAGAATTGTAAGAACTGATATCCTAAAAAATAAAAACAGAATTGATGGTAGAGGATTAGCAGATGTAAGACCAATAATGTGTGAAGTTGGAATTTTGCCAAGAGTACATGGATCAGCATTATTTACAAGAGGAGAAACACAAGCAATCGTCACAACCACTCTTGGAACATCTGATGACGAGCAAAGGATAGAAAGTTTAGATGGTCTAAAAAGAGAAAGATTTATGCTTCATTATAATTTTCCTCCATTTTCAGTTGGAGAGACAGGTAGAATTGGAACTGGTAGAAGAGAAATAGGACATGGAAAACTTGCATGGAGAGCAATTAATTCTTCATTACCGTCAAAAGAAAGTTTTCCTTATACATTTAGAATTGTATCTGAAATAACAGAGTCTAACGGTTCATCATCCATGGCTACAGTATGTGGAGCTTCATTAGCCCTTATGGATGCTGGGGTACCTATTAAGGAACCAGTTGCAGGTATAGCAATGGGATTAATTAAAGAAGGAAATGACTTTAGTGTTTTATCAGATATTTTAGGTGACGAAGATCATTTAGGTGATATGGACTTTAAAGTTGCTGGGACTAAAGATGGAATAACATCACTTCAAATGGACATTAAAATTACCGGTATTACTTTTGAAATAATGGAGCAAGCTCTAAATCAGGCAAAAGATGGAAGAGTTCATATTCTTGGAGAGATGAATAAAGCATTAGGCAAGTCAAGGGATGACGTTGGTAAACATACTCCAAAAATGGAAAAAATTACAGTAGACAAAAAAGATATTGCAACAGTGATAGGAAAAGGTGGAGCTACTATAAGAGAAATAGTAGAAAAATCAGGTGCAAAAGTAGATGTTAATGATGTAGGTGAAGTTACTGTTGCAGCTCCTGATGAAGACTCAAGAAATAAAGCAATGCAGATGATCAAAGATCTTACTGCTAAAGCAGAATTAAATAAAATTTATAATGGTAAAGTAATGAAAATTATGGAGTTTGGAGCATTTGTAAACTTCTTAGGAAAACAAGATGGACTTGTCCATATTTCAGAACTTGCTGATAAAAGAGTAGCTAAAGTAACTGACGTAGTTAAAGAAGGTGATGAAGTAAAAGTAAAAGTTATTGGATTTGATAGAGGAAAAGTTAAACTATCTATTAAACAAGCTGCTATATAGAAATTAGTATATGCAAAATCAAGAAATAATAAAAATAATCGAAAATTTAAAAGGTAGAAGAGGCTATGAAGAAAAAAAAGCATCAAAGCTAGGCTTTACTTCGCTTTATGCATATTTTGAGGATAAAATTTTAAAAGAAAAACAAACTTTTGAAAATCAAAAAAAAGAACTAGAAGAAACTAAATCCGATACTAAATTAGAAAATAAAGAGAAGAAAAGCTGCGGCTGTTGTTAAAAAAATTTATTTTATTAATCAGATGGAATAAATATTAAGCAAATACCATTATTACAAAATCTTTTTCCAGTTTCGCTAGGACCGTCATCGAAGACGTGACCATGATGAGCCCCACATTTCGCACAGTGATATTCAATTCTTTTCATCCCAAATGCATAATCTATCTTGGTATTAAACGCACCAGGTAAAGCCTCCGAAAATGATGGCCAACCAGTTCCGCTATCAAACTTGGTAACTGAACTAAAAAGTTTATTTCCACAGTTTGCACAATGATAAAAACCCTCTCTTTTTTCATGTAAGAGACTGCTCGTAAATGGCATTTCTGTTCCCTCATTAAAAAGTATATTTTTTTGTTCATTTGTAAGATTTTGATTAATTATTTTTTTTGTTTGCGAATATAAAAATTTATATGGCGCAACTAGGAGACCTAAAATTGAGATACCAAATAATTTTAAAAATAGACGTCTCATATATTAAGTAATCTAATTATATCTGAAATTTTTAAAACAAGCATTTAAACGCAGTTTAAACTATTAATTAGTAACTATACTTCCTATTATATTTAAATTCTTGTCAGAAACTACAATTTCACCAGACGTAACACCTCTATTCAACATTGCAGAGATTACAACGTAATGTGTTACTAAAACTAAATTTTTATTACTTTTCCAATCTTCAATGTATTTCTTTAACTCATGAATTTGTTTATCTTCATTATGAGCAAACTTTTCATCATAAAAAGAGTTTAATGCACTAAGTATTTTATAATTATTGAATGCAAATTTTGCAGTATCTTTGCACCTGCACCATTCACTTGATAAAATTTTATCAATTTTGATTTTATTGTCTTTAAAAAATTTACCTATTTTTTCTGATTGTTTTATACCTTCCTTACTTAGATTTCTTTGGGTATTACAATCTTTTAGATTTATATTGTCTGGATCACCATTTCCTGGAGCAATAGCGTGCCTTATGAAAATTATTTTACCCCCTTTTTTTAGTGATTTAATGGTCTTTTCTGATGAAAAAGCATAATTTCCAAAGTTCAATAAACCTATTAATAGGAATAAAAAAACTTTTTTCATTTACTCTTTTTTTTTTCTTTTTTCAGTTTTCTTTTTTCTTTTAGGGAAAGTTTTGGTTTTTTCATTACGCTTGCGTCTTTAAAAGATTTTCCACTGTATCTCTTCGACATTTATTTCATATTTTTTGGATCTGGCATTCCAACTTTATTATAGCCTGCATCAACATAATGAATTTCACCTGTAACACCACCACCAAGTTCACTCAATAAGTATAATGCTGAATTTCCAACATCATGAATGTCCACATTTCTTTTTAAAAAAGAATGATCCTCATTCCATTTATAGAGAAATTTTGCATCACCTATAGCAGAAGCTGCTAGTGTTTTTATAGGACCAGCACTGATCGCATTTACCCGAATTTTTTTTTCACCTAAGTCTCGAGCAAGATATTTTACACTTGCTTCTAATGCAGATTTACAGACTCCCATAACGTTATAGTTAGGAATTGCTTTTGTAGACTCATAAGTTAAGGTTAACATACTCCCACCTTCTTTCATAATCTTCGAGGCTTCTTTTGCTACTTCAGTAAATGAAAAACATGAAATTAACATACTTCTTAAAAAATTTTCTCTAGAAGTATTTAAATATTCTCCAGATAATTCAGATTTATCCGAGAAAGCTACAGCATGAACAACAAAATCAATATGTCCCCATTTAGATTTAATATCTTCAAATAATTTTATTATTTCCTCTTTCTTTTCAACATCGCAGCTGAATGTAACTTTTGAATTTAACTTTTCTGCTAGTGGAATTACCCTTTTTTTTAACGCTTCACCTAAGTATGTGAATGCAAGTTCCGCACCAGCTTCAGCAAGTTTTTGGGAGATGCCCCAGGCTATAGATCTCTCATTAGCCACTCCCATTATTAAGCCTTTCTTACCTTTCATTAAATCCATATTATACTTTCTCAAATACTAATGTCGCATTAGTACCACCAAAACCAAAACTGTTAGACATTACAGAATTTAAGGTTACATTTTTTTCGACTTTAGTTACTATTGGATATTTTTTAGCTTCATCATCCATATCGGTAATATTAGCTGAAGCGGCAATAAAATTATTTTTCATCATAATTAGACAGTATACAGCCTCATGGACGGAAGTAGCACCAAGTGAATGCCCAGCTAAAGATTTTGTAGAGCTTATTTTTGGTTTATAGTCTGTGAATACTTTACCAACTGCATTTAGCTCAGTAATATCTCCAACTGGTGTTGATGTTCCGTGGGTATTTATATAATCAATTTTATTTTTTGCTGTATTTAAAGCCATATTCATACATCTTATAGCACCTTCACCAGAAGGAGCTACCATGTCATATCCATCTGATGTAGCACCATAACCGGTAAGTTCAGCGTAAATTTTTGCACCCCTTGCTTTTGCGTGTTCGTATTCTTCTAATACTACCACACCACCACCACCTGATATTACAAATCCATCTCGAGTTTTGTCATAAGGTCTAGAAGCTTTATCTGGCGTATCGTTATATTTTGAAGATAGTGCAGTCATAGCATCAAACATTGCAGTCATTGCAAAGTGAACTTCATCACTTCCTCCAGCAAAAATAATTTTTTGTTTTCCGAGTTGAATTAATTCCATTGCATTACCTATACAATGACCACTGGTCGCGCACGCAGAACTAATTGTATAATTTACACCTTTAATTTTAAAAGGGACGGCTAAAGTTGCAGAGGCTGTACTAGACATAGTTCTTGGTACTATAAATGGACCCATTCTTTTAGGACTTTTATCTCTTGTTTTGTCTGCAGCCAAAATTACATTTTCTATTGACGGTCCTCCTGAGCCCATAATCATTCCTGTTGAAATATTACTTACATCTTTTTCCTCTAACCCAGAGTCCTTAACTGCTTCAGACATAGAAACATAATTATAAGCAGATCCTGGTCCCATAAATCTTATAAATTTTCTATCAACATGATCTTCTAGTTTTATGTTTGGTTTTCCATGAACATTGCTTTTTAAGTTATACTCTTTGTATTCCTCTGAAAAAGTAATGCCTGATTTTCCATTTAATAAAGATTTATAAACTTCTTCTTGATTATTTCCTAAGCATGAAACAACGCCAATACCTGTTACAACAACTCTTTTCATTATTTAAATAGTCCTACTTTTAAGTTTTCAGCAGTATAAATTTTTTTCCCATCAGCAAGCAGAATACCATTAGCTAAGCCTACCGAAGTACCTTCTTTTACTAAAATTCTTTTCATATCTATTTCGTAAACTGCTTTTTTCACATTCTTAAGAACTTCGCCCGTAAATTTTACAGCGCTTACTCCGAGCGCTCGACCTCTACCAGGGTTTCCAAGCCAACCTAAATAAAAACCCACTAGTTGCCACATTGCATCTAAACCCAAGCAACCTGGCATTACTGGATCCTCTTTAAAGTGACAATCAAAAAACCACATATCATCTTTTATATCTAGTTCAGCTTTTATTAATCCTTTTTTAAAAGCACCTTTATCTTCACTAATTTCAGTTATTCTGTCAAACATTAGCATAGGTGGCAAAGGAAGTTTTGCATTCCCAGGTCCAAAAAGACCACCTTTTCCACAATTAATTAAGTCATCATAATTGAAGGAATTCTTTTTCATATTTTGTAACCTTATTACTTGATTTAAATAAATTATAATATAGAAATAGTTTAGAACTATTATAAATAACAACAATGAAAAACCTAGATTTTATCAATAAATTGAGAAATTCTGGCTTAAGACCAACAAAACAAAGAATTAAGATTTGCGAAGCTCTATTTAATACAGAAAAAACATTTCATTTTACAGTAAATGACCTCTCAAAAATAATTGAAAAAGATTTTAATGAGAAAATTTCATTAGCAACAGTATACAACACTGTACATGCTTTTAAAAAAAAAGGATACGTTAAAGAAATTTCTTTAGGAAATGATAAAAGTTATTTTGATACAAACATAAGCTCTCATCATCATTTTTTTGACACTAAAACAAATGAACTAATTGATATCGATTCTCATAAAATTCAACTAAAAGATATTCCAAATCCTCCAAAAGGAAAGTCTATAAAAGACATTGATGTAGTTATAAACGTTGAGAATGATTCTCAATAGTTTATAAACATTCTAAACTACTTGACTTCTACTTTAGACTAATTATAAACTAATTATATTAATATAGGAGTTAAATTTATGAGTAGTGAAATTAATAAAGAAATAGGCAAATGTCCATTTACTGGAGCAGGCACACCGGCAAAACATCCAACTGGAAAAGGACAAACAAACAAAGATTGGTGGCCTAATGCGCTAAATTTAAAAATACTTAGCCAACATTCTTCTTTAGTGAGTCCTATGGATAAAAAATTCAGCTACAAAAAAGAATTTAAAAAATTAAATTATAAGGCACTCAAAAAAGATCTACTTAAATTAATGACAGAGTCAAAAGATTGGTGGCCTGCAGACTACGGACACTATGGTCCTTTTTTTATAAGATTAGCTTGGCACGCGGCAGGTACTTACAGAACTGGTGATGGTCGAGGAGGTGCAGGTACTGGAAATCAAAGATTTGCTCCTCTTAATAGTTGGCCTGACAACGTGAATTTAGATAAAGCAAGATTATTATTATGGCCTATTAAGCAAAAATATGGAAAAAAAATTTCATGGGCAGATTTATTTATTTTAGTAGGCAATGTTTCACTTGAGTCGATGGGCTTTAAAACTTTTGGCTTTGGCGCTGGTAGAGAAGACATATGGGAGCCAGAAGAAGATATTTACTGGGGATCAGAAAAAGAATGGTTAGGAGTAAATCGTTACAGTGGTAAAAGAGAATTAGAAAACCCACTCGGAGCTTCACATATGGGACTAATTTATGTAAATCCTCAAGGACCTGATGCAAACCCAGATCCATTGCTTGCGGCACATGACATTAGAGAAACATTCGGTAGAATGGCTATGAATGATTACGAAACAGTTGCTTTAGTTGCAGGTGGCCATACTTTTGGTAAGTCACATGGAGCAGCACCAGAATCACATAAAGGACCTGAGCCAGAAGGATCTAAAATCCAATATCAATCAACTGGTTGGAATAGTAATTACAAAAGTGGAAAAGCTGAAGACACAATAAGTAGTGGTATAGAAGGTGCATGGACTTCTGATCCAATTAAATGGGACATGGGGTATTTTGAAAATTTATTTGGTTATGATTGGGAGCTTTCAAAAAGTCCTGCTGGAGCTCACCAATGGAAACCAAAACAAAATGGTCATGCTATATCAACGACTCCGGATGCTCACAATAAATCAAAGAAAAATCTTCCAATGATGCAAACTACAGATCTATCTTTGAAATTAGATCCAAAATACGGACCAATTTCTAGACACTTTTACAGTAATCCTAAAGAGTTTGCTGACGCTTTTGCAAGAGCTTGGTTTAAGCTAACTCATAGAGATATGGGACCAAAAGTTAATTATCTAGGTAGTGAAGTGCCAAAAGAAGATTTAATTTGGCAAGATCCAATTCCAAAAAATAAATATAAGCTAAAGAATAAAGATATAGACATACTTAAAAATAAAATTGCTAAGTCTGGTTTATCTGTTTCACAAATGGTCTCTACAGCTTGGGCTTCAGCGGCATCTTTTAGAGGATCAGATAAGAGAGGTGGAGCAAATGGTGCAAGAATTTGTCTAGCACCTCAAAAGGATTGGAAAGCAAATAATCCTAAACAATTATCAAAAGTAATAAAAGTTTTAGAAAAAATAAAAAAATCGTTCGATAGTAAAAAAAAGATAGTATCATTAGCAGATTTAATTGTACTTACAGGTGGAGTGGGTATTGAAAAAGCTGCAAAAGATACTGGTAAAAAAATAAAAGTACCTTTTTCTCAAGGAAGAGGTGACGCATCTCAAGATCAAACAGACATACATTCTTTTGGTTTATTAGAACCTAGAGCTGATGGTTTTAGAAACTTTGCAGATGCTGATCACTCAACTGTAGCTGAGGAAATGTTAATTGATAAGGCACAACTAATGAACTTAACAGGACCTGAAATGACGGTTCTTGTTGGAGGAATGCGTGTTCTTGGAACAAATTTTGACAATTCTAAGCACGGTGTTTTCACAAAGAAACTTGGAAAATTAACAAATGACTTTTTTGTAAATTTGCTAGATATGAATATTGAGTGGAAAGAAGTTTCTCCTAAGGAAGATTTATTTGAAGGTAAAGAAAGAAAAACAGGTAAAACTAAGTGGACAGCGACTAGAGCTGATCTTATATTTGGGTCAAATTCGCAACTTCGAGCTTTTGCTGAAGTTTATGCTTGCGAAGACTCTAAAGATAAGTTTATAACAGACTTTATTTCTGCATGGGTAAAAGTGATGAATTTAGATCGTTTTGATTTAAATTAAAAATTAAGGGTAATTAAATGACACAAGTAAGTTTTGAAGATTTCTACCAGGTTCCAGATCTTAAATTTAATATTTTAAAATTAAGAGATGATCTTGATTCAATTTTAAAAAGTAAAAATTTTAATTCTTTAGGAATCAGTCATTTTGGAGCGATACCAATTAACAGAATCCCTAATGATAATGAGTCTGTAGAAGGCCATAATGTGAGAGGAAAGTATTGGACTATAGCAGACGAGTCAGGGAAAGTTGTTTCAAGAGATATCGCTATAGACGAATCGAAATATACAGAATTAATGCCTGAGTTTGAAAATACTTACTTTAAAGAAGTCTATGAAACACTAAGAAAAAAATTCAAACTTGGAAGAGTAAGATTACTTTTAAAGGAACCACGGTCTACACTAAGTTGGCACAAGGATCCTGAACCGAGATTACATATTCCTATCATCACCAATAAAGGGTGTTCAATGGTTATTGAAAATGTAGCTAAACATCTGCCAGCAGATGGACATGTTACGATTACAAATAACACTAAGTTTCATAATTTTTTCAATGGCGGAGAACAAGCAAGAATTCATTTAGTTGCTTGTGTTTTAGAAAATCCTTTTAAAAAAATAAATGACAGAAATAACTAAAGGCTTATTCGGAGCTTCAAAAGATATATTTCAAAATAATAAAGGCTCGATTTTACGAACTGTAATTTATACGATTGGACATTTTGCAATCGCAATAACGGTTTTAATGTTGGTAGCAGATGTATCTTTTATGATAGCTCTAACCGATGCTATAGTTGAGCCTTTGGCAAATTCTGTTTGGTATTTTATTTTAGATAAGTGGTGGGCAAGTAAATCAAAAAAATAATTTTTTGCGAATGATTATCATTACTGCAAAAAAATGAGTGTATAAATTTTTTTTTGATAACAATTATTATTAGCGAAGAAATTACTTGAAAAATAATTTTCATTTTCTATTTTACAGTTATGGAAATACAAAACTATAATTGCAAAAAATGCGGACTTACAATTGCATCAAAATGTTCTAAGTGTGATAGAACTGTTGATGTTCAAGTATTGAATGATGGTTGTATAGTTCAAATTACGAAATGTGGGGATTGTGCGAATATGCCAGTAATTAAAGATATTTGTTCGCAACAAAAATAATTAATTAATACCCCAAACATTTTCAGTTCTAAGCCAGCCAGTTATTTTATTGGTTTTGATTTTGCACCAGCTTTCTTTACACTTTTTAATTAATACTAACTTTCCTTTTTCAAGTTTAATTATAGGTTTCGAAAATATACTATTTTTTTTAAATAAAGTCTTATTATCCATAATAATTAATGATTTTGATGGTTTCAATTGTGAAATATGAATCCAGCCATTATTATTTTTATGATCAATAATTTTTCTAAAGTTTTCTTTTCTATCTATAACTTTTAATGGAAGATATTTTTTCTTATATACAAATTTTATTTGATCATCTTTGTTAGGTCCATATCTAACGTTTACTTTATTATATTTTAACATTAAAAAATAGTCATTTTCTTCAGCTAATAGATTTGAGTTAAAAAAAAAAATTATTAAAATTAAAAAAAATCTTAACATGTACAACTTTTCTTTTTTTGAAATTTTACTTTTCTAAAATCAAGGTCTTTAAAATTTAATATTAAAATATTTGATCTCAAGTTTTTTCCTATATCTAGAATTATTTTAAGAGCTTCATTTGCTTGGATATTGCCTACTATTCCAGCTATTGGCCCCAGTATACCTTCAGCTTCACAATTTAAAATTTCATCAGATGGAATACCCTGGTAAAAACATTTTAGACAAGGTTCTTTTTTATTTTTAAAATTGAACGTAAATACATGGCCTTCAAATTTACTTATAGCACCAGGAATAAAGTATTTTTTAAATTTCATAGAAGCATCATTTAGTAAAAATTTTGTTTTAAAATTATCAGTACCATCAATTATAAGATCATACTTATTTACAATTTGATTAACATTTTTAATGGAGATCTTAACTTTGTGTTTGTTTATTTTAACATATGGATTTATTTTTTTAATTTTTTCATAGAGTTTATCAACTTTAAATTTACCAATATCTTTAGAGTGGTACATTGATTGTCTATGGATATTAGATAAGCTTACTTTGTCAAAATCTGCAATACCAATTACTCCTACTCCAGCTCTGCTTAAATAATCTGCAGCTGGACATCCTAGCCCTCCTGCTCCGACTATTAGAATTTTAGAAAGTGAAATTTTTTTCTGACCCTGAATACCGATATCTTTTAAAACTATTTGTCTAGAGTATCTCTCTAAATTTTCGTTGTTTAATTTTTTATTCATTTGCCAGTTGATCCAAATCCTCCAGATCCTCTTATAGTTTTTGGCAAATTATCTACTTCTTCAAACTCTATTTTTAAAATCGGCATCAAAACCATTTGAGCAATTCTATCTCCGTTATTGACAACAAATTCCTTATCGCCATGATTAAATAAAATAACTTTTAATTCACCTCTATAATCACTATCAATTGTACCAGGTGTATTGAGAACGGTTATATTCGATTTAGCAGCAAGACCCGACCTAGGTCTAATTTGAACCTCTGTATCATCAGGTATTGCTATCGATAATCCGGTTGATATTAAAGCAGATTTTTTAGGTGGAATTATTATTTCACTCTCTATTAAAGCTGTTAAGTCTAGACCTGATGATCCAGGGGTTTTGTAAGATGGAATTATAGCTTTTTGATTAAGTTTTTTTATTAAAACCTTAATCATATTAATTTAAGTGATTTAATATTCTATCTACGATTTGGTTTGCGAGATGGGCTTTAGTTGTTTTTTTAATATCTTCTTTTTCGTCATTTTTGTAAAAAATCGAAACTGCATTTTCATTTGATTCAAAGCCGATTGTTTCATCAGATACATCATTTGCAATTATCCAATCACAATTTTTATCTAATAATTTTTTCTTGGCATTTGAATGAATATTCTCTGTTTCAGCAGCAAAACCAATCACAAGTTTTGGTCTTAAAGAATTGTGATTTGAAATATTATTGAGAATATCTATATTTTTTTCTAAATTTATCACAATATTATCAATTTTTTTAATTTTATCTTTACTGTATTTTTTCATTTTCCAATCACCGACAGCTGCTGAAAATACTGCTACATCTACTGGCAAATTATTTATTGTTTCTCTAAACATATCTTCTGCAGTTTTAACTTTTATTAAATTAATACCTTTATCAGCAATTTGAATAGACGGACCTGATATAAGAGTTGTATCAAACCCACTTTTATTTAAAGAATTTGCAATTTCATAACCTTGCTTACCACTCGATCTATTCGTGATATATCTGACTGGATCTAAAAATTCTTGAGTTGGACCAGCTGTAACTAGAGCTCTCTTTTTTTTTAAATTTGTTAAACCTTTAAAATGATCTTCTAACAAATTTAAGATTTCTGAGGGTTCAGACATTTTGCCTTTACCGTATTCTCCACAAGCCATATCACCTATATTAGGTCCAATTAATTTATATCCAAATGATTTTAATTTTTTAATGTTATCTTTATTTGATTGATGTTCCCACATTCGAACATTCATTGCTGGTGCTAAAAAAACCTGTTTATTAGAAGCTAATGTTACTGTTGCAGCTAGATCATCTGCAAGCCCATAGCTTAACTTTGAAATAGTATTAGCGGTTGCAGGCGCTATTAACAATAAATCTGACCATCTTGACAGTGAAATATGATCCATTTCAGACTCATTTTTATAATCAAATAAGTCTGAGTAAACTTTTTCTTGGGAAAGAGATACTACTGATAATGGTGTCACAAACTTTTTAGCATTTTTTGTAAGAATAGTTTTTACAAAAGCTCCTTTTTTTTTTAATAATCTTATAATTTCTAAAGATTTATAAGCAGCTATCCCACCACATATTATTAATAGTATTTTTTTTTTATCTAAAAAATTCATTTTGAAATTAAAATACTAAGTAACCAAAAAATACAAGCAATAATAATCCAATAATACTTTGATTTCTAAATGATTTCATTTCCATTTCTTTGTCTTTAAGAGCCGAATATGAGTTGGAATTTTGAGGTATCTGTCCGCTAGCAAGAAAAGTAAGTGCTTGATTTGCCTTATCCATTATTTGTGGTAATTCCGGCAATCTTTTCAACACCTCAGTTGAATCTTTTAAGGTTTCGGTTAAGTTTGAAATTGGATCCTTAGTTTCTTTTAACCATTTTTCTAAGACTGGTTTTGAGGTTTCCCAGATATTGGTATCTGGATTTAGTTTTCTTGCCACCCCTTCTACTACTACCATTGTTTTTTGAAGTAGCAGTAATTGAGGTTGAGTTTGCATATTAAACTTCTCAGTAATATCAAAAAGTTGTTTAAGTAGCTTACCACCTGAAATATCTTTTACTGATTGACCAAAAATAGGCTCCCCTATAGCTCTAAGAGCTTGAGCTAATTCATCAACATTAACATCTTTAGGCACTAGGCCAGCTACAATATGAATATTCGCAACATTTTTATAGTCCCTCATTACGAAACCATATAAAATTTCAGCTAAGAATTTTCTATTAAGTTTGTCTAAACGACCCATTATTCCAAAATCAATAGTTATTATTTGGCCACTACTATCTATAAGCAAGTTACCTTGATGCATATCTGCGTGAAAAAAACCATCTCTAACTGCGTGTCTCAAAAAGTGTTGAATAATATCAGTTGCAATATTTTTTACATTAATACCTTTTTCAATTAAAATATTTTTTTCTCGAATAGAAAAACCTTCAATCCAATCTAAAGTTAAAACTTTCTCGCTAGTAAAATTCCAATATATTTTTGGCACATAAAAACCAACATCATTTTTTGTATTTTCAGCAAATTCATTTGCAGCCGCTGCTTCAAACCTTAAATCCATCTCATGATTTGTTATTTCTTTCAAAAGAAAGACTACCTCCATCAGTCTTAATCTTTTTGTCTTTGATGAAATACTTTGAATTATATAAGCAAGTAGCATTAAAGCATCAATTTCTTCATTAAATTTTTTCTTAATATCTGGCCTCAATATTTTTATTGCTATATCTTTTATAGTCCCATTTTCATTTATTTGTGCCTTATGAACCTGAGCAATTGATGCAGCAGCAATTGGCTCACTTAAGTTTAATATTAATTTGTACATGTCATCTCCAAGCTCATCTTTAAGAATATTTTTAGCATCAATGCTCGAAAATGGAGGAACCCTATCTTGCAATTTTTCTAATTGTTTAGAAAGTTTTTCACTAATTATATCTGGTCTTGTTGCCAAAAATTGACCAAGTTTTATAAAAGTTGTTCCCATACCCTCAATAGACTTACAAAGTTTCTCTTCATCACTTAGATTTTTAAGATTGTAATCATCTTGAGATAGCTTAATTGAAAAAATACTTACCAAAATTTTAATTATAAGAGGTGGCTTATGTATTTTAGAGATAATTTTAATTGCATCAGATAAAGCAAGCTTTCTGGCAATTTTAAATAATATATAAAATTTTTTGATCATTAAATTTTCCATCCAGAATGGATAGCAACTATTCCACCACTTAAATTTCTATACTTGCATCTTTCAAAACCATTTTTTTCCATTATTTCTTGCAACTCATCTTGGTTTATAAACTTATCGATACTTTTGGTTAGATATTCATAAGGTTCACTTTTGCCAACTATAATTTTTCCAATTCGAGGAATTAATTTTGAGTAATTTTTATATAAAAAATTTAGATTAGAATTGTTAATTTTTGAGAATTCTAAACATAAAAAACGTCCGCCAGGCTTTAAAACTCTGTAAGCTTCCTTTAATGATTTATCAATATCTTTTGTGTTTCTTAAACCAAAACTAATCGTATAATAATCAAAGTAACTTGAATTAAAGCCTAAATTTTCGGCACTTCCAACCTTCCAAAAAATATTTTTAAAGCTTTTAAGTCTTTTTTTACCTTGTTCAAGCATTTTTTTATTTGGATCAATATTAAATACCTCACCTTTAAATTTTACATTTTCTAGAAACAGTTTACCAATATCACCTGTCCCACAACCTACATCTATAAGTTTTTTATTTATTGAAGGGGACATCATCATTATTAAGTCTTTTTTCCACAATCTATGAACACCAAATGACATAAAATCATTCATAAGATCATATTTGTCATATACATCGTTAAAAACATTTTGAACTAGATCTTTTTGATTTTGTAAAAATTGTTTCATTGTATTTATTATTTTTTATAAATATTAATATAGTAATAAATGCCAGAATTGCCAGAAGTAGAAATAGTCAAACAATCGCTATCAAAAAAGATTATATTTAAAAAAATTCAAAAAATTATAATAAAAAATGGGAATTTAAGATTTAAAATAGCAGAAAATTTCGTAAGGATACTAAAAAATTCAAAAATTAAAAAAATATCAAGATTTTCTAAGTATCTAATAATTTTTCTAGATAATAATTATTATTGTATTATTCATTTAGGAATGTCTGGAACATTACATATTGTTAATAAAAGAAAAAAAAATTTGTTAACTAATTTAAGTTTCTATCATTCTCCAAATCTTCCCAAAAAACATAATCATGTTCATATTTTTTTTGATAAATTTAAGATAATCTATAACGATCCACGTAGATTTGGTTTTATAAGATTAATTGAAAATAAAAATAAACTTGATAAGTTCTTTTCAAATTATGGCCCAGAACCATTTGATAAAGCTTTTAATATTCCATACTTTAAAAAAAAACTTAATAATAAATCTAAAAATATTAAAAATTACTTAATAGATCAAAAATTTGTCTCAGGAATAGGTAATATTTATGCAAGTGAAATTTTATTTTACTCTAAAATTAATCCATTAAAAAAATCAGGAAAATTAAGTTTAAAAGACTTCAAAAAATTAATTTTTTTCTCTCAAAAGGTTTTAAAAAACGCAATCAGAAAAGGTGGATCTACAATTCAAAATTTCAAAAGTTCTTATGGTGAATTAGGTTCGTTTCAAAAATATTTTAAAGTTTACGATAGAGAGGGTAAAAAATGTCTTAAGAAAAGATGCGAGGGCATAGTTAAAAAAAAAGTAATTTCAAATAGATCAAGTTTTTATTGCAATATTTGTCAAAAAATCTGAAATTAAATTGTTGACCATACATCATTCAGCAGCTATATCTCCTCACAAAATGGCCAATACAAAATCAGCGATCAAAACAATTCGAAAAAATACCAGAGAAACTCTAATAAATAAATCTCGGAAAAGTAGATTTAGAACTGCAATTAAAAAAATGAACACTTTAATTGAAAAGAAAAATAAAAAGGATGCCCTATCTTATTTGCCAAAGCTAAATTCAGAATTAATGAAAATAGCTAAGACTGGTATAATCAAAAAGGGAAACGCAACAAGAAATCTGTCAAGACTGACAAAAAAAATAAATTCTCTTTAATCAACTCCAAATTGTTATTTATTCTGCAACTTAAGATTTGCACTAAATAAAAGATTTTAAAAATTTAATTTACTATATGTAGTTATCAAGTTTTTTATAATATTTTTTCAAAATAAAAATTAGCTACAAATTTATTTCACCTAAAGGTTTAAAAAAAAATTCTATTTTTAATTTAATTTAAAAATAAAAAATACACTCTGAGATTTTATTTATTTTTATGAAAAGCAAAATATTTGTTGATTAAATTTTTCAATGGTCTTAATTGAATTTCACATTATTAATTCATGAAAAACAAAAACACATTAAACAAAAACGAAATTCAGAAAGTAGATTGGGAAAAGATCCAGCTGGAAATGAAGAATAAATTTGGCAAGGATATATTTGAAAGTTGGTTAAGAAAAATTAATTTCTCAGGTGAATTTAATGATTACATATTATTATCAGTTTCAACAAGATTCCTAAGAGATTGGATTACATCAAGGTATTTAGACCAAATTTTACAAATAGTTAAATCTCATAGAAATGAGATTAATAGAATAGAAATTTCAATAGCTGATAATGACAAAGAAGATATTAATGATAACGATAAAAATATTATTAATTCTAGTTCTTCAAATAATAATGTTTCTTTTATCAAGGATTTTTTCTTCCAATATAATAGAATAGATCCAAATAAAAATTTTGAGAATTTTATATTAGGCTCTAGTAATAAACTTGCATTTGAAGCGTCTAAAAAAGTTTCAGAAAATACTTCACATTATAATCCATTATATATTTACGGCGGTGTAGGAATGGGCAAAACTCATTTATTAAACTCTATAGGTTTGTCACTTAAGGATACAAATAAAGTAATGTTTATTTCTGCTGAAAGATTTATGTACCAGTTTGTAAAATCTATTAAATCAAATGATATGGTGAAATTTAAAGAGTATTTTCGTAATGCAGATATATTTTTAATCGACGATATTCAGTTTATGAACGGTAAAGAAGCCATGCAGGAAGAGTTTTTTCATACATTTAATGCATTGTTAGATAAAGGATCTCAAATAATTATTTCTGCTGATAGACCACCTAATAAACTTAATAGAATACAGGAAAGAATTAAGTCTAGATTTTCTGGGGGTTTAGTTATTGATATTCAACAACCAGATTACGATTTAAGATATAAAATAATTAAACTTAAAACTGATGAATTAAAAAAATATTATGCAGATCAAATTAATATTTCTGATGAAATACAAAAATTTATAAGTTTAGAGGTAAAAAATAGTATTAGAGAATTAGTAGGCGCTTTAAATAGAATTGTATCATTTTCAAGAATTTATAATAAGACTCCAAGTTTATCTGAAACGAAAATTGTTTTAAAAGATCTTTTAAACCTATCTGAAAACAAAGTTACAATTGATAATATTCAATCTTTAGTTTGTAAGTTTTTTAAAATTTCTAAGAATGAAATGCTTTCATCTAGAAGATCTAGATATCTAGTTAGGCCTAGGCAAACAGCAATATATTTAACAAAAATTTTAACCTCAAAATCTTTACCTGAAATTGGAAGAGAATTTTCAAATAGGGACCATACCACTGTAATACATTCAATTAAAACAATTGAAAATTTAAAGAAAAACGATCCTGAACTATGTACCAATATTGATAGTTTGAAAAATCAAATATTATACAATAATTCTAATGAAATTTAGTGTTAATCAAAAAGATCTACAACAATCACTTAGTTTTTGCCAAGGGGTAATTGAAAAGAGAAGTACGCTTCCAATATTATCCAATATTTTAATAGAAGCACATAACTCCAAACTTAAAATTACAGCTACAGATCTTGATTTAATATTTATCACCGAAATTCAAAACGTTGAAGTTATTGAGGAGGGTAAAACCACTACCACTTCTTCAACTTTATATGACATTATAAGAAAATTTAGTGCAGGAAAAAAAATTAATTTCAACCTTACATCAGAAAATAAAATTCAGATTGAGTCTGAAAAGTCAGTTTTTAACCTTAACTGCATAAGTGCAACTGAATTTCCATTAACAGATGAAAATTTTGATGAAAATGAGTTTGCTATAAATGCTAAACAATTTTTAAAACTGTTAAATAAATGTAAATTTTCAATTTCAAATGATGAAACAAGACATTATTTGAGTGGAATTTATATTCATCAAAATCATATAGATGAAAAATCTTATTTAACCGCAGCAGCAACAGATAGCCACAGAATGTCTATATCAAAAGTTTTACTTAAAGATAAAATTAATTTTGAACCTATGATTATACCTAAAAAAACAATTTTTCAAATTTGTGCTTTATTAGAAAATTATGACGGTAATATAAAAATCTGTTCTCAAAAGTCAAAAATTAAAATTGAATTAGATAATAGTATTTTGATCTCAAAATTAATTGACGGAAAATTCCCAAATTATATTCAAGTAGTTCCGAAAAATAATAAAAAAAAATTAGACCTGGATTTACAATTATTTTTAAGTTCTGTTGATAGAGTTGCATCAGTCTCTCTTGATAAAAAAGATGGTGTAAAATTTAAACTTGAAAAAGACAAATTAAATTTATCAGTAAATAATGCAAGTAGTGGAGATGGTAAAGAGACTCTTAATGTTAAGTTTGATCACGACTTAGATATAAGTTTTAATTCAAGATACTTAATAGAGATAGCCTCTCAACTTGATGGAGAGAAAATAGAAATTTTTCTGAACGACTCAGGTTCGCCTGCTTTAATAAAAGATCCTTCTGATTTTGATAGTATTTATGTTGTAATGCCTATGAAGGGTTAACCAAGATCATCTAGCTCTTTATAGATATTTCTTTGAAGGGAAATAAGAAACTCTTTAGAATTTAAGTCAGAATTTATTGGTTTTAAAATTGATATTGTAAGAGTTTTATTTGGAACTAAAGGCCCAGATTTTGGCCACACTATTCCAGAGTTAATAGCTACAGGCTGACATTTTAACTTTAATATTTCGTAAATTCTTGAGGCTCCTTTCTTAAAGTCACTTCTGTCCTCAGGTTTAAGTCTTGTAGCCTGAGGAAATATAATGATGGGGCGGTTTGAATTTTTATAAGATAATTTTATTTTTTCATAAAAATTTAAATTTTCTTTACTTATTTTATTTCTATCAATTGAAATAGATTTAATTTTTTTTAGATACCAACCAAATATTGGAATACTAAGTAATTCTTTTTTTAAAATAAAAATGGGAGAATTAAATATTATTTGTAAAAAAAAAGTCTCAAACATTGATTGATGTGAGCAAGCTATAAAAAATTTTTCATTATTTAAAATATTTTCTCTACCTTTGATCACAATTTTTGTGGATAAAAAAAAGGTAAGACAAAATTTTGCCCAGTAACCCATTAACTTTCCTCCAGTGAGTGTTACTTTATAAGGTAAGACTAATGAGGGTAAATAAATTAAACAAATAAAAATAATTCCAATATAGAAAAAAATTGAGAAAAGAAAATTTCTAATCATTATTTTTAAGTTTAAGCAATTTTATTAATATTTTCTTTTTTTGAAATTACCTTAAAATTAGATTTATTAATCATTATCTCCGCAGGTTTTGTTCTTAAATTATAATTAGAAGCAAGTACAATGCCATAAGCACCTGTATCACAAATTGCCAAGACGTCATTTTCATTAACTTTTTGGTATTTTTTTAAGCTTAAAAAACTATCTGTTGTCTCGCATATAGGTCCAACAAAATCATGTATTTTTTTAATTACCTTATTGTTTTTGATAGCTGGAATAATTCTATGATAAGAACCATATAAAGCAGGTCTCATGAAATCATTCATTGCTGAGTCTAATATGACAAAATTTTTTTTTAAAGATGATTTGACATAAATAACTTTTGAAATTAAAGATCCTGTATTTCCAATAATTGATCTACCAGGCTCAAATATTATCTTTACTTTATGTTTTTTTAAAAAATTTTTAATAACTAAGCTGTATTTTTTATAATCCAGTTTTTTAGAATTAAGGTGATAATCAATACCCATTCCACCACCCAAATCAATATAATCAAATTTATATTTTGTTTTTTTTATTATACTGTCAATAACACTAACCATTTTTGAGTATGGTCGATAATCTAAAATTTGGCTACCTATATGCACGCTCAAACATTTAATATTAATATTTTTAGAATTGTGAAACTTTTTTAAAAGTTTAATAAAGTTCTTATCAGAAATACCAAATTTATCTTCATTTCTTCCAGTTGAGATTTTTTTTAAAGTCTTTGCATCAATATTTGGATTAAGTCGTAAGCCAACATTAACTTTTTTCTTTTTTTTATAAGCAATTTTTTGAATTATTTTTAACTCATTTTCTGATTCTGCATTAATTAATAAAATTTTTTTTTGTATAGCAAAACTTATTTCATCTGGAGTCTTTCCTACTCCAGAAAAAACAATTTTCTGTGGTTTAATACCTGCTTTAAGAGCTCTTAAAAGCTCGCCTTTAGATACAACATCAGCACCAAGCCCAAAATTTTTAATTATCTTTAAAATATTTAAATTATTATTAGATTTTACAGAAAAACAAATTAATGGGTTAATTGTACTAAAGTTTTTCTTAAACTCATTAATATTATTTTTAAGCCTATCAAAAGAATAACAATAAAAAGGTGTACTAATCTTATTTGATAAAGATCGAATATTAATATTTTCAACGTAAAGATTATTATTTCTATATTTCATCACGATATTATTGATTTAAAAATTACTATATTTGATTCTTTATACTCTGGGTCTGATTTTTTACCACAAGAATAAAAAATTATAGTACAGAATAGTAATATTAATATTTTTTTAACCATTTATTTCTTTTTTATATTTCTTTATCACTTTCTTTATATTCTCAAAAGATGTTCCGCCATAAGATTTTTTTGAGATTACTGAATTTCTAGTATCTATTACCTTTAAAACATTTTCATTTATTTTTTTGTCGATAGACCTTATTTCTTTTAAAGATAATTCGTTTATCACTTTACCTTTTTTTTCAGCCATATTTACTATTTTAGAAGTAATAGAGTATGCTTTTCTAAAAGGATAATTTAAATCTTTAACAATAAAATCTGCAAGGTCTGTTGCAGTTATATGACCAACTTTAGTTAATTTTAACATCCTTTTTTTATTTGGAGTGAAATTAGTTAATACTTCTCTTAAAACTCGTAAACAACTTTTAATATGATCAAAGGAGCTAAAAATTAATTCTTTATCATCCTGTAAGTCTTTAAAATAAGAAAGTGGTAAACCTTTTAATATTGTCATCATGGAAATTAAGTTTCCCATTGTAATACCTGACTTACCTCTTAAATACTCAAGAGGATCAGGATTTTTCTTTTGAGGCATTATAGATGATCCAGTAACTATTTTATCATTTAAATTAATTAAATTAAAAATGTCAGAGTTCCAAATTATAAATTCTTCAGAAAATCTTGATATATGAATTGAACAAATAGAAACAGAGTAAAGAAAATCACAAACAAAATCTCTATCTGAAACCGTATCTATAGAATTTCGTGTAGGTTTTTCAAAATTAAGTTTTTTTGTTGTATAAATTCTGTCAATATTAAATGAGGTACCAGAAAATGCTGCAACACCTAAAGGATTCTCATTAAGATTTTCTAGGTTATTTTTAAATCTTTTTTTATCTCTTAAAAACATTTCGATATATGCATTTAAATAATGCGCAAAGGATATTGGCTGAGCATTTTTAAGATGGGTGAAACCTGGCATTATAGTATCAATATTTTTCTCAGCAGACTTTAAAAATATTTTCATAGTCATATCTAATTCCTCAATAATTTCATTTGTAGATTTTTTTAACCAAATTTTTAAATCAGTTAAAACTTGGTCATTTCTAGATCTTGCTGTATGAATAAAACCTGCATCATCGCCTAAAATTTCAAAAAGTCTTTTTTCAATACTCATATGAATATCTTCATTCCTTTCATCAAAGGTAAACTTTTTTTTTATAATCTCATTTAGAATTCTCTTAAGACCCCAAACAATTTTATTTTTTATAGATAAACTTATTATTTTCTGTTTTTCTAGCATTTCTACATGAACAATAGATGCCGATATATCCTCTCTAAAAAGCCGTTTATCAAAATTTAAAGAGGAGCCTATTTTTTGAAACGCAGATATATTTTTTTGGTTTATTCTGCTGCTCCAAACTGGTTTATTGTTTTTATTTTTACTCATGATATGTAACTATACATTTTAGAATGAAATTATTAAGCTATAAATTTTTTTTAGTTGTTATTTATTTAATATCAACAGTTATTTCGTTTTCGGATGAACCAAATATTAAAAATTTGATTATCCATAAGCAAAATAAGAAACTAAAAAATATAACCTTTTTAGATGTAGATAATAAACCAATTAATCTTAATGAATTTACTGGTCAACTAGTTATTATAAATTTTTGGGCTACTTGGTGTGCACCTTGTAAAGAAGAAATGCCATCTTTAGATAATTTAAAAAATTTAAAAGCTTTTGAAAACTTAAAAATATTACCAATTAATGTTGGTCAGGAAGACATACAAAAATCTAAAATTTTTTTTGATGATCTTAAAATTAAAAATTTAGAGTTGTATTTTGATAATTCAATTAAGCTTGCAAAAACTTTTACTTTAAGAGGTCTGCCTACTTCAGTGATTATAAATAAAGAAGGTGATGAATTTGCAAGAATTATTGGATCGATAGATTTTGGTGATGAAAACTTTATTAAATGGCTTTCAAAATTTAATTAATCTTTAAAAAAATAAGCAAGTCCAACAAGAACAATAATAGCTATAAATTGTAAAAGTACTCTAAGTTGCATTAGTTTATTGGAGTATTTCTTACTTGTTGAACCACCTTTGAATAAAGTACCAATTCCAAGTATCAACACAACCGCAACCGCCATTAAAAGTGCTATAGCAAAAATTTTTACTAATAATTCTGAAACCATCGTTTGATATATATATATTTTTTTAATAAACAAATATAATAAATAAAATTATGACATTTTGTCTAGATACAAAAATTATTAAGCCTGACAATACTGACAAAATTGAAAATGTAGTCATTTTGCTTCACGGTTACGGAGGTGATGGATTAGACATTAGCATGTTAAGCTTGAATTGGAAAAGATTTTTAAAAAATACAATATTTCTATGCCCTAATGGACATCAAAAATGTACTATCAATCCAATTGGTTATCAGTGGTTTGATCTAAGCAAAGATGATGAAAATTATATTTTAAGTGAGGCCAAAAAAGCGGAAAATATTCTTCAAAAATTTATTCAAGAAGTAATAAAAGAATACAATATTCTAAGTTCTAAAATAGTTTTAAGTGGTTTTAGTCAAGGATGTATGATGGCAATAAATTTAGGTTTAGTTTCCGAGGAGAAATTTAATTGTATAGTTGGTTTCTCAGGTAAGATTATTGATAAGAATGATTTAGGACAAAGAAAAAAAAATAATCCAAATATATTATTGGTCCATGGTGACGCAGATGAGGTAGTACCAGTTTCAAATGTTTTAGAAGCAAAAGATTTTTTGATCAGAAATAATATAGATGTCAATACGCAAATAATAAAAAACTGTGGTCACCATATTCCTGTGGAAGCTTCAAGCTTAGCTTTAAATTATATAAAAAAAAATTTATTTTTATAATAAAATTTTAGATTTTTTTTTGAAAATGTTGATTATTAATTTTTTTTAAGTTAATCTTTTGAAATGACAATAATTAACCAAAGTACATCTCTTGATAACTGTCCTGCTTTAGTTTTAAATGCAGATTATAGACCACTAAGTTATTACCCTTTGTCATTATGGAGTTGGCAAGATTCAATTAAATCTGTTTTTTTAGATAGAGTCTCAATTGTAAATTATTATGATCGTATCGTTCATAGTCCGTCATTCAGCATGAAATTACCAAGTGTTATTGCTTTAAAAAGTTATATTAGACCCTTATCAAATCCTAATTTTACAAGATTTAATGTTTTTTTAAGAGATAAATTTAGCTGTCAATACTGTGGTAGTAAAAAAGAATTAACATTTGACCATTTGTTACCAAGGTCAAAGGGTGGAAAAACTGATTGGGATAATGTTGTTACAGCCTGTTCAGGCTGCAATGTAAAGAAGGGTGGAAGACTTTTGCATAAATCAGGTATGGTTCTTAATCAAAAGCCTTACCAACCTACCACTGAAGATCTACATAAAAATGGGAGAAACTTTCCACCTAACTTTCTCCATAAGACTTGGATTGATTATTTATATTGGGATGTAGAGCTAGAACCTTAATTAAATTTTCTCAGAAATATTAATTGCAATTCTTGAACCAGTTTTTATTATTTTATCAAATAAAGAGTAAATTCCCTCTTTAGTTGCTCCTTGCTCGTATGCAATATCTTTGTGATGAAGTTCATCTTCTCTAAACTTAATAATTTTTTTTTTTAATTCTTTTTCATCACTCTCTATCTGGTCAATTTGATTTTGATAATGTTCATCGATTACTTCTTCAACTGAGGCAGTACACAACATTGCAGCTTTTTTACCCAAAATAGTTGAACCAAAACCAAGACCGACTCCAAGTAAGTCCCATAGAGGTAAAAATTTTGTAGGTCGTATACCTCTTTTTTTAATCTCTTTCTCAAAATAATCTGCATGTTCTCTTTCGTGCTCTCTCATTTCTTCGATCATTTTTTTCATCGAATCATCTTTAACTACTGTATTAAGAGCTAATAGTTGACCTTCGTAAATTTTTATAGCGCCTCTTTCGCCAGCATGATCAACTCTAATAAATTCCTCAATTTTTTTTTTGCTACTTTTTTTCATAAATATAAAATATCCAAATTGTTATAAGAGATATTATTAATGATACAAATGTATTTATTGTAGCAAGAGAAAAACTTAATATTGTAAATGTAACATTTTTACAACTTATAGTGTTTTTTTCTAATTCTTTTAATAATAGCTCTTTATCTATTATATTTAGGCCTGAGGTAATTTCGCATATTGAAGATTCATCAAAAAAGCCTTGTTCAATACCAACATGATATATTGATAACAATGTAGCCAGAAAAAAGATAATTCCCAGAATAATAAAAGTGATTTTTTTCAGTTTTTTAAAAATCAATGAGATAATTATAATTACTATTGATAAAATATAAGGGATTCTTTCTAACAAACATAAATTACAAGGTTGGTGTCCTAAAACAAACTCTACATAAAAAGCAAATAGTAAAGCAAAAATACTAAAATATAAAATATAACTTAATATGTTTTTTTTATTCACAAAATTCATCTTATTTAATAATAAAATAAATTAACAAAAAAAAAGGTATTAATAGAAGCCCAACAACTGTAGACCATAATGTTCCTTTTTTTTCTATAAATTCAACAAATGGTCCACCAAATTTAAATGTTAAAAAAGAAACTAAGTAAAACCTTAATCCTCTAGAAATTAAACAAATCAAAATAAAAATAAAAATATTAAATCCAATTAATCCACTTGTTATTGTAAACACCTTGAATGGCAAAGGAGTGAAACCAGCCAAGAAAAGTGTAAAGAGCCAGATATATATACCACTACCC
This sequence comes from Pelagibacterales bacterium SAG-MED15, assembly GCA_014654065.1. Classification (GTDB taxonomy): domain Bacteria; phylum Pseudomonadota; class Alphaproteobacteria; order Pelagibacterales; family Pelagibacteraceae; genus Pelagibacter. Next base: position 298 of record JACWDM010000002.1, on the reverse strand, counting down.
TCAGTTAGTTTTGACCTTAAATCATTAACTTTGCCTTGATAATTATAAAAATCAACAACACTCATTGCTAAGTCTGAAAAAATAAACCCTATAAAATAACCTAGTATTCCCCCTAAAACAGAAAAAATTGTTGCATTTAAAAAAATTCTAATAAATTTTTCTTTTTTAGCCATTACCATAGGAACAATCATCACATCAGGAGGTATCGGAAAAAAAGAGCTTTCAATAAAAGATACAATCGCTAAATATAATTCAGATTTTTTATGTGAGGCAAGTTCTAAAGATTTTAAATAGAGTT
>JACWDM010000019.1 GCA_014654065.1 Pelagibacterales bacterium SAG-MED15 | reverse complement strand
GAAAATTTAATGGAATTAATCAGCTTAGAAAGCAAATTCAATCAGATATAAAGATTGCAAAAAAAACTAAAAATTTATGAGCAAAGAAAATATCAATTTACCAAAAACATCGTTTTCGATGAAAGCAAACTTACCATTAAAGGAGCCAACTTTAATAGAGTATTGGTCAAAGATTGGTTTATATAAAAAATTAAGGGAGAGTAGAGCAGGGAAAGAAAAATTTGTTCTTCATGATGGTCCACCATATGCAAATGGAAATATACATATGGGTACAGCATTAAATAAAATATTAAAAGACATTATAATTAAATTTCATCAGATGGATGGAAAAGACTCTGTTTATGTACCAGGTTGGGACTGTCATGGTTTACCCATTGAATGGAAAATTGAAGAACAATATAAAAAGAGTAAAAAAAATAAAAGCGATATTCCTATCGTTGAATTCAGAAAAGAATGTAGAGATTTTGCAAGTAAATGGATAAAAACTCATAAGGATCAATTTAAAAGACTTGGAGTAGTAGGCGATTGGGACAATTATTATTCTACAATGAGTTATGATGCAGAAGCCCAAATAGTTCGAGAGCTAGGAAAGTTTTTAAAAGAAGGAAGTCTTTATAGGGGCTTTAAACCTGTACTCTGGTCTACAGTAGAAAAGACTGCTTTAGCAGATGCTGAGGTAGAGTATATGGATCATACTTCCGATACTATATACGCATCTTTTCCTGTAAAAAAAACGCAATATACTCAGCTAGAAGGATGTGAAATCATCATTTGGACAACTACACCTTGGACCATACCCGCTAATAAAGCTTTAGCTTTTAATAAATCACTAAAATATTTAATTATTAAAATAGAGGATAATGGAGATTTCCATAATAAAAAGATCGTAGTAGCGAAGGATTTATTAGAAAATTTAATTAATGATTGTGGAATTAAAAAATTTGAAAAATTAAATGAATTTTCTGGTGAAAAATTTATCAAAACAATTTGTAGTCATCCATTTTATAGTATGGGATACGATCATGACATTCCAATGTTAGAAGCAAGATTTGTTACAACGGAACAGGGATCCGGAATCGTTCATTGCGCTCCAAGTCATGGACCTGATGATTTTAATTTATGTTTAAATAATGGGATTAAAGCAATTGAAACAGTTGATGGAGATGGCAAATATACAAAATATGTAAGCTTATTCGAAGGTATTCATATTTTTAAAGCAAACCCAATAGTAATTGAAAAACTCAAAGAACAAAAAAAATTATTATCAAATGGGGAGCTGATGCACTCCTATCACATTCTTGGAGATCAAAAGCTCCATTAGTTCATAGAGCCACTCCACAATGGTTTATATCTATGGAAAGTCATAAGTTGAGAGATAAAGCTTTAAAAGCAATTAATGATACGACTTTTTACCCAAGCAAAGGTAAAGAGAGATTAAAATCAATGATAGAAACCCGGCCTGATTGGTGTGTTTCTAGACAAAGAGTATGGGGTGTTCCTCTTCCAAAGTTCATAAGTGCAAGATCTAGAAAATCAGTAAGACTTCCATTTTCTATTTTAATTTCACCATCTGTATATGCTTCACCAAAATAAAGATCTGGATGAAATAATAATTTGTAATGAAGTTTTTTATTAAGAATTTTAAGTTTAATAGGATTTTCTTTTTTTGGGTTTCCAATAATGTAACTTTTTGAGTTAGCATCAACTAATATAAAACCATCTTTCTTAAAAACACTATTTAAAAATCTAGCAAGTTGCATATTAGGCTGCCA
>JACWDM010000018.1 GCA_014654065.1 Pelagibacterales bacterium SAG-MED15 | reverse complement strand
GATGCTAATGCAGAAAATTTAACTGAAAAAGAAATCTTAGATAAAGTAAAAAATTTTTTACCAAAAATGATTTGTCTAATTGTTTATGGGCAAAATGTTAATGCAGGGACCACAAATATGAGTGGCGCGATTAATATAAGTGAATACCTGAAAAAAAATATAGATATTCCAATTTCAATAATTGGCTCTCACGTACAAGCACTTCCGATAGATACATTAAAAAAAGAAAAAAGTATTGATTTTGTTTTTACAAATGAAGGCGTTTATGCATTGAGAAATATATTAAAGATCAATGATTTTTCTTCAAAAAATTTATCTAAGATAAAAGGTATTGCATATAGAGATAAGGATAAAATTATAATGAACGAACCTGAGTCAATAGTGCCTAATGAAAAAATGGATATAGATTTACCTGGATACGCTTGGGATTTACTTCCTTATAAAAAAAAACCATTGGATTTATATCGTGCACCAATGTGGCATGCTGAATATGATTTTGAAAAAAGAACACCCTATGCAAGCTTACAAACAAGTTTAGGATGTCAATTTGGATGTAATTTTTGCATGATTAATATTTTGAATAGAAACGATAAAGATGAGGTAGGTGTAGCATCAAATTACAGCAAAATGAGATTTTGGTCTACAGACTTTATAATAAAAGAATTTGATAAATTAATTGAAATGGGAGTTAGAACAATAAGAATTGTTGATGAAATGTTTTTACTGAATCCGAAATATTACATTCCATTGTGTGAAAAATTAGCAGAGAGAAACAAAGATGACTCACTTAGAATTTGGAGTTACAGTAGAATAGATACTGTCAAAAGACCAGAAATATTAAAATTAGTTCGAAGAGCTGGAATAAAATGGTTAGCTTTAGGAATTGAAAGTGGAGATAAGTCAGTAAGACTAGAGGTTGATAAAGGTAAATTTGAAGATGTTGATGTAACAAAAGTAATTCAAAAAGTTCATGATGCAGATATTAACGTGATGGCAAATTACATTTATGGATTACCTGGAGATACAAAAGAAACAGTTCAAAAAACTTTTGATTTAAGCTTGGAATTGTGTACGGCAGGTTGGAATACTTATGGGGCAATGGCTTTACCAGGAAGTTTTTTATATAAAAAAGCACTAGATGATGGTGTAAAGCTGCCCAGTAGTTATGAAGGTTATTCATTTCATTCTTACGACACTTTGCCTCTACCAACAGAAAAACTATCTGCTAAAGAAGTTATAACTTTGAGAGATGAAGCATTTGACAAATACCATAATCACAAACCTTTTCTAAGTTTAATAACAAAAAAATTTGGAGCAAAAGCAGCCGAAAATATAGTGGAAATGACTAAAATAAAACTTAAAAGAAAAATTAAAGGTGATTAAGATTTAAATTTTAATGATATAAAAGTTTTAAATTTTAAAAATAATGAGCAAAGTTTTAATAACAGGAGGAGCAGGATATATTGGTACAATGTTAAGTACTAAGTTATTAGAACAAGGACATCATGTGACCGTAGTAGATCTTTTAAAATATGACAAAGGGTCTCTGAATCATTTATATTTTCACAAAAATTTTAATTTCATTTGTGAAGATGTTAGAAATAAAAATTTAATAAAAAAACTTGTAAGACAAAATGATTTTATCATTCCTTTGGCAGCATTAGTAGGAGCTCCATTATGTGAGAAGTTTAAAAAAGACGCTAAAAGCACCAATTTAGGAACAATTAAAACATTGTGTGAAGTGGTTACAAAAAAAAAATAAAGTAATTTATCTTACTACAAACTCTGGTTACGGTGTTGGTGAAAAAAATAAATATTGTGATGAGAATAGCCCATTAAATCCAATTTCTTTATATGGAAGAACAAAATGTGATGGTGAAGATTTAGTTAGATTAAAAATTAAAAATCATGTTTGTTTTAGACTGGCAACAGT
>JACWDM010000017.1 GCA_014654065.1 Pelagibacterales bacterium SAG-MED15 | reverse complement strand
GGGGATGAATATATACAATCAAAAAAACTTGCAGGTCATGTTAAAGTTGCAAATGAATTACTTAAAAATGGTTATGCATATAAGTGTTATTGCTCAAGTAAAGAAATAGAAGAGCAAAAAAAAAGAGCCAGACAAAAAAAAATTCCTTATATCTATAATAGAAAGTGGCGAGATAAAAAAGAAGCTGATGCTCCAAAAGATATTAAACCAGTAATAAGATTCAAAAGTAAAATTGATGGAACATCTGTACTGAAAGACTTAGTTCAAGGTGATGTTGAAATTGATAATAATACTATTGAAGATTTTATCATTTTAAGAAATGATGAAACTCCAACATATAATCTATCAGCGTCAGTAGATGATCACCAAATGAATATGACCCACATAATTAGAGGCGATGATCACAAAATAAATACATTTAAACAAATTCAAATTTATCAAGCTATGAAATGGGTATTACCATCATTTGCCCATATACCTCTAATACATACTATTGAAGGAAAGAAACTATCAAAAAGAGATAAGGCTTCTACTTTAGATGATTATTCCAAAATTGGTATTATGCCAGATGCTCTTAGAAATTATCTTCTTAGACTGGGATGGTCTTATAAAGATAAAGAAATATTTACCTTAGATGAAAGCATTAAACATTTTAATCTTGAAGGAATAGGTAAATCTCCATCTAAACTAGATATGAGTAGAATTTTATCAATGAATGAGCACTATATTAAAAATATTGATGAAAATAATTTATTCAAACAACTAACCGAGTATTGCAAATTATATAAAAGTGAAATTAAATCAGATAAAAAAGATAAGATTAAAAAATCCCTTACCTTCCTTAAAAATAAAGCGAAAACTTTGGAAGATATATTTAATAATGGTCAATATATAATGGTTGATGAGGCTAATTTTAACCAAGATGATATCAAGTTAATTGATGATAAGGCCAAAAAAGTCATTTCTGATTTTAGCACTCAATTTAGCAGTGTTGATAAACTTAGCAAAGAAACATTAGAGCCAATATTAAACGAATTAATTAAATCAAACGATACTAATTTTAAAGGGGTTGGACAGCCTTTAAGAATAGCTTTAACAGGTTCAAAATTTGGACCTGGAATATATGATATAATTATTTCGCTTGGAAAAGAGGAAGTAATAAAAAGACTAACTAGTAAGAAACTTAGTTAATACTAAAGAAGCTTCATCAGAAGATGAGGTTTTTGATCTGATTTTAGATAAAGTTTCCTCACATTCATTAATTTGCTTTTTCATCAATTCTGGATTTTTTAAAAAGTAAACAACTGAATTATAAATTTCTTTCGCATTACATTCATTTTGAATTAATTCTGGAATTATTTCTTTGTTATTTATAATATTGATAATGTTAGCAAATTTTATTTTGACCAACATTTTAACAATTAAAAAATTTAAAAAATTCATTTTATAGATAATTATAGAGGGAACTTTTGCATTACAGATTTCAAGAGAAACAGTGCCAGATTTGGAAACTGCAAAAATTGATTTATTTAGTATCTTTTTTTTTATATTTTCATCAGAAATAACTTCGACATTTTCTAAATTTACATTATTAATTTTTTCACTAATTAAATTCTTGTTTTCATCAGTTGCATGAAATACAAAAGTGAAATTATCAAATTTTGTATTCATCAGATTTATAAAATCTATCAAAATAGGCAAAAGTAAATTTATTTCTGATGATCTGCTTCCAGAAAAAAGAGAAATAATTTTTTTATCATTTGATATGATGCTGGATAGATCTATCTTATCCTTAGTTTCATACTCTAATAATGGATGTCCAACAAAAGTATTTGAAATATTTTCTTTATCAAAATATTTTTTTTCAAAATCAAATAATAATAAAATATGATCTAAGAACTTCTTAAACTTTTTAACCCTTCCCTCTCTCCAAACCCAAACTTGAGGAGCTACGTAATGTATTGTTTTAATATTAGGATTGATACTTTTTACTATTTCAGCAACTCTTAATGTAAAATCAGGGCTATCTACACTAAACAAAATATCTGGGTTAAATTTTATAATTTCCTCTACAGTTTTATTTATTTTATTCTTTATTTTAAAAATATTTAACAAAACACTTGTGAAACCAATGTAAGTGATTTCTTTGAGGTCAAAAATAGATTTTATTCCTAATGAATTTAGATGTGTTCCTCCAACACAAGAATATTCGATATTAGGGTTATTTTTTTTAAGTTTAGATATAACTCTAGAAGCAAGTTTATCTCCAGAAGGTTCGCCGGTTAATATAAAAATCTTTTTCATTTTACTGAGATAAACATGTTATTTTTATTAGCGAATTTAATACATTTGTTTTTATCTAAAAAAACGTGTTGTTTACTTTTTATTACAATACCCTTTAATCCAGCTATCTTACTTTGTTTTAAAGTTTTTAATCCAATAGTAGGCAA
>JACWDM010000016.1 GCA_014654065.1 Pelagibacterales bacterium SAG-MED15 | reverse complement strand
TAAAATTTTATAATAAATTAATTTTGCCAGATAAATGACTTATCGCTTTAAATTAATTTAAAGAGGAAAGTCCGGGCTCTACAAGGACACAGTGCCAGATAATACCTGGCAGGGGAAACCCTAGGGATAGTGCCACAGAAAATAAACCGCCTTATCAAGGCAAGGGTGAAAAGGTGTGGTAAGAGCACACCGGCTATATTGGCAACAATTAGCGCATGGAAAACCCCACCGGGAGCAAGACCAAATAGAGATGACGTTGTTTTATAACTAAAAGTAGTCTTTGGCTAGTCATCAGGGTTGGTTGCTTGAGCTTAAAAGTGATTTTAAGCCTAGATAAATGATAAGTTTAAAAGACAGAACCCGGCTTACAGTTTGTCTGGCATATAATACGCAAAATCAATCTAGATTAATTAAAAAATTGTCATTTAAATGCTTTAAATAAACATTAATTATTATATTGACGTGTAAGTTGAAAACCCATATTATCCCATAAATTCCCAATTAAGGGACTAGAAAGATTATATGGGTTATGTTTTTATCTACTTACGAAAACAGAATAGACAAAAAAGGAAGGGTGTCAGTGCCAGCATCTTTTAGATCATATTTGTCAAATCTGGGATATAATGGAGTTATTTGTTACCCTTCATTTAACAACCTGTGTATCGAAGCTTGGCCTCAAGATAGAATAGAAAAAATCTCTAATGCAATTGATGCACTAAACCCTTTTGATGAAAAAAAGGATTTTTTTGCTACATCTATACTTTCGGAAAGTATAAATTTACAATTCGATAGTGAAGGTAGAATTTCATTAACAACAAAATTATTAAAGCATGCAAAAATAAAGAACAGCATGCTCTTTGTCGGTCAAGGTAAGACTTTCCAGATTTGGGAACCAGCAATATTTGAAAAATTTAAGGCAAGTGCTAAGAAAAAATCTAATATTAATAGGTCAAGCCTTAAATGGGAAAAACAACTAAACAACTAAGAGGGGATAAGAATGACAATAAATTTTAGAGCACCAGATATAAAAGAGCTAAAACCAAGAATTTTGGTAATAGGAGTTGGTGGAGCTGGAGGCAATGCAATTAATGAAATGATAGAGTCGGGTTTAGAAGGAGTAGAGTTTGTTGCAATAAATACCGATGCTCAAGATTTAAAAGCTAGTAAAGCTAAGGCAAAAATTCAAATTGGTTTAAATTTAACTAAAGGACTTGGAGCAGGAGCAAAAATTGAAATAGGACAAGCAGCTGCAGATGAGTCTCTAAATGAAATAGTCGATCTTTTAAAAGGTGCAAATATGGTCTTTATCACCGCAGGTATGGGCGGTGGAACTGGCACTGGAGCGGCACATGTGATTGCAAGAGCTGCTAAAGAATTAAATATTCTTACAGTTGGTGTAGTTACCTTGCCATTTTTATATGAAGCACCTTCTAGAATGAGAAGGGGGCAACAAGGTTTAGAAGAATTAAGAAAACATGTTGATACTATAATTGTAATTCCAAATCAAAACTTATTTAAAATTGCAAATGAAAAAACAACTTTTAAAGAATCATTTAAACTTTCAAATGACGTTTTAAGGCATGGAGTACAAAGTATAACAGATTTGATGGTAAAAGAAGGTCTAGTAAATTTAGATTTTGCTGATGTTGAAACTGTTATGAGCTCAATGGGCAAAGCTATGATGGGCACTGGTGAAGCTGATGGAGAAGGAAGAGCAATTAAAGCAACTGACATGGCACTAAATAATCCTCTTATAGATGATTATTCATTAAAAGGAGCAAGAGGTCTTTTAATTAATATTACTGGAGGTGAAGATTTAACTCTTTTTGAAGTTGATGAAATTGTAAATAAAATAAGAAATGAAGTAGACCACGCTGCTGAAATTATAATTGGCTCAATTACCGACCCTTCACTTGAGGGAAAAGTTAGAGTTTCTTTAGTTGCTACAGCTTTAGACGGTCAGCAACCAGAATCTAAATCTGTAATAAACATGGTGCATAGAATTCAAAATAGAAATCCAGGATATTCAGATTTCTCATCTTTAAATAGTGCACAATCTTTTAATTTATCTGGATCAAGCCCTGTAACAAGTGGTGCAAATGCGCTGAAAGTTGAGGAAGAAATATTGAAACCCAGTGAAACAAATTTAGGAGAGGAACAATTAATAAATCAAAACATCAATACTACAGTTGATGATAATTCCATGAGTCAAAACGATGAAAGTTTAGTTTTGACTGAGGAAGTTAAAAAGGAAGACAATGACTCAAACGGGTTAGAAGAGTTTGGTTTAAATGAAGAAGAGCCAAATCTATTTGATACATCTACAAATAATTTATCAAGTGAGGAAGAACTTAATTATGAACAATCTGAAGATAATTCAGAAGAAGATGATTATGAAATTCCAGCATTTTTAAGAAGACAAAAAAATTAATGGTCTTCAAAAAAATAGATGAATGCCACCATTATATCGAATAATGAAAAACATTATCCGGTATTGCTAGATGAAATTCTTAGCATTATTTCCCCTCAAAATGGTGGCACATTTATTGATTGTACTTTTGGTCAAGGTGGTTATTCAAAGGCTATTTTAAAATTTCCCAAAACAAAAATTTTTGCTCTAGATAGAGACTCTGACGTTAAAAAACATACTTTAGAATTAAAAGATAAAAACAATAATAGGTTTTTTTTTAACAATTTAAAATTTGGAGATTTGGACAAAATCGATTTTGAAAATGAAAAAATAAAAGCTATCATTTTTGACTTAGGTTTTTCTTATTTACAAGTAAAAGACTTAAAAAGAGGTTTATCATTTAAAAGCGATGGTCCTTTAGATATGAGAATGGGGTTAAATGATTTTTCAGCCCTAGAAGTTGTAAACAATTTAGAACAAAAAAACTTAGAACTTATATTTAAAGTTTTTGGAGAAGAAAAGGATAGTA
>JACWDM010000015.1 GCA_014654065.1 Pelagibacterales bacterium SAG-MED15 | reverse complement strand
ATAACTTCTTTAGCAGATAGTTTTTCTGTTGGTAGAGGCAAAGTGTCGTAAGAATGAAATGAATAACCTTCATAACTACTGGGCAGCTTTACACAGCTGTAAAAAAAAGAAATTAACATTATTTGAACCTCATTTTAGAAGAAACTTTATACATGTAAGAGATGTTGTAAATGCAATTATTTTTACAATGAAAAATTTCAATAAGTTGAAAAATGATGTTTATAACTTAGGTTTATCCTCTGCAAATATTAGTAAGATCATGTTGGCTAGAAGTATTCAAAAACAATATAAAAAATTAAAGATTAAAATTGTAAAAAATAGAAAAGATCCCGACAAAAGAGATTACTTTGTAAGTAATAGAAAGATTGAAAATAAAGGTTTTAAAGCAACTATTTCATTAGATAAAGGGATATCAGAATTGATACAAATATTCTCCAATGACAAAAATAAAGTAATTAATAATTATTAAAATTTTTTCATATTTTTTTTTAAATCTTTATAAAAATCATCTTTAGCATATGAAAAATATAAGTTACTTTTATGAGCACATTTTTTGTCTGATATTTTATCTCCAATCATAAAACTTTTTTTCTTATCAATTAAATATTTCTTAAAGATGTTTTTAATCATTTGATTTCCTGGTTTTCTTAAATTAGATTTTTTTTTATATTTTTTAATTTGTCCATGAGGGTGAAAAGGACAGTATTGAATTTCATCAATAAATATATTTTTTTTGGATAATTCTTTTTTAATACTATTTTGTAATTTAAAAAAATCACTTTCTTTAAAAAATCCTTTTGCAATTCCAGCTTGATTAGTAACTATAAATATAAAATAATTTTTACTTATTAAATAATGTAATCCTTTTAAAACTCCTTTTTTAAATTTAAAATCTTTTCGTTTATAAACATAACCGTAATCATGATTTATAACACCATCACGATCTAAAAATACCGCAGGTTTTTTGAATTGATTAAGTAATTTCTTTTCTGAATTTTTTAAATATTTTGGTGTACCAATATCAATAAAAAAATCTTTAAAAAATTTACCTGTAAGTAATTTATTTTGAATCACTTTTGGTAAAATATTATCTTCTAGTGAGGAGGGTTTATTAGGAAGTAGATTAATAATTTTTTTTTTAAAAAAATAAATTCCACCATTCATTAATGGACTATTTTTCTTATATGAAATAATATTTTTTTTAACGTCTAAACTGTTTAATTTAAAACTATTTGTATTTTTCTTATTGTTAGTTAAAGCTACGCAACCCAATGTTTTTTTTTTATAAGAGCCTATTAGTTCATTTAAATTTATATCAAAAATTGTATCTCCATTTGTAAGAATAAAATCATTAATTTTTTTTTTTTTTAAATTTAATAGTGCACCTCCAGTACCCATTGGTTTCTTTTCTTTCAAACAGATTACCTCTGTTAAATTAAATTTTTTTTTATGAAAATTTCTAAATATAATTTCACTTTTATAACCAGTAAGAAGATAAATTTTATTGAAAGGGTATTTGCTAAGATTATTAATTAAATATTGTAAAAAATAAATATTATTAAATTTAATCATTGGCTTAGGTTTATTTTTAAGAAATTCTTTTATCCTCGATCCTCTTCCGCCCACTAAAATTACCAAATCTACATTTTTCATAATTTTTTTATTTTTTGTCATTTTAATATTAAATTAAATAGTCTATTAATTACAATATGAAACTAATTTCTTTTGTTTTTTCATTTAGAAATGAGGAAAAAAATTTGAATGAATTAATAAAAAGAGTTCATGAAGAAGTAAAAAAATTAAAGAATTATAATTATGAATTAATATTTGTTAATGATGATTCAGACGATAATTCAGAAATAATATTAAAAGATTTACAAAAAAATTTTCCAATAACAATTATAAACATGTCCAGAACTTTTGGTGTTGGGCCATGTGTATTGGCAGGATTTAAACATACTAGTGGTGATTGTATTGTTTATATGGATTCTGATTTACAAGATCCTCCTGAGATTGTTAATAAACTTTTAACCAAATACGAAAATGGTGCAGACGTTGTACACACAATTAGAACTAAAAGATTGGGAGAGTCTAGATTTAAATTATTAATTACTAAAATTGCATACAAGATCATAAATTTTTTATCAGACATAAAATTACCTAATGAGGCTGGGGATTTTAAATTAATCTCTAGAAAAGCTTTAGATAAAATTTTAGATCAAAATGAATTTAGACCATACATAAGAGGGTTATCTATTTGGGTAGGTTTTAAACAAGCCTACGTAGAATATGTTCGTGAATCCAGATTTGATGGTAAAACTAAATTTCCGTTATTATCTGCAGGACCAGTTCATCAATTTATAAGTGGTATTACCGCGTATTCACTTAAACCTCTATATTTAGGAATAATTATTGGAATGATTTCTATTTTTTTTTCATTTTCATTAATACTGTATACTTTATACACAAAGTTTACAGGATTAGCAGTGCCTGGTACAGCTGGAATAATCATAACTATATCTTTTTTTTCTGGAATAATTTTATTTACTTTAGGCATAACAGGAATTTATATAGCAAGGGTATTTGAGGAAGTAAGAGGGAGAAAATCATATGTTATTAAAGAAATTTTAAAACCAAAAAAAAACGAAACTCTTAAATAATTAATATATTTTTACTTTTGTGAAAAAAATAATTCCACTTCTTTTATCCTTTATTTGTGCTCTTATAATTTTAATTTTTTGGGATAGAATAAAATTACCTTATGATGAAAACAATCTCATAATAGGTAATTATTATTATAATAAAATTAATCCTTTAAATGACACAATAAGATTTTTGACATTTTTAATTGCACCATTTTTGGTCCATTTGTTATTATTTATAAAATTTAATGATAATATTTTAAGTTTAAATCCAAAAAGTAACGATTATTTTCTTATTAAATCTGAGTTAAATAATAAAGATATTTTACGAAATTATTATTTTTTCTTTATAATTTATATCTCACTAGAATTTTTAGCTTTAGATTTTAGACTTTTTGTAAGGCCAATAGATTTTTTTCATGAGGGCACTTATTTGGTTCCAGCCATTAATTATCTAAAAAATGGAAATTTATTTGGTTCAACACTTTATGATTATGGTTTTTTTGCAAATAACTTAGCTTTAATATCAAATTATATATTTGGAAGCTTGAGTATCGGAGGTTTGTTATTTATAAAATTAATATTAATTTATTTAATAAAATTCACTTTAATTCTAATTTCAAAAAATATTATTTTATCGTTAGAAATTAATGGTTTCTTAAAAAAAACTTTTTTTATAATATTTACGTTTATTATAATATCTCTACCTGATTATTATAATCCTCTAATTTTTTATCAGAGGTATTTACTTTACTTAATATTTATTTTGTTTTTAGGATCAATACTATCAATTAATAACAATAAACTTCAATTATTGTCTATTGGTTCTTTCTCTCTAATTTCAGTTTTATGGTGGTGGGATATAGGCGCTTATGTAAATGCACTTATTTTTTTGACATTAATTTATTTTGTTATTCATAAAGAAGTAAAAAGTTTTATTGTTTTACTTATTGGGGCTTTAATATCTTGGGGTTTTTTTTTAATTTTACTGAGCCCAGAGTCCTTAAAAAACTTTTTTTACCAATCAAATTTTATTTATACTGCCTCAGATTATCTATTAGGAATTGAGTACGGAATACCATTTAGTCCAGAAAGTGCCAGGGGTACAAAAACTCTTATAATTTTTTATTTGATAAGCATTATGTTAGTTCATTTTAATTTAAGTAAAAAATATAAAATTTTTTTTAAAACAAAAATTTATCTTAATTTACTATATTGCGCAGGAATTATAGGCTTTAAATCTGCACTTATGAGATCAGACACACCTCATATAAAGTATGCTTCTGGTATTCTTTTTTTTCTTTTTTTATTTTTAATTCTAATGTTTTTCTTTCAAAGATTAAAAACATCAAATCACATTCAAGATATCTTAGATAAATATAAAATTAATCTAGTCATTTTTTTATCACTATCCTTATTTTATTTTTTCGGTTTTTCAAGCCCTCATATCAACAGTAATACTTTTAAGAATATTTTTTATTTTAAAAATAATATATCTCACTTGGTAAATTCAGTTGATGAAAATTATTTAAACAAAAATTATAATTTAGTTGTCGACCGTTATAAAAAACTCAGTGAAAATGATAATTGTATACAAATACTCACCGACGATATTTCGTTTCCATATTTTCTAAAAAAACCAAGTTGTACGGAATATTTTATTCCTGGCGCTCAAGTATTGAATAAAAAAAGTGAAAAAAAATTTATAAGTAAATTAAACTTTTCATCACCCGAAATAATCTTATATCAATCTCCATACAAACTTTTAATGAATCCATTAAATATGCCAGAAACTTTAGAATATATTGACAAAAATTATTCTTTTTATGAAAAATTTAATGGTTATGTATTTTATAAAAAAAATTAATTTTTATTTAAAATTTAATTTAGATTTTTAATTCTTTTTCAATTAATTCACAAATTATATGACCAATCATAATATGGGACTCTTGTATTCTAGCAGTTGAGTTAGAGTTAACGATTAAATCTAAATAACCTTTACCCTTACATTTTCCTCCTTTATTTCCAAGGAAAGAAACTACTTTTAATTTATTAATTTTTGCTTGGTTAATAGCTTTAATTATATTTTTACTATTACCTGAAGTAGAGATTACAATAAGCACATCATCTTTTTTTCCGAGCGCTTGTATTTGTCTTGAAAATAAACTTTCATAGCCAAAGTCATTTGAAATGCATGTAATAGTAGATGGGTTACTGGATAAAGAGATTGATTTTAATGGAATTCTATTTTTCTTAAATCTTCCGATCAATTCTGCAGATAGATGCATGCTATCAGCGGCACTACCTCCATTACCACACCAAAATATTGTTCCACCCATTTTTAAACTTTTTGATATAATTTTTGAAGCTTCTGAAATTTTTTCTACAAGACTTCTCTCAACTATATTAATAGTATTTAAATGTTCTCTTAAATTATCTTTGATTGCTTTTATTTTTTTTGAATGTTGCACAATTAACAGTATGATTATTTAGTTATTTTATCTACAAACTTTTTTGCAATAGGACCAACTAATAATGCAGCTGTAATTGCAATTGGAAGCCCAACTGCCCAAGCTTTTAAGAATCTACCGATATAATCATTATCTAATCCAGTGTTCACATAAGTGATGATTAAAGTCATAAGTAAACTCATTCCAAAACCCATTATTAAAATGAATAAAAGATTAGAGTATTTTTTTGGAAACATATTACTAAAAAATTAATTTGTTTTTCCCAAAAGGTTTACTATTAATACACCTGAGATGATTAAGATAAGACCCAGTATAGTAAAAAGATCTGGCATTTGATTAAATTTATAAATACCTACTAAAGTAGTTGCTATAATACATAATCCTGCAAAAGATGCATAAGTTATGCCAACTGGAATTGATTTCATAACTATTGAAAGAGCATACATACATCCAACAATAGTTATAGCAGTTAGAATACTTGGAATAAATAATGTAAATCCTTGAGCACCTTTAGCAAAACCATTTGCAGACGTACCTAAAATAACTGCAATTATTAAAACAATATACGCTGTAAAATTTCCCACAATAAAGTTTACATTTTATTTTGATAATTTAGTAGCCCCTGTTTCTTGATATGCAACTTTCCCATCTTTGAACTTGTAATAGGTCATTACAGCTTCTTTATTACCATCATTAAAAGTCACCATTGCATGTTCAAAACCAACTTCATCATTTTCAAAAAGCACTCTAACGTTACTTTTTTTAACATCTTTCATACGAACCCAACTAACTACATCT
>JACWDM010000014.1 GCA_014654065.1 Pelagibacterales bacterium SAG-MED15 | reverse complement strand
TTGTTACTTTTGTGCCGGGCATCCCAAGGGTAGATCTACCTTTAGGATAAAGTTTATTTTTTACATCGTACTGTCTAATCTTAGGATTTAAAGTTATTTCTAATTCAGTACTCTCTAATTTTCTAATCTCATCTCTTATTTTAGCAGCCTCTTCAAATTCTAGATTAGAAGCGGCATTTTTCATTTTTTTATCTAATGCTTTTAAGTGTTTCTTTAAATTTCCACCTACATTAGACCCTTCACTTATTTTAACATAATCTTTCTCATAAACACTTTCTAAGATATCACTAATTTCTTTTTTGATAGATTTAGCATCAATATTATGTTTTTTATTATATGCTAACTGAACTTTTCTTCTTCGATCAGTTTCTAAAATTGCTTTTTTAATACTTTTTGTTTCTTTATCGGCATATAAAATTACTCTACCCTCAACATTTCTTGCTGCTCTTCCAATAGTTTGAATCAGAGAGGTTTCTGATCTTAAAAAACCTTCTTTATCAGCATCTAAAATTCCTACTAATCCACATTCAGGAATATCTAAACCCTCTCTTAAAAGATTTATTCCAACAAGAACATCAAATACACCCATTCTCAAATCTCTCATAATTTCAATTCTTTCCAAAGTATCAATATCAGAATGTAAGTATCTGACCTTTATACCATTCTCGTGAAGGTATTCAGTAAGATCCTCGGCCATTTTTTTTGTAAGTGTCGTGACCAAAACTCTGTGATTATTCTCAATTACTTTTTTACATTCATACATCAAATCGTCGACTTGATTTTTAGCTGGTTTTATTTCAACAGGTGGATCTATCAATCCCGTAGGCCTAATGACTTGATCAATATACTTACCTTTAGTTTGTTCCAACTCCCACGGTCCAGGTGTTGCTGAAACAAAAACAGTTTGCGTTCTCATTAAATCCCATTCCTCAAATTTCAATGGTCTATTATCCATACATGAAGGGAGCCTAAAACCATATTCAGACAAAGTACTTTTTCTAGATCTATCACCTTTATACATTCCGTTTAGTTGAGGGACTGTTACATGAGACTCGTCAACAAAAATTAAAGTATTATCTGGAAAATACTCAAACAAAGTCGGAGGTGGTTCTCCTGGTTTTCTTCCTGATAAAAATCTTGAGTAATTCTCAATTCCAGCACAGGAACCTGTTGCTTCAATCATTTCAAGATCAAATTTAGTTCTTTCTTCTAATCTTTGTGCTTCTAGTAGTTTATTATTATCTTTATGTTTTTTTAAAGTTATTTCTAATTCTTTTCTTATATTAATTATTGCCTGTTCGATCGTTGGTTTTGGAGTTATGTAATGACTATTAGCATAAACTTTTATTAAGCTAAGATCCCTTACCTGATCTCCAGTCAATGGATCAAACTCCTCAATTTTTTCTAGTTTATCTCCAAACAAACTCAATCTCCAAGCTCTGTCTTCTAAATGTGATGGAAATATCTCAAGATATTCTCCTCTTGCTCTGAAGGTTCCTCTATAAAAATTTTGATCATTTCTTTTATATTGTAAAGCTACTAAAGATTTAATTATTTGTTCTCTGTTATAATCATAATTTTTTTGAAGGGTTAAAGTCATTTTGCTATATGCCTCCACAGAACCTAATCCATAAATACACGAAACACTGGCAACAATTAAAACATCATCCCTTTCAAGTAGAGATCTTGTAGCTGAGTGTCTCATCCTATCTATTTGTTCATTAATTGATGCTTCTTTCTCTATATAGGTGTCTGAGCGTGGCACATATGCTTCAGGCGTATAATAATCATAATAAGATACAAAATACTCAACTGCATTATTTGGAAAGAAACTTTTCATTTCTCCATAAAGTTGTGCTGCCAGTGTTTTATTTGGAGCTAAAATTAAAGCAGGTCTATTTGTCGACTCTATAATTTTTGCCATTGTAAAAGTTTTTCCAGATCCGGTAACTCCTAATAAAACTTGGTTAAATTGCTCTTTATTTGCACCATCTACTAATTTTTTTATTGCTGTAGGTTGATCACCAGCTGGTTTAAAATCAGAAACAATTTTAAATTTTTTACCGCCTTCTAGTTTTCCACTAATTTCTGGCTTTTTTCCCTCTAAATCAGTAATTAAATCTTGATATGTATTTTGCATATATTAAACAAAGTATTAAAATAAAATATTATTTCAATGAGCATTATATCTGACAGTTTAAAAAGAATAAAACCTTCCCCAACCATTGCTGTATCTCAAAAAGCCAAAGAATTGAAAGCCGCTGGCAAAGATGTGATCGGATTAGGTGCTGGAGAGCCAGATTTTGATACACCAGACAATATTAAGGACGCAGCAATTAAGGCTATAAAAGATGGAGATACCAAATATACAACAGTAGATGGAACTAATTTATTAAAACAAGCGATCATGAATAAATTTAAAAGGGAAAATAATTTAACTTATTCAATTGATCAAATTACAGTCGGGGCAGGAGGTAAACACGTTATATATAATTTGATGATGGCAACCCTTAACAAAGGTGACGAGGTAATTATTCCAGCTCCGTATTGGGTATCATATCCAGATATAGTCTTGCTTGCTGGAGCTAGACCAGTTGTAATAGAATGCCCTGAAGAGCAAGGATTTAAGCTAAGTGCAAAAGATTTGGAGTCAAAAATAAATAATAATACAAAGTGGCTTATACTAAATTCACCCTCAAATCCCACAGGCGCATGTTATTCAGAACAAGAAATAAAAAATTTATCTCATGTATTAAAGAGAAATCCTCACGTAAATATATTAAGTGATGATATTTATGAACATATTATTTATGAAGGGTTCAAATTTTTTACAATTGCTCAAATTCCAGAAATCAAAAATAAAGTAGTTACAATGAATGGTGTAAGTAAATCTTACTCCATGACAGGATGGAGAATAGGATATGCAGCTGGTGATAAAGATGTCATTAAAGCTATAGCTAAAATTCAATCACAATCGACAACTAACCCATCTTCTATTAGTCAAGCAGCTGCTGTTGAAGCTCTAAATGGTAAACAGGATTTTATTTCAGTAAGAGCTAAAGCTTTTCAAGAAAGAAGAGATTTTGTTGTAAATTCTCTTAATGCAATTGAAGGAATTAGCTGTATTAAACCTGATGGAGCATTTTATGTATTTCCAAGTTGCAAAGGTTTAATTGGAAAAAAAGATAAAAGTGGAAAAAAAATTAATAGTGATAGTGATTTTGTTGAGTCTTTACTAGAAAGTAATGGAGTTGCAGTTGTTCAAGGCTCTGCATTCGGTTTAGAAGGTTTCTTTAGAATTTCGTACGCAACTTCAATGGATAAACTAAAAGATGCGATGGAAAGAATAAAAAACTTTTGTGAAAGTTTAAACTAAACCAAGTTTGACTACAGATCTTGCAGCATCTGTTATAGCCCCTTTCGCAGATTTAAATTTCATACCAAGTAACTCTTCGGCATAGGAACTTTGTGGCTGCATAGTAATTTCTAAATCCGGAATCATTGTTTTTGCACTGGAGTCTAAATAACTAATTAATTTTACCATAAAATTTGGTAATTCTTTTTTTGGAAGTTTTTTTGCATACTGAGGCAATGCATCAGACATTATTTGAGATAATTCAATAAGCTTCTTTACCTCTTTACCAATAATTAATCTTCTACCGCCAACTTTTTTATTTCCAATACAAGCAACATGTGATTTTGCTACATCTCTGACATCAGAAATTAAAACTCCCCATTTAGGAGCTGCTGGAAATTTTCCTTTTAAAAACTGCCTTACATATTCTATTGATGTGCTACCTTTTTTATCTAACGCATCACCGAATACTCCTCCAGGATTAATGGTTGTCATTTTATTTTTTAGTCCTTTGCTTTCCATAAATTCCCAAGCAATTCTTTCAGCTCTTGTCTTTGATAAAAAATAGTCACTTACTCCTTGTATCCAATTCTCGTCAGTCCAGTCTTTTTCACCAAATGAATATGGATTAGTTCTATTAGGCTTTCTAAACATGGCTACAATTGAGGAAGTAACTATAAATTGCTCTACATTCGCGCTTAAACCAGCTTTTAAAACTCTTATAGTTCCATCTACAGCGACAGGTAATAAACTTTCTCTGTTGTTAGAAACTTTAAAAGGAAATGGAGAAGCAATGTGCATAATATATTTGCAGCCTATTGCTGCTTTATTCCATCCATCATCTTTTAAAAGATCTAGCTTAACAAATGACAACTTTTCAATGGGAGCATATTTTTTTATTGTTTCTTCAGTTTGATTAATTAAATCTTTGTTTCTAATAGTTCCCAAAACTTCATAGCCTAAATTTAATAATTCTATTGCAGTATGTTTGGCTATCCATCCACTTATACCAGTTAATAATACTTTTTCATTTGAATTTGACTTGGTGCTCATTATTTGTGTGAAAGATGTTTTTCAGCCTCTAGAGCAGCCATACATCCCATTCCTGCTGCAGTTACAGCCTGTCTAAAAATTTTGTCTTTAACATCTCCAGCTGCAAATACTCCTGGAATATTTGTTTCAGTTGAATCAGAATTTGTAACTAGATATCCTTCATTGTCCATATTGAGTTGATCTTTAAAAAGCTGGGTTGCTGGATCATGACCAATTGCAATAAACAGTCCATCAACTTTTAACTCTTCAATTTTATTTGATTTAACATTTTTAATTTTTATTCCCGTGACATTTTTAGGCTCCTTATCTCCAATTACATCTTCAATCACACTATCCCAAATAATTTCAATTTTCTTGTTCTCCATAAGTTTTTTTTGAAGCATTTTTTCTGCTCTAAGTTCATTTCTTCTATGTATTAATTTTACTTTTGATGCAAATTTTGTAAGAAACATTGCCTCTTCAACTGCTGCATTACCACCACCTACAACAGCTACAGTTTTTTCTTTAAAAAAAAAACCATCACATGTTGCGCATGCGGATACACCAAAACCTCTGAATTCTTGCTCTGATTTTAAATTAAGCCATCTTGCTTGCGCACCTGTCGAAATTATTATCGAATCCGCCGTATATTTTTGACCACTTTCACCTGTGGCTTCAAAGGGTTTAGATTTAAGATTCACTGACGAAATATGATCCTCAATCATTTCTGTTCCAACCGCTTTTGCTTGCTCTTTCATCTGATCCATTAACCAAGGGCCCTGAATTACTTCTGCAAATCCAGGATAATTCTCTACATCAGTTGTCGTAGTTAATTGACCACCAGGCTCCATGCCATGGACCAACACAGGATTAAGCATTGCTCTAGCCGCATAAACTGCAGCAGTGTATCCAGCGGGGCCAGATCCAATTATTAACACTTTTGTGTGTTTAGTTGGATTTTGATTCATATCAAAGCTATATAGTAATTTATGTCTAAATTAAAAGGGTTATTATTAACAGAAGGTATGCATGGCATGATTAGTCAAGTTGAGGGTTTGGCTAAAGCTTTAGATATTGATTACATACACCAGAAAGTTGAACTAAATAAGTTCACTAAATTTTTACCACCAAAAATAACTCCTGTTTCCAACTTATTTTTCAAAAATTTTAAAATACCAGAGTTTGATTTAATAATTTCATGCGGTAGAAAGAGCGTTATTCCCTCAATATATTTAAAAAAAAAATCAAAAAAAAAAATAATTAACATTCATATTCAGGATCCAAAAGTATCATTAAAAAACTTTGACTACATAATTGTGCCAGAACATGATGGTATTAAAGGGAAAAATGTAATTACTTCCAAGGGAGCAATACATTACCTAACATCAGATGAAATTAAAAGAAATTCAAATTATTTAACTGAGATGTTAAATAAAGATAAAGAATACTTGTTACTTATCTTGGGAGGACCAAATAAATATTATGATTATAATGAAAAAAATTTATTATATATTTTTGAAAAAATTAAAAAATTAATACTTAAAAATAGCCTTCAAGCAATCATAATTCCATCAATGAGAACTCCTCAAAATATAATTGATTTAGCTTATAAATTTTTTGGTAAACAAAATTTGATTAT
>JACWDM010000013.1 GCA_014654065.1 Pelagibacterales bacterium SAG-MED15 | reverse complement strand
AGAGGGATGTACAGCTCCAATGAGAGATGAAAATCAATTGCATGCAGCGAACGTTGAGTTAATCGCTTTAGATGATGCTGAGATTAAATATTCAACAGTTCAGAATTGGTATCCAGGTGATAAAGATGGAAAGGGTGGTATTTATAATTTTGTAACAAAGAGAGGATTGTGCAAAGGAAATAACTCAAAAATTTCATGGACTCAGGTTGAAACAGGTTCTGCTATAACATGGAAATACCCAAGTTGTATTTTGCGTGGAGATAATTCAATAGGTGAGTTTTACTCAATAGCTATAACTAATAACCATCAAAAAGCAGACACAGGAACCAAAATGATACACATTGGAAAAAATACAAAAAGTAAAATTATATCTAAAGGCATAAGTGCTGGAAAATCAGATATGACTTACAGAGGATTGGTTGATATATCTCAGAAAGCAAAGAACTCAAGTAATTATACTCAATGCGATTCTTTATTAATGGGAAATAAATGTGGTGCTCATACTATTCCATATATAAAAAATAAAAACTCAGACTCAACAATTGCTCATGAAGCTACGACTTCAAAAATCAGTGAAGATCAGCTTCATTATTGTCAACAAAGGGGATTAAATCCTGAAGAAGCCGTTGGTTTGATTGTAAATGGATTTTGTAAAGAAGTATTACAACAACTTCCGATGGAGTTTGCTGTAGAAGCACAAAAACTTGTTGGTATTAGTTTAGAAGGAAGCGTTGGATAAATGTTAAAAATTAATAACTTAAAGGCAAATATTGATAAAAAGTCTATTTTAAATGGATTTAATCTTGAAATAAAAGCTGGTGAAGTTCATGCCATTATGGGCCCAAATGGATCAGGTAAAAGCACATTATCGAACATATTATCAGGCAAAAAAGGATATGATGTTTCTGGGGAAATTTTATTCGAGAATGGAAATCTATTTGATCTTGAAACAGAAGAAAGAGCTCACAAAGGAATTTTTTTAGCATTTCAATATCCACTTGAAATACCTGGAGTTAATACAAACATTTTTTTAAAAACATCTTTAAATGCAATTAGAAAAGCAAGGGGCGAAAAGGAATTAGATGCAATTGAGTTTTTAAATTTGGTTAAAAAGAAATCAAAAGAACTCAGATTTGATGAGGAGAAATTAAGCAGACAATTAAACGTAGGTTTTTCAGGCGGGGAAAAAAAGAAAAATGAAATATTACAAATGTCTATTTTAAATCCAAAATTATCTATTTTAGACGAAACAGATTCAGGACTTGATATAGATGCGCTGAAAATAGTCGCAGACGGTGTAAATGCTTTAAGAAAGAAAAATAATTCTTTTTTAATAATTACTCACTATCAAAGATTGTTAGATTACATAAAACCAGATTTTGTTCACGTTTTGATGAATGGAAAAATCATAAAATCTGGTGGCGCAGAATTAGCATTGGAGCTTGAAAAAAAAGGTTATGAAAATTTTAATTAAATGGAAAAAAAAGCAAAAATAGACTTTGATAAAACTTTTAAAAATTATTCCTCAAAAGAAGGAATAAGCTTTAGAGAAGAATACTTAAATAAATTTTTAGAAAAAGGTTTTCCGAATAGACAGATGGAAAACTGGAAATTCTTAGATCTTCAACAAATAATAAACAATAATATTGGTGAATTAAATTTCTATAATGATTTTAACAAAGAAAATGACTTAAAAAAAATTGAATTTATTAAAGAGTTTGAGCATAATAAGATTATTTTTATTAATGGAAAATTAGAGGAAATAGATTTTAAGTTTGAAGAAAAAGATAAAGTCCAAATAGCAAGAGACTTAAAAAAAAGTAAAAATATAATAGATAATGAAGCACTATTAAGTTTAAATAATGCTTTCAATAATATTTTTTACAATATAACTATTAAAAGCAATTATGAACTTAAAAAGCCATTAATTGTTTATCATAATACCAACGATGAACTTAAATATTCTAATATTAATTTACAATTAAATTTTCTATTAGAAAAAAATAGTTCTTTGAAAATTATAGACCTTTTCAACGACACTTCTGAAAAAAATTTCGTAAATATATTTTATAACTTTGATCTTAAACAAGATGCTATTTTGAAAAATTTTAAATTAGATAACTCTTCTAACAAAAATATTAAATATTCTTTTAATAATATTGACCAAGAATCTAACAGTATTTCAGAGACTTTTATTTTATCATGTGGTTCTGAATTTATTAAAAATGAAATTAATTGTAATTTAAATGGTAATTTTTCTTCAGCATTTGTAAATGGAATATTTTATTTAAAAAAACAAAAACAACACGAAATTAGAACCAAAATTAATCATATGACAGAAAATACCAAAAGCTATCAGCTGATAAAGAGTGTTTTAGACGATGAGTCCAAATCTGTTTATCAAGGTAAAATATATGTTGATTCAAGTGCTCAAAAAACGGATGGTTATCAATTGAGTAAAGCTATTCTTTTAAATGAGAATACAGAATTCAACGCAAAACCAGAATTAGAAATTTATGCAGATGATGTTAAATGTTCACATGGATCAGCTTCAGGTAATTTAGATGAGAATTCAATTTTTTATTTAAGATCAAGAGGGTTAAATTATAAAGAAGCCAGAAGTCTTTTAATAAGTGGATTTTTACTAGAGGTAATTGAAAAAATAACTGACGTACAAATTAAAAATTTTATTAAAAATATTTTAGGATTAAAATAATGAATATAGATAATATAAAAAAACAATTCCCGATATTTGATAACAAAGTACAGAATAACGACCTAGTGTATCTTGATAGTGCTAATTCATCACAAAAACCAAAAGTAGTTGTAGATAGAATTTATGATTTTTATACTAAAGAATTTTCAAATGTAGGAAGAAGTGTTCATTATTTAGCAGTTGCAGCAACAAATCTTTATGAAAATACAAGGGTTATGGTTCAAAAGTATATTAACGCAAGTGATCCAAACGAGATTGTTTTTACAAAAGGTGCAACTGAGGCTATTAATTTAGTTGCAAATACGTTTGGTCAAAAATTTTTGCAAGAAGGTGATGAAATTTTACTTACTGAACTTGAGCATCACTCAAATTATGTTCCATGGCATTATCTAAGAAGATCCAAGGGTATAAAAATAAAATTTGCAGAGTTTAATTCAGATGGGGAAGTAACTCTTGAAAGTATAGAAAAAAATATAACACCTAAGACAAAAATGATCGCAATTACACATTTATCCAATGTTACAGGCGCGATTTTACCAATAAAGGAAATTACAAAGTTAGCACACTCAAAAAATATTCCTATTCTTGTTGACGGTTGCCAAGGTGCACCACACTTGAAATTAGATATGCAGGACATAGACTGTGATTTCTACGCTATATCCTGTCATAAAATGTATGGACCAACAGGTTTAGGTGTGCTTTACGCTAAAAAAAAATGGCTAGACGCTTTACCTCCATATCAAGGAGGTGGCGGCATGATCAGAGAAGTTAAAAAAGAAGGAATTACTTTTGGTGATTTACCAAATAAATATGAAGCAGGCACAATGGCTACAGCACAAGTAATTGCATTTGGAGAATCTATTAAATTTTTAAATAAAATAGGTATTGAAAATATTGAAGCTCATGAAAGTCAACTCACGCAATATGGGGAAGAAGTTTTAAGAAAAAATAATTCGGTTAAATTAATTGGGAGTCCAAAAAATAAGGGTTCAGTTTTATCTTTTACCTTAGATGGAATACATGCGCATGATATTGCAACAATATTGGACGAAGATGGTGTAGCAATTAGAGCAGGTCATCATTGTTGTCAAATCTTACATGATAAATTAGGTTTATCTGCAACAGCGAGGGCATCTCTTGGCGTATATAATACCAAAGATGATATTGATAAATTAAATGAGTCTTTAAATAAATGTAAAAAAATATTTGATAGATAATGGAACTTAAAGAACTATATCAAGAAATAATTTTAGATCATGGTAAAAATCCTAGAAATCTAAAAAAATCAGATAATTTTAATAAAGATGCCGCAGGACATAATCCATTATGTGGGGATAAGGTGCATGTATTTTTAAAAGTTGATGAGAACAATAAGATATCTGACATAGCATTTGAAGGGAGTGGGTGCGCAATATCAATGGCTTCAGCATCTATAATGACTGATTTGATGAAAGAAAAAAAAGAAGTTGAGGTAAAAGAATTAGTCGATGATTTTTTAGAGATGATTAAAAAAAACCCTGAGCTTAAATCAAAAATCTTAGCAGAGGATGAAAAAACTAAATTAATGTCATTATCAGGTGTAAAAAAATACCCAATGAGAGTTAAATGTGCAACTATGGCTTGGCATACTTTGACATCTGCTATGAAAAATTCAAACACAGAAAAGTCTGATTAATATGGAGCTAAAAGAAAAAATAATTGCAGAAATTAAAAAAATATACGATCCAGAAATTCCAGTAAATATATATGAGCTTGGGCTAATATATGATGTAAAAATTGAGAACAATAATTCTGTTAAGGTAAAAATGACACTAACAACGCCAAATTGTCCTGTCGCTGAAAGTTTGCCAAAAGAAGTTAAAGATAGTATTATGGAATTGCCCGAGATAAATGACGTTGATTTGCAATTGGTTTGGGATCCACCATGGGATAAATCAATGATGTCTGAGGCAGCTAAATTAGAATTAAACTTATGAAACAAATAATTACATTAAGCGATAAAGCAGCTACTAGAATAAAAGAAGTGTTATCTAATGATAAAAACTCATTAGGTGTTAGAATTGGTGTTAAAAGTGGTGGTTGTGCTGGTATGGAATATGTAATGGAATACGCAAAAGAGTTAAAACCTGCAGATGAGCTGATAGAAGAAAAAGGAGTTAAGGTTTTTGTTGACCCTGGCGCAGTAATGTACTTATTAGGTACCCAAATGGACTTCAAAGAAGAGGAATTCTCATCGACTTTTGTATTTAAAAATCCTAATGAAACAGAGAGATGCGGATGCGGGGAGTCATTTAAAATATAATCCCATTTTGAACATAGCAGAGTTGCATTAAACGCATAGATAAAGTAATAAGAGCTATGAACGTTTTTGAATTTAGAAATTTGCTTAAATCTGAAGATAGAAAAGAGAAGAGAAAAAGTTTTTTAAGGTCTCTGATAAAATCTGTAGAGTCAGGAGCAAACGGAACTCAAGACTACGTTGTTAAAAGAGGTCCTGGCAAAGATAAAATCGCTAAGACTAGACAATAATATTTAACAACTATAGTACATATCGAACTCTATTGGATGCGGAGTGTGTTCGAAATTATGTATCTCCTCAAATTTTAATGCTATGTAAGCATCTATTTGATCATCAGTAAATACATTACCTTGTTTTAAAAAATCTCTATCTTTATCCAAACTTTCCATTGCTTCTCTTAACGAACCGCAAACAGTTGGTATCTTCTTAACTTCATCTTCTGACAAAGCGTATAAATCTTTATCAAACGATTTACCTGGATCAATTTTGTTTTTAATTCCATCAAGACCAGCCATTAACATTGCTGCAAAAGTAAGATAAGGATTACCTGCAGCATCACCAAATCTTATTTCACATCTAGCTGCTTTTTTACTCAATGTGATAGGTATTCTACAAGAAGCAGATCTGTTTCTTGCTGAGTAAGCCAAAAGAACAGGTGCTTCAAATCCTGGAATTAATCTTTTATAACTATTTGTTGTAGCATTAGAAAAAGCATTAATAGCCTTTGCGTGCTTTAAAATTCCACCGATATAATGAAGTGCTGTATCTGATAGACCTGCATATTTATCACCTGAAAATAATGCAGTATTACCTTTCCAAATTGATTGGTGAACATGCATACCTGATCCATTATCACCTTTTACAGGTTTTGGCATAAATGTTGCAGTCTTACCGAAAGAATGAGAAACCATATGAACAGCGTACTTATAAAGTTGTAAGTTATCCGCTTGATCTACTAAAGTTCCAAAATACATTCCAAGCTCATGTTGACTAGGAGCAACTTCATGGTGATGTTTCTCAACTTTAATCCCCATATCTTTCATTGCTTTTAAATATTCACTTCTCATATCTTGAGCGCTATCAACTGGAGGCACTGGAAAATATCCACCTTTAATTCCTGGTCTATGACCCATATTACCGTTTTCATATTTTCTACCACTATTGTAAGGACCTTCTGTACTATCAATTTTAAAACCTGTTTCATTCATATCGTTTTTAAATCTAACATCATCGAAAACAAAAAATTCAGCTTCAGGCCCA
>JACWDM010000012.1 GCA_014654065.1 Pelagibacterales bacterium SAG-MED15 | reverse complement strand
TGAAATATTTAAGGAAATGAAAAGAGATTTAAACAATATAGCTTTAGAAATGAAAATTAACGATCTAGAATCAAAATTTTCAAAAGATTTAAGTGAAAATACGTTTAATAAGATAATCGAATTAAAAAAATTACAAAATACCAATTAAATTAAAGAATTTAGACATAGATTTTTTTAAAATTGGTATTATATATTTCTGACCAAAAAATAATAAAATTGTGGAAAAAATTATAACTAAATCTTTTGCTAGATTGATGGGCCGTGGGGTTCATAGGGGTTTTATAACCCATGAAGAGTTAAGTAAATCTTTAGGCAAAAGAAATCTATCAGATCAAAATCTTGCTCAGGCTTTTTTGCATATTCTTGATGAGAAAATAGTTTTAGTAGAAAAGAAATCTGATTTTAAAGTATTGAAAAAAAGAGATGGCCAAACAAGAGAAGAAGGCAAATCTTCAGAGAAAAGTGACGACCCTATTAGAATGTACCTTAGAGAAATGGGTGGAGTTGAATTGCTATCAAGGGAAGGTGAAATTGCGATTGCTAAAAGAATAGAGGCAGGTAAGGATGTGATGCTTAATGCATTATCACAAAGCCCAATAACAGCTCAGCAATTTTTTGAGTGGAATGAAAAGCTACAACAAGATCAAATTTTAGTTAGAGAAATAATTGATATAGACACAAACTACATGGAAGATGAAAATACGTCTTCAAGTAAACAGAAAAATAATAATGAGGACAGCAAAGAAAGCTCTACTGAAGAAAACAATTCAGATGATGATGAGTTTAATCCAACACTTGCAGCAATGGAGAGTGAGATTAAACCCAAAGTTCTCAAAACAGTAAGTATTCTTACAAAAGAATATAATAAATTAATTAAATATCAAAAAGAAAGATTAGAGACAATTCTCGAGGGAAAGACCACAAGTGGTTCCAAAGAAAAAAATTATAACAAAATTGTCTTTGATATTTTAGAAAATATTAAATCGTTACAATTATCACCATCTGTTTTGGAAGAATTAGTTCAAAAACATTATGCAGAAAATAAAAAGATAATTTCCTTAGAGGGAAATTTATTAAGATTAGCTTTGGATCATAAAATACAAAGAAGTGAATTTTTAAAGTTTTATGTTGGTAATGAAATTAATCCAAACTTGAAATCTTTTTTAGATACAAATCCAACTTGGAAACAATTTTTTCAAAAAAATAAAAATGAATTCAAAAATATTAGAGAAAGACTTATAGAAATCAGCCATAAACTTGGAATTTCAGTTACTGAGTTTAAAAAAATGTTAAGCAGAATACAAAAAGGAGAGAGAGAGTCGCGAATTGCAAAAAAAGAAATGGTAGAGGCTAATTTAAGATTAGTTATATCTATTGCAAAAAAATATACTAATAGAGGTTTGCAGTTTTTAGATTTAATTCAAGAGGGAAATATTGGCCTGATGAAAGCAGTTGATAAGTTTGAATACAGAAGGGGATATAAATTTTCAACTTATGCAACGTGGTGGATAAGACAAGCAATCACAAGATCAATTGCCGACCAAGCAAGAACAATTAGAATCCCTGTTCACATGATAGAGACAATAAATAAAATTGTTAGGACTCAGAGATTAATTTTAAGTGAGTTTGGAAGGGAAGCTACACCTGAAGAGCTTGCTAAAAAATTAAGAATGCCTTTAGAAAAAGTGAGAAAAGTTTTAAAAATATCTAAGGAGCCAGTGTCATTAGAGAAGCCAGTTGGAGATGAAGAGGATAGTAGCTTAGGTGATTTTATAGAGGACACAAAAGCTTTAGCACCGCTTGAGCAAGCTATCAAATCTAATTTAAGTGAAGCCACAACAAAAATTTTATCTACTTTGACGCCTAGAGAGGAAAGAGTTTTAAGAATGAGGTTTGGAGTTGGAATGAACACAGATCATACTTTAGAGGAAGTTGGACTGCAGTTTTCAGTTACTAGAGAGAGGATAAGACAGATTGAAGCTAAAGCGTTAAGAAAACTTAAACATCCAAGTAGATCAAAACAGCTAAAAAGTTTTTTAGAAAGTTAAGTTAATATAATATTTCAATATATTGATGGATACTTTTGAATTAGACAGAGAAATAGCACATTTAGCAGTTTTACAAAGAACAGAGTTAATTGATCCTAAGTTAAGAAAAATAAGAAAACTTTTTGGAAGATATCTTTTTTCAAATTTTTTTTCTAAATATTTTATAAATATAAAAAAGGTTTCAAAAAATTATTTTGACATCATGCAAATTGAATATAATTCAATTGAAAAATTTATGAAACCAAATCAAAATATATTATGTATAGGGGCTGGAATTGGAGGGTTAGAAATAATTGTAAATCAGCAGTTTTTGAATAATAAGTTTCATTTTATAGAAAGAAATTTTATATCTAAAAAGGTAAGGTATGGATGGGACACAAAAAATTCTGAGGCATATAATGATTTAAAACTATTAGAAAAATTTTTAATTTTAAATCACTTAAAAAAAAATAATTTTAAAATAATTAATTTTGATTTAGATGAACTCCCAAAGAATAAATATAATCTTGTCACATCGCTATATTCATTAGATTTTCATTATGATTTTGAGATTTATAAAAATTACTTAAAAAATGTCTCGACAGAAGATACTTTTATTATTTTTGATACAATAAGACCTGATTATTTTAATAAAATTTTTAAGTCAATCGAGATTTTAAAAACAGAAAATGATACAGTACATCGATCAAAGAGATTAGCCTGTAGAGGCTTTATTATTTAGAAAATGGAAAAAAGTTCAATTCAAGAAAAATTATACTTATATTTATTTTCATTTATACCTTTGTCAATAGTTTTAGGTCCATCAATCTCACTCGCAAATATATTGATTATTGATTTGATATTTTTGGTAAATTTATTTTTTATCAAAAACTTTAAATTAGAAACAAAGTATGAAATTACCTTATTTTTTATTATATATCTGTATTTAATTTGTAACTCTTTTATATCGATCAGTTTTCAGGAAGGTGCACTAAGAAATTTCGGATTTTTAAGGTTTATAATTATTTTTTGTACAATTAATTATTTTTTTCATACCTCAAAAAATACTGATAGGATCTTTAATATTTGGTCTATAACTATTTTTATTGTTGTATTAGATTCTATTATTGAATTCACTTTTGGAAAAAATCTATTAGGATATGGGGATCAACTATATAGTAACAGAATAGTAAGTTTTTTTAAAGATGAACCAATTGTTGGTGGGTATCTTCTAGGTTTTGTATTTATAGTTTCTGGTTTTTATTTTGATAAATTTATAAATAAAAGTTTAAAATATAAATTAATTCTAACCTTTATTATTTTAGTTTTATTTGGATGTATATTAATTACTGGTGAAAGGTCCAATGGTATAAAGGCTATAATTGGTTTAACATTATTCATATTTTTAAATAAAAATATTAAATTTAATTCTAAAATATTTTTGCTTTTCTTAAGTATAATTATATCAAGTTTAATAATATTTAATTCGAGTTATTTAAAAATTAGATATGGTCAACAACTTTTTACTCAAATATTTGATAAAAACCAAAGAGAAAAATTCATAGAAAATAATATCTATTTAAAATTATATAAATCTGGATTTGCAATTTTTAAGGATCATCCAATATTTGGTGTGGGTAATAAAAACTATAGAGTTATAACTACACAAAATATAGAGACAAAAGCTAATGATCAATATATGTTGAACACTCATCCTCATCAAATATACATAGAATTACTATCGGAGCACGGATTAGTTGGCTCATTAATTTTACTCTCAATATTCTTTACTTTAATTTTTAAAAACTTAAAAATAATAATTTTATCCCGAAATTCTGTTCAGTTAGGGTGTCTTATTTATTTAATAATTAATTTTTTACCAATATTACCTAGTGGTTCTTTTTTTAATGATTTTAGTTTGACACTTTTTTGGTTAAATTTGTCCATACTATATGCTTGTAATAAACAAACTAATATTTTTAGTAAGTATTAATAGCCATCTTCAATTGATTAGTATGAACAAATAATGTATTCATTTCTTAATTTGGGCCTGTAGCTCAGTTGGTTAGAGCAGTACACTCATAATGTATTGGTCCCAGGTTCGAGTCCTGGCGGGCCCACCATAAAATATAGAAACTTATTTTTTTTTCCAAATTTGTGACAATGGTTTTTTAAGTGTAAATTTAATTTTTTCAGCATGGTAAAATTGAAAAGTCCATGTAAAACTATAAAAGAAAATCAATAAAACAAAAAATATTCTTTTAATTTTAAAAATATAATTATCAGTCAAAATTTTTTGTTTTATACAGTAAATAAAAATAAAAAAACTTCCACAAAATGAAATGGATATATATCTTCCCCAGTCTGAACCAAGATAGTAAACTGGCAATGTAAATAAAAATAAAACTATTAATATTGTAATCGGATTAAATTTATTAAGAGATAAATATTTAATTTTAAACTTTGATTTAAAAAACTTAAGTAAAATAAAAAAATAAACTAAAATCAATGAGATACCATAAATTAAGAAATGACTAAAATTTACGTTTTGAACAGAAATATGAGATTTAGCATCATTTCCAAGCCAAAACATTTGTCCACGAAATTTACAATCAGAATATACAAAGTCTTTTATTGATCTGCATATCTCTGAAACTATTTTTTCATTACCTTGATTAAAATAAATTAGTAAAAATATTGTAATTAATGAAATTAAAAAAATTATAATTTCATATAATTTGATCTTACTCATTCTACTTGATTTAATTAAAATAAATAAAAAAAACAGATAGGGCGAATAAAATAAAAAAATTGAATGAGACAGGCAAAGAAAAAAAATTGAAAAAATTAAAAGTATTAATAAATTTTTATCTTTAATTTTCTGCTCAAGAAATGTAAAAAAAGTGATTACGAATAGAAAAAGTATATCTTTTCTTCCAATTACTTCTGAATTCATTATTGGATATAAAAAAAATCCCGGTGAAAGAAATATCAAAGTATTTAATTGGGAATTATGAATATATTTAACAGTTTTTATTAAAAAAAAAGAGATCCATACATACATAAACGATACAAAAATAAAAATTATTAATCCAAGATTTAAATTTAATAAAGTGTGTATTTGAAATAGAAACTCTCCAATTAATCCTCTTCTTACGAAACCACCTTGATAATTAATTAACCAATCCACATATTGCCATGCAGAATATTCAGAATAAAAACTATAAAATTTTGAAATTTGAAATATCAATGCTGACAAAATTATTAAGTAAAGAAATTTACTATTTGTTGTCATTATTTATTTAAGATTTTAAAAACTAATTATTAATAAATTTTTCTAAACTAGAAAATAATGCTGTAATATCGCCATCGTTACTTTGAATTATTGAGCCAAATTCCTCTTTTTGGGTCCTTGCTAAACTTAAGCCTTCAATGATTAAATCTCTTATCATTGGTTTGTCAGGATTTTTTGTATAAATTCTCCATTGAATTTTTACCTCTGGTCTTTCATCAGTTGCAATTAAAATACTAGATACAATTGTGTAATTATCATTTAATTTTTCCTGGGATTGAACATCAATTTTAGGGTTTGTGTATTCTGCCAATCTGCTAGAAAAGCTTTTAAGAAAATATTTATTAAATAGTCTGCTATACTTTTCCTTTTGATCTTTATCTAATGATTTTCTATATTTTCCCAAAGTATAGAAGCCTATTCCTTTTATATCCACTGTATCTTTTGCAATAATTTTTAGTTTTTCGATTTTTTTATCTTTTGAAATATTATCACTTAATATTTGAGAAGCTCTATTTACAGTTGATTGAACAAAAACATTTGGTTCAATCGAATAAGAAGTTTTTGAAAATAATAATATTGTTAATAAAATTAAAATAAATTTAAATTTTTTATTTAACATTTAAATATTATTTAATTAGACTTTAACTCATCCCAATCACTATCATCCTGTGTCTCCGTGACATTGTCAGAATTAAGTATTTTTTTTCTTCTATCTTGTAAATACAAACTTCTTACGGAAGCATAAAAATCCATTGAATTCTTTTCTAGATTATTAAAAGAGTCGATATTTTTTGCCCTAAAGTTTATTCCATCTCCACCTTTAGAAATAAAATAATCAGACTCTTTAAAGTATTGAGTATCGTTTTTTACAGTGACGTTATACCATGGGTCTCCACCCAAAACACTAGTTAAACTTCCAGTCATATCACGGACTGTTGACGGCCCTAAAACTGGTAGCACTAAATAACAGCCCTCACCTACACCCCATGAGCCTAAAGTTTGACCGTAGTCCTCTTTTTTGTAATCTTTCACAAAGCCCATTTGGGATGCCGCATCAAATATACCAAAAATTCCTATTGTTGTATTTACAGTTAATCTTGCAGCATTAATACCTGCAGTTTTTAAATCACCTTGAAGTATATTATTAGGTATTGTCATTAAATTTGATAAATTACTTAAAATGTTACTTGTTCCAATTCTAATCGGCGATGGAAGTTTTCTGTAACCTTTAGCTAAAGGTTCAAATAATGCATTATCTAGGCCTTGGTTGAATGCAAAAGTAGCTCTATTAACTTTTTCAAAGCAATCTTTTACTTCACTTGAATTTTTTGACATTTTATTTTCACCATCAGAAGCGGCTAAAACCACGTTAATAGTAAATATATTAAGTAAAAGTATAATTATGAATTTTCTCATTATATTAGTTTTCTATAAAGCTTTTATATATAATGCAAATGTAAAAAATATTGGAAAATGGTACTAAATATTAAAGAAAACTACTCACCTAACTTTAAAACACCCAAAAGGTCAAAAAAAAACATTAAGTATATAATTATACACTACACAGGTATGAAAAGTGAAAAAAGTGCATTATTGAGATTAACCGAAATACAATCTGAGGTTAGTAGTCACTATTTTATTAAATTTAATGGAGAAATATTACAGTTAGTACCAGATCTATATATTGCTTGGCATGCCGGAAAATCGATGTGGAATAATACTAAATTATTAAATAATTTTTCTTTAGGAATTGAGATTTCAAATCCTGGCCATATTTTTGGTTATACAAAATTTAAGGATAAACAAATTAAATCAATTATAAGTTTATTAAAGTATCTTAAAAAAAAATATAACATAAAATCAAAAAATATTTTATGCCATTCAGATATAGCACCTAACAGAAAAAAAGATCCAGGTGAAAAGTTTCCATGGGAGATTTTAGCAAAAAATAAAATATCAATTTGGCATACACTAGATAAAAAAATTATATTAAAAATGAGAAATATAATTTGTAACAAAAAGGAAATAATTAGTTTTAAAAGAAATTTGGCTAAAATTGGTTATCCAAAATGTAAAATATATTATCTTGTAAAAGCATTCCAAATGAGATTCAGACCAGAATTGATTAATGGTAAAATTGATAAAGAGTGCTTAAAAATAAGTGAAAGTATTGCAAAAATATAGTTAAACTTGAAAAAAATAAAAATTATAGTAAGTTGATCAA
>JACWDM010000011.1 GCA_014654065.1 Pelagibacterales bacterium SAG-MED15 | reverse complement strand
CTTGAGTAGAGGCTACTAAGCCAACTCCACACGCATCATGCTCCATCTCTTTTGAATAAACATTATTATTCTGTAAAAGTTCAATGTTTTTTTTATATCTTTCCATTATGCAACTTTCTCTTCTTCAGATAGTTTTTTCTTTAGAAATTTCTTAATTGAAACTGCTGCATCTCTTCCATCTTTTATTGCCCAAACGACAAGTGAAGCGCCACGTATTATATCTCCAGCTGCAAAAACTCCAGGTAAATTTGTTTCCATAGTATCAAAGTCTGTTTTTATAGTTCCCCATCTAGATACCTGTAAATCTTTACTCCCAAAAAGATTTGGTAAGTCTTCTGGATCAAAACCTAAAGCTTTAATAACCATGTCTGATCTTACTTCAAAGTGTGAGTCCTTTTGAACTTCAGGTTTCCTTCTACCTGTTTCATCTGGCTCACCCAACTTAATTTTATTTACGGACAAACTTTCCACTTTGTTTTTTCCTTTGAATTCTTTGAGTGCAGATAACCAAACAAATTCTACACCTTCCTCTTCTGCATTTGCAACTTCTCTCGAAGATCCTGGCATATTTTCTTTATCTCTTCTGTAAAGGCATTTTACAGATTTTGCATTTTGTCTTACTGCAGTTCTGACACAATCCATTGCAGTATCTCCACCACCTATGACAACAATATCTTTGCCCTCGGCATTTAGTTTTCCGTTGTCAAATAATTCAACTTTATCACCTAAACCTTTTTTATTTGAGGCTGTTAAAAAATCCATTGCAGGGAAAATATTTTCTAAATCATTTCCAGGTAAATCTATTTCTCTTGCCTTATATACACCTGTTGAAATTAAAATAGCATCATGCTTTTGTCTTAAATCTTCTAGTGAAGCATCTTTACCTATTTCAAAATTTTGTACAAATTTTATACCACCGTCCTTTAAAAGCTTTGTTCTTCTTTCAACAACAAACTTTTCAAGTTTAAAATTTGGAATTCCATAAATTAAAAGCCCACCTGGTCTATCGTATCTATCATAAATAGTGACTTTATATCCCGAGGTTCTTAGTTGTTCCGCACAAGCTAGACCAGCTGGACCTGAGCCTATTATTCCAACAGTTTGATTAATTTCATTTTTAACTTTTATTGGTTTTACCCAACCGTTCGCCCATGCATTTTCTGTAATATATTTTTCAACTGAACCAATAGTTACGGTTCCATGTCCAGACTGCTCAATAACGCAATTTCCTTCACACAATCTATCTTGTGGGCAAATTCGTCCGCATACTTCTGGCATATTGTTTGTACTTTGCGATAACTCATAGGCCTCTTGCAATCTTCCCTCTGCAGTCAACTTTAACCAATCAGGTATATTATTACTTAATGGGCAATGGACTTGACAAAACGGAACCCCGCATTGAGAACATCTGCTTGATTGTTGAGTTGCCTTTTCATTTATAAACTCATCATAAATCTCTTTAAAATCATCTTTTCTTAAATCTATCTCTCTTTTAGGTGGATTTTGCTGACCTATATCCGTAAATTTAAGCATTTTTTTTGACATAATCTGAACCTGTATATACTAATAAATATCTATTATAAGCTATATTTAGGTCAGTTAATATTACCTATTTATAGCAAAAAAACCTTTAATTTTACATTTAATTCGTTTTTTGCATAACTGATATTCTAACATCATATCGCTTTATTTTGATTTTATATAGTTTACCTAAAGAATCTTAAATGTTTTCAAATTTTTTTGAAATAATAATCTTATCAGCAATTCAAGGGATTACTGAATTTTTGCCAATAAGCTCCTCTGCTCATTTGATTTTAGTTAATAAAATTTCAAATTTACAAATAGGTTCATTATATCTTGATACAGGGATGCATCTTGGATCTCTTTTAGCGATTATATTTTTTTTCAGAAATGATTTAATAAAAATTTTGGATGATAAAAAACTCTTATACTTAATTATTTTAGGCTCTTTTCCAACGATTATACTGGGTGCTATTTTATATACGTCTGGGTTTATTTACTACTTTAGAAGCCTTGATCTGATTGCTTGGACTACATTAATATTTGCAATTCTTTTGTACATATCAGATAAATTTAAGGTTAATAAAAAAATTCAAAATGATCTTAATTTAAAATCAATTTTAATTATTGGATTTTTTCAAATGCTTGCATTAGTACCAGGTGTGAGTAGATCAGGAATTGTTATAACCGCTGCACGTTTTTTAAATTTTGATAGATATGATTCAACTAAAATTTCTTTTTTTTTATCTATACCAGCACTTAGTGGAGCAAGTTTTTTAAGTTTAAAAGATCTATATTCCGAAACTTTTGAATTAAATTTAATTATTTTATTTTCAATTATTTTTTCATTTATTTTTTCATATTTAGCAATTAAGTATTTTCTAATTTTTGTTAAACACTTTAGTTTGGTTATTTTTGTAATATATAGAATTATTTTATCCTTAGGATTATTTTATTTAATATATTTCTAAGCTTTTTTAAACTCTGGTAGCAGTTGGGAAATTAAAACACCAGCAAGTATAAAACAACAGCCAATTATGTTATTGATATTAAGTATTTGAGATAAAATTATCCAAGCAGCAACCGTAGCAAAAACACCTTCCAAAGAAAAAATTATAGCAGATGGTGCTGGAGCGATA
The DNA here is from genome assembly GCA_014654065.1 of Pelagibacterales bacterium SAG-MED15. Taxonomy (GTDB): domain Bacteria; phylum Pseudomonadota; class Alphaproteobacteria; order Pelagibacterales; family Pelagibacteraceae; genus Pelagibacter. Next base: position 9,793 of record JACWDM010000011.1, on the reverse strand, counting down.
TTTTGTTGTGCGTAAATTTGTAAAACAAATGCTATACCACCAGATAATATACCAGCATAAAGTATTTGAATTTTTTGACTTAATATATTCGACCAAATAAATTCCTCGAAAATCAAAGCTGGAATTAAAGAACAGATTGAAACAATAAATGTTTGTACTAAACCAACTAGTATTGGTGCGTTAAATTCCTTAATTATAATTCCAATAAAAATTATATGTAAAGCCCAAAATAAAGCACATATAACCACAAGTGTATCACCAATTCTGACAGTTGCATCTTGAAAATTTGTTAAAAAATAACCCCCAACTACGCATAAAAGAACTGATGGCCATACACTCCAATGTATTTTTTTTTTAAAAAGAAAAAAAACAATAATAGGAACCATCGGAACGTAGAAGATTGTAAAAAAGGCAGCATTAGCAACATCTGTAAAAAGTAATGCTACTTGTTGAAATAATGAAGCAAAAAATAGATTTATACCTATAATTACGGACAAAATTACAAACCTTTTTTTATTTTTTGATATAACCGTTTCTGTATTTCTTCTTTCTAATAGTAAATAAAATGGCAACAAAGCTAAAAATCCTACAAAAAATCTTGTGGTATTAAAAACATAAGGACCAATTAAATCCATTCCAGTATCTTGAGCAATAAAAGTTGTGCCCCAAATAAATGTACAAAACAGAGCAGCCAGCATTGATTGAGTTTTTGTCATTATAACGCTAACCTATATGCAAAGTTCCTACCTAGATTCTCTTTCAGCTCATTATTAAATCTTGCAGCTTCTGCTCCATCTATAATCCTGTGATCGTAGGATAATGATAGAGGTAACATAATTCTTTCATTAGATTTTCCATCTACATGTGAATGTAATTTCCTTAATTTCCCCACTCCGAGTATAGCAACTTCAGGGAAATTGATAATAGGTGTGAAAAAGGATCCTCCTATCCCTCCAAGACTCGTTATTGTCATTGAGCCACCGTAAAAATCCTTTTTATCAATTTTAAGCTTTCTACATTTGTCACTTGTTATTCTTAGTTCGTCAGCTATCTGGTTGATATTTTTTTGATCTACATTTCTTAACTTTGGAACCATTAATCCGTGTTCTGTGTCAACGGCAATACCGATATGAAAATATTTTTTTAATGTCATTTTTCCATTCTCGATTTCATCGATTGAGCTATTAAATGAAGGAAATTTTTTTAATGTAGCAACTAATGCTTTAATTATAAAAGCAAGTGGAGTTATTTTCTTTTTTTCCCCAGTATACAAATCCTTTAAAGAATTTCTGAAATTTTCCATATCTGTAACATCTGCCTCGTCATGATTTGTAACATGTGGAATTGTATTCCATGCGTGTGAAAGATGTGTTGCAGCTAATTTTTTAATTCTTGGTATTTCTTTAGTCTCTACTTCACCAAAATCTGAATGAAGGTATTCTGATTTGAGTTGATTTTTGCTGTCGTAATTTTTTTCTAAACTAATTCCTTTTACAAATTTTTTAATATCCTCCTCTATGACTCTCCCATCTCTTTTGGTTCCTGATACTAAATTAATATCAATACCTAGTTCCCTTGCAAATTTTCTAGTTTTTGGACTTGCTGGTACTCTTTTTTTTTCATTCATATTTATAATTTGCTTGGGAATACTCTTTTAGAGTCTATTTTATATTTTTTTATTGCATCTTTTGCTGCTTTTGAAGAAATTAGTTGCTCATTTGATAATACACTTAGGGCATATGTAACTATATGTTCTTTATCAACCTCGAAAAACTTTCTTAAATTTTTTCTTGTATCGCTTCTTCCAAAACCATCGGTGCCTAAAGAATAAAAACTATTTTTAACAAACGGTCTGATTTGCTCCGAATGACTTCGCATATAATCTGATGCTGCTAATACAGGAATATTTGATCGACCTAAACATTCTTCTACATAAGAAATTTTATTTTTTTCATCAGGATTTAATAGATTATACCTTTCAGTTTCCATTCCATTTCTTGCAAGTTCATTAAAACTAGTAACACTCCAAATTTCACTATCTATTCCATACTCATTTTGAAGTATTTCTGCACCACTTATTATTTCACGTAAAATTGCACCTGATCCAATTAGTTGAATTTTAGTTTTTTTATTTTTGTTAAAATCCTTAAACTTGTACATGCCTTTAAGAATACCATCTTCACAACTTTTGTCTTGTGGCATGGCTGGATGAGGATAGTTTTCATTCATAGTTGTAATGTAATAAAAAATATTTTCTTTTTTTTCATGCATTCGTTTAAGTCCTTCCCTAAATATTACTGCTAGCTCATAAGCAAATGTAGGATCATAAGATATACAGTTAGGTATGGTGGATGCAATAATATGACTATGTCCATCCTGATGTTGCAATCCTTCTCCCGCTAAAGTAGTCCTTCCAGATGTTGCTCCAATTAAAAAACCTCTTGCTTGACTATCACCCGCAGCCCACGCAAAGTCTCCTACTCTCTGAAATCCAAACATTGAGTAGAATAAATAAATAGGTATCATTTCAATATCGTGGTTAGTGTAAGATGTGCCTGCGGCTATCCATGAAGACATAGAACCTGCTTCGTTAATTCCTTCTTCTAAGACTTGACCTTTCTTATCTTCTCTATAAGAACTTAGTTGCTCAGCATCCTCTGGTTCATACTTTTGTCCTTCATGAGCATAAATTCCGATTTTTTGAAAAAAACCTTCCATTCCAAATGTTCTAGCTTCGTCTGGTATTATTGGTACAAGCCTTGGGGCAACATTTTTATCTCTTAGAAGATTAGTTAGTAATCTTACCAGCGCCATTGTTGTGGACATTTCTTTTTTACCGGTTGACTCTTTAAGAAAATCAAAAATATCTTTTTGGGGTGCTTTTATTTGTTTTGCATAAGTTGTTCTTTCTGGAATAAATCCACCTAACTTTATTCTTTGATCTTTTAAATACTTTATTTCTTCAGAATTTTCATTTGGTCTAAAATATTGTACGTCTTGAACCTGTTTATCAGTTAAAGGAACATCAAATCGATCTCTATAATACATAAGATCATCAACACCCATCTTTTTTTGTTGATGAGTTGTGTTTACACTTTCTCCGGTTTTTCCCATACCATATCCTTTAATCGTTTTTGCAATAATTACTGTTGGTTTTCCCTTATTTTTAGATGCGAGGTCATATGCAGCGTAAACTTTATGAGGATCATGTCCTCCTCTATTAAGTCTCCAGATGTCTTTATCTGACAATGAAGATACTAATTCTTTTGTCTCTGGATATTTTCCAAAAAAATTTTCCCTTACATATAGACCATTCCTTGCTTTAAAAGCCTGATATTCACCATCAACAGTTTCATTCATAATCTTAACTAAATGACCAGTCTTATCTTTTGCTAAAAGCTGATCCCAATATGATCCCCATATTACTTTAATTACATCCCAACCAGCTCCTCTAAAAATTCCTTCTAGTTCCTGAATAATTTTTCCGTTACCCCTTACAGGACCATCCAATCTTTGAAGATTACAATTCACTACAAAAATTAGGTTGTCCAAATTTTCTCTTGCTGCTAATCCTATGGCCCCCATAGACTCTGGTTCGTCCATTTCACCATCACCAAGAAAAGCCCAAACTTTTCTACCCTCGTCTTTTATTAATCCTCGGTTAATCAAATATTTCATAAATCGAGCTTGGTAAATTGCAAGCATAGGGCCTAAACCCATTGAGACAGTTGGAAACTGCCAAAAGTTTGGCATTAACCATGGATGTGGATATGAAGACAATCCACCTGGATTTACCTCTTGTCTAAAATTATCTAATTGTTTTTCATTTAATCTTCCCTCTAAGAATGCTCTTGCATACATTCCTGGTGCACTATGACCTTGAAAATAAATTAAATCTCCACCAAACTTATTATTCTTCGCTCTCCAAAAATGGTTCATTCCAACATCATATAAAGTTGCAGCCGAGGCAAACGTTCCAATATGTCCACCAAGCTCAGGAAATTTTTTATTTGCTCTCACTACCATTGCTGCAGCATTCCATCTGATTAATGATCTTATCCTTCGCTCAATATTTTGATCACCCGGAGATTTAGTTTCTTTTTCTGGAGATATAGTATTTATATATGGTGTATTTCTTGAAAGAACTAAATCTGAACCCTGTCTGTAAGAGTGTTCAATTAATTGCTTAATTAAAAATTGAGCTCTTGAACTCCCATCAGTTTCCAAAACAGATGATAAAGAGTCTATCCATTCTTTTGTTTCTATTGGGTCAATATCACCATCTTTTATATTTTTTGAAATTTTATCTTCAACAATTTTTATTTTTTCTTTTTCAACTACTATCTCATTGTCTTTTTTCACTTCTTTTAAAGATTCAGGAATTTCTTTTTGAATAGTTTTTTCAGCTTCTTCAATCAAGTTTTTAGTACTTTTTGGTATAGGAATGTCAGACTTTTTAATTTCATCGGGTGATGATTTGCCATTACCTTCAACCTCAAGAATTAAATCTCCCTTTGAAACTTTATCTCCAACTTTTACGTTAATATTAGATATTTTACCTTCAACAGTAGATGGAACCTCAACACTAGACTTATCACTTTCTAATGTTACTACAGGATCATTTTTTTTTATACTTTCTCCAGCCTTTACAATAACTTCAATTATTTCCACCTGTTCAAAATCGCCAATATCTGGAACTTTTAACTGAATAGACATGTTTAATTTTACCACATTTTAATCTTTTTTTGGACAACGTTAAACTGGATAAAGTGCTCATGTTTAAGTTATTAATTAAAAAATTAAAAAAAATTAAAGACGAAGAGACCATAGATGCAAGATATTGGATACAAATGGCAATATTGAAGAAAAACTATATTTCTACAAAAAACTAGTCTCTTTCCAAGCACATAGCAATACCCATACCACCGCCAATACACAAAGTTGCCAATCCTTTTTTTGAATTTCTTCTTTTCATTTCATGTAGCAAAGTAACTACAATTCTACAGCCAGATGCACCAATAGGATGTCCTAGTGCAATAGCTCCACCATTTACATTAACAATTTCTTCTGGAATTTTTAGTTCTTTAATAACTGCTAAACTTTGAGCTGCAAATGCTTCATTCGACTCAACTAAATCTAAATCATTTATACTCCAATTAGCTAATTTAAGTGCTTTATTAGAAGAAGGAATTGGTCCAGATCCCATAAGTGCTGGATCTACTCCGCATGATGCCCAAGACACAATTTTCCCAAGTGGCTCTAAATTTCTTTTTTCAGACTCTTCTCTATTCATAATCAAGACTCCTGCTGCACCATCGTTTATCCCTGATGAGTTACCTGGTGTCACCGTTCCATTTTCTTTAAATGCTGGTTTAAGTTTAGATATATCTTGTAAACTAATGTTTAGTCTTGGATGTTCATCTTGATAAGATTTATATTTTTCATCTTTAATGATTTCATCTTTGAATTTCTCTTGTTTAATAGAATCTTGTGCTTTTTTTTGAGAGCTTAAAGAAAAATTATCTTGATCCTCTCTGGAAATATTCCATTTTTCTGCAACATTTTCTGCTGTCACCCCCATGTGATAATTATTAAAAGCATCTATTAAACCATCTTTAATCATCAATTCCTTATTTGAACATGACATACTCTCTTGACCACCAGCAACTATAATCTTTGATTCTTTTAGTAATATTGATTGATAGGCTGATACTATTGCACGTAAACCAGATCCACAAACTTGATTGACTATATATGAAACTTTTTCATTAGGGATATTTGCACCAATTGCTGCTTGACGAGCAGGGTTTTGTCCTACATCGCTTGTCAGAACTTGACCTAATATAACTTGATCAATTTGATTGTGGTCAATAGTTGTTTGCTTTAATAAATCTTTAATTACTAATTTTCCTAAATCATGAGCTTGAACTTTGTTCCACATTCCATTGTATTTTCCAATTCCAGTCCTTGAAGCACATGTAATAACTACATCTTGAGAAGTTTTTGACATAAAGAACAATTAATTCTAATTTAAAAATTACAATAATAAAATATAAATATATACTAAAAAATTTAAATTTGCGCCTGTAGCTCAATTGGATAGAGCGCTTGGCTACGGACCAGGAGGTTCTGGGTTCAACTCCTAGCAGGCGCACCAAATGTAAGGGAGATTATGAAAATATCATTAGAAAAATCTGTAATTTTTTTCTTTTTGTTTGTGTTTGTTATACTAATAATATTAACAATAGCCTTATAAATTATGACAAATAAATTCGAACAAATCAGTTCCAATTCTGGATTTATGAAACATAATGGTGGACTATTATTCAGGACAATTTCAGAGAGCGAATATGAATTCAAAACGAATATAAATGAGAAGCACCTTAATAGAGTGAAAATAACTCATGGTGGTTATATCGCTTCTATTATAGATGCAGGCTCAGGTACAGCGGCTAGTAGATCAGCAGGAAATGTTCCATGTGTAACAATTTCTTTGGATATAAAATATATTGCTCCATCAAAGGAAGGTGACGAAATTACAGGTTTTACTAAAATTTTAAAAAAAACTAAGACAATGGTTTTTCTTACATGTCACTTAACTAGTAACGGAAAAATTATTGCAAATGCTTCTGGAGTTTGGAAAATTTATAAAAATTAAAAAATGAGAACTTTTAAACCAATGATTCGGTCTAGTTTTAGACTATTTTTGTTCTCAAGATATAACAATATGTGGTGTTCAGTTTTTTTAAGATACAAATAGTAGAAATGGAAAAAAATAAAATTGTTGCAGTGCTAGGCCCCACAAATACTGGTAAAACCTACCTTGCTATTGAGACTATGCTCTCATTCGAATCTGGCATGATTGGTTTTCCACTAAGACTCCTCGCTCGAGAAGTATACGAAAAGGTAATTAAAAAGATTGACCCAAGTAAAGTTGCGTTAATTACAGGCGAAGAAAAAATCATACCAATAAATGCAAAATATTATCTTTGTACAGTTGAGTCTATGCCTATTGATAAAAATTTAGAATTTGTTGGTATCGATGAAATACAAATGTGTACAGACCATGAAAGAGGTCATATTTTTACCGAAAGATTACTGAATTTACGAGGAGAAAAAACAACTATGTTTATGGGATCTTATTCTATGAAAAGTATTATAAAAAAATTAGCAGAAGACGTAGAATTTATAGACAGAAAAAGACTCTCTAAGCTAACATTTTCAGGTCATAAAAAAATTTCAAGAATAGAAAGAAAGAGTGTAATAATTGCTTTTTCTGCGGAGGAAGTTTATGCAATTGCAGAGCTTATCAGAAGACAAAAAGGTGGAGCTGCTATTGTAATGGGTTCATTAAGTCCCAAAACAAGAAATTCACAAGTTGAACTTTATCAATCAGGTGATGTAGATTTTTTAGTAGCTACTGACGCAATAGGAATGGGAATTAATATGGACTTAGATAATGTTTACTTTTCTAATCTAAAAAAATTTGATGGAAGAAAAATGAGAAGGCTAAATGTAGCAGAAATAGGACAGATTGCTGGAAGAGCAGGGCGTTATCTAAACGATGGTTCGTTTGGTATAACTGGTGAGTGTGGAGAAATAAGTGCAGAAGAAGTCGGGTTGTTAGAAAATCATAAATTTAATGAAATTCATACTTTATACTGGCGTAATTCTAAATTAAATTTTGATAATGGTAATTCATTAATTAAATCATTAGATGAAAGGCCTAATAAAAGCTGGCTTAAAAGGATTTATGAATGTGAAGACGAAAAGGTTCTCAAATCAATACTAAAAGATTCTCAAGGCCTTAGTATTTTTAATGATAAAGATGAATTAAAACTACTTTGGGAATGTTGTCAAATACCGGATTTTTCTAAGAAAACTTATGGTAATCATTTAGAAGTCGTTGGTAAAGTATTTAACTTTTTAAGAGAAAAACCTGGAAAAATTTCTAATGTTTTTATGAAAGAACAATTATCTCATTTAGATAAGCTTGATGGAAATGTGGACTCAATATCTAATAGAATAGCCAACGTAAGAACATGGTCTTATATTTCAAATAAAATAAATTGGGTTGATAATCAAGATTATTGGATTGAAAGAACAAAAAATTTGGAAGATAAATTGTCTGACAGACTTCATGAAGAATTAACAAAAAGCTTCATAGATAAAAGAGCTAGCCTTTTAGCAAAAGGATTAAAACAAGATATATCATTTGATACTAAAATATTAAGCGATGAAAAAGTAATGATTAATAATCAGTATATAGGAAAATTAAATGGTTTAAAGCTTGAGTTAGATTATAAGATTGGTGCATTAGATACTGATATAAAATCACTTAAAAAAGCTGCAAGACAAAATGTTAGCCCTGAAATCTTAAAAAGAATTGATCAAATAAAAAAAACTGGGCTTCTTATTTTAAATAGCGATTATAAAATATATTGGAATGGAGCTCCAATAGCAGAGCTATCGGCAGGCAAGGATTATTTAAATCCAGAGCTAAGTTTAATAATTGATGATATGATTGAAGTTGATGATCAAAGCAAACTTCTCGAATATTTAAATTCTTGGATAGGTAAAAAAATTGATGAAGAACTCAAAAGCTTATTAGATTTAAAAAATTTAAAAGAAACGAATACTTCAATTAGAGCATTAGCTTATCAAATATATGAAAATAATGGAGTCATAAAAAGAGAGGATGTAAAAAGTTTTGTTAAATTTTTAAAACAAGATGAAAGAAAAATTTTAAGAAGTCTGGGTGTAAAGTTTGGGAGATATCATATTTTTATACCGAAACTATTTAAGCCAAATATTGTAACTTTAAGAACTTTATTATGGAAAAATTTTCATCAAAGAAATTTAGATCTGAACCCTCCCAAATTTGGATTAAATTTTTTTGAGAGCCAAAAAAATATTGATAGAAACTTTATGCTAATATGTGGTTTTGAAAAATTCGATGAGCATTATGTAAGAATCGATATTTTAGAGAGACTTTTTCTAAGAATAATAGATGGAGATAAGGAAATTAAACTGGTTCCTGAAATGCTTAATCTCCTAGGATGTAGCAAGGAAAAGTTTGTAAACTTGTTAACTAAAATGAATTATAAAACTTTTAAAAGGAATGATGATACTTTTTTTAGGTATTTGCCTAAAAAAGTCAAAAATGTATCTATACCTGGGAAAAAAAATAGAGATAATCCTTTTGATATTCTAAAACAAATAAATTTTAAATAATGTTTGATATTTTTAAAAAGAAAAAAGAACAAAAGTTCAATGATGATAGCAAATTAACTAAATCTGCGGCATTGTTAATACATGCTGCAAAAATTGATGAAAACTATACGGAAAAGGAAAAATTAATTATAAAAAAAACTCTAATAGAGCTTGGTATGAAGAAAGATAGATTAGATAAGCTTTACAATGAAGCCGAAATTATCGAAAAAAACTCAAATCAAATACTGGACTTTACAAGAGAAATAAAAAACTCAAATGATGAATACAAAATAAAAATAACAGAAACATTGTGGAGTATAATTTATTCCGATGGATCTTCCGATATGTATGAGGATAATTTTATGCGAAGATTAACAGGATTGCTTTATCTTGATAAAAAAATAGTCGGGGACATAAAACAAAGAATTAAAAATAAAAAATAATGACATATTTGGTTAATGATAAATGTATAAAATGCAAACTTATGGACTGTGTCGATGTATGTCCAGTTGACTGTTTCTATGAAGGGAAAAATATGCTTGTAATTAAGCCTGATGAGTGTATAGATTGTGGCGTTTGT
>JACWDM010000010.1 GCA_014654065.1 Pelagibacterales bacterium SAG-MED15 | reverse complement strand
TTGACTAATAGCTGCTTCTAATGCCTTATTTTTTTCTTTATTTTCCAAATCTTTATCTTTTGTGGATTTCACCACTTTTAAGTTATTTTTTGTCATTTTTGCCTCTTTTTTTTTCATTTATTAACACTCGAATCATGTATTTAAATGTACACATTTTGTTCTCATTGGCAAGAAATATATTTTATCTCTTAATAAAGTTAGGAAAAATGGGGTTTTTAATTAAAAGTTAAATAACGAGCATTTAAAATTCCAACAGATTTAAGAAGTTTAAATTGAGAAAGTAAGAAATCTCTTTCAGAATTGGCAAGACTAACTTTTGCGTTAAGTAATATAGAGTTAGACTGTAATACATCCAATGTTGATCTTCCTTGGCCACTTTCGTATTCGGCTGTTATTCCCTCATTTGCAATTTCAGCTGCCCTAACTTGAAGTTTCACAGCTTCAAGAACGCTTTTTGATGATTGTAGATTCGACCATGCACTCGCTACATTTGTATCATTCATTTTAATTGCATTCTCATAAAGTAATTTTTTTCTGTTTCTTAAATTTTTGGACTTTGAAAGACTTGCATAATTCTTTCCTCCAGAAAATATTGGCCATGAAATTTTTGCTTCCAAAGTTTCTTTATCTTGTTGATCATATGTTGTGCTTAAATCATCTGTTTCAGTTGTTTCAAACGATAAAGATGCTGAAGGTGATAAATCTGATTGAGCAATCAAGACATCTTTCTGTGATTGATCAAACTCCAATTTTGAAATTGTTAAATCAGGATTTGAGTTTTTTGACATGTTGATAGCTTTGTCTAATGAAAGTGGAATTTTTAAATCCATAATGATATTTTTTTCCAATTCAAAAGTATCGCTAATAGGGCCAATTATATTCTCATAATTTAATTTTGCTGTAACAACGTCATTTTTTGCTTGTATAAACTTAGCTTCAGCTTCAGCTAAAGAAGATTCTGATTGTGCTAAATCAGCTAAACTAACTTGGCCCCTATCAAGTCTTATTTGATCCATTTCAACTTGTCTCTCGATTAAGTTAAGATTTTGTTGATAGATAGAATATTTTTCGTTAGCAAATATTGCACCAGAAAAAGCATCAACAGCTTTAAGTAAAGTATTTTGCTCTACTTGAAGGAGCTTTGCATCAGCAACGGCTAAACCAATTTTATTTTTTTGATAATTAGCAACTCCACCAAATCCTTGAAAGATTTTTTGTTCTACTTTAATAGATTTTGTCTCGGGATTTACATCTCCAATTCTTGCACTGCTTCCATCTTGATTAGTTAGTTTAGATGTTTCCTGGCTCTTTTTTGTTCCAGAGAGTGTTACTGATGGCAAAAATTCACTTTTAGAAATGTTTAAATCTTGTTTAGATGCATTTATATTTTCTCTTTCTGCATTCAATTCAGGATTTTTTTTATAAGCTATTGATAAAGCTTCAGACAAATTTATAGCATATAAATTAATTGTATAAAAAAATGTTATCAAAAATATAATTATTGTTTTCATTTTTTATATTTTATATTTTTTATTTGGTGATTTTGATTTAATGTCAAAACCATTGATGCAAATTTAGGTACTTCCTTAAACATATGTTCCGTAATTCTTTGATAAGTCATCATAAAATTTAAAACTTCATTTTTGTTCATAATTTTAGAATTTTTTTTATTTCTATTTTTTAAAGAAAGTTTTTTTTCTTGTTTAAGCCTCCACCTTCTTAATAAACTAAAATCTTTTGCTTTTAAATATAAAAAACTATCAAGCATTTTGTGCATAGTTTTGTATTGACTGTTAAGTTGATTGTTTACATATTTTCTCCATTTTAATTTTTGATCCATATTTTTTTCTAAGGAATTTATTGGTTTTTTTAAATTTTTTAATTTTTGCGCAGATGAACCAACGCACCATCCTTCTAAAATTATAATATTTGGTTTTTTTTTTAACTTTATACCAGTTTTGTCTTCTAACTCTATCGTCTATAGATTTATCAAATTTAGGTAATAATATTGGCGAGAATTTTTTCTTTAAGACTTTTTTAAAAAAATCTACTATTAACTTTATATCGTGTGTGCCCGGTACTCCTCTTGTCATTAATAAAGGATGAATATTTTTTGATAATTTCAGTCTTTCTTTTCTCGTTTTATAAAAATCATCAATCGATATTTTAAACACATTAAATTTGAAATATTTCTCTAAAATCATTTTAATGATTGATGATATTGTAGTTTTTCCAGTCCCCTGACCTCCTGCAAGCCCTACTATCATTGTTTTTTCTTTATTTGCTCTATTTGCTATATAAAAAGAAACTGGTATTAGAAATGACTTAATCATTTTATCTTTATTCTTAAACTTTTCAGTTCTTGTTTCTTGAGAAGCTATATATCTAAAGCAGTCTTTTTTTACTTTTGAATAACACTCGGTAACTGATTGCATTGAAATTATTTTTTTTGGTCTAAAGGATGATTTTGCCCATCGTTTACTGGAACATTTTCTATTTCAAAAGGATTTATACCTTCTACACAAGCGATATTAATTCCATATATCTTTGGGTTAATACGTGGTCTGTTATGAGTGTGAATACCACAAACTTTACAAAAATAATGTTGAGCTGTTTTTGTATAAAATTGATAAAGCTTCAAAAGTTCTTTTCCCTTTGTTAACTTAAAATCATCTGGTCCAACTACTCCTATGATGTAACCTTTTTTTTTACACATAGAACAATTGCAACGTAAAACTTTTTCAAACCCTTTATCGGGAACTGTAACCTCTGCTTCTACTCCCCCACAATGACATGATAGTTTTTTCATAATCTTATTATTGAATACACCATGTAATATTCCTTTGCATTTTTATTTTGACGCTACCTTTGGTGATACTTATCCACAACTACACCCTATATAGTTTTAAATGTTCACGTTTTGATTCACTTTTGATTCAGTTACAGACTCAAAATACAACCTATTTGACACTATTGAATAAGTAATATAATAATAAGAACAAAATAAGAACATTTATGAAGCTAACTATACCTTATTATTTACATAAAGCTGGAGCTGGTTTTCCATCTCCTGCAACTGATTATATTGAAGAGGATATTGATCTAAATGTTCACTTAATAAAAAACGTTCCAGCAACTTTTGTAATTAGAGTTCAGGGGAAATCAATGACTGATGTTGGTATTAATGATGGAGATATATTGGTCGTTGATAAAAGCTTAACACCTAGAAATTTTTCAACTGTGATTGCAAATGTGCATGATGAATTAGTTGTTAAAAGTTTTGTCCAGGAAAGAGATAAAAAATTTCTAACATCAGGATCTAAAAATTTTAAAGATAGAATTTTAATTAATGAAGAAGAAGATATTTTTATTTGGGGAGTTGTAACTTATGTCATCCACTCAGTTTACTAAAAAAATAGCACTGATTGATTGTAATTCTTTTTATGTTTCTTGCGAAAGATTATTTAATCCAAAAATAAGAAAAAAACCTGTTGTAGTTCTATCTAATAATGATGGCTGCATTATTTCAAGATCTAATGAAGCAAAGGCATTAGGTATCAAAATGGGAGAACCTTACTTTAAAGCAAAAAATATTATTATAAAAAACAATGTTCATGTTTTTTCATCAAATTACTCTCTTTATGGTGACTTATCCAGAAGAGTAATGAGAACACTTAAAAGATTTAATTCTGATATAGAGGTTTATTCTATTGATGAAGCATTTATGGATTTATCGAACTTTTCAGATAAAGAAATTGAAGAAGTTGGAAAAGAAATTAGAAATACTGTTTTGCAATGGACTGGTATTCCAACCAGTATTGGTATAGCAAAAACAAAAACTTTAAGCAAAATTGCAAATCATATAGCAAAGAAAAAGAAATCAGGTGTGACTAGCCTAATAGGCATAGAAAATATTGATCCGATATTAGAAAAAATCGAAATAAATGACGTATGGGGGGTTGGAAGACAGTTAACTAAATTTTATCAAAAACACGGAGTTTATAACGCTAAGCAGTTAAAAAATAAATCAAATACTTGGATTAAAAAATGTTCAAATGTTTTAAGTTCAAGAACAGCTATGGAGCTTAGAGGTATTCCATGTATTGATTTAGAAACGACACAATCAAAAAGAAAGAGTTGTGTTGTATCTCGTTCATTTGGAAAAAGAGTTGAACATTTTCAAGAACTGAAAGAAGCAGTTGCAAATTACTGCTTAAATGCATCTGAAAAAATCAGATCAGAAAATTTAGTTGCAAAAGCAATAACAGTTTTTGTTAGAACAAGTCCCTTCCAAAGAAACTTTGGTTACTATTCAAATTCAAAAACAATTGATTTTCCAATAGCAACAAATAATAGTATTGAAACCGTTACAGCTGCGGTTTCAATTTTAGAAGATATCTTTAGACATGGCTGTCGATACCAAAAAGCAGGTGTGATGCTAACGGGATTATCAAATGAAAACAATAAGGAAAATTTATTCTCATCTGAAAAAGATGAAAAAATAAATAGATTGATGAGATCAATGGATAATACAAATTACCGTTATGGAAGATCTACATTAAGTCTTGCAAGTGCTGGTGTTTATAAAAAATGGAATATGAGAAGAGATCATTCTTCTAAAATTGATACAGCTGATTTTTATTCATTACCAAGAATAAAAGCTACTTAACAACTTCAATATTTCCTACGTTTTCTAAACAATTATTATATTCATCAAGATTTTCCCGCTTTGATAAAATGAATATTAAAGATGTAAAAATAGTAATGAAAATGAAAGGCAAAAAGGTAATAAATGATAGCTTTGGATAAATTAAGAATAAGTAAATAAACAAATAAAAAACAGATCTAATTAAAACGTTATATTTAAAGACACTTATAATTGAAAACGAATGGATAATTAGATTATAAAAACTCATTTTTGATAAATCGAAATACCTTTTTCCTCGAATAGATGGGATTGAATTTCTTTCTTTAGTAATTTTTACTAAAGAGGCTGAATAGCAATTCCATGTTGCTTTTTCATTAACCATTTCTTTAACTATACTTTTTGGAATGCAACTAAAATGTCCAAATTTAATTGATTTTCCAGTAAAAATAAAAGTAAGAATTTTATGAACTACATAGCAAAACTTAAATAAATTACTTTCAGATCTTTTTATCCTCTCACCAACAACTGGTATTTCTGGATCAGTTTTAATTTTTTCTACAAATTGTATTATCTCCTCAGGCCTATCTTCACCATCTCCATCCATGGGTAAAACATAATCAAAATCTTCATTTTCATAAATATATTTTAACCCTGCTGCATTACATCTTCCATGACCACGATTTTCAAGCATATTTATAATTTTGATTGATTTTAAATTTTTGAAGTTAAAACAATTCTCTGGTTTTTTTTGTGTTGATGCATCATTTACAATTATAATTGAAAAATCACAGTCAATATCATTTATAACTTTATCAATATTATCAACTAAACGTTTTACTGAGTTCCAATCATTATAAATAGGTATCAGTATTTTCACTTTCATAAAGCTAATTAACTGAATTTAAAAACCTTATTAAAGATACAAATATACCACGACCTGAAAATTCTATAACTGCCACAACTATAATAATAAAAATTATTTTTTTTAATTTTGTGTCAAAAAAATTATTCATTTGGCTCCTATGCAAACTTCATCTAAACAAATATATTTATTATAACTTTCTAATTTGATTTTATCTACCTTTCCTTCCCAGGATGGTCTTGATTTTAAATGATATGATAGATTTCCTGCAATCCATTCATTGCCTAAAACCACATTTATTGTATCATCAAATTCTGAGTCCCATTTTTTTTGAATATCAATTGCAATCGTATTGCCGGGATAGTCTGTTCTTTTATTATCCTTAATAAGCGAAATAGTTGCATAACTTATTGGTGATATTAAAAATAAAAATATAAAACAAATAATAAAATTTTTTAACTTATTTATGTTTATATATTTTTGAAAAATATAAACTAAAAAAGTTCCAAAGAATAAATAAAATGGTGTCATCCACATTGTTCTAATTTTAGAACCAGTAATTATTGAAGTAATAAACATAAGAAAAATTGGCAACAGATTAATTAATAGTAAAAATATAAATTTTCTGTCTTTTATATTAAATTTAATTTTAATTTTCTTAAGTAGGAAATATAATAAAATAAGGGTTGGTAAAATGATTAATAGTTGTTTAATGAGAAATATTAATGGGAATTTAATATGATTTAAATAATTAACTTGTTCTAATCCTGCACGAGAAAAAGCATAAGTAAATGTAATGAAGTCATTTTGAAATAGCCAAATAAAATGTGGTATTAAAAGTACAAAAAATATTTCAAGACTAATTATATACTTAAAATCAAATTTTCTCTCTTTTAAAATTTTTATTTGATAAAGAAACAATATAAAAATTGTGATTAAAATATAAATGAATAAATATTTAGATAAAAAGCCAATTGCTGCAAAGATTGCTAAATAAGTAATATCGTAAAAATTAATTTTTTTTTTATCAAAAATTTCCCACGAAAAATAAACAACTAAAGACCAAAAAGGTAACTGACAAACGTTAACGTTAAACTCAGGGGTAGTAAAATTATAAAAATAAATACCTTCTAATAACAAAACTGAAAGAATGCCTAATACTTTATCATTAAATATTTTTTCACTTACTTTAAAAACTATAAAAAAAGAAAAAATAACAAATATTTGGCTCAATAAATAATAAACCCAATCACTATTGCCAAAAAAAAAGTAAAAAATCTCTACAAAAAAAGCGCTTGCAGGAGGGTGTTTACTAAAACCCCAATCCAAATTGCTACCCCACGCTAAAGCCTCTATAGTATCAAGTGGAAGATTATTATTAGTCAAGGTGGGAACCAAAGTCCAAATAATTAGATGAATTATTAGAAAAATATAAAAAAAATTTAATATTTTTTTTCTGTAATTAAACATTTCCTTGAATTTATACAACTAAACCATTCTTGACACCAATTAATTGCTGAATATACTGCGCAGCGCTTAATCTAATAAAAATGGTTAGAATATCAAAAAACTACATCCCAAAAAGTACTGAAAAGTATATGTGTGAAAAGCATAAAGCTTATTTTAAAAACAAGTTATTAGAATGGAAAAAGGATTTAGTTAAATCTAATAATGATGCTTTATATAATAGTTCACTTGATGATAATAGCACGTCTGCTGATATTGTTGACCAAGCAAGTTCTTATACAGAAAAAAATGTTGAAATGAGAGCAATTAACAGGCAAATAAAATTAATTTCAAAAATAGACTCAGCTCTTAAAAAACTTAAGGATGGAACATATGGTTTTTGTGAAGAAACTGCAGAACCAATAGGGTTAAAAAGATTAATGGCAAGACCTGTAGCTTCGCTATGTATTGCAGCTCAAGAAAAGCACGAAAAAGAAGAAAAAGTTTACGCAGACGATTAATTGATTTTTCTCTTTAATAATGTCCAATCCTCGATAGTTTCAATTTTTTCAAAATTTTCCTTAATGTAAGTATTTACTAAAAATAACCTCTCTTCTAAACGAGCCAGCCAATTAAATTTCACTCCACCAGATATAATAATTTCTGTATTATATAATTCATTAATAAAGTTTTTTTGATCTGGAATAGATCCAACGCTCCAAATTAAATAATATTTAGTACAACTTTTTTTTTTTAATAAATAGTGTAATGCAGCATCATGTGAAAAGAGTTGAACACAATTTTTATTTTCAAGTAAAGTTTCAACTTTATTAATAAAATTGATTTCTTGATTATTAATAAAACTTGTGTCATTTAAATTTATATATTCAATGAACCTACTAGGATAATTTTTAATTCTTTTGTAATCTATTTCGTAAAATGAATAAAAAAATATTACAGAAATAAAAACTAAAAAATAATTTTTAAATTTCAAATTAAAAATTTTAACTCTTTTATTCAGAAAAAATAATAAAAAATATAAAGAACAAATTGACAAAAATATTATTGGGTAACCAAAAATATGTTTAATATGTGGCCCATCAGATCTTCCAACAACATATACATAACTGAAAATACATACAAAACATAAAAACACTAAAAAAAATTTAAATCCTGAATGATATTTTTCATTATCAATAAAAAATAAATTAATAGTTAATATTGAAACTAAAATAATAGAAAGAAGCGTCTTGGTAGCTCTATAAGAATCAGGATGGTCCCCAAATGGTGTTGGATGAATTATACCATGTATATAGCTTATATAGCTATAAATAGAGATAGTGTTAGATATAAAGTAAGTAAATTCATCCCCTAGTATTAAATAAAATACAAACCACCAAAATAAAATTGAGGAGGATAAAAATATTAACTCCCTATAATTTTTTCTTATTAAAAAAAATAAAAGAAAACTGATTATTATTAAGTTTACTACTAAACCTCGATCTATACCCCAAAGCAAGGTAGCAATACTCAAAAAACCAAATATAAAAAGTATAATTCTACTTACTTTTTTACTTTGAAAAAAAATTGCAATAAATATTAAAGATAAAATAATTGGTATTTCTCTTGATACTAAATGATCTACACTTGCTATATTATAATCTATAACAGATAAAAATATCATTGTAATTAAAACAAAAAAAATATTTTTATAAAAAATTTGTAATTTTAAAAAATTAGTAATTTTTAATGACAAAAAGATTAAGAGTATTTTTAAAACAAAAATTAAGAAAATATCCATTATTCTCTTTAAACCAATTGTTTCTGCTTCAAATAAATTCCAAATAATATTTGAGCTTAGTGTCTCGTAGAATAGCCCTGTTGTTATATATGAACCTGACCACAAAGACCCATCTTGGGAATTTTTAAATGCTGAACCAAGTTGTTGACCTTCATGCATTAGATCTAAATTATGTAATTGAAATTGAACTGATAAAAATTCCAGAATAAGAAGTAACAAAAATAGTGCAAATAAAAATAAGATTGAATAATTTTTTTGTAATTCGATTAATGAATTATCATTTAAATTTAAGATGAAATATTTAAATTTGTCTTTATTAAAAAAAATCTGAGAAAAAAAAATAAGTATTGGACAAAGAATAAAGATTAAATATCTTAAGATATCATTTACTGGATTGAACTCATTTCTTGAATATTCCCCAACTATTCCTAGATTATTAAATGGCAATGAAATTTTTTCCCATATTAATGTTGAAAATATTATAGATGCAATAATAGAGATTGCTAAATAGATATTGGATACTCTGAATTTCATTAATTGCTATCCATAAGTAACAAAAATTTAATTGTTTTATAGGGTATCCTATATCCTGGAAACGAATTTACATCTGCTGATAATAAGGTTGGAGGACTCCAGCCAAAAGCATATATAATGAAAATGAAATTTAATAAAACCCTTTTAGATTTAAAAAATGTAAATTTTGTTAAGTTTGAAAAACATTCATCAACCAATTTATTAATTTTGTTAAAATTTACCAAAATATAATCATTCTTTAAAAGGTAGAAAAAAAATAATAAAGAAGAAACATAGGTAATATTCACAGCTCTACCCCAGTCGATAAACATCAACCAGTGAAAAATAACAGTAAAATTAAGTATTACGAATGGCCAAACTAATTTTTTAAAATTCATAAACTTAATTTTTAAGGATGAAAATTTTAAGAGTATCAAAAGAGGTAAAAATCCAACTAATAAGATCATAAAATATCTAAACAAATAAATAAACACTGTATTTTTACCTTCAGTTAATTTATCAAAAGTTTGTTGTAAATGAACAGATGGTTCTCTTAGAGAGCTCATTACTTCACAAGATCTGTAACACTCTTCCCCAAAATTATTCATTAAAGAGTTTCGCATTAAATCAAAACCCTCTGTAGTTATAATCCCAGCAGTTGCGGTGATCCATGACACAATTAAAGAAGGTAAAAAAACTAAAAAAACTACCAATGAAATTTTAATTAAGTCTAAATTTCTTATTTTTAAAATTAAAGTTGCAGCAAAAAATGAGAAGTAAAAAATACTTGGTTCATACAAAACTGATACTATTGGTAAGACAAATACTATCCAGAGTAAAGTATATTTGTAATTATTTTTTCTTTTAGAAATATTGTAAAACCATAGATATCCTAAAAATAAAAAAATTTCTTTTCTAGCCAAAACCTCTAGCTCTGCAATATGGTAAATAATAAAAATTGGAGTAAAAATAGCAAATAAAATTATTCCGTTGAATTTAATATTTTTAAAAAAATTATAAATTAAAAAGATATATAAAGAATATAATCCTATCTGAAAAAATAATATTACCGTTCTTAATTTAATTTCAAAGAAACTTGCTAAATGAAATGCTAGCTCACCAGGTAGACCTCTTCTTACGAATCCTCCTTGGTAGTTTATTATCCATTCAGAGATAGTTGAATCATTTCCTACAGAATGTTTTAAATATAACCAAAATACCGCAAATACTAAGATTGATATTAAATAATATTTAAAATAATTTTTATATTTTTTTTCCATAAATTTATGGCAAAGGAATCTTATCTCCTTGTTTCATAAACTCATAGCCCTTTTTCACTGCCTCTCTTCCAGCAATATTTAAATACCATTTAGTCAATTGTTTAAAATTTTTAAGGCCTATATCGTGCCATTGATGCCTAGCTATCCATGGCCAAGTAGCTATATCTGCTATTGTGTATTCTTCTCCTGCAAGATATTTTGATACTGATAATCTATCATTTAATCTTTGATACAAATCTTTTGTTATTTTAAAATATCTTTCTTCTCCATATTTACTTTTACCTTTATTAAAACGATAGAAAGAATGATATGCCCCAATTAGTGGGCCGACTAGTCCCATCTGTGCCATCAACCATTGATCTATATTTATTTTATTTTCCTTGTTGTAAAATTTTTGAGTTTTTTCAGCCAAATAAATTAAAATTGCACCTGAACCAAAAATACTTTTATTTTTATCACTGTCTTTGATTACCGGAATTTTGCTAAATGGACTCATTTTTACAAAGTCTTCTTTAAATTGCTCTCCTTCTGAAAGATTAACTGGAATAACTTTATATGGAAGATTAATTTCCTCAAGCATAATGGATATTTTTTTTCCATTTGGTGTATCTGCCGCAAAAAGATCAATCACTCTTTCTTACCGAGTCTTTTAAGTAAATTGGAAGAAGTTGTTGTAAATTCAAATCTGTATTTTTCATCTGGTTTTGCTAATTTAAAACACGCTCTTGCGGCTAATGCACCCTCATGAAAACCCGATAAAATTAGTTTAAGTTTTCCTGGATAAGTACAAATATCACCCACTGCATA
The DNA here is from genome assembly GCA_014654065.1 of Pelagibacterales bacterium SAG-MED15. Classification (GTDB taxonomy): domain Bacteria; phylum Pseudomonadota; class Alphaproteobacteria; order Pelagibacterales; family Pelagibacteraceae; genus Pelagibacter. The sequence continues at coordinate 9,390 of JACWDM010000010.1, read as the reverse complement.
TATTCCTTTTTGGTTTGTTTCAAACTTTTCAGTATCAACCTCTATAGTTTTTTTGTTTAAGTTTAGTCCCCAGTTTGCAATAGGACCCAGTTGCATGATCAGACCAAAAAAACCTAAAACGTAATCAGATTTTAAATTTTGTATTTCTTTGTTATCATGCTCAATATCAATACTATCAATCTGGTCATTGCCCTTCACAGATTTTAGTTGATATTTAGTAAATAATTTAATTTTTCCAGCTTTTTCAAGCTCATAAACTTTGTTTAATGTTGACTGGGCTCCCCTAAATTCATCACGTCTATGAATTAAATTTACCTTTGAATTATTTGATAATTCAACTGCCCAATCTAAAGCGCTATCTCCACCACCAAAAATTGAAACTATTTTGTTTTTAAAAACATTTTTATCTTTGATAGAATAAAAAATTGATTTCCCCTCAAATTTTTCACATTCTTTCGGTGTAAATTTCCTTGGCTCGAAAGATCCAACACCACCAGCAATAATTACATTTGGTGTATTAAAAGAAGTTCCATTATTTGTTTTAACAAACCAAGATTCGTTTTCTTTTTTAACTTCATCAACTCTTTCATTAAGATGAAATTTTATATCAAATGGTTTTAATTGATTGATTAAATTATTTGTAAGCTCTTCTCCTGTGCATTCTGGAACCGCCGGAATATCGTATATAGGTTTGTCAGGGTAAAGTTCAATACATTGTCCACCAATTTTATCTAAATTGTCTACAACTTCACAAGAAAGACCGATTAATCTCAATTGATGAGCAGTAAATAATCCTGTGGGACCTGCCCCAATTATTAATGCATCAGTTTTGATCATTGTTTTTTTGGTAGATCAACTACCAATCCATCTAATTCATTGCTAACTGAAATTTGACAGCTTAATCTGCTAAATTTATTTGGTTCGTATGCCTGATCTAACATATCGTCTTCTCCCTCTGACTTTTTATTAATCTTATCAAACCATTCTTCTTTGACATAAACATGGCATGTTGCGCAAGCCATACCTCCACCACAATCGGCATCAATTCCTGGAATATTATTTTGAACAGCCCCCTCCATTACTGTAAGACCACTGTCAACTTCAACTGTATGTGATTTTCCTTCGTTCTCGACGTATGTAATTTTAGGCATTCAATTAATATAAAGACAAAAAAAAATAGGGCAATATGTAAACATATCGCCCTATTTAAATAACTTCAGTTATTATTATGCTCTTCTAGCTCCTGGCTGAGAAACAGCTGCACTCCAAATAACTAGACCGAATGCGATCTTGTTAATAAAGTCAGCTAAGTTATAAATCACGTTAAGTGTGTTAGCATCTACACCACCTGTTAGGTAACCAAATACATAACCTAATGGATAAATTGCCCAACCTACAGTAACGATCATTCTCATAGCGCCAAATGCAGTACTCAATCCTCTATTACCGCTTTTAGCTGCCATTTTACCAGCTTCACCTGAAAATACTTCATATAAGATGTAGATCCATCCAGCCATACCGATTATGAAACCAAGCATTGCGTTGATGTAACCTGCTTCTCCTAAGTATCCTCCAATTAACATAACTAGAGAACCAATTAATAGTCTCCAGAAGATGTTAGCTGATACTTTTCTCACAGCTGCTAGAATTAAATAAAATTCTATCATCTGTAGTGGTACAGTGATTAACCAGTCAATATATCTGTATACTGTTGGTGAGTCACCTGTTTGAACCCATACATCTCTCATGTATACGTAGTGTATGAATGCAATACCAGTTACAAGTCCTGCTACTGTTACTGATGTTTTCCATCCAGCAGCTACTGATCCTCTTTCCATGAAAAAGAATACTGTAGCAGCTAACATACCCATTGAAATAATCCAAAAAGATATTCCAACGAAGTCATCAGATGCCAAAAGGACAGTCGATGCGTTTGCTGCACCAGCAAAGCCCAATAGAGCTACAGCTGCTAAAGCAAACAGTTTAAGTTTTTTCATAAAAAACTCCCTCTTTAGTTAGTTTTTATAGTTTATATAAACTATAGTAGATATTTCTATCTACCAAAGTTAAGGGCTTAATTACCAAATAAAGATAGTTTATAGAAGACTTTTTTACCTCTTATTTATGTTGATTTTATTGGTTTTTTGAAATTAAATGCAACTTGTTGCTTAAATATCGAGCAATTAATGCAATTTTGAATCAGTTAGATAAATATGAATTTTAAAGAAATTTACGAAAAATCAATAAAAAATCCTGAGGATTTTTGGAAATCTTTATCTGATGATATCTTTTGGTATAAGAAGCCAACAAAAATCCTTAACAGTTCTAACCCTCCATTTTACAAGTGGTATGAGGATGGCAAGACAAATACTTGCTACAACGCCTTAGACCTACATGTTGAGAATGGTTTGGGAGACAATACAGCCCTTATTTATGATAGTCCAATAACAGGCAACAAGGCAAAATACACTTTTAATGAGTTGAAATCGAGAGTTTCCAAATTTGCTGGAGCACTTAAAAACCAAGGTGTTGAAAAAGGAGATAGAGTTGTAATTTACATGCCGATGGTTCCAGAAGCAGTAATAGCCATGTTAGCATGTGGAAGAATAGGAGCTATACACTCCGTAGTTTTTGGGGGATTTGCCTCAAACGAGCTTGCGAGCCGTATAGATGACAGTAAAGCAAAAATTTTAGTAACCTCATCGTGTGGTTTCGAGCCAGGTCGTACAGTGGAGTATAGACCATTAGTAGATGGAGCTCTTAAACTTGCAAAACATAAACTGAAAAAGGTTATTTTTTACCAAAGAAAGGGTCATGAAATTAAATTGAATTCACCAATGGAGATAAGCTGGGATGAAAGTTTAGTAAATGCAAAAGATACTGACTGTTTAGAAATGAATTCAAATGATTATGCTTATATTCTTTATACATCAGGAACAACAGGGGTACCCAAAGGTATAGTTAGAGATATTGGTGGACATATCGTTGCGCTTAAATGGACTATGAAAAATATTTATAATATTGATCAAGGTGATGTTTGGTGGTCAGCCAGTGATATTGGGTGGATTGTTGGGCATTCCTATATAGTCTATGCACCATTATTTAAAGGATGCACAACAGTACTCTTTGAAGGTAAACCAGTTGGCACTCCAGATGCAGGTGCTTTCTGGAAAATTATTTCTGACTATAAGGTAAAATCTTTATTTACTGCCCCTACAGCATTTAGAGCTATCAAAAAAGAAGATCCTGATGGAAAATTTTTTTCAAAATATGATTTAAGTAAATTTGAAAGTCTTTTCCTTGCTGGAGAAAGAGCAGATCCAGATACGATTAAATGGGCTGAAAATTTATTAAAAGTTCCAGTAATAGACCATTGGTGGCAAACTGAAACAAGCTGGGCAATTAGTTCAAACTGTACAGGTATTGAAATGATGAAAACTAAATATGGCTCAGCATGTAAAGCTGTTCCGGGTTATGATGTTAAAATAATAAAATCAGATAAAACTTTAGCTAAAGCAAATGAGATGGGAGATATAGTTGTGAAGCTTCCTTTGCCTCCAGGAACTTTTCCAACACTTTGGAATGCAGATAAAAGATATAAAGAAAATTACATGTCAAATTATAAGGGTTATTATCAAACTTATGATGCTGGTCATATTGATGAGGATGGCTATATTTGGATTATGTCTAGAACAGACGATATTATAAATGTCGCTGGTCATAGACTATCTACAGGAGCAATCGAAGAAGTTTTGTCCGAACATAAATGCGTTGCCGAATGTGCTGTGGTTGGTATAGCTGATAAACTTAAAGGACAACTGCCAATTGGTTTGTTAACATTAAAATCTGGCGTTGATGAAGATAATGAAAATATATCAAAAGATTGTATAAAAATGGTTAGGGATAAGATTGGACCAGTTGCAGCTTTTAAGATAGCTATAGTTGTAAAAAGACTTCCAAAGACAAGATCAGGCAAAATACTAAGGGGAACAGTTAGAAAAATAGCTGATAAAGAAGATTATAAAGTACCTGCTACAATTGATGATCCAAAAATTCTAGACGAAATTAAAGAGGATTTAATCAAAAATAATATTTTAAAATAAAAGTAAATCAATTGAAAATAAAATCTCTTACAAATATTTTTTGGTTATTAAAAAACCAAAAACAAATTAAAAACTGGAGAAAAAGAAATTTTACTCCACCGTCACCTGAGTTTATTAAACATAAAATCATAGAAAATAATAACTTGGATAACTCAGCATGGATAGAAACGGGGACATATTACGGAGAAACTACAAAAATTTTATCAAATATATCAAAAAAAACTGTCTCAATTGAAGCAGACAAAGATTTATACGAATTAGCCAAAAAAAAATTATCCAAATTTAAAAATGTTGAACTAATATTTGGAAAAAGTGAAAATATACTTTTAGATGCTATAGAAAAAGTACTTGATTACAAAAATATTTGTATTTATCTTGATGCTCATCTTTGTCATGATCATAAAAGAAATATAAAAACTTTCGGAGATGAAGAAAATGCTACTCCTATTAAAAAAGAATTATATTTTATTGAAAAACACCTCGAAAAATTTGAAGGTATAAATATTTTAATTGATGATATAAGGCTTTTTAATAATTCTTTTCAAAACTATCCAAAAAAAAATTATTTAGTAAATTGGTGTAAAGAAAATAATTTTGAATGGGAAATAGAACAAGACATTTTTATTTGCAAAAAAATAAAAATTTAAACTTAGATGAATTCTAATGGAGTTCCCTCTGGTTCCCCCAACAACTTACCATCCTTCATTTTAATTTTACCTGCAATAATAGTTGAAACTGGTTTTCCTTTAAATTTATAACCATTAAAAGGAGACCAGCCGCATTTACTCTCAATATTTTCATTTTTGATTTCAATTGTTTTGTTCATATCTACAATTGTAAAATCAGCATCAAATTCCTCCTTAATAAATCCTTTGTTTTTGATTCCAAAAATTTTTACTGGATTTTCGCAAACAAGTTTCATTAGCTGATTTAAGGTTAATTTTCCGTTGTTTATATGGTTAAGCATAACTGGCATTAGGGTCTGTACTCCTGGCATACCTGATGGTGAATTAGGATATTCTTTTTCTTTATTTATCTTTAAATGAGGAGCGTGATCTGATCCGATTGTATCATTTAAATTATTTTTAACAGCATACCATAATCTATCATAATGTGATTTATCTCTAATAGGTGGATTCATTTGTGCGTATGATCCAAGATTGTCATAACAATCTGGAGCATAGATTGTTAAATGTTGAGGAGTTATTTCAAATGTTATATTTCCTTTATGCTGTGATAGAAAATCAATTTCTTGTTTAGTAGTAATATGAAGTATGTGTGCTTTTTTATTATATCTCTCAGCTATTCTGACAATTCTTCTTGTTGAAGAAATTGCACATTCATCACTTCTCCATACAGGATGAGAATGAACATCACCTTTTTTAATTAATTTTTTATTAATATTTAGAATTGCCTCATCTTCAGAATGAACTGCAACAACTTTAGAGCTATTTTGAAATACCTTTTCAATATCTTTTTCATCTGCTACTAAAAGATTTCCAGTTGAAGAACCAGCAAAAAGTTTTATTCCACAACATCCCTCTAAACTTTTCAAATCTGCCAATACATTTGCGTTATCGGCTGTTGCGCCAAAGTAAAAGGCGTAGTTGCAATACATTCTATTTTTTGCAAGATCTAATTTTTTTTGAAACTCTATTTTGTTTGCTGTAGGTGGATTAGTATTCGGCATCTCAAATACAGCTGTTATTCCTCCAACAACTGCAGCTCTACTTCCAGAGTTAAGATCTTCTGTATCGGTAGAACCTGGTTCTCTAAAATGAGTTTGTGTATCTATACATCCTGGTAGAACTGTTTGATTTTTTGCATCATAAATCTCTATTGCCTCTTCTGAAATTTTGCCAATTTTTTTAATTTTGCCATTTTGAACTGCAATATCTTGTTCTTTCAACTTTCCATCGATAAAACAAGATCCATTTTTTATTATAAGATCTAACATTATTTTAAAAAGTAATTATATTATTATATATTTACAATCAATTATGAAATTAGACAAAATTTATACTTTAGAAGATAGAGGGCTGCTTTATATACATGGTTTGGAGGCGAGAGAATTTCTTCAAAATATTATCTCAAATAATATTGAAAAAATCTCTGGCCAATATAGTATTTTTTCCTCTTTATTAACCCCCCAGGGTAAATACCTATTTGATTTTTTAATTACTAAGCATAAAAATGGTTTTTTTTTAGATTGTGAAAAAATAAAAATTAATGATCTTTTTCATAAGTTAAATTTATATAAGTTAAGATCTAAGGTAGAAATTCTGAATTTAAGTAATGAATTTGTGGTTGCTGCAATTAGTAGAGAAAAATTCTTAAACTTTGAAAATACCAAAAATGAAGAAGGATACACAACAAAATTTAGAGAAGATCCAATATTTCTTGATCCCAGAAATTCAAAACTTGGTGCAAGATTAATTATAAATCTCGAGAAACTTTATTTATCAATTAAAAAATTAAATTTAAAACTCGGTCAATCTGAAGAATACTATAAACTAAGTCATAAATTAGGAATAGCTCAAATAGGTTCTCATGAATTACAAAATAAAATTTTTGGCATTGAATGTAATTTTGAAGAATTAAATGGTATAGATTTTAAAAAAGGTTGTTATGTTGGTCAAGAGAATACTGCAAGAATTAAACTAAAGAACAAACTTTCTAAAAGACTTCTACCGTTTGAAATTGTTAAAGGATCAATAGAAACTGATCAAGACATTTTATTCAAAAATGAAAAGCTGGGTAAAATCCTTATAGTTGGCAATTATCCTTTTGCTATAATAAAACTTAAAAATAATAATTTTAATTTTTCAGAAAAATATGTATGTAAAAATGCAATTATTAAATTTTTAAAACCTGATTGGATTAATTAGTTTAAGATTTTAATCGCAGCTTGCGATGTATCTTTTGAAAAGGAAATAAATTGGTAATCTTTATCCTCAAAAACTTCAGTTAATGCTTTGTATTCACCTACGTCCCAACCCTCAAAATTATAAACCTCATCAAATAATATAATTGCTCCTTTGATTAAAAAAGGTTTTATTTTTTCTAATATAAATTTCGAAGATTCATATGTATCAACATCCATGTGTACAAAGTTTATTTGAGGTTTTTTTTCATTTAAAAAAGTTGGCAAAGTATCTTGAACCCAACCAACCACAGGTATAACATTTGAATTTAATGTTGGAATTTTTTTTTTCAAATCAAATGTACCTTTGGTAACAGAGGTACCTAACCAATCTTCCTTTAATCCTTCAAATGAATCGAATCCATAAATATTTTTTTTTAATTTATTTGAAAAATAATTAATTGACGTCCCACTAAAAACTCCAAATTCAATATAAAAATAATTACTATTATTGTCATTTTCTATTGCTTTATTTAGAGCGTGTCCTCTTATTTGATCAGAGCCCAATAAGACTGCTTTTTTTAAATCACTCTTAAAATGTTCATAACATTTTTTAACTTGTTCTTCTTTATAAAGATCATAAACAGTCGGATTAGACTTATAATTTGGATACGCATACTGCTTAAAAATATTTAATCCTCTTCTAATAAATTTTAGAATGGGCATTACATATGCTCTTCTTATTCTTTTTAAGTTTTGAATAGACATTTTTAAAGATTATCAAATTATACCTATTCTAAAACAATTAAATTTATATATTTTGGTGCGGTCGGAGAGACTTGAACTCTCATGAGCTAAGCTCACACGGCCCTCAACCGTGCCTGTCTACCAATTTCAGCACGACCGCAGTTGTGCGTCAGAATAAGTGAATGACAATTATCTTTCAAGTTGATAGGTTTATATTATGGAATTTAATACTGAAGTAAAAAAAGCAACTAACTCAATATATCAGAAAATTTCAAAGACTATGCCTGAAATTGAATGGTCTACACATGCGCCATACATCTACAAAATTAATAAACTTAAAAAAGAAAAGAATGCAGTAATACTTGCGCATAATTATCAAACTCCCGAAATTTATCATGGCATCTCTGATTTTTCAGCTGACTCCCTTGCGCTTGCAATTGAGGCTGCAAAAACAAAAGCTGATATTATAATAATGTGTGGAGTGCATTTCATGGCTGAGACTGCAAAATTAATGAGCCCTGGAAAAAAAGTTTTCCTACCTGATATGAAGGCTGGTTGTTCTTTATCTTCATCTATTACTGGTGAAGATGTTAGAAATCTAAAAAAGAAATACCCAGGAGTACCAGTCGTTTCTTATGTAAATACTTCTGCTGACGTTAAAGCAGAAACTGACGTATGCTGTACGTCAGCTAATGCTGTAAAAATTGTAAACTCATTAGGTGTTAAAAGAGTAATCTTTCTTCCAGATGATTATCTTGCGAAGTATGTAGCGTCTCAAACAGATGTAGAAATAATTTCATGGAAAGGTACTTGTGAAGTGCACGAACAATTTAATGATGAAGAAATAAATGAAATTAGAAAAAATAATCCTGGTATTAAAATTATAGCTCATCCTGAATGCCCGCCAGATGTGATTAATGCAAGTGATTTTGCAGGCTCAACAAGTGGTATGATTAAATATGTAAAAGATCATCAACCAGAAAAAGTAATGATGGTTACTGAATGCTCAATGAGTGATAATGTTCAAATTGATAATCCAAATGTTCAATTCATAAGACCATGTAATTTATGTCCTCATATGAAAAGAATAACTCTTCCTAAAATTTTAGATTGTCTTGAAAACGAGACGAATGAAATTGTTATGAATAAAGAAACAATTGAAAAAGCTAGAAAATCAGTAGAGAGAATGGCAGAGATTGGCAGATAAATTCTGTGTCTAAAATAAAATTATCAAAAAAATATATCTACAAAGTTTGTAAAGATGCTTTAAAAGAAGATCTATATCCGTCTGGAGATATAACATCTAAACTATTAAAAAATACAAAAAAAATTAATGCAAAAGTAATATCTAACACTAGTGGTATCGTTGGAGGTTTAGAATTAGCTAAACAAACTTTTAAAATACTTGACAAAAAAATATTATTCAAAATTAAAAAGAAAGAAGGTTCGAAAATTAAAAAAAAACAAGTAGTTGCAGAAATCCAAGGTAATGTTAAAAATATATTGTCTGGTGAAAGGGTAGCTCTAAATTTTTTATCCCATGTTTCGGGCATAGCTACAAAAACAAATAACTTTGTAAGAATAGCTGGAAAAAAAACAAAAATTTGCTGTACAAGGAAAACTATACCTGGTCTAAGAGCTATACAAAAATATGCTGTTAAACTCGGCGGTGGAGGT
>JACWDM010000001.1 GCA_014654065.1 Pelagibacterales bacterium SAG-MED15 | reverse complement strand
TTTTTTGCCTCTGTTAATGACTTTTTTTTATTATTACTAAGCGCTAATGAAGCTAATTCTATATTTTCTATAGCTGTGAAATCATTAAGTAAATTATAATTTTGATAAATTATTCCAATTTTGCTAGCTCTAATCTTATCATTAGTATTTTTATCCTCAGGAACAATTATTTGATTATCAATCTGTATTGAGCCTGAGCTTTGGTTATCAATTAATGATATTAAATTTAGTAAAGTTGATTTTCCTGATCCAGATGGTCCAACTATTGAATAAATTTTACCAAGATCTAAATCTAGATTAATATTTTTTAGTGCTCTTACTTTATTTTCTAAATTAAAACTTTTATTAATTTTATTTAATTTAATAAAACTACTCATATTTTAATGCTTTGATAGGATTTAACTTGGATGCTTTTCTTGCTGGAAATATAGAAACTACAGTTGTTGTTAATATAGAGCATATTGATATAATAAGTATTGACTTAATACTTATTTCAGATGGCATTTTACTCAGGAAATATATTTCCTCTGGAAAGAGTGAAATATCAAATATTTGACTTAAAATAGTTCTTATTTTTTCTATATATAGTGAGAATAAAATTCCAATTACTACTCCGAATAAAGTTGCTGTAAAGCCTATATAAAAACCAATGAAAAAAAAAATTTTATAAATTGATTTATTTAAAACCCCGATTGATTTTAAAATAGCAATATCTTTTGTTTTGTTTTTTACTAAGATTGTCAGGCCCGAAATTATATTAAACGCTGCTACTATGATTATTAATGAAAGTATAATGAACATCACATTTCTCTCAACTTTTAATGCTGAAAAAAGAGATCTATTCAAATCAGCCCAAGTATAAATAAAGTTATCTTTAAAAAGCTCTTTGAACTTTAATTTTGCACCTTCAATATCTAATGGTGATTTAAGATATATTTCAATATTACGATTAGATTTATTAAAGTTTAATAAATTTTCTAGTGAATTTATATTAACAAAAGCAACATTCTGATCAAATTCTAAAAGACCGCTCTCGAATATATAAGAAATTTTATAACTTTCTTGCTTAGGTAAATTGCCAATAATGGTATCCTCACCAGCAGGAGACATTAGGAGTATACTTTGACCAACAGTAAGTCCTAAGTCAAAACTAAGCTCTTTACCAATTATAATATTTTTTTCATTAAATATATCTATATTTGACTCGAAATTTATTTCTTTGAAAATTTTTAAATTTTTAAAATCATCTTCAGAGTAACCTCTTATAGAAAGTCCTTTTGTGAAATTCTTGTTAATTAAAACAACCTCACCAGAACTTGTTTCTAAAATTCCTGTGGTTAAATTTTTAATTTTATTTGTGTTAATTAAATTAAGATCTTTATCAATATCATTACTTTGAATTATAATATGTGAATTAAAACCAACAATTTTGTTAACAAGTTCAGATCTAAATCCATTCATTACAGACATAACAATTATTAAAACAGCAACACCTAAAGATATTCCTATAAAAGAAAAAATAGATATAACATTTAAAAAACCATCATTCTTTTTTGTTTTTAAATATCTAAAAGCAATTCTTTTTTCTAATTGAGTAATCAATTTATTTCTTACTAGTTTTAATAATTTCTATAATTTTTCCTATATCGAGGATTTGAGTTTCGTTACCAATTTCCTTAAATTCAAAAGTATTACCTTCGTTTTTATTACCAATCATTATTTGAAAAGGTATTCCAATTAAATTAAATTTTTTAATTTTTGACGAAAAATTTTCATCTGTATCATCAATTATAAAATCTATGTTGCTACTTTTTAATATTTTAGAAATATTATTAGCTTTTTCTAAATTGCTTTTGTCGTTTTTATTGATAAGAGGTATTATTACACATTCATAAGGTGACACTGAAATGGGCCATTTCATTATTTCGTTTTTATCATCATATTTTGCTTCTATTATAGCGCCAACAAGTCTTGATACACCTACTCCGTATGAACCCATTTTAACAAATTCTTTTTTGCCTTGAAAATCCACAGTGGCATTCATAGGTCGAGAGTATTTATCACCAAAATAAAATATATGACCAACTTCAATTCCTTTTGTGTTTACTTTAAATTCATCTGAGACTTTTTCATCAAATTCTTTTTTATCAAATTTCTCATCCGTAACAGCATAGAATTTTTCATAATTTTTTCTTAAATCTGATAAAGATTTTTTTTCTATTTTTGTATCGTCACTTTTAACTTCAAAAATTCTTTTATCTGTATAAATTTTACTCTCACCTGTTTCAGCAAGAATTATAAATTCATGGGATAAATTTCCTCCTATAGGACCAGTATCAGCAGCCATTGGTATAGCCGATAAGTTTAATCTTTTAAAAGTTCTCAGATAAGATAAAAAAAATTTATTATATGAAAAAAATGCTTCTTCATCATTAATATCAAATGAGTAAGCATCCTTCATGTAAAACTCTCTGCATCTCATAATTCCAAATCTAGGCCTAAGCTCATCCCTAAATTTCCATTGAATATGATATAAGAGTTGAGGTAAGGACTTGTAAGACTTTATTGAATTTCTAAATATATCAGTGATTAATTCTTCATTAGTTGGTCCATAAAGCATTTCTCTATTTTGCCTATCTTTGATTCTAAGCATCTCTTCGCCATAGTCTTCATATCTACCACTCTCTTTCCATATTTCACTTGATTGAATTGTTGGCATTAAAATTTCTTGTACACCAATTCTATCTTGTTCTTCTCTTACAATTTGTTCAATTTTTTTCATAACCTTAAAACCCAAAGGTAACCAAGAATATATTCCAGCAGCTGACTGTTTAATCATACCAATACGTAGCATTAATTGATGTGATTTAATTTTTGCTTCAGTAGGATTGTTTTTTAAAATAGGTATAAAAGACTTTGAAAAATACATTAGCTTATAAGGTTTCTTATGTTTAAATATTCATATTTTACTAATAAGAATATAATTATAAAAATTATCGAGGTAATTAAAGTAGAATAAGCAAACTTTTTAATTATTTTAGGGTTTTCTGGAGCCCCAGCGTCAATTCCTCTGATATTATCTTTTTTTTCCCTATTTACGTCAATTGGTAATAATGCAAAAAATACAATCCACCATATAAGAACATAAATAATTAAAGACCCTGTTATACTCAACTATACTCTCACTAAGTTAATATTTGTAAAAGGTCTTTTTCCTGTTTTTTCTTTTGTAAATTTTTTACAGGCTGTTTTAAGGGCGTCGATTAAATTATGCTCTTGTTGCTTATTTCCAAGCTTAAATAATTTGCTGGTTTTTTCAATTTCCTCCTCTAAGCCGTAAATAAATTCATCTTCCTCATTAATGGGTAAACCTTTAAATGTTAAAATCGGATTGTTATGAATATTTCCTTTTGGGGTAATCAATATAGTCACTTCTAGATAACCATTAGCACTTAAATTTTTTCTATCTTTTATAGATCTTGAATCTTCTTCAACACTAATATTTCCATCTAGGTAAAGTCGACCACTAGGTGCCTTATCATAAACTGATGGTTTATCACCAGGAGAAATTTTTACAATATCACCATTCTCTACCAAAACTGGATAAGGAACTTGCATATCTTTAGCAAAACTAACATGTTCCATCATGTGTCTATGCTCACCATGAACTGGTATTACACATTTTGGTTTAATCCAACTATACATATCCTTCATTTCATCCCTATTAGGGTGTCCTGAGACATGAACAAACTCATTTTCTTCAGATATTACTTCGATACCATCCTTGACGAGTTGATTATGTAATTTGTAAAGCTTCTTTTCATTTCCAGGTATAATTTTAGAGGAAAATATTACCGTATCGCCTTTTTCAATAAATACATCTGGATGTATATAGCTAGAGATTCTCATCATTGCTCCCATCGGCTCACCTTGGCTACCTGTACATAAATAAACAATTTTTTCTCTGGATATATTTTTTGCTTCACGTGGATCTATCGGCTCAATAATATTTTTAAGGTATCCACATTGTCTAGCCGCTTTATAAATTCTGTGCATGGATCTACCGACTAATGATATTTGTCTACCTGTTTTTTCAGCACAATAAAATATGGTTTCCATTCTTGCTACATTAGATGCAAAAGATGTCATGATTATTCTTTTTTTGAGCCTACTCATTATATTAAGCAAACTTTTTCTTACTGTAGACTCTGAGCCTGATCTTCCTACTGAAAAAATATTAGTAGAATCACAAACCATCGCAAGTACACCTTCATTGCCAATTTGTTGTAATTTATCTATATCCATATTTTTGCCAACCATTGGACTCTCATCTATTTTCCAATCACCTGTATGCAAAACAACACCAGCTGGTGTTTTAATTTTTAATCCATTAGGCTCGAGTATAGAATGAGTCATCGTCACGTATTCGATATTAAATGGACCAAGATTTATAACTCCGTTTAACTCAACAATTTTAAGATATTTATTAATATCGATATGTTTTTCTCTAAACTTTTCTTTTATCAAAACTGCCGTAAATGGTGTTGCGTAAATCTTACATTTTAATTTTGGCCACAAATGCGTGATTGCACCTATGTGATCTTCATGTGCATGAGTTAATACTATTCCTAACAAATCCTCTTTTTTATCAACTATAAATCCAGGATCAGGATAAATGAGATCTATACCTGGAAGTGAATCATCAGCAAATGTTACGCCAATATCAACCATAATCCACTTATGCTCTCCGGGATTTCCATAAGCATACAAATTCATATTTGCACCTATTTCACCAGCGCCGCCTAAGGGACAAAATAATAACTCTTCTTTCATTTAATTAATTTTATAATTACCTTTTTTAAACCTATTATGGTTAAATCTTTTTTAATTACAGATTTTCCTTTAATTGTGTTCTTAAATAAATGAGATAAACCACCAGTAAGAACAATTTTAAATTGTTTTCGACTTTGCTTTTTTTAATCAATTTAATAATATTGTCAATTAATCCTAAATATCCCCAAAAAAAACCTGATTTTACTGCTTTTGATGTATTTGTACCTATTACATTTGAAATTTTACTTAGTTTAATTTTAGGAATTAAAGATGCTTTGTTAGATAAATTTTCAAGGGATAATTTAACGCCTGGAGCAATAACGCCTCCTAAATAAGTTTTATCAATTATCACATCAAAAGTAGTTGCTGTTCCAAAATCAATTACAATATAATTTTTATTATTATTAATAACACCTATTGCATTAGCAATTCTATCAGAACCAACTTGTTTTCTATTAACTTTTAATTTAATTAATTTTTTTAAATTAATTTGCTTTAATTCAATAATTTTTAATTTCTTATTTTTTTTTGTTAAAAATTTTTTTATTAATTGAAATGTATTAGGAACAACACTGCTGAATAAAATTTTTTTAATTTTTGATATTTCTATTAATGTTAATTTTATTTTAGAATCGAGATAAGTATTTGTTAATGAAATAGAGGATATTGTCCATTTTTTTTTTAATTTGAGTTTTTCATTAAATAAAAAAATTTTTGTTTCTGTGTTACCTATATCACCGATTAAATACATTTTTATAAAAACCTTATATTTTTTTCAAATAATTTACTAATGTTTTTAAAAACTATCATTTTGTTTATTTTTTTAGCAGTAAAATCACTTAAAAAAGTTGTTTTATATCCTTTAACATTTGGTGATTTGATAATATTTACTCCAATGCCAACAATAATTAATTTATTTAATTTAAAAAAAATTGTTTCCTGCAAAATACCACATAACTTTTTATTATTAATTAAAAGATCATTTGGAGGTTTTATTATTATTTTTTTATTTATAAAGTTTGTAAGAGCACTTTTTACTAATCTACAATTATAATTAGTTAAGAAGTTAAGATTTTTTTCTTTGCTTATCTTATAAAAGACAGTCATAAATAAGTTTCCTTTTTGGGATATCCATTTTTTTCCGTATTGACCACGGCCTTTTGTCTGTAAATCTGCTATGATAATTCCTTTTTCTATGCCTTTTTTGATCATTTGTGTTGCTTTGTCATTTGTACTTTTAATTCTCTTAAAATAATATTTTTTAAGACGCATTAAATAATATTTATTTTTGAAATAATATTAATAAGACTATTCGGATAAATAAAATAAAATAATATAAATACTGTAGAAACCAAAAGTGATATTTTTAGACCAAAACTATGATTTGTGTCATACTTATCTTTGCTAGGATCGAAATATATAATCTTTATTATTCTTAAATAATAAAAAGCTGCAATAACTGTTGAAAGCAAACCTACAATCGCCAAAAAATACATCGATTGTTCAATAACCGCCATGAATACATAAAATTTTGCAAAAAAACCTGCCATAGGTGGAATGCCAGCTAGTGAAAACAAAATAATTAATAATGATAATGATAAAATTGGATGATTTTTTGAAAGACCAGAAAGATCATCAATATTTTCAAAATAATTGTTATTTCTTCTTAACATAAATAAACAACAAAATAGAGCAAGGTTCATTATAACATATATTGTAATATAAGTTATAGAGCTCTGAATTCCTCCAATTGATCCCGTGGCTATTCCTGCTAGAGAATATCCCATATGACCTATTGAACTGTAAGCTATTAGTCTTTTTAGATTTTTTTGACCAATTGCAGCAACTGCACCAAAAATCATTGAAGCAATTGATATAAAAATAATTATCATCTGCCATTGATCGATCATATTAATAAATGGAACATACAAAAATCTTATAAATACACATGTAGCAGCAATTTTTGGTATCAAAGCAAAAAACATTGTTACTGATGTTGGGGAGCCTTGGTAAACATCTGGAGCCCACATATGAAATGGCACTGCTGAAATTTTAAATGCTAAACCAACTAAAATAAAAACTATTCCAAAAGTAAGTGCATATGGTACCTCATAAGTATTACTTGAAATATCAATAAAGTTTGTAGAACCTGTAAATCCATAAATTAACGAGCAGCCATAGAGTAGTAATCCTGAAGACAAGGCGCTTAAAACAAAATATTTTAAACCAGATTCTGTTGATAGTATATTATCACGATTAAATGCAGCTAAAACATAAAGAGCTAGTGATTGTAATTCCAAACCTAAGTAAAAAACTATTAGATCATTCGAACTAATCATTACCATCATTCCTAGTAATGAGCATAATATTAAAATTGGATATTCAATTTTATATATATTTAAACTTTTTAAGAAATCAGCAGATACAGACATAACAAAAATTGTGGAGATAGCTGTCAAAATTTTCATAAAATTAGAAAAATCGTCAATTACATAACTTTGATTAAAAATAAAAGTTTCACCAATATTTGATAGGTTTAAAATCAAAGCTGAAAGTATAAGTAAAGTTAGAACTGATAAATTAAAAATTAAGCTTGTACTATTTTTTTTAAAAACTCCTATCATTAGTAAAGTCATAATAGATAGAGATAAAAAAATTTCTGGTAAAATAAGATTTATATCAATGTTCATTTATTTTTGACCATGTAGTTTTCCAGGTTTAAATTATATACTTCAATTAAATTGTTAATGGAAACCTCTATTGTATTGATTAATGGCTCAGGGTAAAATCCGAAAAATAATATTGGAATTGCGAGACTCCAAAGAATGAATATTTCAGAATTATTCAAATCAATCAATTTTTTTACATCTTGGTTTATAATCTTTCCAAAAATAACCCTTTTATAAAGCCATAAAATATATGCAGCCCCTAAAATTACTCCTACACTAGCAACAGCTGCTACAAAAAAACTTTTTTTAAATGCTCCCATTAAAATTAAAAATTCACCAATAAAACCACTTGTTCCGGGTAAGCTTAAAGATCCTAAAGCAAAAACCATAAAAACTATAGCGTATTTCGGCATAACAGAAACTACCCCACCATAATCCTTAATTAATCTTGTATGCATTCTTTCATAAACTACCCCCACACAAAGAAAAAGAGCTGCGGATACAAGGCCATGGCTAATCATTTGAAAAATACCTCCTTCAATACCTTGTTGAGTTAAAGTGAATATGCCAAGTGTAACAAAACCCATATGAGCTACGGAAGAATATGCAATTAATTTTTTCATGTCTTCTTGCATAAGAGCCACTAATGATGTGTAAATTATTGCTATTAAGCTTAGAGTATAAATTAAAGGCACAAAATAATCAGATGCGACTGGGAACAGGCCAATTGAAAATCTTATAAATCCATAACCCGCCATTTTTAATAATATAGCTGCGAGTAATACTGACCCTGCAGTTGGAGCTTCAACGTGAGCATCTGGAAGCCATGTATGTACTGGCCACATTGGTGTTTTTACTGCAAATGAACTAAGGAAAGCAAGCCAAAGCAAATTTTGATATTTTGTCTCTATTCCTATTTCATAAAGAGCTTCTACATCTGTAGTTCCAGTTAACCAATAAATTGTAATTATTGCTACTAACATTAAAACGGATCCCAATAAGGTAAATAAAAAAAATTTAAAAGCTGAATAAACTCTTCTTTCTCCACCCCAAATACCAATAATTAAAAACATTGGAATTAATCCACCTTCAAAAAATAAATAGAAAACAACCAAATCTAAAGAACAAAAAACTCCAATCATAAGAGTTTCCAAAAGTAATATTGATATCAAAAAATCTTTTAAACGTTTTTTTACAGTGGTATTAACTGAAATAACGCATAGCGGTGTTATAAAAGTTGTCAAAATTATAAATAAGATTGAAATTCCGTCAATACCTACTTTATAATTTACTAGCCCTACAATCCATTTTCTATTCTCAACAAATTGAAATTCAGAAATTGAATTATCAAAAACAAACCATAAATAAAGTGACAGAATAAAATTTGCTGTAGAAATAAATAAAGCGATGTATTTGCTGCTATTATATTTTTCAACATTTGATTTAGAAAAAAATATAAATATTGCACCAATTGTTGGAAGCAATATTAAAGATGAAAGTATTGGTATATTCATTATTTTACAATCAGCACTGTTAACAAAATAGAAAAGCCAATTAACATAACAAAAGCATATTGGTAAAGAAAACCATTTTGAAATTTTACAGCTTTATTAGAAAGATATTTGATAAAATTTGATATTCCATCTGGACCAAACCTGTCTATTACAGATCCATCAATCTTTTTCCAAAAAAATTTACCGATAAATTTGAAAGATCTTACAAATATCAAATCATATAGCTCATCAAAGTACCATTTTTTTTTTAAAAATACGTAAAGTGGTTGATTTATTGAAATTAAGTTTTTTAAAAAATCTTTATTTTTAATAAAAATTAAATAAGAAAAGGGTATTGATAGCATAACTAAAACTGGTGTAAGATAAATAAACCAGGTTGGTGGATGTTCTTCACTCAATGGCTCAAGAAACATAATTGAGTCTCTCCAGAAATTATATGAGCTATCATATCCTATAAAAAGATCTTTAAAAAAATATCCAGCACCGACAGCTCCTATTGCTAGAATTATTAGTGGTACCAACATAATCATAGGTGATTCATGCATTTCTTCCTTTTTAAGTACTTTATTTAGGTATGAACCATGAAATGTTTTAAAAATTAATCTCCAGGAATATATAGAAGTTAATAATGCTGTAAATATTCCAATGCCTGCTGCGTAGTATCCAACAGCATTTCCTCTTAAATAAGCAAACTCAATTATTGCATCTTTTGAATAAAACCCAGATAGTAATGGAAATCCTGTAAGAGCTAAAGTTCCTATTATCATTAAACCATAGGTTATCGGTAAATTTTTCCAAACACCTCCCATGTTATTAATATTCTGTTCGTCTTTAAATGAATGAATAATTGATCCAGAGCCTAAAAATAATAAAGCCTTAAAAAATGCATGAGTGAATAAATGAAACATGGCTACGTTATATGCTCCTACTCCAGCAGCAAAAAACATATAGCCAAGCTGGCTACATGTGGAGTAAGCAATTATTTTTTTTATATCATCTTGTACCAACGCAACACTTGCAGCAAAAATTGCTGTAGTCATGCCGATAATAGTAATTATTGAAAGTGCTAATTCTGAGTATTCGTAAATTGGTGAGCATCTGACTACCAAAAAAACTCCAGCTGTAACCATGGTGGCTGCATGTATAAGAGCTGAAACTGGCGTTGGACCCTCCATAGCATCGGGTAACCAAGTATGAAGAAAAATTTGTGCTGATTTTCCCATAGCTCCAATAAAAAGAAGGATACAAATTAAATCAACTGCATTAATATTTAACCCTAAAAAATCAACATCAACAGTATCTATTTGATTTATTTGTTGAAAGACTGCCTCAAAATTAACAGTTCCGAAGAAATAAAATATTAAAAAAATTCCAAGTGCTAAGCCAAAATCACCTACTCTATTTACTAAAAAAGCTTTTATAGCAGCATTATTTGCTGTTTCCTTCTTAAACCAAAAACCTATTAGTAAATATGAACATAAACCCACACCCTCCCAACCAAAAAATAATTGTAAAAAATTATCTGACGTAACCAATGCAAGCATGGAAAATGTAAACAAAGATAAATAACACATAAATCTGGGCTTGTTTGGATCATGAGACATGTAACCAATTGAATAAATATGCACTAAAGATGATATAAAAGTAATCACAACTAGCATAACTGATGAGAGTGCATCAATTTTTATAGACCAATTAACATTTAGTGATCCTGAATAAATCCATTTAAATAATATAATATTATTTTCATAACCCTCTAAAATTACTTTGTAAAAAATAATAAGTGAACACAAGGCAGCAATAGTTACAAATAAACTTGTTATTAATTCTGAAAATTTATCGCCTATTTTATTGCCAAAAAAACCAGCAATACATGCACCTAACAACGGGGAAAGCAAAATAAAATATTCCATCTTAACCTTTGAGTTTATCTATTTCCTCAACACGAATAGTTCCTGCGTTTCTATAATACACAACTATAATTGCTAAACCTATTGCGGCTTCAGCTGCAGCAACAGTCAAAATGAATAAGGTAAAAATTTGTCCACTTAAATCATTTATAAAAATTGAGAAGGAAACCATATTTATATTTACTGATAATAATATTAATTCGATACTCATTAAAATAACTATTATGTTTTTTCTATTTAAGAAAATTCCCACCACTCCAATTGTAAAAATGATTGCACCAAGAGTTAAATAATGACCTAATCCAATTTCAAACATCAATTTTAATACCTTTATTTTTTTCAACATCCACCAAATCAACACCGTCAATTTTTTCTCTAGAAATTTGACTGAAATAACTTTGTCTCTTAAGACCTTCTCGTTTTCTATAAGTTAAAATAATTGCACCAATCATTGCTACAAGTAAAATCATACCTGATAGTTGAAAAAGATGAATATAATCTGTATAAAGAACATATCCTATAGAATGAGTATTAGATATACTCGTAGTTTCTAAAGACGAAATATTATTTAACTCTGGTTTGTACTTCCATCCACCAACTACAATAATTAGCTCAAAAAATATTATTAGACTTACAAATAAACCAATCGGTATGTGTTTAGATCCTTGATTTGATTTGAAAAAAATATTTTTTTGATGTGCTACATTAAGCATCATAACTACAAATAAAAAAAGCACAGCTACTGCACCTACATAAACAATCAGCATTATCATACCTAAAAATTCTGCACCGATCATAATAAACAAGCAAGAGATGCTAATGAAATCTAAGATTAAAAAAAAAACTGAATGAACCGTATTCTTTGATACAGTTACCATTATGGCTGATACGATAGCTATGAAAGAAAATATATAAAAAAATATTGCATGGGCTATCATTATCTATAGGGATTATCAGCTTTAATATTTGCTGCTAATACACTCTCCCATCGATCACCATTTTCTAATAATTTTTCTTTGTTGTAATATAATTCTTCTCTTGTTTCGGTTGCAAATTCAAAGTTAGGACCTTGAACGATTGCATCTACAGGACATGACTCTTCACATAATCCACAATAAATACATTTAAGCATATCAATATCATATCTTGTTGTTTTTCTACTTCCATCAGATCTTTCTTTAGATTCTATAGTTATTGCTTGAGCTGGACAGACTGCTTCACACAATTTACAAGCAATGCATCTCTCTTCACCATTAGGATATCTTCTTAAAGCATGCTCACCACGAAATCTTGGGCTTATCTTACCTTTCTCAAAAGGATAATTAATTGTTTTTTTCTCTTTAAATACCTCTTTAATTGCAATAGCCATCCCGGTGACAAAGTCTACCATTAATAAAGTTTTAAATATTCTTCCTAGTTTCATAATTATACAGTTGGTAACAAATCAAAATAAAGTAAATAGCCTGCTGTTAAAACAACCCAAACTAATGAGAAAGGTAGGAAAATTTTCCATCCTAATTTCATCAATTGATCATATCTATACCTTGGTACAATCGCTTTAACTAGTGCAAATAATATAAACAGAAGTAGTATTTTTAAAATTAACCACAGTGGGCTAGGTATTATATCGAATGGATACATATTTAATGGTGATAGCCATCCACCTAAAAATAATATGGATCCTAATGCACACATTAATAATATATTTGCATATTCACCCAACCAAAACATTGCATACATCATCCCAGAATATTCTGTTTGATAACCAGAAACTAATTCTGCTTCCGCTTCTGGTAGGTCAAATGGTGGTCTATTAGTTTCTGCCAGTGCAGATATAAAAAAAATTACAAACATTGGAAATAGGGGAATAACAAACCAAATTTTTTCTTGAGCTAAAACAATATCAGTTAAATTTAGTGAACCAACACATAAGAGCACATTAATGATTATAACACCTATTGAAACTTCGTAAGAAACCATTTGAGCAGCAGATCTTATTGCGCCTAAAAATGGATATTTTGAGTTTGATGCCCAACCACCCATAATAATTCCATACACTCCAAGAGAAGACACTGCAAATATATAAAGTATACCAACATTGATATTAGATAAAACAAAACTCTCACTAAAAGGAATTACAGCCCATGCTATTAAAGCTAAGGTCATTGTAACAATTGGGGCAAGAATGAATATAACTTTATTTGAGCTTGCTGGAATTATAATCTCTTTAAAAATATATTTTAATGCGTCAGCTAATGATTGAAGGAGACCAAATGGTCCAACTACATTGGGTCCTCTTCTCTTTTGGACGAAAGCCCAAACTCTCCTATCAAGCCATACAATCATAGCAACTGATACAAGAACTGGGACTAATAAAAAAAGTACTCTATAAACTTCAAATAGTAAAATATTTAAATAACTTTGCATTTATCCCTCAGTGCCAGTTCTTTTAACATTTATTTTACTGTTTCTACATTCAGACATTGTTTTTGATGCTCTTGCTACAACATTCGAATAATAATAGTCAATTTCATCAATTATAATTTTCTCTTCAATAAAATCTGGGATCATACAATCATTTAAAGTTTCTTTTTTTTTCTTAATATCTAAATAATTTAATAGATTATCCGTTAGTTCTTCTTTATCTCTAAAAAGTTTTTTTCTTTTTAATAATTCAGACAATTCATTAAAGATTTGGTAATCTTCTTTGGCTTCACCGGGTGGAAATGATGCTTGATAAGCTTTTTGAATTTTTCCTTCTAAATTAACAAAGTGTGCATCTTGTTCTGTATAAGCAGCTCCAGGCAAAACAATATCTGATAATTCTGCACCTTTATCGCCATGGCTACCAATATAAATTATAAATTCATTTTTTTTCTTAAAATTAATATTATCTTGACCAATCAAAAAAACTATTTCGAAATTATTTTTCTTTAATGTTTCCAAGGTTAAATTATTTTCGGCACTTACTATATCAAGATCAAATCCACCAACTGTAGCAGCGTGCTTGGATAATATATTGAGTGAGTTCCAATCTTCATTAATTTTATTATTATCAATTAAATATTTCTTAAAACTTTCAAAAATAAACTTACCAGATTTCATGTTTAAAACTGAATTCCCTATAATTATTACAGGTTTTTTCGAGTTTTTAATCTTTTCACTTACTTCAGATTTGTTCTCACAAATATTTTTTATTGTACTTGTTTTGTTATCAAGAACTTCATATGGATAAGTTTGATCGCCAATGTCTCCTAGTGAATAAATATTTGGTTTATTTGTGAGATAACTTTTCCTTATTCTTGCATTGAGAATTGTTGCTTCTAGTCTTGGATTTGCACCTACTAGTAAAATCAAATCCGATTCCTCAATTCCACTTATCTGTGAATTGAAAATATAATTAGTTCTACTATCTAAGTTTACGTAAGCATTGTCATCCCTAGATTCTAAATTTTTTGATTTAATTGTATTTTCAAAAAAATCTTTGGCTACGTACATTGTCTCTAAATTAGTTAAATCTCCTGTAAAGCCAGCAATTTTATCTGCAGAAGTTAGTTTGATTTTTTCAACTACAGTTTCATATGCTTCTTTCCAAGAAATTTTTTTAAATTCACCTCCAACTTTTTTATAGGGATTATCTAATCGTTGACTCTTAAGGCCATCGCATGCATATCTTGTTTTATCAGATATCCACTCTTCATTTATTTCTTCATTTATTCTTGGCATAATACGTTTAACTTCCCAACCATAGGTATCAACTCTTATATTTGAACCAACTGAGTCCATTACATCGATAGTTTCAGTTTTTTTTAATTCCCATGGTCTTGCTTCAAATACATAAGGTTTTGATGTGAGTGCACCAACTGGACATAAATCTATGACATTTGCGGAAAGTTCTGACTCCATAGACTTTTCCAGATAAGTTGTAATTTGCATGTTTTCACCTCTTCCAATTGCACCTAACTCTGGAACTCCAGCAACCTCTGTGGCAAATCTAATACAACGCGTACAGTGAATACATCTTGTCATTTGAGTTTTTATAAGTGGCCCCATATATTTTTCAGGCACATCTCTTTTATTTTCTTTAAATCTTGATTTATCAATTCCATAATACATAGATTGGTCTTGCAAATCACATTCCCCACCTTGATCACAAACTGGACAATCTAAAGGGTGATTAGCTAGTAAAAATTCCATAACTCCTTTTCTAGCTTTCTCAACTAATGGAGTATTTGTTTTAATATTCATTCCTTCTGTTGCTGGCATTGCACAAGAAGCTATTGGTTTGGGAGATTTTTCCATTTCGACTAAGCACATTCTGCAATTTCCTGCTATCGACAATTTTTCATGATAACAAAAACGAGGAATTTCAACCCCAGCTTTTTCGCATGCTTGCAGTACTGTGAGACCTTCGTCTATTTCTATATCTTTATCGTTAACTTTTAATTTCAGCATTATCTTTCTCTAGTAAATGTTGATCTACAAGGTATGGAATTTTGTTATTTTTATTTACCAGTGGATTAAAATTATTTCTCTTCACAATCTCCTTTTTGAAATGTCTTAATAAGCCTTGAACTGGCCATGCTGAACCTTCACCAAAGGCACAAATTGTATGCCCTTCTATTTGTTGAGTTACATCCATTAACATGTCTACCTCTTCTCTTGATGCTTCACCTTTAGCCATTCTTTCAAGCATTCTCCACATCCAGCCAGAACCTTCTCTACAAGGAGTACATTGACCGCAGCTTTCATGTTTATAAAATCTTGCGATCCTAGCCATACACTTAATAATATCTTGATCTTTATTTATTACTACTATACCTGCTGTACCCAAACCGCTTTTTTGTTCAACAAGAGAGTCAAAGTCCATTTTTAGATTTTCACATATATCTTTCGGAAGCATTGGCATTGAAGAACCTCCTGGTATGACAGCTTTTAGATTCTCCCAACCTCCTATTACACCTCCTGCATGCTTCTCTATTAAATCTTTTAAAGAAATTCCCATTTCCTCCTCAACGTTGCAGGGATTGTTTACGTTACCAGATATACAAAATATTTTTGTTCCTCTATTTTTAGGTTTTCCAATACTTGAAAACCACTTAGAACCTCTTTTTAAAATGGTCGGTACCACCGCAATAGTCTCAACATTATTTATTATTGTCGGACATCCGTAAAGACCTATTAAAGCTGGAAAGGGAGGTTTTAATCTTGGCTGTCCTTTTTTACCTTCTAAGCTCTCAAGTAAAGCAGTTTCCTCACCGCAAATATACGCACCAGCGCCGTAATGAATAAAAATATCAAAATCCCAGTTAGAACCAGAAGCATTTTTACCAATTAAATTTTTTGAATAAGCTTCATCTATTGCTTTTTGTAGTTTTTGACCCTCATTAAAATACTCTCCTCTTATATAAATATAACAGACATTAGCATTAACTGCGTAAGCCGAAATCAAACATCCTTCAATTAACTTATGTGGTTCAAATCTTAATATATCTCTATCTTTACATGTTCCGGGCTCAGATTCGTCGGCATTTATTACTAAGTAATGCGGTCTTGAACCAACTTCTTTAGGAGCGAATGACCATTTTAATCCAGTAGGAAATCCAGCGCCACCCCTTCCTCTTAGTTCTGAAGATTTTATTTCATTGATAATCCATTCTCTACCTTTTGAAATAATTTCTTTTGTATCTTTCCAATCTCCTCTTTTCTGCGCAGAGGTTAAATCTGAGCCTAAATCATTATAAAGATTTTGGAATATTCTATTTTTATCCTCAAGCATTTTTAATATCCATTAAAGTTTTTCTATTATTTTCTGGTTCCGAGTTAATTCTGCCTCTGTAAGATCCCGACTTGGGAGTTTCACCCCTAATTGTTTGGTCAATAATTTTCTCTAATTTATTTGCGTCTAAATCTTCGTAATAATTATCATTAATTTGTACCATTGGTGCATTTATACAAGCACCTAAACATTCAACTTCCATCCATGAAACTTTACCATCTTTTGAAACTTCATTTTCATCTTCTGAAATTTTTTTTTTACATACGTCTACTAATTTGTAAGCACCTCTTAACATACACGGTGTTGTAGTACAAACTTGATAAAAAAACTCACCCACAGGTGATAAATTATACATTGAGTAAAATGTTGCTACCTCATAGACTTTTATATAAGGCATGCTTAAAAACTTAGCTATATACTTCATTGAAGCAAGAGGTATCCAATTATTATTTTGTCTTTGCGCTATATAAAGCAAAGACATTACTGCACTTTGTTGTTTTCCCTCTGGATAATTTGAAATCATCTTATTTGCTAGTTCAATATTTTGTTTATTGAATTCAAATGTATCTGGCTGATTTTTTGAAATTTTTTTTAAACTCATCTGTCAATTTCTCCAAAAACTATGTCAAGAGATCCTAAAACTGCAGGTACATCAGCTAACATATGTCCTTTAATAAGGTAATCCATCGCTTGTAGATGAGAAAATCCTGGAGCTCTAATTTTACATTTATAAGGCCTGCTAGAACCGTCTGAAATTAAATAAACCCCAAATTCACCTTTGGGTGCCTCAACAGCTGTATATATTTCATCTTTATCTACTCTATAACCCTCAGTAAATAATTTAAAATGATGTATTAGAGCCTCCATGGACTCTTTCAATTCTTTTTTGGGTGGTGGTGAGATTTTACCATCCATAGATTTAATTGGACCCTTAGGCATTCTTTGTAAACACTGATCAATAATTTTTACACTTTCTCTCATTTCCTCAATTCTACATAGATAACGATCATAACAATCACCATTCTTACCTATTGGTATTTTGAAATCTAGTTGATCATAACAATCATAAGGTTGAGATTTTCTTAAATCCCAAGGAACACTTGATCCTCTTAACATCACTCCTGAAAAAGAATAATCTAAAGCATCTTGCTTTGATACAATTCCTATATCAACATTTCTTTGTTTAAAAATTCTATTTTCAGTTAATAAGTTTTCTAAATCATCAATTATTTTTGGAAATTTTTTTGTGAAATCAAAAATATCAGCCTCTAGTCCTCTTGGTAAATCTTGATGAACTCCACCTGCTCTAAAATAGTTAGCATGCAATCTCGATCCAGAAACACGTTCATAAAAAGTCATTAAAGTTTCTCTTTCTTCAAATCCCCATAATGATGGCGTTAACGCTCCTACATCAAGCGCTTGTGTGGTTATATTGAGAATGTGACTTAGTATTCTCCCTATTTCACAAAACATAACTCTTATAAATTGAGCTCTTATAGGAACCTCAATACTTAAAATTTTTTCTATAGCTAATGCAAAAGCATGTTCTTGATTCATGGGTGCCACATAATCTAATCTATCAAAATATGGAACTGCTTGAGCATAAGTTTTGTTTTCAATTAATTTTTCAGTTCCTCTATGAAGGAGACCAATATGAGGATCAGCTTTTTCAACAACTTCACCATTTAATTCTAATATCAATCTCAAGACTCCATGAGCTGCCGGGTGTTGTGGTCCAAAATTAAGATTAAGTGTTTTAGTTTGTTTTGACATTTATTTTTTTGTTTGGTTTTTTATATACTTTGTTCCTTCCCAAGGACTTTCATAATCAAAGTTTCTGTAATTTTGCTCTAATTTAACTGGTTCGTATATTACTTTCTTTGCCTCTTCGCTGTATCTCACTTCATTATGTCCAGTTATTGGAAAATCTTTT
The DNA here is from genome assembly GCA_014654065.1 of Pelagibacterales bacterium SAG-MED15. GTDB lineage: Bacteria > Pseudomonadota > Alphaproteobacteria > Pelagibacterales > Pelagibacteraceae > Pelagibacter. The sequence goes on along the minus strand of JACWDM010000001.1, from coordinate 261,420 downwards.
CTTAGTGGATGTCCTTCGAAACCATAATCAGTTAAAATTCTTCTTAAATCAGGATGATCTTGAAAATTAACTCCATACATGTCAAATACTTCTCTTTCCATCCAATTTGCAGATGGATAAATTTTAGTTAAAGATGGTATTTTTTCACCTTCACTAATACCGAATTGAATTATTATTCTTGTATTAAATTCATGGCTCAATAATAGATAAACAATTTTAAATCTCTGATCATTTTCAGGATAATCTACTGCTGTTATATCTATTAGTTGCTTAAACTTAGTTTGTTGGTTTGTTTTTAAAAAAAGAATAACATCTATTATATCGGTACTATCAATTGTTAAATAAATTTGACCATGTTTAATTTTCGATGAATTTACTTTAGTAGTAAGTTCTGAATTAATTTTTTTTTCTAAACTAATTAAATCTTCCATAATTATCTTTCTAAAGATCCATGATTACGTATTTTTTTTTGTAGTTGCATTATTCCATATAATAGCGCTTCAGCTGATGGTGGGCATCCAGGAACATAGATATCAACTGGAACAATCCTATCACATCCCCTTACGACAGAATATGAATAATGGTAATAGCCACCACCATTTGCGCAGCTACCCATTGATATAACATATCTTGGTTCAGGCATTTGATCATAAACTTTTCTTAATGCTGGAGCCATTTTGTTTGTCAAAGTTCCAGCAACAATCATGACATCAGATTGTCTAGGTGATGCTCTTGGTGCAGCACCAAATCTTTCTAGGTCATATCTTGGCATTGAAGCTTGCATCATTTCAACAGCACAGCAAGCTAACCCAAAAGTCATCCAGTGCAAAGATCCTGTTCTTGCCCAATTAACCAAATTATCAAAAGAAGTGGTTATAAAACCTTTGTCTGCAAAATCTTTTGCTAACTCTTTAAATTCGTCTGGAATTTGTTTTTCTTTATCTATAATATTCATGTTATTCCCAGTCTAAAGCTCCTTTTTTCCATTCATAAATAAAACCAATTGTTAATATAAATAAAAAAATCATCATTGAAACAAAACCAAAGATACCAATTTTTCCTAATGAGATCGCCCAAGGAAATAAAAAAGCTATCTCTAAATCAAATATAATAAAGAGTATAGCAACAAGGTAAAATCTTACATCAAACTCCATTCTCGAATCATTAAAAGGCTCAAAACCACATTCGTATGCCGATAATTTTTCAGGATCTGGGTTATTAGGTGAAAATAAAAAATTAACCACAATAAATCCTGCGCTCAAGACTAAAGCAATAAACAAAAAAAGTATAATCGGTAAATAATCTTTTAAAAATTCTAGCAGCATAAATTTATATATTTAAAAGCACATGAGTAGGGAAATTCCAAAAAATGCACATTTAAATTTTTTAATAGTTTAAAGTTTTATAAAATAGCAATAACGCTATCGTACATTTTTATAGGTATTTTTGTGTATAATAATAGTGAAATTTAGTCACGTTTTTTATGGCTAATTTACTATCTGATTTATAAAATGAGAATAGTTATCAACCTAATGGCGGGAGTGACGGGACTCGAACCCGCGACCTATCGCGTGACAGGCGATCGCTCTAACCAACTGAGCTACACCCCCATTTTGGTGGGCAGTAAAGGACTCGAACCTTTGACCCCCTCGGTGTAAACGAGATGCTCTACCAACTGAGCTAACCGCCCAAAATATTTGGTACTAATACATCAACGTTTAAATAAAGTAAATTATTAATTATTGAATACTGGCTTGAGATTTATCATCTTTTTTTCCATCAGAAATTTTTTCTACCTCAACCCAATCAACTCTTTTTAATTCCTTAGTAAGAGCAATCTTTAAAACATCATCCACAATCCCAACTGTTGTAAGTTTGATATCTTTTTTAACCTTTTCAGGAATATCAGATAAATCCTTCTCATTATCTTTTGGTATTAAGACCTCTTTGATACCAGCTCTATGAGCTGCTAATAGTTTTTCTTTCAAACCACCGATAGGTAACACTTGGCCTGTTATGGTAACTTCTCCTGTCATAGCTATTTCTCTTCTAACAGGAATTTTTGTTATAGAGGACACAATAGATGTAACCATTCCAACTCCTGCTGATGGTCCATCTTTAGGAGTTGCTCCCTCAGGAACGTGAATGTGAAAATCTTTCTTCTCAAAAACTGGTGGTATTATCCCAAAATCTAAACTTTTAGATCTTACGTATGATTTTGCTGCTTTAACAGACTCTTGCATTACATCTCCAAGTTTACCTGTTATTTGCATTCGACCTTTTCCTGGCATATTAACTGTTTCAATTTTTAATATCTCTCCACCAAATTCTGTCCAAGCTAAACCTGTAACAACCCCAATTCTATCCTCATTTTCAAGTTCACCATACTTAAATTTTTTGATACCAAGATAATCATTAATATTGCTTGGTTCAACTTTTACTTTGATCTCTTCTAAATTAACTACTTTTTTAACAACTTTTCTTGTGATCTTTGAAATTTCTCTTTCTAAATTTCTTACACCGGCTTCACGAGTATAATTTCTAATTATTTCTTTAATTGTACCATTATGTAGGTCCATCTCTCCATCTTTTACACCATTATCCTTAAGTGCTTTTGGTAACAAATATTTATTTGCGATATTGATCTTTTCATCTTCGGTATAACCTGGGATTCTTATCACTTCCATTCTATCTAGTAGTGGAGGTAAAATATTTAATGTGTTTGCCGTTGTTACAAACATTACATCTGATAAATCATAATCAACCTCTAAATAGTGATCATTGAATGTGGTATTTTGCTCAGGATCAAGTGCTTCTAACAATGCAGAAGATGGATCACCGCGATAATCATTTCCAATTTTGTCAACTTCATCCAATAAAAAAAGCGGATTTTTTGCTCCAGCTTTTTTCATCATTTGAATAATCTTTCCAGGTAAAGAACCTATATAAGTTCTTCTGTGACCTCTTACTTCAGCCTCGTCTCTAACGCCACCAAGTGACATTCTAACAAACTGTCTGTTAGTAGCTTTTGCAATTGATTTTCCTAATGAAGTTTTACCAACACCTGGTGGGCCAACTAAACATAGAATAGGTCCTTTAATTTTTTCCATTCTTTTTTGAACGGCTAAAAATTCAATAATTCTTTCTTTAACTTTTTCTAAACCAAAATGGTCTTCATCTAAAATCTTTAGGGCTTTATTTAAATCTATTTCAACTTTGTCTTTTTTAAACCATGGTATATCAATCATCCAATCCAAATAGTTTCTAACAACTGTAGCTTCTGCAGACATTGGGCTCATATTTCTTAATTTTTTTAATTCTGCCATGCATTTTTTATGTACCTCTTTAGGCATTTTAGCTTTAATAATTGCTTTATTTAAATTTGATGTTTCATCTTTACCATCTTCAATTTCGCCAAGCTCTTTTTGAATAGCCTTTAATTGCTCATTTAAATAATATTCCCTTTGAGTTTTTTCCATCTGTGTTTTAACTCTACCTCTTATTCTTTTTTCAACACCAATAATGCTTGTTTCATTTTCCATAATTTTAATTACAGCATTCAATCTTTTTTTAACATCTACGGTTTCAAATATTTGCTGCTTTTCTGAAATTGTAGTACTTAAGTGTGAGGCAATGTGATCAGCGATAGCTGAAGGATCCTTTAGCTCTTTAATAGTATTGATTGTTTCACTTGATATTTTTTTATTCACTGAATTAAGTTTATCTAATCTTCTAACTGCAGTACTAGCTAGGGGCATTAAATCCTCATTTTTATTAAGCTGATCATCAAGGTGTTCAAAACTACAAGTAATAAATTTAGTATCGTCTTTAAAATCAACAATTTTTACTCTTTTAATTCCCTCAACTAAAACCTTAACAGTTCCATCTGGAAGTTTTAATAATTGTAAAATATTACTTTCACAACCATAAATGAAAACATCAGTTTTCTTTGGATCGTCAACCTCAGAATTTTTTTGTGTTACCAGAACAATTTTTTTATCATGCTTCATAACTTCGTTTAATGCAGTAATTGATTTATCTCTTCCTACAAATAACGGAATTACCATACTAGGAAAAACTACTATATCTCTAAGCGGTAGAAGTGGTGAGTTAACTTTGATATCCATACCTTAAATATGGATATAAATATAAATATTGCAATAAAAAACTGAGAATTATTAACGTCTAATTATGCCGCTGATGTGTTTATGCAGCAGATGTTTTGCCAGTTTTGCTTTTAGTTTGTGAATTTTTAGAGTGAACCACAATGGGTTGTGAAGTACCTTTGGCCGCACCAGCATCTACAATCACCTCTTCGACGTTTTCTGAACTTGGTAAATCAAACATCGTTTTTAACAATATATTTTCTAATATAGATCTCAATCCTCTTGCGCCAGTTTTTTTTGAAATTGCCTTTAATGCAATTTCTTTTACCGCGGCGTCTTTAAAATTTAGTTTTGCACCCTCCAATTTAAAGAGTTCTTGGTATTGTTTTATTAAAGAATTTTTTGGCTCTAATAAAATTTTAATAAGTGATTTTTCATCTAAATCCTCAAGTGTTGCAATTATAGGTAATCTACCTATAAATTCTGGTATTAATCCATATTTTAATAAATCTTCTGGCTCTAAACTTTTCATCCACTCGCCTGTTTTTTTATCTTCTGAACTTTTAACCTCTGCACCAAATCCAATAGAAGTTCCTTTGTTTCTTTGAGATATAATTCTATCTAATCCAGCAAAAGCACCACCACAAATAAATAAAATATTAGTTGTATCTACTTGCAAAAATTCTTGTTGTGGATGCTTCCTACCACCTTGTGGGGGTACACTTGCAACCGTTCCTTCCATAATCTTCAATAATGCCTGTTGAACACCTTCACCAGATACATCTCTTGTTATAGAGGGGTTTTCAGATTTTCTACTTATTTTGTCTACTTCATCTATATAAACTATTCCTCTTTGTGCTTTTTCAACATTATAATCAGCCGCTTGTAATAATTTTAAAATAATATTTTCAACATCTTCACCTACATATCCCGCCTCTGTTAATGTTGTAGCATCAGCCATTGTAAATGGCACATCTAAAATTCTCGCCAGTGTTTGAGCTAGTAAAGTTTTTCCACATCCTGTCGGGCCAACTAGTAGTATGTTTGATTTAGAGAGCTCTACAGTTTTTGAAGTTTTATTTTCATAATTCAATCTTTTGTAATGGTTGTGTACAGCTACTGACAAAACTTCTTTGGCATGACTTTGGCCGATCACATAATCATCTAAAACTGAACAAATCTCTTTAGGTGATGGTAGGCCATCTTGATGTTTTACTAAAGTGTCTTTGCTTTCTTCTTTAATTATATCCATACATAGTTCAACACATTCATCACAAATGAATACAGTTGGGCCAGCAATAAGTTTTCTGACTTCGTGTTGACTCTTTCCACAGAAAGAACAGTAAAGAATATTTTTGTTGTTACTCATAATTTTTATATCGAATCAATTTTTATATTCTATTACAATTTATTATAAGTAATCAAGTATAGGTTGTGGATAAACTAGATGTAGTTATTTAGCTTCTTTTTTCCACAACTTTATCTATTAAACCAAATTCCTTAGCGTTTTCTGGGGTCATGAAATTATCTCTTTCTAGCGCTTCTTTAATTTCATCTACAGATTTTCCAGTATGTTTAGAATAAATTTCATTTAATCTTTTTTTAAGAGAAAGTACTTCGTTTGCATGAATTTCAATATCAGTTACTTGACCTTGAAAACCAGCAGAAGGTTGATGGACCATAATTCTTGAATTTGGTAATGAAAATCTTTTTCCTTTTGTACCAGCGGCTAAAAGAAATGAACCCATTGAGGCTGCTTGGCCAATACACAATGTGGATACTTCCGGTTTTATATATTGCATAGTATCATATATACCTAGTCCAGCTGTTACTAATCCCCCTGGGCTATTAATATAAAAAAAGATTTCTTTCTTTGGATTTTCAGACTCCAAAAATAAAAGTTGAGCTGTAGCAAGTGATGCCACTTGGTCGTTGATTGGTCCAGTTAAAAAAATAATTCTTTCTTTTAATAGTCTTGAAAAAATATCATAAGCTCTCTCTCCCCTGCTTGATTGTTCAACAACCATTGGGATTAATGTGTTCATATGTTCTGAAATTTTTGATGTCATAAACTGATTCGACATCTTTATACAACTTGTACTTACTTTTTGCTAACTTTTTTTGTTGTTTTCTTTTTTATTGGAGTGGATTTCTTCGAAATATCTGCTTTTTTTGTTTTTACATCATCTTTCTTAGAGCTAGCTTCTTTGACTTGTTTAAGATCTTTTTCATTCTGTTCCTTAATTAATTTTTCTGCCTCTGTCTTTCCAACTTTTTTCTTTGTAGTTTTAGATTTAGACATTATTGAAGTAATTATTTTTTCTTCATAAATGTTACCTCTTAAGCTTGCAACAGCTGACGGATTTTTTTGATAATATTCCATCAAAAACTTCTCTTGGCCTGGCATCATTCTCAATTGCTTTTGTATTTCTCCTTGCATTTCACTTTCTTCTACTTTAATTTTATTTTGTTCTCCGTATTCATTTAAAATAAGACCAACTTTTATTCTTTGTTTGGCTTTGATTTCAAATTCTTTTTTCTTTAATTTAATATCCTCTTCTTTAAGGCCTTGTGATAAAATTTTAATTTCTTGTTCTATTAAATTTTCAGGAATTTCATCAATTTTATACTTTTCTATCTGATCAAGAATTTGTTTTTTTGTTATCATATTTAATGAATTTTTATATTCTTCATTAATCTGTTTTTCTATTAATTTTCTTAGATCACTTAAATCCTTAGCTCCAAGATTTTTTGCAAACTCATCATTTATTTCGACTTCTTTTGATTTTTTTACTGATATAATTTTGCATACAAACTTAGCTTTTTTTCCAACAAGGCCTTTTTCAGGAAAATTTTCTGGTAATGTTACCTCAACATCCACGGTTTCATCTTTTTTAACTTTAATTAATTGTTTATCAAAACCTTTTATAAAAAGATCTTTACCTAATTCTAATTGTGTATTTTTTCCTTCATTACCTTTAAAATCATTTCCATCTACTGTTGCTTTATAATCAAAAGCAACCAAATCTCCCTCGTTAGCAACTTTTGCAGGATCTACATCAACAAAATTTTTTTGATTTTTTGCAATTTCAGAAATTCTATTATCAATTTCCTTACTCTCTATTGTTACTTCGTATTCGTCTGCCTTAATATTTTCAATTTGTTTTAAATCTATTTTAGGTAATTCTGTTACTGATATGATATATTCAAGATCTTTATCCTCACCAAATGATTTCAAATCTATTTTGGGTTGACCTGCAGGTTTAATATTATTGTCGGTTATAGCTTTAGTAGTAGTTTCTTTTAAAACTTTATCTAAAACTTCTCCATAAATAGCTTTACCAAACTGTCTTTTTAAAACTTCTTTTGGTACTTTACCTGGTCTAAAACCTTTTAGCTGAACAGTTTTCGAGACCTCTTCGTATTTTTCATTCAAATATTTCTCTAACGTTTTTTTATCAACCAAAACTTTTAAATCTTTGTTTAAACCGTTTTTATTTTGTACTGTTACTTTCATAATTTTTGGTGGGCGAGAAGAGACTCGAACTCTTAAGCCTTGCGGCACTAGTTCCTAAGACTAGCGCGTATACCAATTCCGCCACTCGCCCACATTTCCTGCTGCTTTATATAATATTGATATGATTTGTCCAATCTGAATAATAGGTTAAAAGTATTAAAAAAATAAAAAAATGATTATTTCGCCTTGTATAAGTGTTTGTAAAATGGATGAAGATACTGGTTTTTGTGAGGGTTGTTCAAGATCCAGCAAAGAAAAAATATTATGGAAAGATAAAAATACAACCGATGAATGGAAAACAACCAATTTAATTGTAATTCAAAAGAGAATGAACACATCCATATTAAAAAACTTTAAAGAATCTTATGAATTTAAAATAAAAAATGGTATTTCTTTAATTAAGAAAAAAAAATTAGATGAGCAAAAGTAGTTTAGTTATCGCTATATATATTATTGGACTTGTAATTGGAGCGTTATTTCTTAATCTTTGGAGCGCAGAAACAAGTCCTCAAAAAGCCTTATTAGGACTTGCTTGGACTGCAATTTTTTTAATTGCACTTTTTTATGTTGAAAAAGATAAAAATGAGTAGATGCTCTCTCAATTAAATCGATCAATAATTAAATGTAATAAATGTTCAAGATTGGTAAAGTTTAGAAATAAATTAGCAAAAAATAAGAGGAAACAATATTTAGATCAAGAATACTGGGCAAAACCAATAACTGGTTTTGGTGATATAAGTGGTAAAATATTATTTGTAGGCTTGGCTCCAGCAGCACATGGTGGAACGAGAACTGGAAGAGTGTTCACTGGGGATAAATCATCAGATTTTTTGTATAAGTGTCTTTATAAAGCAAATATTTCTAATCAACCAACTTCAACACATATTAATGATGGGCTTAAATTAAAAAACGCTTATATAACAACAGCTTTAAAATGTGTTCCCCCAGAAGATAAGCCTACACGGGATGAATTGCAAAATTGTTTTAATTTCTTTAACAAAGAAATAAATAATCTTAAAAATTTAAAAATTATTGTAGCTTTAGGTAAAATTGCTTTTGATGCCTGTATTTATTTTTATAAGACAAATTATAACTACACACAAAAAGTAAAATTTGAACATGGTAAAATTTTTAAGATAACAGAAAAAATCTTACTTCTTGGTTGTTACCATCCAAGCCCAAGAAATGTAAACACTGGAAGAATAAATGAGAAGAAAATGACTAACTTATTTAAAAAAGTTTTACAGTTAATTTAATTAAGTTTTTTTTCTAAAATATCTGGAATTTTTATTGGTTTTCCTGATTTATTGACTGTGACTAAAACTATCTCAGCTTCAGATGTTAAAATTCCATCTTTTTCTATTATTTGCTCCATTACAAAAGAAGATCTGCTTACAGATTTTACTTTTGATTTTATTATAATTTCATCTTCAAGCTTTATTGGTTTTTTATATTCAATTTTACATGATTTAACTATTATTAAGGTTTCGTAATCATCTAATAATTTTTTATTTGATAGGCCTACCGAAGAGATCATCTCAGTCCTTGCTCTCTCTAAAAACTTTAGATAGTTTGCGTAATAAACAACGCCACCCGAGTCTGTATCTTCATAATAAATTTTAATTTTAAACTCTCCATTGATCATAATTATTGATACCAAAATACTAAAATATTTTATACAAATGAATATTAATTATATGAAAATATATATTATTTGGCTTATTGGCGTTATTATTTGGAATTTTGGTGTACCTCAGGCCAGTCCATTAGAAGATGTTTTGGCAGCAATTTTGCTTTCTTTGTTAACTATCTCTTTAAGGAAATATACTAAACTTTAGTTTATTCAGATGAAAAATAAATATTTTGATAATAAGCAACTGCTTTTTGCTTAGAATTATCTGTATCAGTCATTATAGCTATACCATTTAGTTCACTGACATCTAAATCATGAAGTTTTTTAAAATCTTCTTTAACATTTGCTTTTACAGAGACCCATTCGTTATTGTTAATTAAAGTTGTAGCTAGAACGTAATCTATAGATTTTTTCGTATATGGACTTCGCCAATTTTCACCTACTTTATTATTGCTAGAAAAAACATAGTTCACTGCCCTATTTGATAAGGCGGTGGATCCAGTTTTTTTTACCACAAATACTCTAGCTGCATAGTCATGACCCTTCTTTGACTGTTCCACTATTCCTTTCAAATTTGTTTCGACTTTCCAGGTTATGTTAATAAATGGCGTTTTATTTAGATCAATTAAGATTTCCTTACCTAGGCCAGAACCAGTGCCTTCGGCTTCAGCTCTTATAAAATTACCATTTTCATTACTCCCAAAGGACCATTTTGTTTCCCCTTTTACCTTTCTTACCTTAAGTTCTTTAAATTCCTCATTTGTGAACTCAAAAATTTTAACTATCTCAGCAATTGTTGATGAGGTTAAAAAAAAAGTAATTAAAGTAAGTTTTATTAAAAATTTCATCTCTCAGTCATATACATTAAGCTCAAAATGATACAATAAAAAAAATTCATTTTCATAGTTTAGACATTTTTATGACAATCAAAAATCAAAATGTATTTATAAATATAAGTTATGAAAATAATTACATTTACAATACTTTTGCTTTTTCTGACAAATTGTAGCACTCATTCCGTTAAACTTGGAAAAAGATGCACAAAGCTGGCTGCAGACAACACTTATGAAAAATCTTTAATATGGTTTATTGATAAGGCTAGTCTTAATGATTTTGATAACAAAATTAATAGGGAAAATTGCGAAAAGAATGGAGATAATTCATGAAAACATTCGCAGCAATTACACTTTTATTATACTGGTCAGTAATAATCTTGGCTCCAGTTATAGCTAAGGAAAGGTTAATTAATTCTCAAAAGACTATATATCCTGAAAAAAAACCTAATAAGTAGATCTGCCACCACTAATATCAAAAACAGAAGCTGTTGAAAAAGAATTCTCTTCTGAGGAAAGCCAACTTACTAATGAAGAGAGCTCTTCAACTTCAAGAAATCTACCTCTTGGAACCTTTGAAAGCATTCTTTGCACATGTTCTTTGGACATTTGATCTAAAATTCTGGTCTTAGCGCCTGCTGGTGTTACCGCATTTACTGCAATATTATATTGAGCTAATTCTTTGCCAAGTGATTTAGTTAAACCTATAACACCTGCTTTTGCTGAGCTATAAGCACTTGCATTAGCATTGCCATCTTTACCTGAAACGGAAGCTATATTAACAATTCGACCATAATTATTCTTTATCATTAAAGGTGCAACTGCTTTGCAACAATAAAAGGTGCCATGTAAATTAATATCAATAATTTTTTTCCAATCATCGACATTATAATTCCAAAGTTCAGCTGTAGGACCTGTAATACCAGCATTATTTATCAAGATATCTATTTTTGAAGTTTTAGAGATATTATCAACAGTGTCTATTACAACTTTATAATTTGCAACATCAACAACATCTATTTCTAAATTTGAGTTATTAATTTTATTTTTTACTTTTTTTAATTCTTTTTCGTCAATATCCCACAATCTCACCTTGGCCCCATAATCCAAAAATTTTTTTGCTATATCCAAACCAAAACCTTGGGCTCCACCAGTTATAATTGCTGTTTTATCTATAAGATCAAATTTATTCATAATTTTTTAGGTACTAATAGATAATAAGTTATATAGGATGCAATCGCTCCTAAAATCCAAGAAAAGGATTGTAGAAAATTTAAATTAGAATTCCAAATTGTTCCTGCTGAAAAAATAAAGCCAATGAATATTGCGTATGCAGCTTTAATATGCCATCCATTTGAGTAAAAATATGAACTTTCCTCCTTCGATGAAAATATATCTTTGTTTATGATTTTTTTACTCTTTATAATGTAGTAATCACAAATCATTAATCCAAATATGGGGCCAAAAAAAGATCCGAAGGTATCTACAAAAGATAAAATACCAAGTTGACTGATTAGGGAAAGCCAAAGTGACCCAATAATTACACCAAATATCATTATAACAACACCTGAACTTTTTAGACTCAATTGCTTGGGAAAGAAATTTATCAATGCATTTTGAGAAGGTATATAATTTGCAATTAAATTTGATGAAAGAGATGCAATGAATATAAAAATAAGACAAGTTACTGTTAAGTAAGTATTATTTATTTTTCCAATAATATCTGTTGGATTTGTTAAAAATCTTTCCGCTTCTATTAGATCTTTATTTATCAGTATGTCTGCGCCCAAAGAGATTAAAATTGCTAAAATAGAAAAAATAATTAGATTTAAAAGTAGACTTAAATTTCCTATATTTAATTCCTTATCATTTTTTGCATATCTTGAAAAATCACCAAAATTCAAAATTACTATTGAGTAATATGCAAAAATTGTACCAATAATTGTTATCAGAGGTACTATATTATTTTTAATAAATATGTTCTCTAAACTTATAACTTCATACATTCTTTGAACTATTTGTTGATTAAACTCTGAAAATAAAATTATTAGAAAAAAAAGTATTCCAAAATAAACAAAAAAACCTGAAAAATTTATGAATATTTTTATAAATTTATGTCCTTTTGAAAAAAGAAAAAATTGAAAAAGTAAAGTGAACAACAAACTTATCCAGTCAATTAAATTTAAACCCATAAAAAATAAAAGAAAATAGTCGCTTTGTAATAAATTTGCATCGATAGAGAATAGAGAAATACGAATTAAATATCCTAGTGATTTAGATATAAAAAAAGTCTGGACACCAAAAAAGAAGATTCCAACTAAGCCTCTTATCATGCCAAAATATCTTGCTCCATTTATCCCAAGTGAAGTTCTTAGAAAAACAACGAAAGGAATACCATGTTTGGTAGAAGGCTTTCCAATTAAATTTGAAAATAAATAAACTAATAAACCTGCTATCAAACTTCCAACAAAAACAATTAAAATATTTAAATCATACAAGAGATATAGTGATGCTATTAATGAAAAAGCTATTAAACTTTGAGTCATATTCGCCCACAAACAAAAATAATCTTTCCATGTCCAAGTTTTGTCAACTGGGTTAACTGAAACAATTTCCCAATTAGAAAGCTGAAATTTTGGTTTATCGAGACTCACATTCTTATATTAAACAAAAAAGTCCTACTGTCCATACAAGAGAGATGGCAACCATAAAGCAATTTTTGGAAAAATAATTATTAATACTAGTCCAATTACTTGTAGAACCATAAATTGCATCATTCCAATATAAATATCTTTAAGATCCCATTCTGGGACCACTCCTTTTAGAAAATATGCTGATAAAGCAACCGGTGGTGATAACCAAGCGGTTTGTAGGTTAACAGCAACTAAAATCGCAAACCAGGTAAGATTAAATCCTAAAGCTTCTACTAAAGGTAATATTATAGGTATAATAATCATTACAATCGGTACCCATTCTAAAGGCCAACCCAAAAGGAATATCATGACCATTATCATTCCAAGAACTAGGTATTTATTCATTTCTAAACCTAATAGAAACTCTGTAAGCAGTGTAGGTGTTCCTAATCTTGCAAATACAGCCCCAAAAAAATTTGAAGCTGCAACCAAAACCATTATTAAAGCTGTGATTTCAAGTGTTTTAACCAAAGCATCTTGTAATTTTGGTAAGGTTAATTTTTTATAAGCTAAAGATAAAAGAAGAGCACCCATAGCACCGCATCCTGCTGCTTCAGTTGGTGTTGCAAAACCAAACAAGATACTTCCTAGTGCTGCAAAAACTAAGGCTGCAGGTGGTACTAAACCTAAAAAAAATTCAATCCATACTTCTTTCATGCTTGCCGCTCTCATCTCCTCAGGTAGCACAGGTCCCAATTTTGGGTTAATCATGCAACGAATTGTGGTGTAAGCTGCATACAAAGAAGCTAGTAATATTCCAGGCATTATAGCTGCAGCAAATAAATCTATAACTGGAATTTCCATAATTGGACCCATAACAACTAACATAATACTTGGTGGTATTAATATTCCTAATGTTCCCCCTGCAGTAATAGTTCCAGCTGCAAGCCTAACATCATACCCAGATCTATTCATTGATTTTGCAGCCATTATTCCAAGTATAGTTACAGAGGCGCCAACAATACCAGTTGCGGCTGCAAAAATTACAGAAACAAATAAAACTGCATAATATAATGATCCTTTAACTTTAGCCAACATAAGTTGGAATGCAGAAAATAATCTTTCCATTAAACCTGCTTGTTCCATCATAATCCCCATAAAAACAAAGAGTGGTACGGCCGCTAGTGTTTGTTCAGTCATAACCATGGAAAATTGGAGCGTCATTAAATAAAAAACTAATTTTCCAAAACCTAAATATCCAAAAACAAAACCAAGAAAAATTAAAGTAAATGAGATTGGGAACCCTACAAATATTGCAAATAACATTACTCCTACTAAAATAAAACCTAAAATTGCTGGATCAATCAATTCTGCAATCATTTTCTTTCACCTGGCCACTCGCCTTTTTTTGCAGCCCAATAACTTTTTAATAACTCGGAGAAACCTTGAATAAGTAAAAATATTATTCCAATTAAAAGACAGGTTTTTATTGGCCACATATAAGGCATCCATGTGGTATCCATTCCTCTTTCGCCTCTTCTAATCGACTCTTCAACAAATCCAATTGTCATATAAAGAAAAACAATAAGACCTGGAAAATAAAATAAAATATATAACCAAAAATCTATTAGACCCTGTGTTTTAGTTTTAAAATTTCTATATAAAAAATCTGCTCTGATATGAACTCCTTTTGATAAAGCATAAGCAGCACCCAACATGAACAATGCTCCATAGAGAAAGCGGCTTATATCATAAGCCCAAATTGTCGGTGCATGAAATAATTTTCTAGCAAAAACTTCATATGTCATTGCAAAGATTAACGGGATTAATATCCAACAAACTATATTACCAATCCATTTACTAAATTTATCTATTTTAATAATTGAACTTGCCATCCATGAAGGCATATCATTTGGCATCTTGCCCGAACCACCCCTTCTTTCAGCTATCATTTCATCTGAAATATCCAGTTTTGATGGTTCGTTTGTCATAAATTTCTATTAAAAAAATTAGAGCGGACTTTCAAGTCCGCTCTAATAAGTTAAGATTTATTTCTGATTACTTTAATGTTGCTGCGTGAGCCATTCCTAGCTTCGCATTAGACATTTGAGCACCACTCCAGAAAGGAACAGCTACATCAGCAAACTCTTTCATCGAGTCATATACTTTTTTGAAAAATGCATTTTTCTCTGCATTTTTATTTAAAGTTGCTTTTGCGGCAGCCATATACTCAACAAAGTAGTCAGATGGAGTATCTTCTAGAATTACACCGTGCTTTGTAGTTAGTTGTTGTAAAGCTTTTCCGTTTTCATAGATTCTGTAACTTAAAGATTTAGCTAGTGATGCATTAGCTGCAACCTCAAGAGACTTCTTCTCATGATCACTCATTGCTTCATATGTTTTTCCAGTAATATAAAAGTCAGCATTTACCACTACTTGGTGTAAACCTTGTAGATAGTAATGTTTTAATACTTTTTGGAAACCAAACACCATGTCTGGTTTTGGACAACACCACTCTGCAGCATCAATTGTACCCGCTTCTAAAGCTGGTAGAATATCTCCACCGCCCATAGCAACAGATGCTATACCAATGTCTTTGTAAGTTTGTCCAGGAATTCCTGGAGGAGTTCTGAATTTATATTTTCTAAAGTCAGCCATGTCTTTAATTGGTTTTGGAAACCAACCTAAAGCCTCAGGTCCAACTGGTTGTAACATAAATCCTTTTATGTCTCTTCCCATCTCTTTCCAAAGTTGATCATATAACTCTTTACCACCACCATATTGAAACCATGATAGAAATGCTAAGTTATCAATACCAACTCCACCACCAGCTACTGGTGAACCAAATAGCATAGCTGCTGGGTGATCACCTGACCAATAGTGTGTCCAAGCAAAACCACAGTCGATAAGTCCTTTATCAACAGCATCTAAAGTTTCTTTAACACCAACAACAGCTCCTGCTGGTAAAATTTCAAATTTTAAAGATCCGCTAGTAAGTGTTGTTACGGTGTCAGTAAAGTCTTTTAACATCTTAACTTCATCAGCTTTAGTGTTAAGGACAGTCTGACATTTTAATGTTTTAGCGTTAGCATTGGATATAAATCCAAGAACTAAAAACGCAGCAAACATAAGTGAAATGATTTTTTTCATTATTATCCCCTTATAGTTAATTTAAAATACGTATATCCTGTCAAAAAAATACATAATTGACAAGTTACAAATCTAGTTAAATGCTGTTAAATAAAGCACATAAATCATAAAAAAAAAATATTTTGATAAGTTATTGGGAAAATGGATTTTGATTATATAATTATTGGAGCTGGTTCTGCTGGTTGTGTTTTAACAAATAGAATAATTAATTCTGGAAAATATAAAGTTCTTTTAATTGAGGCTGGTGGAAATGATAGTTATCCATGGATACATATTCCTGTTGGATACTACAAAACCATGCACAATCCAAAAACAGATTGGTGTTATAATACCGAGCCTGATGCCTCAATGGAAAATAGATCAATTCCATATCCAAGAGGTAAAACTTTAGGTGGGAGCTCATCCATAAACGGTTTACTTTATATTAGAGGTCAAGAAGATGATTATAATTTATGGAGACAACTTGGTAATAAAGGTTGGAGTTGGAATGATGTTCTTCCATACTTTATTAAATCTGAAAATCAAGAAAGAGGAAAGAGTGAGCATCATGGTATAAATGGCCCACTTTCTGTATCAGATCAAAGAATTAAACTTGATATTCTTGATAGTTTTATGAATGCTGCAGAAGAAGTTGGAATTCCAAAAACAAATGATTTTAATAAAGGAAATAATTTTGGTTGTGGTTATTTTCAAGTAACAGAAAGAAATGGCTTAAGATGTAGCGCTGCTGTTGGTTATCTCAACCCTGTAAAAAAAGATAAAAATCTTAAGATTGAAACGCATTGTCATGTTCAAAAAATTAATTTTGAGAATAAAAAGGCTGTGAGTGTTACTTATTATAAAGGAAACAACAGCTTTACTGTAAAAGCAAATAAAGAAATTATTCTTAGTGCCGGATCAATTGGGAGTCCTCAAATTTTACAAACATCTGGTATAGGAGATAGCCAAAAATTAAAGGACTTAGGAATTAATACAATAAATGAACTTAAAGGTGTTGGAAAAAATCTACAAGATCATTTGATGTTTAGGCCAGTCTATAAGGTTAAAAATGTCAAAACATTAAATAGAAAAATTAATAGTGTATTTGGAAAATTGTTAATTGGTTTAGAATATGTTTTTTTACGAAAAGGTCCAATGACAATGGGAGCTAGTCAATTATGTGGTTTTGCAAAAAGTGATCCAACAAGAGAAACACCAAATCTACAATTTCATGTACAGCCAATAAGTACTGATAAATTGGGTGGGTCTAAATTGCATGATTTTGAGGCATTCACTCCTACTGTTGCAAATATAAGACCTACAAGTCGTGGTGAAATAAATATCGTGAGTAATGATAGTAGGGATAAACCAAAAATTAAAATGAATTATCTTTCAACAGATGAAGATAGGAAAGTTGCAGCTGATGGACTAAGATTAATAAGAAAAATTGTTTTAGAAACCAAAGAGTTTAAGAAATTTGAACCTGAAGAATTTAGACCAGGTATTAGTATTCAAGATAATGAAGAATTAGTAAAAGCTGGAAGCCATTTTACTCAAACTATATTTCATCCTGTTGGAACCTGTAAAATGGGAGAGGACAATCAATCTGTTGTATCCGATCAACTTAAGGTTCATGGTATTAAAAGTTTAAGAGTAATAGATGCATCAATCATGCCAAATATTACCTCGGGTAATACAAATGCACCTGCTATTATGATTGCTGAAAAGGGTTCTGATATGATATTGAATAGTTAATGTCAGCTGAAGAAATAACAATCTTTATTCAAATAATATTTATAGATCTAGTTCTTGCAGGCGATAATGCAATAATTATTGGAATGGTTGCTTCACAATTCCCTGCAGACCAAAGAAAAAAAATTATTTTTTGGGGAATAAGTTTAGCGGTAGTGCTTAGAATATTGTTAACTCTTGCTACGGCATATTTGTTGCAAATAAAAGGGCTAAGATTAATTGGAGGTTTGGCCTTACTTTATATTGTTTATAAATTATATACTGATGTAATTAAAAATAAGATCGATGAAAATAATAAGATAGACGTTGATAAGTCAAATTTTATCAAAGCAATTTGGACTATATTGATTGCAGACTTTACAATGAGTTTAGATAATGTACTTGGAGTTGCAGGTGCAGCTAAGGACCATTATTTTTTATTAGTATTTGGACTTATTTTATCAATAGCTCTAATGGCTACAGCGGCAACATTAATTTCAAAATTGATAAAAAAATATAAGTGGATTAGCTGGCTAGGTCTTTTTGCAATACTAGCTGTTGCTATTGATTTGATTTATACTGATTTGAAGATATTGATATAGAATGTATTTAAAAAAATATAATTTAAAGAATAAAATAGCTTTAGTATCTGGGGCAGGAAAAGGTCTTGGAAGAGCTTGTGCAATTGCTTTAGCGGAAGCTGGCTGTAATTTAATAATAATAAGCAGAACTAAAAAAGATCTTGATGAAGTCTCAAGAAAAATAAAAAAATTTAAAGTTAAATGTAAAGCTTTTGTGTGTGATATTACTAATTATAATAATCTAAAAAATATCATTAATAAGCAACCCAGAATAGATATATTAATTAATAACGCTGGAAATAATATCCCTGAACATTTTACCAAAGTGAAAACAAAGAATATGGAATATTTGGTTAAAGTAAACACAGTCGCTGCATTTAACCTTGCTCAGCTATGTACATTAAAAATGATTAAACTTAAAAATAGAAAAAAAATCGGGGGAGCGATTATAAATATGTCGTCGCAAATGGGCCATGTAGGAGGTCCAATAAGAAGTGTTTATAACATGACTAAATTTGGCTTAGAAGGACTTACCAAAGGTATGTCTATCGATCTTGCAAAATATAACATTAGAGTAAATACAGTGTGCCCTACTTTCGTGGTTACACCAATGACGAAAGTGTTTTTAAAAAGTAAAAAATTTAAAAAAGAAGTTTTGGGTAATATTCCCCTTGGTAGGTTTGCAGAACTTTCAGATGTAGCTAGTGCAGCAGTTTTTTTAGCTTCAGACGCTGCCTCAATGATTAGTGGAACATCTTTATTAGTTGATGGTGGATGGACAGCAAGATAATCAAATTTCTATTAGTTTTTATTTTTTTTACTACTAATGCTTTTACTTTAGAGTTTAAAGGTAAGTTTATTCAAGGACACTTCATTTTGGGAAAAACCGATCCTGATGCAAAAATTACAATTGATAAAAAAATAGTTAAAGTTACCAAAAATGGTTTTTTTGTTTTTGGTTTAGGTAGAGATAGAAAAAATGATATAATAATAATAAAAAATTTAAATGGTGAAAACACGAAAATAATAAAAAAAGTTTTAAAAAGAGAATATAATATCCAAAGGATAGATGGATTACCCAAAAAAAAAGTTACTCCTCCTAAGGAAGTTTACGAAAGAATTAAAAATGAAAATAAATTAATAGGAAAAGCCAGAGCAACAAATAGTAATTTAATTTTTTTTAAAGATAAATTCATTTTACCATTAGATAACGCGATAATAACTGGTGTATATGGCAGTCAAAGAATTTTAAATGGTAAACCACGATGGCCCCATTATGGTGTAGATTTTGTGGGGGATCTTGGTACACCAATAAAAGCTATGGCAAGTGGAGTAGTTACACTGGCTGAAAATGATTTATATTTTACAGGTGCAACACTAATCTTTGATCATGGGCACGGTATTTCGACACTATATATGCATATGGATAAAATATTTGTTGAAAAAGGTGATATCGTAAAACAAGGTGATATAATAGGAACTGTTGGTTCTAGTGGAAGATCGACTGGACCTCATCTTGATGTTAGACTAAATTGGTTTGACGTTCGATTAGATCCAGCTACAGTATTAAATATTAATTAATGAAAAAAAAAACTTTAGAAATACTAAGCAACAGATTGGTTGATGCTTTTTTAAAAAATAAAATTATATCCCCTTTGCCACTTAAGTATACCAAGCGGTTAATCAATGCAGATAAATTTAGAAAATTATGTGAAAGTAAAATAAAAGTTGAAGTAATTGGTTTTAAAGCAGGTGGCACAGGTATTCCTGTAATGAAAAAATTAAAAGAAAAAGAACCTTTTTATGCCTCAGTTTATAAAAGAAATTTTTTAAAAAGTGGAAAAAAAGTAAAGATAAATAAATCTACTCTAGGAATAGAGCTAGAAGTTTTTTATTTAATTAAAAAAGAATTTTTTAAGTTCAAAGGTAAAGTTACAAAAGTTAATATAAGAAAATTTATTACTCATATGGGTCCATGCATTGAAGTTGTTGGTTATAGACAAAGAAAAAAAGGGATCAAATCATTTGGAGATTTATGCAGTGATTTTGGAGCAAATGTGAAATTCTTAGTTGGAAAAAAGATTAAGTTTAAAAAAATTAATATTCAAAATTTAAAAACCAATATTAGAAATAAAAACAATAGCCAAATTGTAGATGGAAATACTAAATCGGTATATATAAATCCAATTAATTCTCTTAAATTTGTACTTAATAAATTGATCAAAGACAAAATCAATTTAAATAAAAATTTTTATGTGTTTACGGGGTCAACTGTGGGTGTGGTGCCTATAAACAGCAAGGGCACATTTATTGGTAATATTCAAAAACTAGGATCTGTAAAAGCAAGAATTAATTAACAATTCTAGGTTTGGGTAAAGGCATTATAAACTTTCCTTTAAAACCTTTTTTTTTAAGATTATTCATTACATTTTTTCCATAATGCCAAGATAAGACAAGAGCATAGTCTGGTTGTTTTTTTATCATATATTTTTCGTCGATTACTTTAATATGAGTCGTGGGTGTAAACATATTAAGCTTTAAAGAGCTGTTTTGCTCTGCAATATAATCAATTAGCTGATTAGTAATGTTGCAGTAAGCTAATAAGGTTATACTTCTACCTGGGCAACCAACACCTACTATTCTCTTATTTTTGAGTTTCATCTTCCATAACATCCTATTTAAATCTTTCTTAATTTTTTCTACTTTTCTTCCATATTGGTCATATTTTTTAGAATTATAAAAACCTCTTCTTTTTTCCTCATTTAAAATTTTGAGAACACTTGGTTTTGGTTTAATATTTTTATTCAATGTTGCTGTTACTCTTATTGAGCCTGCGTAATTAGGTATTTTAACAGCGTCTATAACTTTAAATCCATATTTCTTTAAAAGCAATATGATAGGTTTAAGTAAATAAAATCTTAAGTGTTCGTGATAAATAGAATCAAATTGCATTTCATCTAAAATATTTACGGCATAATGTGACTCGGTAACAAAAATACCATTTTTTGAATCAAGTAAATTTTTAACACCTTTCATTAAAGTATTTAGTTTATTTATATGTGCAAAAATATTTGTACCTGTTATAATTTCTGCTTTTTTAAAATTCTTTTTAATATAATTTTCTGTACTTTTATCAAAGTATTTCTGAATTGTTTTAATTCCCTTTTTATTTGCAAGTTTTGCAATATTTGTGGGCTCAACACCTAAAACTTTAAAATCATGTTTTTTAAAACCCTCAAGTAAAGTTCCATCATTTGATCCTATATCTATAACTAGCGGTTTATGTGAAAATTTAAAATTGTTTACACAATATCTGCTTGTGCTATGTAATAAATCTTTAAGTGTTTTTGTAATACCACTTTTATAAGGATAATCCAGATGAAATACTTCTTTATTATCAACTACAAAATTAAGTTGAAGCAAATGACATTTTTTACATCTTAAAAGTTTTAAAGGGTAACTTTTTTCAGGACTATTTATATCTTTTTTTGTCAGTAAACTGTCACACAAACCAGAATGGCCTAAATCTAAAATTTCATATATATTTTTTGAATTACAAATCTGGCATTTTTGAATTATTCCAGGTTTAGCATCTAATATTGTCATATTTATTGAATAATAAATACTCTTATATTAGATAATAACAAGTTTTAAAATATTAAATGAATTACGATTTAGACATTATAGTGCCTGTTTTTAGAGAAGAAGGTAATATTTTAAAAACCATAAACGAAATTTTTAAAAGATTAAAAATAAATTTTAGATTACTGGTAATTTATGATTATGAAGATGATCCTACAGTCAATGTTGTAAAAGAAAATGTTAAAGAAAAAAATGTAGTGTGTTTAAAAAACAAGTATGTAGGGTTTAATGGTGCTATTAAAACTGGATTTGAAAATATTCAAGCAGACGCATCATTATTATATCCAGCAGATGATCATGTAAATTTTGAATTAATTAATAAAATGTATGAAAAATATAAAGAAGGTTTTGATATTGTTTGCGCGAGTAGGTTTAAAGAAGGTGGTAGTTATAAAGGAGCACCATTTTTAAAGAGACTAATAGTTAAAAGTGTGTGTTTTACTTTATCTAATTTAACAACGTTACCTACAAAAGATGCGACTAATGGCTTTAGATTATTTTCTAAAAATATAATCGAAAAATTTCCAATTCGATCAAAAAAAGGTTTCACATTTAGTATTGAGTTATTAGCCAAAGCTTATGGTAAAAATTTTAAAATTACAGAATTACCAGAAAAATGGCCGGTGCGAACTAGTGGTAAAAGTAAGTTTAAATATCTCACGATACCTTACTATTTACCTTGGTACTTTTATATTTTTTTTATAAGCATTAAAAAAAAATGAATAAGAAAATTAATATTGGAATAATTGGAGGAAATTTTGGATATAAAGTTATTTATAGAGCCTTAAAGAATATTAAGGACTTCAGAGTAATGGGATTTTCTGTAAAAAAAAAATCAAATAGATTTATATCTGAAAAAATAAAAATTTATAAAAATTGGAAAAATCTTATTTCAGATAAAAAAATTGATGCTATATTTATTTCATCTCCTCCTTTAACACATAGAAAAATAATTGAATTTGCAATAAAAAAAAACAAGCATATTTTTTGCGATAAACCAGTTAGTACTAATATCAAAAATATAACTATGTTATGCAAAAAACTACAAAATAAAAGGCTAGTTAATTTTGTAAATTATGAATTTAGACATATAGAGGCATTTAGAATATTTAAAATAAAGTATTTACCAAAAATAAAAGTCAAAAAAGTAAAAGTTAATTGGTCAATCAAAATTCCACAACAAGGTAGATCAAAATGGAAAGACGATCACACAAAAGGAGGGGGAAATTTTTTTAATTATATATGTCATATATTATTTTATTTAGAAGATTTTTTTGGAATACTTGAAATATATGACTCAAAGTTAAAAAATTCAAAAAATAAATTTGAGTTAAAAACCGAATTATTAACCAAAGATAAAAAAACAAAAGTGAGTTTAAATTTTAGAACAATAGGTCAAGCTAACAAATCAAAACCTTATCATAAAATAATATTTCACTGTGACAAGGGTAATTATTGTTTATTTACAAAAATGAACAATTTATTTGATCAGTTTTTATTATTAAAAAATAAAAAAATTCTTTTTAAACCTAAAGAAATTAATTACGATTTTAGATTAAAACCTACTTATAGAAACTTAGTTTCATTTAAAAATAGTATTGTAAATAGAAATAATGGAAGACCAAATTTTGAAAATGCTTTGAGAATACATTTTTTAATAAATGAAATAATTAATTTTAAAAATAAGTGACTATTTTATTATATGAACGTTGTAGAATAAATTTAAGTCAAATGCTTTAATTCTAAATGGAAGGTATCGCTCTATTTTTTTATCATAAAAATAATTAATAATACTGTACAAGGAGAAAATACTATTCACATGATCTAATGCGTTTATGTAATCATATTTTTTTATTGTTATATTTTGTTTTTTCTTAACAAAAAAGATTTTACTGAATAGCCTACCCATTCTCCAAAGGAAACCTGGGTCTGTTGGTAGTGCAATTGAAAAAACACCACCCTTTTTAAGTTTAGACATTGCTTCTAATATAAAATCTTCAGGTTTGTCTACATGCTCATATACGTGACACATAATAATCCTGTCAAAAAAATTATTTTTGTATGGCATTTTATTTTTTTTGTATGTTGAAAGTTTAATTTTATTATTCTTCCTTTTTTTATGAAAATTTAATTTGTCTTTCTCTTGTTCTAATATGTAATAATTTTTATAATCGTGCTTAACATAATCTATGTGTGAATGAAAACCAGGTCCTATCTCTAAAACATTTGAATATTTTTTTTTAGGCAAAGTTTTCTCTAGATCGCGATGATCATATTTCATCAAACTACCGATTAAGCCTTTATATTGATAGTCCTCATATTTTTTGAAATTAGAATATGAAAATTTAATTTTATTTTTTTTGGTCATTAAGTTTGAAAAAATTAATATTTTTAATGTGAGAACCTATCAAAAAACAAAGTAATGTAAAAACTAAAAATTTACAAAGATATACTATGAATGCTTTTAAAAAATATATCCAATGTAAAACATCAGAGGAAACAAAATATTCACTATGTTGTATTAAAAAACTATTTAAACTTATAAAATAACAAATGATTAAAATATTTTTAATTAACTCATTTTTTAAACTCATTAGATAAGGAATTGTAAAAATTAAAAAAATTAATCTATAATCAAAATTTGATCCAAATATAAATGTTCCTATGTATATAGAGGAGCCAGCAATAAAATAATTTGATAATTGATCATTTAAACTAATTTCAAATTTTTGTGGTCTTAAAAAACCCAAAAATATTAATAACAATGAATAAATTATGAAAATTATAATCGTAACATTTTTAAAAAAACTGTAATTAGATTCATTTATTAAGAAGTTATACTCTATAGATAAATGATAAATAGCTTTTGTGATAGATCTTACTCCATAAGCAACTATTAATGCTACTTCTAAAATATTATTATTAACTAATTTTAGTTGATCTAAATAAATAAAAAAAACAAATAAAATGAAAAATGATGAAAAAAAAAATAAGTATTTTTTATTTTTTAAAAAAATACTAGTTAAAAATATAGGATAATATTTTAACAAAATACCAATAAATATTAAAAAACCTTTTATAATTTTATTATTAAAATTTAAAATAAAAAAAATTAAAATAAATATAAAAATATCTGTAGCAAACCTTTCTAATAAAATAAAATTTGTTGTTGATAAAAAAAATATAAAAAAAAATATTTTACTTTTAAGGCTAATAGAGTTTGAATAAATTTTAATTAAACTGAAGAAATAGATTGTTAATATGGTCAAAATAAAAATATTATAAACTACAGAATTATTCAAATTTAAAAAATGAACAATTTTAAGCCAGATTTCTGGATGTGTGGATATATTCGCATTACCTAAAGGTATTAATTCACATGGCTGAGTATAAATATTTATTCCTTTTATGAAGCAGTTGTAAAAGTAAATGTGTGCTTTAAGATCAGAGAAAGGTTCTTGAGCGGGAATAGATAAAGAGTTCCAAAAAAAACTCCAAGAATTACTCAAGGATAAATAAATTATCGAAAATGATAATAATAATGATAAGGTAATGTTTAATAGATTTTTTTTAATCAATTCAAAGTTTCAACGACGAGCAATTAATTGCCTTTTAAAATTTGTGGTTTCATATCCTCTTTTTTTATGCCTGCAACTTCTACCGGTTTTTTCATAGCATCTCTTCTAAAAGGTTCACCTAATTCCTGATTAAGAATTATTTCTATGAATGTTGTAATTCCTTTTTTTTGGTCTTCGCATGATTGTTTAATTGCTTTTGTAGTTTCTTCCATAGTTTTGGCCGTAACACCTTTTAGACCACATGCATTAGCTACTTTTGCATAACTTAATTCTGGATCTAATTCAGTGCCAACAAAGTTATCATCAAACCATAAAATTGAATTTCTTTTTTCAGCACCCCATTGATAATTTCTAAAAATAACCATAGTAATTGCTGGCCATTCTTTCCTTGCACAAGAACTCATCTCATTCATGCTTATACCAAATGCACCATCACCTGCAAAACCTATCACGGGAGTGTCTGGACATCCTATTTTTGCTCCAAGAATTGCTGGGAAACCATATCCACATGGACCAAATAATCCAGGTGCTAAGTATTTTCTTCCCTTTTCAAATGTTGGGTAAGCATTTCCAATTGCACAATTATTTCCAATATCACTTGAAATAATTGCATCTGCAGGCATAGCCTCTTGTATTGCTCTCCATGCTTGTCTTGGAGACATTCTATCTTTGTCTCTTTCCCTTGCTTCTTTATTCCAAACTGTTCCTGGATCATCTTCCTCATGATCTAATCCTGTTAAAGTTTGTAACCACGCAGATTTAGTTTGGTGAATTAGGTTTTTTCTTTCTTCTCTACCGCTATCTCCTGCATTTTTAGATAATTTTTCCAAAATTTGTTGTGCAACCATTTTTGCATCACCACAAATTCCAACTGTAACTTTTTTTGTAAGTCCTATTCTATCTGGATTCATATCAACTTGAATTATTTTTGCATTTTTTGGCCAGTAATCTATTCCGTAACCGGGTAAAGTTGAAAATGGATTTAATCTAGTTCCTAAAGCTAATACAACGTCAGCTTTAGAGATAAGTTGCATACCAGCTTTTGATCCGTTATATCCTAAAGGTCCAACCGCTAATGGGTGACTTCCTGGAAAACTATCATTGTGTTGGTAACCGTTACAAACTGGAGCATCTAATTTTTCAGCTAATTTTTTGCAATCTTCAATAGCATTTCCAATAACAACTCCAGCCCCTGATAATATTACTGGGAATTTCGCATCTGATAATAATTTAGCTGCACTATCGATAGCATCTTTTCCACCACCTTGTCTTTCAAATCTAATTATTGGTGGTAGTTCTATGTCAACTATCTGTGTCCAATAATCTCTAGGAACATTTATTTGTGCTGGTGCAGATCCCCTGATTGCTTTTTCTATAACTCTATTAAGCACTTCAGCCATTCTTGATGGATCTCTAACTTCTTCTTGGTAGCAAACCATATCTTTAAATAGATTCATTTGTTCTACTTCTTGAAAGCCTCCTTGGCCCATTGTCTTATTTGCCGCTTGAGGTGAAACTAACAAAAGAGGTGTGTGGTTCCAATAAGCTGTTTTGATTGGTGTTACTAATCCAGTAATACCAGGTCCATTTTGTGCAATGACCATTGATATTTTTCCGGTTGCTCTTGTATAACCGTCAGCAATCAAGCCGCCATTAGTTTCGTGCGCAACATCCCAAAAAGTTATTCCTGCTTTTGGAAATAGATCTGATATAGGCATAAAAGCAGAACCAATAATACCAAAGGCGTGCTCTATTCCATGCATTTGAAGAACTTTTACAAAAGCCTCTTCTGTTGTCATTTTAGTCATAAAAATTCTTTACAATTTTTTATTTGTTAATGAATGTGATTAATATATAAGATCTAGAGAATTTCAAATAAGAAATAGTCAACATGAGTAGCACAGAAGTCATAATTCACGATGAGAAAGACAACGTAGGCGTAGTTGTAATTGAGAAAATTACACCAAATCAGGACTGTAATTGCTGGATTATGGAAAATGATAAGTCTGCTAAAATCCAATCTATCAGTGAAATACCCCTGGGACATAAGATAGCAATGACTGACCTAAAAGAGGGCGACACTATATTAAAGTATGGTCACGATATTGGTAAAGTTGTTAAAAATATTAAAAAAGGTGAGCATGTACATGTTCACAATGTAAAAACAAAAAAGTGGTAAAATGGAAATTCCAAAAAGTTTTTTAGGTTATAAAAGAGAAAACGGAAGAGCTGGTACAAGAAATCACGTAATAATTTTACCAGTAGATGATATTTCAAATGCATGTGCCGAGGCTGTGGCTAATAATATTAAAGGAACAATTGCTCTCCCTCATTCGTACGGAAGACTTCAATTTGGTGCAGATTTAGAATTACATTTTAGAACAATGATTGGAACTGGTAAAAATCCAAATGTTGCAGCTGTAATTGTAATTGGTATTGAGCCTAAGTGGACAAAAAGAATTGTAGATGCGATAGCAAAAACTGGAAAGCCTGTTGAAGGTTTTAGTATCGAAGGTGTTGGGGATATTGACACAATTGCTAAAGTTTCAAAAAAAGCACAAGAGTTATCTATGTGGGCATCTGAGAAACAAAGAGAAGAATGTCCAATGAGCGATTTGTGGATTTCAGTAAAATGTGGAGAGTCAGATACCACTTCTGGTCTTGCATCAAATCCTACTGTTGGAAATCTGATGGATAAATTAGAACCATTAGGGGTTCATTTATGTTTTGGTGAAACATCAGAGTTAACTGGTGCGGAAAATGTTTGTGCTAAAAGAGGAAAAACGCCTGAAGCTCAGAAAAAATTTATGAAGACTTGGAGTGATTATAACGATTTTATATTAAAGGAAGCAACTGATGATCTTTCTGAAAGTCAACCTACGGCTGGTAATATAGCTGGAGGTTTAACTACAATTGAGGAAAAAGCATTTGGGAATTTTCAAAAGATTGGTTCGAGACAATTCATCGATGTTTTAGAGCCTGCAGAGGAGCCAACTAAAGGTAAAGGTTTATATTTTATGGATACCTCATCTGCTGCTGCAGAATGTGTTACTTTACAAGCAGCTGGTGGTTTCAACATACACCTTTTCCCAACTGGACAAGGTAATATAATCGGAAATCCTATTGAGCCAGTAATTAAGCTAACTGCAAATCCATTAACAGCCAAAACGATGAGTGAACATATTGATGTAGATGTTTCAAAAATACTGTCACGACAAATGAATTTAGATCGAGCTGGAGATGAGCTCATTAAATCAACTATAAGAGTTGCAAATGGAAGACTAACGTGCGCAGAAGCTTTAGGTCATAAAGAATTTGTTATGACTAAATTATATAGAAGTGCTTAAAATTTTATATTGAAGACTCAATAGCTTTATATATCTCCTCTTTGCTAGTCTCTCCGATACTTCGATAAATTTCCTCATTATTCTTAAATATGAGGAGAGTGGTTTGATATTCAACTTTAAAAATATTAGAAATTTCTTTGTTTGTTACATCAAATGAAAAATATTTAATGTTTTCAAAATCTTTTTCTGCTTTCTGTAAAATTTTCATTTGTCCAGCACATGAATAGCAATACTTAATCCAAGAACTTACAACTACTACTTTTCCATCATCTTGGGCTTTTTGAAATAAATCTTTATCAAAAGTAGTTTTCTTCTCCATTGCGGACACTTGAAAACTTAAAATGCAAAATATTAATACTAAAAATTTTCTCATAATTTTATTTACCAAAATTGTATTAAATTTAAATTACTTTTGTGAAGCAGGTGGCGGTGTGTGTACGTATTTCTTCTTTAAATTTGATAAAAATCTTCTTATAATTGCCGCACCAACACCTAATACAAGCGCTAAAACAATTGAAAACATTCCATATAAAATTGGAGCGTCGTTTAATAAATCTTTAACAAATATAGCGAGAGGTGTTAAAGACTCAGCACCTTTGCTTTGCATTCCCCTTGCAGAATGATCTGCAAAAAATGAGTCATAAGCAACTGCTATACCAACCAAAAGTAAAAGAACTGCTAATATTGTTTTAAATTGTGAGCTATCAACCTTTTCTCCAATCTTTTGGCCAACTTGAACTCCTAAAATTGAACCTAAAATTAAAACTGTAACTAAAATTAAATCTATAGATCCATAATTAAATGCATGAAGAATAGTCACAATAGCGCTAACAAAAATTGTTACAAATAATGATGTACCTGGTATTAATTTAGTTGGCATTCCAATTATATAAATCATAGCTGGAACAAGAATAAATGCACCACCAATACCCATTATTGCAGCAATAAATCCAACTATCAGTCCTATTATAATTGGCGTAAATGCACTTTCGTATAATTTAGATTTTTTAAACCTCATTCTTAATGGTAAGCCATGTATCCAATAGTGTTGATGTAATTTTTTTTTGACAACTATTTTTTTTCTTGCTCTATCTATCTCAGTGATACCTTGAACAAGCATTAAGGTTCCAATTATTGCAAGTATATACATATAAGATAAAGAAATTACGATATTAATTTTTCCTATATCTTTAAAATATGTAAAAGTTAAAATTCCAAGAATAGTTCCTGCAGCACCACCAACAACTATCATCAATCCCATCTTATAATCTAAAGTACCTTTTAAATAATGAGTTGTTGATCCAGATATAGAAGTACCTAAAATATTATTAGCTTCATTTGGAACTGCGTATGCTGGTGGAATACCCATAAAAATTAGAAATGGAGTCATTAAAAATCCACCTCCCACACCAAATAGACCTGATAATATTCCAACTACTAAACTTAAAAGAAAGATTAAAGGTAAACTTACATATACTTCTGCAATTGGAAGAAAGTATTCCATTAAGAATAACTAAATAATTTGGAGAAAAGTCCCCACTAATATTACACCCCAATAAGCTATCAAACCTACGTAAACTACAATTTTAGAGTTAAATGAAATAAAATCTTGGGGTATGTGCTTAAAAATTTTTTTTATATTTAAATTATTAAGCATATTTCCGAAATAGCACGATTACACCCAGTTTTGCAAGTTTAAATTGTTATGATTGAAATATTTTTTTAAAAGATAGTGGCTCCAAAAACTTTAATGTTTCCATCCTCTTCTCCCAATACAAGTCTACCAATAAAGTCTCCAGCAATTTTTGTGCTATTTTGCTTATAAATCACAGTCACATAGATACCCCTTCTAAGACAACCAAGAGGTTTACAATTTTCTTTTAGGGTAGATATTAATTCATTATTTGCCCACTGCTTACCTAACTCAACTTCGTTAGCTCCGTAAAGCATTTGAGATGAGAAATCTTTCGTAAAACCTCCATAATCTTTAATATTTGAAGATTTTATTAAGTTATTCCAGATAGGTTCCGCAATTTTGATGATATCCTCATCTGACTTTTCAATTAAGCTCATGATATGTTTAAAATTCTAAGAAGCTTGCTTTTTCTCTTTTTCGTCTATTATGTGGTAAACAGGTTGTTTTTCCATTGTAAACTTGCCTGTTTTAGGATCACGTCTTGAAACAGTTAAGCAATGCCAATTTTCATCATCAAGTTTCATATAATCACCTCGATAATAGTAACCAGGCCAACGTGTTTCTTTTCTAAATAAAGTGTGCTCAGTCACGCACTGAGAAGTTAACGTTCTATGTTTTAATTCCCACGCTCTCATGAGTTGATGATAGTCTTCTGCACCAACATTTTCTAAATCCTCAGTTAACCAGTCTAACAACTCTAAGCCTTTTTTAAGTAAATTTTCATTTGTCATATAATTTACTGTAATACCACCAACATACTCATCCATTATTTTTTGAAGTCTTTGAAGACCTTGAATTGGAGAAATATAGCTTGGAGAGACTGTTCCTCCAGTTATTTCATTTCTACCAACCGTATAGTTTTCAAGTGGTTTATAGATAACCTCTCTAAAATCTTCGCACTGTTTGTCAGAAACCGTTAAATCTTTAGCTTTTTTGTCTTCAATATATTTTACCGCTGCTTTTGCAGCTAATCTTCCCTCAGTAAAAGAACCAGACGAAAATTTATGAGCACTACCACCTACAGTATCTCCAGCACCAAATAAACCTTCTACGGTTAACATTCTATTATATCCCCAGAAATACTCCGGTGGAGATAAGTCTTCAGGTCCACTCACCCATGCACCTGAGCATGTTGCGTGTGATCCCATAACATATGGCTCCGATGTAGTAAGTTCAGGATTAGTATATTTTGGATCAATATTTTGTGAAGCCCAGACAACTGCTTGTCCTACTGTCATTCCTAAGAAATTTTCCCATCCAACTGTTTCCAGATGTGGATCTTGAAAAGCTTCTTTTGTTACCATGTGTATAGGTCCGTTACCTGACATTACTTCTTGTACAAATGCATGATTTCTTAAACAAGTAGGTGTTGGATGGTGATCAATGTACTCTCCTACTAACTCTTTTGTTTGTTCGTACCATTTTTTTTCATAATTTTCACCATTAGCATTTTGTGTATAAGTTTTTAGATGTAAAAAATATGCTCCAACTGGACCATATCCATCTTTAAATCTACATAATACAATTCTATTTTCCATTTGAGTCATTTTAGCTCCAGCTGCAATTGGAAGTGCATAAGCTGATCCATTCGACCATGGTGCGTACCAAGTTCTTCCCATTCCTTCACCTACTGATCTTGGTTTAAAAATATGTGACGCTCCTCCAGCTGCTACAATTACAGTTTTTGATCTAAATACGTGGTAATCTCCTGTTCTCATATTAAACCCAACAGCTCCACCTACTCTATTTTCTTTTGTTTCATCCATTAGTAAATGAGTAACCATTATTCTATTGTAAATTTTATCAGCAGATTTTTTTGCTGCCTCAGCTACTATAGGTTTATAACTTTCTCCATGAATCATTATTTGCCATTTACCTTCTCTTTGATATCTTCCAGTTTCCTTATTCTTCATCATTGGAAGGCCCCACTCATCAAACATATGTACAGTGGAGTCTACATGACGAGCCATGTCATAGCCCAAATCTTCTCTAACTAGACCCATTAAATCATTTCTTGCATAACGAACGTGATCCTCTGGTTGATTTTCACCCCATTGCATTCCCATGTAGCAATTGATTGCATAAAGTCCTTGGGCAACAGCTCCACTTCTATCTATATTAGCTTTCTCAACACAAATAATTTTTAAATCTCTTCCCCAATGTCTCGCTTCAAAAGCAGCACCTGTACCTGCCATTCCTCCACCGACTACTAGAACATCGCAATCTTCGTATACGGTTTTAGACTTTGGCATTAATAGTAAACCCCTTTTTTAAATTTGCTTTTATCTACTGTAGGTAAGTCTTGATTTGTGTTTAATCCATGAGGTTCGTTATAAAGTATTTGTGAATTAATCTCACCTTGGTTTGGTGTGTCAGCTTCTGCAAGTTTAGGAATAAATTTACCCCAAGGCTTTGTAGTAATTGGTGATACAAAATTTTTCTCAGTTCCGTTTCTAAATTTTATTCTCCATGAGATCGTTCCTTTTTCTTCTTCTCTTCTAACTCTTACGCTATGTCCCATTGGAGCAAAGTCTGCATAGCCTCTTACATCAATTGCATGATTAGGGCAGGCTTTAACGCACGAATA
Organism: Pelagibacterales bacterium SAG-MED15; assembly: GCA_014654065.1. Lineage (GTDB taxonomy): Bacteria > Pseudomonadota > Alphaproteobacteria > Pelagibacterales > Pelagibacteraceae > Pelagibacter. The sequence goes on along the minus strand of JACWDM010000001.1, from coordinate 228,407 downwards.
ACATTCCCAACAAAAATTTGGTTCAATATTTTTGGCTCTTCTTATAGTTTCGTCTATATGCATAATATCTGACGGACAAATATCTACGCAGTGTCCACATCCATCGCATCTAGTCATGTATACAAAAGTTGACATATTTATTTTTTTCCTTTTATTTTTATCATATTAATAATGTTTAGGTTGCTCTCTTTTAATTCCTAGACCAAACTGCTCTGGTGCGTCTGCAGGCGCTGGCAAGTTATCTCTTGAACCGTCTGCCTCAGCCAAATTCTTTTGAATTGCTGCACCTGGTTTATAAAACATATGAGCAAATTTAGACCAATATACCCCCCCAAAAAGAACTATATTTGAAACTGCAAATAGAACTAGAAATAAAGTGTCCCATCCAAACAATCCTTTAGCTTGAAAAAATGACCATAACAAACCAAATAAAGATGATGCCAAAAGGGCTAAAACAAATAAATCTGCTTTAATGATTCTAAAAACTGAATTTGCTTCTGAAGCAACATCCACTCTTAAAAAAAACCAAAACCAAAATCCACCAACACATGTCATAAAAGCACCTATGTGCCAAATCGCTGGCCAAAAAGTTGGTGTTTCTGCGTTAGTAGATGAATAACAAAAAATCATAACTGCTGACCCAGCCCAAAATAAAACAGTTCCGTACATTCCTAAGACATGAGCCACTCTTCTTTTTCCCATTCCTAGTTCTGCAGTTGTGCCAATATCGTGCACAATTGTTTTGCTAATAATAGCTATTCGTTCACCTGATCCTAGCTCTCTTGTTGCATTTTGTTTTGCTTTTTTTGCATTATTGAAAAAATATTTTACATTTTTTTTATGAATAATGTCTAATATCGTTCCAGCAGCAACTAATCCAACCATTACCAGCACAAAAGATTGTAATGCTATAGATGGAATTGTTTCTGTGAGTTGAGAAAATGGGTTTATTGTAATCATATTATTCTGAACTTTCTAATACAGATAAAGTTTTAGTTCAACAGTGATATAGACACATTTTAAAGTTGTAGAAATTAAGAAATTATTTACTTTTTTCTAGTATAATGCTGTTTTGCTGGAATTACAGCCCTTACACCACCTTGTGGATTGTCAACATCACCTTCCCTCCTGGGAATCAGGTGAATATGGCAATGCATAATAGATTGGCCAGCTACTTTTCCTAAGTTCGATCCAATATTAAAACCTTTTATTGTTTTATCATCTGCTTGTACTTTATTTTTAATTTTATTAATCAAATCATTACACGCTAAAAGCTCATTGTCATTTAATTCAAAGAAGTTTTCTATGTGTCTTTTTGGAAAAATTAAAGAATGGAATTTTGAAACTGGATAACTATCAAAACTTACATAAGCATAACTATTATCAAAAATTATATCTTTTTTTTTAATATTACAAAACAAGCAAGGGCTATTTGGGTCTCTCATAATTTAAAGTTGTTTATTATAAATTTTTTTAAGTTTATGAAAAATTTCAAAACTTTTTCTTTTCCAGTGAAGTTTTTCAATTTTTGCCACAGATGTTACAGCTTTACCAGATCCTATTAAAATTATTTCCTCATAATTCTTAACATCTTTTAATTTAATATCTTTTAAAGTAATTTTAGTCTTTTTCTTAAAAAATTTGAAGGTTGTTCCACTATAGAAACTAGTTTTAGGAGAGAATATATTTTTATTTTGAACAAATAATAAATTAGATGTCCCAGTTTCTAAAAATTTCTTATTCTTGTGTAATGCTACATCATATTCTCTATTATCTAGTTTTTTTAAAAATGTTAGAATTTTTTTATATTTAAGATTTTTATGTTGTGGATCTACTCTTTTATAATCCAAAAGTTTTAACTTAAAATTTAACTTTGATTTATTTCTTTTTCGAAGCGATATCGAAATCATTTTACTATTTACCGCAACTCTAAATAGGTGATCAAAATTTTTCATATTAGGTAAATTTGTTCTAATAAGTCTAAGAATAATTTTTTTAAGATCTTTTCTATTTAATCCATAATTTTTTAATGATTTAATTAAATTATCTATATGTTCTTTAAAGAACAAAATCTTTTTATTTTTTCCAACTACACGCATAGTTGTAAAGACACCATGTGCATTCCAAAGATCATTAAATTTTATTTCTTTATGATCTTTATGCTGATAAGATTTTTTTAATAATAAGGTCACCATTTTTTGTTAAAAAAGATTCAGGATGAAACTGAAATCCATATACATTATTTTTTATATCTTCAAAACCCATTGCTATATTAGTTTTGGAACATCTCATAGTAATTTTAATATCTTTTGATTTGTAAGGCTCATATAACTTTAATGAATGATATCTTCCAACGTAAAATGTTTTGTTTTTTTTAAAAATTTCACTCTCTGAAGTAATTTTAATTTTTGATTGATATCCATGAAAGATTCTTTTTTGCTGAACGATCTTCCCTTTTTCACTAAATAGTATTTGCTGGTATCCCAAACAAACTCCAATTATTTTTTTCTTTCCTTTGTAATCTCTATAAATTTTAGAGGTAAAAGGGTAGTCTTTAGGTGAGCCAGGGCCAGGTGATAAAACTATTGTATGACTTTGTTTAATTTTTTTTTGATTAATTTGATCATAATTCGAGCAATACACTTCATCAAATTTTGAAAATTGGTGAACGACATTCCAAGTAAATGAATCTTTGTGATCTATAATATAAATCATTTATAAAGTTCTAATAAAGATTTAGCTTTAATGAAATTTTCATTAAATTCTTTTTTTGATGAGCTATCCAATACAACCCCGGATGCAGCTGACACTTCTGACGTCTTCTTAAAATTTAAAATTGATCTTATTATAATATTAAATCTCATATCTTGATTAAATTTTATATATCCAAAACTACCAGTAAATATATTTCTATCTTCTTTTTCTTGATTGTTAAGTAATTCTAAAGTTCGAATTTTAGGACATCCAATAACTGATCCACCTGGCATCATTGATTTAATTATTTCTTTTATGGTTATTTTTTTTTTAAGAATACCCTGAATTGATGTTACGTAATGAAACAGGTGTTTATATTCCTCAACAAATTTTTCTCTAAGAATTTTAACTGAGCCAGGAACACAAACTCTTGAAAGGTCATTTCTTTCCATATCTACAATCATATTATGCTCTTTTGTTTCTTTATTATTATTCTTAAAAAAATTTAACGCTTTATTGATATTGTTATTACTTTGTTTTTTTAGGGTTCCAGCAATGGGTTTAGTTATTATTTTATTTCCAATTTTATCAATCAGCGTTTCAGGAGAGCAACTTACTATTGAATAATTTTTATCTCTAATCATAAAAGATTCAGGTGCTGCATTTACTTTCATTAATTTCCAAAAGAAATTAATAGGATTAATTTTAGATTTATTTTTATACTTTGTGCATATTTTAATTTGGTAAGTTTCACCTTGTTTAATTTTTTTTGAAAATATGTTGAAAATCTTATTATATTTTTCAAAATCAATATTTAATTTAAATGATGATAATATTTGGGTGTCACTAAAAGAATCCTTAAATTTAAAACTTTTAATTGTAGATATAACTTTTATATCTTTTCTAATTTTAATTACAGTTTCAGGTTTATAAAAAACGCCCTTATAAAAATTAATTTTTTTTTGATTTTTTATTTTAATATTTAATAAATTACATAAAATTTCATATCCAAAAAAACCTATAAATAAGTCAGTTTCTTTGCTAGTTTTTTTTTTATTAAATTTATTTAAAAATTTTTCAATATTTTTATTGTTTAAAATAATCTTTTTTGAAAAGTCAGTATAAATGTTATATCCATCTTTAACTTTATATATAATCATCGCTTTATCCGATTGATAAAGTTTCTCCAAAAATGGATTAAATTTAATTTTATGCTTTTTGTAATCTTTCAACTGCTTGCTCTTTTATTGGAAGATGTATTAAACCAGCAAATATGGACAATGCAATTGCCAAATACCACGCATAGTCATAAGACCCATATAGATCATAAAATAAACCTCCTAAATAAGCTCCAAAGAATGACCCTATTTGATGACTTAAGAATACAAGACCATAAAGCAATCCTAAATACTTAGTTCCAAAAATATGCGCTACTATTCCGCTTGTTGCTGGAACAGTTGATAACCATAAAAACCCAAAACTAGCTCCAAAAATTATTGAACTTATTGTACTTGGTGGGGTGAAAATGAATAAACAAATTGATACACCTCTTAATAAATAAATTCCGCTTAAGATAATTTTTTTACTCATTTTAGTAGACATATATCCACTTAGAAGAGACCCAAAAATATTAAAAAAGCCAATGAGGGACAATATCATTGCTGCTGTCCAACTATCTAGGCCTCTATCTATTACATATTTAGGAACGTGAGTACCAACCAGAGTGATATGAAAACCGCATACAAAAAAACCTGCTACCAAAAGAATATAGCTTTTATTTTGAAATGCTTCTTTTAATGCACTTAATGTACTTTGATCATTCGATGTTTCAAGAGATTCACTTGAGCTAGGCGATCTAACAAAAAAAGCTATTACTAAACCAGCCATTAAAAAAATCATAAAATAAATTAATGTTTGAACCCAACCGTTACTATTCAATGAATATTGCGTAAACAATGGTGAAAGGAAATAACCAAATGAACCTACGGCCGTCACTATACTCATTGCAATTGTTCTATTTGATAAAGGAAAATGTTTTCCAACAATTGACATTGGAATACTTATTGCTGTTCCACCACAACCAATCCCAATTAGAACACCTAAACTCATTTGAAAATAAATGCCTGTATTAGGACCTGCAAACAAAAAATAAACTCCTAATATATAAAAGATAAAAGCTAATGTTATAGCTTTATGACCTCCATACTTATCAGCTATTGCTCCAAAAATAGGTCCCGAAAGGCCCCAGCCGAGCATTTGTATACCAATTGCTAAACCAAATTCTGTGTTTGAAATTCCTAAATCAACATTGAAGTCCATAAAGAACATTCCAAAAACCTGACGAACACTGAGTGATATTAATACAACTAAACATGCTGCAATTAAAGTTATTAAAGCTGTATTATTTTTGAAAAATTTTTCAGAGGTCATTTAACGAACTTAAGGGATTTCCTTAAATCGTCAATCAAATCTTTAGGATCTTCAAGGCCAATATGTAATCGAACAAGTCTTTCATCTTTATCCAAATTTAAAAACTTTCTGTTACCCCTCTCCGATTTTCCTTGATGGAGGGCAAGACTCTCAAAACCTCCCCAGCTATAGCCATAACCAAACAGTTTTAATGAATTTACGAATTTTATAACTGAATTCTTATTTTTCGCCTTGATCTTCAGTCCCATTAAACCTGATGCTCCTGAATAATACTTCCTCCACATTTTATAATTAAAAGATCCTTTTTTATATGGATAAAGAAGTTTAACTTTTTTATTTTTAGATAAGAATGCTGCCACTTTTTTTGCATTTTCCTCATGTTTATCTAATCTAACATCTAAGGTTCTTAGGCCTCTTGTTATTAAATATGCATCATCCGGTCCCAATCTTAAACCAGTTATCTTTTGTGCTTTTTCTACATGTTTAAATACTTTTTTATTTACAGCTAAACTTCCTCCCATAACATCTGAATGACCTGAATAATACTTAGTAGCTGATACAATAGACATATCAAAACCCAGCTTAATTGGTTTAAAGAAATATGGAGTTGCCCATGTATTATCAATTGCTGTAAGTATTTTATTTTTTTTTGCAATTTTTAAAATTTTTGACAAGTCCTGAAACTCAAATGTATTACTTCCAGGATTTTCAACAAAAATAAGTTTTGTTTTTTTAGAAATATTTTTTTGAATAGAGTTTAAGTCATGTGGATTATAAAAAGTAGTTTTGATACCAAATTCGTTTAGGTAATGTTGGGTAAGCATTCTTGTAGGATTATAAACAGGATCTGCTGTAATAATTTCATCCCCGGGTCTTACAATGCTAAATATAGCTAAGAAAACTGATCCAAATCCTGTTGGAGTTAAAAAAGTATGATACGATTCCTCAAGTTTGGTTAAAATTTTTTGCAATATATGTGTTGTGGATGTCCCCTGCCTACCATAATCAAAGTATCCTCCTCTTGGATCTCTTTTGTATTTAGCCTGAGTACGTCTAATATCATTCATTGATTTAAAAATAATTGTAGAAGCTCTTACAACAGGTGGGTTTACGGAATGATTATGAAAATCTTTAGCTGTATGTTTTAAAAAAGTTTTAAATGATTTACCCATAAAAAATTTGATATGTTGTAATGACAATGCTATATCCATCAAATAAGTCAATAAAATATTAAAATAAAGGTAATTATGGGATATCCAAAAAAACATAGAGGTCGAAGAAAAATGGGCTCTAAAAAGCGAAGAGCAAGAAAAAAGAATAAAAAAAAATAATCTAACTCAAAATGGATAGTATACAAAAGGTAAGGTCCTTAAGTATTTGGATTTTTATCGTCCCTTTCTTGGCAATTAATGCCTGCTTAATAATCATAACAAATTTCCATGATCTTTTTCCAAATAGAGAAGATGTATTAGTAGGATTTATTTTTCCATACTTTGATGGTGGTGCATCAATAAGTAGAACTGCAAGAGTTTTTCCAACTTACTTAATATTTAAGCCTGCTATGTTTTTAACAGCATATTTATTAATTCGATACTGGTTATATAATAAAGCAATTGTGCAAAATATTTATGGAGATCATAAATATATTAAAAAATTTTTGTTTTTTGGCATTGGGTCAGCTGTATGTTTAATACTTCATTCTGTATTTTTAGGTATTAAGTTTGATCACAATTTATATAAATTATTTAGAAGAGTGATTATGCTTGTATTTATAATATTCGAGATTACTGCTCAGGCTTACTTAGTTGCAACCCTGTACTCCTTTAGAGAAAAACTATTTAAATTTATAAATAAAAAAATTTTAAATACTAAAATTATTTTGGTTTCAGTATTGATTGTAGTTGCCATTATTAGCATTCCTATAATTAGTTTACCTGGTGATGATTTCTTTAGCTTTAATCTTAAATCTTTTAAGCATGCTCTGGAATGGGACTATTTTATAGGGGTAATTTTGTTTTATTTATTAACTTTTTTTATGTGGAAAAAAAACTAATTTTTTGAAATCCATCCACCACCTAAAACTTTATCACCATATTTATCCCTTGAGTAAAATACACAAGCCTGTCCTGGAGAAATTCCATATTCATCTTCCATTAACTCAAGCTGAGCATTATTGCTCTTAAATTTAATTTTTGATCTTAAAAGTTTACCTGTAGATCTTATTTTAACGAAAATTTCATTATCAAAAACTTTTTTTTCGCAGAGTATATTTAGGTCTTTAAGAAATATATTTTTTTTAATTAAATCCTTTCTCGTGCCAACAATAATCTCATTTAAATCAGGATCTATATCAACTACATACAAAGGATCACTTGCTGCTATTTTAATTCCTTTTCTTTGTCCAATGGTAAAATTAATTATACCATCGTGCACACCCAATACTTTTCCATTTGTGTCTTTTATATTTCCTTTTTTAAATGAATCAGGTTTTAATTTTTGGATTACTGATACATAATCACCATTTGGAACAAAACAAATATCTTGACTATCTGGTTTTTCTGCAACATTAAGTTTTAAATTTTTTGCAATTTCTCTTGTTTCGGACTTAAGCATTCCTCCCAATGGGAAGCGCAAAAAATTTAGTTGTTCCCTTGTTGTATTGAATAAAAAATAACTTTGATCCCTATTTTCGTCAATTGCTCTATACATTTCAGTAATTTCGTTATTTGTAATACTTTTTACGTAGTGGCCTGTCACTAACGCATCTGCCTTTAATCTTTTAGCCTCATTAAATAAATCGTTAAACTTAACTGTTTTGTTACATTGTATACATGGCACAGGAGTCTCTCCTTTTAAGTAACTATCAACAAAATTGTCAATTACACCCTCTTTAAATTTGCTTTGATAATATAAAATTTTATGTTCGATATTTAATTGGTTGGCTACTCTTTTTGCATCCATTATATCTTGACCAGCGCAACATTGTTTTGAGTGAGCAGATTCTTTTGTGTCATCATATAGCTTTAAAGTTATACCGATAACATTAAATCCTTCTTTTTTCATCATTCCAGCAACTGTGGAAGAGTCTACGCCACCAGACATTGCAACAACAACTGTTGTATCTTTCGGATCTTTATTTAATCCCAGTGAATTTTTTTTAAAATTCATAATGATGGTATTTATACTTATTTCTAATATAAATAATATTAAATGATTTTAGATTATGAACCAGGTGAAAAAGTGATCCATCCTAACAACAAAGATTGGGGAATTGGGCAGGTTCAATCAATAATTAACGGTAAAGTAACTGTAAATTTTGAAAATGTAGGTAAAAAAGTTATTAATGCACATAACATTCAACTAGAAAAAATTAATGGATCAAAAAAAACTTAAAAAAATAAATTACGAGCTGGTTGATACTTTTTTATCTGCTGGAAAATTATCTCTTGAGCTTAGAAGAATAGGTCTTAAAAAAGAGATCAAAGACGACCAAACTCCAGTTACAAATGGAGATTTGGAAGTTGATAAAATATTAACTGAGAAAATAACAAATCTTACACCTGAAATTCCAATTGTTTCTGAAGAGAGCTATAAGAATAAACTAAATACTAAATTGAAAAATTTTTGGTTAATTGATCCTATTGATGGCACATATGACTATATAAACAATGGAGATGAATTTACTTTAAACGCTGGTCTAATTATTAATAATAAAGCAATAATGGGAATAATATACGCTCCTGCTAAAGATAGATTATTTTATTCCTACGGGAAAGATTTTAGCTTTGAATTTTCTGATAAAAAAGAAAAAAAAATTCAGTGTGAAAAAAAAACTCCAAACGACCAAGTTATAGCTGTTGCATATTCTAAGAATCTGAAGCCTGAAATTTTACAAATACATAATAAATTTGGTGTAACTAGTCATGTAAGAATGAAAAGTTCTTTAAAATTTTGTGTGGTTGCAACTGGTGAATTCGATTTATATGTTGCTGAACCAAGGGCATCTGAATGGGATATTGCTGCAGGGCATGCTATCCTCGAAAATGCTGGAGGAATTATAACAGATCATGAAGGAAATGAAATTATTTATGGGAAAAAGGATTTTAAAAACCCCAGTTTAATTTTAAAAAGATCTAATAATTTGTAATGAGTGAACAATTAAGAATAATATTAATTATCATTGTTTCTGTATCTATTTTTGGTCTTTTGATTTTTGTTTTTGTTAAAAATTATATAAAAAATAAAATAAATTATTATTTAAACATTAAAAACAGTGTAAAACAAAAATTAACATGTCATTGTAAAAATGTTGAGATTGATGTCAAACTTATCAACGGATTAAATGATCTTTATAGGTGTAACTGCTCAATGTGTAAAAGGAAAGGAACTATAGTAGCAATTGTTCCAAAGAAAAATCTTGAGATTGTAAAAGGACAAAAAGATATTACATTTTATCAATTTAACACTAATGTTGCTAAACATTTTTTTTGTAATGTTTGTGGGATCAGTACTCACAGTCAAAGAAGAAGTGATCCTAATACCTATGGAATAAATGTAGGTTGTTTAGATGGAATAAGTCCTCAAGAATTATTTAATTTAGATGTGAGAATTAATGATGGTCAAAATCACTTAAAAGATAGAAAATAAATTTACTAAAGTAAATTTATAATTTTTGAATATTCATCTTTATTTAAATCCATCACTTTTTTTGATGTTTCAAAGTCAAAACCTGACCTTGCAAGCACTGCTATGTCTTTTTTATAAAATAAGGGTCTATTATCCTCTATTCTTGCCGGTCCTATTCTTTTTTTTTTACAAACTTTTATTGCTGAAAAGAAATCTTGATCCTCATTGTTGTCCTTAATATCGTTAATAGTATCTGATATATATTTGTCTTGAACTCCCTTAGATATTAAGTAATTACGAATTTTATTTATTGAACTGCCTCTTCTTATCAAGCTTTCAGCTTTAGATTTTGAGTAAAACTTATCGTTAACAAACTTTGATTTTTCTAAATCTTCTAAAACAACATCAATTAGATCATTAATATTTTTTTTGTTAATATTTGGTATCTTTGTCTTTAGGTATTTTTTTAACAAATAGGTCTTTAACTGTTGTTTTGATGGTGCATATTTTTCAATATAAACTAGTGAAAAATTACGCATTTCATCAACAGTTACTTCTAACGACTTTTTTTTATTTTTAATAGGAATCATTCTGTAATTTAATATATTATATTTTTTTATGATCGAACAAATTTCTGATTTTTTTAGTATGGAAATGATATATCTATGGTTGAACATTGGGGTTCTGCCATTCTGGTTTGTGCTTATTATTTTCCCTCAATCAAGCATTTGTAAGTATTTGGTAATTTCAATATTTCCCTATTTGGTTTTAGCATCGGTATATACCTATTTATTATATTTACTTTATCAATTTGATTATAATTTTTTAAATAATTTTAATTTATATTTGGGTATGGGTGAGCTTAAGGACCTATTCAGTGATAATTTTTTCCTTATTACATTCTGGACACACTTTTTGGCTGTCAATTTATTTTGTGGCTCTTGGATTGTTAGAGATAGTCAGAAATTATTAATTAACAAATTTTTAGTCATACTACCATTAATAATTACATACTTTATTGGGGTGTTGGGTTTGTTCTTATATTGGATAATAAGAATTTTTTATTCAAAGAGAATATCTTTGTTTGACTGATCCTAAGTTATTTTAAAACCTTTATTTTTCATAGCTCCAAAACCTCCATCAATATGAGAAACTTTTTCAAAACCCATATCCTTTAATGATTTTGCTCCTAAAGCAGATCTCAATCCTCCAGCACAAAATAAAACTAATTCTTTATCCATATCAATTTTACCTTCTTTAAAATAAGCACTATTTGGATCCATCCAGAATTCTAACATACCCCGAGGTATATGTATGGAGTTTTCAACCTTACCTGAGTTTTGAAGTTCTCTAATATCTCTTATATCAATTAAATTACACTTATTATCATTAATTTTTTTCAATGCGTCCTCAGGTGAGATGGTATTAATTTCTTTTAGTGCCTCCTCGACAAGATTTTGTGATGATTTTATAGTCATAATAATTTAAGTTGTTAATATCAAAAAAAATGAAAAAAAACATCCTAAAAAAGTTTTTTATTAAAATAGCTAAAGCTCTAGACTTCGAGCTTATAGATCAAAATGAATTTAAATCTCCAACTTTGAACAAAGAATTAAATGAGAATTTATCTAATTTAAAAAAATCAATTGTTTTGCCTCTCGGAGAAGTTGAGCTGACTAGAAAAATAAAATCTTTATTAATCATATTTAGGACTAATACAAATGTTGAGATGTGGAATCAAAATAGAAAAAGAATTTTTGATGAGCCTAAAATTGAATATGTTTGTAGATCACTTTATTCAGTAATCAGATCTATTAAATATTTAAATAAAAATAATCCTCAAGTTAAAGTAAAATTAAAAATAATTGATGATAACTCTAGTAATGAAAATTTAGATAAAATAAATAATTTATTTAAATCAGAAGATATAGAGGTAGAAGTTATTAATCACGATCTTTCAATGCATGAAAATATAATAAAAAAACAAGTAAAGAGGGAAACTTTTTCAAATTTATCTACTTTACTGCGTGCTTTTGAAATCGGAAAAAATGACGGAGAAGATTTAATTTATTTTTTAGAGGATGATTATATTCACATTGAGAGTGCTTTAGATGAAATGGTATCCTCATATGAGAGAATTTCATCTCAAATTAAAAAGGAATTGTTTATATGTCCTGCTGATTATCCCTTCTTATATATGGATAATGAGAAAACTAGCTTATTAATTGGTAGTAATAGGCATTGGAGAACCATTTCAAAAACACTCATGACTTTTATGGTACCAAAATCTTTTGTTGATAAATACTGGGATATTTTTTTTAAAACATGTGAAGATTTAAATAATCCATGGGAAAAATATTTTTATGAAATTTACGAAAAAGAGATTTGTATTTCTCCTATTAAATCACTAGCGGTGCATATTACAAATATCAATTCTGGATATGGTTTATCTCCATTCATCGATTACAAGAAATTATGGGACGAAAATAAATATGAATAAAAAAAAAGGCCCGATTTCTCGGGCCTTTCTTATAGCTAACTAACTAAAAAGGGATTTATTCGTTAACTAATCTCTAATTGAGTACGCAATAACTCCAGTCTCAGAAACGTCTGTTCCTTTCATCTCTGCTTCTTTACTCAATCTAATACCCATTGTAACTTTCATTAGGGACCATACTATGTATGCAACAACAAATACAAATATGTTAATTGAAAGTACTCCAAGTAATTGAGTTCCAAAGTTAGCACCTGAGTTAGTTGCAGGGACGATTAATGTCCCCCAAATACCTGCGAATAAGTGCGCTGGCACAGCACCAACTACATCGTCAATCTTCATTGCGAATAAGAATTTAGTACCATACACAACTATTATTCCACCAACTGCTCCAATCATTATTGCAGCTAATGGTGAAGGCAATAAAGGTTCTGCTGTAATTGCTACTAAACCACCAATACATCCATTGAGCATTTGTACAACATCAGTTTTTCCTGATAATTTTGTAACCGCTCCTGCTGCCATAACTCCTCCAGCACCAGCTAATAAAGTATTAATGAAAATTTTTGACACTGCAATTGCATCATCAGCTGTTCCCATTGCTAATTGTGATCCACCATTAAATCCGAACCAACCTAACCAAAGTACAAAAACTCCTAATGTTACTAATGGTATAGATGACGCTGCAAATGGCTTAATCGCAGCAGCCTCGCCTTTTTTATTAAATCGACCAAGTCTAGGACCTAAAATGATTGCACCAGCTAATGCTGCTGCTCCTCCAGTAGAGTGTACAAGAGTTGAACCTGCAAAGTCTGAGAAACCTCGAGCAGCTAACCAGCCACCTCCCCATTGCCAACCCATTACTATTGGATAAATAATACCTGCTAAAATTGCAGCAAATAAAAAGAATGGCCATAGTTTAATTCTCTCTGCTAAAGTTCCAGAAACAATTGATACTGTAGTTGCACAGAATACCATTTGGAAATACCAATCTGAACCATCTGCATAACCAGTACCTATTTTGCTCGCATCTGACCACGGTACAAATTTACCGATATATCCACCTTCTGGAATACCGTACGCTAAATTGTAACCTACTAACCAGAACATTATTGCAGCTATTGAAAATAGCCCAATATTTTTCGCACAAATTACTGATACACTTTTAGATGTAACCATTCCTGATTCTAACATCGCAAATCCTGCGGCCATAAACATAACTAAAAAACCACATATTAAGAAAAGTAGTGTATTAAAAATAAAGCTAACTTCTGCTGAAACAGTTGTGTCTGCATAGGCGGTGCTACTCATATTCATTAAAAATAGCAAACCTACGACGGGACCAACCAATTTATTAATAAGTTTTTTCATAAAACCTCCCTGTTATTAAAGAGGTCCTTATATTTTCTTTTTAATTTAAAACTAATGTTGATTAGAAAATATAGATATGCATAATTTGCATATGGAAACAGCCTTTATCGATATTCTCAATAAAGGCTGTTTGAAGAAATTATTTATTAAAAATTTCTTTTAGTGCTTTAGCTGGCAAAAACTTAACTTTTTGTGATGCTCCAATTTGAATCTGTTCTCCTGTTCTTGGATTACGTCCAATTCGGGCTTTTCTTTTAGCTACTTTATAAGTACCAAAACCAGCAATTTTTACTGAATCGTCGCCTTTTAAAGCATCCAGTATAGTGTTGGTAATAGTATCAAAAGTACGCTCTGCATCAGCTTTACTTAAATTTAAGCTGCCAGAAAGCTTTGCTATCAGTTGTTTTTTGTTCATTTTAGCTCCGGTTTTAAAGGTTAATTACATACTTAACAATATTGTCCATTTTACAAGCTTTTTTTTAGTGCGTAACTTGTTTTTCCACACAATATATTGTGTATAAAAAACGTTGATTTTATTGAATTATTTAAGGTCTTTAAAACCCTTTAAAATAAACCTAAATCTTTAAGATCATTAAATGTTGCAAAAAACATTAACGACAATAATAAAAACATTCCGATTCGAAAAAAACCTTCCTGAGTTTTTTGGCTTAGTGGCTTTCCTAAAACCTTTTCAAATCCATAAAACATTAAATGACCACCGTCTAACAATGGTATGGGAAATAAATTTATTAGACCCAAACTTATTGAGATATAAGCCATCATGCTTAAAAAAGGAATGATTCCAAATTGCGCCACCTGACCTGAGATTTTGGCAATACGAATTGGTCCACCTAATTGAGATGTATCAGCATTCCCAAAAATCATAGAGCCTAAATATTTTAATGTTGAGGAAGTAACAAAGTAAACCTCAAATGCAGAGTAGTATAAAGCTTTGACAGGTCCAAGCTTAACATGATTAACTTGATTGTTTTGAGCACCTAACGTTATACCAACTACTCTTTTATTAATTTTGTTTCCTAAATTATCCTTTGTTAAGATAATATTTGGTTTAATTTTTAAAAATAAATCTTGATCGTTTCTTGATACTTTAAAATCTATCAATTCAGATGTAGACATTGTTATTAATTTGGATACATCTAGAATACTATTTACCTCTGTTCCATCTATCTCTAATATTATATCATTTTTCTTTAAACCTGCTTGTTCAGCAGGGCTCTCAACTTGAACTTCATTAATTACCGCGGGTGTGAAATCTTTTCCTACAAACATGTATATAAATAAAAAAATAAATGCAGCTAATATAAAATTAGCAATTGGTCCGGCTGCAACAATAATTGCTCTTTGGTAAAGTGGTTTTAAAGTGAATAGCTTTTTTCTTTCCTCTACATTATATTTTTTCAATATTGCGTCGTAGTCTGCTTGAGAAAAAACATTTCTATCACCAAAAAACTTTACATAACCTCCTAATGGTATCCAACAAATTTTCCATCTAGTTCCAGACTTATCATTCCAACCAAATATTTCTTTACCAAATCCAATAGAAAAATCAGTGATTCCTACCCCATATTTTTTGGCATAATAATAGTGTCCATATTCATGAATGAAGACAACTACCAAAATCAATACTATAAAAGGAACAATATAACTAAGCATATTCGCTGTATAATATAAGTATTATCATCCCTTACAAGTTACAAATTGACCATTTTAACATTTATTTAAGGTGGTAATTGAATGAAGGATTCATTGTAATTATCCCTAAAGTATATAAGGGTTCTGGTAATTTATTTAAAATACAAAATGATAAACTTTAATGAACTACCAATAGATATAAATTTAAAGAGTACTTTAAAGAATTCGAACTTTATTAAACCAACTCCAATTCAAAGTCAGTCAATCCCAGTTGCTTTAAGTGGCAAAGATATTCTTGGAACCGCTCAGACTGGTACAGGGAAAACATTGGCCTTTACAATTCCATTAATAAATAAATTAATTTTAAATAAGGATACAGCTGGTCTAATTATCTGCCCAACACGTGAACTTGCAAGCCAAGTGATGAATACAATTTTAAAACTTAAGTCTGAAAAAATAAATATTGGTCATGCTTTATTAATTGGTGGGGAGAGTATGCATAGACAATTAAAACAATTAAATAAAAGAGCAAGAATTATAGTTGGTACTCCAGGAAGAATTAATGACCATCTAAAAAGAAGAAGTTTAAATTTGTCTAAGGTAAGTTATCTTGTTTTAGATGAAACAGATAGAATGCTTGATATGGGGTTTACACCTCAAATTGAATTAATCTTAAAGTTCATACCAAAAAATCATCAAACTTTATTATTTTCAGCTACTTTACCAAGCAACATTCTCAGGATTTCACAAAAATATTTAAATAATCCAAATAGAATTTCTGTAGGTTCACTCGTAACTCCAATTGAAAAAATTAAACAGGAAGTGTTTCAAACAACTCAAGAAAAAAAATACGATGAACTTATTAATCAACTTTTTGAAAGAAAGGGATCAATACTGGTATTTGTTAAAACAAAGCATGGTGCTGATAAAATTGTTAAAAAATTAAAATTTGATGATCATTCAGCGGAAGCTATTCATGGTAATTTAAGACAGAGTAAGAGAGACAGAGTAATTAGAGGTTTTAGAGCAGGAAAAAATAGAATACTTGTTGCAACTGATGTTGCGGCGAGAGGTTTAGATATACCACTTATTCAGCACGTAATTAATTTTGATCTGCCACAAGTACCAGAGGATTATATACATAGGGTTGGTAGAACTGGACGAGCAGGAAAAGATGGTTCTGCTCTAACTTTTTTAACAAATAATGATCAAAGAACTTGGCGAGAAATACAAAAACTAATTGATCCAAATTTTAATTTGCAGAAAAATTTTAATAATTTTAAAAAACATAAAAGCAATAAATTTAGAAAGAAAGGAAAGTTTTTTAGAAATGAATCTAAATCTCACAACAATAAGCCTGGCAAAAAAAATAAATTTAAAAATAGAAAGAGGCCAAAAAATTTTTCTTTTAAAAAATTTAAAAAAAATAGATTCAAAAAAAAAAGATAGCTTCTTCTTAAGATTTAATATTATAACCTTTTTTTAATAATATTGAGACAGCAATTACACATATTACTAGAAATGACACCATGGAACCAACACTTATCCAAATATTAAAATCTGATATTCCGTAAAATGAAAATCTTAGACCATCTATTAGATAGACTACTGGATTTAAGTAAGAAATAGTTTGCCAGAATGGTGGTAACATATCTAATGAGTATAAACTTCCTCCTAAAAACACCATTGGTGTAATAACAAATGATGGAATGATAGACATTTGTTCAAAGTTTTTACTGACAACACCAATTAAAAAACCAAATAATGCAAAAGTAAAAGAGACCAAAACCAACAAGAATATCATTAACATTGGATATTCAACAGTCACTTCAGCAAAAAATGAAGCGGTAGCATAGATTACGACACCAATAATTAAAGTTTTGGTAGCTCCCGCTCCTACAAAAGCTAAAACTGTTTCAAGTGTTGAAATAGGTGCTGCTAAAATCTCAATAATGGTTCCATTTAATTTTGGAAAAAATATTCCAAATGAAGTGTTGCTTATTGATTGTGTAAGCAATGTTAGCATCAATAAACCCGGAACAATATATGAACCATAGCTCACACCATCAATTTTTTGAATATAACCACCGATCACTGAGCCAAAAACAACAAAATATAATGATGTAGATATAACTGGTGAGAGAAGAGACTGACCTAGAGTTCTTAAGAATCTATTCATCTCATGAACATATATAGCTCTAAAACCATAGTAATTAAATTTCATTATTCTCCTTAACCAAATTAACAAATATTTTTTCTAGATTGCTTTGTTCTGTTTTTAAATCTCTTAACTTTAAGCCAGTATCTTTTAAATCTTGTAATAAATTTGTTATACCAGTTCGTTTTTCATTGAGACTGTATGTATAATTTAAATACATTTTATTATCTCCAATATTTAAATTATATTTTTCTAGTGATTTTGGTATTTCTTCAATTCTTTCTTGTAATTCAATCGTAAGAGTTTTTTGACCCATCTTTTTTAATAATTCTTTCTTTTCCTCGACAAGTATTATTTCACCTTGATTAATAACACCCACCCTATCTGCTATTGCTTCAGCCTCTTCAATATAATGCGTAGTTAAAATAATTGTTACTCCTGTTTTTCTTAATGCGTCAACTACTTTCCACATTTCTCGTCTTAATTCTACATCTACTCCTGCAGTTGGCTCATCTAAAAATAGTATTTTTGGTTCATGGGATAGGGCTTTGGCAATTAGAACTCTTCTTTTCATTCCGCCAGATAATTGTCTTAATCTTTGATCTTTTTTATCCCATAAACTTAAGTCTTTTAAAATTTTTTCTATATGTTCTGGTTTAGGAGGTTTGCCGTATAAACCTCGTGAATATGAAACAGTATCAAAAACTGTTTCAAAAGACTCTAAATTTAATTCTTGAGGAACCATTCCTATTCTGGATCTTGTTTCACGATAATCTTTAATTATATCAAAACCATCAACTGTAACAGAACCAGATGAAGGTGTAACAATTCCGCAAATTATACTAATTAAAGTTGTCTTGCCCGCACCATTTGGTCCAAGCATTGCGAGAATTTCTCCTTGCTTAACTTCAAGACTAACTTTTTTTAACGCATTAAGACCATTATCATAAACTTTGGAAAGATTATTAATTGATATTTGATTATCTGACATGGTGTCAGATATATAGACATTAATTCACCTAATACAATCGACTTATATTAAAACCTTTTAGCTTTAAAAACTACTAATGGTAAAAATGTTGCAATTACAAAAGATAAAAATAATAAAGACTGTGACACAATAGGTGAAAACAATTCTTTAGAAAATAGAATACCAACTAATAAACTTTTTGAAAAATCAGGGGCAGGAAACATCAAAAAACCTCCTATCAGCCCAATTATAATAGAAACATATGCAGTTTTTTCATTAATTTTTTTATTATAAAAGCTATAAAAAATAGTAAGTACAAAAGCACAACAAAATAAATCAGCTAATAAAAATAAATACAAAATATCATATCCTTTAGATGCAATAACAAATGAAATAAAAGATAAAAATAAAATTACATATTTGGAAAAATTTAAATAATTTGTTTTTTTACTTAAATTAAATGTTGATTTACCATCTACAACAATTAAGCTTGATATTGCATTGACTAATGTATCAACAGTAGAAATTGTTAATGCCAAACCTAATACGATTATAAATAAAGATAGTAACTTTGTTTGCTCATTGAGTAATAATGTAAAAAATCCAAGATCAGGTCTTGCGGTAGGGTCTATTGAAAAAGCGACCATGCCCGTAAAACCCATATAAAAAACAATAGGTATGATTATAAAAAAAGATATAATTAAGCTTCTTTTTAAAGTTTCGGTATCTTTAGCAGCGTAAACTCTTTGCCAATTACCTTGATGAAACAAATTTGTTGCAGCAACAGCGATAAAAAAAGTTAACCCCGCCGTATAGCTTGGCATATATGATGCACTTAAAAGATGGGGATTTTTCTCTTTTATAAACTCAAAAGAAAATTCAGATCCTGTATAAGAGTTTACGTATATAAAAGAAATCAGTAAAAGAATTAAGATTACAACCATTTGAATATTGTCAGTAAAAATTGAAGCTCTCAATCCTCCATACAAAGTATAGATTAGTGTAGATATAAGTACAATTAATGCAGTTTTCCAAAGTTCAGTACCAGATATATAATTTATTAAAACTGCAACTGCAGTTACTTCTGCACATAAGAAAATGAACATATAAAATATTGTCATTAATAAAATAAGTTTAAATAAACTTTTTCCAAACTTTTTTCTCATAAACTCAACTAAAGAAGATCCTTTTGGAAATTCTTTTCTAATTTTTCTTCCAAGATAAATTAAAAAAAACATTGGAAAGGCTGTTCCTAGTGAATATCCAATAATGGCTCCTATTCCTCCCCAAGAACCGGCAGAAGCTGGACCAAATAAAATCCACGCACCCAAAGCTGAAGCAGTTAAACTTGTAGTTAAAGAAAATAATCCAATATTTCTATTTGCTGTTAGATAATTGTTTAGGCCTTGGTATTTTTTTGAATTGTACAGACCTAAAAAAACAAATATTAAACTAATGAAAATAACTAATGTTAACGATGTTGATTGACTTAAAAAGTTAATTTTATCCATTTCTCCCTTTCTGAATTACCGGACAGGTTATTAGGGTATATTCTCAGTCTAATTAAGACACCCCTCAAGATTATTATAGCATTAAAAAATTATAACCCTAGTAAAAAACTAGGGTTATAAACTAACTTTGTTTTATTAGATTAAAACTGCTCTGACTCTGTAGAGCCTTCCATGGCTGTAGTTGAGCTTTTACCACCACTTATAGTATTTGAAACTGCATCAAAATATGAAGTTCCAACTTCTCTTTGATGCTTAACACTTGTATATCCATCTTTTTCTCTAGCAAATTCTTGTTCTTGTATTCTTGAGTAAGCAGTCATTCCTTCTTTTTTATATTTCTCAGCTAGTTCAAATATTGCAATATTCTGTGTATGAAAACCTGCTAAAGTAATGAATTGAAACTTATAACCCATCTCACTAATTTTTTGTTGGAATGTTGAAATTTCTGCATCTGATAAATGTTTTTTCCAGTTAAAAGATGGAGAACAATTATATGCAAGTATCTTACCTGGATACTTTTCATGTATTGCATCAGCAAATTTTTTTGCTTCTTCTAAATTAGGAGTTGCAGTTTCACACCAAATTAAATCAGAATAAGGTGCGTAAGCTAAGCCTCTTGAAATTGCTTGTTCAATTCCATGTTTAACATAATAAAAACCTTCTGGTGATCTTTCGCCTGTCAAGAATGGTTTATCATTTTCATCATGGTCATTTGTAATTAGTTTAGCAGCATTAGCGTCCGTTCTTGCTAAAATTATTAATGGCACGTCTGCAATATCAGCAGCTAATCTAGCAGCTTTTAAATTTTTTATCATTGTTCCAGTTGGAACCAAAACTTTACCTCCCATGTGTCCACATTTTTTTTCACTAGCTAATTGATCTTCAAAGTGTACACCTGCTGCACCAGCTTTTATAAATTTTTTTGCTAATTCAAATACATTTAATGGTCCACCAAAACCTGCTTCTCCATCAGCAATTATCGGCAACATATAATCTACTCTATCTTTTGAATTCATGTCTCCATCTTTAATTTCCATATGCTGAATTTGATCTGCTCTTGTAAGCGCATTGTTCATTGACTCAACTAATTTTGGTGCACTATCGTAAGGATACAAAGATTGATCAGGATACATTTCGCCTGCACTATTTGCGTCTGCTGCTACCTGCCATCCACTTAAGTATATTGCTTTAAGTCCAGCTTTTGCGTGTTGAACTGCATGGTTTCCAGATAATGAACCAAGAGTGTTTACATAATTTTCTGTATTTAATAATTTCCAAAGTTTTTGTGATTGATGTTTGCACATCGAATATTCGATTTTAATTGAGCCTCTAAGTCTTTCGACTTCTTCTGGGGTATAATCTCTTTTTATTCCTGCAAATCTTTTTAGATCGTAAGAAACTTTAGTTTCTGAGCTCATTAATTTTTCCTATTATGTTAGATTTTTAAGACTTAGAAAAGTATCAATTAGTCGTTACTAAATTCGTTAGTAAACTCATTCATACCGCTTGAACCCCAATCACAATGATCATCTCTTAAATAAATTGCTGATCTATTTTCGTGATTCTGTGGCTCATTGTAGTTTTCAGCCTTATTATCTTGGTTTTTGATCTTGTTTTTATCGTTCATGTAAATCTTATAATTTACAAAGTTTACAAATGCTATATTTTTATTTAAAAAGCTTGTAAAATATAGAAATTTATTGTAAATAATAATTTACAAAGTTTACAAATAGAAAATATGAGTCAATTAGATCTAAAAATAGGGCCTAAAATAAAGTCTTTTAGACGACAAATGGGCTTACAAGCCAATAAATTAGCAGAGCAGTTAGGGATATCTGCTAGTTATCTTAATCTAATTGAAAGTGGAAAGAGAAAAATTGATGGAGATTTGCTTCTAAAAGTCTGTGAAGAGCTGAAAATTGAGCTTTCAGATTTAACAAAAAAATCAGATTTAAATTTAGTAAATGATATTTCTGAACTATTAGATGATCAGTTATTTGAGGATTTAGACATTGTCGGTCCAGAAGTAAAAGATCTCGTAAATACAAATCCAAAGATAGCAAGAGCTTTAATAAAGCTTGGAGATCAATTTAAAGAGAAAGATCATGAAATGATTAACAAAGTTGAAAGTCTTTCTGGAAAAATAATTGATAGTAGAAAAACTAGTTTTCCTGGTGAAGTAATTTCTGATTTTTTACAAGAAAAGAAAAATTATTTTCCAAAACTTGAGGATTTTGCAAATAAGATTTTTGAGAAAGTCCAAGTAAATAATCGTACAAGATATATAGCTCTTTGCGATTTTTTGAAAACAGAATATTCAATTACTGTAAAAGATGTAATTCCTGAAGAATCAAAGCCATTTTCTAAAATGTTTAATAAAAGTAAAAAAGAACTTTTATTAAGCGACTATAATTCATTAGAAACAAAGAAATTACATGCTGCAGCACAGATAGCACAGGAAGGTGCTATCGATGTAATTAATAATTACTTATCGGAATTTAAATTTCCTTCGGAAGAATCAAAAAGTTTAACACAGATTGCTTTATTAAATTATTGTGGTGCAGCAATATTAATGCCGTATAAATTGTTTCATACTGAATGTAAAAAACTTAAGTATGATTTAGAACTGTTGCAAAATACATTTGCAACTTCATTTGAACAAGTTGCGCATCGAGTAACAAGCTTACAAGATCCGAAATTACCTGGAATACCTTTTCATATGTTGAGGGTTGATGTAGCAGGTAATATTTCAAAAAGATTTTCTTTATCTGGTATTGAAATCCCAAGATATGGGGGAGCATGCCCAAGATGGAATGTTTATTCTGCTTTTACAAGACCAGGAATAATTCAAGCTGCTGTAAGTAAAATGACTAATGGTGAAAAGTATGTTTGTATCGCAAGAACAGTTGAAAAAGGTGTTGGTAGATTTGGTCAGTCAAAAAGTATTTTATCAATCGGCTTGGGCTGCGAAGCTAAGTATGCAAAGGAATTCGTCTATACAGAAAATATTAATCTTAATGATAAAAAAACTGAAATTCCTATAGGAGTTTCTTGTAGAACTTGTGACCGGTTAGATTGTTCACAAAGAGCATTCCCACCCCTACATAAAAAGTTTGATGTTGATATAAATGCTAGAGGTGTTTCAGTATACGTAAGCGATAAATAATCTTCTAAAAACAAACTAGATGTTCTATATGAATTGGTCTTTTAATACCAAATTTTTCATCTACTTCATGTTGATGAATATGATGTGAGTGAACAAATACTGGAATTAATGTATTGCTCAAAGTTTTTAAAGTATAAATAAAACTAGTTCCTCTAAATTTAGTATCAACCACTTCAAGCTTCAAATTGCTGTGGTCATCATGTTGAAGATCTTCTGGTTGAATCAAAAGTTTTACATCGGTTCCAACTGGAAAAGGTTTTGTGAAATTACCCGTAATAGTGCCTAAATCGTTACTTTCAAGACTTTTTGGACTCGTTACTTTTGCTGGTATTAAAACGCCCCTATTTAGAAAATTTACTACCTCAATAGAATTTGGCAAATGATAAACTTTATAAGGATCATCAAATTGTTTAAGTTCTTCATTTAAAATTATTCCACACTTTGATCCCAGGTAGAAAGCCTCGTAAGAGTCATGAGTTACAATAATTGTAGTAATCTTCAATGATTTTAAAATATTTTTAAGTTTTACTTGAATTTCTTCCTTAAAGTTTTGGTCAACATTTGATAATGGCTCATCTAATAATAAAAGATCTGGTTGTGTTAAAAGCGATCTAGCGAGAGCAGCTCTTTGAGCTTCTCCAGCACTAATCTGATGAGGATATTGATTTAATATTTGCTCAATATCTAATAAATCTACGATTTCTTTAAAGCTTATTTGTTGATCTTTTTTGCCTTTATTCTTTTCATATCCTAGCAATATGTTCTTTTCTACTGTGTAATGTGGAAATAAACTGTTTTCTTGAAAAGCTAGGGATATATTCCTATTTTCTGGTTCAACGTTTTTATCTTTAGACGAAATAATTTTATTTTTTAATTTTATATGACCATTTTGTATTTCTTCTAATCCAGCAATTGTTCTCAATACAGTGGTTTTGCCTATACCTGATGGTCCCAAAAGACATATAACATCTCCTTCTTTTTCAATTTTAAAAGATACGTTACGGACTTTTATTTTTCCACCAGCAACAAAATCAACATTTTTAACCTCAAAAAAATTATCAATCATTTTTTTCCCTTAAAATATATTTTGAAGCAATTATAATAAAAATTGAAGCAATTAAAATTAAAAATAGAGACGGTACTGCAGCCGCTTCAAGCAAATCTTCTGATGCAGAAATATACGCTGTGGTAGCAAAAGTTTCAAAATTAAAAGGTCTTAAAATTAAAGTAATAGGAAGCTCCCTTATAATTTCCAAAGAAATTAATATTATTATAAATAATAATGAATTTCTTAAAAATGGAACATGTATGTCTATAAACGTTTTTCTTTTTGAGTAGCCAAGTAAATATGCGCTTTCATCTACAGCAATATTTATTTTTTCATAACCAGATTTAATTCCATTAAATGCTAAAGAGTAAAATCTTATAAAATAGACTAAAACTAATCCTAAGATTGAACCAATGAAAATTTTTTTTACAGATAATAAACCTAGTGATTTAATTATCGTGTCGTCAAACCATGCAATAAAGGTTATAAAAGCAACCGCAAGTATTACACCTGGTATTGCGTAACCTGAAATTGATAAAGTAGATAGTAAATTAAGTATTTTATTATTTGTTACTCTATTTCCATAATTTGATAACAATGAGAAAATTATTAATACCAAGCTGGATAATAAAGCTAAGTAAAGTGTATTTAAAAAAAGAGTAAGAATTTGTAGATCTAATAAATTTTCAGGAAATTTTATTGTCCAGTATAACATTTGACTAAGTGGAAATAAAAAACTTATAAAAAAAATAGAAAAACAAAAAATAAATGCAAAAAAAGATTTGGAACCATAAAGTTTGATTTTTTCCTTTTGTTTAAACCCTCCTTTGATATTAAAATGATATTTTGCTTTTTTCCTAGATAAGTTTTCTATTATGAATAGTGAAAATATAAAAAGTAATAGGAATGATGCTATTCTGTTAGCAAATGCAAGATCATCAAAGGCTATCCAAGAGTTATAAATGCCTGTTGTTAAAGTATTTATAGAGAAAAAGTCTACTGCACCAAATTCTGCAAGTGTTTCCATAGCAACAAGAGACAAACCAGCAACAATTGCAGGGCGAGCTGCAGGTAATATAATGCTGTAAAATGATTTAAATTTTGAAAAACCTAAGTTTTTACCTAAATCAATAAGGTTTTGAGATTGATACAAAAATGACGCTCTTGATAGTATGTATACGTAAGCAAAAAGAGAAAAAGTCATTGATAAAGTTGCACCTAGCATACCATTAAATTTTGGAATGTTTTTGTTGTAATCACCCTCGCCGAATAAATTTGTTAAAATTGTAAAAGCAGTTCCATAATTGTCAAAAAATGCTGTTAAAGAATATGCATAAATGTAAGGTGGAACCGCAAAAGATAGAATTAGTGCCCATTTAAAAAAATTGCTAAAAGGGAATTTATAAAATGATACCAAGCAAGCAGTACCAGTACCTATTAAGAAAGTAAGTATTAAAACAGAAAATAAAAGAGTTAATGAATTTAAAATGTATTCTATTAAAAAAGTATCTTTTAATATCTCATAATAATTTGAGGTGCTTTCAAAAAAACTTGAGAAAACTGTTAAAATAGGAATACAAACAAATACTGAAATTAAAAGAGAAAGAAAGAACCAAATATTAATTTTTTTTGTCAAAATATTACCCTTATAATACTAAAGGCTCCTAACTAAAAGGGGGTAATGCCAAAAAGCTAGGAACCTTTTAAGTAAAAAAAGTTACTCTTTGTCTTCAAAAACACTAAGGATATGTGAAACCTCTTTATTTTTGAGCTCAGATAACTCTCTTTTATTTATTTTTTCATTGATTTTTTTACACTCTAAGGCACACGGATCGCATGCCTCAGAAGATTTATTTAAATCAAATTCAAATAAATTTTTTTCTTTCATCAACTTATTTCCAACCTGCGGCTGTCATTACTTCAACTGCAGCTGCTTGATTTTTTCCATAAGAAGAAAGCTTAGTTTTCATATCTTGTTTGAAATCTAATCCTAAGTTGTTAACTACTAATGGACTTGGTGAAACACCATTAATCATCGGAAACTCAAAAGTGTTGTTCGTAAAGTGCTCTTGAGATTCTGGAGTTAATAAAAACTCTACAAGTTTAATAGCATTATCTTTATTAGGTGCACCTTTGACTAAGGCTGCACAACTTACATTCATGTGTGTTCCTCTATCATTTTGATTAGGAAAGAAAGCTTTGACTTTTTTTGCAGCTTCTTGTTGTTCGGCACCTTTTTTACCAGATAACATAAGAGCTAGGTAATATGTATTAGCTACCGCAATATCAGCTTCACCAGCTGCTACTGCCATTATTTGAGCTCTATCGTTTCCTGTTGGTGTTCTAGCCATGTTAGCAACAACCCCTTCAGCCCATGCAGCCGTTGCAGCTTTACCATTGTTTTTAATCAATGATGCTACAAGGGATTTATTATAAATATTACTAGATTTTCTTATTACTAATCTACCTTTCCATTTAGGATCAGCTAGACCTTCATAAGTCATTCCAGATAATTCAGCACCAGTAACTCTTTCAGGTGAATAATAAATTATTCTAGCTCTTTTTGCGATTCCAACCCACTTATTTGTTCTAAAACTTTTTGGAACAGCAGCTTTGATAGCCCCAGATGTTAGGCCACGCTGAAGTGCACCTTTTGAATCCATAGCTCCACATCTTCCAGCATCTGCTGTGATGTATAGGTCAGCAGAAGAATCAGCACCCTCGCTAATAATTCTTTTTTCTAAAGCACCTGATTTTCCATTTATCAGATTAACTTTTATTCCAGTCTTGTTAGTAAATTTACTATAAAGCTCTCCGTCGGCTTTGTAGTGTCTTGCATTGAATACGTTCACTTCGTTTGCAATTGCAAAAGTTGAGGCAAACAAAAATGTAATCAAAGCAGAAATTGTTATTTTTTTCACGATTATCACTTTTTTATGTTTATGTTAATTAGGAATGATAACTATTCTCAATGATAATGATTATCAATTGCAATAGTGACGCACGTGAGAAGTGAGTTTTAAAACTCCCATTCGGATATTTTACTATATAAAAAATTACGAAAAGCTTGAACTCTTGCTACGTTTTTCATTGATTGAGGATAAACAAAGTGAGCTTCTGTAATTGGACCTTCTACTTTAGGCAATACCTTAATTATATTCTTTGATTGATAGCTTAAATAGTCCGGAAGTGCAGCTAATCCAACGCCACTTTCTACGGCTAAAAGTAAACCCATGACGCTGTTAACCTTCATGACTGATTTTCTCTTTTTGTTATCTTTAATACCCACTTTTAAAGCCCAATCAGGATTGAATACTGGAGACGGCGTACCTCTGCCAAAAGATATAAACTTATGCTTATTTAAATCTGCTATTGTTTTTGGCAAACCATATTTCTCTAAATACTTATTAGAACCATAGATATGGTAGTTAATATCTATTAATTTCTTCTGAATATAGTTTAATTGCTTAGGTCTTCTCATAAAAATACCTATATCAGCTTGTCTTGTACTTAAATCTAGTTCCTTATCATCAAATATTAATTCCACCTCAATTTCTGGATGGAGTTGCATAAATTCCTGAATCCTTGGGGTTAACCAGTGGGTTCCAAAGCTTCTTACGGTCGTTATAGTAAGCTTTCCAGTTGGATGATTTTTTTGATCTGATAAAGATGTTTCGACCTCTTTTAATTTACTTATTACTTCATGAGCAGTTTTAAAAACATACTCTCCATTTTCTGTCAAAGTTAAACCTCTTGCATGTCTTTCAAATAATTTAACTTTTAAATCTTCCTCTAATGATTGAATTTGCCTACTAATTGCGGACTGACTTAAATTAAGATTTACTGTTGCGCTAGTGAAGCTTCCAGCTTCGGCAACCGCATGGAAAATTTTTAATTTATCCCAATCCATTATTTATTTAAATTTATTATATATCTGCCAGAAGTTTTCCCTTCGAGCATCTTTGAATATTCATCCAACAACTGATCTAAAGAAATTTCTTTAATAGATTTATCTAAAAGTTCAAAATCAACTAGTTTAGACACTTCATCCCATAGAAATTCTCTTCTTTTTATAGAAACACTTACTGAGTCAATTCCCCAGAGCTTTACACCTCTAATAATAAATGGCATTACAGTAGTATTAAGCTTAATACTTGATGCATTTCCACATGCAGCGACAATGCCGTTAGGTTTAATGTGGGATAATATTTTTGATAAAATATTTCCACCAACTGTATCAACTGCACCATCATATAATCCTTTATCAAGAGGTCTAGCTTCTGCATCTAAATCACTAGATTTTATAACGTTTTTAGCACCAAGAGATTTTAAATATTCCTCATTTGGTTTTGTTGTTGCCGCAGTTACATTACAACCCATTTTGCTTAATATCATAACTGCAATACTTCCAACTCCTCCTGAAGCTCCTGTTACAATTACATCGTTTACCTTCTCACCTAATAATAAAATTTCTCTAGTTTGTTTAGTTGTAAATGCACATTGCACGGCTGTTAAGCCAGCAGTACCTAACATCATAGCTTGTCTTGATGTCATATTTTTGGGCATCTTAACTAAAAAATCTGAATTTACTTTTGAATATTGTGAATACCCACCAAAATAAATCTCTCCAACTCTCCAGCCAGTCTGGATTACTTCATCACCTTCTTTAAACTTATCACTTTTACTTTCAACAACTTTTCCTGAAAAATCTATTCCAGGTATATGTGGAAACTCTTTAACTAACCTTGCTCCATTTTTTAGAATTAGTGCATCTTTGAAATTTAATGTTGAATAATCAACTTTAACTAAAACATCTCCATGTTTCAAAAAATCTTTATCGACTTCTTTTACTTCTCTAGTAAAATTTTCTCCCTCTTGATTTAAAACCAAGGCTTTAAATTTATCTGGCATTTATACTAATTAATATTATTTTGCGATGAATCTCAAATATCTATTTTGATAACTTAAATCGTCTTTAAATTGACCTAGGTAAAAATTTGTAACAGTTGTTGCTTGTTCTTTTTTAATTCCTCTCATGGTCATACACTGATGGGTTGAATCTATTGTTACTGCTACTCCTTTAGCATCTAACGACTCCATTAATGTATTTGCTATCTGGACTGTTAATCTTTCTTGAGTTTGTAATCTTTTTGAGAATACTTCAACTACTCTTGCAATTTTGCTTAATCCTACTACCCTTTGATTTGGAATATATGCTACATGCGCTATTCCAATTATTGGAGCCATATGATGTTCGCAGTGGCTTTGTACAGAAATATTTTTTTGAACCACCATATCGCTATAACCTTCAACATCACCAAATGTTTTATTTAATATTGCTTTTGGATCTTCTTGGTATCCTGCAAAATATTCTTTGAATGCTTTTGTTACTCTTTTTGGAGTTTCTAAAAGACCTTCTCTAGTAGGGTCTTCACCTATCCATTTAAGTATTTTTACGAATGCTTCTCTAGCCTCTTCGTCTGTAACTTTGTCTACCTTTTTTTCGTTTTCGTTTTTTACTAATTTCATAAAGTGAAATTTATATATTAATTACGTAATTTTAAAATGTTTATTATATTCTCCAATATGTTAAAAAATCTTTAAAATGTTTAAAAAAAGAGAAAATGTCGCTGAAATAGAGGAAGGTAGCCTTCTCTCACCAAAATTTGATAATGACGGTTTAATACCTGTTGTGACAACTTGCGCCAAAACAAAAGAAATTTTGATGCACGGTTATATGAATGTTGAAGCTTTAAAGCTTTCAATTGAAACTAAAGAAGCCCACTATTGGAGTAGATCAAGAAAAGAAATTTGGCACAAGGGTAAAACAAGTGGTTTTGTGCAAAAAATTAAAGAAATAAGAATTGATGATGATCAAGATTCTGTTTGGTTAAGCGTTGATATTGGTGGTGGTTCAAGCTGTCACGTTGGATATAGATCTTGTTTTTATAGATCTATACCTTTAGGAAAAATAGATAATGCTAGAAATATAAAAATGAAATTTGAAGAAAAAGAAAAAAAATTTGATCCAGAAAAAGTATACAAAGGCCAGCCAAATCCAACGAAAATTTAAATCTTATGAAAATTATTAAACCTTTTGGACCAACTTTAGCTAAAGTTAAAATACCAAAAAATATTATAAACAAGATAAATTTAGAGGTTGATAAAATAATTAATAGCAAAAAGTTAACAAAAAAAAATGATTATTCAAAAAGAGTTGTCGGTCAAGTTTATCAAGAAATAAGGTTGGCAGACAAATTTACAAACAAAGTAATAAAAAAATTTATTAAAAAAAATATTTCTTCTTATGTAAAAAAATCTATTAATCAAAAAGTTAATAATATAAAAATAAAAAATCTTTGGGTAGTTAGACAGTTTAAAAACGAGTACAACCCTATTCATTTTCATGAAGGAGATATTTCTGGGGTTGGTTATCTTAAAATTCCAAAAAATCTAACAAAAAATAAAAAGAAAATAAAAACTAACGGGACTATAGATTTTATAAACGGCCAAAATTCTTTTTTATCAAATAGTATACATAATCACGTACCCAAAGTTGGTGATATGATTATTTTTCCAAATTATTTAATGCATACTGCGTATCCTTTCATGGTTAGTGGTGAAAGAAGATCTTTTTCTTTTAATCTAGAAGTAGATAAAAAAATTTCAAAAATTTTTAATGACTGACAATCAAAAAAATGTTCTTGGTGAAAATTTAGAGGATTGTTCTTCAGATCCTCTTACAGGTTGGTACAGAGACGGGTGCTGTAAAACAGATGAAAACGATAAAGGAGTTCACACTGTTTGTGCCAAAGTTAATGATGATTTTTTAAATTGGTGTAAAGAGGCTGGTAATGATTTAATTACACCTCATCCTGAATTTGGTTTTCCTGGATTAAAAAACGGTGACAGTTGGTGTGTTTGTGCTGGATGGTTTGCAAAAGCTGTTGATGCAGGTAAAGGTTGTCCTATATATTTAAAAAAAACTCACGAAAATACTTTAAAGTTAATTCCCATTGAAACTTTGAAAAAATTTGCAATAGATCTATCGTAGTTACATATTACCATATCTTGGTCCACCACTACCTTCTGGAGTAACCCAAGTAATATTTTGTGAAGGTTCTTTAATATCACAAGTCTTACAATGAATACAATTTTGTGAGTTTATGACAAACTTTGGAATGTTGTTTTCTAGCTGCACTTCATATACGCCAGCAGGGCAATATCTTTGTGCGGGTTCATCATACTTATCAAGAGTGTATTTTATTGGTAAATCTTTATCTTTAAGCTTTAAATGTACTGGCTGATTATCAGCATGATTTGTTCCTGTTAAATATACTGAGCTTGTTTTGTCAAAAGTGATTACATTGTCTGGCTTTGGATATTCGATTTTAGGCATACTATTTGCGGGTTTTAAGGTCTCATGGTCAGCGTGTTTATGTTTTAAAGTTAAAGGTAATTTTCCTCTAAATAAAATTTGATCTATTCCTGTAAAAATTATTCCTAAAATTAATCCCCAACTAAAGCTAGGCTTTACATTTCTTGCAGCATGTAACTCTTCATAAACCCAGCTGTTCTTAAATTTTGTTTCATAATTTGATAATTCCTTGTTCTCTTTAATAAATTCATGGATTGTTTCTGCAGCTATAATCCCACTTTTCATTGCTGTATGTGAGCCTTTAATTTTTGGCATATTTAGAGTTCCAGCATCGCATCCTACCAACAATGCACCTGGCATATACATCTTCGGTAAACTTTGTAACCCTCCTTCAATAAGGGCTCTGGCACCATAAGAAATTCTTTTTCCTCCCTCAATTATCTTTTTAATTGCTGGGTGAGTTTTAAATCTTTGAAATTCATCAAAAGGAGATAAGTAAGGATTTTGATAATCTAATCCAATTACATAACCTAAAAATATTTGTTTATTTTCAGCGTGATACATAAAGCTACCACCATAAGTTTTATTATCTAATGGCCAACCTGCTGTATGCATTACCATGCCTTCTTCATGTTTGCTCTCCTCCACTTCCCAAATTTCCTTAAAACCAATTCCATATTGTTGTGGATCTTTATCTTTATCTAATTCAAATTTTTTAATTAATTCTTTTCCTAAATGCCCTCTACAACCTTCGGCAAATACTGTAACTTTTGCGTGAAGTTCAATTCCAGATTCAAAGCTATCTTTTTTATTTCCATCCTTGTCTATACCCATGTCTTGAGTTGCAACACCTTTTACCGAACCATTTTCGTGGTAAATTATTTCACTTGCTGGAAAACCAGGAAAAATTTCTACTCCAAGAGACTCTGCTTGTTCTGATAACCATCTACATAAGTTTGCAAGACTAATTATATAATTTTTATGATTTTGTTGAACTTTGGGTAACAACCATGTGGGCCAGCTCAAAGATTTAGTTTTACTTAAAAATAAAAATTTTTCTTTTGTAACTTTTGTTTTTACGGGAGATTTTAAATCTTTCCAATTAGGAATTAATTCATCTAAAGCTCTAGTTTCAAAAACATTCCCTGACAAAATATGAGCACCGATCTCAGCAGCTTTCTCTAAAACGCAAACATTTATTTCAGGATTTAATTGTTTAAGTTTAATGGCAGTTGATAAACCTGATGGTCCACCACCTACAATAACAACATCATATTCCATTACTTCTCTAGACATAATGGTATTTTTTTACAATATTTGTTATTTTTGTATAGTGTTTAATTTGTTCAATTCTTCTAAAAATTGCGGTAACGCTTCAAATAAATCAGCCTCAAGTCCATAATCTGCTACACTAAATATAGGAGCTTCGCCATCTTTGTTGATTGCGACAATTACTTTGCTTTCTTTCATACCTGCAAGATGTTGTATCGCACCTGAAATTCCAACTGCGATATAAAGATCTGGTACAACAACTTTGCCTGTTTGACCAACTTGATGATCGTTTGTTATATAACCAGCATCAACAGCTGCTCTCGATGCACCAATTGCTGCATTTAATTTATCTGCAATTGCTGTAATTAATTTGAAATTATCACCACTTTGCATACCTCTTCCGCCTGAAATTACAATTCTCGCAGTTCCAAGCTCTGGTCTGTCAGATTTAATTTCCTCTTTTTTAACAAACTTTGTTAAAGTAAATTCATCAGCACCATCCCCTTTAATTATCTCGGCTGTACCACCATCTGAAGGTGCAGCATCAAATGATGTTGGTCTGATAGTAACGCATTTTTTTTTGTCATTACTTTTAACTGTAGCAAAGGCGTTTCCTGCATAAATTGGTCTTAAAAATGTATCTGGTGAAATAACTTTGATTATATCGCTTATTTGAGAACAATCCATTAGAGCTGCAATTCTTGGCATTAAATTTTTACCAAATGTATTAGCTGAACAAATTATATGAGAATAGTTCTCTGCATGTTTTATTATTACAGGTGTAAAATTTTCGGCTAAATAATTTTCATAGATTGAATTATCTATCTGAATAACTTTTTTAACTAAAGGTACTGATGATGCTGCTTTTGCAGCATTATCTGCATTATGCCCAATCACCAAAACATGTAAATCCTGATCTATTTGAGAAGCCGCAGTTATTGCATTTAATGTAAAAGGCTTAAGCTCTTTATTATTATGTTCTGCAATTAATAAAACTGACATTATATTACCTTTGCTTCATTTTTTAATTTTTGTACTAACTCCGAAACACTCCCTACCTTAATACCTGCTTTTCTTTTAGGAGGTTCCTCAACTTTAATTTGCTCGATTCTTGGTTTAGTATCAATACCTAAATCTGTAGCACTTAATTGCTCTAACGGCTTCTTTTTAGCCTTCATAATATTTGGTAAAGATGCATATCGAGGTTCATTTAGTCTTAAATCGCACGTTACAATCGCTGGTACATTTACTGAAATTGTTTCCAATCCCTCGTCAACTTCTCTTGTAACTTCTAAAGATTTGTCTTTGACATCAATCTTTGATGCAAAAGTCGCTTGAGGCCAATTTAATAAAGCAGCTAACATTTGGCCAGTTTGATTACAATCATCGTCTATTGCTTGCTTACCCATAAATACTAAATCAGGTTTTTCTTTTTCAACAACCTTTTGCAAAATTTTTGATACAGCTAATGGTTCAAGAATGCCTTCAGCTTTAACATGAATTCCTCTATCCGCTCCTACCGCCAATGCCTTCCTAACAGTTTCTTGAGCTTTTTCCTCACCAACAGTAATTGCAACAACTTCAGTTGCTTTTCCGGCTTCTTTAATTTTTACTGCTTCTTCAACTGCATTATCATCTGGTGGATTGGTCGACATTTTAACGTTGTCAGTTACAACACCACTTCCATCCTCTTTAACTCTTATTTGAACGTTGTAATCAATTACTCTTTTTACTGCTACTAGTATTTTCATTATGCTCTCAACAATTTATTTTCTGGATCATAAGGACTTTCTTCAAGAATTGTTGCCTCGTGCATTTTGCCAAGGATATCAATTTTTAATTTTTGTCCAACATTTGCTAATTCTGGTTTAACCATTCCTAGCGCAATTGATTTATTAAGTCTAAATCCAAAATCGCCACCTGTAGCTCTTCCAATTACTTTGCCATTTTCATAAATTGGATTATTTCCTAACACATCTGCATCAGTTGCATTATGTATTTCCAAAGTTATTAATTTATTATCAAACCCTTTCTCTCTCCATTTGTTTAATGCATCTAATCCAATAAAACTTCCTTTATTTGGATGAACAAATCTGTCCAAACCGCTTTCATAGGGTGAATATTCTATTGATAGTTCCGTTCCCACAAGTTTGTATGATTTTTCTACTCTTAAGCTATTCATTGCTCTTATACCATACGGTTTTAGATTAAGATCTTTACCAGCATCCATTAACTTATCAAAAATATGATTTTGATATTCAATTGGATGATGCAATTCCCAACCAAGCTCACCAACAAAGTTAACTCTCATAGCATTTACAGGAGCAAATCCAATATCTACATTTTTTGCACTTAGCCATTTAAAGTTTTCATTAGAAAAATCATCTTTTGAAACTCTTGTCATTAACTCTCTAGCTTTTGGTCCTGAAACCACCAAAACACCCATGCTGTTTGTTAGGTTTTCAAATTGTACTGAGCCATCACTCGGCATCCACTTTAGTATCCAATCATGATCAAGTCTTTGATATGCACCTGCTGAAACTAAATAAAAACTATCTTCTGCTTCACGCATAATAGTAAATTCTGAATGCACTCCACCTTTAGTATTTAAAGCGTGGCATAAATTAATTCTACCAATTTTTTTTGGCAGTTTATTTGCAACTAACTTATCTAGAAATTCCTCAGCTTTTGGTCCCTTAATTCTGCATTTAGCAAATGCTGACATATCTAAAAGACCAACATTCTCCCTAACATTTTTGCACTCTTTTTTTATTGCTTCAAACCAATTAGATCTTCTAAAAGACCAATCATCTTTCTGCTCCATTCCATCAGTTGCAAAAAAATTAGGTCTTTCCCATCCAAATTTTTGACCAAATACCGCTCCTAAATTTTTCATTCTGTCATAACATGGTGCGGTTCTAAGAGGTCTTGCTGCAGGTCTTTCTTCATCAGGAAAGTGTGTGATGAAGACGTGACTATAAGCTTCTTCATTCTTTTCTTTTAAATAAGATTTTGAACAATAATCTCCATATCTTCTAGGTTCTACACCCAACATATCAATTGTTGGCTCTCCATCAACAATCCATTCTGCTAACTGCCATCCAGCACCTCCTGCTGCTGTAATACCAAAACTGTGTCCTTCGTTTATCCAAAAATTTTTCAAACCCCAAGCTGGTCCAACAATAGGATTTCCATCTGGAGTGTAACAAATAGCACCATTATAAACTTTTTTTACTCCAACTTCACCAAATGCAGGAACTCTGTGAATTGCTCCTTCAATGTGTGGCGCTAATCTATCAAGGTCTTCTTGAAATAATTCATATTCAGATTCTTTTGATGGTCCATTTACATAACAAGCAGGTGCCCCATCTTCATAAGGTCCTAAAATTAAACCTCCTGCCTCTTCTCTCATGTACCATCTACTATCACTATCTCTTAGTACACCCATTTCTGGTAAACCATCTTTTTTTCTTTTTTGAATTTCTGGATGTGGTTCAGTCACAATATATTGATGCTCAACTGGTATAACAGGTATATCTAATCCTACCATTTTTCCAGTTTGTCTTGCAAAGTTTCCTGAGCATGAAATAACATGTTCACATTCAATAGTCCCTTTATCGGTTTCAACGACCCAACCTTCTTTGGTTTGTTTAATTCCTACTACTGTTGTGTTTCTATAAATTTCAGCTCCTCTATTTCTCGCGCCTGTTGCTAGAGCTTGTGTTAAATCGGCAGGCTGAATATATCCATCCTCTGGATGTTGAATAGCTCCAACTAAATCTGATGTATTACATAAAGGCCAAATTTCTTTTACTTGATCTGGTGTTAAAAATTTAACATCAACACCAATTGTTTGAGCAACACCAGCATATTGGAAATACTCATCCATCCTATCTTTGTTATTTGCTAATCTTATATTTGAAACAACGCTAAAGCCTACATTCTTTCCTGTTTCTTCCTCTAACTTTTTGTAAAGATTGACTGCATATTTATGAAGCTGTCCTACTGAATAACTCATATTAAATAATGGTAAAAGGCCAGCTGCGTGCCATGTAGACCCTGACGTCAGTTCTTTTCTTTCTACAAGAACAACATCGGACCATCCTTTTTTTGCTAAATGATAAAGAGCACTTACTCCAACTACCCCACCACCAACGACAACTACTTTAGCTTTAGATTTCATAATTGGATTTCTACTAAATTTATGATCCTAGTGAAACATAAATTTAATAGTCATCATCAGAATCTCTCCATCCCTTTTGGTACATAAGATATGCCGCCACAGTCACACTAATTGTTCCTACGACCATACCACAATTAATTCCAACTTCTTTTCCCCAAAAAAACCATCCAATTTGGGTCGCTCCAATTGGTGGAATGCATAATATTCCCA
This sequence comes from Pelagibacterales bacterium SAG-MED15, assembly GCA_014654065.1. Classification (GTDB taxonomy): domain Bacteria; phylum Pseudomonadota; class Alphaproteobacteria; order Pelagibacterales; family Pelagibacteraceae; genus Pelagibacter. The sequence continues at coordinate 191,243 of JACWDM010000001.1, read as the reverse complement.
TCAAAATTACTATTCTTAAATAATCAGGTATCTTTTGCATTATATAGAGGATCCTATCGATATTGGGGAGGATACTGCTGTTGTTAACCAGCAATTTTTAAGCGTCCCTTCTTTTTTAAACTTTTCAACCTGCCATTTAAATTTAAAATATTCTTTGTCTGAATTTAAAACTATTACTTCAAACGTTGCCACATCATCTGACGAAAAAACCTCTTTTACTTTATGTTCTTTATGATTTAACAACATAGAAAAATCATCTCCTTTGATCATGCTCTTAAATTTGGTGAGGGGTCCAGTAAATTTTCTATTTTTTGGATGAGCAAATTCCCATGTTTGTTCAATGCCACCATCTTGATATAGCTGGTCATTGTTTTTTAAACCTCTTAATTGAATTTTAACAACTTGAATCGGTTCAATTCCACTATTTGGTTTAATTAAATCTGCTTTAGCAAAATTTGTTAATAATAATGAAATTAATATTACAAATGTGATATTTTCAAAAAATTTGATTTTATTTAAATACATTTTTCAGTTTTAAATATATCATGTAGAAATAATAATTAATTTACTAATTAGGACGCACATGAAAATAGGCTTTATTGGACTAGGAAATGTAGGTGGCAAATTAGCTGGAAGCCTACTAAGAAATAAATTTGATCTAACGGTTAGAGATTTGGATGATAATCTTTTGAAAGAATTTAAGAAAAAAGGAGCAAAAGTCTCGAAAACATCAAAAGAGTTAGCTGAAAATGTAGATTTAATTATAACCTGTTTACCATCACCTCAAATTTGCTCAGAAGTCATAGAAGGACCTGATGGAATATTAGAGGGAATTTCAAATAAAAAAATTTGGCTTGAAATGAGTACAACCGATGAATCGGAAGTTAAAAGAATTGGAAAATTAATATCAGACAAAGGCGGTATACCTCTTGATGGTCCAGTGAGTGGAGGCTGTCATAGAGCAGCCACTGGCAACATAGCAATTTTTGTCGGGGGTGAAAGAAATGCCTTTGATAAAATTCTTCCTGCTCTTAAAGCAATGGGAAGAAAGATACTTCATACTGGAGAATTAGGTAGTGCATCAATTTTAAAAGTTATATCAAATTATCTTGCATCTGTACATTTGGCTGCTTTAGGTGAAGCATGGGCTGTAGCAAAAAAATCTAACTTAGATTTAGGAAAAACTTTTAAAGGTATTGCCGTTTCATCGGGGAATTCATTTGTTCATGAAACTGAAAGCCAAGTAATACTTAATGGCTCTTATAATATAAATTTTACAATGGATCTTGTTGAAAAAGATGTGGGACTTTTTGATGAATTAGCAAATAAGTTAAACTCTGATTTAGAAATATCTCCATTAATTTTAAAAATTTTTAAAGATGCAAAAAAAAAATATGGTTCAAGAGCCTGGTCTTCCATGGTTGTGAAAAGATTTGAAGATAAATTAAATATTGACTTTAGGGCACCAAACTTTCCAAATGAGCTTACAGACAATGAGCCAGAGGAAAAAGGTTTCGAAATATAATTTTTTAATTATTTTTTACCATAATCGATAAAAACTTAAGTAATTGACCTCAATTTTTAGTTGTAAGTTAATTTATTAGTTTTCATAAGTCGGTTTCAGCTGTTACAAATACTCATGTCAAAAATAGAGATTAACAACGTCTATAAAATTTTTGGTAATAATCCAAAATCAGTTTTACCATTAGTTAAAGATGGTTCTTCTAAAGAGGAAATTTTAGAAAATACTGGCCACACAGTTGGTCTCGATAATGTTTCAATGCAAATAGAAGAAGGAGAAATCTTTGTCTGTATGGGTTTGTCTGGATCGGGAAAATCTACACTCATAAGACACCTAAATAGATTAATTGACCCTACTGAGGGAGAAATAATTGTTGAAGGTACCGACGTACTTACGTTGAGTAAAGATAAGCTTATAGATTTTAGAAGACATAAGATGAGCATGGTTTTTCAAAGATTTGGTTTATTCCCGCATAAAACTGTCATTCAAAATGTTGGTTATGGTTTGGAAATGCAAGGTATTTCTGAGAACGAAAGAAATAAAACTGCTATGGAAAAAATTGAGTCAGTAGGTTTAAGTGGTTTTGAAAATCAATATCCAAATCAATTATCAGGGGGAATGCAACAAAGAGTTGGTCTAGCAAGAGCGCTAGCAACAGACACAGACATAATGTTAATGGATGAAGCATTCTCTGCTTTAGATCCACTGATTAGAAGTGATATGCAAAAACAACTTCTAGATCTTCAAAGTCAATTAAAAAAAACTATTGTTTTCATAACTCACGATTTAGACGAGTCATTAAGATTAGGTGATCATATAGGTATTTTAAATGCAGGAAAACTTGTTCAAGTTGGAAGACCAGTTGATATAATAATGAATCCAGCGGATGAATATGTTGCAGCTTTTGTTAAAGATGTAAATAGAGCAAAAGTTATAAAAGCAAAAGTTATTATGACACCAAAAGATAAAGTGAATGGAATGGATAAAACGAATTTAGTCAAAGTTCAAGAAGATCAATTTATTGAAGAGTTCCTCCCTCAAGTTGTTTGCACCAACGCAAATTGTGAAGTTGTTGATAAACAAGGAAATATTAAAGGCTATATAACTAATAAAGAATTAAAAGAGTCTTTAACTAAAGGTAAATAATTACAATTTAAGTTTGCTATTTTGAATTTCCATAAAGGGAAAATGGGATTCTTCATAAAATATATTGATAGCTTTTTTAAGTATACTGATGTCATCAAGTAATCCAGCATATAGATAAAATTTATCCCATTTTTGGACATATGTTAAAACGGGAGCTGCACAAATTTTACAAAAATGTTTTTTAATTTTATTATTACTTCCACCGCTATGTTCATAAACAGATAATTCATCTATCTTAAGATCAATAGCATTCTCTCTCAATTCTATAATTGAAATCATTCCACCTATTTTTTTTCTACAGTCTTCACAATGACAATTAAAAACTCTAGGTATTTCATCAAGTTTAACAGTAAACTTTACTTTCCCACAAATACAACTACCAGTTTTTTGAACAAAAATCTTTTCACTCATTATGTATAGTCTCATAGAATTTTATTTTTTAAAATAAAAAAAATGATAGTTTGCGATATGCAAACCACAAATAATAATCCAAGAGGTATTGTACTAATCATAATTGCAATGAGTTTATTTGCAATGCAAGATGCTCTTATTAAATTTATATTTGAAAGATCAGCTTTATACGAGATTTTTTTTGGGAGATATGTTGTGGCTGCGTTTTTATTGTTATGTTTTATTAAAATTACAAAAAAAAAAGTTTTGCTGAAAACTAATTATCCGTTACTTACAATTGTGAGAGTTGTGTTGCACTTTTTAGCCTTTTCAGCATTTTTTATATCTCTTACATATATGCCTTTAGCTACTGCCAATGCTTTATTCTTCTCAAGTCCCTTTTTTGTTTCAATTTTTGCAAAATTTTTTTTAAAAGAATTTATTGGTATAAGAAGGTGGTCTGCAATCATATTTGGATTTATGGGAGTGTATATAGTCTTAAATCCTAATTTCACTAATTTTGAATACAAAAATCTTTTACCTGTACTTAGTGCATTTTTTTATGCTGCTTCAATGGTAATTACAAAATATACATCAGATAAAGATAATATTTATACTCAATTATTTTATTTTTACCTTATCTCAATCTCAATATTAGTAGTTATATTTCTTTTAATGGGTAGTGGACAATTTAATAAACCAAATTTTGATCCCACAATGCAATTCATATTTAGAGAGTGGTTTATAGACTTTAATTATACTTGGAAATTTATTTTATTTTTTGGGGTAGCAGCATCAGTTGCATTTGTCTCAATTTTTTCTGCTTATATAATTGCCTCACCTTCGGTAGTATCACTTTTTGAATACTCTTTAATTATAATGTCTATGATACCAGGTTATATTTTATTTAATGAAATACCTTCTGGGAGAACTTTTTTTGGAGTTGCTTGCATTATAAGCGCGGGTGTTTATATTTATTTTAGAGAAAAAGTAAGAGATCAATATATTGCAACTGAAACACCAGTAAGAAGATGAGTAAAAATTATATACCAACAATAAATATCTCCTCATTAATAAATAATAACTTTAATACCGAAAGTGCAAAAAAGACTTTGCTGAAAATCAAAAAGGCTTCTATTGAGATCGGCTTTTTTCAAATTGTTAGTCATGGAATAAGTAAAAAAAATATTAAAGATATAACTTCAGTGGGTAATAATTTTTTTAAATCATCAAATTTAAATAAAATGAAATTGGCACCAAAAAAGTGGAATAAAAAAAATAAAAATATTTATAGAGGATACTTTCCAAATGATGTTAATGGAAAAGAAGGTTTGGACATCGGTGATTTAAAAGTAACAAAAAGTTATGCGGCAAAACTTAAGAACCAATATATAGAGTATCTAGACCTAAAAAAATCACTCAATAAAAAATCGATTAAAGTTTTAGAAAATTACTACGATAATATCTTTAATTTAAGTGAAACTTTATTTAAAAGTATAATAAGAATTTACAATCTAGACATAGTCAAATCAAAGATAGCTTTTAGAAGACAAAAAACATTAAGTACCTTAAGATTTAATTTTTACCCAAATCAAACAAAACCCGTTGAAATATCCAAACAAGATGGTGTTGCTCTTGGATGTGAAACTCATGTCGATAGTGGAATTTTTACAGTTTTATATCAGGATAAAAAGGGTGGTTTACAAGTTCAAAATAGAAATAACAAAAAGTGGTACGATGTTCCATTTAATCGTAATGCTTTAATAGTAAATACAGGTCTTGCTTTAGAGTTTTTAAGCAAAGGTAAATTTAAAGCCACAAATCATAGAGTACTTTGGAATAAAACAAAAAGAATGTCGATACCATTTTTCTTTGAGCCTTCTTATGATTTTAAAATGAATAAATCTTTTTTTACAAATAAGCCTAATCATAAAAAAGGTCTATATTTTGAAAAGTTTTTAAATAAGTCTTTAAAAAAATTTGTAGAATATCAAAGATAAAGTTTAAATTTTATCTGCAGTATCGACTACTTCGTTAAGAAACTTTTTTCTTTTTTCATCTGAAACAAATGGTACAGAAAAAAATCTTTTATAAACAATATCCCTAATACCGCAAAGATTGAAAACTCCTCTTTTTAGTCTTTTTGTTGGCATGTTTAAAAAGAAAGTTCTTATTGCAAATTGAGGTGACCCATATGTACAAAAAATAACAGCTTTTTTTCCTTTTAAATTCCCAATCGGATAACCATAATTGCCTATTAGCTTTTTAAATGTGAATGCCCACGGTGGTGCTAAAACTTTGTCAATCCAGCCTTCCGCTATTGCTGGTAATCGAAAATTCCAAATTGGTGCAATAATTGAAATAACATCACTTTTTTCAATTCTATCTCTGTGATTTAAAACTACATCATCAGGCTTTTCACCCGCAAAAACTGGATTAAATTTTTCTTTATATAAGTCAACACAATCAACTTCATGCCCTTTATCTTTAAGGGATTTTATAAACGTATCTCTTATGGCAGCATTAAATGAGTCTTCGTTATAGTGGCTAAATACTAAAAATATTTTTTTTGATTTTAGCAACTTTTATTTCTCCCAATCAAATCGTGGGAATTCATCAAATATTTTCAAAATTCCTTTTGACCATTGATTGCATACTTGGGCATAATCGTTATCATTTATATTTAAACATTTTTGTGAAGAAATTTTATATTCATCTTTTTTATAAACTGCAAAATCTATTGGTGGTCCAACAGTTAAGTCACTTTTTAAAGTTGAGTCCATCGATATGAGTGCACATCGAGCAGCGTCTCCAATTAAAACCTCGGGTTTTATTACTCTATCCAAAATGGGTTTGCCGTATTTTACTTCTCCAATAACTAAATATGGCTTGCTATCAGCAGGTTTTATATAGTTACCTTGTGGATAAACTAAATACAATTCAAGCGGCTGATTCTTTATTTGCCCTCCAACAATAAACGTTGATCCAAGTAAAACAGTATCAGTATTCATTCCTTTGGGAGATGAATGTTCAATATTTAGAGCTCCTATGTAGGATGCAATTTGATCAAAATCTTTACAAGTATTTAAATTCATTATGCCTGTTGATCCTTTTAAATCTTTTTCAATAGATTTAAAAACTGCTTGAGAGGTTCCCAAATTACCAGAAGTAACAATAATAATTGTTCTATCACCCACATCATAAGTAAACATTTTCGAGTAAATATTCACATTATCAAGACCTGCGTTAGTTCTAGAGTCTGACGCAAAAACGATTCCATTTGATGCTTTTATACCTACACAATAAGTCATGATTTATTAATATTTAATATATAGCAAAGTTACAATTTAAAAATAACATATCTGGTATATTCAATATGCATTTGATTAATTTTGCCAAATAATAAACAATTTAAAATGTCTAAAATATGGGAAAATTATAATTCTGAAGAAGCTTATGATGGCTATTTCACAAAAGATAACAAACTTAGGAAGCATGCTACTATAATATCGAGTATTTTAGAAAGACATGGAAAAAAGAAACTCCAAGAAATTGAAAAAAATTGCCAAAGTACAATAAGTGCTAGAGGTATTAACTTTAGAGTCTATGCGGCAAATAACAGAGCTGAACAAAAAAAATGGCCTTTAGATATTATTCCAAGAATTATTCCTAAAATTCAGTGGAATAAAGTTTCAAAAGGATTAAAGCAAAGATCAAAAGCTTTAAATTTATTTATTGACGATGTTTATAATCAAAAAAAAATATTTAAAGATAGTATAGTACCAAAGGAAATTATTTATAACTCTCCCTACTACGTGAAAGAATGTGATGGTTTTTCTCCAAAATATAAAGCATGGGCAAATATATCGGGTATAGATTTGATAAGAAATAAAAATGGAGATTATTTAGTTTTAGAGGATAATTTACGTGTACCTTCTGGAGTCTCGTACATGCTGGAAAATAGAATGGTTATGAGAGACGTTTTCCCAGAATTATTTACTCGATATAAAGTTTCATCAATTCATCAATATACAAACAAACTTTATAATTGTATGCTGGAATGCATTCCAAAAAAAACCACAAACCCTCACATGGTTTTGCTAACACCTGGAGTTTATAATTCAGCATATTTTGAGCATGAATTTTTAGCAGAACAAATGGGTATCGCATTAGTAGAAGGTAAAGATCTTTTTGTAGAAAATGATTGTGTATACATGAAAACGGTTAAAGGTCCCTTAAAAGTAGATTGTATATACAGACGTCTTGATGATAATTTTTTAGATCCAAAAGCTTTTAATAAAGAGTCAGTGATTGGCGTTCCAGGATTATTTAAATGTTGGTTGAAAAAAAATGTAGGAATTGTAAATGCAATAGGAACAGGGATTGCTGATGATAAAGTGGTTTATTCATATGTAAATAAAATGATTGTATATTATTTAGGTGAGCAACCGATTTTAAATCAAGTAGAAACATATTTATGTCATGAAGAATTACAAAAAAAATATATAATTGAAAATATTTCAAAATTAGTAGTAAAACCTGCAAATGCATCAGGAGGTTATGGTATTATGATTGGTCCTAAAGCATCAAAAAAAGAAAAAGAGGAAACTATAAAAAAAATTAAAAAAAATCCACGAGAATTTATTGCTCAACCCCTTGAAACACTTTCGACTGCTCCAACAATTACTGATAATAGTATTGAACCACGTCATTTAGATCTAAGACCATTTATTTTAAATGGAAAAACTACCTATGTAACAACTGGGGGTCTCACAAGAGTTGCCTTGAGAAAAGGAAGTACAATTGTTAATAGTTCACAAGGTGGTGGTTCAAAAGATACTTTAATAGTTGATTAATTATTAATTTTTCCAAATATTATCTAATTTTTTTTCTCTCCCACATCCTTTTTTATATAATAAGTAATTTACAAAATTCTCTTGATAATAATTTTGGTGATACTTTTCAGCTTTGTAAAACTTATCAAACTCTCTATGATAAGTTACTACCTCTTTGTTAAATTTTTTTTCTATTTCTTTAATACTTTCTTTAATTTCTATCTTTTCGTCATTTGTTTTATAAAATGCTACAGATCTATAACTGTATCCCTTGTCACAGAATTGGCCTTTGGCATCAAAAGGATCAATATTGATCCAAAAAATTTCTAACAGTTTTTTATAATTTGTTAGTGATTTATCATAAATAATCTCTACAACCTCGAAATGTCCAGTGTCACCATAAGTTACTTCTTTATATGTGGGATTTTCTGTTGTGCCTCCAGAATATCCTGAAATTACCTCAATAACACCCTCTGCTTTTTCAAAAGACTCTTCCATACACCAGAAACATCCGCCACCAAAATATGCTTTATCAGTTTCTTTAGCTGATGAGTTTGAGCTTATAAAAATTAAAAATAAAAAAAATAAAACTTTTTTATACATTGGTAAAACTTTATTTTTTTAAAACTGGAAAAACGGGATTCATTTTTTCAAAAATTTTTTGATATTCTTGCTTAATGCATAAATTTTCGAAATAATTCATTTTATTATCTGAGGCAATTTTTTTTGCCTCTTCATGTTGAATCCCATATTGTAACCAGAGTGTTTTTGCACCAATTTCTGCAGCCTGTTTTGCAATCTCTGGTGTTTCTGGTGAAGGACGAAAAACATCAACAATATCAATTTTTGTTTCTATCTCCTTTAAGTCACCAATAACTTTTTCTCCATGAATAATTTCACCTTTTGCAAATGGATTTATAGGTATTACTTTGTATCCAAAATCCTGCATATACTTCATTACTATATTAGACGGTTTTCTTTTAAGATTTTTAGGGTCTTCTCCTTTTTTCATAGAGCTAACACCAATCATAGCTATTGTTTTTGAATCTCTTAGTATGCTTTCAATATTACTCATTATTTGTTTTTCCATTTTGGTTTTCGTTTTTCTATAAAAGCTGATATTCCCTCTTTAGCATCCATAGCCATCATATTTAAAGTCATCATCCTACTAGTAAAGTCATATGCTTTTCTTAATGGCATTTCTAATTGTTTATAAAATGCTTGTTTTCCAATTTTAATTGTTAAATTAGATTTTGATGCAATTAGATTAGCTATCTTTAAAACTTCTTTATTAAGTTTAGATTTTGAGAAATGATCATTAATCAAACCAATTTCTTTTGCATATTTTGCATTTATTGGATCCCCTGTAAGCAACATCTTCATCATTTTTTTTCTACTAACTTTTCTGCTAACAGCGACCATAGGTGTACTACAAAATAATCCAATATTAACACCCGGAGTAGCAAATTTTGCATCATTGGTACTGTAAGCTAAATCACAACTTGCAACTAACTGACATCCGGCTGCAAAAGCTGCACCATGTACTTTTGCGATTACAGGCTTTCTACCCTCAACAATTTTTATCATTAATTTTGAACAAAGATTAAAAAGTTTTTGATATTTAGACTTTGATTTAAGACCTCTTACCTCTTTTAAATTATGTCCAGCGCTAAAACCTGGGCCTGATCCTTCTATAATAATAACTTTAGTTGATTTACTAACATTAAGTTTATCGAAAGCTTTTATTAAATCATTTAAGTTTTTAAATGATAATGAATTATAAGCTTTTGGCTCATTGATTATAATTGAAGATACGTTCTTACTTATATTTTTGATTTTAATATTGCTCATTATTTAATCTGCTAATCCATCTGATCTTTTTTCGTTTCTTTCATAATGGATTGGTAAAACTTTACCATATATAGCTTTTGAATGTTCGGGCGTATTAACTCTGTATGGATCTAATACATAGGCTGGTATGCACATATATCTTGGTTTTTGTCCTTCTATTTTTGTTACCCTATGCAAAGTGAACCTTCCTTTAAATATTTGAAGATCTCCTGGTTCTAGGTCTAATTGTTTAACTCTTTCTCTATCTCCACTAATTACTTTTGCAACATCTTCAAAGTTTTCATTTCCTGGAGATCTTATGTTTGGACAATATTCAAATATTCCACCTTTTTCTGGTTTTTGAATCATTAAACTTAATGTGAATTCACAACTATCAAAGTGCCAAGGAAGTATTCCCTCTGGTTCCATGACATTATATGCGTGCCTTGCTAATGGGTCAGCCCATCTATAAATAGGAGAGACACCAAGACATTGAGATACAAATTTTAATAATTCATCAGCTTCATAAAGAAATTTCATTTCAGAATTTTCTGAAAAGCAATCCGAATTTAAATAACCATTGTATCTTTCCATAAATATTCTTTTTGGATTTTCTTTTGGGAGTGATGGGTCGTCTTTAGCATACAAATAAGCATTGATTTTTTCTTTAGACATATAAACTTCATCTAACTGACATTCTAACTCCTTATTCATTGTCATTAAAGATTTTGGTAAAATAAAGTTTTTTATGACTGCACAACTATTATTATTTAATTGTTCTTTGCACCTTGAAATTAAATCTTTAATAACTGGTGAGTCTAGATCATGAATTGGATATTTTTCTAAATCTACAATGGAACTTAATCTTTCATTCACTTAAGATCGCCATCCTCTCTCATTTTTGCTCTTATTTTTGTTGCTGATATTTTTTGTATTTCATCAGGTAAAACTACTTCTTCTATTTTGTACCCCACCCCTCTGCCATAAGAAATATTTGTAATATTCGGGACTAGCATAACTTTAAATCTACCCTCAAATTCTGGATTTAATCTTTCTTCTATTTTCTTTTTAACAGTATCAAAATCAAATGGATTATCATCTACTCCCTGTACATCTCTTATTTGAATACAAACCTGTCCAGTTTTTTTTATTATTTCTTTAAATAAGGCGTAGTGGCCATCATGAAACGGTTGCCATCTGCCTAGCATTTGTGCGGTTGGTTTTTTATTATCCCATTTGTAGCTCATAGATACTCCTAATAGATTATTTTAAACTTAATAATTTAAATTAAAAGACTTTATTTAATTCTATATTTGCTTCCCTTGAATCGCCTAAGTTTGTTAAGTCGTCATTTAAATTAAAGCTTAAGTCAAAACCATTTATATCTTTCTTGATTTCAAATTTCGATACTAAATTTTCTGAACCTTCTATTTTAAAAGCATACTCAGTATCTTTGTTGGGTAAATAACCTAAAGCTATATGAATATTGTCGGTATGTCCGTAATCTAAAGCTTGGTTTCTTTCATAAATGATAAAAATACTATAATTCTCTGGGAACACTATATCGATACCAATTTCACCATTAATATTATGAAATGAGCCAGGCGCTAATTTTTCACTGAATGATTTTGATCTTTCATCAACATATGTATATTTAAATTCTGATGAACGTTTTAAATTAGCTTGGTACTCCAATTTTCCATGTCTTTTAATTGAATATCTATCGTTTTCTAAATCATGTGATGCCGCAACTGTTGCTCTTAAATTTCTTGATTTCACATGTTGTTTTTTAACACTTATGGCACCTTTACCTACTTCATCATAAGCATTTAATATTGTATGGCCAAAATCTATTTGGCTAGATGGAATTATGGTTAATTTATTTTTTTTAATTTCATCTTTAATTTTAAGGGTACCATACATTTGTTTTCCCCCTCTATTTGCAGTTAAATGTTTACCATCCATAACTGTTAGAATATCTGTTTTGATTTTTCCAATTCCAAAAATAGTATCGATATATTTAGTGTCTACCTTAGACGGTCTGGTATTATAAAATGTCAGGTTATATGTATCTCCATCTAAGGTACTTTCAGAATTACCAACATCAGTATTATCTCTTCCATATCTAAAGGCTAAACCAACAATACCATTATTGTCCGTAAATTTATCAGCGCCAAATGTTAATGACTTAGTTTCAATCTCTTTTGATGATGAAATACTGGTATTGCCCATTCTTCCAACTGCAATACTTCCCTCACTCCAATAAAACACATCCTGTTCTTTTTCTTTTGTATTTTTTTTAGCAGTTGAAGCTCTTACCGCTTTTGTAAGAGAATTTAAAATTTTGTTTGAAAAATTAAGATCAATGTTAAGGTTTGTTAAATTTTGTTTGTCCTCATTTCTTCTTATCCATTTTAATCTATTTAAAGTAGAATTTGTTGCACTTTCAATAGTTCTTCTTGCAAGTTCTATTTGAGCTTCTGCCATGCCAGTTCTAACACTATTTTCTGTGATAGATGAACATTTTCCTACAAAAATATTAAAAGGACAGACCAAATCAAACTCCAATACTTGATCTGGATTGTCGCCATCGTTTGCTTCTGTCTCAGAATCGTAATTAAAATCACTTCCTATATATAATTTTAACCCACTTGAATTAAATGCAACTCCTCTAGGTTCTTTGTTTTTTGGACTAACAGCGCTAAATAAATTAACTCTACCATCTATTTTATAAGATGATGTGTCATAAACCGTATCAAGTGAAATTTGAGTTATACCTGCGTCTGTACTATCATGACTAATTACAAAAATTCTTTTTCCGTTAGAGCTAAATCTCATTGAGGCTGGGTTTTCTACACCATTTGTTGTTGAAACAGATAGTTCAATTCCTGCAGTAGTAACAAGTGACAATGTTGTTAAGTCATATGGAGTTGAGAGTGTATACTCAAATAATCTAGCACCTACATCCGCATCAGCAGCGTCCATCCAAATTAAAAATAACTTAGTGCCATCATTATTAATTTCTATACCTTGTAGTCTATGTTTTCTATTCTGTGAACCCACATGATCAAAATTTCCTGCTAGACTTCCACTTGTAAAGGTAGAAGAATCTAAATTTGTAGTTTGAGAAGCTAATGTACAAGTTGAAACATCATAGGGTAAAGTTAAATCAAATCTATAAGCCTTGTCAGCGTCCGCTAAATCACTACCTGCATCTCTAGTTGTTGTAAATAGCTTCATTCCATCACTACTAAATTCTAAGTCATATATAGTAGTACTAGCAACGCCATCTAATATACATCTTTCATTATTTCCTGCGGCAAATCTTGTAGATATGTCATAAGGTGTAGTTAGATTATATTCTAATACGCGATGTTCATTACTATCATTTTTATTAGCATAAGTTGTAAACATTTTAGTTCCGTCATTATTAAACTCGATACCAGCTACAAGACCTCCTCCCTCATTAACGTCAACTGTTACTGTTTGAACATGAGTTAACATCTCTCCAAACGAATTGGTGATTGGAAATAAAAATATTAAAATTAAAATAATTTTTTTTAAAAATTTCATAGAAAATTGATTATCTTATTTTTTTATATCTTTAAATATTTTAGGTGCCCAATACGACGCTTCTTGGGAAGTCACATGAAAGTCAAATTTATCAGGTTTTATAAACATTTTATTAGTATCATCAAATCTTCCCTCTTTTATTGTATCAACCCATACTACGTAATCAGCTGGAAATAAACTTCTTGCTTCAGGTGTTGGGCAAATAAAATCTGCAACAACGTAATTTCCCTCGTCCTTTAGTTTAAGTGCTGCTTTTGCCATTCTTTTTGCTTGTCTTTTTCTACCCTCATCTGAAAAATCCCAATCATTTGCAGCTTTTCTTACCTCATCAGCATTTAATCTTTTTGCATTAACCATTGGCGCAAGTTCATTTGCTAAGGTTGTTTTGCCTGCACCAGGCAGTCCCATGATTAAAATAATTTTCATTATATTTTTTCTAAAGGATGGTGAGACATTAACTCTAATCCGTTTTGTCCGACTAGGTATTGTTGTTCAAGCTTAATTCCTTCTTTGCCACCAACTTTTCCAATGTAGCTTTCTAATGTAATTGTCATATTTTTTTCAAAACTTCCACCCTGCTCGCCTCCGTCTGTTGGATATTTGATTTGTGGCCACTCATCACAAAGACCAATTCCATGAACCATACACGAATATCGATTTCCATAATACTCATCAGGTAATATCCATGACTTTTCAATAAATTCTTTAAAAGACATTCCAGGTTTAATTAATCTAGCATTATGATCAATTTGATCAGTAGCCATTGAATAAAGTTTTTTTTGTTCATCATTAAATTTATGACCCACAACGTATGCTCTTGAAATATCTGCACAGTATCCATATGGACCAACCATATCTGTATCAAAAGCAACTATTTCACCAGTTTGCATTATTTTATTACTACTTTCTTGCATCCATGGATTTGTTCTTTCACCTGAAGAAAGTATTCTGCATTCGATCCATTCACCACCATATTCAATATTTGTTTTATGTAATATCGACCAGAGTTCGTCTTCAGTCATGCCAGGTTTTAATTCTTCTCTCATTTTTGCAACACCTATGTCCGCAACTTCTAATGCAGCTTTCATACACGTCAGTTCATCGGGTGACTTAATTACCCTTGCCTGTTCTAAAATCAATTTAGCATCAACTACTTCAATTCCTTCTTTGCTAAGTTCTGAAACTGCAGGTCCATTTATGACATCAATTGCAACACGCTTACTTTTAAAATAATTTTTTGAAAGATCCTTTATTTCGTTTATCCACTTTTTTAATTGAGCACTTGCTTGATCTCCATTACTAAAATAATCCCAAGTTATTGCTGGCCTAATTTCGTCAATTAAATTTAAGCCTTTAGATAAAATCTCACAATTAAAATATTCATATAAAATTGTTGGTCCATTGACTGGTACAAAACAATATCTTGTTAAATTATGCATGTTGTAAACACTCATATTAACCGAGTCTAAAGCGTATCTAACATTAACAGGATCAAACAAAATACAAGCTTCTAAATTATTTTTTACTAATTCTTTTTTAACTCTATCAAGCCTATAAGATCTTAATTTATCAAAATTAATTTCATCCTCTCGTAATCTTTTTTTGGTAATAAATTTTGGTGTAAATTTTGTATCTGAAGTTATTTTTCTTTTAAATTTCATTTAAATTAAATTTTGTGCTACCCATTTATGAAAATGATGTGTTGGATTATCCATTATGGGAGAAAAGTTTCCACCATTATAAACTGGAGAATTTCTACCAATCTGCATTCCTTGAATTATATCAACATCTTCCTTTTGAATATCTTCCCATTGCTTATGATTTTGTTCCCTCAGAGATTTAAATTTTTTAGCATTGGCAGCCTCTTCTCCTACATAATATATTTCCATGTGTTCTAAAGTAAACTCATGGTTAATTGGTTCTAACCAATATGCGTAATAATGATCTTTATGTATGCCAAGCATAACGTTGGGAAATAAAGCTACATATTCTGCTATATTTTCTTTATCTTTTGGCCAATTGGGAAAACATGGAAACTTTTCGTTTCCCTTAAATCGAGGATTATAGACAACAGTTCCCTGGCCCGCAAAACGATTTGGTAATCCTTGAATATGGTAATGATCTTCTATTTTAGAATAAGAATTTAGTCCTGGGTGCACCCAAGGCAAATGATAACTTTCGCAATAATTTTCAATTGCAAATTTCCAGTTACATTTAGCATTTAACTTGAAATATCCATAATCATTTGAGTGATTTATTAAATCTCTATCTTTTATAGGCCAGAATTCTTCCCATCTATCGCTTAAAGGTTTAATGTATTCTTCAAAAGTGATTTCATTATTATTAATATTAATCATAATAAGATCTAACCAAATATAAGACCTTATTTCTTTCAAGTTACTTTTTGATTTTTCAAATTTTGGAGTTTCATGAATATTCATACCTCCAATATGTGGTGTAGCCATCAACTCACCCTCCAAATTATATGACCAAGAGTGATAAGGACATCTTATTAAATTTTTAATTTTCCCTGGTTTGCTAACTAGTTTTAAGCCCCTGTGACTACAAACATTATGAAAAACTTTAATTTGATTAGCTTTCGTTCTGACTATTAAAATTGGAATTCCTAAGAGATCAATTGGCTTTGCATCGCCGATTTCAGGTAAAGCACTTGCAGCGCCAATCACTATCCACTTATCCTCAAATAATTTTTTTCTCTCGATTAATGTATATTCTTTATTAGTGTAACACTCGTTCGGTAAACCATGTGCTTCGTGAATAGGTTTGCTTACAATATCTAATTTTTTCTTGTCTATAATATTGTAAATTTCAGACATACTTTATTTTATCACTTCATACAAACCAAGCCAAGCATTTACGTCTTTACTTGCAATATAGTCTGACTTAAAAAATTCAATTTCTTTCCATTTATTTTGAACTTTTAACTCTTTTATTTTTTCATCAAAACCGTATTCCTCATGAATTCCTTCATTAATAGTAAAACAGATAAGACCTTTATTTTTTGTGATTCTTATAAATTCATCTAAAGCTGGAGGTTTTACATGACCGAAAGTAAATGTGCCAACACACATCACGCCATCATAAAAATTATCCTCGCAATTTATTGGTTTATTTAAATCTACCTTATCTAAGCTTTTGTATAGTCCTTTTGGAACTAAATCTAAAAGTTTTTGAGAAAGGTCTGCTCCATAAAAACTTGAAAACCCATATTTCTTTAATTCAACACCAACTAAACCTGTGCCACAGCCAGCATCATATATTTTAGCATCTTTATTTTTTTCATGCTTAACAAAAACTTCAGTCGTTTCTTTAGGTCCTGTATAGTTCCAATCGACCATATCTTTGTCATATTTATTGCCCTCACCCCACTCATCATAATACTTCATTACTTCATCTGTTTTTTTCAATTTATAAATTGGAACTTTATTTCCTACATCTTTTTGTGCCATTAGCTCCTCATTTTCTGTCCACTTGGATCATAAAGTGGTTCTTTAATTATTGAACAATTAAATAGATCGCCATTAATTTCTACTTGAATACCTTTTCCAGAATTTAATTCTTGTGTATCCAAATAACTAAATGCAATACTTTTATTTACAAAATGAGCAAAACCCCCCGAAGTAACATAACCAACTGCTTTATCATTTTTTAAAACAGCTTCGTTATAAGTTACATCTATGTCATTTGTTTCAACAATCATTGGTATAAGTTTGTTTTTACTATTGTCAGCTTTTGCAAACTTTTTGCCTATAAATTCTTTATCCCAATTAATAAATGTATCTAAGCCAGTCTCTTTTGCAGTAAAATCAGGTCTATAATCAAGTGTCCAAGCACCCCAATTTTTTTCAAGTCTCATGGACATTAGAGCTCTTAGGCCAAATGGTTTAATGTTAAATTCCTTTCCAGCATTAGTTAACTCTTCATATAATTTTAATTGATAGTGAGGTGACACATAGATTTCATAACCAAGTTCACCAGTGAAAGAAATTCTATTTACAATCGCTGGAACGCCAGCCACATACATTCTTTTAGAGTCTCTAAACTTAAAGTTTTTATTAGAAACTTCTTCTCTTACAACCTTTTGCAATACATCTCGCGATTTAGGTCCTGATATAGCCAGTCCATGAAATTCATCTGATCGATTTTTATATTTTACATCAAATTTTCCAAGATGATTTTCAAACCATCTTCTATGCATCTCTTGAGCTGCTCCAGATCCAAAAATCATATATTCATTCTCATCCATGCAAGCAATAGTAAGATCACCATAAAGTTTTCCTTTTTTTGTTAACATTGGGCTTAATGAAATTCTCCCTGGCTTAGGTATTTTTCCAGCCATTACGTAATCTAAAAATTTTTTAGAGTCTGGTCCCTTAAATTCATGTTTTGAAAAATTTGCAAGTTCCATTACTCCTACATTTTCTCTTACATTGATTACTTCTTTAGAAACATAGCTGTGAGATCGAGATCTTTTAATTGTTGGTTCTTCGTATGCGTCTTCTTTATTATTTGCAAACCATAGTACACTCTCTAAACCAAAACCATCTCCCATAACGGCACCCTGATTTACAAAACGATCATACAATGCAGTTGTTTTTTGTTTTCTACCTTTTGGTAATGTTTCGTTTGGAAAAGTCATAATAAATCTTCTTTCATAGTTTTCTGAAGATTTTATGGTTCCGTATTGAGGAGTTGCATATTCTCCAAATCGCGCAACATCCATTGCCCATACATCAATTGACGGTTCTCCATCAATTATCCATTCAGCTATACATTTCCCAACACCACCACCTTGACAAAATCCTGCCATTACACCAACTGCTACCCAATAATTTTTCATGCCTGGTACCGGCCCAATTAAAGGACTGCCGTCTGGTCCAAAAGTAAATGGCCCATTAACAATATTTTTAATTCCTGCTTTTTCTAATGCTGGCATTCTTTTAAATCCAATTGCAAGACGATCTTGTATATTTTCCAATTTTGGTTCTAAAAGTTCATGACCAAAATTCATTGGAGTTCCGTCTACCTTCCAAGGTGTAGATTTTGGTTCGTAAGTACCAAGTAACATTCCTTTTCCTTCTTGTCTAAAATAAATATTCCCTTCAAAATCTGTCCCTATTGGAAGTCGTTGTTCCCCCATTGCTTCAATTTCAGGTATCGCCTCTGTAATTAAATAATGATGCTCCATCGGTTGAACTGGTAAGTCGATACCAGAGAGTTTACCAACTTCTCTAGCCCATAAACCGCCAGCATTTATAATTATTTCAGCGTTTATATTTCCTTTGTCTGTGAATACATCCCACGATCCATCTGGTTTTTGTTTAGTGTCTTTAACAACTGTGTGAGTATAATACTTTCCACCATGAACTTTTGCTGCTTTTGCAAAAGCATACGTAACACCTGATGGATCAACTTCACCATCAATAGGATCCCATAATGCTAATAAATATTTAGATGGATCAATAAGTGGATTTTTCTTTTTAACTTCTTCTAATGAAATAAATTCTTGATCTAAGCCCATATATCTTGCTTTAGATCTTTCCCTTTTTAGATACTCTGCCCAAACATCATTTGAGGCTAAATAAAATCCTCCACTTGGCTTAAAACCTACTGAATGGCCAGACTCTTTTTCTATCTCTTTATATAAACCAATTGTATAGGCCATCATTCTTGAAATATTTGGGTCTGATGAAATAACATGAACATTGCCAGCTGCATGCCAAGATGAACCGGAAGTTAGTTCATTTCTCTCTAAAAGAATGCAATCTTTTAATCCAAATTTTGATAGATGGTAAAGTATCGAACAACCAACTACACCTCCACCAATAATTACGACTTTTGCATTTTTTTCCATGTTAATATTTTTTCTTCATACTGGTATTTAGTTCTAAGAAAGATTTATCTTTTCCATGAAGCCAATGTCTACTTATGTCTGGATAATATTTATAAGACTCTGGTTTTCTTCCAAGTGCAACTGCCATCTCTCGGACATGGTGAGCCTCGGCTCCACAACATATTCCAATGAAATTCACATTCATTTCTTTACAATCTTTCGCAAATTCTCCCATTTCAAATCTATTGCAATACAAATGATCGAGAGCTACCGGAAAAATATTATCACCTGGTATACATTTACAATCTGGATCAACAGTATCTTTTGGTTGGTTTAAAAAACCAGGATACTCTTCCGAGGTTCGATAAGGAACTGGCAGAGCAGCGACGTGGCAAGAAACTTTATCTCTTATTTTCTTTATTAGTTTCATTGTCATTTCTGGTCCTCTGTAACAATTTAATCCAACAACATCCGCACCTTGGTCTTCCATCATTTTACAAGCATCTTCTGGTGTATGACCTTCTCTAGTTAAATCTCCTTTTGGTATTGCAAAATTAGCGACAGCTATTAGACCTTCTTGTTTAATTGCTTTTAAAGCTATTTCCATTTCTCCTGTCCAATTAATTGTTTCCGCAATTACAAAATCTACTCCAGCTTCTTTTGCCCATTTCACTTGTTCCTCATACATTTTTTGACATTCAGCATGAGATTTTTTATCTGTTGGGTTATAAATATTTGTATTTGCAACATCACCACAAACCATAAGATCTAGATCTTTAAATTCTTTTGCTGCATCTTTTGCAATTTTTAAGGCATTTTTTTGCAATGGCTCAAGTAAATCTTCTTTACCAATTAATCTCAACTTTTCCCTATGTCCGTAATAAGTAAAAGCTTGCACAACATCAGAGCCAGATCTTATAAACTCTTTATGTAATTGTGTAACTACTTCTGGGTGCTCCAAAACTACCTCTGGTACAAAAGCTCCAGCAGATAGATATCCTCTTCTTTCCATAGCAAACAAGTATCCTTCAGCACAAAGAACCGGGCCTTCGTTTAATCTTTTAATTAAATTTTTTTTCATTTTTTCCTCCTTTAAATTGTAATTAATTTTTCTTAAATTCGAGGAAAATTTTAGTAACTATCTCTTATAATTGATTGTTGAAAAACTGTTTTACAATTTAAATTAAATTTAAAACCAATTTGATTATTAATTGATACTTTTTTCATTAATTAAAAAATTATTATAAAATTATTCCTTATAAAAGACATTTTTATTTCAACTTTAAGTTGAAACTGATTTGCTTTTTAGAGGCCAATGTGTTCAATTTAAGCAGTTAAATTTAACAAAGGGAAAATAATGAAAATCAAAAAAATATTACTTTCTGCTTTAGTAATTCTAGGTTTCACTTCTTTTAGTGGAATTGCGAATGCTGCGTGCGGGAAGATATCAATTGCAAACATGAACTGGGCTTCTGCAAATTTCATGGCTGAAGTTGATAAAGTTATACTAGAAAAAGGTTATGGTTGTGAAGTTGAGCTAGTGCCTGGTGCAACGATGCCAACTTTTACATCTATGCAAGAAAAAGGTGAGCCGGATGTAGCTCCTGAGTTTTGGGCTAATGCTGCTATTGTTGAACTAGAAAAAGCTGTAGCTGAAGGAAAGCTTCATTCAATTAATAAAGCTCCGATTACTGGTTTAGGTGAAGGATGGTGGGTATTACCTGCTACTTTAGAAAAATATCCAGAATTAACAACTGCTGATGCAATTTTAAAAAGACCTGATCTTTTTCCACACCCAGAAGATCCATCAAAAGGTGGATTTCATATTTGTCCTCCAGGATGGAACTGTGAACTAAGTAACAGAAACCATTTCAGAGCATGGGAAATGGAAAGTAAAGGTTGGAAAATTGTTGAGACTGGTTCAGCAGCTGGACTTGATGGTTCAATTGCTAAGGCTGCCGAAAGAGGCGAAAACTGGTTTGGATACTATTGGTCGCCAACTGCTTTAATTGGAAAATACGGAATGATAGCTGTTGATATGGGTGAATATGCTGGAAAAGATAACTGGGATAATTGTTTATCGAAACCAGAACAAGAATGTGCTAACCCTAAGAAATCTTCATGGGTTAAATCTGAGGTTTTCACAGTAGCTACAGACAATTTCAAAAAAAGTGCTGGAAAAGATGGTATGAAATATCTTAAGAAAAGAGTTTATCCAGGTCCAGTGATGAATGGTATGTTAGTTTGGATGGGAGAAAACCAAGCTGAAGGTGCGGATGCAGCTGTAGAATTTCTTAAAACTCAAGAGGACGTTTGGTCTAAATGGGTTTCTGGAAAAGCTAAAAAAGCAATCAAAGCATCACTTTAATAGTGAAAATTATCTGAACCCGTTTTATAAACGGGTTCAGACTTTAAAAAAAACTTAAATGGATTTCTTAAATAAAATTCCCGAAATGGATAGAGACGCTTTAAGAGAGCTGAAAAAGGGAATTGATTTAGGTTTTAAAGATTTTTCAAGAGCGTATGGGGATGCGATTGAAAGTTTTTTTGATCCGTTATTATATTTTTTAATATTTCTTGAAAAACTTTTAGTAACAAGTCCTTGGCCAATTGTAATCGGAGTTTTTGGATTGTTAGCTTGGATTGGTTCAAGAAGTATAAAATTAGTTATAGGAACTATGATATGTTTTCTTGTAATTGGTTATTTTGGAATGTGGAAAAACTGTATGGCAACAGTTGCTATAATATCCGTATCTACGTTAGTTTGTATTGTTGTTGGAATTCCAATTGGCATTTTAATGTCTAAATCTAATAGAGCTGAAAAATCAATTCTACCTATTTTAGATATGATGCAAACGATACCTAGTTTCGTATATCTAATTCCTATTATTATGCTTTTAGGTATTGGAAAAGTACCAGGGTTATTAGCAGTTTGTATTTATGCATTACCCCCAGTTGTAAGATTAACTAACCTTGGAATAAGGGAAGTAGATAAAGAAGCATTAGAGGCTAGTGAAGCATTTGGGGCAACTCCAATGCAAAAACTAAAATCAGTTCAAATTCCTTTATCCTTACCAACTATCTTCGCAGGTGTTAACCAAACTATTATGATGGCGTTAGCTATGGTGGTTATTGCTTCTATGATAGGTGTAAAAGGTCTAGGAATACCAATACTTCAGTCTATATCTAACCAGTATTTAGCTCTTGGTATGATGAATGGTCTTGCTATAGTTGCTTTAGCAATTATTTTTGACCGAGTCACACAACAGTATGGACAAAGGATCCAAAAGCACAGGGGTCAAAAAAAATAAACTGTTTCAATTTGTTCTACGATTTTTATAGACAGTTTTTATAAAATAAATAAGTATCGGCCTAATGAAATTTTCATTAGAAATTGGACCTACAGCTGACTTGAGCACTTTACCAGCATTAAAAGACATATATATTACAATGCTTCCGGGTGGGGATTATAGAGAAACAGCTCAACAGGCAATAAACCTTGTAAAAAAAGGCTATAATCCAATTCCTCATTTTCCAGCGAGATCAATTGAGAGTGACAATCAACTTAAAGAATATGTTGATATGTGTAAAGACGGAGGCGTTAAACAAGTTCTAGTTATAGGTGGTGGACGTGAACCTGCAGGTAAATTTGATAGCTCCTATCAACTTTTAGAGACTGGTTATTTTGAGAAAATGAAGATAGGAATTGCTGGACATCCCGAGGGGAGTCCTGATATATCCGATTCAGATTTAGAAAAAGCTATGATAGATAAAAAGCCTTATGCTGATTACATAGTAACACAATGGTTATTGGATCCTCAGCCTATCATAGATTTTATTTCTAAACAAAGTATACCAGTTCATGTGGGAATTACTGGCCCTCTCAAAATATCAAGCTTAATTAAATTTGCTAATATTGTTGGAGCAAAAAATTCCTTAAATTTTCTTAAATCTAATTTCAGTAAGGCGTTAGATTTATTAAAACCTAAAGACCCTAATGATTTAATTGGGAAACTTAATTCACATACTGATTATTTTCACATTTATACATTCGGCGGCTTGAAGGAAACTAACAAGTGGTTGATGGAGAACAAATATGTCTAAAGAGTTTGATTATGATAAAGTAAGACACAATACAGCAGTAGATCAGTCTGACAGAAATGTGCCTTATAATTTAAGACAAAGTGGACCAACAAAAGTTGAATTACTAATCTCTACAAGAGTTAGAAAATCACCTTACTGGCATTTATCTATGAAAGCCGGATGTTGGAGAGCAACAGTGTATAATAGAATTTATCATCCTAGAGGATATGTAAAACCAGAGGATGGTGGAGCTATGGTCGAGTATGATGCAATTGTAAATCATGTTACTATGTGGAACGTAGCTGTAGAAAGACAAATCCAAGTAAAAGGTCCAGATGCAGAAAAATTTGTGGACTATGTGATTACTAGAGATGCTACAAAAATTTCTCCGATGAGAGCACGATACGTTATTTTGTGTAATGCTTATGGAGGAGTTTTAAACGACCCAATTCTTTTAAGAATTTCAAAAGATGAATTTTGGTTTAGTTTATCCGACAGTGATATTGGTCTTTACCTTCAAGGTGTAAATGCAGATGGAAGATTTAATGTTACAATAGATGAAATTGATGTAAGTCCAGTACAAATTCAAGGTCCAAAAGCTAAAGCACTTATGAAAGACTTATGTGGAGATGAAGTAGATTTTGATAACATGCCTTTCTATGGTCTTGGAGCTGGAAAGGTTGGTGGAAGAGATGTTATAATTTCTCAATCAGGTTTTTCTGGTGAAGCGGGCTACGAAATTTATTTAAGAAACTCAACTTTATACGCAGAGGATATGTGGAATGCGGTTCTTGAAGCAGGAAAGAAACATAACTTGATGGTTATTGCGCCTGCTCATCATAGAAGAATTCAAGCAGGAATTCTTTCATGGGGACAGGATATGGATAATCAACACAATCCTTTTCAATGTAATTTAGGATATCAAGTTTCACTTTCTGGAAAAGGAGAATGGAATAAAAAAGCTGACTATGTTGGTAAGGCTGCACTTGAAAAAATGAAAGCAGAACTTAAAGATGGCAAGAAACCATACAAACTCCAATTAGTTGGATTTGAATTGGGAGGAAAACCTATCGAAGAATATGCTCCTGATTTTTGGCTGGTATCTCCAGAAGGTGGTGGAGATCCTGTAGGTTTCATAACCTCTCCTTGGTATCATCCTGAAAAAAAACAGAATATTGCTATGGGATATGTTCCCTTTGATGGAACTTTGAACTCTAACGGTTTTCCAAAAGGAAAAGTTGGAACTAAGTATAAAATTCATCTACCGGAGAAATACTCAGAAAAACCAGGAACGCCTGTTGATGCAGTGGTAGTTGACATTCCTTTCAAAGAATCTTTTAACGCAAATACAAGAGAAGTAGTTAAAGGTTAAATAATTTTAGGGGGAAATATAATTTCCCCCTTAAACAATGACCAAAATTTTTTTAATTGGTATTTGCATAATTATAGCAATTGCTCTAATACTTTTTCCATTAGTGGTATCTTATAAAGCACAAAAAAATAGAGATAAAAAATAAGGATGTTTGCAATTTTTTTAGACATAATTTTCAAATCGATAAAATTAGATAAGTCATTATATTCTGATAGTAGATATTTTAATGAGGCTGCGATTTATTTTGCAGGATTAATAATGATTTTAGATGGCGTTGCTGGGGCTATAGCGGCAAATACAATTATAAAAACCTCTATAGGAATTTCTGGAATTACTGCAGTTTTTGCATGGTTTGTATGGGCTATATTTATTTACGTGATAGGAGTAAAATTATTTCCAGACAAGGGTACAAAAGTTTCATTTAAAAATATTTTAATAGGTGTGGGTTATGCACATTCGCCAGGGTTAATCAGATTTTTTGCAGTTGTCCCTGAACTCGTATTCCCAATAATTTTCTTAACACAATTCTGGATATTTGCATCTTTAATTATTTCTACAAGAC
The DNA here is from genome assembly GCA_014654065.1 of Pelagibacterales bacterium SAG-MED15. GTDB lineage: Bacteria > Pseudomonadota > Alphaproteobacteria > Pelagibacterales > Pelagibacteraceae > Pelagibacter. Next base: position 166,076 of record JACWDM010000001.1, on the reverse strand, counting down.
AAATACTTAACCTTAAATCAAATTTTAAATCTTTTGGTGTAGTATTTCTTTCATTTTTAATTATAGCCTTTTTGTCAATTTCCTTTGTAATGAGTAGGATGAATGGCTTGCCAGCAGGCAATATAAGCTAAATAGGAAATAACGTCTTAGAAATCCTACAAGATTTACACAACTTATATCCACTTAAGATCAAATTTTGACTTACACTCTCATCTACTTTTTGACATTCTTCACAAATATTATCTATTTTTTCTTCATCATCAGTGTAATTTTTTTTTTGATTGTATTCTTTAGTCATTATCAGTAAGTCCAGCTCCAGCAGCACTTTTTTTAAGTTCATCACTTTCTTCAACGAAAGTATTTGTGGATAGCTTGTATAAATTATCCCATTCTTCTTGACTAAAAGTATTATTATTTTCAATAAAATTAATTTCTGTTAGTTTAGCATTTTCAAGTATTTTATTGCTAAAATAATTCGAATAAATATTTTGATTAAAATTAAATAAAAAAATATTTTCATCAAACTTAAAAGATATTTTTTTCCCTATAACTTCAGATGCTCTACTTAAAAAAGGTAAAAATAAAATTGGATAGGACATATTTTCTATTTTAATATTTATTAATTCTTTGAGCTCATTAACCTGATCAAGAAAACTTATACCCGATATAATTGGACAATATGGTATCTTAGATTGATTATGATTTGAAATGAAAGTTAAATTTTGGAATTTTTTAGACTTTAATGAATTAAAATAATCATTTAAATTTTTTAATCCCGGTAAACCAAACATTTCTAGTAATTTTATATTTTTACCTACCTCTTCTGCTACTCCCCAGTTAAAACCAACTCCCTTGGTTGCTCTTTTTACAACAGTATCTATTTCACTAAAGCTTTTCATTAATTTAAAGAATTATAAATCCAATGATCATCAAAAGATTTTAGGTCTTGTGGTAATGGCGCTCCCTGAAACATAGATATTCTTAACCATTTATCTGATCGAGGATCAAATTTAACTGCCCCAAAAAAAGATAATTTAAGTCTTAACATATCAATTGCCATCAATTCTGATCCAATGGTATTATCTTGAATTTCCGCATAAGGAAATTTTTCTGTTATAAAAGCTCTTCGAATTACGTGTCTAAGATCATTATTTTCTAATAAAAATCTTCCAATATTTAAACTATTTTTTTTATTTGATATTCTTGAATAAAGTAAACAAATATCTCTTGCTATGGCTAAAGGCTGTTCTAGATCAGAACCCTCATCAATAAATCTATCTGCTAGTCTGGGTTCTTCCTTATTCTTCGAAATAAACCAAAAATTTTTATTACTATTTGTTTTTGAAAAATCAATTTTAAGTATATCTGAATATTTTTGCTCTAAAATGGATCTTAAGTCTTCCACAGTTCTATCTGTTGGTATTGTAAAGTATTTATCCTCATCTGAACTCATTTTATAAATATGAGGTTCAACAATATCATCAAATGGTTCCATCATCATTGAAACAATATATTCTATACATTCATCTTTTAGATTTTTTTCACACCACAAATATATTTCATTAAAAGCGTAATTTTTATCAAAAATATTGCTTTCATCTAAAAATTTTAAAAATTTATTTAAATCTTCATTGAGATTTAAAATCTTTTTCTTTTGAAAATCACTTTCTGTAGACCATGAAGATATATTTCCTAGGGATTTTTTTAGACAAGTTTTAAAGATATTTTGATTTTTCAAATCAACATTTTTAATTTCTCTTATTTTTTTTAAAACTGTTTCTCTAGCTAAAATCCAATTATTTAGTAATGTTGGATGATTTACAATAAATGGAGCCATTCCGAGTCCTGTGGAATTTCCTATCCCTAAATTTCTACATATGTTTTCATCTAAAGTAATAGCCTTTTTTGGATTTTTATTTTTCGCAATATGATTAACTTGATCAAAAGTGAATTGTCTCACAAGATATACCAACATCATTTCTAGTCTAAATGGACCAAAAATTTCATTTCTATTTTTAATTCTAAAACGGTCAGCTAAACCAAATTTTCCAGACCCATAAACTGCTGTGGTTCTATATAAATATCCGACTTCGGAAATTTTATCTTTATCAGGTTGTTTGCCATTTGAAAGACATTCTACAACATGATTAAAAATCCGAACTGATTTATTAGCTCTAGATAATGTTAATTCTTTATAAGACATTCTTCCAACTTCTTGTTTTGGGACATTGTTGCTTAGACGATCTAAATCTTTTTTTGCTGGAATACCATCGTGTAACGTAAAAGCTGCATCCCACTTTGTAGCAATTACTCTATCTGACCTTTCGGTATCATCGATTTTATTAGCAAAACAAATTAAAGAATAAATTCTTTTATTTTTACTAAATGAATAAACTGCTCTTCCATAACCATTTTCATCTAAATCAAATAAATCTCTGTTATATTTCCAATTTTTAAATTCTTTAAGAAATGAACGTAAAAATGATAATTTTGATTGATGAAAACATCCAAGCTTTGCGAGCTTCATAATCTTTTTTGGTTCTCTTAAACTAACTTGCATTAATTAATTCCTTTATAAAAGTTATACCAATTATTACCTAAGATTTTATTAACATCTTCATTATTAAAGCCAATATTTTTTAATCCTGTTTCTAAATTTTTAAATCCTCTCGCATCAACAAACCATTCAGGTTGTTTTGGAAAACCAGGTCTTTTTTTTGACCCTTCACCATAATTTTTACTTTTTGTCCAAGTGCCATTTCTCATCCATTCAACAACACTATCTGGTTGAAATAAACATAGGTCTGATCCAATTCCAACATTATCTATTCCCATAATCTCTACTGTTCTTGCTGCCATCTCACAAAAACTTTCTAATCGGCAATTTGTACTTTCTTTTAAATGATGAGCATATAAAGATAAACCAAGCATACCTTTACTATTAGCTAAAGCTTTTAAAAGATCATTTGATTTATTTCTTAAGGCTTTATACCAAAAGTTAGGATTTGCGTGAGTTATAGCGATTGGTTTTTGGCTAAGTTCTATTGCATCAAGTGTGCTTTTTTCAGCTGAATGTGACATGTCTATAACTACCCCTAATCTATTCATCTCTTTGATTGCTTCTTTGCCAAAATTTGTAACACCACTATCATTTTTTTCATAACATCCAGTCGCTAATAGAGATTGATTGTTATAAGTAAGCTGCATGAATCTGCACCCTTTTTCATGAACCTTTTCTATCAATCCTATATCGTCTTCAATTGGAGAGCAGTTTTGAAATCCAAAAAAAATCGCAGTTTTTTTTTCTTTTCTGGCCTTTTCAATATCTTTGAAATCTTTTCCTAGAAAGATTAAATCAGAATTTTCCTTAAAGTGAGTATCCCACTCTTTAATATTATCTAAAAATTCGTCATAATCTTCATGATAAACAACAGTTACGTGAACAGCATCAAGCTCAGCTTCTCTATTTATTTGAAATACTTCTCTTGACCATTTACAATATTGTAGATTATCAATTTTATAATTCATATTATAAATATATAATAGTGTTTAATTATTTGATATTAAAACATACAGATGAGTAATAAAATCAATAAAGTTGCAATTGTTATGGGTAGCCAATCTGACTACTCTACAATGAAATTTGCAGTTAATGTACTTAAAATACTTAAAATTAAACACGAAACTAAAATAGTTTCAGCTCATAGAACACCGAAAAGAATGTTTGATTTTGCAAAAAAAGCAGAAAAGAATAACTTTTCAGTGATTATAGCTGGAGCTGGTGGTTCAGCTCATTTGCCGGGGATGATAGCTTCTCTAACTAGCTTACCAGTTATAGGAGTGCCAATAGAAAGTAAGAAATTAAAAGGATTAGATAGCTTATTGTCTATTGTGCAGATGCCTAAAGGTATTCCTGTTGGTACAGTTGCAATAGGTGTTGATGGTGCAATTAATGCTGCACTTTTATCAGCATCAATAATTTCAATTTCAGACAGTAAATTAAAAAAACGTCTTAATCTTTGGAAATCCAAGCAAACAAAGTCAGTTAAAAAAAAACCTAGATAAAATGACCAAAGTAAATCTTGGAATTATAGGTGGGGGTCAACTAGGAAGTTTGTTGGCAGTAGCTGCAAAAAAACTAAAAATTAAAACAACTATTTTTTGTGACGATATTGATGCACCTGCAAAAAACTATTGTGATGAGTTTATTTTTGGAGATTATAAAGATGATAAAATAATAGAAACGTTCATAAATAAAGTTGATGTTGTCACATATGAATTTGAAAATATTCCATTCGAAACATTAAGTGAAATAAATTCAAAAAAAAAGGTTTTTCCAAAACCAGAGATAAATAAAATAATTCAAAATAGATTTTTCGAAAAAAACTTCATTAATGAACTTAATATAAAGACAACTGATTACAAATTTATTAAGAACAAATCTGAAATAATAGAAAATAAAACATTAATACCAGGTTTGCTTAAGACATGTACATTAGGCTATGATGGTAAAGGTCAATTTAAATTAAATTCAGTTAGTGATCTTAATAATTTGGTTATTGATTTTAGTAAAGAGTATATTTTAGAGAAATTTGTAGATTTAAAAAAGGAAATTTCTGTAATTATAACTCGATTTAAAAAAGATAGTTATGAAATATATGAACCGATTGAAAATATTCATCAAGATCAAATACTTAGAACTTCGAAGGTTCCTGCTATGATTGATAAAAAAATAAAAAATACATCAGAAAAGTGGGCAGCGCATATTTCTGAAAAATTAGATTATATTGGAACAATGTGTGTTGAGTTTTTTATTGATAAAAAAGATAATTTATATGTCAATGAAATTGCACCTCGGGTTCATAATTCAGGACATCTGACAATTAATTCCCATAACATTAGTCAGTTTGAAAATCATATAAGGGCTGTATGTAGCCTCGAAAAATTAACTACAAAAAAATTATTTAATGCTGAGATGACTAACTTAATTGGTGACGAAATTTTAAAATATAGAGACAAAAAATCTAAAGATAATGAATTTTTTTTTGATTATAAAAAAAAAGATATTAAACCTATGAGAAAAATGGGTCATGTAACAAAAATTATTAAGTAGTTTTTAATGAGGACTATTTTTATAATTTTTATAATCTCATTCTGTGCTATTAAATCTATAGGAATAGCAATGGAAAATAAACCTTATCATCATTTGCCAGAGGGTAAATTTAGAAACCCCGAAGGATCACCGGTGAGAACCGGAGAAGTAAATTGGTCATTCAGAACATTTAATAAAGAAAAGAAAAAACTCGATATGACTGTTCCTGAAGACCATGTTTTAAAAAAAGAATTTGTATTAGAAAGTTTAAATAAAAATAAAAATAATGATTTTATAGCTTGGATTGGACATGCAACTTTTATTATAAAGTTAGGTGATACTACTATAATTACAGATCCTGTTTTTTCTAAAAACGCTGGACCTTTAATTTTTGGGCCAAAAAGATATGTCGACCCTGCTCTTAAGTTAAATGAAATTCCAAAAATAGATCTGTTTTTATTAACTCACAATCATTACGACCATTTAGATATATCAACAATAAGAAAATTTCCTTACAAGGATGCTAATGTTTTAACCACACTTAAATTAGGAAAATATTTTACAAGAAATAGATTTAAAAATGTTCAGGAGCTAGATTGGTTTGATGAAGTAAATATAAATGATTTAAAAATTACTCTTCTACCAGCTGTGCATTGGTCAAAGAGAAGTCTTACAGATACAAACAAAACACTTTGGGGAAATTTTTTGATTGAATATAAGGGTAAAAAGATATTTTTTGCATGTGATACGGGGTATGGTGAAATTTATAAAGAATTAGGAAAAAAATATGGACCTATAGATCTTACAATGATCAATATTGGTGCATACGATTTTAGACCTATGTTCGAAAAATCCATTTATCATACTACCCCAGAAGAAGCATTAGAGATTGCTAGAGATCTTAAGAGTAAAAAAGTTTTAGGTACTCATTGGGGAACATTTGTTCTTTCTTTGGAGCCAATAATGGAACCACCAAAAAGATTTAAAGATAATGCTAATAATTTCGGTTTTAATAAAAACGAAGCTCTTATTTTCAAAATTGGCCAAATTGAAAATTTAAATAATATTTTTAAATAATTATATTTTTAAACTCATATAACATGAATTAGGATCTTTTTTATAATGTGCAAAAGGATCACATTCTACAAAACCCATTTTTTTAAAAAGAGCTCTTGCTGGAAGAAAAAAATCACCAGAACCAGTTTCTAAGCTTAGTTTTTTAATTTTTAGCTTTTTTGCTTCATCAATTAAATGTTCTAATATTTTTGCACCATAGCCTTTTTTTCTGTACTCATCTATAACTCTAATAGATTTAAACTCTCCATGATCAATATCTAAAAATTTTAAAGCCCCACACCCAACTAAATTATTATTTTCCCAAAGACTCCAGAATTTAATACTATTCACTTTTAAACCTGGAATGTCTAATACATGCGCACTACCCTCTGGAGAAACAGATCTTAATTCTTTAAAATGCTTTTCAAGTAAATTATTTACTTCCGGGTTATCAAAACTTCCTTCAATTAATTTCATAAAATTTAAATAGATATATTACAAAATCTATTTAAACTAAATTAAATTATCTAACTAAAATTAATCGAGGAGATTTCCTCTTGTTTTTTCAATATTTGATTTTACTGAAGCAAAAAACTCATCGGGGTTGATCTTAATATTTTCTGTCATTTTCATAGTGCTTTTTTTATATTCACTTACCTTACTTTGGGCTTTGACCTGAATATTTTTGCTCTTATTTATTAAGTTTTTAGTATACTGAAAACTTGTTTGGCCTGTTGTTTTTTGAATTGTTTGATTTACGCCGTAACTTAATCCTGCTTGATATATATTACCTGATGAACCCAGTGTATAAACTGGTCCAATTAGTGATACTGATGACTGAAAGCATCCTGTTAATAAAATACATGCACTTATAGCAATAAATTTGTTCATATTTCCCAAAATGATTACTACTGATAAAAGATTTGTTTACAAGTAGCATATTCTTCGTAGTAAAGTTGATATCTACTGCCTAAATAGCCTTATAACCAAATTCTAAACATGCATCTGTGATTGAATGATAAAGTGATTCTCCAAAACTTCTTAAAGATATGATTCGTATTTTATTTTTATTTTGTTCGATGTTATCAATAGTAATTGTAATACCATTAAATATTGTATTGCAGCAATTATTTTCTGCTAAATTTTCAATATTAAATGGCGATCCTTTTTTAATTACCTCTTTTGCATTTGATCCTTCTAATTCAATAATAGATCTAGAGTGAGAAATATCTGTAACGGCAAAGTCATTAATCGAAAAATTATTATCCAATTCATTTTTTATATTTTTATCAGAAATAACTAACCAATTATTTGGTCCCATCCATAATATTCTAATTTCTTTATTAGTTTTTACTTGAAGAACATCTGGAAAAACTAAATTATCAATTACTAGTTCGCTTTTAGGAGAATTTTTAAATTGTACTACTTGATATATAAAAATGTTTTTAATTTCTTTTATTTTAACCAGCTCATTATCATTTTTATTCTCAAAATTACCATATTGGCCCAATTGATGAATATTGTTTAAAGGTGAGATGTTTTTCATGATCTGACTCTCTCTCCTTTTGGATCTACATAATGTGAAGACACAATTTCAACTGGTATTGATTTATTCTTTAAAGGTGACAAAGCAAAAAGTTTTTGTCCTATCATGTTTTTTCCATCTTTAATTATTGCTAGTGAAAAAGGATTATTATATTCAACACTCCAGCAAGATGCTGATACATGTCCTAATTTTGGATTTGGCAATTTTGTATTTGCGTCTTTAACTATATATGAACCCTCAGGAATACTTGTTTTTTTATCCAAAGGTACTACGCCTACAATTTTTTCTCTTTTAGATGAAATGAAAGCTTCTTTTTGCATGGATCTTTTGCCAATAAAATCTTTTTTTTTACTTAATAAACCATCTAAAGAAGTATCAAAAGGTGTTGTTCTTCCGTCAAGCTCTGAACCAGCAACGTGTCCCATTTCTATTCTTAAAGTTGACAATGCTTCTGTTCCATAAGGTTGAATTTTGAATTCATTTCCAATTTCTATTATTTTTTCCCACATAAAGTTTCCATAATCAGACTCAACATTTACCTCATAAGCAAGTTCGCCTGAAAAAGAAATTCTAAATATTCTTGCATAAACCCCAAATAGTTTAGTCTCAATAAATCCCATAAAAGGCAGACCTTCATTAGAACAATCAGTATCAGGAAAAAGTTTTTGAAGAAGTTCTCTTGATTTTGGACCTGCTATTGCAGCACCTGCCCATTGTTCGGTTGTTGACACAACATTAACATTTAGTTCTGGCCAGACTATTTGTAGATAATATTCTAAATGTGACAATACATTTGCAGCTTGCGCTGTAGTTGTTGTCATATGATAATGATTTTCTGAAACTCTTGTTGTAGTTCCATCATCCATTACTATACCATCTTCTCTTAACATAACCCCGTATCTAGCCTTGCCAACTGGAAGTTTTAACCAAGCATTAGTATAAACTCTATTCAAGAATTCAGCAGCATCAGGACCCTTCACATCTATTTTTCCAAGTGTTGTAACATCACAAACTCCTACATTTTTTCTAACATTTTCAGCTTCTCTTTTAGACGCATCGAATAATGTTTCATTACCTCTCTTGTAAAATCTCGGTCTTAACCAAAGTCCTGCATCAACGAAAACTGCATTATTTTTTTCATGCCATGAATGCATCGGTGACTTCCTCGTTGGTTTTGAATGTTTGCCAACCTCTCTACCCACAATCGCACCAATAGATACAGGCGTGTATGGTGGTCTAAAAGTTGTGTGACCAACTTCTGGAACTAATTTATTTTCTATATTAGAGACAAGCTGAAGTCCGTTTAGATTACTGGTTTTTCCCTGGTCTGTAGCCATGCCTAAAGTAGTATATCTTTTCACATGTTCTATTGATCTGTAACCTTCTTTTATTGCTATTTCTATATCTGAAACAGCAACATCATTTTGAAAATCTAAAAATCTTTTATATTTTTTTCCTTTAGGTAAAGGTACACACCAAAACTTATCATGTTTAGAGTTTTTCTTTTCTACCACTGTAGGCACACTTAATTTATTATCTTCGTTAGTAATTTTTTTAGATAAGTTATATCCAGCTTCAAATGATGTGTTTAATGAGTCCTGTAAATTAAATATCCCATTTGCTGAACCAACAGTAGTTTCGTTCTGTTTTGATTTGCTTGGAATAAAAGCATCTATTTCCTCATTAAATTTCGTTTTTCCTCCTGATTGGGATGCTAAATGAATTGTTGGAGTCCAAAACCCTGAAACACATATGCAATCACATACAATATTTTCTATTTTTCCTAATGTTGTTTTATCATCTGAAATTTTAGCAATATCTGCTGATTTTACCTTTCTATAACCATTCGCATTAACAACCACATACTCAAACTTAATATTAATACCTAAACTTTTAGCTTCCTTAATTAAATCTGAACTTAGTTCTTTTCTTGAGTCTAAAACTATAGGATCAACTCCATTTTTTTTGAATTCTATGGCAGTTTCATATGCGCTATCATTATTTGTAAAGATAATTGGTTTTTTACCAACAAGAACTCCATAAACTTTCATATATTCTTTTGCAGCTGATGATAATAAAACTCCTGGAGTATCATTATTACCAAATACTAATGGTCTTTCTATTGATCCTGATGAAATGACAACTTCTTTGGCTCTTATGTACCATAATTTTTGCTTAGGAGTAAATTTGTCAGACTTTGGTAAATGCTCAGTTAATCTTTCAGACATCACTAACATATTATGATCATAATAACCAAATACCTGTGCTCTATTTTTAACTACCACATTTGGCATGCTTTTTAATTCGGTAATAATTTTGTCAGCCCATTCTTTTCCACTTTCATTTCCTATATTTACATCGCTTGTAAGCAAGCTTCCGCCAAATCTAGGTTTATCCTCAGCTAAAATAACTTTTGCTCCATTTTTTGCTGCAGAATATGCGCTCGCAAGTCCAGATGGTCCAGATCCTGTAATTAATAAATCGCAATATTCGTATTTATGTTCATATCTTTCTTTATCAGGCTCATGCGAAACAACTCCAAAACCTGCTGCTTTTCTAATAAATGGTTCATAAATTTTATACCAAAAGCTTTTTGGCCACATGAATGTTTTGTAATAAAAACCAGCTGGTAAAAAAATTCTTAAAAAATTATTTATTCCACCAATATCAAAATTTACATTTGGCCAACAGTTTACGCTTTTTGCCTCTAAACCTTCAAAAAGTTCCTGTTCTGTAGCTTTAACGTTTGGAATACTTTCATTATTTCTAATTAATTGAACTAAAGCATATGGATCATCTACACCTGCTCCAAAAAATCCTCTTGGTCTGTGATATTTAAAACTACGACCAACTAAGTGTACACCATTTGCTATTAATGCTGAAGCAAGTGTATCTCCCTCATAACCAAAATAACTTTTACCATTAAATTTAAAAGAAATTTTTTTTGATCTGTTTATTAAACCTTCTTTTTCTAATCTAAAATTTTGTGACATTTTTAAAGTTCTTCGTGTGGTTTTAAAGTTTTAAAAATTTCGTGAGTTGCTGTATCTCTTTGAACCTTAAACCATTGCCTACAACCAGAAATATGATGCCAAAATTCTAAATGTTTTCCTCTTAAACTTTTCCTTAAATATACAAATTCATCCCACTCTTTATCTGTAATTTCTTTATTTAATTCTGGCCTTTTAACTGTGGCATCTCCACCATAAGCAAATTCAGTTTGTGCTCTTATTCCGCAATATGGGCATTTAATATAAAGCATTTAGGATATCCAAGTTTTTGTTCCAAGTCCTTTTTCATCTAATAGATATCCTTTGCTAAATCTGTTTAAATTATAATCAGCATTTAGTTTGTGAACTTTATCTTGAGCAATAGTATGCGCAAAAGTCCATCCTGATGCAGGTGTTGATTTAAATCCTCCATAACACCAACCGCAATTAAGATATAATCCTTCGATATGAGTTTTATCTATTATTGGAGATCCATCCATAGACATATCCATAATCCCTCCCCAAGTTCTCAACATTTTTAGTTTACTAAGAAAAGGAAACATTGCTATTCCTTCAGTTAAAACATGTTGTAGTGTAGGTAAATTTCCTCTTTGAGCATAACTATTATAACCATCTAAATCTCCACCCATTACCATTTCACCTTTATCCGATTGGCTACAGTAAAAATGTCCAGCTCCAAAAGTAACCACATGATCCAACAGTGGCTTGACTGGTTCTGAAACACATGCTTGTAATAGATGTGTTTCGATTGGAAGAGTCATGTTTAGTTTTTCTGCTAAAATTGATGTACTCCCAGCAACACATAGTCCAATTTTTTTTGCTTTAATATCTCCTCTTGAAGTTCTAATGCCTTTAATTTTTCCACCAACAACATCAAAACCTAGTACTTCACAGTTTTGAATTATATCAACGCCCATTGAATCTGCTTGTCTAGCATACCCCCAAGCAACAGCATCATGTCTTGCTGTACCAGCGCTTGGTTGCATCAGCCCACCAAAAATTGGAAACCTAACATCGTCAGAAAAATCTGCCATTGGAATAATTTTTTTAATTTCTTCTCTATTTAAAAGAACAGCATCTATTCCATTTAATCTCATAGAGTTACCTCTTCTTGCATAAGCATTCATTTGAGCATCTGAATGTGCAAGGTTTATAATTCCTCGTGGTGAAAACATTACATTAAAATTTAATTCTTGGCTCATGTTTCTCCATAAATCCATTGAGAATTCATTAAACCTTCCATTGGCATCATGCATAAAGTTTGATCTTATAATTGTAGTATTTCTTCCTACATTTCCTCCACCAATCCATCCCTTTTCAATAATGGCAACGTTAGTAATGTTGTGTTCTTTTGCTAGGTAATATGCTGTTGCAAGGCCATGTCCCCCACCACCAATGATAATTACATCATAACTTTTTTTTGGTGTTGGGTCTTTCCAGGCTACTTCCCAATTTTGATGGCCTGAGAACGCGTTCTTAATGAGGTTAAATACTGAATACTTTTGCATAGTTTATAATACACTTAATTTATTTCTTTAAAAATTAAATAATTAAGTATAGAAATCTCGTGCATATTATAAAGTTTTTTAAGGAGTCAAAATGGGCGCAGTCAAATCCGACATAGAAATCGCAAGAAGTGCCAAAATGCAGCCTATTCAAGATATTTTAGCAAAAATCAACGTTCCAAATAAAATTGAGGCCTTTAGCCCAATCGGTCCCCACATAGCAAAGATTAATTTAGACTATCTAGAGGGAATTAAAGATAATAAGAATAGTAAGCTTGTATTGGTTACTGCTATCACGCCTACTCCAGCTGGAGAGGGCAAAACAACTACATCGGTAGGTTTAAGTGATGGTCTAAATAAAATTGGAAAAAAATCTATCGTATGTTTAAGGGAACCAAGTCTAGGACCATCATTTGGTATGAAAGGTGGTGCTGCAGGCGGTGGTTATGCTCAAGTTGTTCCTATGGAACAAATTAATTTACATTTCACTGGAGACTTTCATGCGATTACTTCGGCTCACAATTTATTATCTGCTTTAATAGATAATCATATCTATTGGGGAAATAAACTCAATATAGATGTAAGAAGAGTAGCTTGGAAAAGAGTAATTGATATGAATGATAGATCTTTAAGGTCAATAAATATTAATCTTGGTGGTGTTGCAAACGGATATCCAAGACAAGATGGTTTTGATATTACAGTTGCATCGGAAATAATGGCAATCTTTTGCCTTGCAAACAATTTAGAAGATTTGGAAAAAAGAATTGGAAATATTACAATTGCTCATACTAGAGAGAAAAAACCTATTTATGCAAAAGATCTTAATGCGCAGGGACCAATGACTGTTTTGTTAAAAGATGCTATCAAACCAAACATTACACAAACATTAGAAAATAATCCTGCAATAATTCATGGTGGACCTTTTGCCAATATTGCTCACGGTTGTAACTCAGTAATTGCAACTAAAGCTGGATTAAAACTTGCAGATTTTGTTGTTACAGAAGCAGGATTTGGTGCAGACCTGGGCGCTGAAAAATTTTTAGATATTAAATGTAGAAAATCAGATTTAAAACCAGACTGTGTAGTAATAGTTGCAACTATTAGAGCGTTAAAAATGCACGGTGGTATTGCTAAAGAAGATCTCAAAAATGAAAATGTCGAGGCAGTAAATAAGGGTCTTGTAAATTTAGAAAGACATATAAATAATGTTAAAAAGTTTGGTCTACCCGTTACTGTAGCAGTAAATAAATTTATTTTAGATACTGATAAAGAAACTAAAGCATTGTTAGATTTTTGTAAAAATCTTGGAGTTAAAGCATCTATGTGTACTCATTGGGCTGATGGAGGTGAAGGCACAAAAGAACTTGCACAAACTGTAGCTTCAATTTGTGAGGAAAAAAATAAAACTTTTAAATATTTATACGAAGATGATTTACCTTTATTTAAAAAAATTGAAAAAATAGCATTAGAAATTTATCATGCTAGTGAAGTTGTTGCGGATACAAAAGTGAGACAACAACTTAAGGACTTTGAGGCGAAAGGTTACGGAAACCTTCCTGTTTGTATTGCAAAAACACAATATAGTTTTTCAACAGATCCGAGTTTAAAAGGAGCCCCTAGTGGTCATGTTTTGCCAGTTAGAGAGGTAAGACTTTCCTCTGGTGCTGAATTTGTTGTTGTTGTATGTGGAGAAATAATGACAATGCCAGGGCTTCCGAAAGTACCAGCTGCGGATTCTATTAAACTTAATAAAAAAGGTGAGATAGAGGGATTATTTTAATTTTTCGAGTTCGTTCCAAAATTCTTTAGCAAGATTTATACCAGTTAAATTTTTATACTGAGGTAAGCCAGTTGGAGATGTAACATTAATATCTCCAATCAAGTAACCGCCAACAAGATCAATACCAGCAAAAAAAATTTTACTCTTCTTTAATCTTCTAGCAACTAATTTTGATATTTTTAATTCTCTTGAATTTAAATTAGTTTTTAAAGCAGTACCCCCTTGAGATATATTTGAAAGTATTGAATTTTTTTTAGGTAACCTCCTAATAGCTCCTTTAACTTTACCATTAATAATAAAAACTCTTTTATCTCCCTCCTTAACTTTGCTTAAATATTTTTGAACCATTACATGATCAAATTTTTTAATATATTTATTTAAAATTTTAATATTTAATTTTCTATCAATAAAAAGGATATTTTTTCCCGCATATCCATGAATTGGTTTAATTACTATTTTTTTATTTTTTTTTAAAAATGTATAAATTTCCCTTACATTCTTGGTAAAAATTGTGTCTGGCATGTATTTTAAAAAATTGGTTGAGTAAAATTTCTCTGAGACATTCCTTACAGAGGTGGGGTTATTAATTACTCTTTTAATATTAACATGATCTAGGAAATGAGTTGAATTAATATAATCCATATTAAAGGGAGGATTTTGTCTAACCAAAATTACTTTTGCTTTGGATAATTCAAACTTAATTTTTTTTTTTACTTTATAAAAATGTTTAGTTTTATCAAAAAATTTTACATTTTTGCCATTAACAAAAACCTTTGTTTTAATTAAACTTAAATCTTTAGTTTCATACCAAATTATTTCGTAATTCCTTTTTTGTGCCTCTAGTGCTAATAAGAGAGTTGTATCTGTTTCAACATTAATTTCATCAAGAGTATTTGATTGTATAGCAAGTATTTTTTTCATTTTTAAAAATCTTTTAATGTTTGTTGTGCCTTAGTAAGATTATTTAATAAAATATTTTCAATATTTTTTAAGTAAACTGTCTCATTATTTTTTTTATGATTTAAATAAGATCTTTTTTCTAAACCTTTTTTTGAAATTTTTAATAATTCTTTCGACCAAAATAGTAAGTTCTTTTCATTAATCATAACATTTAAACCATCTTTGTATGAAGTTGTATAAGCTTGCTTGATGTCTAATTTATTCCAATTTTTAATTAAGTCATATGTTTCATCTAAGGCACCATACAGTAATCCTGTAAAAAAAGCAGGGCTCGCACAATGACAATCCCATTCACAAGCATCTATAGATCTTAATTCGATGTATTTTTTTAATCTGAGTTCAGTAAATATTGTTGATAAATGTAATTGAAAATTTTCCGAGTTAGCTTTTTGCTCATCTATTAAATCTTGAAAATTTTTTCCATTAGCTGAATTGTATCTATTATTTTCAAAAAGAAATAATAAATTAAAATTTAAACTGAAATCAGCGTACTTTTCAAAATCCATGTCTTCTAAAAAAATATCAGGCAGTCCTCCTCTTGAAGTACTTTGCCAAACTTTTGATCTATATGACAATAAACCAGTTGGAGTATTTTTTTTTATTGGTGAATTAGAAAATAGTGCAATAGTTAATGGTGTTAAAAATGAAATAATTTTAAATTTTTTTTTAAAGTCACTTTCTGAAGTGTAATCTAAATTTATTTGTGTACCACATGTTTGGTACATCATTTCAAGACTAAGCTCACCACTTTTTGGCATCTCTTCTGTCATTATATTATATCTTTTCTTAGGATTATTGGGCACATCTTTAATATCTGTTATTGGATCGTGTCCTACAGACATTGTTTTTAATCCGTATTTTTCACATGCTTCGTCTAATTGATTTTGAAAAGTATATGACTCAGAGCAAACATCATGAATATTTTTACACAACCCACCTGCTAATTCTATTTGATTTCCAGGTTCTAGTGTTATTGATTGATTATTTTTATTTAAACCAATTATATTCTTATCTTCAAAAACCTCTTTCCAACCAAACCTTTTTAAATAAATTAAAATATTTTTAATTTGATCATAATTAGCTCTAGAATTTGATTTAATATCAAATAGAAACTTTTCATTTTCAACACCTATAGATAAGTTATTTTTACATCCGCTGTTAAAATATTTAATAATATCTTCTTTTGAGTTAATTTTCATTTAAATAATTGATCCAGTTATAAAGCTCTTTCATTCTTAGTTCTTTATTTGAATTAGATATCTCATCTTCTATAGATTTAACATGCGTAACAATTTCATCTCCACTTTTAAAAGCCTTTTTCTCTAATAATCTTTCTTTTCGAAAGTGAATTAATCTAATCATTTTTTCATAAGGGATTTCAGGATGATACTGAATGCCCCATACGTTGCTAGAATTAATTTTAAAGTTCAATCCCTGAATGTTGTTAATTTGATTTGAAGATAAAATAGTAGCACCTTCTGGCACAGTCACAACTTCATCAAAATTAAATGCAGGTGTATTAAACTTTTTTTGTTTGTCTTTATATATTTGATGGTTTGCGCCGTATTGATTTATTTCAATATTATAAGCAATTCCTCTATGAGAACCCTTATCACATTTTTTAACCAATCCACCAGCTGCAGTAACGGCAACCTGCATACCCCAACAAATAGCTAAGATTTTTTTAATTTTTTTTTGGCATTCTTTCATAAAATCTAATTGTCTTCTAATTTCGATAGTATCATTATAAATATTTAGACTGCTGCCACCCCAAATGAGTCCATCATACTTATTTAAATCTTTAACTTTTTCAGATATGTCCTGGTCAGACGAAGGATTTGCTACATCGATATCTAAATTATTTGTAAAGTAAGAAATACTTTCTTTTAAACTTTCTGTATGAGTTGGTATTCCAGCATCAATAAAATCTTGATTTTCCTCTTTAAGATTTCCTTCTACAATTAAAATTTTTTTCATTAGAAAAGATCTCCACTCAAACTATTTTTATACATCATTTTCATATCATTCAAAGATAGCTTTTTTGGATTACTGTTTGTTGAAGGGTCCTCTAAAGCCATTTGGGAAAGCTCATCTAATTCATTAGATTTTAAGTCAACTAAATCTGATAATTTATTAGGTATACTAAGTTCTTTTCTTAAAAATAATATCCAATTTAGAAAACTATCAAAACTACTTTCGATACCTATATAGCTACATATTAATTTAATTTTATTTTCTATTAAATTTTTATTAAAAGTTAAGACATACGGCATAAATACTGCATTTGATAAACCGTGGTGCATATTAAATTTGGCATTTATTGGATGGCTTAAAGAATGTATTGCTCCTAATCCTTTCTGGAAAGCAGTTGATCCCATTGATGAGGCTGCTAACATATTTTGTCTAGCCTCAATATTTTTTCCATCTTTAAATGCTATTAAAAGTGAGGTCTTAATTAACTTAATTCCCTCTAAGGCAATTCCATCAGCCATTGGATGAAAACCTGGTGCACAAAAAGCTTCTAAGTTATGTGCCAAAGCATCCATTCCTGTTGCAGCAGTCAATCTTGGTGAAAGATCAATAGTTAAAACAGGATCTAGAATAACTATTGAAGGTAAAAATTTAGGGTGAAATATAATTTTTTTTACTCCTGTTTTTCTATTTATAATTGCTGATGCTCTCCCAGTTTCCGATCCAGTTCCAGCTGTTGTGGGAATTGCAATTATAGGAGCAATATTATCACCATTGGCTCTTTTCCAATAATCTCCAATATCCTCAAAATCCCAAATTGGTCTATTTTGTCCAGACATGAATGCAATTGCTTTTCCAACATCAAGAGCACTTCCTCCGCCAATTGCTATCACACCGTCACAATTATTTTTTTTAAATTTCTCTACACCCTCCTCGACGTTTTCACCAATTGGATTACCAGCAAAGTTAGAAAAAATATTTAATTTGTTAAAATTTTTTTCTAAATCATTTATAATTTTTTTTATAAATGATAATTCTATAAGATCTTTATCTGAAACAAATAATGGTTTTTTAATTTTTAAATTTTCGCAAGCGATTTGTAGATCTTTAATTCTATCTTTTCCGACCCAAACAGTCGTTGGGTAATTCCAATTAAATTTCATTTTTATATTAATTAATATTAAGTTTTTTATTTTTTACTATTGCTCTTATCAGATTTGTCATTAAAGGAATTTTTTTCTTATTTATTTTTTTAGTTATATAAGGTGCAATTTCTCTAGCGAGTTGTTCTCCTTCAACTGTGTCTTTTGGCATAAATCTTTTTTTTGCTACTTTAAATGTATATCCCATCCCTAAGTAGCTCCCCATTTTGCTATTTCTACCCCCCGCTGCACTGACATATAAATCACCAACCCCAGCAAGTCCTTCTATGGTTTTTTCTTTTCCTCTAAAATACTTTATTAAATATTTCATTTCAGTTAAAGATTTTTGAAATAAATTGGATGATGAGTTTAAACTTTGCCCAGCACCTATTATCATGGAATATATATTTTTAATTGCTGAAGATACCTCTACACCTATTATATCTTTTGAATATTCTATTAAATAATATCTAGTTGAAATATGTCGTCCGATCCATCTGGCAATATTAATATTTTTATTAGCTATAATTACACTTGTTTTATTTTTTCTTGCTAGCTCTTTCGCTAAACAAGGTCCTTTTAAAGCAGAAACATTTATTCCATTATATTTTTTTTTTAAGTAATTCTGAAATTGTAAATATTTTATTTATTTTTTTTTCATATTTTAATCCTTTTGTTAGAACCAAAATAGGCGTTTTAATTTTAAGATTTTTCAATTCTTTACCTATAAAATCTATTCCTGAAAGGCTCAAAGCAATAACTATTAAATCAAACTTCTCAAGCAATAGCTCTTGAGAAAATTTTTTATATCTTAATTTTTTTGAAAGTTTAATCTTTAGTGCTGAATGAAATTTATTTTTTGATGAAAGGTTTTTTTTAAATACCTTACTATAAGGTTCAGTTATCGTAACTTTGTTTTTATTTTCAAGACATGGAATTGAAAATGCCGATCCCATAGCTCCACCACCAATAATTAAAATTTTTGTCATAACAAAATTATGCTAAAGTTTTTCTAATTGCTTGTTTCCATCCTTGCAATAACTTATTTCGATAAGTTTTGTTCAATTTTGGTGTAAAATCTCTTCTTTTTTTCCATTTGGATTTTATATGACCAAGAGATTTGTAAACACCAACTTGGTATCCTGCCATAAAGGCTACTCCCAATGCTGTTGTTTCCTCTGTTTTAGATCTTATTACTTTTATATTTAATATGTCAGATAAAAATTGTGAAAACCAATTGTTTGTAACCATTCCACCATCAACTTTAACAATTTTTGGTCTTAACCCATCTTTTCTCATAGACTCAAATAAATCAAAACTTTGATAAGCTACTGACTCAACAACTGCTCTTACCAAATCTTTCCAATCAGTATTTCTTGTAAGGCCTGTTATAAGCCCACGTGAGTTTGGGCTCCAATAAGGTGCTCCTAAACCAGTAAAGGCTGGTACAAGATAAATGCCTTGGTTATTTTTTTTTGATCGTGCTATTTTTTCAGTTTCATATGCATTGTTAATTAATTTGATTTTATCTCTTAGCCATTGAACTCCAGCACCAGCTATAAAAATTGAACCTTCTAGGGCATAAGTTGTTTTATTATTTATACGGTAACAAATTGTACTAAGTAACCTATTTTTCGATGTTAATTTTTTGTTACCTGTATTCATTATAACAAAGGCTCCAGTACCATAGGTACTTTTCACTGATCCTTTTTCAAAACAACCTTGGCCAACTACTGCTGCTTGTTGATCTCCGAGTACTGCAGAAATAGATATTTTTTCTCCAAGAATTTTTTTACTTGTGAAACCAAAATTATCAGCAGAATTTTTAACAACTGGTAGAATATTTTTCTTTATTTTAAAAATTTTTAAAATATCGTGATCCCATTTATTTTTATTAAGATTAAAAAGCATCGTTCTAGAAGCGTTTGTTGCATCAGTTGCATGTAGCTTTCCTCCTGTCAATTTCCAGATCAAGAAACTGTCAATTGTTCCAAATAGCAAAAGGTTTTTTTTTAAAAGTTTTTTAGCTTTTGTAACATTATCTAATACCCATTTAATTTTAGTTGCTGAGAAATAAGGATCAATAAATAAACCTGTTTTTTTTCTAATTAAATTTTCTTTATTTTTAATTTTTTTACAATAATTTTCGGTTCTTCTATCTTGCCATACAATTGCGTTATAAACTGGTTTGCCGTTTGTTTTATCCCATAACACTGTTGTTTCACGTTGATTTGTAATTCCAATTGTAATAATTTTTATTTTATTTTTTTTACATTTATTTCCTACGTTTTTAATTACTTTTAAGGTTTTTAACCAAATTTCATTTGGATTATGTTCTACCCACCCATTTTTTGGAAAATATTGCTTAAATTCTATTTGTGATGAAAATAATTTTTTACCATCAATTGAAAAGGCTATTGCCCTTGTTGATGTTGTGCCTTGATCTATAGCCAATATAGCCTTCATTATTTTAAGGCTTTTCTACCCATAAAAAAGTGAGTTAATAAGTTAATTTTCATAATAAAATATTATTTCAATTATTAGTATTTTGTTAGTAAAATACATTTATAAATTTATCTAGTTGGAAAAATTTTATGACAAAAGTAGCAATAATTGGTGCGGGGCCTTGTGGATTATCAATGTTAAGGTCTTTTGAATTAGCAGAAAAAAATGGTGAGAAAATACCTGAAGTTGTTTGTTTTGAAAAGCAAGATGACTGGGGTGGTTTATGGAATTATAGTTGGCGAACAGGATCTGATCAATACGGAGATCCTGTACCTAACAGTATGTATAGATATCTTTGGTCAAATGGACCAAAGGAATGTTTAGAATTTGCAGACTATCCTTTTGATGAACATTTTGGAAAACCAATACCATCATTTCCACCTAGAGAAGTTTTATATAACTATATTGTTGGAAGGGTAAGTAAAGGGAATTTAAAAAAGAAAATAAAGTTTAATACCAGAGTTATAAATACTGTCTTTAAAAATGATAAATTTGAACTTAGTTACCAGGATAAAGTTAACAATGAAATATTTAAAGATAATTTTGATTTTGTTGTAGTTTCATCAGGTCATTTTTCAGTTCCATTTATTCCAGAATACAAAGGTATGAATACATTTCCAGGAAGAATAATGCACTCTCATGATTTTAGAGATGCTGAAGAATTTAGAGATAAAAATGTGATAGTGCTTGGAAGTAGCTATTCAGCAGAAGATATTGCTCTTCAATGTAATAAATATGGAGCTAAAAGTGTTACAATTGGTTATCGACATAATCCGATGGGATTTAAATGGCCTAATGGTATGAAAGAAGTTCACTATCTAGATAAATTAGAAGGGAAAAAAGCAATATTTAAAGATGGAACTGAACAAGAAGCTGATGTTGTTATTCTATGTACTGGTTATCTTCATCATTTTCCTTTTTTGGAAGAAAATTTACAATTAAAAACTAGAAACAGATTATATCCACCAAAACTATACAAAGGAGTAGTTTGGCAAGATAATCACAAACTTTTATATCTTGGAATGCAAGATCAATTCCATACATTTAATATGTTTGATTGCCAAGCTTGGTACGCAAGAGATGTGATTATGAATAAAATAAAAATACCTGATAATGGGGAAGTTGAAAAAGATATAAATAAATGGGTTGCAATGGAAGAAAAACTAGAAAATCCTGATCAAATGATTGATTTTCAGACTGAGTATACTAAAGAGCTTCATAAGATGTCTGACTATCCAAAAATTGATTTTGAGTTAATAAGAAAACATTTTAAAGAGTGGGAACATCATAAAGTTGAGGATATTTCAACTTACAGAAATAAATCTTTTTCATCTCCGGTAACTGGCTCTGTTGCTCCCGTTCATCATACTCCATGGGCAACTGCTATGGATGACTCTTCAAAAAATTTTTTAGATAAATAATCTAAGATTAATCAATACCTAAATGTTTTTTTCTTTTCTGAACATAAGCTCTAATTAAGTTATCAAATATTAAAGCTATGAAGGCTACACAGATACCAAGGGTTAATCCAATTCCTGCACCTTTTTTATCTGATAACGCTTTTAATATATATTGACCTAGATCCTCTGTTCCAATGAATGCTCCAATAATTACCATAAATAAAGCAAATACAATCGTTTGATTTATACCAAGCATCATGTGTGGGAATGCCAAAGGAAATTCTATTTTAGTTAATCTTTGAAATTTATTAACACCCGACATAGTTGCTGCATCATGCAAACCAGCAGGAACACTTCTAAGTCCTTCAATTGTGTATCTTGTTGCAGGTATTGTAGCATAAACTATAACTGCAATAAGTACGGATGTGTCTGTAATACCAAATAACATCATCACAGGAATTAAATATACAAAAGATGGGAATGTTTGAAAAATATCACAAACACCTAACATAAAGTTTGCTGAATGTTTATTTTGGAAGCATAAAGTTCCTACTGTAAATCCAATAATACAAGAAACGATAACTCCAAAAGTTGCCATATATGTTGTAACTAAAGCTCTATCCCACCAAGGGCTGAGTGCTATGAATAGAGTTAAAGCACAAACTACCAATGCTGAACGTAAGCCACCAATCAAATATCCTGCACCGACAACTAAAACTATTGTAGCAATTGCAGGCATTCTTAAATACAGTGCTCTCATTGGCTGAAGTACATCTTGTATTAACCATGTATTGAACGCTTTGATATATACAAAGAAAGTTTCAAAAATCCAATCTACTCCTTTATTCCAAAAATCAGCGGTCGATATTCCTTTATTGTGTGGAATTTCAAACAAATAATTGAAAGTATCTTTAAATAAAAAAGTTCCAACATAAGCTAGTACAATTCCAATAACAAATATGACACCAAAAAATAAAAGATTTTTGTTTCTTTGATAAAAGGTAAGATTCCCAAAATAATCTGTTTGTTTATTAGCCCATGCCAAAGACATCTTATCTAAAAGAATTGCAATTAAACTTATACATAAGCCTGCCTCTAAAGCTAACCCAATATTTAATTGGTTTAGTGCTAACAATAAATTGAAACCTAAGCCTTTTGCTCCAATAAAGGCTGATATAACTGCCATCGAAAAACAAACCATGATGACTTGATTTACTCCAATTAAAATGTCTCTCCTAGCAGTTGGGATCAATACTTTAAACATTAATTGAAAATTATTGCATCCACTCATCCTCCCAGCTTCAATAACCTCTGGAGGCACTGCTCTTAAACCTAACAGAGTTAATAATATCATCGGTGGTATCGCTACAACCATAGTAATAATTACAGCTGCATGATCACCCACTCCAAAAAGAACTAATGCAGGAACCAACACGGCATATTGTGGCATTGTCTGCATCACCAATAATATTGGATATAAAGCTTTTTCTACTCGTTTACTTTTAAAAGCTGCTATCCCTAATCCTAAACCAAATATAAATGACAATGGGGCTGCAACTAATATAAATGAAAGAGTTTGCATAGAGGGCTTCCATTGACCAAATACAGAAATGTAAATCATAGTTAAAGCTGCAAACAAAGCTAGACCTTTGCCACTTAGTTTATAAGAAAGTAAGGCTGCACCTGCTGCAACAATAGTCCAAGGTAGTCCAGGTAGTTCAGCCCATGGGTTTTTATCTATCCAATCCCAACTAGTAAAAGCAACAATAGTTTCGAGACCTCCTAATAAAATCTCTCTTATTAGTTCTATTAAAAAAGTCATAAATGCTGTTAGATTTCTACTAATTTGTAAAACTATAGGGCGACTTTTAAATTCTTGAGTATCTTCATTCCAAACTTCAATTGGCATCCACTCATTCATCAAGAAAAATAATGAATCATTTATCCAAATAGGTAACCATCCAAGTAATGGGGGTAATCTCCAAAAGACATCAAAAGCATAGTATCTAACCTCTTTGCCTAAAAATATATAACTACTTTGATTAGGGTCTTTGATAAATTCTGCTTGACCCCTTATAAACCTATATGTTTCAGGAACCTCAATCGCAAAGCACAAAGCAAAGAAAACAATTAATAAGAATAACCACTGAAAAGTTTTTGGATATTTTTTAAAAAGTTCCATAAATTAATTATTATTTTTTCTTCCTCCAAAGACTGTATTGATTATTTTAGTTGGATTAATAGAGCCTATAATTTTATTATTGCCATCAACTACAGCAACTGATTTTTCTTGAGTAAGAATTTTTTCTGCAACATTTTCTATGATTTCATCTTTTGAGACTTTTAAATCACCTAAATTATCTATCGATATATCCATAACATCCTTAATCAATAAAACTTTTTCTCTTGGTACTTCTTCAGTAAATTTTCTGACATATTCAGTAGCCGGGTTTAAAACAATATTAGCAGGAGTATCTAACTGCTCAATTATACCATCTTTCATAATTGCTATTCGGTCAGCAAGTTTTAAAGCCTCATCAAAATCATGTGTAATAAACATAATTGTTTTTTGTAACTTGTCTTGAAGTCTTAAAAACTCATCTTGCATCTCTTTTCTAATTAGAGGATCTAAAGCTGAAAAAGGCTCGTCTAAAAACCAAATATCTGGCTCGACGGCTAAGGATCTTGCTATACCTACTCTTTGTTGCTGTCCTCCTGAAAGTTCTCTAGGAAAATAATTTTCTCTTCCATCAAGTCCAACTAGTTTTACCATATCCATTGCTTTATTTATACTATCATCAGTTTTGATCCCTTTAATCTGAAGTGGGAAAGCAATATTCTCCACAACAGTTTTATGTGGAAGCAAAGCAAAGCTTTGAAAAACCATACCCATTTTATTTCTTCTAAGATCTATAAGATCTTTATTATTTAATTGTAACAAGTCCTGGCCCTCTATAAAAATTTTACCGCCTGTTGCATCAGTTAATCTTGAGATACATCTTAATAAAGTTGACTTACCTGAACCAGATAAACCCATAACAACTAACATCTCTCCTTTTGAAACTTCAAAAGAAGCGTTATTCACTCCCACAATGCAACCATTTTCTTGAAAGGTTTTAGCATCAACATTGCCATTTGAATCTTGAAGCATTTTTTGAGCATTTGCTCCAAAAATTTTATATACATTTTCACATTTGATTACTGGCTCAGACATAAATTATCAATTAAGTTATATGAAATTAAGATAAAATTAAATCCATAATATTCTTATTTTGCCCCCTTAAAAGTTTTTAATAAAATAAACTCTGGTATCAATACCTGTGCTTAAAAAACTTAATGCCTCACCGCTAACAGTTATAGATTCATTAATTCCAACATTGTCTCCACTTACGGTAAAGCCAGCAAAACACTTATTTTTTTCCACATCCCATTTAACAAATGTTTCATCAATTTTATTTCCATTTATTGTGTAAATTTCATGAGCTCTAAAATTAAGAAAATTTGCGCCCATAATCGCTCGTTGTGGAATTAATTTTGTAGCTTTGCATACTTGCTCGTATACCTCATCTGTTAATTTATAGTGATCTGTGCCATCGAAAGTTACTAATATTCCAGATGGTAATTTTGATATTAATTCACTTAATTTTTTTTCTTGGGCAATTCTCTCTTCTTCTAATTTCATTTTTCTTACTAGTTCATCTCCTCCACCAAACTTTATATTTAGAATAAAAAAACAAGAAATTATTATTAAAATTATTAGTACTAAACCGCCAAACTGTTTTGTAATCTCTGGTAAATCCTTAATTTTATTTATATAATTTTCTTTTGACATTTATTCTTGTAATTTTCCATTTTTCCATGTGCCGGACATTTGTGTTCCATCTGATGAAGTAAAAGTTCCTTTGCCATTCATAAATCCTTCGGCCCATTCACCTTCATAAGTTGATCCATCGGGAAAAGTTAAAACACCCATTCCATTCCATACACTATTTTTGAATTCACCTTTATAAATGTATCCATTGGGCCAAGTTTCAACTCCTTGGCCATTTTTTTTTGTAGCTACCCATTCTCCTTCGTAAGTAGTTTTGTCAGTATAAACCCATTTACCAAAACCATTTTCACAATTTCCCTCTTTACATCCAGTACTTCTCGCTGACGCAACTGATGTAATTAACAAATATAGAATTATACAGAAGAGATATTTTTTCATAATAATATTTTACACGAAATTAATTAAAAAAATTATACTTTTTTGTCATAATTTTTACATAAATAAATAGAAATATATTTTTCAGCATTTTCACTTTTTATATTTTTTGTAACTTCATGGATTAATTCACCTGTTTTTCTTGTAATTATACCAGATTCTGAATAGTTGTTTTTTTCATCAATTGATTTAAACAATACCACATCCTTACTTACAATTTTAACACTCAAATTTTCTGTGTCTGAAAGAAATGAAGATAGTCCTTTTATAAAAAGAGTCTCTGGTTTTCTTGACAAAATTTGAAATTTATCTAAATTTTTTTCATCTAAATCATTAGCTGAAAAAGTTTGATAATTATATTCTGAATTTTTAATTATTTTTTTTTCTAAGTTACAAGTAAATATAAGATCAATATTTTCTTTTATATTTACATCTTTAGCTAAAGATTGATTAAAAAATAATAAACTAATGAATATACTTAAAAAATATTTAAACATTTAATTAATACTTAAAAAAAAATCTCCCCCAACAATGTTGGGAGAGATTTAAAGATTTAGTTACTTTTAACCTTATTTAGTAAAAGCTTTCCAAACTTTCTTGTTCTTTTTTAACCATGCTTTTGCAGCATCTTCATGAGTCATTTTGTCAACGTCAACTAAAGCTGCCATTGCACCAATTTGACTTGTTGTAAAAGAAAGTTTTTTGAACATAGCTGCTGCATCTGGATGAGTTTTTGGAAAGTCAGCGTTAACTGCTTTTTTCAAATAACCATCTGGTGAACCGCATTTTCCGTCACCACCATCTTCTGGTCTACAACCAGCTGTGTATGGAGGAAAGTCGATAAATGTAAAACCAGCACCATCAGTAAAGTTTGGTGTCCAGTTAAAGATAATTGTTCCTCTTCCTTCTTTTTCAGCTGCTGATAACTCTGCCCAAAGTGCGTCCGCACTTCCAGCAAATTTAACCCACCAAAGATCTCCTAAGCCTAAAGCATCAACTCTTTGAGGGATTAAGTCACCATGCCAAGTTTGTGGACCTTCCAACATTCTTCCTTTTCCATCTGGAGAGTCAGGTGTTGTAAAGTTTTTAGCACAGTCTGGATTTTTTAAAGCAGTCCAGTCTGGTAGTCCTGGGCATAATCCTTTTTCAGCAACCCAATTAGGATATCCCATATCCTCTAGAGTTCTTGCTTCATGGTCACCCCAGTCAAGCAAACCGCCTTTATCTAATGCTGTTGTAAATGATTTACCAAAAGCTGATTCCCACACTTCGTGCGAGATTGATACGTCACCAATTCTTATAGATTCGTAAACTGCTTGAGAGTCAGCATTTACATATTTAACATTATTTCCCATATCTTCCATTATTCCACCAATAACGTAAGCCATTACAATTTGACTTGACCAGTTATGAGTTGGGATAACGATGGGTTTTTTGCTATCTGCATGTGATAAACCAGCAAAACTTGCTACTGATATTATAGCTGCAGAAATTAACGATATTATTTTTCGCATTTTTTCCCCTTTCTTAATATTAAGTTTAACGATTATGTGACTAATTAAATGCATAGTCAACTCGTTTAGATTATAATAATATTTAAAACAAAACAGATAGAACACTTTATATTATGTCGCTTTCTAGTAATTTAATAAAAAACCCCGGCTTGCGGGTATTGCCACCTGGGGTTGAAAGATATGTAATTCAGGGGGGAGGAATTCATGTTTTTGAAATTTTTCCAGATGATAAAATTGAAATTGTTAATGATGAAGGAAAACAAATTTGTGAATTAATTGTTTTTAATTCAAAAGGTAAAAGCGATCTTACTATTCTAAATTTAAAAGAAAATTCAGACGGAGAATTTTTAAAAAAAGCAATCTTTCAAGATCAAAAAATTGTTAATTTATTTAAAAAAAAAAATTTAGAACTAAGTAAGTCAAAATCTTCAAAAATATTTGATAGTGAATGTCCCATGGGTCAGACCATCACTCTTAAATCGAAAGATAAATGTATATTAATGGTTGGTTCTCCAGGAGAAGAAATGAACGTACATAATCAAAATCCTGCAACTAGCTTAACAACTTTTATCCATAGAGATAAATTCGACATTAAGGAAGAACAGTACGTTTTACCGGAACCAATTTATAATCCAATATCTGAAACATTTGTAAAAAGAATGTCGTCAGAAACTTACGATGTAAAAGCCGGAGAATATATTCAAATTATTGATCCAGGTGGAAGGCAATGTTCAGATTTTTTAGCTTTTGATAAAAGAAAATTGGATAACGGTATCGAAAGTATAATTGATCCAACAGCAACCAGAACATTTATGGGAGCTGCTTATCCAATGCCTGGTTTATTCTCAAAATTCTTTGATGCAAGTCATGAGCCTGTAATTGAAGTCGTTAGAGACACTGTTGGTAGACATGATACTTTTAATTATGCTTGTACATCAAAGTATTATGAAGACATGGGTTATCTTGGACATATTAATTGTTCTGAAAATTTTAATAATTCTTTGGAAAAATATGATGTTAAGCCGCGTAAAGGTTGGATAGCGATCAATTTATTTTTTAACACAGCAATTGATGCTAATAACGTTGCTACCTTTGATGAGCCCTGGTCAAGACCCGGAGATTACGTACTTTTTAGGGCACTAAAAGATCTTACTTGTGCATCTTCTGCATGTCCTTGTGATGTAGATGCTGCAAATGGATGGAATCCAACCGATATTTTTGTTAGAACTTATGCAAAAGATAAAAAGATCTCGAAAGGGGTAGCTTTTAGAGTGAATACAGATTCAGAACCTAAAATAACTAAAGAGACAGGCTTTCATAGCAAAACTTCAAAGCTCACAAAAAATTTTATTAACTATAATGGTTACTGGTTAGCTAATAATTTTACTAACTATGGAGCGATTAAGGAATATACATCATGTAGAGAGAGTGCGATTGTAACTGACTTATCTCCTCTAAGAAAGTTTGAAATTTTAGGCCCAGATGCAGAAAATTTAATGCAATATACTTTAACAAGAAATGTAAAGAAACTTTCAGCAGGACAGGTTGTTTATTCAGCTATGTGCTACGACAATGGATGTATGGTTGATGATGGGACTTTACTTAAATTTGGACAAGATAATTTTAGGTGGGTTGGTGGACAAGAATATGGAGGTGAGTGGTTAAAAGAGCAGGCAAAAAAGAAAAATTTTAAAGTATGGGTAAAATCATCTACTGATCAAATTCACAACATTGCAGTCCAAGGACCTAATAGTAGAAAAATTCTTAAAAAATTTGTTTGGACACCTGATACCCAACCTTCAATTGATGATCTTCAATGGTTCAGATTAACTATAGCAAGAATTGATAGTGTTACAGGAACTCCAATAGTTATATCTAGGACGGGATACACTGGAGAATTAGGTTTCGAAATTTGGTGTCACCCAAAAGACGCTTCCACGGTTTGGGATAAAGTGTGGGAGGCTGGCAAAGAATTTAATATTTTACCGCTTGGGTTAGAGGCTTTAGATATGCTTCGAATAGAAGCTGGATTAATTTTTTATGGTTATGAATTTGATGATAAAACTGACCCTTTCGAGGCTGGGATTGGTTTTACAGTTCCACTGAAAACAAAAGAAGATGATTTTATCGGTAAAGAAGAATTAATAAAAAGAAAAAATAATCCACAAAAAAAACTTGTTGGTCTTGAACTTGTAGGTCATGAACCAGCAACAAATGGAAATTCGGTGCATATTGGTAGAGGACAGATTGGTATAATTACAAGTGCAATGTTATCTAAAACCTTAAACAAAAACATAGCTTTATGTAGAATAGATTCCAAGTACGCAGAAATTGGTACAGAAGTAGAAATTGGTAAGATAGATGGTCATCAAAAAAGAATTCCTGCAAAAGTAATACAATTTCCTTTTTACGATCCGCAAAAATTAAAAGTCAAAGCTTAATGAGTAAAACAACTAAAGACTTACTTGAGTTTTGGGAAGATCAAATGAAACTATCACATAAATCAAGTAATTATTTCTTTAGAAAATCTCCATCGCATTATCATATGATGTTGTTGGTAATGACAGCTTATAAACTAAAGCAAGAGTTATCTGTTGAAGAGCTTAAAACTAAGCTTTTTAAGACATCTAGACCTAAATCAGCTCTAATAATTAATGAGGCCTGTGAAAAAGGATTTTTTTATTTAGAAAAAAATTTTAAAGATCAAAGAAAAAAATTTATTAAGCCTAGTAAAACTTTTATAGACGAGTTTAATGATTATCTAACAACACTAAAAAACCTTAGTTTTTAGTAATTTATCTAAATTCAAGGTTGAAATATAATTTACTTATAATTTTTATATATAAAAAATATTATATACTTTCTTAGTGTAAAAAATAAGCTTCTTATAATGACTTTACCAACAAAAGCAAAAGTAGTTGTAATAGGTGGTGGAATTCACGGTCTAAGCACTGCTTGGAAATTATCTGAGACTTACAAAAATCCGAATGACATTGTTGTAATTGAAAAAAAAGATACTGCAGCTGGAGCTAGTGGTATTGCATGTGGAGTAGTCAGAAATAATTATTTTCAACCAGCAATGAGAGAATTGATGGCCCATTCTGTAGAGGTTTGGGAAAGTGATCCAAAAGCATTTAAATATAATCCAGTTGGATATATGCAAATTTCTCCTGAAGTTATGCATGAAGATGTAGCCAGTATTTATAAACAACAAAAAGCAATAGGTTACGAGTCTGAATTTATTGAAGGTGAAAAAGATTGCATGAAATATATGAAAGGTCTTTTTGATGATTGGCAGGCTAAAGGAATTACATCGGTATTGCATGAAAAAAAAGGTGGTTATGCTTTTAATAAAGATTCAATAAAAGCTTTAGAAAATAAAGCAAATTCAAATGGTGTAAAAGTTCATAAAGGAATAAAAGTTACAGGATTTAAAAAGGGAAGTAATAGCAACGCGGTTACTGGTGTTATTACAGATCAAGGAATAATTGATTGTGATCAGGTAGTAGTTGGTGCTGGCCCATGGGTTAGAGACTTTTGGAATATGTTAGAGCTTCCAAAAACAACTGATATTAAAGGTAAAGATGGTAAAATGCACCAAGTGGATATGTGGACTTATTGGTTTTTACAAGAAGGTGTTTTAGGTGTTGAAGCTGATTATCTAAAAACCAATGATGGTAAACAACCTCCCGTAATTCACGTTGACACTGATGCTCCTCTTTATTCAGACAAAGATAAAAAATTAATTACTGATAAACTATGGGGAATATATTATAAACCAGACATCGAAGGATTAGGTGTTCAAGGTGGTACGTCACCTTACATAGTTCAAAAACATTTTGATAAAGTTAATGTCGACCCTTACGGTTTGGAATCTCCAGAATTTCAAACTACGAATAAATTTTCTGATATGTGGTGCTCAGCTTTAGCTCATTGTCAAAAAAGATTTGAAGGTAAATCTGATCTTTATAGAAAAGGTCCATCGGGTGGTCTTGGATGTTTAACACCAGATTCATTTCCAATTTTTGATAGATTTTTAGAAAATGTTTACATGATTGCTGATGCAAATCATGGATACAAAATGTTAGGTGTTGGTCATTTAGTGGCGCAAGAAATTTTAGGTCAAGAAAGTGAATTGTTAAAACCGTTTAGATTCAACCGATACGCGAAGGGGGAACTTCACCCTACTTCGAACAGTCCGTTTCCTTGGAGTTAAGTTATCTAAGTAGACAGACGTTTTTTTTTCAGTTACCTTTTTAATCTTAAAAGTCTAAGGGGGGAAAATGACAGATTTAGAAAAACATGTAAATCAACCAGGCAGAGATAAACTGGTAAAAAAAGTAAGAGAAAAAATTAAAGAATTAGGAATCACATATATATATTTCCAGTTTATTTCTGTAACAGGAAGAGTGGTAGGAAAAGGTATACCAGCAGATCATTGGGAAAGGACTGCGGAAAAAGGATTTCAATTAGTTTACGGTGCAACAGCAAACTTATTTTTAGATCGTCATAATAATTACATTGGATATGGTCCTGAGGCTAAAGAATTGGTTGGTATCCCTGATCCTGAAACTTTTGTTCAATTACCTTGGGATAAAAGAGTTGCAAGAGTTTTTTGTACTTGTTTTAGAAATAGAGAAGAAAGAGAAAATCCAGGTGGTCATTTAACTTCGGATTGCAGAGGAAATTTAAGAATAATTGCTAAAGAATTTAAAAAAAAGCATGGTTATCAAATGAGAGTTGGTACCGAGCCTGAAATGATGTGGTTAACTAAAAATGATGATGGTACTCCAACAGGTAAAGGTTTTTCAAAACCTTTCTGTTATCATATTGATCAGTTTGAGTCATTAAGACCAGTATTTATGAAGGTTATTGAATATGCAAATGCAATGGGTCTTGATATGATTCAAGGAGACCATGAGGATGCTCCTGGTCAATTAGAATTAAATTGGATGTTTGATGATGTATTAAGGAATGCTGATAGACTTTCAACATATAGACAAATCTGTGCACAGGTTGCTAGAGAACATGGATTGATTGCTTGTTTCATGACAAAACCATTCATGGGTGTTTCTGCTAGTGGGTGTCATACAAATATGTCTCTATGGACAGGTGGTAAAGATGTAGTTAAAAGACTTGGCCATAAATCCTTACCGGGTGTTGAAGAAGTATTCACATATGTAGAAGGTGGAACAAATACATTTATGCCTGATACAAAAGATATGCAACTTCCTGGAAAAGTTGGTCTACAATCAATTGGTGGTATTATGAAGCACTTGCCAGCTTTAACTGCAATTGGTTCATCAACAGTTAATTCTTATAGAAGATTATGGGATCAAGGTTTTTGGGCACCAGTTTATGCAGACTGGGGATATCAAAATAGAACTTGTGGTTTAAGAGTTTCGGCTCCTGGAAGATTTGAATATAGATCAGTAGACTCAATGCATAATCCTTACTTAATGGGTGCTGCATTACTTAAAACTATGGATGATGGTATTTCAAATAAAATTAATCCAGGTAAGCCAGAGTCTAGAAACATTTATGAAGCGCAAAAAGCTGGTAAGGATGTTAAAAAATTACCTTTAAGTTTAGGTGAAGCGCTTGATAGGCTTTCAGAAGATAAAATAGTTCAATCAGCAATGCCTGATGAAATGTATAAAATTTTCCATTGGTATAAAAATGATGAATGGGAAAAGTTTTTAGGTGCAACAACTCAATGGGATCTAGATACTTACTTGGATTGTCTACCATAGTCTTTAAATTAATAGAGGAAAAAATATGTGCGGAATAGCAGGTTTAATACATAGAGGAAAATCATCAAAAGTTGGGCATGAACTTCAGGGAATGCTTCAAGCTTTAAAGCATAGAGGAGAAGACTCAACAGGTTATGCTTTGTATGGTGACACTGAAGGAAAAAATTTTATCATGAGAGTTAAAGTTGGTGAAAATGTTGGAGAAGGAAGTTCTTCAGTTGCTGAGGATGTATCTGTTTATGACAAAAGAAAAAAAATTGTCGAAAGTTATCTTTCTGAAATGGGTGCAAAAATTATTAAAGAAGAAAGAGTGCTACCTTACTCACTAAGATATGAAATTGAGTATAACAAAGATGATTTGTTAGATTTTTCACAAAAAATTGAAAGTATTCCAGGAGTAGAAATTTTATCTATGGGTAAATCATTAGAGGTAATTAAAGATCTTGGAAATGCTAAGATTGTTTGTGACAGATATAACTTAGACAAAGTAGTTGGCACACATGCTATTGGTCATGCTAGAATGGCAACAGAGTCTGGTGTGGATATTAAATCTGCACACCCTTTTTGGGGTTATCCTTTTAGCGATGTATCTGTTGTTCATAATGGTCAGTTAACTAACTATTGGAATAATAGAAGAATTTTAGAGAATAAGGGCATGAGATTTATGTCTGAGTGCGATTCTGAATTAATAGCAGTATACCTTGCGGAAAAAATGAGAAATGGCGCTAGCTTAGAAGAGGGCATGAAAGATTCTTTGAGTGGTTTGGATGGTGTATTTACATACTTTGTTGCAACTAAAGACTCTTTGGGTATGGCTAAGGATACAATGGCTGCAAAACCATTAGTATTATACGAGTCTGACGATTTAGTTGCTATGGGATCTGAAGAAATTGCTATTAGATCATTACTACCACAAGAAATAGATACATACGATCCATTTGATGGGGAGGTTAAAGTATGGCAAATTTAAAAATATCTGAGAAAAAAACAAAAGCTCAATCAATGGGCCTCCATACGGAGAAGCTTACAGGTAAAACACAACAAAAATTTTTTAATCCTGATGAAGCAGAAAATTTTTTTTATTGGGGAACTTATGACGTTGATTTCAATAAAAGAATAGATCTTGATGTTATGGATTTAGATTGTAAAGAAGCAAATAGAAAAATTGATGAATTAATGAGTCAAGGTTATGGAACAATTGTTATAAAAAACCCACAAGGAAAACATAGTCTTGGAGTTGGGGTTTTAAATAAACTTAATTTAATTTTTGAAGGAAGTCTTGGATATTTTGGAGTTGGTTCAATTGATGGACCAACAGTTAGAATAAATGGAAGAGTTGGATGGTCATGTGCGGAAAATATGATGGCAGGAAAAGTAGTAATTGAAAAGAATGCTGGGTCTTGTTTTGGTGCAGCTATTAGAGGTGGAGATTTAATTTGTAAAGGAAGTGTTGGCGCTAGAACAGGTATTGACCAAAAAGGTGGTACCATAATTATTGGTGGGGATGCAGGCGCTTTTACTGGATTTATGATGCAAAGAGGTAGAATAATAATTTTGGGAGATGTTGGAATTAACCTTGGAGACTCCATGTATGATGGAACTATATTCATAGGTGGAAAAATTGGATCTTTTGGTAGTGATGCGGTGGAGTCACCTATGACAAAAAGTGATATAGATTGGCTTAAAAGAAAACTTAAGGTTGCAGAAATTGGGGATAATTTTGATGTATCTAAAATGACGAAAGTAGTTTCAGGAAAAAAACTATGGAACTATGACGCTTTAGAACCAACTGAAAAAAAAGGAGCAATATAATGGCAAAAAAAAAGAGAAAGAAAAAATCAAACGGAAATTCTAATGGTAATGGTAATGGTAAAACAGAATTTGCAAAAAGGAATAAAAGCCTTTTAGGCTATAATGCTATTTTTACTCCAGAAGTAATAGACGACATTCATATAAAAGCTCAACTTGGTAGATACAGAATGAGGGGTATGGCCTTAATGAAAAAAATCCCAACGTTTGATGATTTGGTTTTTCTTCCAGGAACTTTAACAAGATTTGTTATCGAAGGTTACAGGGAGAAATGTGAAACAAAAACTATAATTGGTCCAAGATGTGAAAATCCAATTGAGTTAGATATCCCTGTCTATATAACTGGTATGAGTTTTGGTGCACTTTCATACGAAGCAAAAACTGCTTTAGCACGTGGAGCTACTATGGCTGGAAGTGCAACTTGTTCAGGTGAAGGTGGAATGATACCTGATGAAAGAAGATACTCTGAAAAATGGTATTATCAATGTATTCAATCTAGATACGGTTTTAATCCTCATCATGCACAGCTTGCAGATGGGATAGAAGTTTTTATAGGCCAAGGTCAAAAAGTTGGTATGGGTGGTCATTTGATGGGCCAAAAAGTAACAGATCAAGTTGCAGAGATGAGATCGTTACCAGCTGGTATTGATCAAAGATCTCCAGCTAGACACCCTGACTGGTTAGGTCCAGATGATTTAGCATTAAAAGTAGCAGAGCTAAGAGAATTAACTAAGAATAAAGTTCCGATACAATTAAAACTTGGAGCTGCAAAAGTTTATGATGACGTTCGTATGGCTGCGAAATGTGATCCAGACTCAATTTATCTTGATGGGATGGAAGGCTCAACTGGAGCAGGACCTCATATAGCAGCAGCAAATACAGGAATTCCAGGAATTGCTGCAATTAGAGAAGCTAGAAGAGCAATTGATGATGTTGGAAAAACTGGAAAAGTCACTTTAATATATGCTGGAGGTGTTAGAGATGGAGCTGATATGGCAAAGGCACTTGCGCTAGGAGCTGATGCGATAGCTATTGGTACTGGTGCTATGATTGCACTTAACTGTAATAAAGAAATCCCAGAGTCTAATTTTGAAAAAGAAATGGGAGTACCAGCAGGTCATTGTTATCACTGTCATACAGGTCGTTGTCCTGTTGGAGTAGCGACTCAAGATCCAAAGCTTAGAAAAAGATTAAACCCAGATGAAGCTGCACTAAGAGTTTACAATTATTTACATACTATGACTTTAGAAGCTCAACTTTTAGCTAGAGCTTGTGGTAAAACAAATATTCATTCTTTAGAACCAGAAGATATGGCTGCACTTACAATGGAGGCTTCTGCATTAGCAAAAGTTCCGTTATCGGGCACTAATCATACAGTGGGTGTAGACGACTTTCATAAAATTTAAAAAATAGTTATGGCAAAAAAAAAGGGAAACAAAAAAGGTAAAATTAAGGAAGTTAAAGGCCAGCTTGGAAAAAAGAAGGAAACAGCTAGAGAAAAAATGATTGGCCAAACAATTGGTTACAGATATGACGTAAATCTTTTACCTGATTATTCGAGATTAACGCCTTTCCTTAAAAAATATATCGAAGCAATGGGTTGGGATGATTTAAATTGGCTTGAAGATGTTCACATGGGCTATGAAGAAGACAGGCCTGCTGTGTTTGATAGAAATGCAAATGGATGGGTTACAATTCCAAAAAAAATTAAACTTCCAAACAATCAGCAAGATAGGGATATGATAGCAAGAGAACTATTAGTTAAATTTCAAATGTCACCTAATCATCCGCTTGTTGATCTTAAAAAAGCATATAGAAAATTTTAAATAATCTATAAAAATTCCATCTACCGCAGGTTGTTTTATATATGAAAGTTTACGCTCATCTTAGGTTTTTAAGTATTGAACAAACTATCTCATAAATTAAGATAATAATAATTTGTTTAAACAAATGGAGGTTTGATATGACTGACGAACTAGGTGCATTGACGACTATATTTACAGAGTTCTATTACTGGATAACAGTAGTACTAATGTTTTTAATACACGTTGGATTCTGTATGTATGAAGTTGGAGCTTCTCGATACAAACATCATCAACATACATTAATGAAAAATACTATACTGATACCACTGGTAACAGTTACGTGGTTTTTATTTGGATGGTGGATATATTGGGCTTTTCCAACAGGACCCGGACTTGCACCATCAATAATGAATGGAAGCGATGCATTAATAACAGATGACTCAGCGTTTAGTGCTAAATACTATGTTGCTACAAGCCAACTTATGGCTGTCAATTTAGGTGATCACATAAGTGGAGTATTCTGGGCAGCGTTTCTTTTATTCTCATGGACAGCAGCTTCAATTGTTTCAGGAGCCGTAATTGAAAGAATAACTACTTTTGCTTTCGGTATTTTGGCAATTGCAATTGGTTCAGTTTTTTGGACTATAGATGCTGCATGGGGCTGGCACTTTGACGGTTGGATGCTAAAACTTTTAGGGTACCATGATGCTTATGCATCTGGAGTAATTCATGCTATTGCAGGTGGATTTGCTCTTGGTATTTTAGCTGTTTTGGGACCAAGGATAGGTAAATTTACATCAAGTGGAGAACCAAGAAATATTGGTCCAAGGAATCCTTGGCTAGTTGTAATTGGATTATTTCTAATTTACACAGGTTTTTGGGGATTTTACGCAGCATGTAATATACCTATATTCAATTTAGGGCCTGAATACGGAATGGAAGGTGTAACATACTTTACCGCAACAAACATTTATGTAACTCCAACAACATTGAGTGGTATTACTTTTAACTTCTTAATGTCGCTTTCTGGAGGACTACTAGCCGGATATGTGATTTCAAAAGGTGATCCTTTTTGGACATATTCATCTGGACTAGCAGGAATAATTTGTGCGTCTGCAGGTAATGACTTGTACCACCCAATACAATCAATGATTATCGGTATGATCGGTGTAGTTATCGCATACAAAATGCATTACTGGGTTGAACGAAAGTTCAAAATTGATGATGCAGTTGGTGCTGTGGCGGTTCATGGTTATGCTGGTTTTGTAGGACTAGTAATTTGTGGATTTGTTTTAAATGGTTATCCTTCATCTGGATACAGTGTTGGAGCTATGTGGGACGGAGCTACTTATGCGTCTATAAATCCTTTGGGAATGTTCATTGGAGCAATAATAATGTTCTTTGTTCTAGGAATGATACCAGGATATATAATAGCTAAAATTCTTCATGGAATGGGTAAACTTAGAATTCCAAGAGAAGCTGAGATCGCAGGACTAGACTATGAAATAATGGAGGCAGCAAAAGATGACGAAAAATCTGTGGCCTCTGCAACCAGGTAAGGAGGATAATTTATGGCAACAGTAACTAACTGGATAGATCATTTAAGTGCCTCTGAAGTCCAGGGAGCAATTTATCCAGGTGTTGGATCTGAGGGAATTTTAGTAATTCTTGGATTTATCATTTGGATAGGATGGCACGTTATAACAGCAAAGCAAGAAAGTGAAAAGCTTGCAAAACTTGCTAGACAAAGACGTGGTCCGAATGATTGGAAAAGCAATATTACCGATGGGTAATTAAAAGAATTAAGGGCGCATAATCTTTATGCGCCCTTTTTTTAAAAATGGAAGATAAACAACCTCAAGAAAATATTAATAAAACGCCAAGTAAGATGGCAAGGTTAGCCTGGCCAAAAGCAAAGTATGGTGCAATAATTGCTGTTATAATAATAATTGTTATTAATTTAATTTATTATAAGGATTTCTTTTTATCTATTTTTTCTTAAATCTGTGATAGCATAATTTATGTCAAAAAATTTATCTCAGATAGCTAAAAGTAAAAAAATAAAATATTTTTTAATAAGTTTTGTAGACTTGTTTGGGGTACTTAGATCTAAACTTGTACCAGCAAGGGCTATTTCTGACATGCAAAAAAATGGAGCAGGTTTTGCAGGTTTTGCAACATGGTTAGATATGACTCCTGCAGATGCTGATATGTTTGCCATTCCAGATCCAGATAGTTTAATTCAGCTTCCTTGGAATAAGGAAGTTGGTTGGTTAGCTTCTGATTTATGGATGAATGGTAAGCTTGTTGATGCATCTCCTAGAGTAATGTTGAAAAAACAAATCAAAGAGCTATCTAGAAAAAACTTGGTAATGAAATCAGGTGTTGAATGTGAATACTTTTTAATTTCTGAAGACGGTTCGACAATAGCTGATAAACGAGATATTCAATCAAAACCTTGTTATGATCAATCAGCTTTAATGAGAAGGTACGAATTAATAAAAGAAATTTGCGATAGCATGATTGAATTAGGTTGGAATCCTTATCAAAATGATCATGAAGATGCGAACGGCCAATTTGAAATGAACTGGGATTATTCAGATTGCCTGGTTACAGCTGATAGACATGTATTTTTTAAATTTATGGTTAAGTCTTTAGCTGAAAAACATGGTTTAAGAGCAACATTTATGCCTAAACCATTTGAAAATCTAACAGGTAACGGTTGTCATGCTCATATTTCATTGTGGGATGGTAAAATAAATAAATTTCTAGATAACGGAGATAGATATGGTTTAAGCAAAATTGCCTATAATTTTTTAGCGGGTGTAATGAAAAATGCTGAGTCACTATCCTCATTATTCAATCCAACAGTTAATAGTTACAGAAGAATTAATGCTCCACCTACAAAATCCGGTGCATCTTGGTCTCCATCAAGTATTTCGTATTCTGGTAATAATAGAACTCATATGATCAGAATACCTGATCCTGGCAGATTCGAATTAAGATTAATGGACGGCTCTGCTAATCCATATTTGTTACAAGCTGGTGTTATAGCATCCGGATTGTATGGTTTAAATTTAAAATTGGATCCAGGAGAACCATTAAGTTGTAATATGTATACAGATTATAAAAACTATCCAAACTTACCAAGATTACCTGATGATTTAGAAGAATCTTTAGATATGCTAAATGATAATAAAGTTTTAAGAGATGCTTTTGGAGACCACACAATAGATAGTTATATTAAGCTTAAAAAAGAGGAATTATCAAATTTTCACAAAGAAGAAATTTTTGATAAGAAAAGCTCAGTAACAAACTGGGAAAAACAAAATACCTTGGATTGCTAAGAAAATATGAGCAGCTCTGAGGTTTTTAATTGGAAATTATCTGATTATATTTTTAATAAAAATTATAATTTTAATAGACAAAAAATATTAGATGTATGTGGTGAAGAAACTATAGACGATGCTAATAAAGTTATTTCAGGCTGGGAAAATTATAAACCTACTCCACTTTTAAATTTTGAAAAATTATCAAAGACACTCAAATTAAAAAACATTTTTTATAAAGATGAGTCACAAAGATTTCATCTTAAGTCGTTTAAGGCTTTAGGTGGAGCATATGCTGTTGAAAAAGTTACTAAAGGAAATAAAGATATTACTATTTCTACTGCTACAGCAGGCAATCATGGGAGGTCGGTTGCTTGGGGATCACAACGACTGGGTCTAAATTGCAAAATTTTTATTAGTGAATACGTTAGTGAGGCTAGAGCAGTTGAAATGAGAAAATTAGATGCTGATGTTATTAGAGTAAAAGGAAATTATGAGAAATCTTTAGAAGCATGTATCAATGAGTCAAAAGCTAACGGATGGAAGATTGTTCAAGATGTCGCTTGGGAAAATTATGAAACTGTACCTAAATTGACAATGGCAGGTTATTCTATGATGATTAAAGAAATTTCAACCCAAACCGATCAATACATTACACATGTTTTTTTACAAGCAGGTGTTGGTGGTATGGCTTCTGGTGCGATTGCAGGTATAGCTAAATATTTTAAAAGAATACCTAAAATAATAATTGTTGAACCTGAAAACGCAGATTGTGTCCTTAAAAGTATTGATAAAGGAACTTTACAAAAAGTTGATATAAAAAAAGAAAGTATAATGGGTGGAATGTCTTGTGGCGAAGTATCATTGGTCCCATGGAAAATTTTAAAAGAATCAGTAAATTGTTGTACAAGCGTTCCTGATGATAATGTTGCTAAAACTGTAGCTATGCTAAATAATAAATATTTTTGTAACGAAATAATAATTGGTGGTGAATGTTCTACACCTGGAATTATTAGTTTAATTTCTACTTGTGAAAACAATGTTGTGAAAAAAAAATTAGAAATTAATGAAAAATCAAACATTTTAATTATTGGATGTGAGGGAGATGCTGATGAGGAACTATATATGAATTTACTATCAAAAGGTTCAAACCAGCTTTCAAAATGAAGAAGATTATAAAGAAAATTAACCAAAATTTAGATTTTTATAAAATTTTTAAACCTCAATTATCTCCAAAGAAAATGTTAGAGCTCGGTGTGTTTGGAGGATCTTATTTTGGAACAAATATTAAAGAGTTTCCAAAATCTTGGTTTGAAAATGCAAAAATAAGTAAATCCTTTGATGTAAACGTTAATCGTTTTAGAACTAAAGCTGGTCTTTCAAGAGAGCACTGGATTGAAAAAGGTTGGATTTTCAAGGAAGATCCTTTGGGATGGTTTCAGTGGTATTGTAGATTTTATAATGGAAGAAGAATTGCTCATATAGATGAAATTCAAATAAAAAGGTGGAAGAATTTTAGAAGACATGTAACTGCAATAGAAAAAAATTGTGAAAAAGGAGACCTTGGGTGTAGAAGAAGACAGCGTCAAGCTATACTACAATGGGCTTACAATCCCTTTATTTAATCTTAGTTTTAAAATCTATACCGTATTCAGATCTGAGGCCTTTTCTTAATCCAAAGGGTCCTGAAAAGAACAGCGTCAGCGGTCTTGTCCCTGGTTTTAAATCAACTCTATGATGTGTATTAGCTGATCTAAATCCAATATAACCTACTGGCCTCCAATATTTTCCAGTTTTAAGTGTTTCCCAATAACCATCTCTTAAAATAATAGTCATAAAAGGAAATAAATGATTGTGAACTCCTTCACCATGGTCATCATCTAACATTTCGTGAATTAAAATATTAAAAGGAAACCATCTAGGTCTGTTTCTAAATAAAACATAATATCTATTCATCCATGGTTTTGCTTCATTAAATTTAGGATGTGATGGACCTCTATCTAAAACTACTTTTTTTCTTCCTAATTTTTCAAGTAATTTTAAAAGCATTTTAATTTAATTTGATAATAGAATTATTTTTAGCAATAAACAAACTTTGTTTTGATGCAATTGGTCTTGAAAGTTTTTCGTTATCCAATTTTATTACAGATTGTGTATTTCCAGTTTCAACATCTACAATTAATAATCTTCCATTGGATGTAGATAAATAAATGTTTTTATTTCCAACAATAAAACCAGTAGGTTTAATTTTTTTTCTTTTCTTCTTTTTAAAATTTTTAAATAAGTCTGTACTTCGAATTATGCTACCAGTCTTAAAATCAATAACTACTAAAAATCCTTCATCTGATACTGTAAAAATAAATTCATTTACTTTAGTTGGTCTAAGACTAGAATTTACTAATTGTTTCCAATTTAAAATTCCAGTGGTTAAATCTATAGAAAAGAATTCATTCATATTATTTGAAAATAATATCGAGTTTTCTGAAAATATTAAGTCTGATATTTTTAAAAACATCGCATCATCATAAATAGATTTATTTTGAGTTGGTGTTTGCCATAACAATCTTCCATTTATAGGATTTAAAGCTGATACATCACCTAAGGTATTGCTAAAAACTATTTTATTATCTTGTATAATAATTGATATTTTTTTTTGAGATTTAATTAAAGTATTTTCTGTTTTAAAGCTCCACAATCTATCACCATTTTTTATTGAAAAACAATTTATTTGGTTGCTATCATCTACAACATAAAATTTATCATCTAGTATTTTAATTTGTGAATTAAATGGAGATTTATTATTTTTTGACCAAATCAGACTACCTGTCTTTAAATTAATGGCGTAATATTTAGCCAAAGTATCAGCAACTATAAGGCTGTCATTACCTTTTGAAAAAAAAAGTACTGGGTTATTTTTTCTTTCGGACTTTGAATAGTAATTTTTTTTCCATAATAATTTTGAATTTTCTTTAAAATTTATAATTGTTCCCTTGTTGTTAAAAAAGATTAAATTATCATCATACAAAATAATTTCTGGTTCATATTGATTAAAATACTTTATTTTAGAAAAATTATACTTTGAAACTTTCTTTAATTGACCATCATAATTAATTATTCCACTATTATTTGAAAGTCCTGAAATAGTTTTGCTTGAGTTATTTTTATTAATCAGTTTAATTTTAATGTTAGAATTAATTTCGTTTTTAATAATTTCTTTTTTTGAATTAATCTCTCTAACATTTAATGATTTTTCATAGTTCAATTTTTTATGTTTAGTCCATAGAGATGAACTAGAATTTAGAGAACAGGCACTTATTAATAACAATATAATTACTTTTAATATTCTAATCACTTAAGTCTCTATTTATTCTTTTTTGTGCTTCTACTTTAATCTTTGAATTTGCGTTTTCTAGTTCTATTATTTGAACTAAAAATTCTTTTGATTTTTGTTTCTCATTTTTTGATAAAAAATACTCTGCTAATAAATATAATGAATGTGACTTCCATACACTTTCAGAATTTAATATTGGATTTAGGATATTTATTAAATCGTTTTCATTAATATTGTCTGAATTGTAGAGTGCTTTCTTATAAATTATAAGATTCTTTATTTCATTTTCAATATTCGTTTTTTCAATAATTATATCAAATAATTCATTTACCTTAATTTTGTCATTAACTATCTCATTATCGATTATAAAGTTAAGTGCTAATGGTGAATATGTGGGATCTTTTTTTTGAATAATATCAATTAGTTCCTCTTCTGAATTTTGATTATTTGTTTTTTCATATGAAAGTACAATTTCATTATACTTATTTCCTAATTTGATTTGGTTTTTAAATTTTATCTCTGAATAAAATACTAATAATAAAATAATAATTATAATACTAGAAACTGACATTACTAAAATTTTTTTATTTTTAATAATGAAATTTTTAAATTTTTCTCTTCTCG
Organism: Pelagibacterales bacterium SAG-MED15; assembly: GCA_014654065.1. Lineage (GTDB taxonomy): Bacteria > Pseudomonadota > Alphaproteobacteria > Pelagibacterales > Pelagibacteraceae > Pelagibacter. The sequence goes on along the minus strand of JACWDM010000001.1, from coordinate 121,736 downwards.
TAATTGGATTAATTATCTGAATTTCTTCTTCCATAATTTACATCATATTCCTTAATACAAACTGAAGTATTCCACCATTCTTATAATATTCTAACTCATTCTTTGTATCAATTCGGCATAGTGTTTTAATCTTTTTAATATCGCCAGATGAATATTTTATTTCAACATCTATTTTGTCTGATGGATTAATACCATTTTCAATTTTTAGTACCGTAATTAATTCAGATCCATCTAACTTTAGTTTTTTTCTATCCATGCCATCTACAAACTGTAAAGGTAAAATTCCCATTCCAATTAAATTTGATCTGTGAATTCTTTCAAAACTCTCAGCAATAACAACTTTAATTCCTAATAATTTAGTTCCTTTGGCCGCCCAATCTCTAGATGATCCAGTACCATATTCTTTTCCACCAATTACTACAAGATCTGTTCCTCTTTTTTTATATTCTACAACAGCATCATAAACTGGCATCACTTTTTCCTCTGGGTACAATTTAGTAAATCCCCCTTCTGTTCCAGGAGCCATTTCATTTCTTATTCTTATATTAGCAAAAGTCCCTCTCATCATCACTTCATGATTTCCTCTTCTAGATCCATAAGAATTATAATCTTTTGGAAGTACTTGATGTTTCATGAAATATTCACCAGTAGGACTGTCTTTTTGAATTGAACCAGCGGGAGATATGTGGTCTGTTGTAACCATATCACCTAAAATTAATAATGGTCTTGCATCTTTAATTTCTTTAAAACCTTCTGGCTCATCAGGTAATTCATCAAAAAAAGGAGGTCTTTTTACATAGGTAGAGCTTTCATCCCAATTATAGATACTAGTCTTATCAGTTTTTATTTTTTGCCATTGAGATGGACCTTCAGAAACATTTGAATATCTTTTTATAAACATTTCGGCATTAAGAGCGCTAGCTAAAGTATCATCAATTTCTTTGTTTGATGGCCATATGTCTTTTAAATAAACATCTTTTCCACTTTTATCTTTTCCAATAGGATCTTTGTATAAATCAACTTCCATATGACCTGCTAAGGCGTACGCAACGACTAATGGAGGAGATGCTAAATAATTTGCCTTAATATGTGGTGATATTCTTCCTTCAAAATTTCTATTTCCGGACAGAACAGACACGGCGTATAAATTCTCTTTTTCAATTGCTTTTACAATATTATCTTTAAGGGGACCTGAATTTCCTATGCAAGTAGTGCATCCATAACCTACAAGATTAAAACCTAATGCATCTAAATATTTATTTAAACCTGCTTTTTCTAAATAATCAGTTACTACTTGAGATCCAGGAGCTAAAGAAGTCTTAACCCATGGTTTAGTTTCTAATCCTAACTCTACTGCTTTTTTAGCTAATAACCCTGCCCCTATTAAAACATGCGGATTGGAAGTATTAGTACAAGATGTAATTGCTGCAATTAGAATTGATCCATCCCTAATTTCAAAATCTGTATCGTTTACTTTTGAGCTTTTTTGTATATCTCTGCCTGTAGCATCTTTAAAAGTGTTTTTAAATCCTAATGCTGCTTCGTTTAGCAATACTTTATCTTGAGGTCTCTTAGGTCCAGAAATTGTTGGAACAACTTTAGACATATCTAATGAAATTTTATCTGTAAAATCTATATCTCGGCTGGCCCATAGACCTTGCTCTTTTGCGTATTTTTCAACAATATTTATTGTTTCATTATCTCTTCCTGAAAATTTTAAATATTTTAAAGTCTCCTCATCAATGGGGAAAAATCCACATGTGGCTCCATACTCAGGTGCCATATTTGCAATAGTTGCTCTATCTGCAAGACTTAAATTTTTTAAACCTTCGCCATAAAATTCTACAAATTTACCCACTACACCTTTATCTCTTAACATTTTTACAACGGTTAAAACTAGGTCTGTTGCTGTTGTGCCTTCAGGTAATTTATTTGTAACTTCAAAACCAATAACCTCAGGTATTAACATTGAAATAGGTTGTCCGAGCATTCCTGCTTCTGCTTCTATTCCACCAACTCCCCAGCCTAAAACTGAAAGTCCATTAACCATAGTTGTATGACTATCAGTACCAACAAGTGTATCAGGAAATAAATAATCATTACCATTGGCACTTTCGGACCAAACAACTTTTGAAAGGTATTCTAAATTGACCTGATGGCAAATTCCTGTTCCAGGAGGTACAATTCTAAAGTTATCAAATGCTTGCTGTCCCCACTTCAAAAAAGAATATCTTTCTCCATTTCTTTGAAATTCTATATCTACGTTCTTTTCAAAAGAGTCTTTTTTTGCTGACTGATCAACTTGAACTGAATGGTCAATAACTAAATCTACAGATGACAAAGGATTTATTTTTTTAGGATCTTTATTTTTTTCTTTAACCGCTTCTCTCATAGCTGCCAGATCTGCAACTGCTGGTATGCCTGTATAGTCTTGTAATAAAACTCTTGCGGGCCTATATGCTATTTCTGTTGTTGATTTTTTTTCCTTCAGCCAATCTTTAATAGCTTCGATTTGATTTTTTGTTACGCTGATACCATCTTCATATCTAAGTAAATTTTCAAGTAGAACTTTTAATGACTTTGGTAATTTTGATATACCTTCTAAACCATTAGTTTCAGCTTTAGTTAAAGAATAAAATTTATAATTTTTTCTATTAACTTCTAAGTCTGAAAGTGAATTATAAGAGTTTTTATTTCCTGGTTTCATATATTATATATAAATTGTTATAATGCTTAATAAAAGAAGCCCTGACATAACATAATTAAAGGATTTTATAAATTTCTCATTTGTCGCGAATTTTCTTAGAAATTTACCGATAAAAGTCCAACATGTAATGCTTGTTGAAGAAAATAATAATGCCAGTAGTACAATTTGAATCGCATGATTAATATAATTTTCACCAGCTTCGATATAGGTAGATACAATAATTACTGCAACGCTTACTCCCTTGGGATTTAGATATTGAAATAGAAATGTTTCAAAAAACTTTACTGGATTTTCTTTTATATCATCACTCGAACTAACTGAAAAAGCTATTTTATATGCAAGATAAATTAAAAATAATGTACCTAAATATTTAATAATTATTTGTATAAAAGGAAATATTTTAAAAATATTTATAAGCCCAACACATAAAAATATTACTAATGATGTGAAGCCAAGTGTAACCCCAAGAATAAGTGGTATTGTTTTAGCTATACCAAAGTTAAATCCAGAATAAGAGGCAACCACATTATTTGGCCCTGGTGTATAGGCTGTTACAAACCAAAATAAAGCGATTGAGAGTATTTCAGGATGCATAATTAGGCTATTGGTAATCCATTCTCAGCTTCTTGAGATGGATGAACCAATGTGACCTTACCTTCAGAGTCAATAGAGCCCAAAAGTAAAAATTGAGATTTTACACCGGCTATATTTTTTTCAGGAAAATTACATACCCCAATAACTTGTTTGCCAACTAAATTGGTTTCATCATAAAAATGTGTAATTTGCGCAGAGGAAGTTTTGACACCTATATCTTTACCAAAATCGACCTCAACAACTAACGAGGGTTTTCTAGCCTTTTCATTTTTTTTTACTGAAATTACGGTACCCAATCTTATATCTACTTTATCAAATATATCGTAGGTTATTTGTTCTTTCATTTTTTTAATATATAATTGATTATAATTATGAGTACAGAAAATAATAAATCTATATACGAGAATTCTTTAAAAATTCTTAGTGATTTAATATCTTTTCAAACTATTTCGGGTGAAGATAATAATTCATTGATCAATTATTGTGATGAAATTTTAAGTAAACTTGGCGCCACTTCTTTTAAAACATTTGATGATGATAAAAAAAGAGTAAATTTATTTGCTACTCTTAAAGCAAAAAATAGCAATGGAAAGGCTCCAATTATTTTATCTGGTCATACAGATGTGGTTCCAGTTTCTAAAGGTTGGTCAACAGACCCTTTTAAGGCTACAGTTAAAGGCGACAAGCTTTATGGAAGAGGTTCTTGTGATATGAAAGGATTTATTGCATGTGTTTTGGCCTATGCACCAATTTTTTCAAAGAGCAATCTTAATAGAGATATACATTTTTCTTTTACTTTTGATGAAGAAACTGCATGTATTGGAGCGCCGATTTTAATTAAAGAATTAAAAAAAAGAGGTTTTAATAAAGGTATTTGTATTGTTGGAGAACCAACAAACATGAAAATAATAGACGCTCATAAAGGAGCCTATGAATATACAACTTTCTTTGAAGGTTTAGCGGGACATAGTTCGCAACCTCATAAAGGAGTAAGTGCAGTTGAATATGCAGCTAAATATGTAAATAAATTAATAGAACTCAGACAAAAACTTAAAGATAGAGTTCCAATGAATTCTATTTTTTCACCTCCATATTCTACTCTTTCCATTGGAGGAATTTTTGGTGGGATTGCGCATAATGTCATTGCTGACAAGTGTCACGTAAAATGGGAAACAAGACCTGTTGTAAAGGAAGATGCAATTTTTCTAAACTCTGAAATGGACAAATATGTTAATGATATTCTTTTACCAGAAATGAGAAAAGTTTTTCCTAACTCAAAAATTGTGAAAGAAACCATCGGTGAAATAATTGGATTTGATAGGAAAGAAAAATCTGAAGCATGCGAGTTCGTTTCAAGTATTACAGGAGATAATTCAAGAGAAGTAGTTTCATTTGGAACTGAAGCTGGATTATTTCAAGAAATTGGAATTAGTACTGCCGTTTGTGGACCTGGCTCAATAGAACAAGCGCATAAAATTGATGAGTTTATAAAGTTAGACGAAATATTAAAATGTTTAAAATTTCTTGATGGAGTAAAAGATAAATCTTCTAACTAAAAAATTAATTCCATCCACCTACTGATTTAACTTCTAAAAATTCGGTCAATCCTTCTGCTCCAGCTTCTCTACCAATTCCAGAATGTTTAAAACCTCCAAATGGTGCATCAACTGCTATACCAGCACCATTAACATCAACCATTCCTGATCTTAATTTTCTAGCTACTCTTTTTACTTTTTCAGGATCTTGAGTTTGAATATAATTAGTTAAACCATAAGGAGTATCATTAGCAATTTTTATTGCTTCTTCCTCTGTTTCAAATGGCATTACTGATAATACTGGGCCAAATATTTCTGTTTTAGCAATATCCATATCATTTTTTACATCAACAAAGACTGTTGGTTTTACATAATAACCTTTATCTAGTCCGCTAGGTTTTCCTGTTCCTCCCGAAATTAATTTTGCTCCCTCGTCAATTCCTTTTTGTATTAAAGTTTGAATTTTATTATATTGTGTTTCTGATATTACTGGGCCTATATGATCGCCTTCTTTATTAGGATCATCTACTTTAAAATCGTTAGCGTATTTTTTAAGTCTTTCAACTGCTTCATCATACATTGATTTTTCAACCAACATTCTTGTTGGGGCATTACAAGATTGACCTGAATTTCTAAAACATCTTAACGCTCCTCTTTCAATGGCTTCAGGATCAGCATCTTTAAAAATTATATTTGCTCCTTTTCCACCTAGCTCTAAACTTACTCTTTTAAAATCTTTTGCTGCATTTTGTGAGATAAGAGCTCCTGCTCTTGTAGAACCTGTAAATGAAATCATATTAATATCTGGATGACTTGTTAAAGCATCTCCAGTAGTTGCGCCATCTCCATTGACCAAGTTAAATACACCAGGAGGAAATTTTGCTTCATCAATAATTTCAGCTAATATCATAGATGAAAGTGGAGCTAATTCAGATGGCTTAAGAACCATTGTGCAGCCTGCTGACAAAGCTGGAATTACCTTTAAACAAACTTGATTCATCGGCCAATTCCAGGGAGTAATTAATGCACAAACACCCTTTGGTTCGTAAATTATTCTTTGATTTGGAGCATGCTCTCCTAAAGGTTTTTCAAATTCAAATTCTTTTAAATATCTTATAAATGATTTTATATGACTAGCACCAGTACCTGCCTGTAACTTAGTTGCAAAATCTTTTGGGGCACCCATTTCCATAGTTATGGCACTTGCGATATCAGCCCATCTTTTTTTATAAAGCACATAAAGGTTTTCTAATAGTTTAATTCTTTCTTCTTTCGAACTAAAACCCCAGCTCTCGTAAGCTTTTTTTGCTGCAATCACAGCATTATTCACATCATCTTTACTTCCAATAGATATTTCAGCGCAACTTTTTTCTGTTGATGGGTCAATTACTTTGATGCTTTCTTTTCCTTTTGCATCAATCCACTCGCCATTAATATAGAATTTTTTTTTGTCAATCATTTGGGCAAAATATATTATCTGCTTATTTTTGCAAATAAATTAGTTAATTCATAGATAATAGTTGCTGCTGCTAAAGATGTAACCTCAGCATGGTCATATGCAGGTGCAACCTCGACTACATCTGCAGATATTAAATTTAATCCAGATAATCCTCTTAAAACATTTACCATCTCTCTACTCGTCATACCTGCAATTTCTGGTGTTCCAGTTCCAGGTGCAAAAGCAGGATCTAAAACATCTATATCAATGGACAAATAAAGTGGATTGCTACCTACTCTCTTTTTAATTCTTTCTGCAATTTTATCAGTACCCTGTGTTTGAAATTCATCACAATGAATTATTTTAAAACCAAAACTTTCATCATTTTTAAAATCATCTCTGCTATATAAAGGTCCCCTTATACCAACATGCATAGAAGCATCATCCAAAAATAAGTTTTCTTCTCTTGCTCTTCTAAACGGAGTTCCATGTGTATATGGTGCACCCATATAAGTATCCCATGTATCAAGATGTGCATCAAAATGAACTAAGGAAACTGGGCCTTTGTGAATTTTATTTACTGCTCTTAGTAACGGGAAGGCAATTGTATGATCACCACCCATACTGATTATCCCTTTTGTTTTTTTCAACAAATTTAAAGCACCATCTTCTATTTGTTTAATTGCTTCATTGATATTAAATGGGTTGCACGTAATGTCCCCTGCATCAGCAACTTGTTGAACTTTAAATGGCTCAATATCGTAATCTGGATGATAATTAGTTCTTAAATGTCTTGAAGCTTGACGAATACTTTGGGGACCAAATCTAGCACCTGGTCTATAACTTGTTCCTGCATCAAAAGGTATTCCAACTATTGCTATATCACATTCGTCTACATCTCTTAGCTCCGGTAATCTAGCAAAAGTATTAGGTCCAGCAAATCTTGGTACTACTGTTCCACTTACTGGTTGGATTGTATCCTTATTTTTTTTAGTCATTCAATAAGATTATCGAAATTAAAACAATCCAAAAGAAAGCGTAGTAGTGTATGATATATTTTCTAGCAAAACGTTCTGATACTCTTTTATTTGATTTATCTTTTTTTTTCATAAAATAAATGTAACATATTATTTATATTTCTAATATGATCTAAATAATTTTCATGAAATTTTTTTCTTACTTCATATTAAGCTTTTTTTTAATTTTTCCAGCAAATTCTGATCAAATATATGAATTAATTAAAATTCCTAATTTAAAATTATATAAAATTGAAAATAATGGGTTAAAATATTTAAATCCTTCAAAGCCTTTTGTCGCTGGTGTTGGTATTAATAACGTATCATGCTCATCTGCAAAAAAACAAAATATTAACAAACAAAATGAACAAATAATAAAAAATTTTAATATTTATAAGGGTGATTTTTTACAAAAAATAAATTTAAAATATATTGTTTTATGTAAAAACTTAAAAGTTTCAGAGATTTCTGCACTTGGTTTTGCTAACCCTGAAATGAAGACACTAATTTTCAATATTAATACTGACGAAAAACTTTTGGATAGAGTATTACATCATGAAGTATTCCATTTTATTCAGCACGGCAATGAAGATTTGTTTAATATAGTTAATTGGGAAAAATTAAATGACTCTAATTTTAAATACCAGGATTGTTCAACCTGTACAGAAAAATTAGGTCTTAATTATAGTAATAATAATAATGGTTTTTTGACTGATTATTCAATGTCTACACCTTATGAGGATATGGCTGAAGTTTACTCATTTATGATAACAAATAAAAACTTATTAATTAAAAGATCAAAAGAGGATGCTGTTATAGAAAAAAAAATAGGTTTTATAAAAAAATATATTTCTAAACTTGAAAACAGTATTGAATAATAAAAATGATTACAAAAATAAAACAAACTAAATTAGAAAAATATCTAATATTTTTTATCGTATTTTTAGCTATATTTAGTTTTGGATCATTATTTATTTTAAAAAATAAATGTCTGTTTATCAAAACTTACGATCCTAATAATTTAGTTCTTAGTAACAAAGAAAATATTGCAGTTTTAAATGTTCCCTGTGGTAATGTTATTATTGAGCTCTACCCTAAATTATCACCCAATTCTGTTAAAAGATTTAAAATGTTAATTAGATCAAAAGAATATAATAATGTTGCATTCCATAGGGTAGTTAAAGATTTTTTAGTACAAGCAGGAGATCTAAAGTTTGGTAAAAAAAACAATATAAATTATACTTACCTTGGTACCGGGGGATCAAAGTATGGTCAAATTAATTCAGAAATTAATAAACCATTTAAATTTGAAAAAGGAAGTGTTGCTTTAGTTAGAAAAACTGAAATGAATACTGAAGATAGCCAATTTTTTATATTATTAAATGACGCTCCACTTTTTGAAGGCGAGTATACACCAGTTGGAAAAGTTTTATATGGTTTAGATGCCCTTAAAAAAATAAAGCATAATAACAAGTCTGAATATGTTTTAAGACCTGATTTTATTAATAATTTTTATATTTTAGGAAATTAATTCAGTTTTAATTTTCAGATTTAAGTTTGTCTGCAGCCTTTTTAAAACCTATTAAATTTGATTGAATTACCAATGGTTGGTTTGTTGCATATCCCAAAACTTCTATCTCTAATAATTTTCCTGAAATAAAATTTTTATATACTTTATCATATACGTCATCCATATTAGAATTTTCTGAACCTTTTGAAACAAATACAAGACATCCTATTTGTTCACAACTTGACCAAGCAAGATTTACTTCTTCTTTATCATCAAATCTTAGCGAAAGCTTTTTTTTTAAATCTATACCTAGGGGTGATATTATTGTTATTAATTGAACTTTATTTTTTTTATCATCTATAAAATTTGTATATGTTACAGAAAAATTTATATTTGTATTTTGAATTCTAATTGTTTGGCTTACCTCACAATTTTTATTCTTTCCACTCTCAACACATTGATAAGTCCAGTTATCATATTGTTGTGTTGTAACTTTTGGTGGAGATTTTTCCTCAGCTATAGCTAATTTAGATAAATTTAATATGATTATGAAACAAAAAATTACTATTTTCATTAAAAGTCTTTTCTTAAAGTAATAAAAGTTCTATCATTCCATCTTAATCCGTCAACATCCAATCCATTGATATCCTCTCCTGAATTACCCATTATTTTTTGTGAGTGAGAAATTTGTACTGTAAATAAATTAAATATAGGAATATCAGTTGCTATTCCCCATCCTTTTAAAGCATATTTATTTTTAAGATATTTATTTGTTGAGTTCCAACCAACCCACTTATCTTTATGTAAACGAATTTTTCCATAATCATAAAAAAGTGTTGTTGGTAAATTAAAAAAACTTCTTTTTAATTCTATGCCAGTTACAAAACCTGCATCTCCAGCTCCTTCGCTTGATGCATATGCCCTTACGCCACTAGGTCCTCCTAGAGTTAATTGTTCGGCTCCATCTAAGTTATCAGCCGCTAATTGACCGTTAAATTTCAACAACATATTTGTTTTATCAGTAATTTTTTGAAGTCGATTATAATTAAAGATGGCTTTAAGATTTCTACCATTGTTATCAGCTCCTGCTTGATCAGTAATGAAATTTGCAGAATTATCAGATACATCTAGCTTGCCTAATGTAAATCCAAAGAGTCCATAATTCACACCACCACCCAATTTAGTATCTGTAAAGTCATATCCAAAATTCATAGTGGCTTTGGTCATATCTTTATTGCTGTTATTTCCTGTGCTTAAATTATTAACGTAATCATTTCTAGATATTAAAAAAGTTGCATTGAGGTTTTTACTTAATTTTTCAATTAATGGTCTGGTTAAAGTAAAATTATATTCTGTTGAATATCCTGATGGTAATGTCGAGTCGAATGGTGCTGAAAGTTTATATTCCATTTTTGAAAGTCTTAATGTACCTTGCATACCATTATAGCCCATAGGAAATGAAGTAGACATCGCATAATAATTTGACTCTTCAGATTGTTTACCATCGATAAAGTTATTTCCTGTTGCAACATTTGTAAAAGAAAACCTATCACCTATATTAAACAAACCATCAATATTTATAGTATTTGTAATTTTGCCAGTTCCCGATGACCTGGAGCCGCTATTATCAGCTAAAGATGATCCCGTAATTGTTTTAGTATTACTGGCTGTTACTATAATATCTGTTTCACCAAATTCTTTTCCTTCTTCGAGTTGCGCTATCGCATTAATTCCAGGTGTTCTGTTAAAATTTCTTATATTTTTATCTAATTGAGAAATATTTAAACCTCCACCATCTAAAACTTTATAAAGAATTTTTTTTCTAATTTTTTCCCTTGATATATTTAACTTTTTTTCTTCATCAACGTTAAAAGTAATTTTACCCAACACCGCTTCAGTAATTTTGATTTCTACTATTCCATTTTGAATATCTTGTGGTGGAAGGTAAGCTGTAGCTAGAAATCCTTCAGATCTATAATAGTTAGATATTATGGTAGTAACATAAAGAAGAGCATCATAATCAAGTTCTTTATTGATGTTTTCTTTAATTAAATCCTTGAGTGTTTCATTATCATATCTCTTATTTCCATCTATTTTAAAATCTTTAACTAAAACTTTTAATATTTTTTCTTCATCTCTTTCTAAAACATTTTCATTAGTTTTACCTAAATTTTCAGATGCATCGGGTTCTTTTTCATTAGGAAGTTGTGGAACTTGTTTATTTAAATCATCTACAGTAGGTATATCTACTGCGTTTGCATAACTTGCAAAACTTAATAGTAATGCTGAAATTAAAACTGTTTTTAGATTAATTATTCTCTTCATCTTCTATTCTTGCGTCAGGGTTACTATTTGTATTGTTTAAACTTTTATTGTTTTGCGCTTGAGGTTTATTTTCTACTCTTTGTTTTGGTTTTGATCCAAGTTTATAAGGGTTAAAAAATTCGCCCTTTTGTGGTTTACCTTCAAATGTTTTAAATAAATCTTTTATATCTTTAAATTGTTTTGGTGGAGCATTAAAATCTTTTGCTGTTTCCATATTAGCTGGTTTAAAATCTGTTGGATTTCCTTTTGGAGATCCAAACAATTTTCCAAAAAATCCTTGACCTGATGGGTTGTTGCCTTCAACACTTCCTTTAGCTAAAGGTTTACCTATATCAAAATTATTACCTTCTGGTCTTGCTTTCATATCCCCAAATGATGGATTGTCTGCATAAACAATTTCTACACTTTTAGCAAAACCAAAGCTGTTACCGCCTCTAAAAGAATTAAAGTTCAAAGGCCCACGACCAAAATCATTAATTGGTTTAAATTCAGAGGCTCTTGCAGCAGTTTTTGCAGCCATTTTAGCTTTTTCATTTGTTGCGGAATTAACAACACCGCCAGTCATTTTTTGACCGACTCCAATTCTAGTTCCAAATGCTGAACTGGGATTAATCGTCCCCCATCTAGCGCCTGATACCTGGAAACCAGTTAAGCCAGTATATGATTTTAATGCCTTAATAGATCCTACTGTAGATTTAAATTGAACTGTAGGAATAGCGTTTACTCCTCTGTCAATTTCTACTGCTTTTGCTATCAGAGAATGTTTTCCTTTAACTGTATCGTTGACTTTTCCATTAAATATAACCTTTGGATCCATTGATAATACAGTTCTTCTAGTTCCATTGCTTCCAGTGCTACCAATTAAAACATCACCGTTATAAACTTGTTCTTCATAAGTCATAACATCACCTTTAAGTGTTATAGTATTGGCTGTTGTCGTCATTTTATAAAAACTATCAGCAGTATTTGTAGGATCTACGATTTCTAAATTAAATGCATAACCAACTCTATCTCCATAAGTTACATTTCCGTTTGCTACAGCAGTCATTGATCTGTTTTTAGCATTTCCTTGACCTTTTAAAGTTCCTAAAAATTGTATATCTCCAAGTAATGACGCAAATTCAACTGGAGAAGCCCTTGTACCTGCTCCAACAACGACATCGCCTGTATAAGTTTGATTTTCTATAGTGGTTATTCCAGAATTTAATCTTACTGGACCTTGCATTCTTAAACCTGCCAACGAAATTCCACTAGCTAAACTAAATTGATCTGACGTTGAATTTGAAATAATCGTTGGACTTAATACTCCTCCAAATGCTGCTATATTACCACCAACTAAATTTCCTCCACCAGTTATTGTTGTTGTTCCTGTGTAAGTATTTGTGCCTGATAATGTAACGGCACCGCTTCCACTTGATACAACTGCACCCGATCCTGAAATAGTTCCTGATAGAGTTTGAGCAGCACTTGAACCATATTCAAATGTACCCGTATTAATAATATTTGCTGAGTAACTTCCACTTCCTAGTTTACCACTACCTGATACTTTTAATTTACCAGCGTTAACTGTTGTTGTGCCTGTATAAGTATTTACACCTGATAAATTTAAAGTTCCTGTTCCGGATTTTGCTACATTATTTGATCCAGATATAATTCCAGATAATGTAGAAGTACCTGAGTTTGTAATTGATATATCGCCGTCCACTGAAATTTCTCCACTTGCAGATATAGCTGCTCCTGTTACGGTTAAATCATTAAGTGCAACTCCACTGTCACTTGCATCTGTAACAATAGTTATATCTTTTATGGTAGCTGCTAGACCTTCATTACTTGCATGATGGGCTCTACCTATCATAATAGTTTTAGTTGTTGGATTTATTACGCTGCCAGATGATTTTGCATTTGTTCCATTAGATGTAAGTGAACCATCCACATAAACTTTTGCGATATTGTTATTATAAGTAACTTTTACAGTTCTCCAATTTCCAGCTGTTCCACTACTTCCTTGACCAAATAAATCTAATGCTCCTTGATTTTGTCTTTTCACATAAAAACTATCATTTCTATTTGGTGATCTAATCAGAATACCTTTTTGGTAGCTTCCGTAAGAAAATATAGTATTTAAGTTTCCACTCCATCCTGAAGAATTATATTTTGCTTCATAGGTCCAGTCTGAACCCAGATCTTTATTTATTATATAAGGATTGCCTCCGTTTTGTGTAGTAGTGTGAGTGCTTGAAGTGAGATATGTTGATGTAACAGCACTACCTCCCTTGATGTTTCCTGAAAAAGTCACATCACCAACACCAGCATTAACAATTAGATTTCTTGCTGATCCACCTGTAACTGAACCAAGAGTTCCACCAAATGTAACATTACCTGCCCCTGAGCCGGTATTAATTGAAGTATTTTGATAAATATTTACATTATCACTAAAAGTTATATTTGAATTTGTGGTTGCTAAAGTTACAGCAGAGCCTGAACTAGCTCCTATAACAGTTGCTGCAGAATAACTTTGTGCTCCTGTAGTTGTTATGTCTGACTCTAAGGATATAGCGCCCGTTACAGCAAGTGATGGTAATGTAACTCCCTCTGATAACTGTAATACTTTACTAGCACTTGAATTTATAGAAGGTGAACTGCCTAACGAATTATTAGCTGCAGCTATTAATGTTCCTGTTGATAAAGTTACAGCTCCAGTAAAATTACTATTTCCTGAAAGTGTTAAATTTCCACTACCTGATTTTGTAATTCCTCCACTGCCTGAAATTGCACCTGATAAGGTTTGTGCTAAGCTTGAACTTAAAGTTAATGTACCTGCATTACTAATTGAACCTGCATAAGATCCACTACCCAACAATCCAGAAACTGTAATTGCGCCGGCACTAATTGTAGTATCACCGCTATAAGTATTAGTTCCTGATAATGTTAACGTTGATGAACCTGATTTTGTTAATGCTCCAGATCCTGAGATAACTCCAGATAAAGTTTGAGCTGTGCTTGATGCATAAGTAAACGTTCCACTGTTAGAAATATTTCCTGCATAAGTACCACTTCCTAAAGATCCAGAGCCACCAATATTTAATGTTCCAGCACTCACTGTTGTTGTTCCGGAGTAAGTATTAGTTCCTCTTAAAATAACAGTACCAGTTCCAGTTTTAGTTAAATTCTTGCTGCTTCCACTTATTACTCCATCAATATAAAAGTTATTAGCAGCTTTTATAGTTGAGTGTGCTCCTAAGGTAATGTTTCCATCCCAATACTGACCAAAACCATTTGTTCCACGAAGTGTTCCACCATTTAAAGTAAGTGCATTAGTTAAAGCACCATCATCGCTTCGATCAACCCATAGAGTTGCACCGCTTGCAACAGAGATAGATCCTGTTCCAAAAACATCATTTGATCTACTTGCTTGACCACCAAACAATGTACCTGCGCTTACAGTTGTGCCTCCTGTATAAGTGTTATTTGCTGATGTAGTTAATTGACCAGATCCAGCTTTTGTTAATGCCGTATCACCACTAATCACTCCAGAGATTGTTGAGTTACCAGAATTTGTTACTGTTAAATCTCCACCAACTTTTATATCTTGAGCGTTAAATTGATTAGCGGTAATATTTATATTATTAATGAAAGTGTTAGTAGTAGAAGTGCTTTGGTAAAAATTTAAGTTACCGTTGGTATTAGCCGAGTGTGTATATCTATAAGAGTTATTTCCACCACCCTTAAATGTAAATTGCATACGTGCACCTCCGCCTTTTTCTCCAAAGAAAACAATGATTGGGTAAAGTCCACCGGTCGTAAGAGCTTTATTACCTGTTCTATCTCGCTCACCGTGAGCACCTCTGTTGTCCACAACTCTATATGATGTACGATTATTTCCATATCTGCTTCCATCTTGAATATGTTCAATAAAAGTCGCTAGATCCTGATCTTTGTCACCGATAAAAACGTAAGATGCATCATCACTTCTAGTTTTAAAAGTGTAAGTTCCATTTACTTGTGCCTCCAAAACTCCGGTCCATCTTCTACTGTAATATGAACCTTCGTCTCCTTCATTGATAGTGTAATCCACAGTTCCGCAAGCTACAGTTTCACAACCATTAAAAAAATTTAGATTGTCATTAAAATAACCACTTAAATTATATCTTCTAAAACCAGCTGATCCAGAAGTAGTACTACTAACTCCCGTGACTGCTGAAGAAAAAGTAACATTTCCTGCTCCAGCATCAATTGTCAAATTTTTTGATGCTCCAGTTGCTCTAATTACTCCACTTATATCAACATCTCCGCCATTAGTTGTGATTTGTGTGTTTGAAGCTCCAGCTTCTAAAATAGTATTTATATCAATTGATAAAGTTCCGTTATTGGATGAAATATTAGCGTTTAATACTGTGGTTGTTGCATCAAAAGTTAAAGTTGCATTTCTAGCTCCAGTGTAAGCAATATTATTATTTACCGTAATAGTATTAGTCGCAGTTTGAGTAACGTCGGAAGTCCCTAAGTTTGATGCAATGGTAGAAGCTTCAGAAGATCCTATTGTTATATTAGTTGGATCAAGTAACCAATTTCCATAATTTCCAGTTGAAGAACTAGTATTAACTTTTATTCCATTATAATTTAAAACAGCTCCAGACGTTTCTATCTGACCCCCGTCGCCATCAATACCTTTTGCAGTTAATGTTCCATATACACTTGTAACGGAGTTACTGTCTTTAATATTAGACCAAGCTACAATTGTTCCACCAGCTCCACTTTCTATTGCACTAGCTGATAATACTGAATTTTTATCTATTGAAGTATATTTTGACTGAAGCAAATCCCCCTTGCCTTGCCAGTCTCCACCTATTAATATTTTACCACCACCTTCTTTACCATCTGCGCTAAGTTTTGCAGATACTAGGTTTAATTCTTTACCAGTAATCTCAATCTCGCCACCATTATCTGTTGAAGAATTAACATCTAATTTACCCGAGATGGTTGCCTCACCTTTCGATCCTGCATCAATTTTAATTTCACTTGCTTCGATAGATCCTGTATTTGAAACTAATTTGATAACACCATTTTCTGACACCAGCCCCTGTGCTTTTGCATCAGTTATTTTAATTGTTTCATCAACTAAACTTTGTGCAGCGTCAGCTTTTATTGTAACTATTCCATTTTTGGTTTCAATTGTACCTTCATTTTTTGCAAGTGATTTGAGTTTAGATGGTTTTACTTTAACTGTAAGCTTGTTGCTCCCAGTAATACTTAACAAAACATCATCTCCAGCTGCAAGAGCGGTTGAAGCTTTTGCAATAATTTGTCCTTTGTTATTAATTTCTGGAGAAATTAAAGCTACATACTGAGCATCTATTTTTCCACTTGCAGTCAATTTTGATAACTTATCTGTTGAAAACGATAAATTATTATTTAAAAAATTTTGATTTGTAATATTTAAAGTTGATAATATAGCACCCTCTGCTCTTACAGCTGAAGTGGGTCCCATCAATATTCCGGTAGGATTTACTAATATAAGTCTTCCATTTGAGAAAATAGATCCATTAATAATTGATTTTCCGGTAACAACATTGTTTAAAATAGTAGATTTATTAGTTGGTTGATTAAAATACACCGAAGCACTTGATCCAACATTAAATGTATTCCAATTTACAATACCTTGTTGGGTAGTTTGATTTACATCAAGTCTTCCAACACTTGGTTGATTAATATCAATATTACCACTAACTACCTGGCCGCCTGTTGGTAAAGCAAATTGATCAATATTTTGAGCAAAAACGTAAGAATTTGTACTGGTTAGTGTTAAAAAAATTATTAAAAACCAATTAACAAATTGTTTTAGTAATAATTTCATCTTATTTTATGCTCCAAGTTGTTAAAATGCTTACGGAATCCCTCAATTTATTAATATTTTAACTAAAGTTAGAGAAAGAAATACAATTTTAAAATTGCATCAAATTTTAATACCAATTTTAAATAGAAATAATATCTTCAATAAGCACTGAAAATAAACGCTTATTATTTATCTGAAAAAATAATTTATTATTACTAAGAGTTTTTTCTACTGTGCTAAATATGCATACCTCAAAATCATAAAAAACATTAGTTATTTTTTATAAAAAAAATTACTATTAAAAATTGGTATTAATTTAACAAAGTATGAAAAACAAATTTTTAAAAATTGGAAATGATCTTGTAAGTCATGTACATGATACTGGAGCATTATCATTTATTTTTAAAACAAAAATCCACTTTGTAATAGTTTGTTATATTTATGGTCATAATCAAATCACTTTCGAGAATTTGTGTAAGATAACTCAATCAACAGTAAGTAGAACAACAATACAATCAATTTTATTAGAAGGTGTTAAATTAGGCTACTTTAAAAAAACTGTAGACAAAAAAGATAAAAGAAAGAAATATTTTTCTTGTGAAAGTCTTAGTCCGGTGCTTGAAAAATGGCACACGCGACAACAAAAAATATTTAGTTAATTTACTAATGGTTTTCCGGTTTTAAGGGTGTGTCTAATTCTTTCCTGAGTTTTAATATTTTCAATTAATCTCATAAATGAATCTAATTCTAATTTATATAAGTCATTTTCTGTAAGTTTTTTATCTATTGTTGTATCGCCTCCACTTAAAACATTTGCAAGTTCTTTTCCAACTTCCATACCATGATCAAGTATAACTTTTTCATTATATAACTTTTCCAAAACTTTAATCATTTTTTCTTTAAGTGGTTTGCCAGATAAACTAAAGCTACATTCCTCTGGAGGTCTAAAATCTTTATTATTATCTAAAATATTTTTTGAAACAGAGAATAGGCTGTTTCGATTCATTATTGTCTTATCATTCTCATTTAAATATTTTAATGGTTTTGCTTCTACTGGTGAAGTTGCTGTTTTAGCGTATCCAATGATATCAAACACTTTTAACGGTGCATAATCTGGATCCTTTTTAGCTTCTTCTGTCTGCATCCATCTCCACAACATTTCTTTACAACCACCTCCCGCTGGGACCAATCCAACAATTGTCTCTACTAAACCAATTACAATATTTGTATGTGAGGCAACAAAATTACTTTGGACAAGAACTTCAAAACCTCCTCCAAGTGTAAGTCCAGAAGGTGCAGATACGACTGGATATTTGGAATACTTCAATGTTTTACAAGTATCTTGAAAATATTTAATAAATTTCTCAATAGATTTAAAATCATTTTTTTCTGCAAAGTTCATTGTATAACTTAAATTCACTCCAGCGGAAAATTGCATACTTTCATTTATTACTATTAATGGCTTGTCAGTCGCATTTTTTAATGCATCCATTGAATCGTAATCAAGAGCACATGCTTTTGTAGTAAATTCAACAATGTTAAAGTCTTTGAACCTATGTATTTCTGCTGAATTATTCTTATCTAGTTTTAAGGCTGTTGGTCTTACTTTGGCTAAGGTTTGTATGTCTGTATAAATTTGCCTTTCACCATAAAAATTTTCATCTTTGTTCTTTGATAAATTTTCTAAAAACTTATTTCCTTCGAAGCTATCTATTCTATTAAAAAACTCATTAACTCCAATTGATCTAAGCATTTCGAAAGGACCCATGGCCCAATTAAAACCAAGTCTCATAGCTTCATCAATATCATTAAATTTATCTGTAATGCCAGGCACTAGTGATGAAGCATATTTAATTATCTTAGAAATGACTGACCATGCATATTTACCGTACTTATCATCCCTATTTATTAAATTTTTTAAATTTACTGTATCGATACCTAGGTCTATTTTTTTTGATGGTGAATATTGTTCTGTTTCTAAATTTATTGCTTCTAAAATTTTTTGATTATTATCCTTGTTAATTCTATAGAATCCACCTTTGCCTTTCCTTCCCGTGTATCCTTTTTCAATTAATTTGGTAATTAAAGGAATGTCTTTTGCAACTATTTGGAATTCATCTTCTTTAGAAAGTTCCTTAATAAAGCTTTTAAGAACATCGGCCATTAGATCTATCCCGATCAAATCATAAAGACCAAAAACACCAGTTTTCGGTATTCCCATTGGTCTTCCAAATACAGCATCGGCTTCTTCAATTGATAATTTCATTTTAAATGCTTCTGTCATAGCTACTTGCATAGCATAAACACCTATTCTATTTCCTAAAAATCCTGGTGTGTCGTTGCAAACAATAGCTCCTTTTCCAAGTTCTTTTTCACAAAATTTTTTCAAGGAATTAATTTTTTCAAGGTCATTATTTTCGTTTTTAACAATTTCGAGTAGACCCATATATCTTACTGGATTAAAAAAGTGAGTAATACAAAAGTCTTTTTTTTCTTCTTGTGAAAGTTTTTCAGATAAAATTTTTATTGGAATTGATGATGTGTTTGAGGATACAATTGCTCCTGTCTTTCTATTTTTGAATATTTTTTCATAAATATTATGCTTAATATCTATTCTTTCAACTACAGCTTCCACTACCCAGTCTGCCTCTTTAACAAAGTTAAAGTCATCATTAATATTGCCAACATTAATATTATTAATTTTTGTTTTATCAATTAACAGAGGCGGTCTAGATTTTTGTATTCTTTCTCTAGCTTTTTCACTTATGTCAGTTGTTAGATCAAGTAAAGTAACTGGAATATTTGCATTACATAAATGTGCAGCTATCCCACTACCCATTGTTCCTGAACCGATTACTACAACTTTTTTAATGTCCATTTTTTTATCTATTTATTCCTCTGAGTCTTTCAGATCTTCGTCTTAATAACTCAGCTGTAACAAGAATTAAAGTAGATAAAATTATTAAACATGTCGCAACAGCAAGTATAGTTGGGCTCAATTGTTCTCTCAATCCAGTCCACATTTGAATCGGAATTGTTGTATTTTCTAATCCAGCTAAGAATAAAACTACAACAACTTCATCAAAAGAAGTCACAAATGCAAATAGTCCACCCGAGATAACACCAGGAAGAATCAACGGTAGCGTAATTTTCATAAATGTATTTACTGGATCACTACCTAAGCTTGAAGCAGCTCTGGTAACACTATGATCAAAACCTGATAAAGTCGCTGTTACAGTTATAACAACAAATGGTGTACCTAATATTATATGTGCAAGAACAATGCCGGTATGTGTTGCGGCCAGTCCTGCTTTTGCCATAAAAAAGAAAATAGCAACACCAGAGATAATTAAAGGAACAATCATTGGTGAAATTAATGTTGCCATTATCAAACCTTTATATGGCATATGTCTACTGCTTAGGCCTAATGCTGCTACTGTTCCAAGAAGAACCGAGCCCAGTGTTGCAAATATTGCTATTATAAAACTATTTTTGGCTGCAAGACCCCATGGATTTTTAGTTCCATAGACCATATCTTTATACCATCTTAAAGAGAATGCATCTGGATCTAAACTTTTCATGCCATCTGAAAAGCTTAAAAATTCTTCTGCATTAAATGACAATGGAAATATAACAAATAAAGGTGCTATTAAAAAAAAGAAAACACACGAACATATAAATATATAAAAATAATGCCAAACTCTATAATGTGGTTCTGTATACTTTGGTAAAGCCATAATTATCCTAATTTAATATTATCAATTCCTACTAATTTATTATAAACCCAATAAATCGCTAATACCCCTGTCAAAAGCATTAAACCCATGGCAGAAGCAAAGCTCCAATCTAAAGTACTTTTCATGTGAAAGGCAATTTGGTTACTTATCAAAGTTCCAGAAGCTCCACCTACCAATGCTGGTGTTATATAATATCCAATTGCTAAAATAAAAACTAAAAGGCATCCAGCTCCTATACCTGGAATAGTTAAAGGAAAGTAAATTTTCCAAAATGCTACAAATGGCGTTCCTCCTAATGATTTTCCAGCTCTCATTAAGCTCGGTGAAATAGTTTTCATTACACTGTATAAAGGTAAAACCATGAACGGTAATAAAATCTGCGTCATTGCTATATAGGTTCCAGTTTTATTGTACATCATTTCTGGCCTTGCATCGTCTGCCACCAATCCAATAAATACAAAAAAATCATTAACTACCCCTTGCTGCTGTAACAAGATCATCCAACTTGCAGTTCTAACCAATAGTGAAGTCCAAAATGGAAGTAATACACATATCATTAGAAGGTTACTGTATTTCATGGGTAATGTAGCAAGAAGGTGTGCTATAGGGTATGCCATTAGAAAGCATAATAAAGTAACAAAAAAAGCAACCTCTAAAGTTCTTAGCCATAAAATTCTATGTATTCTTCTATCTTCCGAAACACTAACTATTTCTCCACTCTCATCTTGATACATATCAATACCCTTTAAATACTTTTGATAAGTAATTGGAGGGGCTCTTCTTTTAATTGCTTTCCAATATTCAATATCAGCCCATCTTTTATGAACTGCCATAATTTGTTCTTTATAATTTCCTTCTTCAAAATTTTTTGATTTTCTACGTAATTTTTTAATTATACTTTTAAATCCGTTTTTTGTGTAATTAAGTTGAGTTGATAATTTACCCTCACGCTTTTCTTCAACTAATTTTTTAAAATCTAAATAAAAAGACTCAAAAACTTCCTCTGGTGGTAACTCTTTACCATCCCATTTCTCCATCGATTTAAAAGTTTTAGGAAGCATTTCCGTGACCATTTTATCATCAACACTTCTCATAAGCATGTCACCTATTGGAAAGATATAAGTAATTAATAAAAATAATAATAAGGGAGCAACTAATAGAAATGCTTTAAGTTTATTTTTTCTCTCAGCCTTTTTAAGACTAACCTCGAGAGGTATTCCATCTGTTGTTAAAATTTTTTGTGTTTCACTGCTCATAAATAAAAAAGGGCGGTTATAAAATAACCGCCCTAAATATAGTATATAATTTTAGTGTTTAAAACTTAAAATTATAGTCCAGCTTTCATAGCTTCCCATTTTTCACCAAGCTCTGTACCGTTGTCAGCCCAATAAATAGGATCTACTAAGAAATAGTTTTTAGTATTTGATTTAGCTGTTGGCATTTGTGGTACCATGTTAGTCTTACCATCTTTATACCAAGGCTCTCCTGCTTCCATAACTTTAAGAGATGATTTTCTCCATGGAGCGTAAGCAATATACTTAGCACTTCCAGCTAACATCTCTGTACTTGTCATCATTGCAAGAGCTTTTTTAGCATCAGCTTCGTTAGGTCCACCTTTAACTAGAACAAAATATTCATAGTCAAGACCTTGACCATCCCAAACTTGTTTGATTGGAGCGCCTTCAGCAACTTCTGCGTTGAAGAATCTTCCGTTCCAACCAGTTGCCATAACAACTTCACCTGAAACTAATAGTTCTGGTGGTTGTGCACCTGCAGACCAAAATACACATCCTCCGTTAGGATCTGTGCAAAGTTTTTTGATCTTATTCATAGCTCTTTCTACACCTGCTTCAGTTTCTAAAGCTTTGTAGATTTTTGCTCCACCTTTTCCTGGTTTAATTCCATCTGCAGCTAAAGCGATCTCTAAGTTAGTTAGAGCACCTTTGTAGATAGCTCTTTTTCCAGGGAATTTTTTAGTGTTAAAGAAATCTTTTATAGTCTTTGGAGTACCTTTAACGTTCTCAGTGTTATAAGCATAGTTCCAAGAGTATAAAATGTTTCCTACAGCACATTTACTTGGCATTGGTGCGAAGAAATCTTTACTTGCTGGAGTTCCATCTGGCGCAGGTGGAAAGTCTTTGTCAAAGTCAAATTCAACAAATAAACCTTCGTCACATCCATTGATAGTATCCATTGCAAATACGTCGATTATATCCCACGTAATTTTGCCGGCTTCTTTTTGTGCTTTAATTTCTGATAATCCACCAGAGTAGTCGACCCAATTAATCTCGATACCTAGTTTCTTAGCAGTAGGATCACCATATCCTAACTTTTGAGACTCTGTATAAGCTCCACCCCAAGATACAGCCGTAACTGCAAATGCTGATGAACTTATTGAAAGAGCAAAAGATAGAACTAGTAATAGTTTACTTAATTTTCTCATTTATCCTCCGTTTAAACGTTTTTTTAAAAAAGCAATTACAGCAAGATATAAAGAGTGAGTCAACATCCCATTTATTAAAAAAGGCTTTTATTTTATTACTATATAATGATTATTAACCAGATGTTTATTTTGGGTCTAATGCTCTCGCATCATGACTATTCCAGCTAACATTTATTTGGTTACCTAGTTTAATATCCATATTAGCAGAACTATTTGGAACTTTTAAAATAAAATCTTTATTTCCAAGCAAATCTAATCTTACTCGAGTATGATCCCCATGATAAATAACTTCTTCTATTTTTCCTTTAAAATTATTATCCATTTTTTCTTTAGTATTAATTAATGCTCTCTCAGGTCTTAATGATACAGTGGTATCATCACCATTTGCTTTGACAGTAATTGGATTTGCAAAAATTTCTGAGCCATCATTTAATTTAACTTTACATTTTTCTTTTGAATAATTTGTAACCTGCCCACCAAAAGTATTATTTTCTCCAATAAATTCAGCAACAAAAGAATTAACTGGCTCTTCGTAAAGTTTATCTGGTGAAGAAAGTTGCTGAACCTTTCCATCATTAAATACTGCAATTCTATTTGACATTGTTAATGCTTCACTTTGGTCGTGTGTTACATAAACAACTGTAACACCTATATTTTCATGAATATGTTTAATTTCATACTGCATACTCTCTCTAAGATTTTTATCTAATGCACCTAAAGGTTCATCCATCAAAACAACAGCTGGATCAAAAACAAGTGCTCTTGCAACTGCAACTCTTTGTTGCTGACCGCCTGATAATTGTCCTGGCATTCTATTTTCAAAACCAGTTAAAGACACCATGGATAAAGCCTTATCAACTTTTTTATCAATCTCATCTTTTTGAATTTTTCTAACTCTCAATGGGAAGGCTAAGTTTTCATAAACTGTCATATGTGGGAACAGTGCATAATTTTGAAACACCATTCCGATTCCCCTTTTATGTGGTGGTATATTTGAGATTGGATTTCCATCTAAATATATTTCTCCATTAGTTGGAGTTTCAAATCCTGCAAGCATCATTAGGCATGTTGTTTTTCCAGAACCTGATGGTCCTAACATTGTGATGAACTCACCTTCTGCAATATCTAGATTTAAATCTTTGACTACTAAAACTTTACCGTCATAGCTTTTATCTACTTTGTCAAACTTAACGAATTGTTCGTTCTTTGGCATGATGATTTAAAACATTTGTTGATATTTTTTTCAAGTTCTTATTTTATGTGCAAATCTCTTGAAAAATTGCAAAAAAGTTCACTTCCAGTCTCTGTAACTCTAATAGATTCAGAAGCTTCAACGCCCCAGTCACCAAATTGCATTACTGCAATCATATGAAAACACACGTTTGGTTTTAAAACTGTCATATCACCTTTATAAATATTTAAAGTATGTTCACCCCAATCAGGAGGATATCCTATTCCAATTGAATATCCTGTTCTAGATTCTTTTTTAATATTATATTTATCTAAAACACCCCAAAATTTTTGAGCAACATCATCAGCGGTATTTCCTGGTTTTGTTACTTCAATACCGGCATTTAATGCTTCATTTGTTGCTTTCATTGCATCAATTTTTTTTTGTTCAGGTTTTCCAAGTTGAACTGTTCTTGCCATTGGGCAATGATATCTTTTTACAACCCCAGAAAGCTCAACAACAGTTGCCTCGCCTTTAACAAATTTTTCATCTGTTGCTGTTAGGTGAGAAGCAGATGTACCTTTTCCAGTTGGTAATAAAGTTGCTATACTTGCATATTCACCTCCAATTTCTGGTGTTCCTCTAAAAAGTGCCCTTTGAATTTCAGCAACTGCATCGCACTGCCTAACACCTGGATTTATTGTATTCATTGCAACTTTCATTGCTTCCTCAGATATTGTTGCTGCAGTTTTCATATATCCAATTTCAGTATCAGATTTAATCAGTCTCACCCAATTAACTAATCTTTCTGAGTCTTTAATTGTTGAATTAGGAAGTCCTTGTTTTAATTTCTCATAACAAAAAGCAGTAAAATAATGACTATCCATTTCAACACCGATTTTAAGTTTATCCCAACTTCTTTTTTTAATTAAATCAATTAAACAATCATAAGGATGTGTTGGCCATGTATGAATATATTTCTCATCATAAATGATAATACTCTCATTTTTTAGATATGTTTTAATATATGCCCCACCTGCATCTTGGGCTCTTACAAAACACAAGGGCTCCTCTAAATCTGTATGCACGATAACGCATTGTGAATAATAAAATGACCACGCATCGTAACCCGTGAGATAATTCATGTTGTTAGTATCTTGAGAGATTAAAAGATCGATACCTTTTTCTTGCATCAAAATTTTAGTTTTTTTTAATCTATTTTGATATTCATCTTTTGAAAAAAGCATATTAATTAGCCTTAAATAACTTTCCAAAATTAGTTATTGAATTATTTTTTCCAATTTTCTCTAAAGTATCCCATATTAAAGCTTGATTGCTTGATATAACTATTTTTTTTATTTTTTTTTCCAATCTATTCAATATTGATAGAACTGGTAAAGCAGTACATGAAACAAACAAAGCATCGGCATTTTTATGATCCATTCTTGATAAAACTTTAAATAAATATTCTGGATCAACTTTTCCAATATCTATATCTGACTTAATATCAAAGTAAGAGTTTGAAGTAATAATAAATTTTTCTTTTTTTAAAAAATCAATAACCTCGTTATTTAATTTTTTTGGATAAGGTGTAAAGACAGATATTTTTTTAATTTCCATTTTCCTAAGTGCTTTTATTGCAGCTGTGCTGGGAGTGGTTACTTTCGTATTTGGTTTAGCTTTTTTAATTTTTTTCTCTATTGATCTGTAGCCTGCAGCTATTGTTCCAGAGGTACATCCATAAACAACACAGTCTATTTTTTGATTAGGTAATATTTCTTTTGTAACGCTTGTTACTTCTTTAGACATTTTTATAAGATTTTTGCTAGTGAGTGGATTGTAACATTTAATTCTATTTACAAAAAAGTCGATTTTTCTTCCACCAATTACATTTGAAAAATCTTTTTCAATCATAAAATCGCTTGCTAATGCAATTAAACCAACTCTTGGATTAGGTTTTTTTAAATACTGTGGTTTAATTTTTTTTAAATTCATATTTTATTTTAAGTTTCTTTTTCTAAAGATTTAATATTTATAAAATTATCAGATAATGTTTTATTATTTTTTTTTATGTCTTCAAAAAAATTCCATGCAAGTACAAGAATAGTATCCCCTTTTCCATTTACTTTATTTTTAGAAACAATTGGTATTTTTACACCAGGAATAAATTTATTGTGCTTAAGTTTATTGTCCTCAACGATAAAATCAATTTGATCAGATATACCAAAGAAATTAAGTGCTGTAGTTGCCTTTGCAGGAGCACCAAAGCCAATAATTTTCTTACCATCCTTTTTTAATTGATTAATATTTTTAATCACATTTTCTCTTATTTTATATACTTTCTCTCCAAAATTTTGATACGTTTTAAATTTATTAATTCCATAATCTATCTCTTCTTTAATTATCTTGTTGATACTTTTATCAATTTTAACTTTCATATCCTTTTTCACATAAATCCTAATAGAACCACCGTGAGTATTTATTTTTTCTGCTTTGACAATTTTTGCATCAAATTGTTTAAAAAAGTTTTTTAATGATGTTAATGACCAATAATTATAATGCTCATGATATATATTATCAAAAGTTAAGTCTTTAAGAGTATTCATCAAGTATTGTACTTCAATAATAATTGTACCTTTGTGGTTTAATAAATTAATCATACATTCTGACATTTCTTTCAAATTATCAGAATGGGCAAATACATTTGACGCTAGAATTAAATCAGCCTTTTTTTTAATTTTTTTTAAATTTTTCTTTGTTAAAAATCCGTTAAAAGTTTTTATTTTATTTTTATTTGCTAATTTTGCTAAATTTGAAGCAGGCTCTATTCCTAATATATTTTTAAAATTTAAATCTTTAAAAGGTTTTAGAGCTACCCCATCATTACTTCCTACATCAATTATATAAGATTTTTTTGGGCTTAATTTTAATTCTTTAACATATTTATTTGCTGCATTAACAAAATGATCTCTAAATACTTTTGAAGTTGAGGAAGTATATAAATAATTTGAAAACATTTTTTTTGCATCGACAGCAACTGATAACTGGCAGTTATGACAATTTTCACAGTAATTTACCTCTAGTGGATATAAATCATTTTTATCATTTTTTTTGTTTAACAAATTATTTGCTAATGGTTGATAACCTAATGAAACAACTCTTTTTAATTTTGTACTGCCGCATGATCTACAATCAAATTTATAGCAGTTCATTAATAAATCTCTTTCTTTCTCATCAACAAAGACATGTTTTATTGTATGTGTTACTCCATAATTTTCATGTTCTCTCTCGCCTCTTACTAAATTTAAAAAAGTTGTATCTTTAGTAAATACCATTGTATGAGCTACATTGGGTTTAATAGTTGAAATTTCTCCTTCATTTACAACTTGAGTAATCTTTGGTGAGTTTGGATTTAATATATCTTGAAATATTTCAATTATTTGTCCCTTAGTGAATAAACATTTTTGTTCTTGTTGTGGATGATAATGGTTTGCCCGAATGGTTCCTTTTTTTGAATCTATTAGTCCAATCATATTTATTGGTTCTGTTAATTCAAAGTTGCTTATCTTTCCTCTATTATCTGCATACTCATTCATTCCACCTTTCACAAACTCTAATTCTTTAGCAAGATCTTGTTTTGACCATTTTGAAATCATTTCTTGGATGCTCTCATCTAAAGCATACAAAAATTTAAAACCCTTTTTCATTAATTTTTTATTAGATAGTGAAAAACCAAGATTTGGCACCTCATCATTTGTTTCTTTTATTATTATCTTGGGGTTATATTTTTTACATATCTTTGCTACATCCTTTACGGTTACTTTATCTTTTGTTAAATTAAAAAGTTCGCTAGAAATATCTTCTCGTTCCTCCATAAATTTAAAACATCTTGCAACATCAATAAGGGGAACTAAACTTTTTATCTGTCTACCGCCTGCAAAAAGCTTTAATGTTCCATTTTGAGAAGTTATTTTTGAAAAAAGATTCGTCATTATATCAATCCTTGCTGTATCAGTTGAGTAACCATAGACAGATCCCAACCTCAATATTACAAAATTTTTACCAGATGATTTTAGTTGTTTTTCGTTAAAATCTTTTGATCTTCCATAGGCTAATATTGGGCATGTTGTTTCATTTTCTAAAATATCTTCTTGTACATCTTTCATGCCTTCATAAACGACATGAGTTGATGGCATAACTATTTTACATTTATCGCTTATAACATCTAAAATATTTTGAGTTCCTTCTTTTGCTACTCTTTCAATTTCTTTTTCTTTTTCCTCATTAGCTTCGCTCTTCACTCTTGGCACTGCAGTTATACCAGCAAGATGATGAACTACATCAGCATCTTGGCAATATTTTTTAATTAAATCCTTGTCTAAAATATCTCCATGGACAAAATTCATATTCCAATTTCTCAGCTGATTTACTCTTTCAGATATAAATCTGTTATCAATTACGGTTATTTGATCATTCCAACTATATCCAGAATATATTTTACAAAGTTCAGTACCGATGTAACCAAGACCCCCAGTAATAACTATTTTTTTTCCCATGATATTTTAAAACTTCTGTAAAATTATACGATAAATTACACTAAAGAAATGATAGAATTTTATCTTTTTCCCCTCCTCATGTGACCTACCATTATAAGAAATAGGAACTTCATAAAATTTTTTTCCTTCTTTTACTGCTTTACAAAGTATTTCTGCATGTTGATCAAAGCCCTTCGTTATAAGTTTATCGGGATCAACTAATTTAGTTTTATAACATAAATAACAAGAATAAATATCAGTAAAAGTAGTGTTGTAGATAATATTGAAAGTGAGAGTTAAAATCTTATTACCAATTTTATTTAAGATATTGTGAGATCTTGTATAATCACTAAAATTAAATCTGCTACCTATAACCACATCTGCATCAAACTGTTCACAAACTTTAATAAATTTTTTAAATTCAATAGGATCATACTCTAAATCAGCATCTTGGAATAAAATATAATCACCCGTAGCAACTCTTAATGCTTCTCTTACAGAGTATCCTTTTCCTGAGTTTCTTGGATTGTGTATAAGTGATGTTACTAAATTTTTATTATTTTCTAATAAGTCTTTTGATCCGTCGGTCGATCCATCATTAATTACAATCACTTCGTATTTAATATTTTCTGGCTTTGTTTCATGAAGTCTTTTAAGAACAGTGATTACAGTTTTCTCTTCATTGTACACAGGTACTATAACTGAAATTTTCATATTAATGTTTCAAATTAGATCTTAATAACCTAAATTCAAGCCTAAACCTGAACCTAAAACCCGCTTAATTTGGCTATTTAAAGCAGTAACATTCTTCAGCTTGTAATTTAAATCATAAATTTAACTATTCGCAATAAATGAAAAAAATGATATTATCATTACAACGATACATAACTCGTCGTCTTGTCATAAACATTACGAAAGTGGGATCGGTCGTCTTTTAAATTAATATTTAAAGGAGGCTTAAATGAAATTTGGATATTTTTGTAATACTACTAATTGGACACATAAACCATACGACAAACTATTAGATGAAACTAGAGAAATCACTGAGTACTGTGATAAGAGCAAATGGAATTCTATTTGGTATACTGAACATCACTTTAACCATGAAGGAATGGAGTCACTTACGAACCCATTAATGATGGGAGTAGATGCTGCTGCAAGAACAAAAAATATAAGGATTGGTCAAGCTTGTAATGTAATTACATTTCATAATCCTATTAGGATGGCAGAAGATATAGCTTTATTAGATCAATTATCAAAAGGTCGAGTTGAAATTGGTATTGGTAGAGGAATTTATGGTAGAGAGGCGATTAATTTAAATAAAGAAGCAGACATGAAAGATCAAGCAAAAAATTTTAGATTGTTTGAGGAAACTTTAACAATTTTAAAAAAGGCCTGGAAAGAAAAATTTTTTAATCATAAAGGTGAATTCTATACTTATCCTGCGCCAGATTATGTATGGGAGCATGATATGAGTCCACCAAATAAAGAGTTAGTTAATCTTGAAACAAATGTTATGGAAAATATTAGTGTGCTTCCAAAACCTTATCAAAAACCTTGCCCCCCAATACATCAAGTTGTTGATGGTATTAGGTCTATTGAATGGGCTGCACAACAAGGGCTGAACATAATAATGTGGATACCAACTGTGAAAGCACTTAAAATTAAATTTGAAGCATTTAAAAATGCAAAATCTGAAGCTGAAAAAAGAAACGTTCCACTGGGTGAAGGAATTTCTTTAGTTAGAGACATGTTTGTAGCTGATACAATGGAAGAGGCTAAAGAAAAAGCAGGTGAGCACATGGTAAACTACATGAGATGGGTTTGTCATTGGAGGGGTCTTGGAAATCATATGGATCCAGGTGAAGAGTTACCGGTTACTAAGGGAAAGTTAGATTTACTAAGTTATGATTTTTTACATAAACGTAATATGCTTTTTGGAACTCCAGAATATGTTATTGATAAAATTAAAGAATTAAAAAGTGAGCTAAATTTACAAAATCTTCAGGTCTGGTCTAATTTTCCAGGTGTTAAGCATGAAGATTGTATGAAGAGTATAAAGTTATTTACTGAAAAAGTTATGCCTCACTTTAAGGATGATCTAGATACTGAAGTCAAAAAAGTTTCGTGAAAAAATCTAAAAAACTGTTATCAGGAGGGCAGGCTGCTGTCCGATCGCTTAGAAAAGAAGGTGTTAAACATATTTTTGGTTTAATAGGTTCTGCTACGATGGAAATGTTCGATGCATTGTATCATGAAAAAAAAATAAAATTTATAGGTGTAAGGGATGAAAGAACAGGTACTCACATGGCTGATGGTTATGCAAGAGCATCAAACCAACCTGGTGTAATCATTGCAGGTCAAAATGGACCGGGGGCAACAAACTTGGTGACTGGTCTAGCGCAAGCTAAAGCTGCTTTTTCACCAGTAATTTCTATCGCAGGTCTGTATTCAACTAAAGATAAAATGGAAGATGCTTTCCAAGGACTTGATCAACAATCTTTATTTGAGCCAGTTACAAAAAAAACATTAACTGTGAAGAAGGTAAATAATATTGCAAAATCTATCAGTGATGCATTTAAAACTGCAATGTCTCCAAGAAGAGGTCCGGTTTGTATAAATCTCCCAAGAAATATATTGGCTGAAAAATCAAGTTTTAAAATTAATGAAAAAAATAAGTCTTTTGACAATTTTTATAAAATTAAAGCAAAAACTAAAGATATAAACAGAAGTATTAAATTAATAAATAATTCTAAAAAATTTGTAATTATTGTGGGAGCAGGGATAAAAAATACATCTAATTTTAAAGAGGTAACCAAGTTAGCAGATTATTTAAATTGTCCTGTTGTTACTTCGGCTGGCCATGGAGATGCTATACCTTATGATTATAAACTTAATGCTGGGCAGATGGGTCCAAGAGGTAATCCTGTGGCCACAAAATTAACGAAAGAAGCTGATGTTATACTTGCTTTAGGAACAAGGCTTGGCTTTAACTCAACTTTTTACTCTTACGATAATATAAATAAAAAAGCTAAAATTATTCAGATTGAATTAGAGAAAAAAATGATTGGAAGATATTTTCGTGTCTCAATTGGAATACTAGCAGATGCCTCAACCGTAGCTTCGCAACTATTAATAGGATTAAAACAGAAAAAAATTTCACCTAATTTAGGGGACTGGACAAAAAAATTTATTTCTGAAAGATCAAATTTTTTAAAAAACAGAGAAAAAATAAAATCAAAAAATACACCTATACAACCAAATGCACTTTTTAAAGAATTACGAAAAGTTTTGCCTAAAAATACTGCTATAACATTGGACGCGGGAACATTGTGTTTACAAGCAACAGATTCATTAAATTATTTTAAACCACCATCATTATTTTCGCCTTTAGATTTTGGTCTTGTTGGTTTTTCATTTGCATGTGGATTAGGTGTTAAATTAGCGAATCCAAAAAAAACTGTAGTAAGTTTAATGGGTGATGGTGGTTTTGGAATGACGATATCTGAACTAAGCACTGCGGTTGAATATAAAATAAACACAATTACTGTTGTTTTAAATAATAAAAGTTGGGGAGCTGAAAAAGCTTATCAAAAAGATTTTTTTGGAAAGAGATATCTAGGAGCAGATATTTCAAGCCCACCTTTCGATAAAGTTGCTAATTATTACGGAGCTAAAGGATACAAAATTAAAAAATTAGAAGACATAAACAGTGTTTTCAAAAAAGCCTTGAAAGTTAACAAGCCTGTTGTAATTGATGTTGATGTAGATCCAAAAGCACTATACAGTTTTAGAAGAGATAGCTTTAAACATAGATCAAAAAAATGAAATTAGAATTAAGAAAATTTACGAAATTTGTTGATAAAACATTCATAGAAGGTGGCAAAGAAGCAAAAGAACCTGTTCTATTAGTTTCCGTTGCAGCAGTTTTTAAAAATCCTTGGGATGAAAAAGGTTTTGTTGAGGATTTAAAACCAACTATTCTTGATCTTGCGCCAAAGCTTGGGGATATATTAGTACCAGAACTAATTAAAGAAATTGGATCTCCAGATAAAATTTTAGCTTATGGAAAGGCTGGCATTGTTGGTCTTAAAGGCGAAATCGAACATGCGTCCGCTTTTATTCATACTTTAAGATTTGGTAACAAGTTTAGAGATGCTGTTGGTGGAACTTCTTATTTGAGTTTTACAAACACTAGAGGTCCAGCAGGATCAAAAATTTCAATACCAATGATGCATAAAACTGACTCTGGTTTAAGGCCTTATTATCTAACACATGAATTTACTATTCATGATGCACCATTTGATAATGAGATTGTAATTGCTATTGGAGGAGCATCAAGTGGAAGAGCTCACGCAAGAACAGGTGATAGATATCAAGATATGAAAGAAATGGGTATTGAGCCCAAGTAACTCAATGATTAATGCTTCAGACTCGAATGGTACTTTTTATATTCTAAATCAAAATCAAGGAACACCAATTATATTTATTCATGGAGTTGGTTTAAATCATAAAATCTGGAAACCTCAATTTGATGTATTTGAAAATACAATAGTTGCATATGATATTTTAGGTCACGGTCAAACCCCCTTGGAAAGTTCAAATTTAAGTTTTGATAATTTTTCAAGACAATTACTTAATTTAATTGATGAGCTTAATTTTAAAAAAATTCATCTTGTTGGTTTTTCGATAGGTTCATTAATTGCGAGAAATTTCGCCGAAAATTATAATAATAGATTAGAGAGCTTAACTTTACTTTGTTCTATTTTCAAGAGAAGTAAAGAACAGCAACAAATAGTTAATGACAGATTTGAACTATCCAAAAAAAGCAGATCTTTATCAAAGCAGGCTTTGAAAAGATGGTTTACAGATGAATATATTTTACAAAATCCTAAAATATATGAAGAAATTTCTTCTATGTTAAATGAAAATAATATGGAAGATTTCCTTAAAATTTATGAGCTTTTTGTAAAGCACAAAGACAATGAAAAATTTGAAAATATAAAAGTTAAAACGTTAATTATGACGGGTGAGTTTGATTCTGGCTCAACTCCAGAAATGTCAAAAAACCTTAGTAAATGTATAAAAAATTCAAAAGTCAAAATAATTAAAAATGGAAAACATCTATGTAGTATTGAGTGTGCAGATGAGGTAAACCATGAAATAAAATTACATGTTAATTAAATATGTCTAAACTAAAAGAATATAAAATGTTTATCGGCGGAGAATGGGTAGATTCAGAAAGTAAAAAAACTTTTGAAACTCTTAATCCAGAAAATAACAAACCCTGGGCTAAAGTACCAGAGGCTAACGCTAAAGACGTAGACAAAGCTGTGAAAGCAGCACAAAAGGCTTTTGAAGGTGAGTGGTCAAAACTATTGCCAAGAGATAGAGCAAAATTTTTAAGAGCGATTGGTCAAAAGTTAAGAGATAATGCAAAATTACTTGGTGAAATTGAAACTATAGACACAGGTAAGCTTTTTAGAGAAACAAATAAACAGGCGAACTATATTGCGGAGTACTATGATTACTATGCTGGTCTTGCAGACAAAGTCGAGGGAACAGTTCTGCCAATCGATAAACCAAATGTCCAAGCTATCACCACAAGAATACCTATTGGAGTTATAGCTGCAATTGTTCCATGGAATTCACAGATGTTTTTAACAGCAACAAAATTAGCACCAGCCTTAGCAACTGGAAATACTATAGTTATAAAATGCTCTGAATTAGCTCCTGCAGTAATGTTCGAATTTGCAAAACTTATTGAGGAAACTGGAATACCTAAAGGAGTTGTAAATGTTATTACTGGTTTTGGAGAACCATGTGGTAAAGCATTAACTGCTCATGATTTAGTTGAAAAAATTGCTTTTACAGGAGGCCCCGATACAGCAAAACATATTATAAAAAACTCTGCTGAAAATTTATCTGAAGTAAGTTTAGAACTTGGAGGAAAGAGTCCCGTTGCAGTATTTAATGACGCTCACCAAGAGAACGCAATAAATGGAATTACTGCAGGTATATTTGGTGCTAGTGGACAAAGTTGTATAGCTGGATCAAGATTGTATTTACAAGATAAAATATATGATGAGTTTTTAGATAAACTAACAAAAAGAGCAAATAAAATAAAAATTGGAACCCCAATGGATCCTGAAACAGAGATGGGACCGCTAAGTAATTTTAAACAATTAGAAGTTATAGAAAAAAATATAAAAGCAACAGTCGAACAAGGTGGTAAAATTAAATGTGGGGGTGCAAGACATAAATTTTCAAATGAAGGCTATTATTTTCCACCAACTATAATTGAATGTGATAACCACAACTTACCTACAGCGGAAAATGAATTATTTGGACCGATTTTATCAGTGATGAAGTTTAAAACTGAAGATGAGGTAATAAAAAAAATGAATGATAATCAATATGGTTTATCATCTGGAGTTTATACTAGTGATTTAGCAAGGGGATTGAGAGTTTCAAATGCTATACGAGCAGGAATAACTTTTGTTAATACATACAGACTTATATCTCCGTCTGCTCCATTTGGTGGAATAAAAGATAGTGGTTACGGCAAAGAAGCGGGAATTGACTCAATTAAAGATTATACACGCGTAAAAACTACATGGTACTACACATCTGATGAACCAACGTTAGATCCTTTCTCAATTAGATAGTGCCTTTAAAACATTTGTTAATTTTATTATTTATTATGGTTGCGCATGGAAGTGCTTTTCCTGTTGCTAAATTAGCACTTAATAATTCTGTGCCACCTATTCTTATGGCTTCACTTAGAATGGGCTTGGTATTAATTATATTAATTCCTTTTTGGAGATTTAAAGTCCCAGAAAAAAAATATTTTGCTCCTTTGATAGCTTTTTCTATATCTATGGGAGTTTTGGTTTATGTTTTTATGAACCTGTCCCTTTACTATTCAACAATTATATCTCCAATTATTGTTGGCTCACAATTGGCTATACCTTTTGGAATTTTAGCGAGTGGATTAATGTTAGGTGAGAATATAAGCAAAAAAAAATGGTTTCTTATATTTTCAGCTTTCATTGGTATTTTAATAATATTTTTTGATCCTCAGCTACGTAATAATTTATTAGGTTTGTTTTTTGCTAGCTTAATGGCTTTGTTTTTTGGCTTAGCTCAAGTTTACTCTAGACAATTAAAAAATTTAGATACAAGTCTGTTGAATGCAAGTGTTGGTATATTTGGTTTTTCAATTTTATTAATTGCTTCTTATTTTATTGAGGGAAATACATTATTAAATGTGAAAAATATTAATTTAGACTCTTGGATGTTGATTTCATATCAAGCTATTATAGTTTCTTTATGTGCACATCTTTTAATGTTTTATCTTTATAAATTTTATACTGTTGGGCAGATTTTTCCCTTTTACTCCTTGTTTCCTATCTTTGGAATAATATTAACTTTCCTAATATTTGGAGAAGTGCCAACTATTCTGTTCATATTGGGTGGTATAATTGTAATAACTTCCGTGATTTTACTCCATAAAATAAAATAAATCGCTTATTGAAAATATTTATAAATAGGTTTTAATTTGTTTTTTATAAATTGTTAACAATCAAAGAGGAAAATAATGAAAAAACTATTTATTGCTGCATTTATGTTTGTATCGACTTTTACATCAAACTTATTGGCAGATGGACATGCGATTAAGATGGGGGTTATTTTAGGGTTTACTGGTCCTATAGAATCTTTAACTCCTGCTATGGCAGCGTCAGCTGAACTTGCTTTTAAAGAGGCATCTGACTCAGGCGCGCTATTAGGTGGTAAAACTATTTCTGTTGAAAGAGCTGACTCAACATGTGTTGACTCTGCTGCTGCAACATCAGCTGCTGAAGGATTAATTTCAGGTGGTGTGGTTGCTATAATGGGTGCAGACTGTTCTGGAGTAACTGGAGCTATTGCATCAAACGTGGCAGTACCCAAAGGTGTAGTTATGATATCGCCTTCAGCAACATCTCCAGGATTAACAACGCTAGATGATAATGGATATTTCTTTAGAACTGCTCCATCAGATGCTAGAGGAGGACAAATTCTAGCTGACATAACAAAAGATAGAGGTGTTAAGAGTGTTGCTATAACTTATACAAATAATGACTATGGAAAAGGTCTTGCAGATGTTTACGAAGCTGCAGTAAAAGCACATGGAATTAAAGTAACTACTGTTGCTGCTCACGAAGATGGTAAAGCAGATTATGCTGCTGAAGTTGCTACATTAGCTTCTGCGGGTGGAGATGCAATTGCTGTCATTGGTTACTTAGACCAAGGTGGTAAAGGTATTATACAAGGATCTCTAGACTCTGGAGCTTTTGATACATTTATTTTATCTGACGGAATGATCGGAGACTCATTAACAGATTCTTTTGGTAAGGCTTTAAATAAATCATTTGGTTCAATTCCAGGCTCAACTGGAAAAGGAGCAGGTGTATTTTCTAAAGTAGCCAAAGCTGCTGGAATTGACTCATCTGGTCCTTATACTGGAGAGTCTTACGATGCTGCTGCATTAATTACTTTAGCAATGCAAGCAGGTGGCAAAGCGGATAGAGCTGCAGTTCAAAAGAATGTAATGTCTGTGGCTAATGCTCCTGGAACTAAAATTTACCCAGGCCAACTTAAGAAAGCTTTAGACCTTTTAGCTAAGGGGAAAGCAGTTAACTACGAAGGTGCAACTGGAGTAGAATTTACTGAAGTTGGTGAAGCTTTTGGATCTTTCTTAGAAAAAGAAATCAAAGGTGGAAAATTTAAAACTAAAAAACAAAGATAATCTTTAATTTAAAACTCTAGCGTTCAACAACGCTAGGGTTTTTTTTTTCTAATATATCGGCCCTTGTTGTTGCTAAAACAATTAAAATCATAAATGGGATACATATTAGATTCATCGTTTTCCAGTTTGTTAACGCTATAAAGATACCTGCTGATAAACTTACCACGGCATGTATGGAATAAACTACAAAATCATTCAAGCCTTGCGCTTTAAATTTTTCTTCTTCCTTATAAGTTAAAACAAGCAAACTAGTTCCAGAAATAAATAAGAAGTTCCAACCAAATCCCAAGAATATTAAAGCAAACATATAGTTAAAAAAACTTTGGTCAAATGTACTTGCAATTAAAGTAATGCTATAAAGAAATATACCTGAATAAATTATATTACTATGACCAAACTTTTTTATTAGATACCCAGTCAATAACGATGGAAGAAACATAGCAGCAACGTGAAATTGGATTACTATACTTGTTTTAGTTAAACTCATATTTTCCATTACATGCATACTAATAGGTGTCGCTGTCATTAAAAAAGTCATCACAGCATATCCAAAAGCTGATGCTGCTACCGCCTGAATAAACCTTGGTTGTGAGATTAATTCCAGCAATCCTCTTCCTTTATATTTTAAATTAGTTTGTATTTTAGATTTACTTTCATAAAACAAGAAAAGAATTGAAGGAATAAAAGTTAATAAAGCTAGTGCAAGATATGATCCAACATATAAATTTTCACTAAATAATTCTTTTGAATAATTTGCAAGACTTGGTCCTAAAAATGCTGAAATAATTCCACCAAATAATATTATAGAAATAGCTCGTGGTGCCATATCTTTTTGAACACTTTCGGCAGCGGCAAAACGATACTGATGGGTAAAAGCCATCCCAATACCAATAAATAAATTTGCAAAACAAAATAAAACAAAATTTTGCTCAAATATTGAATACGCTGCTAAAATTGAAAATAGTGCATTTCCTAAAGCTGCTAATATAAAACCGTATTTTCTACCAATCATACTCATGACCTTAGTGGCTATAATTGCTCCTATCGCAATACCAACCACCGAAATTGACATCGGCAAAGTTGATAGAGATTTAATTGGACTTATTTGAGAGCCAATAATTCCACTTAAAAAAACTGTTACTGGAGCGGCTGTAAAACTAAAAATTTGACTTAGTGTTAATATAAATAGGTTTTTATTCATCAAAAGATGTATTTATCACTTAAATACATTGCGAATGCTAAGGCCATTCCAAGTAAGATATATTTCATATTTTTTTTGTATTTATTTTTTCCGGAATTAATCCTTTTGGACGATATCTCATTATAACAAGTAGTCCAACACCAATCATCAAAAACCTAAAATATGGAGCACTTTCTATTAAATGAACCTTTAAAGCATTTGCTTCGTCTAAATGTGCCGTAAAGAAGTTAATCAAGAATAATGCGATTGGCCCTGCCTCAACCCACAAAAACCAAACTGCAAATCCACCTAATATTGCACCAAAATTATTACCTGTACCACCAACAATAACCATAACCCATATGACAAACGTATATCTCATAGGCCTATAACTGCCTGGGGTAAATAAACCATCATTAGTTACCATCATTGCTCCAGCTAAACCAACAATAGCCGATCCTAATATGAAAATTAGAAGATGTTCCTTAACAACATTTTTACCCATGGCTCCCGCCGCTTCTTCATTATCTCTTATTGCTCTCATTTTTCTTCCCCAAGGAGAATAAAGAGCTTTTTGAGTTAAAATTAATAAAATAATTACCACAGTAAGAAATAAACCAGTCATACATAGTTTTACATAAACTGAGGATGCGTCTATAACTAACTGGTTAAGGATATCTTTTTTTTCTGAAACAGAGCTTATTAAATTTAATTTACCTTGATTCAACTTTTCAACTAAATTGATAAACCAAGGAGATGTTTGGAGATTTATTTCATATGGAACTGGTCTTTTTAATCCAATTACATTTTTTACACCTCTTGCTAACCAATCCTCATGCTTGATAATTGATACTACTATTTCTGCAATTAAAAGTGTGGCAATTGCAAGATAATCAGCTCTAAGACCAAGTGCAATTTTTCCAACTAGAAATGCTAATCCTGCAGCAAAGAGACCTCCAACTATCCAAGAAAATAAAATTGGCATTCCAAGGCCGCCTAAAAAGCCTGTCTTTGCAGGATTGACGGCCTCTATTGCTTCAATTCCTGGAGAAGCAACAACTCTAATTAAAATTATTCCAAAAACTATTACAAGTGCAATTAGATAATTCTTATATTTTAAATTTTTATATTTTTTTAATATATAATTGACTATTAATACTATTCCTAAAATCAAAATTAGACTTGTAATCATATTAAATCCACCAGCACTCCAAGCTTCAGGAACTGGAGCAACAGATACCAATACTACAGCTAAACCACCTAATGCTGTGTAACCCATTATTCCAAAGTTTATCAAACCTGCATAACCCCACTGAATATTTGCTCCCATTGTCATCACAGCTGAAATTAAACAGTAGTTAAGTATTGATAGAGCAATTGACCATGATTGAAAAATACCTACCAAAATAATTAAAATCATCATTATGGAATAAGCTGTAATTATATTTAAATATTTTCTCATATTTTTTTTCCTTCAAAAATACCAGATGGTCTAAAGAGTAAGACAATAACTAAAATCGAGAAGGAAACTGCAAACTTATAATCTGTAGATAACAATTGGACTAAAGAATCTGGTTCTAAACTTTCTGGTAATAGGTAGGTAAAAAACTTTTTATAAGCATAAGTTACAAAGATCTCAGCAAAAGCAATTACATATCCACCCAAAAATGCTCCAAATGGATTGCCAATTCCACCAACTATAGCAGCGGCAAAAATTGGGAGCATGTTATTAAAATAAACAAATGGCTTATAACTTTTATCTAATCCATAAAGTACTCCTCCAACAGTAGCTAAAAATCCTGCTATAATCCAAGTGATCATCACAACCCTTTTGGGGTCTATACCTGATAATAATGCTAAATCCTCATTATCAGAGTAAGCTCTCATGCTAGTTCCAGTTTTAGTTTTGTTTAAAAACCAAAACAATATTGAAACTAAAATTATTGTAACAACTACAGTTATTGCTTGTGTAGATTTGATTGTTAAACCTTCGTTTAACCCAGTCATCTCTTTAAATTCTGAAGCTTTTAAAATAAATTTTTCACCATCTAGAAATCTTCGATCAAATGGACCTATAATTATTCTAATAATAGCTTGTGTAACAAACATTACACCTACACTTACCATTGCAAGCTGAACAGGGGCACTCTTTTTTACTCTATAATATTTAAAAACAAAGTTATCGATAAATAACATATATAAAATCATTGCAATAATAGCGAATGGGATTGTAAGTAATGCTGTTGGCAATATACCAAGACCAATTCCAATTGATTGAAAATAATAAGTCAATAATACAGCAAACATTGTTCCAAATGACATCATGTCTCCTGTAGCAAAATTTGCAAATCTCAACACTCCGTAGATTAATGTTACAAAAATTGCGCCTAATGCCAATTGTGATCCATATGTAATTGCTGGTACAATTGTATAATTTAGCAGTAAGATTAATGCATTTAATAATTCCAATTTATCCCCCTAAGAATGATCTTCTTACTTCTGGATCATTAAGTAATTCATCGCCTGAGCCCTCGAATTTATTTTCACCTGTAACTAAAACATAGCCTCTATTAGAAATACTAAGAGCTTGTTTGGCATTTTGTTCAACCATTATTATGCCCACATTTGTCTCCTTTACTTTTATAATATGCTGAAACAACTCGTCCATAACTATAGGCGATACACCTGCAGTTGGCTCATCCAACATTAAAATTGATGGCTTAATCATAAGCGCTCTTCCTAGTGCAACTTGTTGTCTTTGGCCACCTGATAGTTGACCAACAACTTGGGAGCTTTTTTCTTTTAGTATTGGAAATAAATTATAAATTTCTTCTATAACTTTATTTACATCATCTTCTCTTAGAAAGGCTCCTACTTCTAAGTTTTCCCTTACTGTTAATTCTGCAAAAACATTTTTGGTTTGTGGCACAAATGAAATACCTTTTTTTACTCTATCTTGTGGAGAAAGTTTGGAAATTTCTTGTCCATCAATTACAACAGATCCAGATTTTAAATTTAATAATCCAAGCATTGCCTTCATTGCAGTAGATTTTCCTGCACCATTTGGTCCTAAAATTGCAACAATTTCACCTCGATCAACTTTTATTGTGCAAGAGTTAATAATATCTGGGCCATTACCGTATCCAGCTGTCATTTTATTTCCTTCAAAAAAAGACATTAATAAATATCCTTATTAATCTTGGTTCCACGACCTAAATAACTATCGATTACTTTCTCATTTTTTTTTACTTCCTCGGAAGTTCCTTCGAACAATACTGAACCTTCAGACATAACAATTACTGGATTGCACATTCTACTTATAAAATCTATATCATGTTCAATCATGCAAAATGTATAACCTTTTTCTTTATTCAATCTTAAAATTGCAGTTCCTAAATCTTTTAATAAAGTTCTATTAACACCAGCTCCAACTTCATCTAACAAAACAAGTTTAGCATCAACCATCATAGTTCTTCCTAATTCAAGTAATTTCTTTTGCCCGCCAGATAAATTTCCAGCGAGTTCATTTGCTAAATGTTTTAGATTTAAGAATTCAATAACATCTAATGCTTTATTTTTAATCTTTTGTTCCTCTTCTTTGACAAGCTTTGGATTTATTAATGCTGTCACTAAATTTTCTCCAGATTGATTGCTAGGCACCATCATTAAATTTTCTAAAACTGTTAAATTAGTGAATTCATGCGCTATTTGAAAAGTTCTAAGTAGTCCTTTAGAAAAAAGTTGGTAAGAGGGTATGTTTGTAATATTCTCATTATTAAATATTACACTCCCATTATTAGATTTAAGATTTCCAGCAATTAAATTAAATAAAGTTGTTTTTCCTGATCCATTAGGACCAATAATTCCAGTTATAGATCCTTTTTTTATTTTTAAAGAACAGTTATTTACAGCAGCAAGACCTCCAAAATATTTAGAGACATTATCTACGTGCAAAATTTCGGAGTTTTTCATTATTTACTTTGCTTTTTTAAGTCTGCTTAAGACGCTTTCGGCTGTTTTGTTTAAATCTCTATAAAAACCTAATTTCCTTAATTCTTTTACTGATTGTTCATTTAATCCTTTTGGTGTTTGAGACTCCTTAACTAATTTTTTTAAATCTGAATATTTATTAAATGAGTCTTCTGACAATGCAACGAACAAAGAGGTTATATATTTCTGTGCACTTTCTTTTTTAACTCCTTTTTTTATTAGCCACTGGGAAAGAGTATATAAAATTTCATAAAATGGAGCCATCATAGATGAAGTTGTCCAAAAATTAAGAGATAAAGCTTCATTTTTAATTTCTACTGTTGTACCTAAATAATTAAAAAATCTTTTTACTTTTTTGTTTGGTGGATAAATCGGTATAGGTCCTTTCTTTAACGATATAGGAGGTAGCGGGATAGCTCTTACAATTGTAGCCTTAACCTTAATAAATTTTTTTAATTCTTTCATTTTTATTGTTGAAATAAAACTAATAATTGTATGTTTTTTTTTAAATTTTAATTCCTTTATTATTTTTTTACCAACAGCAGGTGTAATCGCTAAGAAAACCCATTCACAAGTATCAATTATTTTTTGATTGTCTTTTATAATTGAAATTTTTTTATTCAATTTACTTAATTGTTTTGAAATTTTATTGTTTCTATTTGATATATAAATTTTAGAAAATTTTATTTTTGAACTAATAATACCTTGAATAACTGCTTTAGATATTTCACCAGTACCTATAAATCCTAATTTCATTTTATTTTTATTTAAATTATTAAAATTAAAACTATTGAATTAATACAATTATTACAGCAATAAATATTAGAACGCACGCCGAAATTGTATTAATTATCTTTGGATTTGCCTTTATCCACACTATTAATCTATTAGCAAGTATCGCATATCCCATTAACGATAAAAAATCTAAAATAACATAGGTAATAATTAAAATTAAGAATTGAATTACGTAATTGCTACTAAAATCAATGAACTGTGGAAAAATAAAAGGAAAAAA
Organism: Pelagibacterales bacterium SAG-MED15; assembly: GCA_014654065.1. Lineage (GTDB taxonomy): Bacteria > Pseudomonadota > Alphaproteobacteria > Pelagibacterales > Pelagibacteraceae > Pelagibacter. The sequence continues at coordinate 77,916 of JACWDM010000001.1, read as the reverse complement.
CATCCAAGCCTTAGGGCTTGTACCTGCAACTATAAAACCATCCTTAAAAAAAGATAAAAAACTTTTTTGCTTTATTTTCTTGGTGTTAACCTCATTAGGATTTGTATTGTATATATCGTAAGCTAAGTAACATAAGTAAAATACCCCTATCCACTTAAATGTATTTAGAATAACAGGATTGTCTGAAAAAAAAGAACCAATTACAAATATTACTAGTGTTGCTTGGATAATATTAGCTGAAACATCTCCTAAAGCTGTCCAAATACATTTTTGAACTCCATAATTCATTGAGTAAGAAATAATAACTACCCTGGGGGTACCTGGGGAAATAAATAAAAAAATTATTATTTGTAAAAAAAGAAGATATTCTAATGGGAGCATTTTTGAGGATAGTCCTAAAAAACCGGGAGCTAAAGATGGCTAGATAGGACTATCTAAAAAGAATATATCACATGTTGAAGAAAATTCATTAATGATTTATTTAAAATAGATAAAATATTTATGAAAAAAAGTCACAGGCCCCAAACTAGAGTTAAAAACCCAGAGCCAAATGTAATGAGTCCAGATTGGGTTGTCTGGGCAGCTTGGGCTGATCGAATAACTTTTGAGGAAATCAGAAAAAAAACTGGAAAAACTGAAAATGATGTTATTAAGATTATGCGAAAAAATCTTAAACCCTCATCTTTTCGACTTTGGAGAAAAAGAGCGAAAAATCAAAGTATAAAACATAGAAAAAAATTTGAAATTACTAGAAAAGAAATTAGAAGAAAAATCAAAAAAAATGACTATATATAAGATATGAAAAATATTGTTATTTATACTGGTCCATCATGTAACTTTTGTGATGCAGCAAAAAGACTGCTAGTAAGAAATAATGCTACATTTTCAGAAATCGATATTGCTTCAAAAGAAGGTTTAATGGAAGAGATGATTCAAAAAGCTAATGGTAAAAGAACAATACCTCAAATATTTATTGATGATAAACATATAGGCGGCTATCAAGAATTAAGGGCTTTAGAAAAAGAAAATAAACTTCAAGATTTATTAAAGTAACTACTAATCTATTTAATTGTAATTGTAACTATTGGTTCTTGTGGCTCAAACGAACAAAGATCTGTTCCTACTTCAGCGGCTTTTATTGCATTTTCTGTTCCAAAAGAAATGTCTACCGTAGGTGAAATTAATGCAACTGTGTAAGGACTTGCAAGTGTATAAACCATCATATGATCGTCAGATGTATCTCCTTCAGCATGAGTTGATTGATGAGTTGAGGATCCAATGCCTTGGTCATATTCCACAGTATTTGGATCTGATGTTGATGAACATGCAGCGTTCTCACAAGTTTCCATTTGATCATTTTTCATATATATATCTGCTTCTGCAGCGGTCCCATCATCTGCCACAACAGGTGTTGTATCATATTTTTCTGTACCACTTAAACCATCAGGATAAGCAGAGTCTGATAATGCTGTGGTTGTTCTACAAGGTGCAGTTACACCTGGAACTGTTATATCTGCTTTAATTGTCATTTTTCTATCAATAGTTACTCTCATATGAGTATAAGTTTCACCAAGTGGCAAGAGTGCTGGGTCACCGTAAGCTGCTGCAACTGCACCTTCACCAACAGCTGCAATATCAACCGTTTTATTTCCAGTTCCAATAACAACTGCTCCTTCGCAACTAGTAACACTTGTGCTCGCAGTACAAAGTTCAACTTTTTTCATTATAACTTTATATACACTTGGTTGACCTGTCTTACTTGCTGAATAAGAATTAGTTACAAAAACAAGTAATAAAAATTTTGCTATGATTATTATTTTAAATAATTTATTCATTAGTCTGTCCTCGATATCGTAGATTTACCTTTAAACTCAATCATAATTTTGTTGTTTCTTTTTACTTTTGTTAAAAGCTCGCCTGACATATCTTTTTCTTTCTTCCACTTTGTATCATTGAAAAAACCATCTTGAAGTGTTGGGCCAGTTCTTGGAGGGTAAACAAATATAAACTTTGCGTACTTTTCATCTTCTAAGCCATCTTTACTTTTATCATCGTAGGCAAATTCAAAACTTAAAGTGGGATGTATGAGAAGCTCTGATCCATATTTTCTTCCTTTAATATCATCTCTATCTTCACCTTCCCATTCATAAGCGTTCACAAATATATCTGCCCAATGCATATAAGGAACTTGAGATGATAAATTTAAATCATAACCATCTAAAACTTTTTCATCAGTTCCATCCCCTAATCCAAAATAGTAATTATAGCCAAAATCTAAAACTGCGCTTCTAGCTTCTATACCCAGACTTGATCTTGTGTTTCCATTATCATCATAATCTAAAAATGCATTAAAACCTGTCATCAAAGTGTTTTCATTACTTAACATTCTTTTTCCAAAACCTAAATTTCCAACAATTCTTTCCTCATTATCTTTTTCTGTATTGAATAAAGAAAATTGAGTAAAGACATTCCCACTATCTGTTTTTTCAATTTCCCGAACTCCAAGTATGCTGTAGTCCGGTTTATAATTCTCTCTAACGTCTATACTGACCTCTGTATCACCTTCTCCTGGAATTAAATTTTTAACAATTTCAGCAAGATTAAAAAACTCATAATCATCAGCAAAACTTGATGATGAAATCATTAAAAAAGAGCAAATAGTTAGGAAAAATTTTTTCATTGCATAATTTATATATCAGAAAATTTGAAATAATAAATTATTGAAATTTAATAGTATTAATAAATTTCTAAATAAAAAGACTGAGAAATAATCATTTATCAGTATTTTTTAACTTACCTTTTTTTATTAGGTCTGTATTTGTAATATTTATTGCCATACATGTAATATCGTCTCTTAATTTATCTGCACCCCAGTTCAACTCTTTCTCTATAGAGTCAACAATGCTTTTTGGAGTTACATCAGAAATTTTATTTATAATTTTTTGTACACCCTCAGCTCCTAACTCTTCTCCATTTTCCAAATAACCCTCTGTTACACCGTCTGTATAAACTACTAGTGTTTTGTCTTTAATATTAATGGTATTTGACTTTACCATCGACTCAGAGAAATACTTTACAATTCCAATTGGTGGCATTTCAGATTTTATGTATTCATAATTTTTATTTTGATCAAATGACAGAATGCTTTCATGACCCGCATTAATAAAAACTAATTCACCAGTTTTAATGTTTAGCTTTCCAAAAACTGCTGTAACGAACATTCCTTTAAATTTAGCCTCAACAAGTTCGTTATTCACACCAAATACAACTTTTTCAATTGGAAATTTTAAATTAGTAAGTGTTCTAAAAATTGAAGATGCTTTTGCCATATACATTCCAGCTTTAATTCCTTTTCCAGAAACATCGGCTAATGTAAAAAAATATTCTTCAGGTGTAGATCTTACCACATCAAAGTAATCCCCTGACACATCTCTTGCAGGTACGTTTGTTGCAAAAATAAAATTTTCAAATTTAGATATATCTGGGAATAAACTTTTTTGAACACCTGCAGCAAGCTCTCTTTCTTTTAAAAGTTTAGCTTCTTTTTGCAAGTTTTCTAACGCAAGTTTATTTTCCTCAATAAATCTAAAATAAAGACCTGTTAAGAATGTTAAGGTTACAATAAAGATTGGATAACTTATATCAATAAGTTCAGATCTAAATTTATAAATTGAAAATCCAATAATTATTATCATTAAAATATTACCAAAGAAAATTGATAAACTATGTCTTGGTTTTATTTTCTGAGATAAAATAAATGTAATAAGGGCAACAATTATAGAAAATAGTAACTCGAAAACATATGTGTTTGGATTTCTTATTAGATAAGAGTTATCCAAAATATTTTCTATAACATTTGCATGAACCTCAACTCCTGGAATTGTAACACCTAAAGGTGTTTTAACTAAATCAAACAATCCTTGAGCGGAGGCACCTATAAGTACATATTTATTTTCAAAAAATTCTTTATTAAAATTTCCCTCGTAAACATCACTTGCGGAAATATATTGTTTCTTTTGAGATTTTTTATACTTAATCCAAATAATTCCATTTACATCTGATTCAATTTTATTAGGTCTTACATTTATTCTTTGAATTCCAATCTCATTAAGCTCTACATAAATATTTTTTTGATTAGAACCTATTCTAACCATTTCCAAACCCATAGTTGGATATAATTTTTTATTAAATTGTACGATCAAAGGTAAAGATCTTATAATTCCGTCTGATTGATCTAGAAATGATATTGAGCCTAAGCCCTTTACATTTTTTTCTAATTTTTCTAATGATCCTATTGAATAAGGATAAGAGTATGTAAATTGTTTTGGATCTCCTCCTTTTGATAAAAACCTTGCTTTTGCTTTTCGATCATAATTTGAATAAGAGGGAACATTGCTTCCTAATACTGCAATTACAGATTTAGACTCTTTTAATTTTTCAGAAAAAAGCTCATCAGGGCTTTTAAGTTTTTGAAGTTCCGCAACATCTGATGGTATTAAACCATAAGATTTAATAATTTCTTCTGGAGATTGTTTATCTTTTTCTGTAAAAAAAATATCAAATCCAATTGCTTTTGGAGATGATGTATTAAGTTGATCTATTATTTTTGCAAAAACTTTCCTGTTCCAAGGAAACTGACCAAACTTTCCCAAGCTATTCTCATCAATATCAACAATAACGACATCACTATCTTTTTTTTGTGCAAATATTTTTTGATATAAATCAAAACTTAAATATGAAACTGATTTTATAAATGGAGGATTAATTATTTTTAATGAAATTAAGAGCAAAAGAATTCCAATAAAAACTAAGTAGTTTGAATATTTTTGCAAAAAGACTTTCACAAAATGAATTTATATTTAATTTAGGTAATGTAAATAAAACTTAGCGTAAAAAGAGTTGCTTATTTCTTTTTCTTTCTTTTCTTCTTAGCTTTTTTCTTCTTAGCTGCTTTTTTCTTTTTAACTATTCTTTTCTTTTTAGCTATTTTCTTTTTCTTTTTAGGTTTTTTCTTTACAGCTTTCTTTTTCTTTTTAGGTTTTTTCTTTACAGCTTTCTTTTTCTTCTTAGCTGGCTTTTTCTTCACTGCTTTTTTCTTCTTAGCAGGTTTTTTCTTTGTAGCTTTTTTCTTCTCTTTTTTAGTTGCTTTTTTCTTTACTGCTTTTTTCTTTTTACCTTTTTTCTTTTCTGCTTTCGCTTTTTTCTTTTTACCTTTTTTCTTTTCTGCTTTAGCTTTTTTCTTTTTACCTTTTTTCTTTTCTGCTTTAGCTTTTTTCTTTTTATTCTTTTTCTTTTCTGCTTTAGCTTTTTTCTTTTTCTCAGCTCTATCAGCTTTTATAGCTACTTTTTTTTCTTTATCTTTTTGAATATTTTGTTTTATTATTGTTTTAATCTCTTCTTTTTCAAAACCTAAAGATTTCAATTCTTTTTTTAATTCTTTTCTTAACACTTTTCTTTCGGCTTTAGCATCACTTGGAGTTAATTTTGCTACTCTTAAAGCTTTCATCTTTTTATTAAATTTCTTTAACTGATTTTTTGTAATTCTTTTTGCTTGCCCTGGTGCCTTATTTTTTGTCATTGAAGTTGTGCTGTAAGGGTTATTTAATAAAGTTTGACCAAATTTATTACCGACAAGCACTGCTCCCGGTCGCATACCTAAAGTATTATTTTTCCCTGGACCTATTAATAAAGTATCAGTTTTTCCTTTTGAAACAATTGTTTGAAATTCCGTTCCTCTTGAACCTAGTGTACCTTCTGGAACTTCAACAGTTAAACTATCTGGATTCTTTTTGCTTATTAATCCAGAGATTACTTTTAAACTTCCTTGTTTGACACTTGCAACTATTTTTCCATCATTAGTTTCTGGATCAAAAACAAATGTATCCATCACCACCTCTGAGTCTTCACCCACGGTAAAAGTTGATTGATCTAAAAGTAAGATTTGAGTACCTGAGCTAGCTCCAGCATAAATAGTTTCATTTAAATAAATTTTATCACCAGCTTTTAATTCTCTGGTTTCAGTTTTTACTGTCCCTGATATAGCACCAACAATTCCAACTAATTGTTTTTCAATAGTTAATTTTTCTTCAGCATTAACATTTATGCTTAAAATGAAAATTAAACTTATGAATATTGATAATATTTTTTTCACAATCAGAAAGTAACAAAAAATACAAAAAGTTAAATGAAAAAAGCTCAAATTGAGAGGCTCAAAACTCAATTATATGGGGATTTCTTTAAATAATTTGCAACTAATTTAATCTTACGGATCTAGAAAAACTTATTGAGAAGGAATCGCTTATATAATCATAGTTCAATATATTAGCCTCTGAAATCATTTTTTCGTAGGATAGGTTTATAAAAAGACTTCTATTTGGATCAATAGTTGGAAATATATCACCAATCGCTTTGGTTAACATAATATCAAAAGTGTTTGTATAATCTGATCTTAATTTATTTGAATTTACGCTGGTATCTTCTTTTTTATAATCATTAAAACCTACAGCGTTACTGACAGCAATGTAAGCCCATGGGAAAGCAAAATTTAATCCAAAACCCACATCATAAGTTTCGTAATCATTTCCTGCATCAACACGAGCATCTGTATCACTATATCCTAAACTAAAAGATGTTGAAATTATTTCAGTTAATATATAGTCATGACCTAAAGTAAAGCCATGTGAAATTGAATTGGTATCCATTGCGGTATCATCAGTTGAATTGTGATTTCCTTTTGAGTCTGCAAATGAGTATCCATAACTAAAAGAGTTTCTTTCACCAACTGTAAAAAATCCCCCTATACCATACATGTTTGAAAAACTATCTGCATCTGTTTGATAGTCCGATTTACTTAACATGTAGTACGGACTTAAACTTTGATTACCTAACGTAGTATCAAAGGCAAATGTTAAACCATAACTTTGAAAATCATCATCAGTTTCCTGATGTTGTTCTGATGAAGTGTGGTTTAGGTTAATTAAAAAAGAGGATTCTTCTCCAATCGGTCTCGAGGCTGATAAGCCTAAACCACCACTCAATGTTCTATCGTATTTTGCAGAATTGAAACCGCCTATTACATCAGACGTACTTTGTAATCTTGTTTTTGATACACTATTAACATTATCAGTATAAACTCCACCAACTGAGATATCTGCTGTTAAATTCCATAAAGATGGCTCTCTATCTTTTAAACCTTCCTCTATTTCTAATAAAGTTTCTAAATCTTCAGGATCTAGATCTCTTCTTAATTTCATTTCTTCTATAATTGTGTACGCCTTTTCTGGAGAGTCGACCTGAACTAATACTGAGAGTAAATATAATTTAATCTCAACATTTTCTGGGTAAAGCATGTTTAATCTTTCAAGAGTAGAAATAGTTTGCTTGAAATTTCCCATTTTTCCTTGTTGTTGAGCATACTTTAAGTTTAAATCTAAATCGTTTGGTTTTTGTAGAATTTGCATATAAGTAATATTTTTTTCAGATGACAATGCAGAATTTGTAAAAAGACAAATAAATAAAGCTAAACCAGTTAAAAACCTTAATAGGTTAAATTCTTTTAAATTTAAATATTGTTTTAATGAACTCATAAAATCAAAGAACTTAAATTAAATAATCAAAATTTCAATTTTTTTTAAATATTAAAAGTATAGATAAATTCAGGTTTAATTAAACTTTAAGGACTTATATGCTCAAAATAGGTTGTATTAGATTTTAAATAAGTATTATCTATAAATACTCATTGGATCATAATAACAATCCATTTGTTCAACTGTTTCAAAGAATATCTCATTAAGTTCAGAGGTATGAACTGTTTGACAGATATTTTCGCTTTTAACTTCATGAATAAAATTTTTCTTTATACTGTTCATGGTTAGTGAACTGGTCAAAGACGTTGTTGATTGAAGAATATTTCCCGACTCCACAAAGGTATAACTTGGCCCAACCAAAGATGAATATTGAGTGCAATTACTTAAAATTGGAAGCAGCATCAAGGTTAATAATAATTTCTTCATAAGTTAAACATATTTAAATATTATTTTTTTACAAAGTAATAAAGTATCCATTTTGAGTAATTTTCTCATAATTTAGTCTTTTTTTTTCCAAATTAGATAAAACATGAATGGTACAATTGCAGGTACAAGACCAAACCAGATCCATTCATCCCATTTAAAACTTTTATCAAATCCAGAACTATTGATGCCATTCCACCAAATTAAATAGCCAATCAAAACCATCCAAATGATGCTAATGGTTGATAAAATTTTAACTAAATTTAATTGTTGTCCGGAAAATAATTTATTAATGAATTCTTTAAAATTATCAAACATCTTATTTTTTGCATCAATTAAAAATTGTTAGCCCCTTTAGTGTTTAACGTTAAAGTGTCTGCTTCAGTTCCTGTGCAAGCAGATCCGTCCCACTTACAAGCTTTTACGACAAAACCTGTTGTATGTGTATCCACACAAAATCTATAACCATCAGCATCAACGACATTTTCATCGCCTGTAGTTTCAAATAAATCCGTATTAATCTCCCCAGTTTCATCATCACCTGGCGTGCATCCAGATTGAGTGAAATAATCTCCATAAATAGATTGGTATTCTTGTTCTTGAAGTGCAATTTGCTGCATTGTATTTGTTGCGGCAGATTTTTTAGCTCCACCTACATAACCATTATAAGATACTGTGCCTATTGCAGCGAGGGTTCCAATGATTGCAACCACGATTAACAGCTCAATCAGAGTGAACCCTCTCATAAATTTTACCTGCAAAGTTAAATACTTTTTTTTTAACTGCTTTTACTCAGTTACCGCAACAGTATTTGTTAAAGAATCTGCTACACATTTTGCATCGTAACAAGTAGTTAAAGTAATTTCATCATCATCAGCATTTGCAGTTAAAACAACATTGCCTCTTACTTTATCTTCGTCTTCAGGCGTTGAGCTTACTACAGACAAACCACCGTCATAAGGATCTTTATCATTTAATGGACTGTCGTCTCCTGTTAATGTCGTTATAATAAAACTAGCTTCACTTGTGCCAGTAGTGCCGCATGAAACAGCGCCACCAAAAATCATAGTGTTTTCATCTAAAGCACATTTTCCTCTTTCATTGGCGATATATTTTACTACGCTATTGTGAATTGACTTAGTAGCATTTTCTCTTGCAGCTCCAATATATCCGTTATAAGCAACAACTCCAACAGCTGCTAATGCACCGATAATTGCTACAACAACTAGTAATTCAATTAATGTAAAACCTTTTTTGTTTTTATTTTTATTAGTCATAGACCTCCCTATAATCTTAATATTTTTTCAATAGTATATTCTTATTATTTATAATCGTTATGTAAAGAATGAAGTTATAAAAATATGAGAAAAAAACCGATTATTTTACTAAAATGTGCTCATTTTGGCTCAAATTTGAGATTTTAATAATGAATTAATAATGTTATCAGTACAGGCTCATGAGTTATAAAATTACAGAAGAAGGGAATATATCTACAGTTTTTCTTAATGGAGAAATTGATATGGATGTAACTGAAAAAGCAAAAGAAGTTATATTGCCCTTAGTTGAGTCTGGTAAAGAAGTTCACCTTAATCTTAAAGATGTATCTTATATGGACTCTTCAGGTATTTCAGTTCTTATTGAAAGTCATCAAAAAGCTCTAGAAAATAATACTAAAGTTGTTGTTAAAGAAGTAAGTAAATCTGTTTTAAAAGTAATAATGATGGCGAAGCTAGAGCAAATATTAAACTTGGGATAATGGATTTAGCAGAGTCTAAAGATTTTTTGGTTCATACAGCTAGTTTGAAAGATGTAAGAGTCTTTTCAAGAGAGGTGTTGGAGAAATTAAAAATTAATAATGAACTTAAAGACGAATTAGTTTTAGCAATAGCTGAAGCTGCGCAAAACATAGTTAAACACGCCTATAAAGGTGTTGAAAATACCTCAGATCATATGCAAATTAAAATTTCACTTAAAGGTGATAATTTAGAAATTGGCTTTTTTGATAAAGGAAAACCTGTTGTTGCAGAGAATATTCAGCATAGAAAATTAGATGATATTAAACCAGGTGGTTTGGGAACTTTTTTTATCAAACAAATAATGGATGATGCAGTCTTTAAAAAAGACCAACAACAATGGGTTAACCATTTAATATTGTCAAAGAAGATTTAACCGCCCATTATTGCACCAACATTGAATATTGGTGAGTACATCGCGATCATTAATCCGCCAATCATTATACCCATAAACACTATCATAATTGGTTCTATTAAACTCGACATATTGTTTACAGCAGTATCAAATTCACTTTCATAATACTTTGCAACTGAGTTGAACATTTCATCAAGTTGTCCTGTTTGCTCTCCAACAGAAACTAACTGACTAAAGGTTGGTGGAAATAATGGTTCTTTCAAAAATAATTTTGTAAGTGTTTCACCAGAAAAAACTCCTTTTTTTACATTCTCTAGGGCCTCAGTAACAACAACATTGGAGCTTACAGATTTTGCAATTTCTATACTCTCTAATAAATTTACTCCAGCAGCACTTAGGTTTCCCATAATCAGTGAGATTTGTGCAATTACTGATTTTAAAATCAAATCACCAAAAACTGGCAGCTTTAAAACTTGTCTATGCCACTTGTATTGTATTGTTTTATTTTTAGTTGTTAAGTATTTAAATAAAAAATAACCTCCCACCAAAGAAAAAAGTAAAAGCATTCCGCCAGTACCTCTTAAAAAATTACTCATGCTCATTATTACTGCTGTTGGCTTAGGTAGCGCAATACCCATTCCTTCATACATTTCAGCAAATACTGGAACAACTTTAACTAACATAAATGCACTTACGACCATAGCAGTAGTAAACATTATGCCTGGATACATAAGAGCACCTTTAATTTTCTTTTTGATTTTTTCTTTTTTTTCTAAATCATCAACAATTTTAAGAAGAAAAACATCTAGTTTACCGCTAGCCTCACCCGCTTTAATCAAGTTTACATAAACATTATCAAAGTACTGAGGATATTTTTCAAAATTTTTAGATAATGTTATTCCACCCTCTAGGCCTTTTCTTATATCTTCAATTACCTCTTTAATTGCGGGGGACTCAAGTTGATCTCGTAACATTGCAAGCGTTTGCAAAATTGGCAGTCCAGCTTTTACCATAGTGGCAAACTGTTTTGAAAAAATTAAAATTTCCTCTACTTTTACCTTTTTTTTTCCAAATAAAGAAAAACCTTTCCCTTTACCTTTGGTTTTTTCTTTCTTTTCCCCTGTTTTCTTCTTTGTTTTAATTAGATTGGTAATAATTAATTTTTGCTCTTTAAGTTTAAAAGATGCTTCGTCTTGATTAAGAGCTTCTATTTCACCCTCAACATATTTTCCCGCAGAAATGCCTTTGTAAGAATATATTTCCATTACTAACTAGCTGATAAAACTCGCTCATATTCCCTGAAACTTAACTCTCCATTTGCAATCATCCTTCTTCCCATATCCTGCATGGTTTGAAAGCCTTCTTTAATTGCAATTTCTCTTAGTTCAGGTGTTGTAGCTTGTCTTAGAATTGCTTCTTTAATTGGTTTTGAAACAACTAATATTTCGTAAATTCCTTGTCTACCTTTGTAACCGCTGTCTTTACATTTTGCACAACCTTTCCCTTTTATGGCTTTTGTTCTAGAAGCTTGCTCGGGTGAAAAACCAAGATCCGTTAAAACTTTAGGCGTTACATCTTCATCTGGTACTCTACACTCTTTGCAGTTTCTTCTTGCTAATCTTTGGGCAAGGACCATTTGAGTTGCTGCACTTATTAAATAATCAGGTGTACCCATGTTTTGTAAACGCGTAATGGTACTAGGTGCATCATTAGTGTGGAGTGTACTAAATACTAAGTGACCAGTTAATGCAGCTTTTAATCCTATATCAACCGTTTCTTTATCTCTCATCTCTCCAACCAAGATTATTTCAGGGTCTTGACGTAAAAAAGATCTTAATGCAGATGCAAATGATAAACCTATATCATCTTTTATTTGAACTTGTCCCACACCGTCTAATTCATATTCCACAGGATCTTCTGCTGTTAAAATATTTAAGTGAGGTTTGCTAACCTCTTTTAAAATACTGTAAAGTGTTGTTGACTTACCAGAACCAGTTGGTCCAGTAACTAGAATAAGACCTTGTGTACTATGAATAGATTTTCTTAAACTTTTTAAATCTTGTTCTTCAAAATTTAGTTGTTCAAGTGTTATATCTCCTGCATCCTTGTTAAGAATACGCATAACAATTCTTTCATTATTAGCTGTAGGCAAAATGGATAATCTTAAATCTACAACCTTTCCATCAATTTTAAAATTTATTGCACCATCTTGTGGTAACCTTCTCTCCGCAATATCTAATTTACCCATAATTTTGAAACGTGTTACTACAGCTCCATAATTATCATGTAGAAATTTTTTATATTCTTCTTGCTCTTGAAGCATTCCATCTAATCTATATCTTACACGCGATGTGAATCTATAAGGTTCAATATGAATATCACTCACTCCCAATTTTATTGCATCCGCTACAACAGCAGTACTGAATTTAATTACTTCAGATTCATTTTCTAGAGCTTCAATATCTTCCTCTGGTTTTTCATCTAAAACCTCTCCAGCATCTCCAAGATCAGATTCAAAAGTTTTGGTTCTTACTTTATTCTCTTTCCTAATAGCCTCAGTTGTAACATCTCCACTTTCACTTTGGAGTTTTTGAATAAACTCAGATATTTGAGATACTTTAGCTGCATGAAGTTCAATATTCTTTTTTGTTATAGCTTTTAAATTTCTCATTAAACCAAGTTTTGAACTATCTGATATTGCTATGTGTAAATCTTTTCCATCAACTTTAAATGGTGCAACAAAATTCATATTAATATAATTTGATGGAAGAACTGATTTTACATCATCGGTAATTTGAATTTTTGATAAGTCTACAACTTCTAAGCTCTGTTCTTTAACTAAAACATCTAAAATTTTATCTTCATCACATAACTTAAGTTCAAAAACAGCATCAATTTGTGATTTATTTTTTTCGGTGCTTACTTTTTTAATGTTAGGTAAATCTTTTCCTGAAATAATATCGTTATCAATCAAAACATTGATTAAATTTATTTCACTTTCTCTACTTATTTTTAACATTTTATAAAACTCTTGGCGCTATGAATATTAATAATTCATCTAAAGTATCACCTTTTTCAGTACCTTTAAATAAATTTCCTAAAACGGGTACATTTCCAAGGCCCGGCATCTGCGCTTTTCTGTTAAATACCTTATTTTTCTTAATTCCACCAATCACAACTATATCTCCATCTGCAATTAAAAGTTTTGTTTTTATTTGCATTGTATTAATTGATGGTTCTGCACCAGAGGCTCTATTTACTGAGTCATTACTAACAGAGACTTCTAAAAGTACATTTCCATCTCCAATAATACTTGGGGTAACTTCTAATTCTAAAACGGCAGGTTTAAATTGTACATCAGCCCCTTCTGAACCTGTGGCTTGGTATTGAACTTCTTCACCTTGTTGAATTGTTGCAACTTGATTATCTAGAGTAAAAACTTTAGGATTAGAAATAGTTTTTCCTAAACCCATTTTTTCCAAAGCTTGTATTTCAGCCTTTAAGACAGCTGTTCCTGTTCTTTTTAATATCCCGATACCACTTGTTGCACCTGCTGCTGGAAAATTACTTATTGATCCAGTGTCACCTGCAAGACTACCAGTTGTTCCTGTAATAGCTCCATCTGTCATTGCTCCGCCTACTATACCACCAACAGACTCTTGATTTTTTTGGTAGGTTCCACCTAATCTCGTACCTAATGCTCTTTCAAATTCAGAATCTGCTTCCACTATAAATGCCTCTATTAAGACTTGCTTAGTTCTCACATCAATTTCGCTTATAATTTTATCAACAACATCTAAATCTTCGCTTTTACCTCTAACAATAATTGATCTTGTTGTAACTTCTTCAGTAATTTGAATTGGAGAAAAACTACTATCTCCTGAACTTGAAAATAATTCATTAATTGTACTTTTAGCTTGTGCGGGTGAAATATAATAAAGTCTAAAAATTTCAGATACAATTGGTTCAACCGAGTCTTCTAATTCAACTTTCTTTTTTACAGCTGCTGCTCTTGTTGATTTGTATGTTTCTTGTGCTGTTAAAGTTGAGGGAGAATGTACTCTAATTAAATTACTGGTAACATCTATATCAGCGGCAAAATTTTTCATATCTAGTAAAGCATTAAAAGCTTTATCCCACGGAACATTAATCAGTTCGGCTGAAATTGAACCCGCAACCTCGTCTCCAACTAAAACATTTATATCTCCTACTTTTCCCATCAATTGCATTGCTTCTGCGTAATCTAAATTTTTAAATTTAAATGACACAATCTGTTTTAGGTTCTCAAATTCATCAGGGATCAATAGATAATTTCTTTTTTGTTGAGAAGATATTTTTTTTCTTTTTTGCAATTTTGTAGTATCACCAAGAACTGGTTGTGGTCCCATATCTACGGTTTTTTCAACCTCAATTTTTCCTGCCTTTCTGATATCTTCTTTTATAAGTGGTGTGTTATGCTTAAATCCCTTACTTTTTTTTGAAAAAGGTTTAGTCGCACACGCATTTAAAACTAATAATAATATTGAAATTAAAGAGATTATTTTTAATGATTTAATATTCACTTCTCTCCTTAATTTGATTTTTAAAATCCATTATTAAATATTTTTCTTCAGTCTGAAAAATAGCTTCTTTGGTAGTCATATCAACAAGCTTAACTCCGTCATTTAATTCTTCATATATACCGACTGTAACTACTTCACCATCTTGGTTAATGAGAGAGACAAAACTATTTGATTTTGATTTTATGATCCCAACTAACTTATAAGTATATAAGTCAATTTTTTTTTGTTCGCTTAAACTTGATGCTCCTTCTGTAATAACTTTAACTCCACCAGAAAAAGAAGAGTCACCAACAAATGGATCATTTAAAGGTAAGGCTTCTTCTTTATTTTCTTTATCATGATTATCCGCTAAAACATTTGTGCTAAATGTAATTAAGGTTAGTAAAATTAACTTTATAAATACTTGCTTAAAAGAACTCATCTGCTAGCCCCACTATTGTTAAAGTTCCACTTACTTTTATCGCTCCAGTTGAATCTGTTCTTCCCACTTGTATCTTTTCTGACTCGAAATTCAACATTTTATTAGATAACGATAATGCCCTTTTAAATTTGATATATCCTAAAAAATTGCCATTGATCTCAAATTTAACTGGTATCTTGTAATATGCGATATTTTTAATTGCATCTTTTTTACTTTTTGCTTTTTTCTTCTTTTTCTTCTTCTTCTTCTTCTTTCCTTTATTAAGTACATCCGATTTTGACACCTCAGTTGGCTTACCCTTCTCTATAACTGTAATGACCAATCCATTGATAGATGCAAACTCACTTAAATTTTGATAAAGACCTTCTACTTCTGCTTTTGAGTGAAACAAGGTTGAGTAGTTTTCATATTTAGGTTTAATTTTTTTAATTTTTCTTTTTACAGATAAAATATCATTATCAAATTTAACAATTTCCTCTTGCTTATTATTCATATCCGTAATTTGAGCTTTCTTTTCTTTAACAATTGGATTTAAGATAGCGTAATAGATAATTAAAAAAACTATTATAGAACCAAGGCTTATACCGATTTTAATTAAAGTTTTTCTATCAGCAAAAGCTAAAACTTTTGCTTTCAAGTCATCCATATTTAAGTTCTTTAATTCATTTAAATCCATAATTATCCTTTAACCTTTACAAAAACTCTAAAGCCTTTCATGGTTTGATCGCCTGCTTTTACTTTTGGCATTTTCATCGATGATAAAGATGCTTGAGTAATTAAATTTTTAGACTGTAAGTTTCTAATTAACGCAAGTATGTCATTATCACCCGCTGCAATTCCTGTAATTACAACTTGACGTTTTCCATCGTACTCAACTGAATCAAACTTAACTCTGTTAGGAACGCTCGTTGCAATCTGTGCTAAAACTCTATAACTCAAATCCTTATTGGATTTAAGACTGTTACTCAGTTTTAGAGTAGCTGTCATTTTTTTTAACTCTTTAGTAACTTTAGCAAGTTGATTTGTTTTTGATGTATGTTCTGCAACGACTGCATCATAAACTTTTAATTTGTTGTTGTAGCTATAAATATTCCAAAATGACAATGTGAATAAAATTAAATATATTCCAGCGAAAGCCCCGACCAAACCTTTATAAGCAAAGTCTGAAAAGGCCTTCATTTTCTTTTGCTTAATCATCCCTTCTCTATTTGGAAGAAGGTTGATATTTTTCACTGCAGTTACAAATTTATAGTATCCAAATACATCAAGCTTTCTAAATGCAAGTCCAACGGTTGTTGAAAAATATGACCTGTTGGTTAAATTAATTTTACTCTCTAATTGCTGAGGTATTTTTAGTCCTTCAAACGGATCAAATAAGTTAAATCCAGTATTTACTAAACTTTTTCTAAAACTTGATAGATAGTCATCAACATTAGGAAGATTAGAAACAACCTTTATATTTCTTACTCTTTTTTCATATTTTGTCTCAAAATCTTGGACAGCTTGTTTAACCTGAGTCATGAAACGCCTTACTAATGCATCTTTTTCCTCTTGATCTTGAGACTCTTTTAAAATTTTTCTGTCTTGGCCTCGTAAAAAAATATCAGTGATTATTGGATTATTATTATATAAAATCATTACGTAATTCTCATCCAAACCAAACTCTAACATTGCAGTAAAATTTGTATCTTCAGTTTTATTCGAAATTTGATTTATTTGGTCTACAGCAGATTTTAATGCAAAACATTTGACATCAATTATTACAGGATTTAATCCACTATTTTTAATAATATTAGTATAGTTGTTTATATCTGCTAATTTAGAGGCAACAAATAATATATCCATTGTGTTATCTTTAGAATTTCTATTTATTACTTGGTGGAATATTGAATAATCATCTAAATTGTCAGTAAGCTGAACTAAATTTTCCCACAATGAATTTGTATCAATTGCTTTTTTTAATTCTTCATCATTCATTAATGGAGCAGTAACAACTCTAATAATTGCATTAGTAACTGGAATAGCAATTGCTGCGTTAGGTGTAGATATTTTTGACTTTTGTAAGGCTACGTTTAATTCTTCACTTACTTTTTGTTCGTGATCAATAATTGCTGCATCATCTGGTAAATCAATTGGATGTACATAAAATTTTTCTAGAACCCACTGGTTTGCTTTGTTTGATGAAATCTGCGTAAGTCTAATTTCTTTACCTGTAATTTCAACACCAACTATTTCCTCTCCCTGAGCTGTTTTTTTTCCTAATTTTGATTTTATAAAATTATTAAATTTTTCTTTTACTTTATTTTTATCAAAATTTAATTTTGGAGAATTTGTATTTTGTTTTCCAAAAGAGGGTGCTTTGAATTTTATATTTTTTAATTTATTAAAAATATTTTTTACTTTTGATTGTTCTTCATCATTTGATACTTCAGTTTGATTGATAGAAATATTATCTTGTGTCTCTTGCTTCGTTTCAGTTATTTTTTCTGTTAAATTTTCTTTAACAATTGTTTCTTGTGGGTTTGATAAATTTGTTTCATTAGGAATTACTTCAGCAGTAGTTTTTTCTAAATTTTCTGGAGTTGCATCGTTAATAATATTTTCTGAAGAAGACTGCCCTGGTTGATTTTGTTCTTTTTCTTTCTCCGCATGTACATCATCAAACCATTTTTCTAAAATAGGAATTGCTTCCTCTAAATTTGGTGTTCCCGATGACGAAATTTTTTGTTTTCCATCTATATAAAGTCTTCCAACCCAATTTTTTGATTTTAATTCGCCCTTATATTTATCTTGTCTTACATAAATGTGTAATCTGCCATCTTTTTTATGTATTACCTGGTGTTCTTTTTTTTCATCTGCATTTTCAGTGATTTTATCATCAACAGTTGTCTCATTTTTAATTTCGTCTTCATTATTTTCTGCTAAATTATTTTCATTTGAAGAATTTTCATTATTTTCATTACTATTGTCAATTTCAGGTTGTTTTTCTACATCGCTCTTTATATTAGTCTCTTGAACTTGCTCAGTCTCAACATTCTTATTATCAGATTCAACTTTTGGTTGATCATTTTTGTCTTGATCATTCTTATCTATAATGACACCAAATTTTTCTTTTTCTTTATCGTCCATAATTTTTTAAAGTTTTATAATTTCTCTAACACAAACATATCGAATCTCTAACACAATACAGAAAAAAGTCTAACACAATATACAACTTATAGTGGTCATTTTAGGTCTAGTTGTCTATTAGTGTTGATTTTATTGGTTTTTTTTAATTTTAATAATAATTAAAAATTTTATAACCTTAAGAATAATTTTAAGAACTCTAACACAAATAAAAAAAATAATTTTGTGTTAGAGTAAACAAAAAAAAATAAAATTCAATAAAGTCAGTAAAATCAACGTTTTTTTAATTTAAACTTTAAATTGAAAATTTGTGTTAGAGTATAATTATTTTGTGTTAGAGCTTAATATTTTTAATCAAAAACATAAAATTTAAAAAATTTATAAGAGCAAAAGTCCTAATCATATACGAAGGAAAGTTAATTTTTTTTAAAAATTTCAGTTTTTTTCAGATTTCAATCAAAAATTGAATTATTTTTTGACTAAATTTTAAATTTTTTGTTTTTTTTTTAAAAAAAGGAAAAATTTTAGGTTTTTTTTAAAATTTTGTTAAAGAAAATTGCTTTTATAAAAATTTAAATATTTTTTTTATAATCACTGCATTGCTTTGCCAACAAGTACAGCTTCAGCTTCTAAACGCTCAACAGTTCCAGCAAATGTTGCTTCGTTTGCTCCATCAGGTGCGTGTCCAGCTTCAAATGCCATTGATCCAAGACCTGCACTTGAACTTGTTGCAGTAGTAAACTTTCCGTATGTAAAAATTCCAGACTCTGCATCACTATCTGAAGTATCATGATTATAAATATCAATCAGTTCTTGAGTTGTAGAAAATTCAGAAGCTTGTAAGGTTGTGTTTGATGCAAGCATTGTATCTTGTGCACCGTCGAAATTATCATGATCTGTATTACCTTCAGTAAGTTTAAATCTTTTAACTGTTTTAGCAACAATAGGTACTGAATCAAATGTTGCAGTTCCAGAATTATATGAATAAAGTTTTTCTGTTCCACCTGTTCTCGTTATTTTCGCATAAACATCTGCACTTATTTCTTGTAATTTAAAATTAACATACACACGACCTCTAGCCTGCTGAGTTGCAGATGAATCGAAAACATCATTGCTGCTGCTGTAAGTTTTAGAATCGTATGAAGTAGCTTTTGTTAATGTCATCCAACCAGTATCATACTCTATAGTATCTTGGTCTAATGTTGCAACATGATCATCACCAAACTTATCTGTGTTTATGTTTTCCTTTAATCCTTTTATTCCTTCAGTTATTTCACCAGAGCCTTCACTACTTGAAAATGCTTGTAATATTTCCGTTGCATCGGCATCAACTTGTAAATCAAATTTTTCTGCATCTTCTTTAATATCTTTTTTTAAATCAGCTGTATTAATTATATTACTAGTTGTTGTTTCAACATTAATATTATTGTCAACGTTTGAAGCTGAATGACTTAGAGATGAAGCGATCTGAGAAAGTGATGCAGTACTCGCTGGTGTTATATTTGAAATGTCTGCATAAGATGCCGAACTTAGTAAAGTGCTGGCTAAAATTATTTTTAAAGTATTTCTTTTCATAAATTTAATTTTCTATCATCGCCTGATAACCTGGATTAGTTATACTAACCATATTATTTCCATCTGATATTTGCAAACTACCTGGTATCATACCTAAAGAGTTGTTAGGTCCTGGCCCTAGCAAAACTATAGTACTCTTTTTATTTTTTTCTGAAAGTACAACAAATTCAGTTCCTCTTGCACCTAATGTACCTTCTGGCAATTTAACTTCTAAATTATCTGGATTTAATTTACTTATTTGTCCTGTAATAAATTTAACTGTTCCTGACTTAACTTCTGTTACAAAGTTTCCGTCATGTGTTTCAGAATTATAAATAAAATCATCTATTGTTAATTCTGTATCTTCACCTAAGGTTAAAACTGTTTGATCTAGAAAAAGTATTTGTGCATTAGAAGCTTTGCTAGTTAATATTGTATCCCCATAAAAAACTTTAGAGCCAGTTATTAATATTTCTTGATTTTGGTTTTTAATTTCACCAATTGCTGCACCTATTACTCCTATGAATTCCTTTGAGAATGAAACGCTTGTACTTAATACAAACATTAAAAAGGTATAAAATATCAGTGTTTTTTTAATAATCTTATTCATTCTTTAAAATATTATTCAAATTTATTCTTTTAGTTAGACCCATGGTATAAAATTTTCTAGATATATCATGATTCAATATAGTAGATCGTACATCAGAGTCTTTAAAAGTCAAATTGTAAAATATACTATTATCCATGTTAATAGATCGTAACATCGGTATAATTTGATTCACTTGGCCGTTTAAGCTTAAAACTGTTGCATAACTTTCATCATGTCTATCAAGTGATGAGTTTACTAAATTTTCTCGTTCATCATATTCATTTTCTAAATATGTACTACGGAATGAAAGAGTTCCAATTGGAAAAATTGTTGTTGCGGAAATACTTACGCCTTCACTATCATAACCATCATAGGCTTTAGCACTTTCAATATTACTTTTAATAATTTTTGCACTGAGTTGTGTCTTGTTTGAAATATTATAATTAAATCTTAAATTACTTGCTAAGGTTTCAGCATCGTTGTTGCTTGCTGTAGGAAAACCAACTCCATTTCTATATTTACTTTCTGAATAATTAATAGAATAATTTAAATTAATTTTTTCATTAATTATAAAAGTATTATTAAATCCAACACCTTCAGATATATAATCTTCTTGACCTCTATAATTTGCATCATTGTAATAGAAGTAAGGAGACAAATAGTGATTACGGATTGCTTTAAAATAACTTATTGATCCTGATGTGATATCGCTATCACCTTTAATTTTTTTATTAATAGTATTTATATCAAGACCAAGGTTTAAAAAAATTGATGAAGTATCATTTAAATTTTTACCATAAGTAAACGCACCACCTCTTTTATAAATTTTATCATAACCAACTATTGTTGTATCGTTTGGACTAACAAAATCATTTATTGCATTGTTTGTCCACCAACGTTTTGAATTAGGTGTAGCACTAATATTGTTTTCTTCTGTTTGAGAATATTTAAGATCAAGGTAAGCAAACCAAGTTTGTTTTTTTTCTTTTTCTTGAATTTGATTTTTATCAACTAACAACTCTGCTATTGCATTTTTTGTTTCGTCAGTTGTGTTGGGATCGTTTAATAAAGTTTGTAACATCAAGTCAACTTTAATCTTCGAATCCATGTTAACTAAAATAGAAAGTAAATATAATTTTATATCTACATTTTTTGGATAAAGCATACTTAATCGCTCTAAGGTGGCAATCGTAAGTTTTAAATTACCTTCGCTTTCTTGTTGCTTGGCATAATTTAAATTTAATTCTAGATCAGATGGATTATCTAGAATTTCTTCATATGTTATTTTTGATGCAAAAGATTTTTGATTAAATAAAAATATTACAAATAATAAATAAGTTATTAATCTCATAAATTTTAAGATGTTTATTAAAAACTAAACAGTAAAAGTTTAATTTGATCTCCCAATATTATATATACCAGAGATCCTAAAATAATAAATGGTCCAAACGGAATTTGAGTTGATAAGTTTCTTGATCTGGTAACCAAAGTTGGTGCGACATATGATAATGCTATTATAGATGAAAAAAAAATTACAATTGGAACGCTAACCCATCCAAACCAAAATCCTATTGCAGATAAAAGCTTGGCATCACCTAATCCCATTCCCTCTTTGTTTCTAATTTTTTTATATAAAAATATAATTGTCCATATAATTAAGTATCCAACTATTCCACCAATCAAAGAATTCACAAAATTTGGAAATAATTCTGGGTCTAAACTTGGATAAAAAGACTTTATAAAACCTAAAAACATTAATGGAAAGGTGAGCTCATTTGGAATGATGTAGTGTTCTAAGTCAATAAAATAGATAATAATAAAGAATACACTCAAAACTATAAGCAATAAGGTCGTAAAACTAAGACCATATACATAATAAATGAGACAAAAACTTGAAGCCCCAATTAGTTCAACAATAAAGTATTGAAAATTTATTTTAAAATCACAATTCCTGCATTTTCTTTTTAAAATCAAAAATGAGATTAAAGGAATATTATCATACCATCTTATTATTTTTTTACACTTAGGACAGGAAGATCGACTAATAGCAACTCCTTGTTCTTTTGGTAATCTAATTATACAAACATTAGAAAAACTTCCCCAAATACTTCCTAAAATAAAAAAGAAAATAAAAATCACTAATTAGATTTTAAATTGCGATGCAACATTTATAAGACCATCAATGCAGTATTGAATAAAAACTACTGCATCTTGAATGTGCAAATAGAAACTTGGTGAATTAATTATTAATTCCATTGTTGTTAAAAATACCAAAAAAGCATTAGAATGCCAATTATAAAAAATGTTTTTTAAATCAAAAAAATTAGAGCCAAAGAAGGAAGATAATACTTTAAATCAAGATTTGGCCATCATTACACAAATGAATCAAGAGTTCGCTACCTCTTTAGATTTAAATGAGACTATGCAAACAGCTTTAGAAGTAATTATAAAAAGATTAAATGCTCAAGCTGCAAATATATTTTTAATTGAAGATAAGAAACAAGTATTCCAATGCATAGCATCAAAGTACCAATCTTATTTAGATGAATATGAAATTCCATTAACTCAAGGTGTAATGGGTAAAGCAGTTCTGCAAAAAAAATGTATAAGGGTTGGAGATGTAAGAAAAGATGTAAGAGAGATTGCTGAGTTTTATTTTGATTTAGATAACAAAACAAATTTTACAACTTACTCGGTTCTTTGTTCACCATTAATTGCTGCGAATGAATGTATTGGAGTAATTCACTGTCTGAATAAAAAAACTTCTGCTAAACTTTTTGAAGAAAATGATAGAAAACTTCTTGAAACATTGTCTGCTCCTGCAGCTTTAGCCATTCGAAATGCAAAAATGGCAAAAGAATTAATTGAAAAAAATAGAATGCAAAAAGAAATAGAGATTGTAGGAGAAATACAAAAGACATTGTTGTCACAAAATAAAGAAGATAATTTTCCAATTGCTGGAATAAATATTCCTGCAAAAGTTGTCTCTGGAGATTTTTATAATTTTTCTGAGATTGGAGAAGGAAGATATGGTTTTGGAGTTGCTGACGTATCCGGTAAAGGTATAAAGTCCTCTTTATTAATGTCAAAGGCATCAAGTTTATATAGATGCTTAAGCAAAACAATTTTTTCAGCTTCAGACTTATTGAATTTATTAAATAAAGAAATTTGTGAAACTGCTGCAAGAGGAATGTTTGTAACAATGTTGATTGGAATTTATGATAGCAATAAAAAGGAATTGCTTTTAGCAAATGCAGGTCATGAACCACCACTTATATTTGATAATCAACAAAAGTTTTCAAACTTTGTCGAGGCTGACCCTCCTTTAGGAATAATGCCAAAAATAAAATATAAAGAAACTAAAATTAACTTTTCAGATAGCTCTATGTATGTATTTACTGATGGTATAACTGAAATTAAAGATCCTTCTGGTGAAATGTTAGGAGCTGAAGGTTTTCAAGAATATATAAAAAAATATCAAGATAAACCAAACAATCAAAGACTAAGATTAATCGTTGAAGATATTGTAAAGTCTGGCAAAATACAAAAAGATGATTTAACAATTGTTGTCGTGGATAGTATTAAATGAGTTTAACCAAACTAATGTCATTCGTTGCTATTTTAATCTCAGTGGTTCTTTATTGGACAACTGCAAATGTCTGTAGATATAATTTTGCCATCAATAAAAAAACTAATATATTAAATGTTCTTTCTGAAGAAATTGATCCATCAATTGGTAAAGCTAAAGTTTATTATTACAAAGAACTAAATTGTTCCTCTGTAGATTGGTCTTTTGATTATAATAGGGTAATAAAAAACTTAGAGGTCGTATCTGTTATTGTTTATCAACAACTGACAACTGATATTAGAGGAAGATCTTTAGAATAAATTTTTTATTAAAAATTTTCTCTCCATGAGTCTCTAAATGATCTAAATTGTTTTTCACTAGCTAGGATTTCAACTAAAGTTTCACTACTCTCAGATGGCCCAGCAAGGTTGGCAAATAGACTTCCCCCAAAAACAACAAATCTCGATAAAATACCAGCTCCAACCTCATAGCAGCTACCCTTAGCAACAGATGGGTCTATATGCATAGAGTCTAATGAACCACATTCATCATCATAAGTACAAGAGAATGCTGTTCCTAAGCTACATTCTTCTGTGTTTGGTTCATATACTGGAAAATAAACTTTTCCTCTATGAATAGTGGGTGCAGCTGAAGTTTTTCTAAACTTATTACCTGTTGTTGATTTGGGATTTATGTCTGGAGTACCTAAGTGATATCTCCATGCATCTTTATTTTGTGTTACATTACAAGTTGGGTAATCAGTACCTGTCGTATTTACACAATCAGAACTTTTGCTTATTCTTGGAGAGTCCTCCCGTGATAAAGCAGTAGCAGCGTCTAGGACAAATGTATCACTTCCACTAAGGAGTGGCGTTGTAGCTGTTGAAATAAAGTTTGGAAAATCTCTATCTCTAATACCATAAACAATATTATCCATTTCACTTTTACCATCTTCTCCTTCAGTTTCTGATATTCTATTAAAATTACCCGTTCCACCAAATAACCAAAGATTTCCAGAGTCTGCCCCAATTGCAGCTTCCATTTCAAAAAAACTATATCTTTTATTTTTATTATCTGCCTCAAGGTTCATAAGAGTTTGTTGCTCATATAGAGTACCTTTAGAAGTTAAATTTATTTTGGTAATTTTACCCTCTAGATCGTTAATATAAACTAACGCCCCTCGCCAATCAGCTGTAGGTGCATTATGTGCTGTTATAACAACTGGGCTTGATGGTACTGAATTTGTTATCGGGCTTGCATGATCAAACTCACCAGTAATACCCATCTTATATCCTTGTTTGTCACTGTCTAATATTCTCAGAAAACCAAAATTTTCATCTTCTGATGCTCCAATTAATCTTCCAGCTCTATGTTCCATTTCCGCATCGACTGTATCTACCTCTGCGCCACCTTCTAAATCAACAATAAAGACACCTGAACCTACACATTTAGTTCCTGAGCCCATTCCACCACCCATGACTGCAACATAACGATCGTTTAGAATATTACTATCTCCACTTCCAGAAGGGATTCTAAAAATTCTTGGTGTAGACCATGTTTCCCCTAATCCACTATAGTCGTACTCTTTATTACTTAAACCTTGACCTTCGCATGTAGTTTCAATTTTTATTTTATTTGGGGCTGTAGGATCTACTCCCTGATTAATAGTTTTGTTTTCACCAAAATTTACTGTTAAAGATGTGCCTGAATATGTCGCTGTTACTCCAGTCATTGGAGTCCAATCGTCACTTATTAACTCTGAAACAGTTAAAATTCCATCTTTGACAGCTCCACCCGCTCCAATAGCACTATCTGGTAAATTAATATTATCAAACGTAAATTCTGAGGAAGTGTAACAAGTAGTTGCTCCATCAGAGTAAGATGTATTTAAAAAAGGAGTAGATAAATATTCATCATCATCTTTGCACGCAGCTTTTAGATCTCGATTAGTAAACGCATCTACTAATTCGTCATCTGAGGTGTCATCTGGTGTATTCAAAAAATCAGTCAATACTTGAGGTAAATCTTTATCAAGCGCTTCAGCCTGAGAATAGATATCAGCTGCATGTAAACCCTCATTTGATTCTTCTAAAGCGATGGTTGCTCTTTGGTAAGGTAATCTTATTATCTTACCCTTATGATCTATTCTTATAACTTCTTTATTATAGGAGTCATTATACATAGAAAACATATGTAATGGTCCTGTTCCAACTTCACCATCAGCTCCAGCGGTAACTTTTGGAATAGTCACATCTAATACCGAGAACCCTGCTCCACCTCGACCATAAGGTATAAATAATAGTGTTCGCCATGATTTCATACCCTCATATTCTGATCCATCTGAACTTAGTCCATAAATAAATGCGTCATGAATAACGGGCGATCCATCAACACCAAATATTGCATTTGATCCACCAGCCTTTAAATCTGATTCAAATGCTCCATCATAATTTTTATTAATTAAAAGTGGTAATTGTGCTGCTATAAAAGGAGGTACGAATGCCCACTCTTCGCTTCCATCATCACTATTGAATGCATGCAGTGTTCCTCCATTTGAACCTGCATAAACAATTTTAGATCTGCTTTGATTACCTGATTTAAAATTTTGATATCCCTTAGATGCTCTCCAATATGCCTCTGAATTATTACTTTTAAAGTTTGTACTAGCATTTGGTGCACCTACTTCAACTAGCTGTGAATGATAAATATCGGCTAAAATTGAGTCTCGATCTTCTGTGATATTACATGCTCCACTACCCTCTGATCCATTATAATCAAAGTAATCAACCCCTCTTACAAAATTAATTAAACCTTTAACGTCGTCATCTATTCCGTCTTCCACACCTGGGGTATTTTTTACACCACATGTAGATGTTGAGTTATGATAATCTCTAACCACATTACCTGTTAATTCAAATAAATCCTGTATTGCTGTAGCGTTATCGGTATTCCAATTATTCCATTTTCCATTTCCAGTATAACCTGCACCAGTGTGTGTTACGGTATCAATTACTGTCCAAATATTTCTGCCAGCTGAACCTTTTTCTTTAAGCTCAACAGCAGCATTCCAGTTTCCACTTGTATTATCCTTTGAAGTATCATGGTCGATCTCTCTATTTCCATCTGAGTCGATGTTAATTGATTTTCTTAAAAGACTTCCAGTCCATTCTCCTCTTTTCTCATAATTAAATTGAGCTTGATAAATAGATCCTCCTTCTTCAAGACTTGCAGTAATTGATGGTGATGAAAAAGATAATCTTTCAGCAATAATTTGTCTTATTTTCGATTCTATTTCAGTCTTTAAATCTTCAGGAGTATCTGCACCAATTGCTCTTTCACAGCCAGTCTTGTCAGCAAGTCCTTCAAAAGTATATGGATCTATATCATCACCCGGTCCACCAGGGCTTATACAAGAGCCAGCTCTTGCTAGTGCATCAAATCTAGGTTTAGCACTAGTATTATAAGATCCGCCATATCCAACTAAAAGTGTTGTTACATCTTCTTCTGTTCTTAATAAATTTAAAGTCTGAAAAGCTGTTCCCCAATTCATTATGTGTCCATCACTTATTACAATTACATAATTTAACTGGCACGGTAAATTATCGTTTTTTACTGGTGTGTCACCTCTAAGATTTCTAAAATAGTTGTATGCTATCTCTGCAAATGAATTTCCATCAGTACCCCATGCCATTCCGATTGTTGGTAAAACTTCAACAATTTTATCTGCACCTTTAGAGCTCACTCCAACATTTAAACACCAATCATTAAGACAAGGATTGGATGTTCCATCTGGGTGAACTGGATCTCCGTCCCATCCTTGCTCATTGTACCAGCACCAATTATAAAAATGACAAAGTTTTTCACCTCCTCCTCTTGCTGTCCAATCCCAAGCTTGGGCACCTCGCCAATCTGTTGTACCTGAATTCCAATGCCCAAACCCAAAGTTTGCACCAGATGTTAAAGAACTATCCGTTACTATGGCTTCGATGGCGTCTTTTGCTCCTTGAAATTTTGTTACTTTGCCACCACCAAATCTAGCTCTCCATGCTGTATCTTTGAGTGCAGCTGTTAATTTATTTTCATCGAATTTATGAATAAATGAGTTTCGATCACCTACTAGAACTCTTGAGGAGCTAGCAAATAAATTATTCGAAACACTTGTGCTTGCAGCTCTACCAGGGTTATTAAACTCAACGTCAGAAGCTGCTACGGCTCCTGGATCTTTATTATTAAATACATCACCTGTACCATTTTTACCTATCGATAAATCTAGACTTGCTGTAAAATTTGTATGATCTAATTCAATTCTTTGAAGAAGGTGTGAGTTAAAGCTTGTTGTATAAATCTTATTATTTTCAGTTTTAGAATATTCAATAGAATAAATGTCTTTTATGTCATCCGTATAAGTATTTTTAACACCACCCCTTTGTTCTACTCTACTATTATTTGTATTTATAAAGTATTCCCAATTTCCATCAGTAGGACAATATAGATTATCACTATCTTTTGTTAATTTGTAACCGAGAAGAGCTTTGCTTGCTGATAAATAAATATAATCTCCATCATTACTTACCGTCATTGACCAAACATTGTTATTTTTTAATTTTGTACCAAAATGTGAACTATTACCTATTGAACATTTTTTTTGTTTCCCATTTGTCAAATTTTTTACATACATTCTACCTTTATGTCCTCCAGAGAAGGTTCTTCCTGCTGCAAAAAGAATTTCCTCGCCATCAATAGTTCTTATCTCTAACAATCTTGGTAGCGCTATACCTGTTGTGCCAGATTTAATTACTTCTACACATTTACCTGTACTATCAATTGCAATTATCTGTCCAGTATTTTGTGTTGAAAGTCCATAGACTACATCGTCTGAAGTTACATCTCCAGCCCAGCTTTTATTTACTTTTGAATTCGTACCACAATCTGGGTCACTATCACTTCCTTTAAAATTAATTTTATTATTTGCAAAAGTTATATCTCTTTTACCTGTGTCTAAAAATTTTGAAAAACCTCTATTATTTTCAGCAAAAATTATACTACCATCACTTAACTCTACTGACCAATCAATACCGTAAGTACCGTCATCACCTGATACTAAGTTTCTCATACTAACAGAGCTATCTAATAATATTAAAATATTTGCTGGAACATCTCCTTCACCTGTGCCAGGGGGAATTGGTTTTGTAAATGATTTTGGAATTATAAATAAAAATAATATAAAATTTATAATTACTATTTTTATCAAACTTTTAATTTTCATTAATATTCCCCTTCAATTAATACGTCAGAATAATTTTGTGAAGTTACAGCAACTCCTTCTATAATTTCACCAGCATTAGATTTGATTTTATAATAATAAATCTTCTTTTCACCGATGGTCCAATATTTATATCCAGCCCAATTCTTTTCAGTATCTATTGCTCCAAAATTTGCTTGAACATATTGATTTAACAAACCTTTGTTACTCTCGTCGTTATTTGAACCATTTTGTACTTCTATCTCGACAGCTCCAACTTTATTATTTACTACATATCCTTTAATAAGCACTTCTCCAAAATCAATATCTTCACAAAAAGAATTTTTTTCAGCAATGTACACTGATACCGGTCCTGTTACTTTTGACTCACCTGATTTTGTTGTGCCAACCAATTCTCCTTGGGAGGACGTATTATCCATACTCTCTGTATCTATCGTACCAAAAATATTTTCTATAGTTGATTTGTCTGAACCTATATCTATAGCTAATAAATCACATGCCCATGATTTTTGGGTTACAAATAAAGTTAAGCTTAATAATAATGTAAGAAAATATTTTTTCATTTTTTTTTATATAATAACATTTTTTTCAACCCGGCAAAACCACTAAGGTTTCGAGTGGTATTATTGCCTTATCATCATCATAAATTCCACATGCATAGATTCTATATGCTGTTCCTGCTTTAATTACATCTATGGATCCTTGCGCGACACTTGATCCTGCTTCCTGAAATTCAGCCTTGCCAACATTAACCATAAAATACTCATAAGTATAATTATTCAAGAAACGTTCCTCAATTTCTTTAAATTTTTCTTCCTTATCAGTTGCTGATTCATAAATTTCATCAACAATTGGCTTAACAATATTATAAAATTTACCTCCTGTATGATGTGCAACTACTTTTTCTAAGTTGATTATATTTTTAAAGCTTTTGTAACATACAGATGATTGGTCTACATCAATGGTATTTGTTGGGGGTATACCTTTTTTGCTACTATCTGTTACTGCAGTTTCAACACCATCTTCAATTGCTCTTCTTGGTAAGCCTAGGAATGAGTTTACCAGATATTTTTCAGCTTCCAGCAGTCCTGTTTCTGCAACATAAAATGCCTGTTGACTTAAGTCGTCATTATTATTGTCTCTATGATCACTAGATGACAGTACAATTAAAGTTCCACCCATTAGTGACATGGCTATTAATAAAACTAAGGATAAAATTAAAGTAAACCCCTGAATATTTTTATTTTTATTTATCATCTTCCTATATTTCTCGTATGAATGCTTACAACAACATTATCTCTTAAATATTTGTCATCAAATCCAGTGCCAGTATATCTATCTGCGTTTAATGTTTTTAAAAATTTTTTATCTTTGGGTTTATTTTTGTAAAATTCTTTATTCGATCTAAACATTAATGACATGTCAACTTGCTTTATTCTATAAAGAGCTGCGCTATTGTCATTGTTTGGTAATGGATAATCACCATCTTTATATAAATGATGGCCGTTCTCATCAAATAATAAAAATTCCATATCAATTAAATGTGATCTAACTAATTGATTTGTGTAGCATTCTGTACATTTGCTAGTCCAATTACCAAATGGGTTCTCAGAATTTTCTATCCAACTTTCCTTAGTTTTATAAATTCCATAAAAATCATTGTTCTCATCTCCATCTTCATTGTTTATTGGCAATGCAAAATAAGAAAGTTTATATCTTTTATATTTTTGTATTGGATCATTTTTATCGAAATCCCCATAAACAATATGTATGCTGTCACAGCAAGTATCAGTAGATCGATTTTTTTGTGGGATAGGTGGATCCGAACCTGGTGCTATTGTATCTGCAGCAAAATATCCAAGGGTATCTCTAAAAACTATTAACGGATCGTGAGTATCTATTATACCTCTCCCGTCTTCTAACCCAGAAATATGAGTTAAGTTATCATCAAAAGTAATATCCTCAGTATTTTGACCATAATAATATTTGAAACCTGCAAGCCTAATATCTTTCATCATCATACCAACAATATCTCTGCTAGAACTACTAATTCTTGCTTTGTCGGTTACTTGTTTATAGCTGCTATTAACAGCGGTATAGGATGCAAACATTGCACCCATCATTAAAGCTGTAACAGCAATCCCCACTAATAATTCGATTAGAGTAACGCCTGATATTTTATTTAAATTTTTTTTCATCATTCTTTAAAAATATAATCTGCTTGAAAATATAAACTTCTTCTTTTGTTGCCTCCATTAGTATTAATCTCTACTCTACCTATATAAAGTTCATCAAAAATAGTATCAGAGCTTCCACTCATACAGCCAGTGCCAGTTGCACAAATTTTAAAAACTTTTATACTTTTTGTATCTCCATCAGTTTTTTTGCTTGGATCCGATCTGCACTTAAGGTAACGATCTTCACCTAAAATAACATTCCATCTATTAATTTTATTTTCTGGAGCACTTTTTGTTACTTCTTCTTTTTCATAAATACTTGTCACTTTATTAAAAATTGGACCGCCTTTATCACTACAAGAGGGGAACTCGATTGGATTTTTTTCTATATAATCTGCATATTTTAAAAGAGTGCACTCTTCACCATCCTTAGTTACCGGTTTACCATAATCGTTTATAATACAGTCTTTAGAGGCTGGATTGTCACCATGTGTTTGATCCCTTGAACCAATCATATCCTCAGCTATCATGCTAGTGATATAATTAATTTTTGTTCGTTCAGCTGAAACATCAATAGAATTAACAGAATAATTTACTAACTGAAATACAGCAAGAAAACCGATTGCAACTATCGCTGTTGAAACTAAAGCCTCTACTAAACTAATACCTTTTTGTAATTTATATTTAACAATATTTGTCATTGTGTAACCCAATCATTCGCCCATTTGTATAAATTTATACTACCAAATCTACTCCATTCTATACGAAAAAAATTCTTCTGAGTAGGGCCATCACCACCTAAAAGACAGGCTACTCCAGAGTTCCTTTGACATATGAACAAATTCTCTACAGCCTCAAAATCCCCACTGGCATTAGATTTTAAAAACATTCCATCTGCACTATAATAAGTACCATCTTTAGAAAAACATATACTTCCACCATCATCATTAATTGAATCCTCATCAAAAAGTCCGACTAAAATTTTTGTTTCATCAATTCTTATTTGATTAACAGTCAATTCATTGCTGGTTGCACCTTCATCATCCCACTCAATATCCATTCCGCATCTTTCTTCGAATTTATGAAATGGTTTCTGAGTTGAACCATCCCATTTATCTCTAACTAGATCGGTAAACTTATTTAATTTTAAACCGTTAGTCTCTAAAACTATTTCTTCTGCATCTCTATCTCTATAAATTTGGAATTGCACAAAACTATATTGTCCTCTTTGAACTTGTGAATAAATACTTCTGATCATAGAGGCTACCTCTGTTGCTTGGGACCTAACAAGTCTTTCTGCACGCCATTTAGTAAATGGACCAAAGGCTGTTGCTGACATTGCACCAATGATAGCAATTACAATAATTAATTCTAAAAGTGAAAAACCTTTAACTTTCTTTGCCTGCATTTGCATCAATCTTTCCGGCAGCAGCAAGGTTCTCTAAAGATTTGGACATAGTAATCATACCATCTTTAACTGCAGTCTGCATAATGCTTGGTATCTGGTGAATTTTTGCTTCTCTTATTAAGTTTTGAATTGGAGGAGTACATTTCATCACTTCAAAAGCACCTACACGACCTTGACCATCTTTTGTTTTTAATAATCTTTGGGTTACAACCATCTTTAAAGATGTTGATAATTGTGCTCGAATTTGTGCTTGTTGTTCTGGAGGAAAAACATCAATAATTCTATTAATCGTATTTGGTGCCCCACTAGTGTGTAATGTTCCAAAAACTAAGTGACCAGTTTCTGCGGCTGTAAGAGCTAAACCTACAGTTTCTAAATCTCTCATCTCTCCAACTAAAATTACATCAGGGTCTTCTCTTAATGCAGCCTTCAGTGCACTTGCAAAATTCTCTGTTTGTTTACCAACCTCTCTGTGCGAAACAATACTTTTTGCATCAGTGTGAATAAATTCTACAGGGTCCTCTACAGTAATAATGTTTGCAGTTCTTGTTCTGTTAATTTCATTTACAATAGCTGCAAGTGTTGTGGATTTTCCTGAACCAGTTGGACCAGTAACAAGCACTAAACCTTTGTGCATATCAACAATATCATATAATGCATCTGGTAGATCAAACTGTCCCATCTCTGGTATTTTACTTTCAACTCTTCTTAATACTGCAGCTGGGCCATTAAGTGTCTTATAAAAATTTGCCCTAAATCTTAGTCCACTTATTGTTACTGAGGAGTCTAGCTCGTGAGTGTCTTGAAATTTTTTAGTTTCGTGTTCATTGCAGTTTGTGGTCATTAAATCTATTAGATCTTGTGGTTTTACTGGCACATCTTTGACCATAATAATTTCTCCAGTTTGTCTATAAGCTAAAGATGAGCCTGATCTAAGATGAAAATCTGAAATCTTTTTATTATTTTTTGCAAGTTCTTCAAGTTTTTCAAACATATAATTAATTATATATAATTATTTGTAAAATTAACATAATACTTTTTAAAATTTATAACAAACAAGTAGCTCAATATGGGTTAAAAACCTAGTCTTCTTAATAAAAAATAGCTATTATTTTTTTTCTTTAAACAACAAACAAACTCCATTGTTGCAGTATCTTTTTCCAGTAGGTTTGGGACCATCATCAAAAATATGCCCGTGATGAGCTCCACAATTTTTACAATGATATTCTGTTCTTGCATAACCAATTAAGTGATCTGTTTTTATCTCAAAAGCATCTGGTACTGATTGATAAAATGATGGCCATCCAGAACCGCTTTCATATTTTGCATCAGAATCAAAGAGTTTAACATCACAATTGGCACAATGATAACTGCCTACTCTTTTCTCGTAATTAAGTTCGCTAGAACCTGGTGGTTCTGTACCTTCTTCAAATAAAATTAATTTTTGTTCCGCAGATAAATTATTATTTATTTTTTTTACCATTTTAATTTTTTTTAGTTTTTTTATTAGATAATGAGATACCTATAATAATAAATATTGCACCCAA
Organism: Pelagibacterales bacterium SAG-MED15; assembly: GCA_014654065.1. Taxonomy (GTDB): domain Bacteria; phylum Pseudomonadota; class Alphaproteobacteria; order Pelagibacterales; family Pelagibacteraceae; genus Pelagibacter. The sequence goes on along the minus strand of JACWDM010000001.1, from coordinate 43,544 downwards.
AATATGATAAAACATAAATTTTTCTTTAAATATTAACATTGCCATTACAGCGCCAAATATTGGCATCAAGTGAAGAAATATTCCAGCTCTGTTTGCGCCAATTATACTGATACCTTTTATCCAAAAGAAAAAGGAGGCTAATCCAGGAAATAAAACTACATAAGCTAAAGTTAGATAAAAGGGTTGACCAAACTGGATTTTGCTACCTAATGACATTTCAATTAGAAATATTGGTATTAAAAAAATGAGACCAGAAATTATTACTATTTCCAATAATGCAATTTGAGAAATTTTTAATTTATCTTTTTTTAAAAAAGATGAATAGATTGCCCATGCAAACATGGCAACAACCATTGTGATATCACCTCTATTAAAATCTAGATTACGAATTAAATTTATATCAGCTTTAGTAATTATAAAAATTACACCAATGAGAGAAAGTCCAACTCCTGATAATTGAAAAATATTTGTTTTTTCTATTTTTAAAAAAGAAGAGATTAAAATTATCCATACGGGTATTGTTGAGATCATCAAGACACCACTAATTACTTGTGTATGATAAAGAGAGTAATAAACAATCGAATTAAATATTGTAATACTGGTAAAACCTAAGATTATAAAATGACTCATTTTAGATTTTATATAATCAAAACTATTTATTATTTCTTTGTATGTAAAAGGTAAGAGAATTAAACCAGCAAAAAACCACCTATAAAAATTTAATGAGAATGGTGGTATTTGATAAATACTAGCAGCTTTTCCAACTATAAAATTTCCAGACCAAAATAATGTTGCAAAAATAAGTAATAAATAAGCTAGTCCGTTTTTGTTTTGCACAAAATTAGGAAAATCTAAAAGAACTATAAGGTTCTAAATCTAGATTTGTTTTTTCATTTAAAATCATTTTAGAAATTATCTTTCCAGAAATAGCGCCCAATGTCCATCCCAAATGATGATGTCCAAATGAATAAAATACATTTTTATAATTTTTTGAAGGTCCAATCACTGGTAAAAAATCTGGTAGTGTAGGTCTAAATCCTAACCATTCATCCTCATGATCTGGCAGTCCATCTAACATATACTTTGCATTATTAATTAAATTGTTAATTCTTTCCTTAGATGGAGGATTTTTTAGACCACCAAATTCTACGGTCCCAACTACTCTTAGACCTTGTTCCATTGGTGTCATTCCAAAACCTCTGTTTGAAAATACTACTGGTCTTGATATTAATTTTTCACAATTTTTAAAATGTATGTGATAACCTCTTTCAGTTTCAAGTGGTATATCTTCATACAAATTATCAGAAAATTTTTTTGAAAATGCTCCACACGCTATAACAACTTTATCGAAAATAAATCTTTGAACCTCAGATCTTATTACAGGTTTTTGATCATCAAAATTAAGATCTCTAACTTCGTGCTTTAAAAACTTACCACCCTTTTGAATAAATAAATCAAAAAGCTTTTCAAAAACTTTTTTTGGATTGTTTGTATGTCTTGCATACGGATAGTAAACACCCCCATCATATATTGGTTTTAAATTTGGTTCTAAATCATGAATTTCTTTAGGGTTGAGAAGCTGTTGATTGACACCAAGTTCATCTCTTATTTTAATTTCTAAATTTCGACTTTCAATATTTTGATTATTCCATATGTACATGATCCCATTATTGATGACTAAATTTTCTAAATCTATTTCATCGAATAATTCATCATAAGCTGGTAATGCTAAATCTAATATTTGATGCATATATTTAGCTGTGTGCATCATATTTTTTTTAGTACAATTTTTTATAAATTTAAAAAACCAAGGTATCATTTTTGGAACGTAGTTCCATTTTAAGGCAAGTGGTCCCGTTGAGCTCATTAACATTGCTGGGATATCTGTAAGTACATCAGGTCTGTTCAATGGAACTGATGCATAAGGTGAAAAATGTCCCGCATTACCATATGAAGCTCCACATCCCGGCTCATTTTTGTCGAATATAACTACATCATGTCCTTTTTTTTGAAGAAAAAGAGCGTTACAAACTCCTTGTATTCCAGCACCAATAATACCAACTCTTATTTTACTCATTAATAATCATACAATAATTTAATGTTTTGTTTGTAGCGACAAATTAAGCAAAAAAGTTAATGAATTATTTGTTTGCTGTGAATTTTAGTACTCATGACTATACTTAATCCAATCATTGTAGCCAACATTGATGAGCCACCATACGACATAATGGGAAGTGGTGATCCAACTATAGGTAGCAAGCCTAAAACCATTGACATATTGACTGCCACGTAAACAAAAATTGCAGATCCAAATCCATAACAAAAAAGTTTACCAAAATAGCTTCTTGATTTAGAACCAATATTTAAAATTCTAAAAATTAGTACTGCATATAAAATTAATAGAATTAAAGAACCCACAAATCCATGTTCTTCTGAAAATAATGTAAAAATAAAGTCTGTATGCTTTTCAGGTAAAAATTCAAGATAGCTTTGAGTACCTTTTAAATAGCCTTTGCCTGTAAGTCCTCCTGATCCCACTGCAATTTTTGATTGGATAATTTGATAACCGGCTCCTAGAGGGTCTCTATCTGGGTTAAAAAAACTTAAAACTCTTAACTTTTGATAAGGTTTTAATATTGAAATGACAAAAGGTAACGATACAACTAATACAAGACCTGAATAAACAAAGTATTTAATATTAAATCCTGCCAGCCACATAACAATTATCCCACTCATTGCGATTAAAATTGAGGTCCCTAAGTCTGGTTGGCTAATTACTAATAGTATAGGTAATATTAGGATCGCAATTGATACAATAATATTTTTAAAACTATTAATATTGGTCATTTGTTCTCTATGAAAATATCTTGCAAAACAAACTATGATTGCAATTTTCATCAATTCTGATGGTTGCAAGTTAATAAAATATAAGTTTATCCATCTTTGTGAACCTGATGCAGTTATACCGTAAATTGATGCCCAAATTAAAAAGGCAAGAGTAATTGTATAAAACAAATAAGCTGTTGAGTGCCAAAATCTTAAATTGATAAAAGATAATATAATCATCATTGAAAAAAACGTTACAAATCTTATAAAGTGACTTTTAGAGTGATATAAAAACTGTCCACCATCAGTGGAGTACATAGACAAATTACTTATTACGCCTAAACATAAAATACAAAAAATTAAAATAAAATCAAAAGATCTTAATTTTTGGAAAAAGGTGTATTGATCAGAATATGATGATTGTTCAAACATTTTATTTAAATTTCCATTAGTCTATTTTTTCTAATTTTTTCTCTTTCTTCATGACGATCGATAATTTTTTTCATTAATTTTTTTGCTAAAGGTGCTGCTGCTGAACTTCCTGATCCTCCATGTTCGACAAAAACACTTAATGAATATCTTGGATCTTTATATGGACCAAAAGCAACAAACCAAGCATGATCTCTTTCTTCATAAGGAATTTGAGATGTATCTAAATCTAGCTCCCTTTGAATTTTAGTAATTTTTTTTACTTGGGCTGTACCTGTTTTACCTGCAAACCGGTATTTTGGATCATCAATTCTAGATCTATATGATGTTCCTCTAATTTCGTTGGTTGATGCATACATTGCTTCTAAAACGAATTTAATATTTTCCTGATTTCGAAAAAGTTTTGTATATTCCTTCTCTCCTTTATTAAAAAGGTCTTCTGCTGATCTAATTAATGAAGATGAATTATCATTGTCAACGACTAAACTTTGTGACATTTTATATTTAATTTTTTCTATTGGTTCTTGATTTTTATCAAAAGTAATTCGTGGGAATATTTTAAAGCCTCCGTTTGCTAATTGTGCTGTCATCAGGCATAATTGTAGTGGTGTTGTTTGAATATACCCTTGACCAATTCCAGTTATTAAGGTTTCACCTAAAACCCATCCTTTTCCTAATGCATCCTTCTTCCATTTGGTTGAGGGAACTAGACCTCTTTTTTCCTCAGAGTATAAATTTTTAAAGACTGTATTTCCTAATCCAAATCTTCTGGCTGTTACATTAAGTCTATCTACACCCAATCTTCTGCTCATTTCATAAAAAAATGTATCGCAAGATTGTTTTAAAGCATCTCTTAAATTTACAACTCCATGTCCTTCTTTTTTCCAGCAGTGATATGTTTGGCCATACAATTCGGTTTTACCAGAGCAATTCACTTTAAATTTTGTAGATATAACATCATTTTCTAAGGCTGATAAAGCAACAATGGGTTTAATGATTGATCCAGGGGAATATAATCCTGATATTGTTTTATTAATAAGGGGCTTTAAAGGATTTTCTCTTATTGAATCCCAATCTTTGTGACTTATTCCATACATAAACAAGTTTGGATCGAAAGATGGTGACGAGTGCATTGCAATAATTTCTCCAGTGAATATATCCATTACACTTATTGATCCTGCTTTATCTGCTAATAATTCGTTACATAATTTTTGAATTTCTGTATCAACTGTAAGTTTGATTTTGTCTCCTTTTGCACCCTCTTGAAAATCAACTTGATTAATTCTTTTACCAAAAGCGTTTACTTCATATCTTTTAACACTATTTGTACCTATTAAATTATTTTCAAATGTTTTTTCTAATCCTGATTTACCAACTCTTAATCCTGGGACATGTTTATTTTTTATTTCTTCATTATTTATCAAATCATTTTCGCTCGCTCGTGCTACATAGCCTAAAACATGTGTATAATTTTCTTTAAATGGATAACTCCTAGCAACAGAAAGAACTGGTTTTACTCCTGAAAGTTCATGTAAATAAAAATTAACTTTTGAAAATTGATCCCAGGTTAAGTTTTCAGATATTATAAGTGTTTCCCAATTTTTTTGCTGACTTTTCTTTTTTACAATTTTACTAAATTGCTTATCAGTCAATGATAAAATATTTTTTAATCTTACCATTAAGTATTTAAAGTCCTCTACTTGTTCGGGAACAACATGTAATTGGTATACCTTAGTATTTCCAGCAACTACATTTCCAAAAAAATCCTCAAATTCTCCTCTTATTGGGGGCAATCTCCATTCTCTTAATCTATTTTTATCGGATAATGTTAGATACTTTTTGTTCTCTGTGATTTGTAAACTAAATAATCTTGCAACTATACCTGTAAAAATAATTCCTTTTGCAATTTTTAAAATAAAGACTCTTCTATTAACTGTATTATATTTCCTAACATTAGAACCTCCATCATCAAACATTTGAGGCTCCAAATACAAAATTTTTATAGTACTCAAATAAACTACTAAAAATAATATAAAATAAGAATGTAAATAATATATTTACTAGAACATCTGAATAAATAATTTGAACATTAAAAAAAACATTTGATATTGCAAACATTAATGAGTTTACAACTAAAATGGTAAAACCAAAAAAGAACCAATCATTAATTTTACTTGGTCTTAATGTTATATTCCTTAAGTATGATGAAAAACCACATATAAAAAGATAGCTCAAAGAGCTTACGCCAATTGGAAGTCCTACGACTGCATCATTAAATAATCCACTTAAAAAAATTAGTCCATAGCCTAAGCTACCTGGTCTTTTAAGGCTCCAATAATAAATAAGTATAAAAGGAAAGTTAAAAGAAAAATATTTTAATTCCAAATAGTTAAAATCAAATTCATTTAATGTTGCAATAAATAATAAAATTATAGGACCTTTTTCTAAAAATTGTTTAAATATGTTTAACTTTGATAATTTAGTCACTAATTTTCCTCCGGAGAAAACGATCTTAATTTCACAAATCTTAATTGAGAGAAATCAGAAAAAAACGATACATTTATATCTAAATTTGACTGTTTTTTATCAATTTCTCCAATTGGAATTCCTGGTTTAAAAATACCCCCAGCACCAGATGTAAAAACTTTATTTTCATTTTCGATTAAAGCTTCTTCTTTAACGTACTGAATTTTTCCATTCTCTTTTCCAGTTCCTGATAAAATAGACTGAATACTATTTGGCAGTATATCAACTGGTATTTTGCTATTTAAATCTGACAAAAGTAACACTCTAGATGTTGTAAAATTTAACTCTACAATTTTACCTACTAAATATTCTTTATCCAAAACAGCCATCCCAAGTTCTGCTCCATGCTTGCTACCTTTATTAACAATTATAGATTTTAAAAAAGGACTTTGCTTATCTACTATTACCTTTGCAAGAATTTCATTTGACGAGAAATTCAATTCATTTAATGTATCTTTTAACCTCTCGTTCTCAGCTAAAATAAATTCTGAGTTATAATTTATTGTTTCAAGATCTTTGACTTTTTCTTTAAGAATTTTATTTTCCTCATAAACCAAAAAATGGTTTTTTGTTGCTATAAAGCTTTTTTTAATGAGATTTTCAGGAGTTGAGAATACAAATGTTGATCGATAAGCTATTTCTTTAAGAGATATTTTTGAGTAATTTATAATTTTAAAATCATATTTTCCTAATATTAAGATAGCTAACGTAAGTAGAATTAATGCTGATAAAGAATACTTCTGTTTGTTTTCTTTTTTTAAAAATGCCGATCTTATAGCAATTATAAAATCATCTCTACTTGAGGGTTGCATTTTTCAAATTAATACTCTGATAACATTGTATTAAATGTTTCCTCTTGTTCTAAAGCTTTTCCTGTACCAATAGCTACACAAGCTAAAGGATCCTCAGCAATATGAACTGGTAAACCAGTTTCTTTAGAAAATCTTTTATCAATGTTTTTTAATAATGCTCCACCACCAGTTAATGTTAAACCCATGTCAACCAAATCAGCTGATAATTCAGGAGGAGTATTTTCCAAAGCATCTTTTATCCCATTAATCATCTCTCTTAAAATTGGATTTAATGCCTCAACAGTGTCTTCCTCTGTTATGTTAACCTCTTTAGGTGTTCCAGATCTTAAATCTCTACCTTTGACTGCATAAGTATTGTTGTTTGTTGCAATAGCAGTACCTATTTCTTTTTTAATTTTTTCTGCAGTACTATCTCCGATCATTAAGTTATATTCTTTTCTCATGTAACTGATTAAAGCATTATCCATAGCATCACCTGCAACTCTTAAAGAATTAGAGTACACAACTCCACCTAATGACATAACTGCTATCTCTGTTGTTCCTCCACCTATATCAATAACCATTGATCCTGTTGCTTCAGAAATTGGGAGATTTGCACCAATCGCTGCTGCTATTGGTTCCTCGATTAACTGTACTCTTCTAGCTCCTGCTGCAAGTGCACTATCTTGAATTGCTTTTCTTTCAACTGGAGTTGACCCAGTTGGTACACAAATTAAAATTCTAGGATTTGCAAATGTACTTCTTTTATGAACCTTCTTAATGAAATGTTTAATCATTTCTTCTGTAACGATAAAGTCCGCAATTACACCATCTCTTAATGGTCTTATTGCTTGAATGTTTCCTGGAGTTCTTCCTAACATTGTTTTTGCCTCATCTCCTACGGCTAAAACTGATTTTTTACCTTTATTATCAACGACTGCAACAACCGATGGCTCATTAAGAACTACACCCTGTCCTTTTAAAACAACTAGTGTATTCGCTGTACCTAAGTCAATAGCCATATCTTGGCTCCAAATTGATGTAAATTTATCTAAAACTCCCATTTTATACTCCTCCTTTTATTTTTTGATATTGTATATCTTTTGATAGTGATTTCTTTTCTCTTTTAATTAACATTTTATTTAAAGCATTCAAATATGCATTTGCAGATGCAACTAAGGTATCAGTATCTGCTGATTGTCCAACTGTAGTTCTGTCATTCTCTTCAATTTTAACACTAACTGTGGCTTGTGCATCTGTACCCTCAGTAACTGCATGAACTTGATATAAAGATAATTTTACATCATGTGGGTATAATTCTTTAATACACTTGAATATTGCATCGACTGGACCATCTCCAGTTTGTGAAGTTTTTTTAATATCTCCAAAAACATCTAAGGTCATCTCTGCACGTTGAGGCTCGCCTGTTCCTGCAAACACCTTTAACGATTTTAAATTTATTGCATTGATCTTATTATCAATTATTAAGCTATCATCAACCAAAGCAACAATATCTTCATCATAAATATGTTTTTTTTTATCTGCTAAAATTTTAAATTTTCCAAAGGCAGCTTGGATAACATCGTCGGTTACATCTGTGTAACCAAGATCACTTAATTTATCTTTAAATGCATGTCTACCAGAATGTTTTCCCATTACTAAAGATGTTTTTTTTACACCAACGCTCTCTGGTGTCATGATTTCATAAGTTTCTCTATTTTTAAGCATTCCATCTTGATGAATTCCAGATTCATGCGCAAAAGCATTTTTACCAACAATTGCTTTATTAAATTGAACTGGAAAACCAGTCGCATTTGAAACTATTTTAGATGCTTTGCTTATTAGTTCAGTTTTAATGCCAGTATCAAACGGCATTAGATCGTTTCTTGTTTTTATTGCCATTACAATTTCTTCTAAGGCAGCATTACCTGCTCTTTCACCAATTCCATTTATTGTACATTCTATCTGTCTTACTCCTGCTGATAATCCTGCAAGTGCATTTGCAACCGCTAAGCCTAAATCGTTATGACAATGTGCAGATATTATTGCTTTATCAATATTTGGAACATTATTTTTTATATGAGTAATAGTTCTAGCAAATTCCTCAGGAATTGAGTAACCCACTGTGTCTGGAATATTTATTGTCGTAGCTCCACATTTAATTGCTAGTTCAATAGTCTTACACATAAAATCTAAATTTGTTCTTGTTCCATCTTCGCATGACCACTCAACATCATCAGTAAATTTTCTAGCATATGTGACGCTTTCTTTAATAGCGTCTATAACTTGATCATTTGTCATATCAAGTTTGTGTTTCATATGTACTGGACTTGTAGAAATAAAAGTATGTATCCTAAATCTTGGTGCGAATTTTAATGATTCATGACAAGCATCTATATCTTTTTTTAATGCTCTTGATAAACCACAAGGAATTGAATTTTTTAATCCCTTACTAATTGCTGATACAGCTTCAAAATCTCCTGGAGAAGATATTGGAAATCCTGCTTCAATAATATCAATTCCCATCTCATCAAATACTCTTGAGATTTGTATCTTTTCTTCAACACTCATAGAGGCTCCTGGAGATTGCTCCCCATCTCTCATAGTTGTATCGAATATATATACTTTATCTTTTTTGCTCATAATTTTGTAAAAATTTGGTAGCTGATAATACTACCTCTCGTGTAGATTGCAAAATAAAATAATTGTTACGCCCCAATTTGGATGTAAATTTTTTTAATTCTTATCGCTATCAACTAATTTCTTCTTGGTAATCCAAGGCATCATAGCTCTAAGATCTGCACCAACTTTTTCAATAGGATGTTCGGCTAATTTTTCTCTAGTTTTCAAAAAGTTTTTTTGACCATTTTTACACTCATCCATCCATTCTTTTGTAAACTTGCCTGATTGAATTTTTTCTAAAACTTCTTTCATTCTTTTTTTGGTCTCATCTTTATTTATTATTTTGGGACCTGAAACATATTCACCATATTCTGCAGTATTAGAAATTGAATAGTTCATATTCGCAATCCCACCTTCATATATAAGATCAACAATAAGTTTTACCTCATGGACAGTTTCAAAGTATGCCATCTCTGGTTCATATCCTGCTTCGACTAATGTCTCGTAACCATTTTTAATTAATTCAACTAGACCTCCACATAAAACAGTTTGTTCCCCAAATAAATCTGTTTCTACTTCGTCTTTAAAAGTTGTTTCAATAATTCCCGAACGACCTCCACCTATCGCAGATGCATATGACATTGCAATATCTCTAGCATTACCTGAACCATTTTGATGGACTGCAAATAGACATGGAACTCCTCCACCTTTTTCAAACTCACTTCTTACAAGATGACCTGGTCCCTTTGGAGCGACCATAAATACATCTAAATCTTTTCTTGCTTTAATAAGATCATAATGAATATTTAATCCATGAGCAAAAGCTATTGAAGTACCTTCCTTAACACGTTGTTCAATATGATTTTTATAAATTGTAGCTTGAAGTTCATCAGGAGTAAGTATCATTACTACATCTGCCCACTCTGCTGCATCTGAAAGATTCATAACTTTTAAACCTTTAGACTCAGCTTTTGCTTTACTTGACGATCCTTCTCTTAAAGCAACCACAACATCTTTAACACCACTATCTTTTAAATTAAGTGCATGTGCATGTCCTTGGCTACCATAGCCAAAAATTGCAATTTTTTTATCTTTAATTAAATTATTATCAGTATCTTTTTCATAGTACATCTTCATAGTTTTTTCCTTTATTTAAATGTTTCTGCTCCTCTTGTCATTGCAACTGCTCCAGTTCTGGAAACACTTACTAGTCCAAATTTTTTTAAATTATTTGACATTTTATCAATATCTCTTCTAAGTGCTGTAATTTGTATTACGCACGATTTATTTGTTTTATCCAATATTACAGCATTAAACTTTTTACAAGTATTTAAAGCTTTATTTCTTTTATCTTTGCTACCAACTAATTTAAACAATGCCATTTCTTTAAAAATTACTTGTTTATCTTCTCTTTTAAAATCAGCTACTTTATGAACTGGTACCAGTTTTTTTAATTGTAATTTAATTTGATCGATTACTTGTGGTGTTCCAGTAGTCACGATAGTAATTCTTGATATATTTAATTTAGAGTCAATTTCAGCAACCGCTAAAGATTCTATGTTGTAACCTCTTCCTGAGAATAACCCTACAACTCTTGCTAAAACACCTGCCTCATTATCTACCCAAACAACAATGATGTGAGTATCAAGTTTTCCTTTTTTTCCTGGTATACTATAAGCTGATTTTGATTTACTCATTAAACTAACGTTTTGCCTTTTCCAGTTATTTTATTCTTCTCTTGATCTTTTGGACCTAATAACATCTGATTATGTGGTTTTCCCGATGGTATCATTGGGAAGCAATTTTCTTGTTTATCCACCAAGCAGTCAAATATTACAGGCCTATCGGTATTAATCATTTCAATAATTTTATCATCAAGTTCTTCAGGTGTTTTTGCTCTTATACCTACGCACCCGTAAGCTTCAGCCAGTTTGACAAAATCTGGTAGAGCTGCTGAGTAACTTTCTGAATAGTTTTTATCATGTAAAAGTTCTTGCCATTGTCTAACCATACCCATGTATTCATTATTTAAAATAAATATTTTAATTGGTAGATTGTATTGAACAGCGGTAGACATTTCTTGAATTGTCATTAAAACTGATGCTTCACCAGCAATATCAACAACTAATTTATTTGGATGAGCTATTTGAACACCAACTGCCGCTGGTAAACCATAACCCATAGTACCTAAACCACCTGAAGTCATCCATCTATTTGGTTTATCAAATTTATAATGTTGAGCTGCCCACATTTGATGCTGTCCTACTTCTGTGGTTATGAAAGTATCTTTATTTTTTGTCAATTCATAAAGTCTTTGTACTGCATATTGTGGTTTAATCGTCTCATTACTATTTATATATTCAAGAGATTTTTTCTCTCTCCATTTTCCAATTTGTTCCCACCATTTTGATATCTGTTGTTTGTTTGATTTAATAAAATTAGGTTTCATTTTTTTTATTGTTTTAACTATTGCTGAAATTACACTTTGAACATCTCCAACTATCGGCAAATCAACTTTAACATTTTTATTTATAGATGATGGGTCTATATCTATATGAACTTTTTTTGACTTTGGAGAAAACTCATCTATTTTTCCTGTTATCCTATCATCAAATCTTGCACCTATATTTATCATCAAATCACAATCATGCATTGCATTGTTTGCTTCATATGTTCCATGCATACCTAACATTCCTAAAAATAAATTATCATCTCCAGGATAACAACCTAGACCTTGTAATGTAGAAGTAATTGGAAAACCTGTAATAGATACAAGTTCTCTTAGAAGTTCACTTGCTTTTGGACCAGAGTTAATTACACCACCACCGGTATAAAAGATTGGTTTTTTCGCCTTTGACATAAGTTTAACTAACTCATCGATATCCTTATGATTAAAATTATTATGCTTTTTTCCATTATATTTATTTTCTTTTTTAAATTTTGAGTAATTCGTTTTTTGAAACTGAATATCCTTTGGTATATCGACCAAAACTGGTCCTGGTCTTCCAGTAGTTGCAACCTCAAAAGCTTTATGAATAATTTTTGATAGATCTTTTATATCTTTAACTAACCAATTATGTTTAGTACATGGTCTTGTAATTCCAGTTGTATCACACTCTTGAAATGCATCAGTCCCAATTAAATGAGTAGGTACTTGTCCAGATATACAAACTAAAGGTACCGAGTCCATATATGCATCTGTTAGTGCCGTCACTACATTTGTAGCTCCAGGTCCAGACGTTACTAGTACAACACCTGGTTTACCTGATGATCTTGCGTATCCTTCAGCAGCATGACCAGCTCCTTGTTCATGTCGAACTAAAATGTGTTTAATCGATGAGTGATTTTTTAATTCATCATAAATAGGCAGTACTGCACCACCTGGATATCCAAAAATAAAATCTACATTTTGGTCTTCCAAACATTTAAAAACAATTTCAGCTCCTGATATCGATTTTGGCATTCGACCAATCTAGCTGAAGTTGTACTGATTGGTCAAGATTTAGAATGAAAATTTTATAATTTTTTTATGTATGAATTTAAATGCTCGGGCATAACTTTATGCCAATCTTTCATCTGACCTCTTGCCCAAGTTAGTTGTCTTTTAGCGTATTGTCTTGTTTTTATTGCTATTTGATCCTTTGTTAAAACTAAATTTTGTTTATTAGACAAGTATAAGCTAATTTCATTTATGCCAATTACCTTGTAAGAGTTTTTGTTTTTACCAATATTCTTCTTTAAAAAATTTTTTACCTCTTCGATTGCTCCATTTCTCAGCATCTTATTAGTTCTTTTTTCAATTCTAACAATTAGATCTTGTCTCGGAAAATCAATAAAAATTTTTATAAAATCACTGTCATTAAATAAAATCTGAGTTTTTTCAAACCATTTATAAAGAGATACTTTTGTAAATTTTTTTACCTCATAGGCTCTTATAGATCTTTGAATATCTTTGGGGTTAATTTTATCTTTTACAAAAGGGTCAATTTTAATAAGATTTTTATAAAATTTATCCTGTCCTAATTTAGACTGTAATTTTCTGATTTTATTTCTAAATGAAATAGGAATTTTTGGTATTTTTACCAATCCACTTGTTATTGACTTAAAATATAGGCCGGTTCCACCAACAAATATTGGAACTTTATTTTTTTTTTGAATTTCTTTAATTTTTTTTAATGCAAGTTTTTGCCACTGACCTGATGAAAAATTTTTTTTAATATTTAAAAAACCATATAAATGATGTTTTACTTTTTTATGATCTTTTTCTGTAGGTCTTGCTGTTAAAACTTTAAGCTCTTTATAAACTTGCATACTATCTGCATTTATAATTTCTCCCCTAATTTTTTTTGCGAGCTTTATTGCAAACTTAGACTTTCCTGAAGAGGTGGGACCAAATACTAAAATTATTTTAGACTTGGTTTGCATTTTTTATTTTAACTTAATGCCAATATAACTTATTTGATTTTCGTTATTATAGATAACAACTAATATAGATTTATTTTTTGAAACTAAAGATGATTTAATGATGTTTTGCAAGTCACCTGGAGTTTTGATTTTTTTCTTTTGTGCCTCAATAATTATATTATTTACAAATAAATTTTTAATAGGACTTTCAGGGTCTATTGCTGTTATTACTACACCAGTTGTGCCTTCTGGAAGTTTTCTTTTTTCTATATCATCATTTGTTAAAGGTCTTACCTCGATTTTAAGATCTTCAATTATGGTTGACTTTAAAGCTTTTGGTTTTTTGGGTTTAAAATCACTAGAAGTTTCTAATCTTCCTAACTTTATTTTTTTATAAATTTCTTTTTTATTTCTCCAAATTTTAACTCTCACTGTCTTTCCAACTTCAGTTTGAGCAACAATAATTGGTAATTCTTTCATCTGTTTGATGGGCGTACCATTAAATTCTAAAATAATATCACCAGCTTTTATTCCACCTTTTTCTGATGGACTACCAGGTGAAACGCTTGATACCAATGCACCTCTCGGTTCATCTAATTTTTCCGCTTCAGCAATTTCTTTTGTAACATCCTGAATTCTTACTCCTAGCCAACCTCTTTTGGTTTCTCCATACTTAATTAATTGATCAACTACTTGTTTTGCATTATTTGAAGGTATAGCAAAACCAATTCCTATTGATCCACCTTGACTTAAAATTGCAGTATTCACTCCAACAACTTCTCCATCCATATTAAAAAGTGGTCCTCCAGAGTTACCTTGATTTATTGATGCATCTGTTTGAATAAAATCTTCATATCTTGAAAGACCAAGACTTCTATTTCTTGCTGAAATAATTCCTGATGTAACAGTTCCACCCAAACCAAATGGATTACCAATCGCTAGAACCCAGTCTCCAATTCTTGCTATATCAGAATTTCCAAACTTTACTGGTTTAAAAGTATCATCAGAATCAATTTTTAGTACCGCTATATCTGATAAAGGATCTTTACCAATTATCTTTGCTTTGTATTCCTTATCTCCGTTAACTCTAACTAAAATATCATCTGCATCTTTTATAACATGATTATTTGTTACAACTGTCCCATTTTTATCAATTATAAACCCAGATCCTAAAGCACTTGCTTTTCTTTCTTGAGGTGTTCCAAATTCTTTAAACATATCTTCAAAAGGTGAACCTGGCGGAAACTGAAAATTAGGGAATGGGTTGGTCTTTGTCACAACAGTGGTTGTTGTTGAAATATTTACAACTGACGGCATTAGTTGTTCAGCCAAGTCAGCAAAAGAACTAGGTGTATTTGAAGATACAGATACAGTATTAATATTAAATAATACTAGTAAAACTAAACTAAATTTTAAAATTTTTTTCATTATTCTAACTTTTAAAACTCCAGACTATGAAAAATCCAATTAATGCAAATATAAAACCTGTTGTTCTTAATTGATTGGATTTTATAGTATCAATTTTTTTTAACATATTTTTCATTTTTGATGGAAATAAGGCATAAAGAATACCCTCAATAAATAAGAAAAGACCAACGGCAATGATCAGTTCGTTCATTATTCAAATATTATTGAGATGGTTTTTTATTTATGTTTCCAAAGAATTTAAAAAACTCACTATCTGGTGAAAGAACTAATGAAGTTTCGCCACCAATTAATGCAGTTTCATAAGCCTGCATAGCTCTATAAAAAGCAAAAAACTCAGGATCTTGACCGAAAGCATCAGCAAAAATTTTATTTCTTTTTCCGTCACCTTCCCCTTTCATTATCTCAGATTTTTTTTGTGCTTCAGCTAAAATTACTGTTACTTCTTTATCTGCAGTTGAGGTAATTGTAATGGCCATCTCAGCACCTTTAGCTCTAAACTCTTTTGCTTCTCTATTTCTCTCTGTTTGCATTCTGGCAAAAATAGCATCGCTGTTAGCTTGAGGAAGATCAGCTCTTTTTATTCTTACATCAATAATTTTAATACCAAATTTTTCTGCTTCATTATTAACACCTTCTTGTATCAACGACATCTGTTTTGTTCTATCTTCAGATAATAATGTTTGAAGTCTTTGAGTACCCAATACACTTCTTATTCTAGAATTTATAATTGTTGATAACCTAGATCTTGCAACTCTCTCATTTCCAACTGATATATAAAATTTTAAAGGATCAACAATTTGAAATCGTGCAAATGCGTCTACAATTAATCTTTTTTGATCTGATGCAATAACCTCTTCGGGTGGTGCATCTAAATTTAAAATTCTTTTATCAAGAAATACAACGTTTTGAATAAAAGGAAGTTTGAAATTTAGTCCAGGTTTTGAAATAATTTTTTTTGGATCACCAAACTGCAAAACGATTGCTTGGTTAACTTCTTTAACTATAAAGATTGAGAAAAATGCGACAACTGCAATAACGCCAACAACTGGTAATAAAATTTTCTTCATTTTAATTTGTCCCTTTTTTTAATTCTGGAAGTGGAAGATACGGTACAACTCCAGATCCTGCTTCTTTATCAATTATAACTTTATCTATATCTGCTAAAACTTTTTCCATAGTCTCAAGGTACATTCTTTCTTGAGTAACTTCTTTTGCATTTTTATATTCATTAAATATTGCTAAAAATCTGCTCGCTTCACCCTCTGCTTTCGCAACAACCTCTTTTTTGTAAGCTTCCGCCGCTTGTAAAATTTTTTCAGCCTCACCCCTTGCTCTAGGAATAACATCATTTGCATATGCTTCTGCTTCGTTCTTTGATCTTTCCATGTCAGCTCTTGCTGCTTGAACATCTCTAAATGCATCAATTACTTGATCAGGTGGATCTGCTTTTTGAGTCTGTACCTGAGTAATTTGAATTCCTGAGTTGTACTCATCTAATATATTTTGAATAATTTCCTGAGTATCAATCTCTATTTTTGATCTACCCTCTGTTAAAATTGGTTGAATATCACTTCTTGCTATTACTTCCCTCATTGCTGTTTCTGCAGCTGCTTTAACAGTCCCCTCTGGGTCCTGTATTTTGAATAAAAAATTTCCTGCATCTTTAATAACCCAAAAAACCGAAAAATCGATGTTCACTATATTTTCATCGCCAGTCAACATCAAACTTTCTTCTGGAACGTCAGCAACACCGCTTGAGGTAAAGCCACTATCTCTTTCAGATCTAAAACCTATATCCATTCTATTTACCTTGGTAACTTTAGGAGTGATAACACTCTCAATAGGAAAAGGAATATGATAATTCAATCCAGGTTGGGTAGTGGTAGTAAACTTTCCAAATCTTAAAACTACACCTTGTTCATCGGGTAAAACTCTATACAGACCACTCAAAGCCCATATAATTACTAAAATTAATAAACCAAATAAAATTGGCTTGTTACCTCCCTGAGAACCGGTTGGCATAAATTTTTTTATCATATCCTGAATTTTTCGGATTATTTCATCAATATCTGGCGGTGTTGGACCTTTTCGACCCGATCCATTTCCCCCTTCAGGTGGTGAGCCCCATGGACTACCGCCTCTGCTTTTAAAATCATCAACCATGACTTTCTATATAGTGTCTTTAATTTGAAAAACAAGATAAGTTAACTATATAACCTTACAAATAATAACTAACTGAGACAATGGAACCTACAATTAAACCAAAAAAATTTGTGAAAAACCCAATAAAGGGTGCAAAATTTACTATAGCCATATCGAGTGCAAAAGGAGGAGTTGGTAAATCAACATTTGCCACAAATATAGCACTAGCCCTTTCAAAATTAGGTTTAAATATTGGTATTTTAGATGCCGATATTTACGGTCCTTCTCTACCAAAATTGTTTTCAATAAATGACAAACCTAAGTCTGAGGATGGAAAATTAATTCCAATAAATAAATACAATATTCAATGTATGTCGATTGGATTTTTAACTGATGAACAAACGCCAATGATATGGCGTGGTCCAATGGTAACAAGTGCTATAAAAACATTTGCTCAAAAAGTAGATTGGAAAGATCTAGACTTTATAATAGTTGATATGCCCCCTGGAACTGGTGATACACAATTAACATTTGCACAAGAGATAAAATTAGATGGAGTCATTATAGTTTCAACACCACAAGAAATAGCACTTCAAGATGTGAAAAGAGGTATTAAAATGTTCGACAAACTAGGAGTAAACATTATTGGTCTAGTAGATAATATGAGTCACTTTATTGGAGATGATGGAAAAAAATATCCAATATTTGGTGAGGGAGGAGTTTTGAGAACTGCAAATGAATTTAAGAAAAATTTTTTAGGTGAAATACCTATCAATCCAGAGGTTGGAAAATTTGGTGATCTTGGAAAACCTATTGTAGAAAAAGATCCTGATCATTCTGTATCAAAAATATATACCAAATTAGCTGAGATAATTAAAAATAAATACAATTTTTAAATCTATTAAGTTTTAGTTAGTAAGATATAAATACTATTTAATTTTTCCTCCTCAAATCCTTTTTTATAATATCTCTTTTTTTTAATTGATTATATTATCTTTTAAATCAAAAGTTAACATGAGCTCATTCCACTCTCTTTTTGAAAGACTTGTTCTATCAATCGATATTTTCTCACCATTAATTATTTTTTTAATTACTTCTTTTCCCTTCGATGAAATTTCAGATCCTCCAACCCTATAATCCATAAACGCATCATGAGTAATGGGAACCCATTTTTTTAAAGTATCAAGCATTACCTCTGCGTAAGCTCTGATTTCATACTGAGCGTGGTGATCTACTCTTAATCTTAAAAAATTCATTAAGTTTAGTAAGTCAGTTTTCCAATACCACTGTGTATAAGTATTTAGTGTCAAATTCATTCTTGCTAGTTCTCGAGCTAAGCCAGTTTTATTCTCGTCAATTGTTGAACCATCATATTTTTGATTCAACATTTTTTCATAATTTTGATATGCGGTTTCTGCATCAGTTTTTAGTAAATGTAAGACTTCCTCTGCTTGTTCTCCTTGAAGAACCTCGCCTCTCCCTTGTCTATTAATTTTTGACTGTGCAGCTAAATTTTTTTGAGATGGTAGATAAAACTCTTTATCTAATATTGAGTATCTAGCTGAATACTCATTTACATTTGCAGTTCTATGTCTGATCCATTGTCTTGCAATAAATATTGGAAGTTTAACATGATATTTAATTTCACACATTTCAAAAGGTGTGCTGTGCCAATGTCTCATTAAATATTTTATAAGTCCTGAGTCAGTAGAAACTTGCTTTGTTCCTTTTCCATAAGATACTCTAGCAGCTTGAACAATTGAAGTGTCATCTCCCATATAGTCAACTACTCTAACAAAACCATGATCCAATACTGGGATTGCCTCAAAAAGTATACTTTCTAAATTAGCAACAGTAACTCTTTTAGTTTTATTTGTTTGAGATTGTTGATTTTTAATTTCGTTTTGTTGTTCTTTTGTTAATTTCATGATTTTTTTTAGAATCTTCTACGATTATTATATTAAAGAAATTAGTTTTCCAATAATTTGTTATTATTTATATAGTGATAATTTTTCAATCAACACTAGAGATATATAACTTATAAGAAAACTTAACGGTAACATTATTCGATGAGCGCTCGTTCTTAGATGGAAATCTAAATCATAGGATGTAAATAAGAAAATTAAATTAAATGCCAAGATATACAAAATAAATACTAAAATAAAATATAAAATAAATAATTTAAAATCTTGGTTTTTCAATTTATTATTAATTTCCAAAGCAATTCCACCTAATACAAAGCCTAAAAAAACTAAAGAAATGAAAAATGATTTATTTAAAAATATTTTACTATTTATCGATAAAATATCCCTAAAATTTGTAACTCTTTCAAATAGAAATATTAAATCCCCTTTAAAAATATTTGATATTGTTGGATGTTCGGTGGAAAATATACTTTGATTTATTAGGTATAATTCCCAAGACAATAACGGTAAAAAACATAATGAAGAAATGATTAAGTATTTATAACTTAATTTAATTTTTTCCAAATAAAATTTACATATAATAATTGAGATAACTAAAATAGAAATTAAAAGTAAGCTTTCTTTTTTCAGTAGTGTCATTGTAATTAAACTTAAAATGAAAAAAAAGACATTAAGCTTTTCATTTTTAGAAAAAATAAATTTATCCTCTTTCTTAGAAAAAAAATTATTTTTAAATATTTTTTTAAAAAAAATACAAAAAATGGTAACAAAGTAAATTGCAACTAATCCATCCATTTCTCCAATTATTAAAGATTTCTCTAAAACAAGTAGAATAATTAAAATAAAAATTAATTTATTTATTTTTTTTTTTATTAATGAATTTAAGTATATTAGTGGAGGCAAAGATAAAATAACATTAAATGTTTTAGGGAATACCTCATTCCAATAGCCGAAAATTTTTGCTAACGAGCTTGATAAAGATGGTCCTAGCAAAGGATATGATTGCCATGCTAACCCTTGGAAATAATCTTCTCTTAAAAAATCAAGATTGTTATTTATAAATATTTGTTTACCTTTGAAAAGCCAAATCCAGCGAGCATCAAAATGAAATGTGGGACTTCCTAAGCAAAATAAAAGAAAAACTAACATTAAGCATTTTAATAAATAGTTATTTTGATTTACTAAAAATATTGAAATAAAAAAAATTAACACTATTGAATATGCCAAAATTATAATGAAATTTTCATTATAACTAAAAAAAATACCTAAGTAATTTATAAAAATTAACAAATAAAGACTTAAAGTGATTTTCTGATCATTAAAGTTTAAAATATTAACATTCATATAAAAAAAGATTTGAATATTCAAATTTTTGTGAGCAATTTTCTAATTTTTTTCTTGAAATTATATTTTTGGAATTTTTTTTGTATTGAATTGGATAAACAAAGCTTACTATTCTTTGTTGCAAAGAAGAGTCTCTTTCATTATTTTGAAAATTAGCAAAATTAAAATCATTTAAATTTTCATTTATAATAAACATAGATATTTCATAGGCCTTTTTGTCTTTAACAGATTTTTTTAATACAATATCTTTTTTGTAAAAGTTTTTTAATATGTGCGTATCAAAACTTATTCTGTGGCTGATTAAAATTAGTTGTAAAACAATTATTATACTTAATAGCAAGGTTATATTTTTTTTATTAATCATTTATGTAATAAATCTATTGAATATATACAATTTGCTTTTATACTAACATAGTTGGTATTCCAACTATAGCGATAAACGAATTTCGTAATAAACATTGCGGACGTGGGGGCAGTACCCACCACCTCCACCAAAAAAATATGGGGGTGAACTAGGATCGACGGATGTCTAAAAGCTATTCTTTTGCTCGGTATTGTTCCACCGTAAAGGGCTATTTTATAATTGCAAATGATAAATTTGCTCTTGCTGCTTAATTAATTTTAATTAAGTAACGGGGTTCGGGGCACCTGGCAACAGAACGCCCCTTAATAACCAAAAATAAACCTTTAAATATTATCGTTAATAAATTCTGTACGGGATATGTACGGGATTAATATTTATTTGATTTTCTTAAATTTTCAGTTCCCCACAGAGGTTGTAGATTTGTGAAGTGAAAACATTCTTTTTGTTGTTCAGAGTCAGATAAATTAAATGCAGTGACGGGTATAATGTGATCTACATGCCAGATACCATAGTTTTGCCAATTCATCTTTTTATCAAATTGACTTTCAAGATGTTTCTTTAATTCTTCAATTGTGCAACCAACTAATTTCATTGTACTAAAACTTTTTGTAGTTTTATCTCTTTTAATTGCCGCTCTAATTCTAGCTCTTAGAGAACCAGCAAGCCTATGATTAATATCTTCTTTATTTCTCCAGTTTTGATATTTTCTATGATAATTTTTTCTTTTAATAGGGTCTTCTTTTTCTCTTTTTATTTTATTTATTTGAAATTTTTCTTCATCACTAAAAGAATGATAAAATTTTTTAGATTTCTCTCTCTTTTTTTTTGCATAAGCAGGATCTGATCTATATCTTTTCTTTTTTCTAACATTCTCTGACGCTTTATACTTCTCCCAGTTTCGTTTCTTCCAGTCCTCTTTGCCTTGTAAATCTGAACATCTCACAGAGCAAAAAACTTGATCTTTTCTCTTTTTTGGAGTGAATATATTTTCGCACAAACGTCTTTTGCAGACTCTAGAAATAGATTTAAGTATTTTTTGAGTTTTCTCTTTTTTTTTCTTTTTGTCTAACGGATCTCTTTTTTTAGCTTTAAATATTGCACATATGACACATCCTGAACTGACATATCTTGGTCCTTTATGACCATTAATACAAGTTGTACCATCTTTATAAATTATTGAGCCAATTTTAATTGCTTCACTTTTTGACTTAGGCAATGGCATTTATTTATTTTTTATTTGTTAATTAATACCTTTTTCTAAATTTTCTCTCCACCACAAAGGTTG
Organism: Pelagibacterales bacterium SAG-MED15; assembly: GCA_014654065.1. Taxonomy (GTDB): domain Bacteria; phylum Pseudomonadota; class Alphaproteobacteria; order Pelagibacterales; family Pelagibacteraceae; genus Pelagibacter. Next base: position 21,458 of record JACWDM010000001.1, on the reverse strand, counting down.
ACAATTTTTATAGTTAAAAGCAATAAGTTGTTGTTTGGGGTCAGATAAATCAAATTTTTCTAAAGGGCGTATATGATCTATGTGCCACCCATATCTACCATGATTTTGCCAGGTCATCCCTTCTTTAAACTGTTTCTCAAGATGTTTTCTTATTGTTTTTATTGAACAACCTATTAGTTCTTGCGTTTTAAAAGCTTTCTTTGTTTTCGCAAATTTAATTGCAGCTAAAACTCTTTTAGATAAAGCCAGTTTTAATTTAAAATTTACATCAGTTTTTTTTCTTTTAGCAACTCTTTTTCTTAATCTAGGAGCATATTTTATATTATACTTTTTTTTTAATTCTTTGCTTCTGGGTCTGGATCTATATTCTTTTGAGTAAGCAGAATTCTTTTCTTTATTTTTTATTCTTAATTTTTTTTGTATCAATCTATATTTAGGTGTTTGATGTTTTTTTTTAACTTTTTTTTTATTTTTTAAATACCATTGATGTCTATATCTTTTGACATTTAGCTTATTTTTTCTGTACCAAATAGCCTTGTATTTTTTTTTTGCAGCTTTTCTCTCAGACTCGTTTTTGTACTTTTTTGGTCTGCCCATCATAATACAAATCTCTTTTATTTATGTAGTTTCTGTCCCATCAAATCATAAACTTCTTTTAGCTTATTTTTTTGGTGCAAAAGGTTCATTCTGCTTTTAACTAAATATCCAACTTTTTGAAAGCTTGGGTCTTTTTTAACTTCAAGCATGTACGCACCCTCTACCTCCATAACTCCAATTGCTTCGCTAATAGTGTTTCTGATTATTCTGTGAAGAGCTTCTAATTCTTCTTGTGATATATTTTCTTTCATAATTTAAAATAGCATAAAAATTCTGTACGGGATATGTACGGGATTTTCATTAAATTTAAGACTTTTCAATTCAAATTATTCACGAATAATGTTAGAAAGTTCGGGGCACCTGGCAACAGAACGCCCCTTTCTAACCTAATATTTTTGTATATAAATAATTTAATTTTGAAAATTAATAACTTAAGCTCATAGTCTTTTTAGGGTAATTCCAAATCTTTAAAGAGTAGGTATTATCTTGACTCCATTTATATACTTCCTCTTTCCAATGAGGACATTCGTAACAATTTAGAAGTTTTGGATACAGATTGTTATATTTAAACTCATAAGCTCCTGATAATAAAGATATGGTTATTAAAGAAGCACTTATTATTTTGTTTATTCCATTAAATTTTTGAAAAAATCTATAAACAATGAAAATTAAAATGACTCCTGGAATTAATGCATGTCTTCCTCCTACTTGTTCCATTTTGGACCCCAATAAAGCAACTATACTGTTAATCAAAAAAAGCAATAAAAGAGTAATCAAAATTTTATCGTTTTTTACTTTTTTTATTTTTTTTACTAGGTAGGTAAAAAAAACTAAAATTATTAAAAATGCCAAAACTTTAAGATTAAAAGAAATTAAAAACTTGTTATAAATAATATGAGTCAAATCTCTTCCTAGAAAGCTTTTAACTATCACGTTGTAGATAAAATTAATAAATTTATCTAAGGAAATAATAAATCTTTCATTTTGTCCTACCAACTCTAAATTACTAATCTTAGCAAAAATAAAAATGTAGCTTTGAATGATACTAGTTAATGATAATAAAAATAAATTATATAAATCATATTTCAATTTAGATTTAAAATATTTGTATATAAAAAAAGGTAATAAAGTATTAGGTAAAATAGAAGACAGTCCAGAAACAAAAATAATTACTGGTGAAAATTTGTAAAAAAAATTGTTTGGGATATATTTTTGAAAATAAATCAAAATTATTAAAATTGCAAAATAAACTTGAGATGTTAAGGTATTTAGCCAAACCTCGGCAACCATGCATGGAGACAAAAGTACTATTAAAGAAATTAATGTTTTATCTAAATTTGTAATAATAAATTCAGATTTCGAAAAAACGATAAATACAAATAAATATAATTTAACTAAAAAAGCAAAATATACTGTTACTAAGGGTGCGTAATTTAAAGGTACAAAAGAAGCAAATACTGATCCTATGTTGGCCCATAAGTTAAAATATCCACTTCCCCAAAAAATTTGAGTAATCCCAGATATTGGTCCATATAAATATGAATTCCTAAACCAAAAGGATCCTTCCTCAGCAAGAAATCTCCCATTTAATAAAATATAAGGACTGCGATAAAAAATTAATAATAAAATTACAAAAAGTAAAATAATTTTAAAATTTTTATTTAAAGATAATATTGGCATTATTTTGATTTCTATGAATTTTCAAAAGACCATCTTTAACATAGTATTTTTTATATTTATATTTTTTTAATATTTTATAAATTTCTCTAATATTGTTATTTTCAATAATAAAAACTGGGTTGTCTCTCTTCACTAAGGGCAACAAAGTCTTTACAATTCCAACTTCGCTTCCATTTGTATCTATTTTGATTAAATCGATTTTATCCTTTGTTAATGTATATTTTTTAACTTTAATTTTACTTTGTTCAATTAGAGGTTTGATTAAGAAATCTGATCTGATTTGTTGTTCCAGCGCCTGTTTTTTTGGAAACGAATAAGTCAATAAAAACATCTTTGTTCCCAAAAATTTTATATATGGATAAAAAATTTTCATATTATGGTTTTTTTCTGCTAATCCATAATTAAATGGAAAGATGTTTTTATATTTTTTCTTTAAATTGACTAGCTTTCTATAAAATATTTTTTGAGGTTCATAACAAAAAATTTTTTTTGGATTTAAATTTCTTAAAAAAAATAATGCTGAAATTCCATCAGATGCCCCAATATCAATTATATTAATTTTCTTATTATTAAAAATTTTTTTTAAATAATAAAAATCATCTTCAAAATAATTAGTGTACTTTATTAAATATCTGAAAAAAATATATATTACAGGTATTGATCTTATCATTTTTTCTAAGAAAATTAAAAGGCCAAAATTTTGTGTCGTATTTTGTTTTTTCATTTTTTAAAAATAAAAATTTTTAATAAATAACCTAAAGAATATAGGATATGAGAAAATTTCATTTTTGATTTTCCCAATTTTCTGTAAATTAATTTAACTGGAACTTCAAATATACTATAACCTTTTTTTTTAATTATATATGTTATTTCCCAAAAATAGGCATAATCTTTATTTTCTGCAGATAATAAATGTTGTAGCTTTATTTTGTTTAAATAAAAACCCCTAAATGCCCCAGATGCATCAAGATTTATTCCTAAAAATAAAATAACTAAAATATGTCGTGTATAAGTAATTAACTTTCTAAATAATGGCCAATCTTCTATTAAATCTTTTTTTGTGAATCTACTAGTAATGACATAATCAAATTTTTTGGCTTTTTTTATAATGCTTTTAAAATATTTTGGGTCATGAGTGCCATCTGCATCCATTGTAATTATTAAATCATAATTTTTTTTATAAGCATATTTAATCCCTTCTTTGTGTGCTGAGCCAATTCCAGTCTTGTTTTTTCTAAAAATATAATAAACAAATTTATATTTTTTTTTTAATTTTCTAATTATAGATTGTGTTTTGTCAGTAGAATCATCGTCAATAAAAAGAATGTCTAATTTGATCTTAGTTTTTTTGATTTTATTAAAAATTTGAATTATATTATTTTCCTCATTTAATGTAGGAATTATTACACATATTTTCATTAATAACTTTATATCAATTTTTTATTTTAATTTAAGTTTTTTTTATTTTTTAAGAGGAGATTGTGAGGTGGTATTATTCATGATCCTAGTTACACTCATTATAAATCTGATGGCAAAGTAAAAAGGCAAAATGAGAACAAAATAGATGAAACTTTTTACGAGGTCTTTAACGAATAAATTTCATTTGTTAGTTAAATATGATAGTTGTCTAACAATGGACGGGCAACAGAATGCCCCTAAAGTATTATGTCAGAAGTAGAAAAACATCGTATCGAAACTTATTCAGAGGCAAAAAAATCTTTTTTTTATAAAATAGTTCAAAAGATTACCTTAAATGCTCGTAATGAGTTTTTTAATTTATTTTTAGTTAATAATAATTATTCTAAATATAAAAGTATTATTGATATAGGAAGCACACCTTCCATAGATAAAGAACAGAATACTTTTTTAGAAAATACAAAAGATAATCAAAACATAACATGTTTATCAAATCAGGATTGCAGAAATCTACAAAAAAAATATAAAAATATTAAAAATGTAATCATTGGCGATGCAAAAAATACAATGTTAGAAAAAGATTCTTTTGAAATAGTACACTCAAACGCCACTATTGAACATGTAGGTTCATTTGAAAATCAAGTTTCATTTGTGAGAGAAATGCTTAGAATTTCAAAAGAAAGTATTTTTATACAAACTCCAAATAGACTTTTTCCCTTAGACTTCCATACAATTTTACCATTTATTCATTGGTTACCAAAAAAAATTCATAGAAAAATATTAAAATTTTTAAATAAAGATTTTTATTCTAAAAAAGAAAATTTAAATCTATTGACGACTAAAGAATTAAAAAAAATTTGTGAAATATTGAATATAAAAAAATATAAAATTTTAAAATATAAGTTATTTTATTTAACATCAAATTTAATTCTCATAATTTATAAATAGATAATTTAAACAATTAAATATCACTGATATTTCGTTGTAATTCTGTAGAGCGTTCCTAGTTTGAAATTTTAACTGTTTCTATTTTATTTTCAAATAAAACTAAAATAAATAATAAATATGGTGAAGACATTTCAAAAAAGATTCTCATTAAACCTGTGGAAACCATAAATTCTATATTTTGTGGAGATGATAAATAAATAAAAATTATTGTAGATAGGCTTAGTACTAAATATAAATAAATAAATAATGATTTGAAAAATAATTTTTTATCAAATAAAATTATAAATCCACAAATAAAACTCAAAGCAATATGTGGAAATTTTAAGGAAGAGATTGCTAGATACTTCAATATTATTTCAATATTATTAAAATTAAGATTACTAAAAAAAATTGTAAATAAATTTTTAAAATCAAAGTCTTCTGATAAACTAACATTTATGCCATAATAATTATAAATTTTAAATCTTAAAAAAACCATTATCGCAAAAACTAACAATAATGTTGTTTTAAAAAATAATTTTTTTTTCATAAAAATTGTTAATAAAAAAATTACTATTGTACTTATTATTATCCCTTCATTTTTTGTCCAAATCAGCAAATTAATACCTAAAAAAATTATAAATAATTTACTTAATAATTGTTTTTTTTTATAAATTATTTCATAGAAGTATATTGAGCAGATTAAAAGGAAGGAAAAGTTTAATATCTCTTGTGTTCCTCTAAAGTGCCAATAATCATAAATTAAAATTACAATAAATAAAAAAACAAAATTTTTTTTGATAAAATTGTCACCAAATAGTCTGGAAAAACTGAAAATAGATAAGCAAAAAATTATTGCAAAAAATATTCTTCCAAAATATTCTTCTTCCATGTGAGATAATTTCCAGAAAAAAGACCAGATTATTGAACCAAAAAAAGAATAATGAGGGTAACCAGTATTTTGCAATTCAGACAAATCGAGATCATTAAAAAAAATAAGCGTTTTAGGTAACCAAAGTTTTTTTGCATCCCAATATAACGTTAAATTATTTGCAATATCGATTGCAATAATTAATCCTAGAAATGTAAACAAAAAATAAGGTAAGAATTTTTTTAATGTTTGATCAATTTTAATCACTCTAAATATTAAAAAAATTAAAAAAACATAAAAAAATTGTATAATTATTATTGCGCTAGAAATTTTTAAATTTAATAAACACAAAATAAGTAAAGAATTACATAATAATAAAATATTAAGTATAATCAAATCTTGAGTTGATAAATTTAATTTTTTTAAGATTAAACTATTTTTAAAAAAGATTGGATATAAACATAGTAAAGAGTATGAGGAAGTAACTAATAAAATAAAAAATAATTCTTTCATAACTTCTCAATAAATAAACAATCATTTTTGTAATTATCAATTACTTTAAAATTTTTAAGATCAAATCTTTGGTTATTATTTTCATCTAAATTGAAAAGAATAATAGATTTATTATTTTTTTTTGATTGTTTATAGTTACCAAAAATCCAATTTTGTGAAGGCGTTCTTTTAAAATTAACAATATTTGGAGAATTTTTTAATTTGTACTTTTTTTTAATATAAAAAATATATCCTTCTCCACTATAATCACAATAATCGTAGGCTAGTTGTTGTCTTAAATTATGATCTTTCGTTGAAATTTCGTAAACATCTTTAAAAAAACTTGTAAATTTAATTAAAAAAATAACTAAAATTAATATAACAAAATTATTAAGATTAATTATTTTTTTCATTTTTTATTATACAAAATTTTTTTTAGATTTGGTTTAAAATAATTAGGCCCTTTCATCACTTTTCCATGCTCATTATAAATTGGCTTGCCATTCTCATCTAATTTGCTCATGTTTGAATTTTGAACCTCTTTAAAACATTTATCTAAGTTAATTCCAAAAGCATGTCCTGCACCATAAGTTACATATAGAATATCGGTTAATGCATCGGCAACTTCTAATAAATCTTTATTATCAATTGCCTCTTTAAGCTCTTTCAATTCCTCTTTTATAAGGTCTAATCTTAATTTATTGATTTTATCGGTGCTAAACGATGGTGTATCCTTAATCTCTTGTCCAAAAGTTTTCATAAAGGTTCCAACCTGGCTAAAATTTGACATAATGCTCCTATAAGTTTTTTTAAATTAATGTATATTAATAATAATTTAATAATTACTGGTTAATCAATGAAATATAGAAAAGAATTCGATAGTATTGGTATAATTAAAGTCCCAAGTGATAAATACTGGGGAGCTTCAACTCAAAGATCAAGTAAATTTTTTAATATTGGTGATTTTTTAGTAAGACCGATAGTTATCAAATCAATTGCGATAATTAAAAAAGCCGCGGCTATTGTTAATGAAAAAAATGGCGACCTTGATAAAAAAATTAAAAACTCAATTGTCAAAGCTGCAGATGAAGTTGTTGCTGGAAAATTAGACAGTAACTTTCCTTTAAAAGTTTGGCAAACTGGATCTGGTACTCAAACTAATATGAATGTAAATGAGGTAATTTCCAATAGAGCGATTGAAATTTTAGGAGGAAAAAAGGGTTCAAAAAAACCTGTTCATCCAAATGATCACGTTAATAAGTCTCAATCAACTAATGACGTGTTTCCAACAGCAATGCATATGGCAATAGCTATACAAGCTAAAGGAAAATTAATCCCAAATTTGAAATTACTAAATCAACAACTAAAAAAAAAACAAAAAGAATTTAAAAAAATTGTTAAGGTTGGTAGGACACATTTACAGGATGCTACTCCTCTATCACTTGGGCAAGAATTTTCAGGTTATCACGCACAATTAACAAAATGTATAGAACGAATAGAAAAATCATTGGATGAAATTTACTATTTAGCACAAGGTGGTACTGCGGTTGGCACTGGAATTAATACCAAAAAAGGTTTTGATAAAAAAATTGTTTCAGAAATAAAAAAAATAACAAAATTACCTTTTAAACCATCGCCAAACAAATTTGCAGCATTAGCTGCCCATGATGCTATTGTAAATTTTTCTGGCACCATGAACACTGCAGCTGTTTGTTTAATGAAAATTGCAAATGATATTAGATTTTTAGGTTCCGGACCTAGGGCAGGCTACGGTGAGCTTATCTTACCTGAAAATGAACCAGGATCTTCGATTATGCCCGGAAAAGTTAATCCAACCCAATGTGAAGCTGTTACAATGGTTTGTGTTAAAGTAATTGGAAATCATAATGGTATAACAATGGCTGGTTCACATGGCCATTTTGAACTTAATGTATTTAAACCCTTAATCATTCATAACATTTTGCAATCAATTAATATAATGGCAGACTCAGCAAAAAGTTTTGCGAAGTATTGTGTTTCAGGATTAAAAGCGGATAAAGATCGAATTAAAGAGTTGCTAGATAATTCATTAATGCTCGTTACTGCTTTATCTCCAAAAATTGGTTATGATAATGCTGCTAAAATTGCAAAAACTGCTCTTAAAAACAAAACTACACTTAAAAGTGAAGCTATAAAATCTGGCCTTATCTCTGAAAAAGAATATAATAATATTGTTGATCCCAGAAAGATGATCTACCCATCTAAATAATAAATTTTTAATAATTTGTTAAAGTAATTTTTAAAACCAATAGGATTAACATAATTAAATTTTTTATCTATATTCATTTCAATGAATTCATCTATTTCTTGCAGGTTGATTTTTTTATTTTTTTCATCATAAAATGATATTTTATATATTTTAAAATCGCCATTTAATGTATCGAATTCAGATTTAAAATCTATAAAACTAAATTTTTTTCTTTTTCCCTTTGGTATAAAAAAATTTTTATAAAAATTGTTTAAATTATCAACATTTAGTCTGGTTGTTGTATCTACAAAAACTTTTCCATCTTTTAATATAAATTCTGAATTAAAAATTTTAATTGTTCCAATCTTACCATCTGATAGTATAGAATTATTGAGATTAACATTACCTTCTTCAAAGTTTAATGATAATGATATATCATTGAAAAAATTACTTCTAACTTTGTCTGAATTTATTAATATTTTTCCATTGAAATTTTTATTCTCGAAAAATTTAGAATTTATTATCTCATTTAACCAAAAACTATTTTTAAAAAAATATTTTAGATCAAATTTTTTTGCATTAACTTTAAGATCTAAATAAAATGGTTTTAACTCAATTGTTCCATCAAAAGAGATTGGTGTGTTTTTAATGCGAGACTTATCTGACTTAAAAAATATTATGTCATCTTTTATTTCATAATTTGTAACAAATTTACTATTTAAAATATTTATTATATTTTCATTAATTTTTTTTTTATCCTTGATTATATTTTTATTAATAAAATCTAACTCTATTTTATTTAAATTGAATTTTAAAAATTTGTTTTCAGTAGTAAAATTTTTACTCCACTCAAGTTTATATGGAATTTTAAAAATCTCCCCATTTAAATTAAGGCTATTTTCATTAACACTCTTCAAATAAACTAAGTTTAAATCTTTTATTGCTTGGATTAAAACTGGATTATTTTTCTTATCATTATAAAATAATTTACTATTTTTAATTGAAATATTTTTAGGAGATAAGGTTTTATTTAAATATTTTTTGAAAAAAGACCAATCATCTTTTTTTAAGTAAAAATTACCTTTTTCAATAGCTAATTTTTTTATTTTAATATTTTCTTTATTAAAAAAATTGCCTTGGTAAATATAAACTTTAAGTTTTTTAAATTCTCCCAGCTGTTTACTTACTTTTGAGTTAAAATTATATAATTTCGAATCTTTAATTACAAAATGAGGCAATGGTAATATTCTATAAGATATATCTGAGGATAAACTAATATTTAAATCAAATTCATTCATTATTTCCTCTGAAAGGGCTTTTTGAACTCTTCCAGAATTGTATAAACTTGGTATTGATAGATATAGAAGATAAATGAATAATAATGTTGCTAAAGAAAAAATAGTTATTTTATGATTTATTTTAATGTTTAAATTTAATTTTTTCATTAATTTAAAATGACTTATAATGAATTATTGTAAATGATAAACTCAGATTATTTAAAAAAACTAAATTCAGCTCAAAAAGAGGCTGTTATCAACACCGATGGTCCAATTTTAGTAGTTGCGGGTGCTGGATCTGGTAAAACTAGAGTTTTAACATCAAAAATAGCACACTTAATCAAAAACAAAAAAGTTTTTCCAAATCAAATTTTATCGGTAACCTTTACTAATAAAGCTGCAAAGGAAATGCATAGCAGAGTTAGTCTAATGCTAAAATCAGAAGCAGTTGGTTTGACTTGGCTTGGGACTTTTCACTCTATATGTGCAAAACTTTTAAGAAAGCATGCTAAGGCAGCAGGATTAAATTCAAATTTTACAATTATAGATTATGACGATCAATCAAGATTAATTAAAAATATTTGTAAATCTGAAAATATTGATAGTAAAAAAATTTCACCAAAATTTATATTATCTACAATTGATAAATGGAAAAATAATGGTTGGTATCCTAAAGAAGTAAAGATTAATAGAAAAGATATTTTTGAAAAAATAATTTTACCGATTTATGAGGTTTATCAAAAAAAATTATTAGATTTAAATGTTTGTGATTTTGGAGATTTAATTTTACATAGCGTTAATATTTTAGAAAAAAATAAAGATATACGTGAAATATATATAAATAATTTTAAATATATACTTGTAGATGAGTATCAAGATACGAATTTTATTCAAAGTAAATGGTTAAATATTTTAGCTAGCAAACATAAAAATATATGCTGTGTTGGGGACGATGATCAATCAATTTATAGTTGGAGAGGAGCAGAAATTAAAAATTTTCTTGATTTTGATAAAATTTATGAGAATACCAAAATTATAAGGCTTGAAGAAAATTATAGATCTACACAAAATATATTATCTGTAGCATCAAATTTAATATCTAAAAATGAGAATAGAGTTGGCAAAACTTTAAGGACTAATTCTATTGATGGTGAATTAGTAAAACTCAATTGCTATAGGAACGGAAAAGATGAGGCAATTGGATTAAGTGATGAGATAGAAAAAAGTATAAAAACAAGATACTCTTTAAACAATGTTGCAATATTGGTTAGAGCAATATTTCAAACTAGAGAATTCGAGGAAAGATTCCTTAAAATTGGTTTACCTTATAGAATTATAGGAGGCACAAAATTTTATGAGAGAGCCGAAATTAAAGATTGCATTGGATATTTAAGATTAATTTACCAGGAAAAAGATGATTTAGCATTCGAAAGAATAGTAAATAATCCAAAAAGATCAATTGGTGATACTACTATGAAACAAATTCACGAATATTCAAAAAAAAATTCAACAAGTCTGTATGAAGCATCTCATAAGCTTATAGAAAATAATAAATTAAAACCAAAAGCAAAAATAGGCTTAAGCTCTTTTTTAAACTTTGTTAAAAAATGGCGCGCTGATTTAAGTATAAAAAAAATTAATCATATTAAGCTGTTACAAATAATATTAGATGAATCGGGTTATTCAATGATGTTAAAAAATAAAAAAGATTTAGAAAATGAAAATAGATTAGAAAATATTAAAGAACTTTTGAGTGCAATGAAAGAATTTGATAACTTGGAAAGTTTTTTAGAACATGTTTCTTTAGCAACATCTATAGACCAAGACTGGGATGGACAAAAAATTAATCTTATGACTATGCATGCTTCTAAAGGTTTAGAGTTTGACATAGTATTTTTACCTGGATGGGAAGAGGGACTTTTTCCTCATCAAAAATCTTTAGAGGAAAAAGGTGAAAAAGGTTTAGAAGAAGAGAGAAGATTAGCATATGTGGGTATAACAAGGGCAAAGAAAATTGCATACATTTCGTTTTCTATGAATAGATTTTACCAAGGTGATTGGATTGATAGTATTGCCTCAAGATTTATTGAGGAACTACCAGAGAAATTTATTGAAAAAAATATTGTTAGTGAAGATAATGAAAATCAAGACTCGGATTTTGAATTTAATCAGGATTTTGAGATTGAAGAAAGTACAAGAAGTCCAGGTTGGATTAGGTACCAAAAAAGATTAAAGTGACAAAAGATAAACTCAAAAAATTAGTTAATAATTTATGGGAATATAATATTGATGGTTATATAGTTCCTAAAAATGATGATTTTTTTTCTGAAAACGTAAAGTATGACAGATTAAAGTTAATTTCAAATTTTAGTGGATCTGCAGGTATTGCTGTAATATTAAAAAATAAAAATTATTTATTTGTAGATGGAAGATATACATTACAAGCTAAAAAAGAATCTGGCAAAAATTTTAATATCATTGAAATACCTAAAATTTTACCAAAAAATATTTTTAGAAATATAAAATTAGGTTTTGATCCAAACTTATTTACCAAAGATTATCTAAATTATTTTTTTGGAAAAAATTTACTTTTTATATCAATAAATAAGAATCTTATAGACAATTTAGGAAGTTTTAATGTTTATAAAGAGAAACCATTTTACTCTTTACCAAAAAACGCAACAGGAAAAAATCATGTCTCAAAAATATCTACAGTCACAAATATTATAAGAAAAAAAAGTTCTGATTATTTGTTTATAAGTGCCCCCGAAAATATAGCTTGGATGTTAAATATTAGGGGTTCAGATGTGCCCTTTTCACCTATACCGAATTGTAATTGTTTTATTCATAAAAGTAAAAAAATTTTTTTAGTATGTAGGCAAAAAAAATTAAATAATTTATTAAAACAAAAGAACTTAAATTGTCAAATTATAAATCCAAAAAAATTTAAATTTTTTGTTAAAAGTTTAAACGGTAAGAAAATTATTATTGATGGTAAAACCTGTTCAATTTTAAAAGAAAATATTATTTCTAAAAAATTTAAAATAATAAGTAATATAGATCCTTGCTATATTTTAAAATCAAAAAAAAATTCTACAGAGATTAAAAATATGATTAAATCACACATCGAAGATGGTGTGGCTTTAACTAAATTTTTATTTTGGATGAAGAATAAAACAAAAGCAAAAATAACAGAAATAGAAGCAGAGAAAAAATTAGAAAATTTTAGAAAAAAAAATAAAAATTATTTATATCCTAGCTTTAATACTATTGCTGGATCAGGGCCAAACGGAGCTATTGTTCACTATAGGGCATCTAAAGAAACAAATAGATTAATTAAAAATAAAGATATTTTTTTATGTGACTCGGGTGGGCAATACAAATATGGAACGACTGATGTAACACGAACAATATGCTTCTCAAAGCCATCAAGTAGAATTAAAAAAATCTTTACTCTAGTTTTAAAAGGTCATATTGCTGTTGCTACAAGTAATTTAAATAAATACTCAGCCGGATATAAACTGGATATAAAAGCACGTAAATTTTTAAAACAACATAAATTAGATTACAAACATGGGACAGGACATGGTGTAGGTTATTTTTTAAATGTTCATGAAGGACCTCAATCAATATCAAAAAATAATAGAGTTAAATTGGAAGAAGGTATGATTATGAGTAACGAACCAGGATACTATGAAAAGGGAAAATTTGGAATTAGAATAGAAAATTTATTATATGCAAAAAAATCAGGTAAAAAATTAGTTTGGGAAAACTTAACCTTGGCTCCAATTGATAAAGATTTAATTAATTATAATCTTTTAAACAAATCAGAAAAAAGTTACCTTCTCGATTATCATTTGACAGTATATAAAAAATTGTCAAAATTCTTAAACCCAAATGAAAAAGAATGGCTTATTAAAAATCTTTAAAATTTAACATTTTTAAAAAATCTTTTTGTGAAATCACATTAATATTTAATTCTTTGGCCTCATTAACTTTTCTAATCGTTGGTTTATCTCCAATAACAAGATAGTCTAATTTTTTATTTACATTACTACTTATTTTTCCAGAGTTTTTTTCAATTAAAGATTTTGCTTCTGCTCTACTTATTCCCTCAAGTTTACCAGTTAGCATAAATGTTTTGTCTTTAAAAATACCACCAATAATATTCTCTTCTTCAGGAAGGATTTCTATAATTTTTTTAAATTTTTCAAGCATTAACAAGTTTTTTTTATTTGAAAAAAAATTTTGAATTGACGTAATTTGAGTATCACCAATTCCATCAATATTTAATAGATGATTAAAATCCAATCGGTTCTTCATGCTTAAAAAATTTTCAAACGAATTTAAGTTTTTAGAGATTAACTTTGCATTTTCCTGGCCAATATGCCTTATGCCCATAGAATAAATAAATTTACTTAAAGTGATTTTTTTTTTTGTTTCAATTGAATATTTCAAATTTGCAACTGAAAGATCTCCCCATCCTTCTAATTTTGAAATAACCTTATAGTTCAAATTAAAAATATCATTTGGATATCTTATCAATTTTTTAGCCCAAAAACTTTCTACAATTTTTTTTCCAAAACCGTCAATATTAAATGCATCTTTTGATACAAAATGTTTAATCTTTTCTATTGCAATTTTTTCGCATTCAAAACCTCTATCTGGACACCTTCTAACTGCATCAAATTTTTTTGTAATTTTATTAAATTCTTTAATTGTTTCAAAACCACAGGGGCATTTTTTTGGAAAAATAAATTTTTTAGAACTTTTATTTCTTCTCTTTTTATCAACTGATATTACGTGTGGAATGACGTCTCCTGCTCTTTCAACTATTACTGTATCACCTAATCTGATATCTTTTCTATTAATTTCATCTTCGTTATGTAATGTTGCATTTGAAACTAGTACACCGCCTATGTTAACTGGCTTTATTTTAGCAACAGGTGTCAAAGCCCCTGTTCTCCCAATCTGAATTTCAATTTTTAAGATTTCAGAAATTGATTTATTAGCTGAAAACTTGTGAGCTACGGCCCATCTAGGTGCATTTGCGGCATATCCTAATCTCTTTTGAAGATTGAAATCGTTAACTTTGTAAACTAATCCATCTATATCAAAGTCTATTTTATTTCTTTGCTCCTCAATTTTTTTGTGATTGTTTATTAAATTTTCTATTCCAGAAATAACTTTATTAAATTCGTTAGTTTTAAATCCCCATTTTTTTAAGCTTACTAAAAATTCAAATTGATTGTTAATTTTTAAATCTTTTGAATATCCAAAAGTATAGGCAACGAACCTTAATGGGATTTTCTTAGTTTCTTTTGGATCTTTTTGTCTTAGAGAACCTGATGCTGCATTCCTTGGATTAGCAAACTTATTTTTTAAATTTTCAAAATCTGAATTATTAATAAATACCTCACCTCTAATGTCAATTTCATGAGGGTAATCTTTTCCATTTAAACCTTTTGGTATATCTTCAATCGTTTTTAAATTTTCAGTAATATCTTCACCTTGAACACCATCTCCACGTGATAATCCCTGAATAAATTTTCCATCTTTATAGAATAAAGATGCGGATATTCCATCAATTTTCGGTTCTACACTATATTCTATTTTTGTATTATGATTAAAGCTTAAAAAATTATAAATTTTCTTTTCAAAATTTATCAGATCATCCCTTTTAAAGACATTACCAAGTGATAACATTGGTGTCATATGACGAACTTTTTTAAAATTTTTTGAGGGTTTGTAACCAACTGAAGTTGATGGAGACATCTCATTTTTAAGAAAATAATATTTTTTTTCTAGATCTAAAATATTTTTTTTTAATTCATCGTAAATCTTATCTTCAACAATTGGTTTGCTGTTAATATAATAAGCCTTATTCAGCTTTTGAATTTTATTGATTTTTTTTAGATAATCTTTTTCAATTTCAGAATTTTTTTTTTTGATCATTTAAAAATATTTTTAAATTTTTTAAAAATTGATTTTTTATCCTTATCTTTTTTAATTAATTCGGCTGTTTTATATTCTTTATTAAAAATTTTATATGTTTCTTCATACCATTCACTAGACTGATAATTATAGCCTAAAACACTTGCGTATTTTTCAGCTTCACTTATTAATCCAATTTTATAATGTGCCTCGACTAGTCTATGTAGGGCTTCTTCTACATATACGGTAGTGTCATAATCTACTAAAATTGTTTTAAATCTATTAATTGCAGCAGCCCACTTTTTTCTTTTAAGGTAGTATTTTCCAATATACATTTCTTTTGAGGCTAATACATCTTGAATTAAGCCAATCTTATAAATTGAATCTTGAGCAAAATCTGTTTCTGGATAATTTTTAATTACAAACTCAAATTTTTCTTTTGATAAAAGTAAAGGTTCTAAATCTTTTTTTTCATCAACAATATTTTCATAATAATTCATTGCTAATAAAAAATATGCATAATCCATATTTTTATGTTTAGGATATTTTGATATAAATCTTTTTAATTCACTAATAGATCTTTCATAATAATTCTGAGAATAAAAAGCGTATGCGGCCATAAGAATTGATTTAGAAGCCCATTCTGACTGTGGATATAACAACTCTACCTCATTAAACTTTCTTGATGCATAAATAACATCACCTTTTTCGAGTTCTTTAAATCCGTCTTTATAAACTTCAATCATCTGAAGCTCTAGGTCCTTTTCTTTTAATATTGATACTTTATCGTTATCTTTTGATGAACACGAAAATAAAAACAATAATATGATAAAATAGTATAGTGAATTTTTCATTTCTATTTTTTAACAGAAAAATTAAAAACTCGAAATATTTTTATGCTATCGATTTTAGAGCTGTTTTGTTGATAAATGCGTGAGGAATATTTTTTTCCTTTAACTCAAAAATCGAGAAATTTTGATTATCTTTGAAAACTTCTCTCAAAAGTTCATTTGTCAATTTATGACCACCTTGAGAGCAAATAATTTTTCCAACGATTTTATAACCTGACAAGTAAAGGTCCCCCATACAATCAAGAATTTTATGATTAACAAATTCTTTTTTATTTCTTAGTCCATCTTTGTTTAAAACTTTATCATTTTTAACAACTATTGCATTTTCAAGAGAGCCACCTTTAGCAAAATTCATTTTTCTTAATTTTTCAACATCTTCGTACAAACAAAATGTTCTAGAATTATAAATTTCATTAAGTTCAGTCTCGTATACATTGATCTTATTTTGTTGGACCCCAATTAATGGATTGTTAAATTTAATTTCAAAATCAATCTCGAGTGATGTTCTCGATGGTTCAATAGTTATAAATTTATTTTCATGCTTTATTTCTACTTTTTTAAGAATTTTAATAATCTTAATTGGAACTTCACTTACTGTAAGTCCAGCTTTATCGATAGCCTTAACAAAAAATTTTGAGGAACCATCCATAATTGGAAGTTCGTCCTGATCGATTTCAATTATAGCATTATCTACTCCTTTACCATATAAAGCGGCCATTAAATGTTCTACTGTTGATACATTAACTCCAAATTCATTAGATAAGGTAGTGCATAAAGTTGCATCAGAAACATTTTGATAACTTGGAATAACAATATTTTTTGATTTTAGATCAACTCTTTTAAAGATAATTCCTGAGTTAGGCTCAGATGGTAATATTTTTACATTTGCAATTTTACCTTTGTGCAAAGTTATTCCACTAAATTCAATTTTTGATTTAATAGTTTTCTGGTTTAGAATAGACATAATAACTTTATAGAGCGCTAGAAAAATTAAGACAGACAACTAATGTTACAATAAAATACAACTACGATAACAAATGGAAAATTCTTTCAAAAAAGCCCAACTTACCTGTTTTTTTTGGCGAAACTAGAACTTCATTATAGTTAGAGCCACTCAATATCATCGACCTAGCTTCCTGGATATTGATTGTATAATTTGCAACTAGGGACTTAGCATATTTAGTACTTATAATTGACCTTATCTCAATTTGGTATCTACTAAAAATATCTTCGATAAAACTTATCAAATTTTTTTTTATACATATAAATTTAACTTCAACAACCAGATTATTGCAGAATTTATTTAAAGGTATTTCTTTAAATATGTCTCCATCAAGAATAAAATTATTAACAACTACGTGTAAAATTTTTAATTCTTGGTTGCTTTTCTGAATTTGTTGTTTTAAATCCTGTATAAGATACTCAATCTGACTTTTTTGAACTGGTTTTTTATCATAGTTTTTTTTTGATGATGCTGTAATTACCAAATCGCTTGAATCATCTATCATTAAATTAATTTTATTTAATGACCTACCAATTATTTTTTCAATATATAAAATTTGTTTTTCTAAAGTAGAATTTAAATTTTTTTTAATAAAAATATCTTTAGACAAAGATTTATCGAAATTTTGAGTTTTATTATAAATATCTTCTTTTTTATCTTTATCAAAAACAATAATTGATATCTTATCAGTTGATAAGTTAAAAAAAATTTCGCTATTCATTAGAAACTATAACTTTGTTATTAATTCTCAAATCAATTACTTTTCCTTTAAACTCATCTTTTTGAAGTAAAATTTCTGCTGTTTGAAGGTTTTTTTGTAATTCCTTATTTGGTAGTTTTAGAATTGTTTTATTTTCAAAAACTACATCCCATCTATATGAAGGGTAAAAAATTAATTTTTCTATTGAGTCAAAATTTAAATTAGAAATCATTATATTTTTTAAAAATAAATTAAATTTATTTAAATTATAATTCCCCTCTATTAATAAAACTTTATGGTTATCATTTTTAATTTTAAAAATATTTCCATTTGCACCGATATAAAATAAATCTTCTTTAATATAAAACTTAGCCAGTATTTTTGTTTCAATTAAAGAAATGCTAATTGTATTGGGATATATTTTATTAATTTTAAATTTTTCTAATATCGGAAATTTTATAATATTATTCATAATATGTTTTTTATTTATTTTAAATATATTTTGGTCAATTAAATTACTAAATTCTTGCTTGTATAAATTATTTTTAATTTCAACTTTTTTTATTTTAAATATTTCATTTAGGTTCTTTGCAAGCTGAGAATTGTAAGTTGTTGATAAAAAAAATAATAGAATTATATATATAGGAATCTTTTTTATTTTATCTATTAATTGAAGCGTCATTTATTATCCATTCTAATAATTTATAAAAAGATATACCTCTATAAGCTGCAATTTCAGGTACAAGAGAAAGTTTAGTCATACCTGGTTGAGTATTAATTTCTAATAAATAAAATTTATTTTTATAAAATTTAAAATCTGATCTTGTTACTCCTCTACAGCCTAAAAGTTTATGAGCTTTCAAACTTAAATCTAATACTTTGTTTAGATATTTTTTTTCAATATCGACTGGTATTATATGTTCTGTTTTAGCATTTGTGCTATATTTTGCAGTATAATCATAAAATTTTCTTTTTGGTTTTAATTCTATTGCACCTAATTTTTTTTTACCCAATATAGCAACCTGTATCTCCCGACCACCAATGTATTCTTCAATAATTATTTCTTGATATTTTTTTAGCTTTTTTAAATTTGACAAAATATTTTTTTTTGTACAAATAAATACATCCACACTTGATCCTTCATTAATCGGTTTAATTACTAGTGGAAATTTAAGTTTTTTATTAAAACTTGTTATAATTTTTGTTGATTTTAAATTTTTTTTGTTAAAATTAAATTTTATATATTTTGGTGTAAGTATTTTATTTTTTATAAAAATTTTTTTTGATAAAATTTTATTCATAGCTATACAAGAGGAAATAACTCCAGAATGCGTATATCTAATTTTAAACCTTTCTAGAATAGATTGAATATATCCATCTTCACCAAATCTACCATGCAAAGCATTAAATATAATATTTGGTTTAAATTTCTTAATATTTTTAATCAGGTTGTTATCTGGCTCACAAGTTTTAGTTTTAAATTTTTTTTTTAAAGTTTTCTGAACCTGTTTTGATGTCTCCAGACTTATTTCTCTTTCTTTTGATATTCCGCCTCCTAGAATGAGTATTTTTTTCATTTATTCCACAATTTCAATTTCAGTTTCTAATTTGATGCCTTGTTTTTTTTCTACATTATTTTTTACGTAACTAATTAATTTAATCATATCTTCAAATCTTGCACTTCCTGAATTAATAAAAAAATTACAATGTTTATCTGATATTTTTGCATCACCAAAATTTTTAGATAAAGATACTGAATCTTTAATTAATTCCCATACTTTAAGTTTAGTTTTTCCTATTGGATTTTTAAATGTACTACCTCCTGTTTTTATTTTGCTAGGCTGCCTTTTATTTTTTTCTTCTTTAAATTCATTTATTGTTTTTTCTATGTCTTGCTTGTTTTTTTTTGTTCCTTGAAAAGAAGCACTTAAATAAATTAAATTTTTATCAAGGGGACTATGTCGATATCCAAATTTAATTTTTGATGCGGGTATTGTTTGAATAATACCTTTTCTATCAATGACTTGCACAGATAATAAAATATCTTTAAATTCTCTGCCAAAACAACCAGAATTTATTTTTAATCCTCCGCCTACTGTTCCAGGAATACATGATAAAAATTCAAGGCCTCCTATTCCATTTTCCATAGCAAAATTTGACAATTTATGATCTAAAACGGCACTACCTGCTATAATCACATTATTTGGTAATATTGAAATATTTTTAAAATTTTTGCCTAGTTTTAATACAACACCATCAAAACTTTTATCAGTAAATAGTATATTTGAACCTGCTCCTAAAATAAAAATTTTTTGACTATTTCCAAAATTTTTAAGAAATAAGACTAGATCATTTAAACTATCAGGTTTAAAAAAACTTTTACATTCCCTCCTATGTTAAACCAGTTAAAATTTTTGATGCTAAAATCAAATTCAAGTTTACTAATTATTTGCTTTGAAAAATTTTCAAATTTATTTTTGTCCATCATACAAGATTTGGTAGATCTCTTACCCAATTTGAGATAGATCCAGCGCCCATACCAATTACTATTTTATTTCCATGAATATTTTGTTTTATAAATCTGGCTAAATTATTTTTGTCTTTAACTAGGAATAATTCTACTTTTGAATTTTTAGCAATATCTTTTGCGAAGTCGTAATAATTAAATCCTAACTTCATTTTTTCTCCAGCTGCAAATATTGGGCATAAAATTACCTGGTCAGAATTCTTAAAAGATAAAGTAAAATCCTTTTTTAAATCCCTTAAACGAGAGATTCTATGTGGTTGAAAAATGCACACAATTTTTTTTTTTTTATAAGCTGTTCGAACACCATTTAACACCTCTTTTATTTCGCTGGGATGATGTGCGTAATCATCATAGTAATCTACTCCTTTAAAAGTAAATATTTTATTAAATCTTCTCTGAACTCCTTTGAAGTTTGACAAGCCTTTTTTAATAATGTTTGAAGATATTCCTATAGTAATAGCAACTGCAATAGCTGCTGTTGTATTTCTGATATTATGCATACCTAAAATTGGTATTTTTATATTTTTAATGAAAAATTTTTTTTTACCTGGCATTAAAATTTTTAAATTAAATTTTGAAAAATTTTTATTTTGTAAAATATTATTAATTTGAAAATTTGAATTATATTTTGTGCCATAAGTATAAAAATTTTTATTCTTTAATTTTTTAATTATTTCTCTATTAATTTTATCATCGTTACAAATAAATGATTTTCCGAATGAGGGAACTTTTTCCAAAAATTTTTTAAATAACTCCTTTAAATTATCCATAGTTTTATAATAGTCCATATGCTCTCTATCAATATTAGTGATTATAGAGTATGTTGGGAGGACCTCTAAAAAACTTCCATCTGACTCATCTAGCTCCAGTATACTCCAGTTACTATTACCTAATCTTGCTGAACTATTAAATGAATTTAAAACTCCACCATTAATAATCGTAGGATCAATTTTTGT